>JFLG01000144.1 GCA_000634735.1 Prochlorococcus sp. scB241_528N17 | reverse complement strand
GCTGGTAGTTTTTCAGAAACAACTACTGCATCATTTAGTGTTGATGCTGTTCTAGGTCAAGTAGACGGTGCTGGAGACACTGGAGATGCTTCTAACGAATCAACAAGCTTCGACTTCCAATTCAACATCGGTTTATCAACAAGTTTCACAGGTGAAGATTCACTTGATATAGCTATTGATAACGGTAGTGCAACAGCATCAACCATGGGTGGAAAAATGGGTTTCGATACTGGAACTGCCCTAACTGTTGATGGTGTAACTTATTCATTCCCTGTTGGTGGAGCAACAATGGTAGTTGGTGATTCAACTGACATTAGTGCTACATTTACTGGAGCTTGTACTTATAGTTCATTCACTGATTTAACACCAGACGACTGTGGTACTGGTAATTCTCTCGGTGCAGGTGGTAAAGGTGTTGCAGCATCTCTAGGTTATGCATTTGATTCTGGATTCTCACTAGCTGGTGGAATTTCATCTCCACAAAGTGAAATCATAGGTGATGATGCTGACTTATTCGGTCTTAATGCTGCTTATACAGCTGACAGTTACGGAGTAGCTGTTGCATACGCTAGTGATGATGCTGGATCAGGCACTGATTCAACAACATACTGGGGTCTTAACGGTTACTACACTTTTGATTTAGCAAGCCTAAGCGTTGGTTTTGAAACTTCAGATGACGGAACTACTGAAAAATCTGGATACTTCGTTGGTCTAAGCTTCCCAGAAGTTGGCCCTGGTTCAGTAAACATTGCTGCAGCAACTGATGATCTTTATGCTGACTCTGCGACTGAGTATCTTGTATATGAAGCGTCTTACTCTTATCCAGTAAATGATGCCATGACTATTACACCTGGTATCTTTATTCAGGAGACATCTGGTGATGATTTAACAGGTATAGCTGTTAAAACATCATTCTCTTTCTAATTATTTAATTAGTAAAAACTAAACACAAAGAAAGACCTGCTTAACGGCAGGTCTTTTTTTG
>JFLG01000143.1 GCA_000634735.1 Prochlorococcus sp. scB241_528N17 | reverse complement strand
AACTTAAATCCCAGTCATTGTTCCAAATCCCTTCATTTTTTATTTCATCAATTTCGAAAATACTTGGTTCCCAAAAACAATAATGCTTTACTGTTTTTATAATTGCCATTCTATAGCTATTCGAAACATCTCTAATAACTCCATCTATATCGAATAGAATTAGACCCTTAATTGACATTTTAAAAATATATAATTTTTTTAAATTTACTTAAAATTACATCATATATTTTGATAATTAAACCATTTTTAAATTTAATTTTAAAAAATACGATAATAAAATTATAAACGTTTAATTAAATCATAAATATCTGCAAAAATTTAAAATACTAAATTTCATTTTCAATACGGTGCAAAAAACTTTTTAAAAATTCTCAATTTATTAAGAGAAAAATATCTATATCATCCTTTGGCAAAAAGTATCAACAAGCTCCAATGGAACATCTAACAAAGAAGCTGTCAATTCCTCTCTACTTTCTGCCTGCTCATCAGTTCCAGAAGAATAAAAAGTATAATATCTCGCGCAAATCTCTTTATATCTTAGTAACTTTACATTTTCATTTAAAATATTTCTATTTTCTTTAAGAGTACTTGAAATAGAATATGAATTGATAGCTACAATAGCCATAAAAATATTTAATGAATATTTTCTTAAAAAGTTTATTGTTTTTGTTTTATAAATATTTAATTTGTTCATATGAAATCAGCTAAATAAGGCGTCAATATTTAGTCGA
>JFLG01000142.1 GCA_000634735.1 Prochlorococcus sp. scB241_528N17 | reverse complement strand
GCATAGAGACAACAAAGATTTAATAGTGCTTGGTGCACCAAAGTATTTTTTGCATGAAAATGACATTGGTAAATCCTTCACAAAGCGAACTTTGAAAAATATTGATAAATATAAATATTCTTTTGTAGGAGAAATCTTATTCACTCATGCAGATAAGACTCATGGTAGACAGCATGAATCAGGAGAAACATATTTAGACCCATCAGGAAAAGGGTTTACTGACTTTTTAGTGAAGTTTTCTTCAAAGAATATTCCTGTTATGACACATTGGGAGTTTTATGATTGGGAAAGAGATTGGCCTAAATTTTCTAAACTTTTCCTTGATTTCCCAAATCAAAAATTCATAATACCTCACATGGGTTTTGGGAGTCCAAAACAGGTTAGATTAATCCTTTCAGCTCATGACAATGTATATATGACAATATCGAAAAAAAGTAGAGATAAAGGAAACATCTCTGATCCTATTAAACAATCTA
>JFLG01000141.1 GCA_000634735.1 Prochlorococcus sp. scB241_528N17 | reverse complement strand
TCCTTTGTCATCAATATTTATTATGCCCTCATTATTTCTACCTCTTGCAAATTCCAAACATCCATTACTTATATCAGAATCATCTATAGCTAATAGCAATGTTATGTGCTTTTTCCCAAAAGGATAAGCAGGAGCATCTTGATGAGGTGCATATCCAGCTCCCCCTGGGTATTTATAATTTATTTTTTCTTTGAATAATATTGGTTCATCATC
>JFLG01000140.1 GCA_000634735.1 Prochlorococcus sp. scB241_528N17 | reverse complement strand
CATTTCTTTTTCTTTTTCTTTTTCTTATCAGCCATCCCAAAAACGTTGACTAGTATTTAAATCTTTTTTTAATTATCTAATTTTTTATGTCATAAATCCTTTCAGCATTTAAGTAAGCAATCTTTTTAGAAACTTCTTCAGGTAATTGATTTAAAATATCACGATATAACTTCACTATTTTTGAATATTTTTTCCAACGGTGCTTTTTATGCGCATCAGTGGCAAATAACAATT
>JFLG01000139.1 GCA_000634735.1 Prochlorococcus sp. scB241_528N17 | reverse complement strand
AAATAGTTACCGCTCTTTCAATTTAATTTAATTTAATCAATCATTGGGTTTTTCATTCTTTCTGATCAATTGGTCTAAAGTTTTTTGATCTGAGACGACAATAAAATCATCAAAATGGATAGATTGATCGGGGTATTCAATTCCAATTTGTTTTCCCGAGTGTCTATAAACACCTATTCTTACATTAGTACCAGTGTATTTTCCTTTCCAGTCAGATGTTATACCTTTGAC
>JFLG01000138.1 GCA_000634735.1 Prochlorococcus sp. scB241_528N17 | reverse complement strand
CATTTGCCCATGATTGGGCCAGATCTCTGGAGGAAAAGTTCTTGACCTTGGGCCTACATAATTCTTCCTTCTGATAAGGACCTGCCAGCCGCTACCGCTTCTTCTGATTGTTGCCATTTTGGTGTCATCGTTTGTGTGATGCACCTCCAGATATCTGCCTCTAAAACAGAAAAGTGGACCCGATAACGGACGTCCACTTCTGAATAATTTCTTTGTGCGATAGTGGTAATCT
>JFLG01000137.1 GCA_000634735.1 Prochlorococcus sp. scB241_528N17 | reverse complement strand
ATCTTGAAGTTACAGTGAAACATGGATGGAATAATGATCCTCTTAAAGAAGGTTCAGGAAAAGAAACAGAAAGAGCAATATTTGAGACAAAGCAAAGAAGCACTTTAAATAAAGAAATATGGATTGGTTTTAAAACAAGACTTCCTAAAGATTTTAAACATACAGATGGCAGAGTAACGTTTTTTGAATTTAAAAATCGACATGTATATATGAGAACGCATCCT
>JFLG01000136.1 GCA_000634735.1 Prochlorococcus sp. scB241_528N17 | reverse complement strand
TTTCTGAAAAACTACCAGCTGGGCTAGCACTTTCAACTAAACCTTCTCCACCAGCAAGTAAAGAGTTTTGATTTGCTTCATCATTTACAAAAGCATTAGCTAAGTCAATATGCTCTAGATTAGAGTATTTTGAGATATCATTTAAGCTTGCCTCTCCAGCAAACGTAGAAATTGGAGCTAGTAGCCCAATCGTTGCTGGGGCTACTAACAAGCTTTTAAAAAGCTTCATAAAAATTCCTCACACAATTTAAGGTATTTTAAAGTTAATCTATTAAGCTTGAATTAACAACCGCCGGTAGACAAAATTCGAGCCGGCTATTACAAAAATCACTCTCTTAATTATGAAATCTTTTCTCCAAGAATTTTATTTGTTTTAATAATTTCAATTGCAGGTTCCAAAAGTTCCTTATATTCTTTCCAAATTCCAATAGAAGAAGAATAAAATTTCTTTCTTATTTGAGCGCTACTAGCGGTGTATACATTTCTTTTGTTTTGATGGGGAGAAAGATATTTTTCGTTCCAATCCCAATCAAGCCAATTTATTATCCCGGGTATAACATTATTAGGATTTTCAATTAAGTCCTCATAATAATAATCATAAATATTTTCACCATATTTGATTTTATATTCCTCCATAATTTCAAAATAGTGCACATATAAACTAGAAATATCAGTCAAAGAAAAAGAGAAAGACTGTTTTAAGAAGTTTGCTCTGTATATGGATAAAATATTATCAAGAGGGTTCCTTATGCAATTTATTATTTTCGCTTTAGGGAAAAAATTTGAAATAACAGCACAGTACGTATAATTAAACAAACTTTTGTCGGTGTAAATTTTAGAAGATTGAAATTGATTTATAACTTTTTTTTCGTAGAGGTCATAAACATCCTCCAAATCTTGAGCTTCCTTGGTGGACTCCTCTAAAAAGTTAACCTCACCCATATCAGTTACTTCAGGATTTAAACTCAAAATATTTTCAAGTAAAGTGCTTCCAGACCTTGGCATGCCAACAATAAAAATATAATTTGAAGAATTCTTTAAATTTTTATTTTTTGAATTTTTGATTTTTAGTGATCTATAAAATTCAGTATGCTTTATCTTTAGATTTGTGTCAGATTTTTTATACTTCAAGCTTTCGTCATTGGCAATCTTAAGAAATTTTGCACTTTCTTTAAATTTTCCTTCTTTATGAAGTAAATTTGATTTCGCAAAAGCTGCGTAGATTTTTGAGTTTGGATCGAGATTCTCTATTTTTGTATTAAATAAAAAATTTAATTCATTTTTATGATTCTTAAAATCATAAATCCCAGATAATTCATAAAAACTATTAAAGTCAAATTTATTTCTCGAAATAATTAATAAGTTAGTCTCAATAGCAAGTTCAAGTTGTCCTGAATTTCTATAAAAACAAGCCAAATTGGTGTAAAAAGGCATGAAATTTGGCGATAAATTTATTCCCTTTTTTAGTATTTCTATACTCTTACTTAATTGATTTTTTTCTTTATAAAGAACACTTAGATTTAAATACGCCAACTCCAATTTTTTAAATTTATTGATTAAATTTAGTAGAAGAATTTCTGCTTTTTCATAGTTCCTTTTTTTTAAGAATGCATCGGCAAGTAGGATATTTATTCTTATTTCTTTATTATTATCCTTTTTAATTCTATTATTATTATTTAAATCCTCTAAGATATTTATAGCTTCATCAATATTGAACTTGTTGATGTAAATCTCTGACTTCAAAAGTTTATAAATATCATTATTTATAGATAATTTAATAGCTTTATCTATATAAACTAATGCATTATCAAAGTTTCTCAAAGCAAAGAATAAAAGAGAAAAATTATAAAGTAATTCTCCATTATTAGGATCAATTTTTATTGCCTTTAGGAGTACTCCTTCTGCATCTTTGAATTTATTCTCAATTTTCAATATCTCGGCTAATAAAATATAAGGATTAATTGATGATGGAAATTTATTAATTAAATTGACAAATACTTTTTTTGCTAAATTAAAATTTTTTAAATCTCTACAAAACAAACCATAAGCATAGAGTAAATCAAAAGAATCATTATTTGATTTTAATAACACTTGAAATATTTGATTTGCCTCTAAAAGATTTCCTGCTTTTTGTTTTATTTTCGCTTCTTCAATTTTCTTGAATAAATCAATTTTTTTCAATATATTTTTATTCATTTTCTTTTCATTATAGTTTCTGAAAGTGTTAAATTAAAAAGTTAATCAATTTTAGAAATTTGCACAAAAAAAGACCTGCCGTTA
>JFLG01000135.1 GCA_000634735.1 Prochlorococcus sp. scB241_528N17 | reverse complement strand
AATGGGCTAATCACAATGAGACTCGATTGTGATGAAGATATTGAATCTGCAAGAAGTATTTTTGAAATTTATAAAAATAATGATTTACCTATTTCTTTAGCAATAACTACAAATCAAATTAAAGAAAATCATTTTATATCTTCTTTACCTAAAGAGGTAAATGATTATGGAGGTACAATATTGAATCATTCGCATTCGCATCCTAAAAACTGGG
>JFLG01000134.1 GCA_000634735.1 Prochlorococcus sp. scB241_528N17 | reverse complement strand
TGTTAATGATAAACTAGAAACCAAATTCAACTCATTGTCAAAGGAAGAGCAGCGAAAACTAATGGAAGATTTAGAGAAAAAAACATAAATTTTTATAGAAAAATATCAAAAAATTATGAAAGATAACAAAATGCAAATTACTAAAAATGAATCTTTATCTAAGGTAGATGAGATGTTTTGTGAGTTAAAAAATAAGAAAA
>JFLG01000133.1 GCA_000634735.1 Prochlorococcus sp. scB241_528N17 | reverse complement strand
AGGAGTGATTTGATTTTTTATCTTAGGACTGGTTATAGATGCTTCTTTTTCTCTAAAACTGTATGTTTCATCTTTAATTATTCTCTGCAAATAAAGCTCCGGTACTAATTGAAAATCTAAGCTTTTAAATTTAAATTTATCAGATTTTCTAGATATAAATAATCCATCTTTTTCTTCATTATCTATGCCTAAACTATACTT
>JFLG01000132.1 GCA_000634735.1 Prochlorococcus sp. scB241_528N17 | reverse complement strand
TAGTTACTTTATGTAAACATAATAACGAGATCTTGTTCCTTATGTGTGCCATAAAATTATTTTTTTGGAAATATTTTGAAATAAAGAAATCTTTTTGGAGATATTTTTAACAAAGAACATTTTTTATAGAGTTATCTTAGTATTTGATTCTTAGATTAAAATCTATT
>JFLG01000131.1 GCA_000634735.1 Prochlorococcus sp. scB241_528N17 | reverse complement strand
AGTTTTTCTTCTTTTTCTTCATAATTTTCAAATTTCATTTCTGCAATTTCAACAATTGCTTTATCAACCTTTTTAAGCTGTTTCTTAATAACTCCCTTTTTAAGTTGTTTTTTAATAATCATTTTTGGTATTTTGGTTGATTCCATTGGAATTACCTTTTTTCTTTATATTCTCTTTCTTTTCTTCAAAATGCGAGTCCCTCACTTTAAATTCTGGTTAAATTATCTACATAATATCGTTAAGAATATAGTTAC
>JFLG01000130.1 GCA_000634735.1 Prochlorococcus sp. scB241_528N17 | reverse complement strand
ATGTTATACCTTTGTAATCAAATATTAATTTCTTATCTTTGAAGACTTTTACAAAACCATCATCATCCTTTGTATTATAGATTCCAATTTTATACGTGCTCCATTCACCTAATTGAGTCACACTAAATGTTTTGTTCGGTGTGAGTTTAAAATTATTTTTTATTTTTTTTTCACCTCTAGTTTTTTCATTACGCACAAACCAATTTGAATCATTTTTTTTATATTTTATATCAATGCGATGCTTAATATTATCTTCTTTATTCCTTCTATTGAAACCAGTACCGGCAGTATTACCTGCTATTTTTAATGTTTTTCCAGTGTCATCAAAACTTATTCTTACAAGAGGATGCGTTCTCATATATA
>JFLG01000129.1 GCA_000634735.1 Prochlorococcus sp. scB241_528N17 | reverse complement strand
TGGATTTGCTGTTTGTAGAAAGATTAGAGCAGAATCTGTTGTACCTATGATATTTCTAAATGCCTCAGAGACTATTTCTGAGAGTGTAGCAGCTTTGGACCTAGGACCTGTTGATTATTTGCCAAAACCTTTTAGTCCTCGGGAATTAATAAAGAAAATTGATAATTTAAGTCTTAATAGTTCATTTATTTCTGATAATGAAATTAAACCTCCTTATGTAAAGAAATTTGGCAATTTAGAAATTGATTTTCTTAGACAGGATCTTTCAATAGCAGGAGAAAAAATTATTTTAACTCGAACTGAATTTATTCTTCTAGAAGTTTTATTCGAAAAACCTGGTGGGGTTCCAAGTTCTGAAATATTTGAAGCAATTTGGGGCTATCAACCAATACGTGAAATTGAGTTAAGAATGGTAAATGATTCTATTGCAAGACTAAGAGATAAGTTGGAACCAGATCCAAGAAATCCAGAGATAATACTTACTGTTGGCGATTTAGGTTATGCATTAGGTATCTAGATAAAATGCTTCCAAAATAAATGTTTGATTTAATTTGAGGGAATTTTGAGGGAAAGCTTTTTTGAGGGAAATATATTATTAGCTGAGACTTACTGCTATAACTGATCGGGGCGACAGGATTCGAACCTGCGACCTAGTGCTCCCAAAGCACCCGCGCTACCAAGCTGCGCCACGCCCCGCTCATAAGATCTTAGTTCATAAGAGACATCTATAAAAGACCAAATTCCTAAATATTTTATAAAAAATCACTTTTGAAGCTAGATAATGACTTTTGTCGCTATTTTGTCACTAGAAATTAGTCTTTTTTAAAGTCAGAAATCATCTTTGGACTTGATTGAAACTTCAAAGCGATATTTTCTAATTTGCTAGTCTCTCTAAAAGTTTTTGAGTTTAAGTAATTATTTTTCATTCCTCTCATTTTAATATTGATTATCTTATGCACGGTTCTAAAGAGTTATTTAATGGCATTTTTCTTATCCGTCCTTGAAAGACAAAGTGAATAGTAATTGTTTGATACTTTCTTATTTAATCATTTGACAAATTAGAAATGTACTCATTTGATGTAATTGATTGTCGAATATTATATGTTTTGTATTATTTTTTAGTATCCGTTTATAAAAATGAGGATTGTATTTTATTTTTTCATAATTGCTCAATTTTTAAACTTTCTGGGAGTATTTGCAGAAAAGGTTAAAGAAGATTCTTCTGAATTTAATCCAATTAAGTGGGAAAAGGTACGCGAAATAGAGGAAAAACCTTTAAAGAAGATTATTTGGAAATCATATAATGAGGATAAAAGTTATTTTGAAAAAACAAAATTAAAGAATAAATCAAAGAAGAATTTTAACAAAGCTCAAGAGGAGTCTTCAACTTGGCGCAATCGAACTTTAAGGTTTTCCTTTGAGGAAATTGATATGCCAGATGCGGGCGAACAAATGGGTCTATACAGTATTGGGGCTTACGATCAACTAAACCCTTTGTTTTACGGCGGTATTACTCTTTACGGTGCTGCTACCGGACGACGTGGTGGCTTCTTTACTGGTGGCTATAGCTTGGGTTTGGAACGCCAATTATTTGATAACTTTATTTTTGATGCAGGGGGCTATGTAGGTGCTGGAGGCGGTGGTGCCGCAGCACAAGGAGGAGGGTTGATGATACGCCCTCATTTAGGTCTGAAGTACGACTTTAGCTGGAGCAAACTGGGCCTGAATTATACATATGTAGACTTTCCAAACGGAAATATTTCCAGCGATGCAATCGCGATTTCATTGGATATTCCCTTCAGTTCACTTACACTCAATTGGGAAGATGATGGACTTACTGTAGCTGATTACTTCGGAGGTGAATGGAGTAATGTGAGCATCCATCGATCTCACCTCGCCGCCCGCGTTCGTGCCTATTCACCGACCAACAGAAGCAAAAATACCTCTGGGGGGTCGCTTAACAATTCATTAGGGCTGGTCGGAGTAGAGTACTCTTACTTTCTAGATGATAACTGGTTTACTACTTTTGAAACTGCCGGCGCCTTATCAGGAGGTGTAGGCGGATACGCCGAACTTTTAGCCGGGATAGGTTATCGCCTCCCCCTAACCAATGACGATAAAATGGCCATTCTCCCAGCTCTAACAATAGGTGGCGCGGGGGGCGGGTCGGTAGAGACTGGTGGAGGATTTGTCGCTCGAGCAAATCTAGGATTGGAATACCGACTTTCTCCTGATCTCAGTTTAATTATGGATGGCGGTTATCTCACTGCTCCAGATGGCAATTTTGACACCCCATATCTCGGCTTTAATTTGGCATACGTAATGGAAACTTTTGCTCAGGATCAAAAAGGAGCACCTTTAGTGGAAACAGATCTTATAAAAACTACCAAATGGCGCTTTCGCCCTGCGCACCAATGGTATTTTGATGCCCAACGAAAGGGAGGTTCTTCACGCGATATGCAACTTTTGGGAGGTAAAATTGACTTTATAATAGGAGATTGTTGGTACATTACAGGACAAGGATTAAGCGCGTATGGAGGAGGAGCAGGTGGATATTCTGAGGGACACTGGGGTGTAGGCATTCTTGGTCCGAGTTGGAAGGACTTGAGATTCTATGGCGAAATGCTAATTGGTGCAGGAGGGGGAGGAGGTGTAGATAGCGGTAGCGCCCTATTGTTCAAACCTAGTGTCGGCTTGGAGTACAATTTAAATAAAGATTTAAGCCTTCAAACTGGCATAGGAAAAGTGATTTCTAAAGAAGGTAATCTGGATGCCAGTACCTTTGACGCTAGTTTGGTGTGGCGTTTTTGAACTCCAAAATAAGGATTCAAACCTTAGAATTCGTAAGGAAATTAAGTTGGGCTAGCAGATCTAACGTATACCAAGTCATATTCGGATATAAATATTATTTTATTGCAAAGGCACCCGCGCTACCAAGTAGCTATACGTCCTTCTCATAAGATTTAGTTCATTACTGTCATATTTAAAAGATCAAATTCCTAAATTTGACAAAAATATTACTTTTTAGGTCAGAGAAAGATTTTAGTTTCTATTTTTAAGAAAAAAAGATCCATTAATTCTATAAATTAGTTTTCCCAAATCAAGAAATTACATTACTTATAAGTTGGGTTTGAAATTTTTTAAATTACGACATATTTATAATATAAATTGAATGAATTCCATAATGATATTCATCCGAATTACTTTCGAGACTTAGAAGTATGAAAAAATTAGAAGATTTGATTCTCACTTATAAGGATTTTCCAAAAAAAGGTATTGATTTTAAAGACGTTCTGGAAATTCTTCAATATCCTGATATTTTTCGGGACCTTATTTTAAAAATGTCTTCAAATCAATTTTTAAAAAATGCTGAAGCAATAATTTCTATAGATGCGAGGGGATTTATTTTTGGCTCTGCAATTGCTTTAAAATCATCTAAACCCATGATTGTTGCAAGAAAACCTGGAAAGCTGCCTGGACAGACAATAACAAGAGGATATGATTTGGAATATGGAAAAAATTCTCTATCAATACAAAGTAATTCCCTAAAAAAATTCAATTCTTTCGTAATCGTAGATGACTTGTTAGCTACAGGAGGAACAGTTGGTTGTGTCTCAAGGTTGCTACAAGATCAAAAGAAAGAAATTTTAGGTTTAATAACAGTTGTTGAATTAAAGGAACTTAAGGGTAGATTAAAACTCGAGATCCCTGTTGATTCAATGATTTTGCTTTAAAAAATAAATTAAGTCAGTTTGTTAATTAAGAATTAAATAAGTTATCTTTTTAATAATAAATATATGTAAAAATGATTTTAAATTTTAATAGAAATCTAAAAAATTAATTGAAGATGCTTATATGATTCCAATGGAACCTGCTGTGAAACCAACAGCAAGAAAAAAAACGAATTCTAGTAAATCTCTAGGTAAAGAATTCACTATAAGATTGATGTGAGTCATTTGACCTTGTGCTCCTCAGGTATAAATTTAAAAAAAAATATAACTAATTATTTTTTTTGTTGAGAGAAATAAAAGTCTTTTTTTCTTTTTTCTAAAGATTTCAGGAAAAAAATCTAAAGGTAAATAATTTTCAAAACTCTATTTAAAATTTTAACCAAATTAATTTACTGCTCAAATTACATTTAAATGCTATATTTTTTTTATTAAAGAAAAAATTTATCAAATTTATGGATTACAAAAAGAAATCCCTAAATAAATTAAACCAAAAAGAAAGTTACGAAGAAATTGACACTAGGTTGGCTTCTGGATGGTACGTAGATACAGTTGACAATAAAAAGAAGAAAAAATACAAAACAGAAAAGGTTTCTTTCAAAATTTCAAAAAAAATATAATTTACAAAATCAAGAATTCATATCTAAATACAAAATAAATAATCAAATATGAATCTAATCTGACTGTATAAGTTTAGAAAGTGGCACAAATTATTCGAAAATGTATTCGTTGATACTTGATTTTGTATGCCTAAATACACTATCTTGAGGTGTACTTTAAATTTCGTGTGAGGAAATTTATGAAGCTTTTCAAGAGCTTGCTCGTAGCTCCTGCATCATTAGGCCTTCTAGCGCCAATGGCAGCAACTGCGAACGAAGTCACTATTAATGACTTCAACGCTGCAGAAGAAATTGCAGTTACAAATAGCCGTGTAGACGGTCTAGAAGCTAGATTAAACAACTTTGAAGCTGGTAGTTTTTCAGAAA
>JFLG01000128.1 GCA_000634735.1 Prochlorococcus sp. scB241_528N17 | reverse complement strand
CTAATTTCTATTTTCCAGAAATTATCAATAATTGGTTCTATTAATTCTGGCCATTCGATAACTAAAATAGCTTTTTTTTGTATTGCCTCTTCTTCTTCTGAAAAAAAAACTTCTTTTGCTGAAGAAATATTTTCTAACCTGTATAAATCAAGGTGAATTAGCGGAATTCTTCCGGAGTTATAGTGATGCGATAAAGCAAATGTAGGGCTTGTAATGTCCTCAGAGATTGATAAGCCTTGAGCAATCCCTTGAACAAATGAAGTTTTCCCTGCTCCAATTGGACCGTGTAATAAAACAATTGATTTGGGATTTAATTTGTGTGAGAGTTTTTTCCCT
>JFLG01000127.1 GCA_000634735.1 Prochlorococcus sp. scB241_528N17 | reverse complement strand
TCAACAAACACAAAATTAGGCAAAAATCATTTATAGTTTAATTGAAAAAGTATTCACTAGACATGGTTATCGCAAATTCAGTTAAAGCCTCTTCACCTAATTATGTAATTGCTGATATCTCTTTATCAGATTTTGGTCGTAAAGAAATAAAAATTGCCGAAACAGAAATGCCTGGATTAATGGCACTTAAAGATAAATATCAATCTGAAAAGCCATTGAAAGGAGCAAAAATAGCCGGCAGTCTCCATATGACTATTCAGACAGCAGTATTAATTGAAACTCTTGTTGATCTTGGTGCAGAAGTGAAATGGGCTTCATGCAATATTTTTTCAACTCAAGATCATGCCGCTGCAGCTATTGCAGATCAAGGAATTCCTGTATACGCAAAAAAAGGTGAGACTCTTGATGAATATT
>JFLG01000126.1 GCA_000634735.1 Prochlorococcus sp. scB241_528N17 | reverse complement strand
TCTGATGATGGGGGAGATGCAACTGGCTTATTGATACTCGGTAGTAAAGCAGAAAAAGATTTATCTGTTTTAGATAATCCAGGGAATGAAGAAGAAGTAGCTTTATTTAATTCTATTAAATCTAAGTTAGAAAATGTTAGTGACTTCTATTCTAGAATTAAGAGTAATATCATTGGTGTTACTGAAGAAACTACAACGGGAGTTGCAAGACTTTACCAACTGCAAAAGCAAAATGCTTTACCTTTCCCTGCTATCAATGTTAATGATTCAGTAACTAAGAGCAAATTTGATAATTTATATGGCTGCCGAGAATCTTTA
>JFLG01000125.1 GCA_000634735.1 Prochlorococcus sp. scB241_528N17 | reverse complement strand
AAATATAATACCCCCAATACCCTCGGAAATTATTATGCCCTTGGGAGGGTTTTTCGTTTATCAACAAAAATTAAATTTTTATGTAATAGTTTTTTGGGGATTATTTGGAACTATTCTAGGATCATTGCCTTGGTATTATTTAGGAAGATTAGTAAATGAAAAAAGACTTTCAAATTTTTTAGATAAAAAAGGAAAGTATCTGGGTATTTCTTCTAATGATTTAAGTAAAAG
>JFLG01000124.1 GCA_000634735.1 Prochlorococcus sp. scB241_528N17 | reverse complement strand
TAATGATTTAAGTAAAAGTAAAAGGTGGTTTGATAAGTACGGGGTTTCTTTAGTTTTTTGGGGTCGATTAGTACCAGGTATAAGAACATTGATTTCAGTTCCCGCTGGTATAGAACTTATGCCATTAAGAAAATTTTTGATTTGGACTACATTTGGGAGCTTGATATGGGTAGCACTACTCACTTATGCAGGTTATTTATTTGGCGAAAATTATTCAATCATTGAAACTTACTTAGATCAAATCAAATATG
>JFLG01000123.1 GCA_000634735.1 Prochlorococcus sp. scB241_528N17 | reverse complement strand
ATTATTATCAGACTCCTTTCGAGAACTTAGTAAGTTTAACCTGTCTACCCTAACAACTGGCTTGTATCTATCCTCCCCAGTATTTTTATCTTTCCAACTGTCAATTTTAAAGCTTCCTGTGATTCCAATTAAAGACCCTTTTTTAACGTAATCTGCTGCTATTTGCGCCTGTTTGCCCCATATTTCTAAATTAAACCAGTCAGGCTCCTCATCTCTAC
>JFLG01000122.1 GCA_000634735.1 Prochlorococcus sp. scB241_528N17 | reverse complement strand
TAAGGGCGTTGTTTTACAAGAACCTTCTGTAGTAGCAATGGATTTAGAGGAAGGGATTCCATTGGCTGTTGGTAAAGAAGCAAAGTTAATGCTTGGAAGAACGCCTGGTAATATTAGAGCTGTAAGACCGCTTAGAGATGGTGTTATTGCAGATTTTGATGCTGCGGAGCAAATGATTAAAACATTTATTCAAAAATGTAACGAAGGCAAGGGTATAGTTGCTCCAAGAATAGTTATAGGTATTCCAAGTGGAGTTACAAGTGTCGAGCGAAGAGCAGTAAGAGAAGCTGGATTAGCAGGAGCTAGAGAAGTTCACTTGATAGATGAACCTGTTGCGGCAGCAATAGGTGCATCATTACCCGTAACTGAGCCAATTGGCACTATGATTGTTGATATTGGTGGTGGAACTACTGAGGTTGCAGTATTAAGTTTGGGTGGAACTGTATTAAGCGAATCTGTACGAATAGCTGGCGACGAAATAAACGAATCAATTGCCTTATACCTTAAAAAAG
>JFLG01000121.1 GCA_000634735.1 Prochlorococcus sp. scB241_528N17 | reverse complement strand
GAAGATATTAAGATCAGGATTGGTTCTGCATTCCCAGATGATGAATATGATAAAACAACTTTAGAGGTGAGAGGTTTACATCTTTTATCTGGTCTTCCTAGGTCAGTCACTTTAACTTCAGGAGAAATTAGAGAAGCTATGGCTGAAACACTTAGCAAAATAGTTGAAGCTGTAAAAAGAACTTTAGAGCGAACTCCTCCTGAACTTGCCGCAGATATTGTTGATAGAGGGATTATGCTTGCAGGTGGTGGAGCTTTAGTTAGAGGCATTAATGATTTATTAAGTGATGAAACGGGAATTTTTACTCACATA
>JFLG01000120.1 GCA_000634735.1 Prochlorococcus sp. scB241_528N17 | reverse complement strand
TTTAAAAAACTTAAAAGAGTTGTTGACACTCCAGACTTTATAAGGAACGCGATAAGAGACTAATATTATGTTAAATATCCGACGAATTTCTTCTAGTCGTTGGTGGCATAAAAAGAAAATTTGGATATTTTTAGGAATTTTTTTATTTTTAGTCTTTGTAAGGATTTCAAAAGGATATTTGTATAAAGATTTTTTTTACTTTATT
>JFLG01000119.1 GCA_000634735.1 Prochlorococcus sp. scB241_528N17 | reverse complement strand
TATAAAGATTTTTTTTACTTTATTTCTAGGCCTTTTTGGCCTGGTCAATTTCAAAAAGAAGTCATTCTAAAGAGCATCAATCAAGAATCTTTAATAAAATCAAATCTCCTGAACAAGGATAATATAAGATTGAGGGAAATCTTATCTCTTCAACAATCATCAAATAATGATAATATTTCAGCAGCAGTTATTTCGAGAAAAACAGGAGGTTGGTGGAGACAAATTATCTTAAACAAAGGTTCAAAAGATGGAGTG
>JFLG01000118.1 GCA_000634735.1 Prochlorococcus sp. scB241_528N17 | reverse complement strand
AAAAGATGGAGTGGAGATTGGTAGTACTGTCACCGGCCCAGGAGGATTATTAGGAAGAGTAAACAATACTTCTTTATTTACTTCCTCGGTTACTTTAATAACTTCTCCAGAGAGTAAATTAGGTGTATGGGTTGATAGAAGTCAAATTAATGGATTACTGGTTGGTTCAGGAGATGATCATCCTAGTTTAATTCTTTATTCAAAAGAAGCTGATATAAAAGTCGGAGATTTTGTATCATCTTCTCCTGCTAGTTCTTTATTACCTCCAAATATCCCAATAGGTATTGTCCAATCTATAGATGAGACATCCCAATCAAAAAAAACGGCAAAAATTTTACTTTTGGCAAAACCTAACTTAATTGATTGGGTGCAAATTTTGAAATTAAATATTTAATGAATAAATTTTTTACCAAAAAATTATCCATTATAAGCTTTATTTTTATCCCAATTATTTTTTTGTGGCACCCTAGTTGGCTTGGAATTTTTGGTGTTCAGCCCTATTGGCCGTTATTTTGGTTATTGCCTTGGGCAATGATTAATGGATCAATTAATGGATTAGTATTTGGTTTGTTTTTAGGTCTCATGTTAGATTCTCTAACTTTAAATGAAAGTGTTACTCAAATTCCAGGCCTAATTTTTTGTGGATTTTTCTTTGGGAGAATTAAATCACATAGTAATATTTTGGTGGGACATTTTAGATGTGGTTTAATTTGTTCTTTTG
>JFLG01000117.1 GCA_000634735.1 Prochlorococcus sp. scB241_528N17 | reverse complement strand
TGTTACTCAAATTCCAGGCCTAATTTTTTGTGGATTTTTCTTTGGGAGAATTAAATCACATAGTAATATTTTGGTGGGACATTTTAGATATGGTTTAATTTGTTCTTTTGGAAGTTTTTTATGCGGTACTCTTTATCTTTCACAAATTTTGTTTAGAAATTTTTCAGATGTTAATTTTTTAATGTTTATTCCCGGTGTAAAAAATATCTTAGCTGAAGTTTTTTTGACAGGTTTGTTTGCACCCTTTATTTGCTCCCAACTTATAAGGATGTTTAAATTTTCAAGAAGAAAATTGTGGTAATTAATTTTGTCAAGAAGAAAAAAGTGCTTTAAA
>JFLG01000116.1 GCA_000634735.1 Prochlorococcus sp. scB241_528N17 | reverse complement strand
TGTAGAAGAATTAGAGCTGAATCAATAGTTCCAGTAGTATTCTTAACCCCTCTTGTTATTTTAAATAGAGTTGCAGGTTTAGATTTAGGGACTGATGATTACTTGTCTAAACCATTTGATCCAAAAGAATTAGAGGCTAGAATAGCCACTATTTTGAGAAGAATGGGCCCAACCGTATCGGTTACTGAAACTAAAGAAGTTCCTTCAGGCAAAGGAGTTATGAAATTTGGAAGTTTAGTTGTTGATACTAATCGAAGGCAAGTATCTAGAGCAGGAGATAGAATTAGTTTAACCTATACTGAATTTAGCCTCCTAGAATTATTGTTTAACGAACCTGGTAAGATTGTCCCGAGAGCAGATATTTTAGAACAGCTATGGGGTTATCCTCCTCGTAGAGATGCAGATTTAAGAGTTGTAGATGTATATGTTGCAAGACTAAGGGGTAAATTGGAACCAGATCCAAGAAATCCGGAATTAATATTAACTGTACGAGGTATAGGTTATGCGTCTCAACGAACGGGATATTAATTCATAAAATCTTTATTTAAGTTGTATTTGAGGGAATTTTGAGGGAACTTCTTAAAGATTTATTTAAAAAATAATTTAATTTTTAATTAAATTGATGGAAAACTATTTGGTTTAACTAACCTAAGTTAAATTATACCGTTACCTAAGTTGCCTTTAATTATTTGTGGTGATTGCCAAAAGAAATATTCTGATTACGCATCAGTATGTCCGAAATGTGCGAGACCTACAGATACTCAAGCATCTTGTACTTTTGCTGAAACTAAAAAGAACTCAAAATTTCAAAAATTTGATTCAAAACAAGGTATGGCAAAAATTTTAGTTGTTGATGGTAAACCAGCTGTTTTGAAGGTATTAGTTAC
>JFLG01000115.1 GCA_000634735.1 Prochlorococcus sp. scB241_528N17 | reverse complement strand
CTGTTAGAGGGATTGGTTACGCATCACAGAGAGTTGGCGAAACAGCAACATCTTTGGCAAGTTGAGCAATAGTCTGATAATTTTATTAAATAAAACAAATATAATAAAATAAATTTTGTCTGAATGTAAGGAAGCGCGCTTACAAAAAGCCAGTTCACTCGTTAATAAAGGATTTGCTTCTTACGCTCAAAGCTTTAAGGTATCACATACTACCAGTTTTCTTATTCAAAAATTTGATTATCTAGAAAATGGTCAAGAGGAAGACTTCAGAGTTTCTATTGCTGGTAGAGTTTTAGCAAAAAGGGTAATGGGCAAAATTGCCTTTTTCACAATAAGCGATCAAGAAGGTCAGATTCAGCTTTATCTAGATAAAAGGATTATTAATTTCAATTTAGAAAAACAAAAATTACTTTCTTTTGAAGATCTCAAGGAAATAGTAGATATTGGAGATTGGATAGGCGTCTATGGAACTATTAAAAAAACTAATAAAGGTGAGCTTTCAATTAAAGTAGAAAAATGGGAAATGTTATCCAAATCATTACAACCTCTCCCAGATAAATGGCATGGATTGACTGATATTGAAAAAAGATATAGACAACGTTATTTAGATTTAATAGTAAATCCTCACTCCAAAAATGTATTTAAAACTAGAGCGAAATGTATAAGTTTTATAAGAAAATGGTTAGATAATAGAAATTTTTTAGAGATAGAGACTCCAATTCTGCAATCTGAAGCTGGTGGTGCTGAAGCAAGACCATTTATAACTCATCACAATACATTAGATATTCCTTTGTATTTAAGAATAGCTACAGAATTACATTTAAAGAGAATGGTTGTTGGAGGTTTTGAGAAAGTATATGAATTGGGAAGAATCTTCCGTAATGAGGGGATAAGTACAAGGCATAATCCAGAATTCACCTCAGTTGAAATTTATGAAGCATATTCTGATTATGTAGATATGATGAATTTAACTGAAGAATTGATTAAAGATATTGTAGCTGATGCATGTGGGTCTTTAATTATAAATTATCAAAATAAAGAAATTGATTTTTCTAAGCCTTGGTCAAGAATATCAATGAAAGCTATTGTCAAAAAATATACAGGGATTGATTTT
>JFLG01000114.1 GCA_000634735.1 Prochlorococcus sp. scB241_528N17 | reverse complement strand
TTGTTCTAATAAAGTAAATACTATGGGAAGACTTTTAAATGAGGTTTTCGAGCAAAAAGTAGAATCAAAACTTATAGAACCCACTTTTGTTATTGATTATCCTGTTGAAATTTCTCCTTTAGCTAGGCCTCATCATGATGATAAAGAAATAGTTCAGAGATTTGAATTATTCATTGTTGGTCGAGAACTGGCAAATGCGTTTAGTGAGTTGATAGATCCAGTAGATCAAAGAGAAAGAATGCAATTACAGCAATCTCTTAGAGATGAAGGAGATCTTGAGGCTCACTGTATAGATGAAGATTTTTTGAATGCTTTAGAGATTGGCATGCCGCCTACGGGAGGATTAGGTATAGGCATTGATAGGCTAATTATGTTAATTACTAATAGCGCATCGATTAGAGATGTAATCCCTTTCCCATTGTTAAAACCAGAAAGAACTTCCAAAAAAAGTGAAAAGTTACCCTCGAATGAAGTAAAATAATTAAATCATTCCAATACGAAATTTTTAAATGAGTGGTGAACGTGTTGGTTTCCGTTTCAAACACGCGGATGCAGTAGTAAAAAGAAATCCTCAAGGCCGAAAAAGAAGAGGATGGGTTATTGAACCAGTAGAGCAAACTACAAGTAGAGGAACAAAAATGCCTGCATACAAAATTCGCTGGAGAGATAGTGAAAGGCCAGAAACTGTATTGCA
>JFLG01000113.1 GCA_000634735.1 Prochlorococcus sp. scB241_528N17 | reverse complement strand
CATGTAATTTTTTTCCTTTACCGACTCCAATAGTTATTTTTATCCATGATCCTTTTAAATAAAGAGATAATGGAACAATAGTAATTCCTTTTTTTTCAGTATTAGATTTCATTTTTATTATTTCTTTTTTATGTAGTAGCAACTTTCTATTTCTTAGTGGATCATGATTAAAGAAAGACCCCACATTTTTGTGTGGTGAAATGTGAACATTTAATAATAAGATCTCACCATCTCTGAATGAACAGTATCCGTATCTTAAATTTGATTTTCCGTTTCTAATGGACTTTCCTTAAGTCCATAAAAGAG
>JFLG01000112.1 GCA_000634735.1 Prochlorococcus sp. scB241_528N17 | reverse complement strand
ATATTGAAATTTTGCATATCTATTATCAGCTAGAAGTTTAAAATTATTTGCTTTATTAGTATTTTTTTTAACTTTGTTTGAATTTTTTGCCATTTTAGTTGTAAAAAATCTTTCTACTCAGAACAATTGCAATTAACCTTTCATTATGGCAATAATTTCTTCTAATATAGGCGATAATGACTTTTCTTTTCGTAAAAAAGAACTTAGGCTCGTTGATTCAAAAAACATTCCAGAAGAAAAGAGAAATAATAATTTGAACTTAGCCCGGCCTCTTAATTTAAAAGAATT
>JFLG01000111.1 GCA_000634735.1 Prochlorococcus sp. scB241_528N17 | reverse complement strand
AATAGCTATAGATGCTTCAATTATTAGAAAAGAACCTTTGGAGCATACTCTTTTATATGGACAGCCTGGTTTAGGTAAGACTACTCTTGCTTTTTTGATAGCCCACGAATTGAATACAAAATGTAAGATTGCGACTGCACCAACAATTGAAAGACCAAGAGATATTGTAGGTTTACTTCTTGGACTAAAAGAAGGTGAAGTTTTATTTATCCATGAGATACATCGCTTAAATAG
>JFLG01000110.1 GCA_000634735.1 Prochlorococcus sp. scB241_528N17 | reverse complement strand
TATATTCTGCAATGGAGGATTTTAGACTTGACTTAACGATGGGAGCTAATAGAGGAGCCCGTTGCAGAACAATTAATCTTCCTAGATTTACTCTGATTGGCGCGACAACTAAATTAGCCTCCATAAGTGCACCTCTAAGAGATAGATTTGGGATATCTCAGAAAATTGAATTTTATACATGTGATGAATTAAAACAAATTATTGTTAATTTCTCCCGATTAATAAACCTTAATTTAGAAGATGAAGCATCTTATGATTTGGCCAAGATATCTCGAGGCACTCCAAGAATTGCTTTAAGGTTATTAAGACGAGTTAGAGATTATGCTCAAGTTGTTATGAAAACTAATACTATCTCAGTGAATTTAATAAAAAAAGCTTTAAATTCTTACCAAATAGACGAAAAAGGATTGGATTCTTTAGATAGACACTATTTATCTTTTCTTAACCAAAACAGTAATATTCCAACTGGCCTTGATTCAATTGCATCTGGGCTTGGTGATGATTCTTCAATGTTAGAATTTGTAGTTGAGCCATATCTCATTAAAATTGGTTTTCTCACTAGAACTCCTCGAGGAAGATTGCTTACTGCTTTAGGGAAAAAGTACATTGATTCAAAAAATGATAACTTTTAAAAAAGTTAAGGTTTGTTTTTTATTAATTTTTATTTTTTTCAATATTTTTTATATTGCACCATGCTATTCATTATCTTTGAGAGGGGATTTGTTCAAAAATGCCTTAGATCTTAGTTCAGGCGGAAAGTTTAATCTCGCTTTACAAGAATGGAATCAATATCTCGATTCTTATCCTGATGACGCTGCAGGTTTTAGCAATAGAGGAAATGTAAGACTTGTTATTG
>JFLG01000109.1 GCA_000634735.1 Prochlorococcus sp. scB241_528N17 | reverse complement strand
CTACATCACATTGGGAAAAAGCTAGAGATTTATTTTCAAAAGCTGCTTCATATAATCCCGGATTTGCGATGGCTAGATCGAGTATGGCGTTAGCAGATTTCCAATTGGGTAACATTGATGAATCTGAAAAAGAATTAAAAAAATTAATTCGACGTTATCCAACTTTTGCAGATGCTAGGGCAGCTTTAACAGCTTTGAATTGGTCCAAGGGGGAATTAGGCAAAGCAGAGAGTAATTGGATAGCTGTAACTGAATTAGATCCTAGATATAGTGATGAAGAATGGTTGAAAAAAGTAAGAAGATGGCCTCCACAACCAATTAAAGATTTAATGAACTTTATCGATTTAAAATAAGTCATGAATAGAGATCAGTT
>JFLG01000108.1 GCA_000634735.1 Prochlorococcus sp. scB241_528N17 | reverse complement strand
CGGCGATTTTGATAAGTGGTTTTTTAAAAAATATTGGTTGGAATGTCAGAGAATCTGTTGGTAGGACAGGAGTTGTAGCTGATTTTGGCCCCTCAGATAAGGGCATTATAGGTTTAAGAGTAGATATGGATGCTTTGCCAATATTTGAGGAAACCAAACTAAATTTTTCTTCAAAAGTAGATGGTGTTATGCATGCCTGTGGTCACGATTTGCATATATCGATTGGATTGGGGGTGGCAAAAATTATTAAGGATTTAAAACTAAATTTTGGGACTCGAATAATTTTTCAGCCCGCTGAAGAAATTGCGAGCGGAGCTAGATGGATGATTAAGGATGGAGCAATTAATGGTTTAACCCATATTTTGGGAGTCCATGTCTATCCAGATTTATCCGTAGGGACTATTGGAATTAAAGAGGGGAGTTTAACTGCAGCTGCGGGAGAACTTAAAGTGGAGATTAAAGGAAAATCAGGGCATGGTGCTCGACCCTATGAAGGAGTTGATGCTATTTGGGCGGCTTCTAAATTGATCTCGGGAATTCAAGAATCAATAACACGGAAGTTAGATCCTTTAGATCCTGTAGTAATCACTTTTGGGAAAATAAATGGTGGCAATGCATTCAATGTTCTTGCAGAAAAGGTTACTTTAGTTGGTACGGTTAGATGCACTAATCGTAAATTATTTAAGAATATTGGTAATTGGCTCAATGAAAATATCACTTCAATAGTTAATAGTTGCGGAGCTGAAGCAAAAGTAATATTTAGAGAAATTACTCCGGCAGTTAATAATAATTCTGAAATTAATAGAGTCTTTAGAGATTCGGGAATTAAGGTTTTGGGTCAAGAAAATGTTATCGAATTACAAAAACCATCATTAGGAGCTGAGGATTTCGCTGAATTTTTAAAAGATATTCCAGGAGCTATGTTTAGGCTTGGCGTTTCGAGTCCAAATGGATGTGCTCCGCTTCATAGTTCTAAATTTGATCCAGATGAAAGAGCTATTGCTGTTGGAGTTAAAGTGATAACAGAATCCATAGTAAAATTAAACAATGAAAAAATTAATACAATGGGTAAATGAAGATAAATAAAAGATTTATCTTATCTTTTGTGGCTCCTTTCATGATCCTCATATCTGCTATCGGATTGAGATTTAGGGACAATTCCAGGAAGATTTTTTATTTACCTATTGGCTTAATGGGGATTGTAATTGTTTTGGAGAGCGGTATAAGCAGACAATTAAATAGGAAAAATCTTTTAAAAAAGATAAAGTCTTATCAAAAAGCTAAATAGAGATTATTTTATTTATTTTTATGCAACATGAGATGACTATTTTTTAGAAAAGAGCTATTAATAATATTAATACTAGGGGTGCTAAGATTCTTAACTTAGCTGAGATCATACCCTTTGAACCTGAATCATTACACTGATTCAGGGAAGTGAAGATTTGATCAAACTTTAGTAATAAAACTTTTAAAAAATTTGTAAATTATGAGAAGTTCCTGGATTAAGCCTCGCCTTGGGAAAGACAATGTAACTCAAATGAACTTTGCGAGAAACGGATATATTACTGAAGAAATGGATTTTGTTGCAAAAAAAGAGAATCTTCCTTCTTCTTTAATAATGGAAGAAGTGGCAAGAGGAAGATTAATTATTCCAGCGAATATTAATCATGTGAATCTTGAGCCAATGTCTATAGGCATTGCTTCAAGATGCAAAGTTAATGCCAATATTGGTGCTTCCCCTAATGCAAGTGATATCATCGAAGAAGTAGAAAAGCTAAAACTGGCAGTTAAATATGGGGCTGGTACGGTTATGGATCTCTCTACAGGAGGAGTAAATTTAGATGAAGTTCGGCAAGCAATTATTCATGAGTCTCCTGTTCCTATTGGAACAGTTCCTGTGTATCAAGCATTAGAAAGTGTACATGGTTCAATAGATAGACTAACCGAAGACGATTTTCTTCATATTATTGAAAAACATTGTCAGCAGGGCGTAGATTATCAAACTATTCATGCTGGGCTCTTAATAGAACATTTGCCGAAAGTTAAAGGAAGAATAACTGGAATTGTCAGTAGGGGGGGAGGTATTTTAGCCCAATGGATGTTACATCATTTTAAACAAAATCCTCTTTACACAAGGTTTGATGATATTTGTGAGATTTTTAAGAAATATGATTGTACTTTTTCTCTAGGAGACTCATTAAGACCTGGATGTTTGCATGATGCTTCTGATGATGCTCAGCTAGCTGAATTGAAGACCTTAGGCGAGCTTACTCGAAGAGCATGGAAACATAATGTTCAAGTAATGGTTGAGGGCCCTGGTCATGTACCTATGGACCAAATTGAGTTTAATGTGAGAAAACAAATGGAAGAATGTTCAGAGGCGCCATTTTATGTGCTTGGTCCATTAGTGACAGATATATCTCCTGGTTATGACCATATATCAAGTGCTATTGGGGCAGCGATGGCAGGGTGGTATGGAACTTCTATGTTATGTTATGTAACCCCAAAAGAACATCTAGGTCTACCAAATGCAGAAGATGTAAGAGAGGGCTTAATTGCCTATAAAATAGCAGCTCATGC
>JFLG01000107.1 GCA_000634735.1 Prochlorococcus sp. scB241_528N17 | reverse complement strand
CAGCTCATGCCGCTGATATAGCAAGACATAGAGCTGGAGCTCGTGATCGAGATGATGAACTTAGTCATGCAAGGTATAACTTTGATTGGAATAAACAATTCGAACTTTCATTAGATCCGGAAAGGGCAAAGCAGTACCATGACGAGACACTGCCTGAAGAAATCTTTAAAAAGGCAGAGTTTTGCTCAATGTGTGGTCCTAAACATTGTCCAATGAATTCAAAGATTTCCGATGAATCTCTTGATCAGTTAAAAGATAAGCTTGAAGAATGCAATACTTCAGTGTAGTTATCAGTTAGTAGTTATAGAATTTCCTTAGTCTTATTAACTACGTTTTCGACCGTAAAACCAAAATTTTTCATACATTCTCCACCTGGTGCTGATGCACCAAATCTATCCATGGTAATACAAATTCCATCAAAACCTGTATATTTATGCCAACCAAAGGAATGTGCAGCTTCCACCACAACTCTCTTTTTCACACTATGAGGTAAAACACTTTCTTTATAAGATTCATCTTGTTCTTCAAAAAGTTCTACACAAGGCATAGAAACAACTCTAATTTTTTTACCTAAGCTTGTAATTTCCTTACTTGCTTCAATGCAAAGATTCAGTTCGCTTCCAGTACCAATAAATATTAGATCTGGTGTGCCTTCACAATCTGAAACTACATATCCTCCTAGAGCAACTTTGTCGATCGAAGTATTTTCTTGATTTGGCATACCTTGTCTACTTAAACAAAGGGCAGAAGGTCTTTTTCGATTTTGAATAGCAAGCTTATAAGCTCCACTAGTCTCATTGCCATCTCCAGGTCTGAAAACTAGCATGTTAGGCATGGCGCGAAGAGAGGGGATAGTTTCAATAGGTTGATGTGTTGGGCCATCTTCTCCTACACCAATTGAATCGTGAGTTAAGACATAGATTACTCCTAATTCGCTAAGTGCTGAAAGTCTCATTGAGCCCCTCATATAATCGGCAAAAACAAGGAAGGTGCCACCATAAGGGATAAGCCCACTATTGTGATAGGCAATACCATTAAGTACAGCTGCCATTGCATGCTCTCGTACTCCAAAATGTAAATATCTTTTTTCAGGACTATGTGGTTGGAATGATCCAGTTTCTCCCTTTATATCTGTGTAATTAGAGTGAGTTAAATCTGCAGACCCGCCAATTAATTCAGGTAGGTTAGGACCTAAAGCACCCAAACATATTTGTGAATGCTTTCTAGTGGCTAACCCTTTATCATCAGGGGAATAAGAGGGGAGATCTGAGTCCCAATTCTCAGGTAATTGACCCTCTAACATTCTATTTTTAACTCTGATCCTTCAGAAGGATATTTTTTTTGATATTCTTCAAATTTAGAGTCCCATTCTTTCTCTAAATTTTCACCTTTGTTAATTGATTTTCTAAAATGTGTATATACCTCATCGGGTATTTCAAATGGAGGATATCCCCAATTCAGGAACTCTCTAGTTAATGCCGCTTCTTCTTCTCCAGCAGCTGCACCATGAATTCCTGCAGTATCTGATTTATTGGGAG
>JFLG01000106.1 GCA_000634735.1 Prochlorococcus sp. scB241_528N17 | reverse complement strand
TGGGAGAACCATAACCTATGGTTGTAGAAATTTTGATAATTGAAGGCTTGTTTGTAATTAATTTTGCTTTTTCGATAGCTTCAGTGATTCCTTTAACATCATGATTCCCATCTTCAACATGTTGTACATGCCATCCATAAGCTTCGTATCTTTTTAAGACATCTTCGGTAAAAGAAACGTCGGTTCGCCCATCAATTGTAATTTGATTATCATCGTAGAGTGCGATTAATTTTCCAAGTTTAAGATGACCAGCTAATGAGCAGGCCTCTGATGCAATACCTTCTTGATTACAGCCATCTCCCATTATTACGTAAGTAAAGTGATCAACGATATTGCAATCAGGCTTATTAAATTTAGCTGCTAAGTGTGTTTCAGCTATTGCTAAACCAACTGCATTTGAAATTCCGGCTCCAAGAGGCCCAGCTGTAACTTCAACACCCTCAGTTTCGAATGTTTCTGGATGTCCTGGAGTTTTTGATCCCCATTGCCTAAATTCTTTAATATCCTCTATGGAAACTGATTTATATCCTGTCAAATGAAGCAAGGAATATAACAGCATACAGCCATGACCAGCTGATAATACAAAACGGTCTCTATTAAACCATTTTGGGTTATTAGGGTTGTGATTAAGTATGTTTTGCCATAATGCATAACCCATAGGAGCACATCCCATTGGCAATCCAGGATGTCCACTATTAGATTTATTTACTGCATCGACAGCAAGCATTCTTATACTATTTACACAAAGTGATTCTAATGAAACAGATGCAGCGACCATTTTTTTAAAATAAGTTAAGTTGGAAATACAGAATTGGTTGTCTTTAATTCATTTTGCTGAAAGCAAGGCAAACATTGTGACCACCAAAGCCGAAAGAATTAGAAAGAGCAACTCTTACTTGAGCTTCTCTTGCATTATTTGGTACATAATCAAGATCACATTCAGGATCAGGATTGACGTAGTTAATTGTAGGAGGGATAAAATTATGTGTCAAAGAAAGTATACAAGCTACAGCTTCTATACCTCCTGAGCCTCCTAGGAGATGACCTGTCATCGACTTAGTAGAGCTTACAGGAATGAGGTAAGATCTGTCTCTAAAAATAGATTTAATTGCAGAAGTTTCATTTTTATCATTAGCTTATGTACTTGTTCCATGAGCATTTATGTAATCAACTTTTTCAAGGCCAAGACAAGCGTCTTCAATTGCTAATTTGATAGCTTTGGCGCCTCCAACCCCGCCTGGAGATGGAGCAGTTATATGATGAGCATCACATGTTGTTCCATATCCAACTATTTCTGCCTAAATTCTCGCATTCCTTTTGTTTGCATTTTCTAAAGTTTCTAAAACAAGAATTCCTGATCCTTCTCCAATGACAAATCCATCTCTTTCTGCATCAAAAGGTCTGCTAGCAGTTTGAGGGCTTTCATTTCTGGAAGAAAGAGCTTTGGCACTGGCAAAACCAGCTACTCCTAGAGGCGTAATACTTGCTTCTGCTCCCCCACAGATCATTGCATCTGCTTTTCCAAGTTGGAGTAATCTAAAAGAATCACCAATCGCATTTGAACCGGCTGCGCAGGCAGTGGAAACAGAGGAACTTGGTCCTTTTGCACCCAAAGCAATTGCAGCCAATCCAGTGGCCATGTTT
>JFLG01000105.1 GCA_000634735.1 Prochlorococcus sp. scB241_528N17 | reverse complement strand
CCAACACCAGAACCAATAATCACTCCAATTCTTGATGCATTAGCTTCAGTAATTTCAAGTCCAGAATCATTAAAGGCTTGCTTTGCAGCAATAACTCCAAACTGGGAAAAACGATCCCATCTTTTGGATTCTTTAGCTTCAATAAAATTTTCAGATTGAAGATCCTTTACTTCTGCAGCAAATTTGCAAGGATGTTGTTCAGGATCAAAGAGAGTAATATCTGAAACCCCATTAGTACCTGTTTGAAGACCGACTAAATATTCATCAATGTTATTACCAATTGGAGTTACTGCTCCGATACCAGTAATAACTACTCGATGGAAATTTGGCATCCTTTACTAACCTTTTTTTTCTTCGATGAATTTTACTGCATCGCCAACAGTTGCTATA
>JFLG01000104.1 GCA_000634735.1 Prochlorococcus sp. scB241_528N17 | reverse complement strand
CGAGGTTATGATTCAGCAGGTATTGCAATAATAAATTCTGAAACAAATTGTATTTCTTGTAATAAAGCAGAAGGGAAACTTAAGAATTTAAAAAGTAATCTTAATGATCATAATATTCCTGGAACTGTGGGTATAGGTCATACTAGATGGGCAACGCATGGAAAGCCTGAGGTTAAAAATGCACATCCTCATACCGATACTTCAGGAAATATAGCGGTTGTTCAAAATGGTATTATTGAAAATTTCCAAGAATTAAAAAATAAATTAGAGGAAGAGGGCATTATTTTTAATT
>JFLG01000103.1 GCA_000634735.1 Prochlorococcus sp. scB241_528N17 | reverse complement strand
CTGTGAGAAATGTATTATCGGATTTAGAAGGATCTTATGCGTTAGCAGTTTTATGGTCTGGTGCTCCAACTTCTTTGGTAGTTGCAAGGAGACAAGCGCCCTTGATTATTGGTTTGGGTGAAGGAGAATTTATTTGTGCTAGTGATACTCCAGCTATTGCAAACTTTACCAATATTATTTTGCCTATGGAGGATGAAGAAATAGCTTTGTTGACTCCGCTTGGAATTGAAATATATGACTCAAGCAACGAGAGACAATATAGAAATCCAGTTTCTTTGAAAGTCTCAGAGCAAATAATGGATAAGATGAATTTCAAACACTACATGTTGAAAGAGATATATGATCAGCCACAGACTGCAGAAAACTGGTTGGAAAACTATTTAATTAAGAACTCAGATGATGGTCAATATCAAATCAACTATTCATTTGATACGGATTTTTTTGAATCAATAGAAAGAATTGAAATTATTGCATGTGGTGCGAGTAAACATGCTGCAATGGTTGGCAGCTTTTTATTAGAACAATTTTCAGGTATTCCTACCAATGTCTTTTATGCAA
>JFLG01000102.1 GCA_000634735.1 Prochlorococcus sp. scB241_528N17 | reverse complement strand
AGGAAGGCAGGTCTCGAATATAATTGATATCTGTGCAGGGATAGAAGTTGGAGTTGCAGCAACAAAAACTTTTTTTGCTCAATTACTTTCTTTTTATGGATTAGCTATAAAATTTGCTCAAATTAAAGACAATCAAAGTCCTGAGGAAATAGGTAAATTAATAAACGAACTTATAAAACTTCCTCCGTTACTGGAAGATCTCTTAGAGAAACATAATAA
>JFLG01000101.1 GCA_000634735.1 Prochlorococcus sp. scB241_528N17 | reverse complement strand
TAGTGTAAAAATTAGATTTTACCTATAGTAATAAATTTTTCTATCAAAACTCTAGCCGCATTGGTTTCTGCTTGTTTATGAGACTTGCCAAATGCAGTTGATTCTTTTAATCCTTCGATAAATATACCGCAAGAAAATCTTTGAGGGTCACCATTTTTATTTGAGACTTCAATTATTTTATAGACTGGCAAATCAAAACCTTTACTTTGACACCACTCCTGCAATACTGTTTTAGATTTGAATTTATATGGAGCTTGTAAAAATATTTTTGAATCTTCCTCCCAAATATCATCTAACCATAGATGTACTTCCTGAATGGAATTAAAGCACTTGTAAACAGCACCTATTAAAGCTTCTGTGGCTTCACCAATAATAGTATTTTTTGAATTTTCATAACCAAGAGCTTTAGGACCTTTAATTATTAATTTTTCTATATCAATTTTTTCTCCTAATTTAGTTAACCATTCATCACTGACAATTGGTGCTCTTAGCTCTGATCTTTCTCCTACACTCATTTGAGGATATTTTTTTTCAATAAAATTAGAAGCTGCTAATCTGAGGACTGCATCTCCGAAAAATTCCAGTTTTTCATAATTCAATATTTTGTCCTCTGAGGAGTGGATTAATGCTTGATTAAAATCTTTAATAATTGAGATATTTTGAGTACTAA
>JFLG01000100.1 GCA_000634735.1 Prochlorococcus sp. scB241_528N17 | reverse complement strand
ATTTTATAAAGAGCATGATCGTCTGATTAGAGAATTTCCTTCTTTTAAGCAGCAACAAGAATTGAATTGGGCGTCCATACAATCTTTCAGAAGTCTTTGTACTAAGGTTACTGATGAGTTACAGAAACAATTATCTGAAGTAGAATCAAATGAAGATATCAGTCCAGAAGATAAACAAATTTCTGATACAGAAATTACTGAAGCTTTAGAAGAACTTGAAAGTGTTAATGCCT
>JFLG01000099.1 GCA_000634735.1 Prochlorococcus sp. scB241_528N17 | reverse complement strand
TATCCCCATTGCTAAAGTGCCCAATTTCGATTAGGCGTATTACCTCTTTTAGCTCTGGACATTGATCAATAAAAGTTTTGGGTGAGTAATTATTATTTTTTAAATCCATAATTTCACTTTCAGTTTTACCAAAAAGAAAGAAATTCTCTTTTTTCACAAGATCTCTTAATTCCACATTAGCTCCATCTAAGGTTCCAATAGTTAACGCACCATTCATGGCAAACTTCATATTTCCAGTTCCAG
>JFLG01000098.1 GCA_000634735.1 Prochlorococcus sp. scB241_528N17 | reverse complement strand
CCAATTAATTTCATAAATAATTTCTAGATGACGAGGAAGAAGATCATTAAATAAATTTAAATCCCATTTCTCTAAAGCTTCTGGAAGTAATGTGTGGTTGGTATAAGCCACTGAGGAAGTTGTTATGCTCCAAGCTTTATCCCAACCAATTTGATATTGGTCAATAAGAAGTCGCATTAATTCTGCAACTGCTATGGCAGGATGCGTATCATTCAATTGGACTGTCCAATGCTTAGGGAATTCTGTTATTGGTATTGATCTTTTCTCTAGGCTTCTCAACATATCTTGAAGTGAACAACTTACAAAAAAGTGTTGCTGTTTAAGTCTTAATCTTCTACCCTCATCGGTTCCATCATTTGGGTATAGAACTTTTGAAAGAGTTTCAGAGGCAACTTTTTCTTCTACGGCTCCATAGTAATCACCAATATTGAAAGCATAAAAGTCAAAACTTTCTGTTGCGTCAGCTCTCCATAATCTTAGTCTGTCACATGTATTTACCCTGTACCCTAAAACTGGAACATCATGAGGAACACCTATTGCATGTTCAGAAGGTATCCATCTTGATCTGTAGTTTCCTTTATCGTCTCTATAGCTTTCAGTTCTTCCTCCAAATCCTACAAAACATGATTCATCAGGTTGTGGAAGTTCCCAAGGCCATCCACCTTTTAGCCATTTGTCAGTAACTTCAACTTGCCAACCATCTCTTATTAATTGATTGAATATGCCAAATTCGTAGCGAATACCATAACCAACTGCTGGTACTTGTAAAGATGCTAAAGATTCCATATAACATGCAGCAAGTCTACCAAGACCACCATTACCTAATCCAGGCTCTTCCTCTACTTCGAGTATTGTTGATAAAGATTCAATACCAAATCTTTTTAATGCCTGTTCGGCTTCTTGAGTTATTCCAAGATTGAGGAGATTATTACTTAATTGAGGACCTATTAAAAATTCGGCAGATAAGTAAGCTACAGTCTTTTGTGGTTTTTTTCTTATGACCTCTTGGCTGGCTAAGTATCTCGTCATTAGCCTATCTTTAACTGCGTAACTCAGAGCCATATATAAGTCGTGAGGACTTGCAGACGTAGCTAACTTTCCAAGAGTGTAGAAAAGATGGGCTGTCATTCCTTGAAATACAGCATCTGAATCCATGCCAGCTTTCTCAGGATCTAAATAGCAGCCTGGAGTAGGCAAGCGCAGATCAAAGGGTTTGTTGGAATTCATTGGATTAGCCATATAACAGACAATAGCCATTTTTAAGAAAATTTCTTTGTTGTAACTTCAGATCCACACTTGTTGAGTATTTTTGCTTTTTTCTTACATATTTCTTAAAGTGGGCCCTCAATAAACTATCTTCCAATTAGGTAGTTTATTTTTTACACTTAAATGTACTCTTTACTTGCTGAATTAAGTGCACATGATTTAGAAGTTGCTGAAACGTTGATCGGAGTTATAAGATTTTTATTGATTTTTTTAGCAGCAAGAGCATTAGCAGAAGTATTAGTAAGACTAAGTTTGCCAACGATTGTAGGTGAGCTTCTTGCAGGGGTTGTAATAGGAGCATCAGGATTCCATTTATTGATACCGCCCTCAGCTGGAACTGAACTAAATGAAGGTCTTGTAAATGTTATTAGTTCATTAGCTTCAATTCCTCCGGAAGCGGTGCCTGATGTTTATTTCGAAAGCTTTCCCTCGCTCCAAGCAGTAGCAACACTTGGTTTATATGCACTTTTATTTTTAACAGGATTAGAAAGTGAGTTGGAGGAACTGGTAGCTGTTGGTGCTCAGGCTTTTACTGTTGCTATGGCTGGCGTAATTTTACCGTTTGCCTTTGGAACTCTTGGATTAATGTTTATTTTCCAAGTTGATCTTATTCCAGCAGTTTTTGCTGGAGCATCTATGACAGCTACAAGTATAGGAATTACTGCAAGTGTTTTCGGTGAATTAGGATATTTGAAAACTAGAGAAGGACAGATCGTTATTGGTGCAGCAGTGTTAGACGATATTTTGGGAATTGTTATTCTGGCAGTTGTTGTGGCGCTTGCTGCAGGAGGTTCTTTAGAAATTGCTCCTATTGTTAAATTAGTTGCGGCAGCAGTTGTATTTGTTATTGCTGCTATCGCCCTAAGTCGAACAGCAGCGCCAGGATTTGATTGGTTATTAGATAGATTGAAAGCTCCTGGAGCTGTAGTAGTAGCGTCGATTGTGATACTAGTATTGTGTTGTTTCGTGGCAACAGCCATTGGATTGGAAGCAGCTTTAGGGGCTTTTGCAGCTGGATTGATTCTTAGTAGTTCTAAAAATAATCATGCAATACAACAATCTGTTTTACCTTTAGTTTCCTTATTCGCAACTATTTTCTTTGTATTAGTTGGAGCTGGAATGGATTTATCTGTTATCAATCCACTTGATCCAACAAGCAGATCAGCGCTTGTAGTTGCAGGATTTTTATTAGTTGTTGCGATTATTGGAAAAATTGCAGCCGGATGGGTATTTTCAAGTGATAAACCTACAAATAGATTAGTTGTAGGTTTGGGTATGATGCCTAGAGGAGAGGTTGGTTTAATTTTTCTTGGGTTAGGAACAAGCGCTAAGTTATTAACTCCTTCTCTTGAAGCAGCTATTTTATTAATGGTAATAGGAACTACATTTCTTGCACCTGTACTCTTACGAATTGTTCTAAAAGATAAGCCCCCAAATGATGGTAATAAAATTTCAGATGATGTTGCAGCTGATCCTGTGGGTCTTCTTTAGGAAATAAGTTTATTAGAATCAATCAAGATAGAATTTTCAAAGAATGGAAAAGTCAGCTCTGATAAATAGTGATGTAAACTATAACTGGAATTTTTTAAATTACCCAATTCATACAGTTTCCTCTAAGCCCGAGCAAACATCAAAAGAATGTGCAATTTTATTAATTCATGGTTTCGGTGCTTCTACGGATCATTGGAGATTTAATATTCCTGTTTTGAGTACAAAATACGAAGTTCATGCTATGGATTTACTAGGTTTTGGAAAAAGTCCTAAGCCTCAAGACGTCGAATACTCAGGATCTTTATGGAAAGATCAAGTTATCGCTTATGTAAAAGAGAAAATAAAAAAACCTACAATTGTTGTTGGAAATTCATTAGGCGGTTATGCAGCATTAGCAGCTGGTGCAGAACTAAATGAGTTAAATGCAGGAGTAATCTTACTTAATGCTGCTGGATATTTTAGTGAAGAAAAAACAATCAAAAAGAATATGTTTCAAACTTCAATCGAAACAGTTGCCGGCATATTTTTGAAAAATATAGTTCTTCAACGTTTGATTTTTGAGAATATGAGAAATCCAAAAAATATTAAAAAAACTTTGAATCAAGTTTATGTTGATAAAAAAAATGTTGACGATTTTTTAGTTGAGTCAATAAGGAAGCCTTCTCTAGATTTTGGAGCTTTTAATGTTTTTAGAAGTGTATTTAACCCATCGGGTCCTCAGGGATTGCCGTTGGATAAGCTATTTGCAAAACTAAATGCACCATTATTACTTCTTTGGGGAGGGAAAGATCCATGGATGAACACTCCCAAAAAAAGAAATCTATATAAAAAATTTACACCAGAGAATACAAAAGAAATTATTCTTGATGCAGGACATTGTCCTCATGATGAGATACCTCAATTAGTGAATCAGCATATTTTGGATTGGGTTGATTCTCTTTAAGTAATAATGAAACTTGAATCATCTAATAAGGAACACGGAATTTTTGTCTTTCAATTAGATAAAAATAATTACATTAAATTTTGTCCTGAAAGAGGAGGCGTTATTACAAATTGGGTTTCGGATGGTAATGAAATACTTTATTTCGATGAAACAAGATTTATGGACAAGACAAAAAGTATTAGGGGGGGCATTCCAATCTTGTTTCCAATTTGTGGAGATCTCAATACCTCTAGCTCAGTATTTGGAAATGGTTATTTGCAATTACCACAACATGGTTTTGCTAGGGATTTGCAATGGCAATACTCCTTCAATGAAAATGAAAAATTTTTATGCTTATTCTTAAATTCATCTAAAAAAACCAAAAAATATTATCCTTTCGATTTCAAAATAAAAATAGAAGTTACCTTAAAAATTAACTCTTTAGAATTTGAAATTTCAATCCATAACAAAACAGACTTCGCTATGCCCATAAATTTTGGTTTGCATCCTTATTTGAATGTTTCAGATTTCAAAAATTTAGAGTTTGTTGATACTCCACTGAATTGTCAGGATCAAGAAAGAAATACTATAAGTAATACTTTGGATGAACTATACAAAATTAATTTAGGAGTTGATCTACTTATGTATACTTCCGGTAGAAGCTCTTTTCGAGATAAAATTTTTAAAAGAGAGGTAACTTTAAATCATCCATATCCTTTTGATTTATGCGTTATTTGGAGTGATCCTCCAAGAAGAATGATATGTCTAGAACCTTGGACTAGTCCCCGAAATTCTTTTGTTGATGGATTTAGAAACATTATGATTCCTTCAAATGATAGTAAAAGGTTAAATGCCTCAATACAAATAAAATCTTTTAAGTAATTTTGCAATACTTATGAAATTTGTCGTTATAGATGATGATCCCACAGGCTCTCAAACTGTTCACGATTGCTTATTACTGCTTAAGTGGGACTGCTCAACTTTAGCCACAGGTTTTGAATCTAGATCTAATTTATTTTTTATTTTGGCTAATACAAGGTCACTATCGGAAAATGATGCGAAATTAACAATAGAGGAAATTTGCAAAAATCTTAAGACTGCAATTACTGCTCAAGCCTATGAAGAAGAAATTATTTTTATAAGTAGAGGAGACTCTACTCTTAGAGGACATAACTTTTTAGAGCCAATTGCTCTAAATAATTGCTTAGGTCCTTTTGATGCTACTTTTCATATTCCAGCTTTTATAGAGGGTAAAAGATTAACAATTAATGGATCTCATTTTGTGGATAAAACTCCTATTAGTCAAACAATTTTTGCAAAAGATAAAATTTTTGGGTATGAGACAAGTAATGTCAAGAATCTTTTATTTCAGCAGAGTAAATCGCAAATAAATTTTGAAGATATTCAAAATCTTTTATTGTCAGATATCGAAATGCTAAATGATGAAGACAATAATATTGTTTTTAAAACACTAAAGAACTTGAACAATAATAAACATGTAGTTGTAGATGTAGAAAATTATTCTCAATTAAAAAAATTTTCTTTAGTAATTAAAAAATTAATAAAACAAAAAAAATTCCTTTTTCGAACTGCAGCAAGTTTTATAAGTTCAATTTCTGAGAAAAAAAGTGTCTCTCAGAGTGAAATATTTTTCTCAAATTTAAGAATAAAAAATAAAGAAAAGAGTTTTCTTCCAGGACTTATAATTGTTGGATCTTATGTAGAACTTTCAACAATACAATTGAATAATTTATTAGAGATAAGTAATTGCAATCCAGTTGAATTAGATGTTTTTGAATTCTTTAAAATTACTTCATCTGATAATAATTACAAGCGAAGGAATTTGTTTAAAAATAAATTTTTAAAAGAAATTAGATTTTCTTTTGAGAAAGGAAAAACCCCAGTTTTGTTTACTTCAAGAAAATTTTTGTCTTTAGATTCTTCTGAACTATTTAATTTTTATAATTTACTTGCTTGTTTTATTGCTGAATTAGTCGCGGATTTGAAGTATGAAATAGGATATTTGATTTCAAAAGGCGGAATAACAACAAATTTGATTCTTAGTAAAGGATTTAATGCAGATTATGTTTATCTTGAAGGACAGATTTTAACTGGCATTTCAGTGGTGACTTACAACCTAAAAAATGGCGAAAAACTTCCTATTGTTACTCATCCTGGAAATATTGGCACCAAAGATTCACTGGTTAATATTTGGAAAGTTTTTGAAAATAAATATAATTTTAAAAATTAGAAATTGGAGATAATTTCTTGAGCAAAACTGCTGCAGGATAGGGGTTCTACTTTTGGTTCCATTAAGCGTGCTAGATCATAGGTGACTTTTTTTTGCTCTATTGCCTTACTCAAACCATTAGTAATTAAGTTAGCTGCCTCATCCCAACCAAAATATTCAAGCATCATTACACCACTTAGAATTACTGAGCCTGGATTAATCTTGTTTAAGCCTGCATGTTTTGGTGCAGTACCGTGCGTAGCTTCGAAAATTGCTGCATTATCTCCAATATTTGCACCAGGAGCCATACCTAGGCCACCAACAATTGCAGCAGCAGCATCAGAAACATAGTCTCCATTGAGATTTAAGGTTGCAAGAATTGAATATTCTTGAGGTCTAGTTTGAATTTGTTGAAATATACTATCAGCTATCCGATCATCAACAAGAATAAGTTTTCTCCATTTTCCATCTCCGTGAGAATTTGATATTGATGCAATAACTTCTTTAATTTCTTCGCAAATGAATGCTTTTTTGTTATTTGTAAGCTTGTCAAAACCTGGTTCAATTTTTCGAGCATTATTTTCAATTGTAATTTCTGGATTTTTCTGAATATTATCTAAAATCCAGCTCTCTCTTTCTGTAATGCAATCTTCTCTAAATTCATTTACTGCTAATTCATATCCCCAATCTCTAAATGCACCTTCTGTATATTTCATAATATTCCCTTTATGTACAAGAGTCACATGCCTTTTATCTCCTGATAATCTTTTGGCATGTTCAATAGCTTTTCTAATATGCCTTTGGCTACCAGATTTACTCACAGGTTTTATTCCAATGCCTGATCCGTCTGGTATAGATCTATTTTTTAAATTTTTACTTTTTGGTATGACAACGTTATTTAAGTGATTAATTAATTCAAGACAATTATTATCCTCCGCTTCCCATTCAATTCCCATGTAGATATCCTCAGTATTTTCTCTATAAACAATAACGTCTAAATTTTGGGGATTTTTGTGAGGGCTTGGAGTTCCTGAATAATATTTGCATGGTCTAACACAGCTATATAAATCAAATATTTGCCTTAGTGCAACATTAAGAGATCTAATACCTCCACCGATGGGAGTAGTTAAAGGACCTTTGATGGCTACACCAAAGTGTTTGATTGCTTCAATAGTATCCTGAGGGAGGTAGTTATATGTTCCATAAAGTTCACAAGCTTCATCGCCTGCATAGACTTTGAACCAATTAATTTTTCTTTCATCTCCATAGCTTTTTTTAATAGCTGAATCAAGAACCATTTGAGTTGCAGGCCAAATATCAACTCCAGTACCATCACCCCTGATAAATGGGACAATTGGATTATTAGGAACATTAGGTTTACCTTGGTTAAAAGTTATTATCTCGCCTTCATTAGGTAAAGTTAATTTTTCAAATTTTGGCATAGCATTGAATTAATAAAAGATAACTCATTGAATTTCCTCGTATTGTAATTTGCGATGAGTTATTTTCTTTAAAACCTAGAAATTTATTATTCAAATGTGAATAGAGAATAGTTTATTGATCAGCATTTCAACATCTTTATTAAAAGAAAAAGTAGTTAATAAGCAAGTAAAAGCAAATTATGTCATTTTCAGAAAAAAATACTCTGCTACTTATGAATGCGAGTTCAAATGTAAGTAATGTTGAAATAGCTAATAAAATTGCTTCCACTGCAGCTTTGTTTCGGAAATATTTTCCCGATGCAAGCGTAAACTTTAGTCCCTGGGATAATTCAAATAATGAATCCATGCAAGATACTATTGATTTTGCGTTTCATTTTCCTGGTTGGAGTCCTCTTATCGAATGTAGAGCAATACTTTTACAATTAAGAATTGAAAATGATAATAAAGGCAGAGTTCCGAAATTGTTGGGAATAGTAATGCGAGGTATGATTGTACCCTCCGAGAGATGGAGAGTGGCTACCATCGGTGATTGGGAAATGACTGGTACTCATCTACCGCAAAAGGAACAAAAAGATAACCTTTTTTTGGTTTGTAAAGAACTTTACAAGCTATTCTCTACAACATCCGCTGGTAACAAAAATTAGCTGTTTTATGTATTTTCCTTGTAGATTAAATACACTTACAAAAATAATTCATAATATATGGCAGTTGCTCTTGCAGAACAATTAAGAGAAGGGACAAAAAAATCCCATACTATGGCAGAAAATACTGGCTTTGTGGCTTGTTTTTTAAAAGGAGTTGTTGAAAAAAAATCTTATAGAAAATTAATTAGTGATTTATATTTTGTTTATGAAGCTATGGAAGAAGAAATTGAAAGACTGGTCAATGAGGAACATCCCGTAATAAAACCTATAGGTTTTAAATCATTATTCAGGAAAGAAACTCTTGTAAATGATCTTTATTTTTATTTTGGTGAAAACTGGAAGAATGAAATTAATATTTCTCACTCAGCAAAAGAATATGTTGAGAGAATCCGAGAGGTCGCAAAAAATTCACCAGAACTATTAGTTGGTCACCACTACACTCGCTATATAGGAGATTTATCTGGGGGGCAAATCTTGAAAAGGATCGCTAAAAAAGCGTTAAATTTGAAGGGAAATGATGGCTTAAATTTTTATGAGTTTGAATTAATTGCTGATGAAAAGAAATTTAAGGAAGAATATTCCCTTACTTTGAATCAACTTCCAATAAATCAAAAGACTGCTGATCAAATTATTGATGAAGCTAATCAAGCTTTTACTTACAATATGAAAATGTTTAAGGAGCTTGAAGGCAATTTGATTGCTGTTTTAGGCAAGATAGTATTTAATTACATTACAAAAAAAGTTAGGAAAGGAAGTACCGAGACCTAATATTTATGTTTGATTCATTAGTTGATTTCCTTAAAACCAATATTGATGAATTAAATGGAAATGAAGTAAAAATATCTAGTGAATTCAAAGAACATCACAATGAAGACTCAAAATATATTATTAAAAATTGGCTTTTTTCATCTCCCGAATATAGAAAGTGGCGAATAACAAGATTAGATGGTGGCAAAAAACTGCAAGTGTTTAATACGGTCGCATATCCTAATTTTGATAGTGAAATACCTATTTTAGGAGCTGATATTTTATGGTTTGGAACTTCTCAAAAGTTATTAGCAATACTTGATTATCAACCTTTAATTCAAGAAAGCAAATATCTTGAAAAATATTGTTCAAGTTTAGGTAGTATTAAAAAAAAATATTCTGCATTTGATAATAATAAAATGAAGAATATATATGATGCAAAAAAGTATTTTTCCCCATGGGTGATTATATGTAGAGGAAATAAATTAAATCTAGATAGAGATTTGAATGATATATTCCATTCATTTGTAAATAATTATTTGAATATTTATAAATCGAATCCTGCTAATCAATTTTTAAATGCAGAAGAAATAAAGATTAATCAAATTAAATATGATAAGTACAGTTTTGAAAAAGATCCTGCAGATAAATTGTTTAAATCTTTTTTTGGAGAAAAATGGACAAAAAAATTTGTCAATAAATTTCTATTTACATTAAATAATGAGATTATTCATTGAATGTTAATACAAGATACTATTTTTTACAGGCCAGATTGGAGATGGCATAACTTTTTAAAATATTTAACTAATAATTTAAGTAAATATAATTGTTTAGAAAAAACAATATCCTCGGAATATTCTTATAAAGATTCAACTTATGGTTCAAAAAATTCAAAAAAAAATGTGAATCTATCTACTTGGGGTGTAACGCATCAAAAAAGAATTAAATTCGCAAGAGCAGTTTGTATAAATAGTCCAAATTATTCTGTTTTAAATTTTTTAATTATTCCTAATACTATTTATAACGTCCCATTTTTTGGAGTAGATTTTGTTTCTCTACCTAATAGTTATTTATTAGTCTTAGATTTTCAGCCTTCATTAAAAATACAAAATCAATACAATAATGAATTATTAGAAAAACTTATAAAACTCAAAAATCGTTGTCATTCATCACTCCCATTAGCTGAAAAAATGTCTGCAGATGTAGCTAGATTTTTTTCTCCAGGAGTAATATGGTCAAAATTACCAAAAGAAGAAAGAAGTGATTTTTTAATTACTAATCAGCTTTATACCTCATTTAAGGAATATCTTGATTTGTATTTGGAAATTCTTTTCGAAAGCAAAGAAGTCAATATTGAACTGCAAGAAGAATTAATGAACGGTCAAATTAATTATTTGAATTATAGAAGAGATAACGATCCAGCAAGGCCAATGCTATCTAGTTTGTTTGGTAAAGAATTTACTGAATCTTTAATTAAAGAAGTTTTATTTACTACTTAAAAGTCTTATAATTTATTGAATTTTGAAATTATATGAAAAAAATTTCTGTTCTTTTTGTATGTTTGGGAAATATTTGTAGGTCTCCTGCAGCAGAGGCTATCTTTATAAGTCTACTTGAAAAAAAAGGATTAACCGATCGCTTTAATGTGGATTCTGCTGGAACTGGGAGTTGGCATATTGGGAAAAAAGCTGACTCTAGGATGAGATTTGCTGCAGAAAGAAGAGATATAAATATCTTAAGCAGGGCTCGTCAGATTACTAGCAAAGATTTTGACGAATTTAACTATATTCTTGCGATGGACGATTCAAATTTTAGAAATATCCAAGATCTTAAAAATAGAACAGCTTCAACAGGTTTTGCATCAATTAAAAAAATGCAAGATTTTAGATCAGTTTTTAATGAGCAAGAAGTTCCTGATCCATATTTTGGAGGTGATGAGGGCTTCGATTATGTCCTTGATATTTTAGAAGACTCTGTAAACAGTTTTTTGGAAAGTATTTCTTGAATTTATTTGATCTCAGCCTCTTTAGGAATCTTATCATTATAAAGATCAATAATTTTATCCACTACCTCGTTAATTGTGTATCCATCCGTAATAATTTCTATTGCGTCATTCGCTTTTATGAGAGGTGAAATTTCCCTATTGGAATCTTCAAAATCTCTTTTCTTTATAAGTTCTTTTAATGTATTAAGGTCTATTTTTTGTGATTCTTTACTGTTTTTATCAGATTTTCTTCTTTTTGCTCTTTCATCGATGCTAGCATTTAAAAATATTTTAAGTTCTGCATGAGGAAAAACAGTAGTTCCTATATCTCTCCCCTCAGCTACAAGTCCGCCTGATTCTCCAATTTTTCTCTGTTCTTCTACTAAGAATTTTCTTACTTCTTTTATTGAGGAAATTTTAGAAACGATGGAACTTATCTTTCGCGATCTAATTTCTTCAGTAACACAATAGTTATTAACATAAACATCCTGATGTGAATTTGTATTGGACTTGAAAACAATAGATAAATCTTTAAGAATTTTCTGTAATTTTTTTTCTTTTTTATAATCAATACTTTCTTTTATTATCAGCCAACTCAATGCCCTATACATTGCGCCAGTATCTAAATATAAAAGTTTAAGTTTCTTCGCTATTAACTTTGTTACGGTACTTTTACCTGAACCTGCAGGACCATCAATTGCAATAATCGGCCTTCTTTTCATTAGAAAAACGTGATCAATTAATCTTGTCTCTCCACATCTTATCGCACCAGCCAATAACGAAATATTATCCCCAAGTTTTGCTTTTTGGAGTGTATGAGGGTGTAAATGTTCTAAATATTCAATTGAAATTTTTTTTGCTGATAGCTTTTTAATTATTTGGTTTAAATTGATCTGTTTATCTAATTGAAATTTTTTTTTGGCTTCTAATAACTCACTTGAAAAGAACCTAATCAATTGTCTTTCATTTTTTGATAAATGTACATTACGTGAACTTAAAGGAATTCCATCAAAATCTCTTTGTGTAGGAATGGATTTAATAGCAACATTTAATTTCTTTCTTAGGACAAGATTTTTTAAAATTAAAAGTTGTTGCCAATCTTTTTCTCCTAAATAAAGATTTTTTGGCTTGATGAGATTAAGTAATCTATAAACTACTGTACAAACGCCATCAAAATGTCCAATTCGATTAGATCCACATAATGCAGAAGATAATTCTATTGGAGCTTTAAGGAATTTAATATTTTTATTATTCGGTGGATATATATCTTCATTACTTGGGATGAAGATGGCGTCTGCGCCATTTGAAAAGGAAATTTTTATATCATTATCAATTGTTTTAGGGTAATTCTCCAAATCTAACTTGTTATCAAATTGAAGTGGATTAATAAAAATACTTACTAAATTAACATTAGAGTTTTCATTTTTAGCTGTTGATATTAGTTTAATATGTCCATTATGAAGATTACCCATTGTTGGAATGAAGTTAATTTCACTATTTATATTTCTCCTCCAATTTTCTATTTCTTCAGTTTTCCTTATGATTACTTTCTTCACTTTGTTTTTAAAAAATAAATCTATTTGATAAATAATTACTGGACAAAAGCAATCTTAGGAGGAATATCTATATAGGGAAAGTCTATCATTTTTATTTCATGGATTACAAAACATCAGGTGTTGATATAGAAGCTGGGCGAGAATTTGTTTCCGAAATTAAAAAGGCAGTTGAAGGAACTCATACCTCTAATGTGATTGAGGGTATTGGCGGGTTTGGAGGTTTGTTTAGAATTCCTATCGATAGTTTTAAAAAACCAGTTCTTGTTTCAGGGACTGATGGTGTTGGAACAAAATTAGAATTAGCCCAAAGTAAAAACTTTCACTTTGAGGTTGGTATTGATTTAGTTGCTATGTGCATGAACGATATCATTACTAGTGGTGCAAAACCTTTATTTTTTCTAGATTATATTGCTACCGGTAAGCTTGATAAGAAACAATTATTGAGGGTTGTTCAGGGAATCTCACATGGATGCGGAGAAAATAACTGTTCATTGCTCGGTGGAGAAACTGCTGAAATGCCTGGATTTTATTCAAAAAATAAGTATGATCTTGCAGGATTTTGTGTTGGAATAGTTGATGAGGATAAGCTTATTAATGGTAAAAAAGTCTCTGAAAATGACTTAATAATTGCTTTAAAAAGTAATGGAGTTCATAGTAATGGCTTTAGTTTAGTAAGAAAAATCATTCAAAACAATAATCAAATAGATAAAGAATTTGAAAAAGTTTCTCACTTGAATTTTTATGATGAGTTATTGAAACCTACAAAAATTTACAATAATGTGATTAACCAAATGTTATCTGAAGATATAGAAATTAAAGCAATGTCTCATATAACTGGAGGAGGAATTCCAGAAAATTTACCAAGATGTATTCCTTCTCATTTTATTCCTTATATCAATACCAGTTCTTGGCAAATACCTATTTTATTTAAATTCCTTAAAGAGCAAGGATCTATTCCTGAAAAAGATTTTTGGAATACTTTCAATCTTGGAGTGGGATTTTGTTTAATTATTGATAAACAATTTAAGGAGGCGATTTTAAGTATCTGTAAAGATCATGATATAGATAGTTGGGAAATTGGAAAGATAGTCCGAAAAAGTGATTCAAAGATTAGTAAATTTTTGCCAGAAATTTTAACTTAAATTTTTTTATCTATTTTTAAATGAGTTTTTAAAAATTATTTTTTATACCCAAATGAAAAAGTTGGGTGTAATATAATAAAATCACCGCCGAATTATATCGGAAGTTTAAGTATTAAGATTTAACCTTTATTCAATGCCTTTTGCAAATAATCAAAGAATTACACGTAGACGTAGTTCAGCTGGCCCTATACCTCCAAAAAGACCATTAGGTAATAATTCTGAATCAATAGGTAGACAGGCTCAAGGCCCAAGACCAACTTTCTTGACACTAAGAGATCATGGGAAAGTTTTTGTCGCTGATTTACCTAATTTGTCCGATGGTCAATTAGCGCATATTAGTAAAGAAGCTAATGAAGTTTTAAATAGTTTGGAAAAAAGACTTAGTGATCTTGAAAATGAACCTAATGTTAGTAATCCAGAAAACGATACACTGATAAAAGCTTGTACCAAAAGAGACGTCACACTGAGGTTTATTAAATCAATAGAAGAAGAACAAGAACATAGAAAGAATAATCCTGCTTTAAGAGATGCTGCATCTGAATCGTTACCAAGAACCTTTCTTGAGGTTGCTAGACATAGATTGCCTGGAGCAACTTTTGATTCACTACTTCGAGAAGCTCTTGAAGCTTGCGCAGTTGATGACAGTACTGAGGAAAATCAAGTTATTGATGAGCCTAAAGAAACTGTAAAAATTATGGATATACCCTCTTCCAACACTAATGCTTCACTTGTTGTTAGTATCGATTCAAGTGATGATTCCAAGAATGACTCTATTTGATTCAACACAAGATTTAATAAGTTTTAAAGACCAAAATAATTCAAAAATTAACCTTTCTTCAGAGAAAGATCCTATTTTATGTAATCATTGCAAAAGGACTGCATCTAATGGTATTAGATGTCTTGGAATGTGTGTAGCAGATAATGATTATTAAAATAATTCAAATTTCTATGTAAATAATCTGATGAAAATAATTAATAAATTAATTAAATTTTATTTTTTAATAGATATCAGTTAGTATGTATCAATAATTAAAGAAAAGATTATTTTCTATATATCAATAATTAATTGAAACTTTATACACTTTATTTGAAATTGAAGTTCTTAGAAAACTTCATAATTAAATGCTTAAAACGATTAAATAAGGCGGCACCCAGATTCGAACTGGGGATAAAGGATTTGCAATCCTCTGCCTTACCACTTGGCCATGCCGCCGAAAAAGATTCAATTGAGTCTTTTTATGATCTTAACAGTAAGCTGTCTCATTCTCTATTATTTATATGCAATGGTCATGGAGAAGATGTAATCGCATCGGAGATAATAAAAAGATTATTAAAAAAAATAAAAAATAAAAATATTGAAGTTTTGCCTTTAGTAGGTAATGGAGATGTATTTAATTCCATAAAATCTAAGAATTTTAGGAAAATAGGATATTTAAAAGATCTGCCTAGTGGAGGTTTTAGTAATCAAAGTCTGAAGGGATTTGTGCTTGATTTGTTTGCAGGATTTTTAGTCGATAATTTAAGAAATTTTCTACTTGTAAAACAGAAGTCAAAACATAACTGCAAAATTATCGCAGTAGGGGATTTCTTGCCATTACTCTATGCTTGGAGTTCAGAATGCGAATTTAGTTTCATTGGAACTCCCAAAAGTGATCATACTTGGAGTAGTGGGCCAGGTTGGGATTTGAGCGATTTTTATCATAAGTTGAAAGGTTCTGAGTGGGACCCATGGGAAATGTTTTTAATGAAATCTCCAAGATGTAAAAATTTAATTATGAGAGATAAAATTACAGCTAATAATTTGAATAAAAAAAATATTGATGCAAAATACTTGGGTAATCCAATGATGGATTTTATTAATGCAAGAAACGATAAGTTATCAAATATTATTTCTTTTAAAAGAATTATTTTATTAGTTGGAAGTAGATACCCTGAAGCTCTTAAAAATCTTGAAAATTTTCTAAATTGTTTGCAAGATTTTGATTTTTCAAAGGATTTGCTAATACTTTTGCCTTTGAGCATTAATGCGAATGTGATTCAAATTCAAAATTATTTAAATAAATATGGTTTTATAAAACAGAGTAAAGTTAAATTTCTAATTGATGAAGATTCAGTATGGAAAAAGAAAGATCAATATGTAGTGATTGGAAAAGGTAAATTCACTTCTTGGGCCAATATGGCAGAAGTTGGCTTGTGTAATGCAGGAACTGCTACAGAGCAAATTGCTGGCCTTGGAATCCCATCTCTTTCTCTACCGGGACCTGGACCACAATTTACAAAATCATTTGCAAAAAGGCAATCAAGATTATTGGGAGGTAGTGTTTTAGTTTGCATGAACAAAAAAATTCTTTTAAAACGTTTAAGTTTACTTTTGAATGGAAAAGTTGATAGGTTAGAACAAGCAAAAATTGGAAAAAAAAGAATGGGGAAATCCGGAGCAAGTAAGGAAATCGTAGATGCCATAAACCTTCATTTGTTATCTTAGTAAATGGCACTAGCTTATTAATTATTAACTCTTTTATGTATCCAATAAATGATCGGCAATATCTAAAAATTTGTTCAGAGATTGCAAAACTTATGAGTATAAGCTTATCTTCTGCTAAAAAGAAAGTAGAAATTCAAATTGCAAAAGAAGGCTCGAAGACTATTCAAGAAAAAATACAAGTTGCACAAAATGTTTTAAAAATTTGTGAAAAAAATGATGGAGATAAATTTAGTTCTTCAAGAATACTTGATAAGCTTATGGAAACTCTTGATGGTGAAGATAATTTTTTAACTGAAGATTGATTCTTAATGTTCAAATATATTTGAGAATTTTAGTATGTCTAAATCAGCATGTACAGAAACTGTTTCGAAACATTTTTGAGCTAATTCATATCTATTCTCTCTTTCTAGGATAACTTTTAATTTATGCATAGCTTCAATTAAATATCTAACATCATTTGCTGCATAATCTAATTGATCTTTTGTTAAATCTTCGTTGCTACCCCAATCACTACTTTGCGAGCTTTTGTCCAGTTCTATACCTAACAATTCATTAATTAAATCCTTTAAACCGTGTTTATTTGTATAAGTTCTTGCCAACTTACTAGCAATTTTTGTACAAAAAATATTTTTTGTATTAATTTCAAGATTGCATTTTAGAGCTGCTACATCAAATCTCGCATAGTGAAATATTTTTGTAATTTTTTCATCTTCAAGAAGTTTTTTTAAATGAGGTGAAGAAGATGTATTTAGTTCGATTTTTATACAGGATGTTCTTTTAAATTCATTGCATATTTGTACTAAACAGAGTCTATCTCTTCCATGAATTAAACCCATTGCTTCAGTGTCAATAGCTAGATAGGATGATTTTTTATAAAAATTGTATAAATCTACTGTTAAATCGCTATAAAGAAGATCAATATTTTTATTTTCAATAGTCATTTTTAATAAGTATTTAAGGAAATTTAAAGTTTAGGATATTACTTAAGATTTTATTTAATTAAGAATTTTTATCTAACAGAAATATTTTACAGAATAATTCTAAAAAATTATAATATGATGTAACTTTAATTTTTATTCTCGAGTTACTGGAAAAAATTATTTAATGTCATATTCCTTAAATTCAACATTATTGCTAACAATTCTCTTGGCCATAGGATTATTTTTTTTTCTTAGGGCTTCCAGTAAAGATAGAACAACCATAGTTGAGATTTCATCTTCTCAGCAGCCAATTAAGGTTTTAAATGGTTTATGTGAATGGCTTAATTTGAGGGGATGGAAGCAAACAGGGGGAGATTTTGAACAAAGAATTTTAATATTCAAGGGTCAAGTTGTTTCTAGTAAATTTTTAGCAATTTTTTTAGGTTTTCTTGGCGGTTTTGGTTCTTGTGCTTTGGGATTAGTAATCATTCAAATATATCCTGAATTGGGTTGGTGGCCTATCCTTTTGGGATTAATTGGTGGCCCCTTGTCTGGAATTGTTTATTTTAAAAAATCAGCAAGAGAGGAGAAATTTGAATTAAGGTTGATCAACGAAAATGAAAATGATTCAACTTTTATGAGACTTAGAGCCCATAGGGATGAATTAATCTCTTTAGAAAATGAACTCGGAGAAAAGCTTCAATTAAAAAGTGACGGTTCTTTATTTAAAACACCTATTTAAGATACCTTAAAATTTTATTCGATAATTTTTAATCAAAAATATTATTCTCTATACAGAATTTCTCTAACTCTTTATCATTTAACCAATCCTGGGGTTTTGTGAAAATTGATGTGAGAAATTCCTCTCGAGAATTCTTTCTAGCTTTATATCCATATTCCCATCTAGCTAAAGGCGGTAAGGACATTAATATAGATTCAGTTCTGCCATTTGTTTGCAGTCCAAAAATTGTCCCTCTATCCCAAACTAAATTGAATTCGACATATCTACCTCTTCGATATAGCTGGAATTCTCTTTCTTTCGATGAATATGTTTGAGAAGCTCTTTTTTCAATAATGGGCAAATATGAAGGGAGGAATGCCTGCCCACAGTTTTCTGCTAAAGAAAATAAATCATCCCAATTTAAATTAGATTTGCCAATATCTTGTGAAGCTTTTGATGCTGCTCCATTTTGATTATTTCCTCTATAAATATTGCCTGAACCATCTTGATAATCATAAAAAATACCTCCTATGCCTCTAGATTCATTTCTATGCTTCAAGAAGAAATACTCATCACACCATGGTTTGAAAACTTTATGCAAATCTTGATCAACTTTTTCACAAGCTTTTTTATGTTCATTATGAAAATTCCTTACATCAGAAAGATAAGGATAAAAAGGAGTTAAGTCTGCACCTCCCCCAAACCACCAAACAGGACCAGCTTCGAAATATCGATAATTCAGATGAACCGTAGGAATATAGGGATTCTTAGGATGCAAAACCATAGAAGTTCCCGTAGCAAACCATTCATGACCTTTTGCTTCGGGCCTTTGAGAGATTATAGATTGAGGTAATTCTTTCCCCTGTACTTCCGAGAAATTTACGCCTGCTTGCTCAAAAATAGAACCATTTTTCAATACTCTTGATCTTCCACCGCCACCTTCGTCTCTCAGCCAGGATTCTTCTGTAAATTTTCCTTTGCCATCTACATTTTCAAGTCCTGAACAAATTTTGTCTTGTAGAGTTAATAAGAGATTTTTAGTTTTTTCTCTCGAGTTTTTAGGAGGTTCTTTCAACATGTATTTAGTAAATCTTGAAGAAAAAAATTTTTTTGGTTAATTATAAGTTTCTCTTTATAATTTCTCTTAGGGGGTCCTTATTGCCTATTATTTGATAGTTCGACATAGTTCTTAATCTTTTAAACTGTCGACTACCTTGTCAAAATATTTAAAAATTTAATGACCACAATAGAAGATGCGAATTTTGTTTTACAAAAAGTTCTAGATGCTGGATCACAGAAAAATGTAATTGAATTAGCTTGGATTAAAAATGTAAGAGTAACTATACCGAGAGTAATCGTAACATTATCATTACCATCGTTTGCACATTCTCAGAGAGATAGAATTGTACAAGAGGTTAGAGAAGTACTACTGGATTTTGAAGATATTGATGATGTTCAAATAGAGATAGATAATAATCCTTCCAAAACAGAATCTCAAAGTCAAAGTAATGCGCCTGAGTTGCAGAAGATTGATGGAATAAAACATATCATAGCTGTTAGTAGTGGTAAAGGGGGAGTCGGAAAAAGTACTATTGCAGTTAATCTTGCTTGTTCTCTAGCTAAATTAGGTTTAAAAACTGGTTTGCTGGATGCGGATATATATGGACCTAATACTCCCTCAATGATGGGAGTTGCCGAACAGAATCCAAAAGTTACAGAAGGTAGTGGCAGTGATCAAAGGTTAATACCGATACATAAATATGGAATTTCATTGGTATCAATGGGTTTCCTCATAGAAGAAGGTCAGCCAGTTATATGGAGAGGACCAATGCTTAATAGTATTATTCGACAATTTTTGTACCAAGTCGAATGGAATAATCTTGATTTTTTGGTTATTGACTTGCCTCCAGGAACAGGAGACGCTCAAATATCCCTTTCTCAATCTGTGCCTATTTCTGGAGCTATAGTTGTCACTACTCCTCAACAAGTATCTTTGCAAGATGCAAGGAGGGGATTAGCAATGTTCAAACAACTCGGAGTACCTTTACTGGGAATTATAGAAAATATGTCAGTATTTATTCCGCCAGATATGCCAGGCAAAAAATATGAAATTTTTGGTAAAGGTGGTGGACAAACATTAGCTAAAGAAAATGACTTACCATTGTTAGCTCAAATTCCTATTGAAATTCCTCTTGTTGATGATAGTAATAAAGGTGTACCAATCTCGGTAAGCCAGCCTAATAAAGAAAGTTCTGTTGTATTTGGTAATTTAGCTAAATTAATTAAGAATCAATTTGTTAATACTTAATTGATGTTTAAAAGAATTTCTTTTTTAAATAAAAGAGGATTTTTACAAAAAAAAGACAACTTTAATAGAGGTTTTTTATTTTCTCCACTACTTGTAATTCCCCTGTTTTTAGTGATTATTTCGGGTTTATTAATAAAAAGTATTCAGGGTGATCTTTTAGTATCGAACTATTTAAGTCATATCCTAACTGGTTTTTTAGGTTATTTTTTAGCATTTTTTATTTCTTATGTACCGTTAGAGAGAATTAGAAAGTATGTTGTTCCATTTTATTTGTGTACTTTAATATCATTATTACTAATTTATTTTTTTGGGATTTCAGTTTCTGGCGCCCAAAGATGGCTAAACTTGGGTTTCTTTTCTTTTCAGCCTTCAGAAGTAGCTAAGCTTAGTACTGTATTAACTCTTGCTTTCGTACTCGACAAAAAAATAATTCTAAAAATAACAGATTTAGTATTTCCCTTGTTAGTAGTAGTTATTCCTTGGTTATTAATTTTCTTTCAACCGGACTTAGGTACTTCTTTAGTTTTACTTGTTTTGACAAGTGTGATGCTCTATTGGTCGCAAATGCCCATAGAGTGGATTTTGATATTAGTGTTTTGTATTATCACATCTACATTATATCTAACCTTACCAACTCTTCTTATTTTCTGGATTCCAGTTATAGGATATCTTGCTTATAGATCTTCAAAAAAGAAAATTATTTTTTCTGTTCTCGCTATTTCGTTCCATTTATTAGTGGCAAAATTGACACCAATTTTGTGGCAATATGGCTTAAAAGAATATCAAAAAGATAGATTAGTTTTATTTTTAGATCCAAATAGAGATCCATTAGGTGGCGGATATCATTTGATACAGAGTCAAATTGCAATTGGTTCTGGAGGATTATTTGGGACTGGTTTGCTACAAGGTAAGTTAACTAATTTGCAATTTATACCTGAACAACATACTGATTTTATATTCAGTGCTTTAGGGGAAGAATTAGGTTTTGTTGGGTGCACTATAGTTTTATTTTTGCTCTTTTTTTTGATTAAAAAACTTATTAATACTGCATCAATTGCAAGGACTAACTTTGAATCTCTAATTGTTATTGGAATAGCCTCAACTTTTATATTTCAAATAATTATTAACTTATTTATGACTATTGGATTAGGACCAGTTACTGGGATTCCCCTTCCTTTTATGAGCTATGGTCGAACGTCATTGGTGACTAATTTTATATCTATTGGATTTGTTTTATCTATATTGAAACGTTCTAGATCACTAAGAAGTTGATGAAATCAAAAATAACTATAAAAAAAATTCAAGAGCTTTTGATTAAAGGAGTTCAAACCATATATGTGGATGATGATACATCCAGAAGAATGTGGTGGGCTTCTTTAGAAGTTATTCAAAAAGATTTTCTATCTCAGAATTTTAAACAGGGGGGGATCTGGGTTGCCTCGCCTTTGCCAGCTTTTAATGATAAAAAATTTTTAAATCAACTTCGTGGATGGCTTTGGTCTCCTGAGGGGTTTCCATACTTTCAAAATCAGAATGCAGGTTTTTTACCAGTCAATAGTTCAGAAAAGATAAAAAAAGATTTCGATTTAGTTAGTAATTATAAAGTCTTAAATCTTTGTCAGGAAGATGGCTATGAACCTTTTTTGATGATAATTACACCAAATTTTCAATGCGTATTATCAATTGTAGGAGAAAAAGATAAGAAAATTCTATTAATGAAGTGTGATGAAGAAAGCCTAAAACTTTCAATTGAATTAATGCATGCAAAATTAAATCAAGAAAATCATGAGGAAGGAGTAAAATTTCGTAATGCAATCAATAATTTAGGCAATCTTAATATTGACAATCAATTTGAAAAGGTATTTTGGCCAATATTATCGGCAAAATTAGCAAATAATACGCCAAACCATAATATACATAATTCTGTGAAAAATGATGTAGAAAATGTGCAAATAACTGAAGCAAAATTATTACGTGCAATTTCTCATGAAGTAAGAACTCCTTTGGCAACAATAAGAACCCTAATAAGTTCTACTTTAAAAAAATATAAAATGGATGAATCAATGAGAAATCGTTTAATTCAAATAGATAATGAATGTAATGAACAAATTGATAGGTTTGGTTTAATTTTTAATGCAGCAGAATTAGTTAGTAATGAAGCGCCATCATTGAATTACTTGGCGAAAATTAATTTAGCCGAAATTTTCAAAAAGCTAGTTCCTTTGTGGAATAAACAATTAAATCGTCGTGGTATTTCTTTGAAGACAGATATCCCCAAACAACTTCCACAAATTTTGAGTGATTCTGAAAAATTAGAATTAATGTTAAGAGGATTAATTGATAAAAATACTAGAGGATTAAAAGAAGGGAGTACATTGATTTTAGAATTAAGACCAGCTGGTCAAAAACTCAAACTTCAACTCAAAGTACAAAAATTAGATAACAATCAAAAAGAAATTCTAAAAAAAGATAATGGTTCTGATATTGGTCCTGTTTTAAATTGGAACCCTCAAACTGGAAGTTTACAACTAAGTCAAAATGCCACTCAAAAGTTGTTAGCTAGTTTAGGAGGGCATGTCACACAAAGACGTGATACGGGTTTGACAGTATTTTTTCCGATTTCTGATGCAAAATGAAATTAGAAAGAAGTTATACATATATTAAATAATGTAGAAAATTTCCTATTAATTTCGAATTTTGCAAAATATGAATGCTAATTTCTTATAAGAAATAACTCAAAATTTAGGATGACTGAAACTTTAGTTGGTCAATTTCCAAAGCATATAGGAAGTACTGGGGGTTTATTAAACTCAGCAGAAACCGAAGAAAAATATGCAATTGTATGGAAAAGTTCAAAGGAACAAGCATTTGAATTGCCCACCGGTGGAGCGGCTATTATGCATGAAGGTGATAATTTAATGTACTTTGCAAGAAAAGAACAATGCCTCGCATTAGGAACACAATTAAGAGCCTTCAAACCAAGAATTGAAGATTTTAAAATCTACCGAATTTTCCCAGGTGGCGATATTGAATTTTTACACCCAAAGGATGGTGTTTTTCCTGAAAAAGTAAATGAAGGCAGAGAGAAAGTAGGACATAATCCCAGAAGAATAGGTGAGAATCCTAATCCAGCTGGTTTAAAATTTACAACTAAGAATACTTTTGATTAACTTTCTTAAAGTTGATATAAAAGAAGAAAATAATTATAATTTAGGCTGACATTATTAATATGATCAGCTCACTCAAAGATAGTTTTTTAAAGGCTTACAAAGAAGGTAAAAATTTTATACCTATCGTTGAAACTTGGCCAGCAGATTTAGATACTCCATTATCGACTTGGTTAAAATTATCTTCAAAAGATTCCCAGGGTGTTTTTCTTGAATCTGTTGAAGGTGGGGAGAATTTGGGTAGGTGGAGTATTGTTGCTACTAAACCTCTTTGGGAAGCTGTTTGTTATGGAGAGGAAATAGTTAAAACTTGGAATAATGGCAAAACTGAAACACATAAAGGTGATCCTTTTGATATTTTAAAAAATTGGACAAAGGAATACAAGTCAACTGTGGTTGATGGTTTACCATCAATTGGACAGTTATATGGCTCTTGGGGTTATGAGTTAATAAATCGAATAGAACCAAGCGTTCCAATAAATGAAATATCAGAAAACAATATCCCTTATGGTTCTTGGATGTTTTTTGATCAGTTAGTTGTTTTTGATCAAATAAAAAGATGTATTACTGCAGTGGTTTATGCAGATACAACTTCAAAAGAGTGCTCAATTGAAGAGTTATATCTAAACTCAATTTCTAAAATTCAGAAAACTAGAAATTTAATGAGAGTTCCTCTAAAAGAAAATGAGTTTTTAGATTGGAGTGAAAATGAGAATTTGAATTTAGATCTAGAAAGTAATTGGGAGAAAAAAGATTTTGAGGATGCAGTTCTCTCTGCAAAAGAATACATAAGAAAGGGTGATATCTTCCAATTAGTTATAAGTCAGAGATTCCAAACTCAAGTCAATAATGATCCCTTTAATTTATATAGAAGTTTGAGGATGGTTAATCCATCTCCATACATGTCATTTTTTGATTTCGGCTCATGGTATCTGATAGGTTCAAGTCCTGAAGTAATGGTTAAAGCTGAAAAAAATAAAAATAGTCAGATTGTTGCAAGTTTAAGACCAATAGCTGGCACAAGACCTCGAGGTATTGATAATCAACAAGACTTGGAATTAGAAAAAGAATTATTAAATGATCCAAAAGAGATAGCTGAGCATGTCATGCTAATTGATCTTGGGAGAAATGATCTTGGAAGAGTTTGTGAAATTGGTACTGTCAAGGTTAAGGATTTAATGGTTATTGAGAAATATTCACATGTTATGCATATAGTCAGTCAAGTTGAGGGAATCTTAAAAAACAATGCTGATGTATGGGATTTGCTCAAAGCATCCTTTCCCGCTGGGACAGTTACTGGCGCCCCAAAAATAAGAGCCATGCAATTGATTAAGCACTTTGAAAAAGATGCAAGAGGACCTTATGCTGGTGTATACGGATCTATTGATATTAATGGGGCATTAAATACAGCAATTACAATAAGGACCATGATAGTTAAACCCTCAAGAGATGGCAAATATGATGTATCAGTCCAAGCAGGAGCTGGAATAGTTGCTGATTCTTTTCCTGAAAATGAATATCAAGAGACGATAAATAAAGCAAAGGGGATACTTAAAGCAATAGCCTGTTTGGATAAATAAATGAGTCAAAATTATCTTTATAAAGGTTTTGAGGTGGAACTTTTCACAGGTTCTCTCAATTCTCATATAGGTGTTTCGGATGAAATTGAGAAAAAATTTCCTGATTTTGTGAAAGAGCCTGATAACAGAAACGTTGAATACATAACAACACCTGAAAAAGACTATGGTTCAATATATGAGAAATTAATAACTCCAAGAAAAAAGTTAAGAAAGTGGCTAAATACTAAAAATTTAACAATTATTCCTTCATCCACTCTTTGCTTTAAACACGATAATCAATTTCAAAGATCTGATATTGACAACGGTTATCATCAATTTATTCAAGACAATTATGGAATATCTATTGCAACTTCAAGTGTTCATATAAACATAGGAATTGATGATTTAGATAAACTTTTTACAGCTATAAGACTTATAAGATCTGAGGCTGCTCTCTATTTATCATTAAGTGCAAGTTCACCTTTTTTAAATAATAGAATTACTAATAATCACTCTCAGAGATGGATCCAGTTCCCTAAAACACCAAGTAGGGTTCCTTTTTTTGTAAATCATAATTCTTATATCGACTGGATAGAGGAAAATATATCTAATAAAAACATGCAAAATATTAGGCATTTTTGGTCGTCAATCCGACCAAATGGTCCCCAAAGACCTTTGATTCTTGATCGTTTGGAATTAAGAATTTGTGATTTTGTTTATGATATTAATCTTCTTATAGGGATAACGGCCATGATAGAACTAAGGATTTTAAATCTTTTTGAAAATATAAATACCTTAGATCCTATGAATGCTAGTACTTTTTCTATGGATGAGTTGTCAGAAATATGTGGTCAAAATGAAATTAATGCTGCAAAAGATAGTCTGAATGCAGAGTTAATTCACTGGCAAGATGGCAAAAGAGTTATTTGTAGAGATTGGATTCAAAACTTATTATCAGATTTATCATCCACAGCAGAAAATTTTGGTATGAAACATCTTTTAGATCCTATCTATAAAGTGCTTGAAGAAGGTAATCAATCTATGAAATGGATAAATCAATATGAAAAAGGTTTTTCTATTGAGCAGATAATGAAAATTTCTATTGAAGATATGATTAGGAGTGAGGCCTAGATTGTTTAATTATTTAAATAAATATTTGATCTCAATATTTTCAATTGTGACATAATGATTATATGGAATCTTTTCGACAGATAAAAAATAATAACGTGGATCTGATAAGTAACAATGATCCACTTGATAAAAATCGTCTTTTAATTGAAGATCTCTGGGAATCTGTCCTCAGAGAAGAATGCCCAGATGATCAAGCGGAGAGATTGATACAGCTTAAAGAATTAAGTTATTCAAAACAAATTGATGGTAATAGTTCAAAAACTTTTAAAAATGAAATAGTTGATATTGTAAATTCTATGGATTTAGCAGAATCAATAGCTGCAGCAAGGGCGTTTTCATTATATTTTCAACTCGTGAATATTTTAGAACAAAGAGTTGAGGAAGATAGATATATTCAAAGCTTTACCAATAAGGATGTTCAAAAATCGCCCGACAATCTTGATCCTTTTGCCCCCGCATTGGCTAGGCAAAATGCTCCAGTAACTTTTCGAGAATTATTTTATAGGCTGAGAAAATTAAATGTACCCCCAGGAAAATTAGAGGAGTTATTACAGGAAATGGATATTCGTTTAGTTTTTACTGCACATCCGACGGAGATAGTAAGACATACGATTAGACATAAGCAAACAAGAGTAGCAAATTTGTTAAAAAAAATACAGATTGAGCAATTTCTAACAAAAGAAGAAAAAATTTCTCTAAAAACCCAATTAAAAGAGGAAGTAAGACTTTGGTGGAGAACAGATGAATTGCATCAATTTAAACCTTCAGTTTTAGATGAAGTTGATTATGCCTTGCATTATTTTCAGCAAGTTTTATTTAATGCCATGCCTCAATTGAGGGGCAGGATCGCTGAAGCACTTACTGAAAATTATCCAGATGTTCAGTTGCCCTCAGAATCTTTTTGTAACTTCGGTTCCTGGGTAGGCTCTGATAGGGATGGAAATCCATCGGTCACTCCTGATATAACATGGAGAACTGCTTGCTACCAAAGGCAGTTGATGTTGGAAAGATATATTATTACGACGTCTAATCTTAGAGATCAATTAAGTGTGTCGATGCAATGGAGTCAAGTCAGTTCCTCCTTATTAGAGTCACTCGAAACTGACAGGGTCAAGTTCCCTGAAATATATGAAGCTAGAGCCACAAGGTATAGATCAGAACCCTACAGATTAAAATTAAGTTATATTTTAGAGAAATTAAGGTTAACACAAGAAAGAAATAATTTATTAGCTGATAGTGGGTGGAAATTTGACTTGGAGGGAGAAACTGACAACAAAAATTTAGATAAAGTGGAAAACTTATATTACAAGTCAGTAAACGAATTTACTTATGATTTAGAGCTAATTAAGAATAGCTTAATTAGCACAGATTTAACTTGTGAGTCTGTAAATACCTTACTTACTCAGGTTCATATTTTTGGATTTTCTTTAGCAAGTTTAGATATTCGTCAAGAGAGTACAAGGCATAGTGATGCTATACAAGAGCTTACAAATTATCTTGATTTATCTGTTCAATATGACCAAATGTCTGAGGAAGAAAAAATTAAATGGCTTATAGACGAATTAAATACAAAAAGGCCTTTAATTCCATCTGACGTTAACTGGACAAAAACTACAGAAGAAACCTTTTCAGTTTTTAAAATGGTTAAGAGACTACAGCAAGAATTTGGAAGTCGCATTTGTCATTCTTATGTAATTTCAATGAGTCATAGTGCATCTGATTTGCTTGAAGTTCTCTTACTGGCAAAAGAAATGGGACTTCTTGATCAAAATTCACAAAAGTCAAAATTATTAGTTGTTCCTCTGTTTGAAACTGTGGAAGACCTTAAAAGAGCACCAGAAGTAATGGAAAAGTTGTTTAAATTAGATTTCTATAGATCATTATTGCCAAAAGTAGGAGAATCTTTTAAACCTCTGCAAGAATTAATGCTTGGATATTCTGATAGCAATAAAGATTCAGGGTTCGTTTCTAGTAATTGGGAAATTCATAGAGCCCAAATAGCTCTTCAAAATCTCTCAAGTAGAAATAACATATTACTAAGACTTTTTCATGGAAGAGGTGGTTCTGTAGGGAGAGGAGGAGGACCAGCCTATCAGGCAATATTGGCTCAACCAAGTGGTACTTTAAAAGGGCGAATAAAAATAACAGAACAAGGTGAAGTTTTAGCTTCTAAATATAGTCTTCCCGAACTGGCTTTGTACAATCTTGAGACTGTAACTACAGCGGTAATTCAAAATAGTTTGGTAAATAATAGACTTGATGCTACTCCAGAATGGAATCAATTAATGTCTAGGTTGGCAGAAACATCAAGGTCTCATTACAGAAAATTAGTACATGAGAATCCTGATTTGTTAAACTTCTTTCAAGAGGTCACTCCAATTGAAGAAATAAGTAAATTGCAGATATCTAGTAGGCCTGCTAGAAGAAAAAAAGGTGCAAAAGATTTGTCAAGTTTAAGAGCTATTCCATGGGTATTTGGTTGGACACAAAGTAGATTTCTTTTGCCAAGTTGGTTTGGAGTAGGCACTGCATTGTCATCTGAATTAAATTCAGATCCACAACAAATTGAATTATTAAGAGTTCTACATCAAAGATGGCCATTTTTTAGGATGCTTATATCTAAGGTTGAAATGACATTATCGAAGGTGGATCTAGAAGTTGCTAGATATTATGTTGATACTCTTGGCAGTGAAGAAAATAAAGATTCTTTTGATGATATTTTTGAGGTAATTTCTAAAGAATATAATCTTACAAAATCTTTAATACTTGAAATTACTGGTAAAAATAAGCTTCTAGAATCAGATAGAGACTTGAAATCATCAGTAAGCTTGAGAAATAAAACAATTATTCCCTTAGGGTTTTTGCAGGTTTCACTTTTAAGAAGATTAAGAGATCAGACAAGACAGCCTCCAATAAGTGAATTTTTTATAGATAAAGATGAATTTAGAAGAGCTTACAGCAGAAGTGAACTATTGAGGGGGGCACTTTTAACTATTAATGGGATAGCAGCTGGCATGAGAAATACAGGTTGATAATTGCAATATTTTTCTAAAAAAAAACTTGTTCTTCCAGAAGGTTATTTTATCAACTCTTCTCAAATCCCATTAGCTAAAGAAGTTAACAAACTTTTAGCAAATTGTGGTTCTGAGACATTTCCAATAAAACCTCTTTCTGAGGCAATTCAGAAAAGTAATTTCTTTTTTACCATACAGAGTGAATTAAAAAATAAATTATATGGCTTTGTAAGGGTTACGTCCGACAGGGGATTGAATGCTAACTTGTGGAATTTAAGTGCATTGCCTGGGAATAATCAGCAACTTTATTATTCAATATTGATTCAAGTAACTCTTGAGAAAATAAATAGAGAAATGCCTGGATGCAGTATTTCTGTTCAGGCTCCAGTATCCTCGTTTATAAGTTTAGAGGAAAATGGATTTATACTAGATCCAAATGGAATAAGAGTAATGGGATATAAACTTTAAAAATAATGTTACGAGCATGGAGGGATTCGAACCCCCGACTCTCAGAACCGGAATCTGATGCTCTATCCAACTGAGCTACATGCCCTCTAATTTTTCAATTTCTTTAAAGAAAATCTAAATATTTTAAACTTAGCTAATTTAATTAATGAATGCACAAAAAAAATTTTTTTAAATAACTTAAAAATTCAAAATTTTCGGAATCATAAAAGTTTTGAAATTGATCTAAAAGAGCAAAGAGCAATTGTTCTTGGCTGTAATGGTATTGGGAAGTCAAATTTACTTGAATCGGTTGAATTTTTAAGTCAGTTAAAATCTAATAGAGCATTAAGCGACAAAGATTTAATAGAGAATGACAGTGATATGGCAGTAGTTATAGGACAGATAGATTTTAAGGACGATTTAAAGTTGAATTTATTCCGAAAAGGCCCTAAAAGAATTTACGTCAATGAATCAATCTTGAAAAAACAGAGCGAAATAAAGAATTATATTCGGAGTGTATGTTTCTGTTCTAATGATATAGATATTGTTAGAAGTGAACCAAGTTATCGCAGAATATGGATTGATAAAGTTGTATCTCAGCTTGAACCAGTATATTTAGACCTGATAAGTAGGTTTAACAGGCTTTTAAAGCAAAGAAGTCATTTTTGGCGTTCGGAAAGTTTTGTAAAACCCCAATCTTCCGATATTATTGAAAGCTTTGATATTCAAATGTCAATAATAAGTACAAGAATTTTTAGGCGTAGACGAAGGGCTTTATTAAAAATAAAACCATATGTTGAATATTGGCACAATCATTTAAGTAAATCTAAGGAGCAAATAGATATAAATTATCTTTCTGGGATACAAAATATAAGTCCAGAAGAAGAAGAAGAAGAAGTTATTAGTAAAAAAATAGTAGAACAACTTTTAAATCAGCGTTCAATAGAAGCATTGACTGGTAAATGCAATTTTGGACCTCATCGTGATGATGTTGAGTTTCTAATCAATAATGTTTCAGTAAGAAAATATGGTTCGTCAGGACAGCAAAGGACTTTTATCTTGGCTTTAAAGATGGCTGAACTCGATTTATTAACTAAAACATTAAATGTCCCTCCAATACTTATATTGGATGATGTCTTGGCAGAATTAGATTTAACCAGACAAAATTTGTTATTAAATTCTGTTGGCAAAGATAGTCAATGTTTTATAAGCGCGACACATTTAAATAAATTTAATCAGTCTTTCTTAGGTTCTTCACAAATGATTCACTTATAATTTCAATAAGAGATGATTTTTAGCTAATCTTAATTTCATGTAAACTTCTTAAATGGAAATCTACAAAAAAAGTCAAATTTTAAGTTCGTTAAGTGATGAGGAAAAATTAAGTCATCAAAGTAAACACCTTTTGTTGGAACTTTATAGATGCGATCGCGAAAAATTAAATGATGAATCTTTTTTACGCTGTATTTTAAATAGAGCTGCTAAATTGGCAAATGCAACTGTTCTTGATTTGATAAGTAATAAATTTGAACCTCAAGGGGTTACGGCAATTGCACTACTGGCTGAATCTCATATTTCAATACATACTTGGCCTGAATCTAATTATTCTGCAGTCGATATTTTTACATGTGGTCAAAATATGATGCCAGAAGTCGCTAGCCAATATTTAATTGCATCTTTGATGGCAAAAGAACATTCTTTGCGTGTCATTGAGAGAAATCCACCTCAAGCAGTTCCTAAACAGATCAGGACGGCTGTTTAAATTCAATATTACCTATTTAATTTTCCGCTTATTAGTCCTTCAAGATCTAAGCTTGTGCAATTAAATCCTAAATTGGAAAAATATTGAACTAAATCACTAAAATTATATTTGCTAAAAAAATTCTTCAATTCATGTTGAGGGATTTCTATTCTTGCAGTTGAGCCTTGGCATCGAACTCTAACCTCAGATAATCCACCTTCTTTAAGGTATTCTTCTGCTTTTTCAACCATTTTTAGCCTTTCACTAGTTATTTCATGACCATAAGGAAATCTTGATGATAAGCAAGGTTGAGCAGGTTTATCCCACCAAGGGAAACCTAATGCTTTTGAAATATCCCTAATGTCTTGCTTTGAGAATTTAAATTTTGCGAGGGGAGAAATAACTCCTGCTTGTTTTGAGGCTTGTATACCTGGTCTGTAATCTTTAAGATCATCTAGATTGACTCCATCTAAAACGATCTTGTAATTAAGTTTTTTTGAGAGGTAGGTTGTGTGTTTGTGAAGCTCTTTTTTGCATGCAAAGCATCTATCCGTAGGATTTTTGCTGTAACTTGATTGTTCTAATTCTGATGTTTTAATTTCTAAATGCTTTACTCCAATCCATTTAGCTTGGCTTCTTGCTTCTTCACGAAGAGTATTGGCTAATGCAGGAGAAATACCTGTTATTGCAATTGCTTTACTACCTAACTGTTCGAATGCTAATGATGCTACTAATGTACTGTCAACTCCTCCTGAATAAGCAATACAAGCACTATCAAGATTCTTAAAGTAACTTCTAATTGTATAAAGCTTTTCACTTTGTTCATCAGAGAGAATTTCTAGTTGATTGAACATGGTAATTACTTTAGAATTCAAATTACCTATGGATAGGTTGAATTTATTATTAAATATTTAATAATATTCTTATCTATATCTTAGATTAAATTTATTAATTTTGTTCAATTGACGAATACGAGTAGAAATAGAGGAATTGGTATTGTCACAGCAAATGACAGTCAAGAAAGATCAAAAGGTCAATTACATATCTACGATGGAGAGGGTAAGGGTAAAAGTCAGGCTGCTTTAGGAGTAGTTCTAAGGACAATAGGATTAGGAATATGCGAAAAAAGACAGTCAAGAGTTTTACTTCTAAGATTTTTAAAAGGTCCTGAGAGGCCATATGACGAGGATTCTGCAATAGAGGCTTTGCAAAGAGGGTTTCCACATTTAATTGACCATGTGAGGACAGGCAGATCTGAATTCTTTACTGCTGACCAAGTGACAAAGTTTGATATTGGTGAGGCTCAGAGAGGCTGGAATATTGCTAAAGGAGCAATTGCTAGTTCTCTTTATTCTGTTGTTGTACTAGATGAGTTGAACCCAGTTCTTGATTTAGGAATGCTTGATATCAAAGAAGTAGTTAACTCTCTTCAAAATCGTCCAGATGGATTAGAAATAATTATTACAGGAAGGGCAGCACCTCCCTCTTTAGTAAGAATATCTCAACTCCATTCAGAAATGAGACCACGTTTCACAGGAGACTTATTAAAACAAACTAGACAAAGTAGTTCTAGTGGCGGAATTGAGATTTACACAGGTGAGGGAAAGGGTAAATCCACAAGTGCACTCGGTAAGGCTCTTCAAGCTATCGGTAAAGGAATATCTCAAGATAAAAGTCATAGAGTTTTAATATTACAGTGGTTAAAAGGTGGAAATGGATATACCGAAGATGCTGCTATCGAAGCTTTGAGAGAGAGTTACCCTCATTTAGTAGATCATTTGCGTTCAGGCAGAGATGCCATCGTATGGAGAGGTCAGCAACAACCAATTGATTATGTTGAGGCTGAAAGAGCATGGGAAATTGCAAAAGCTGCTATTTTGTCTGGTCTTTATAAAACAATCATTTTAGATGAATTAAATCCAACTGTTGATTTAGAATTGTTACCTATGGAATCAATACATCAAACGTTATTAAAAAAACCAGCAGATACAGAAGTTGTAATTACTGGCAGGTGTAAAAATGAACCTTCATACTTTGAACTAGCTGATGTTTACTCCGAAATGGTTTGTCATAAGCATTATGCAAATGTGGGAGTTGATTTGAAAAGAGGTGTAGATTATTAACTATTCTTGAAAATTAATTGCACAATATTTTTTTACCTTTTCAATGCCGCCTTCAATAGATCTTGATTGAATGTTGAATTTAGACAAGATTCTTGAAGCTTTTTCAGAACGTTTTCCTGATTTACATATAGTGAAAACCTCTTTACTTAAACTTTCTTTTTGAATAAAATTTAAGTCAGATTCTTGGTTCAAATGACTTAAGGGAATTGAGATAGATCCCTCTATTGCAGAAGTAGAAAATTCTTCATTTTCTCTAACATCAATTAAAAGAATTTTGTTGGGTTTTGCCTTGTATAACCTATTGAAGTCAATAGCGTTAATACTGTTAATTAAATCGTTTTTCTCACAATATTCATCACTATTATAGAAGCTCTCAAACTGAGAAAGATTTGTTACTCGTTTATTTAACTCATCACTTTTTAGATGTAATTTTTTCATATTCATATTCAATAGATCAAAAATTAAAATCTTACCATCTAGAATTTCACCTTTTTTCAAAATGATTTTGATAATTTCATTAACCTGAAGAATCCCTATTAAACCTGTTGAAACACCTACAACCCCGTATTCTGCACAACTAGGAGCAGCATTTTTTGAGGGTGATTCTGGAAGTAAGTCTCTTAAATTAGGACTATTTTTATATAAGTTAAAAACACTCACTTGCCCTTCAAAGCCTTGTACACTTCCAAAGACGAGGGGTTTATTTAATATCAGGCATGAATCATTTATTAAATATCTTGTGCCAAAGTTATCCGAGCAATCACAAATAACATCAAACTCCTGTATTAAGTCAAGAGCATTTTTAGGATTAATTCTCTTTGAAAAGGTTAATATTTCACAATTAGGATTAAATTTTTTAATTCTTTCCTTGGCAGAATCAATTTTAAGATTACCAATAGTATTTGTTTCATGAATTATTTGTCTCTGGAGATTAGACTTTTCAACTTGATCGTTATCAACTATTCCAATTTTTCCAATTCCCGCTGCAGCTAAATAGAGCAAAACGGAAGACCCAAGCCCACCTGCACCAATGCATAATACTGAGCTGTTTTTTAGATATAATTGACCCTCATAACCTATCTCTTTTAGGGTTAAATGTTTTTGATATCTTTCTTCTTCATCAGAGTTTAAGAAATTAAATTTGATATCTTTGAACATTTCGATCCCTTAATGTTTGCAAGCTAAACTTATGAAAACATAATAATTAAAATAAAAATTTTAGCCTTTTATATTTATCTCATTACTGGGATTTATTAATGTTTTTGTTAGAACTACACAATAATGTGAAGTTTTTATAAATCAATTTTAAGTTTAAATATCTTTAGAAAGCTTATATACCAACGCCTCTAAAAAAATACAAAATGTTTCGGTTCGGAATTTTGCACAACAAAAAGGTAGTCAATAGACGTTTTTTCCGATACTGTCTGGTTCATATATTAAGTTTACTGAATTCATGAGTGATAACACTCCAGAGTCAAACCAAGACTCCGGCTCCGATACAAGCTCAGAAACCAAAAGTTTTTCAGAGAAGTACTCTGATGTTATGGGAAAAGTCAATGAAACCCTTGGTAATGTTGATTGGACTCAAATGGGCAAGTACGGCAAGGCTGCAGGCATAATTGCTGTTGTCGTAATAGCTCAAATTATAATTAAAGTTGTCATTGACACGATAAACTTTTTCCCAATTCTCCCTGGTTTACTAGAACTACTAGGCGTAATTGTTGTTGGTCAATGGAGCTGGCAAAATCTTCGTACCAGCGAAAATCGTGAAGCTGTTCTAGATAAGGTACAAAATCTTAAGAAGACATATTTAGGGTAGTTAAAGATTACATATTAAGAATTGCTTTAACGTAATCTTCAACTTGTTTTAAGTACCCTCCTCCAAACATATTGGCGTGATTCAATATGTGATAAAAATTATAAATAATAATTCTTTTTTCAAATCCTTTTTTTATAGGAAAAATTTTATGGTATTCTTCATAAAATTCTTTTCTAAAACCTCCAAATAATTTTGTCATAGCTATATCTACTTCATTATCTGCCCACCAAGATGCAGGGTCAAATATAACCCCCTTTCCATTTTTGTCCATTCCTGCATTGCCTGACCATAAATCACCATGAACTAGAGCATTTATTGGTTTGTGATTCAGCAATTCTGATTTAATTTTTTCTTTAACTTTATTGATAATTTCTTTATCTAAAGTCGTTGATTTGAGGATTAATAGTTGAGGTATTATCCTTAAGTTTAAAAAACAATCTATCCAATTATCTTCCATGCCTTGCTTTTGATCTGTTGTTCCGATAAAACCCTCAACTGGAAACCCAAACATTTTGGGATTAGATTCAGCTGATTTTAAGTGCAATTCACCTAAACCTTTTCCAAGCTTTTTTTGGTCAAAGTTATGCATATCTATCCATTCAATTAAAAGAATCTCTATATTTTTTATATTTTTATATGCAATAACTTCAGGAATAACTAAGTTTTCTTGATTAATATATTTTCTCAAATTTTGGAGACAATATTTTTCAAATTCAAGAAATTTTTTCTTTCTAATGTTTCTTTTAAGGAATAAATTTTTGTTTAAAAATTCTATTCGCCATGCATTATGAATATCGCCACCATGTACTTGTTCAATACTTTTTGGATAGGTTTCTCCTAATTCTTCACAAATTTCGTTAATTTCAATAGGAGATAATTTTTGCATTTTAATGAAAAAGTCTGAAGTTATTGTTGTAGGCGCCGGTATAGCAGGACTAACTTCTGCAGCAATTTTATCAAAACAAGGCTTATCAGTGACTTTAATCGAATCTCATACTCAAGCCGGAGGATGTGCCGGCACTTTTAAAAGAAAGAATTATACTTTCGATGTTGGCGCAACTCAGGTTGCTGGTTTAGAGAAGGGAGGAATACATTCTAGAATTTTTGATTTTTTAGATATTCCATCCCCTGAAGCCACAATTTTAGACCCTGCTTGCATTGTTGATTTAAATGATGGTGGCAATCCTATACCTATTTGGTATGAAAAAAGTAAATGGATTGCTGAACGAGAAATGCAGTTTCCTGGGAGTCAAAGATTTTGGAAGCTTTGTACCCTAATACATGAAAGTAATTGGATATTTGCTAATAATAATCCTGTATTACCAATAAGTAATTTTTGGGATTTTTCTCAACTTTTCAAAGCACTAGTACCTTCAAACCTTGTCACAGGTATCTTACTTAAATCTACTATTTTTGATCTATTGCGGATATGTGGATTATCAAAGAATGAGCGCTTGATTAAATTCTTAAATCTTCAACTAAAACTTTATTCTCAAGAGGACGTTTATAGTACTGCAGCATTATATGGATCTACTGTTCTTCAAATGTGTCAACAGCCACATGGTCTGTGGCATCTTAAAAAATCTATGCAGTCTTTAAGTGAATCATTAGAAAGTTCATTAATTAAAACTGGAGTTAATTTAATTTTTGGACAAGAAGTTAATTCTATAACTTTTGACGACGTAAATATGTGTTGGCAACTATCTGCTAATTCGAAAAAAAAATCATTTATTTATGAAGCAAAAGATGTGATCTATACCGCACCTCCACAATCTTTGCTCAAGCATTTGAAAGATCCTTTAGAAAGAAAAAAAAATTATAAAAATCGACTTAATAATTTGCCTGCTCCAAGTGGAGCAGTAGTTTTTTATTCAGCCTTAAAAAAGGAACATATTAAAAAAACATTCTCCAATCATTATCAATTTGTTTCAAAAGAATTTTGTTCGTTATTTGTATCAATTAGTGATGATGGTGATGGAAGAGCGCCAAAAGGTGAGGTTACTTTAATTGCCAGTATCTTTACCAAAACTAAAGATTGGTTTGATCTAGATAAACAAACTTACTTAAAGAAAAAAAATGGTTTCATGAAAAAAATATCCCTTGAATTGGAAAGTCAATTTGATATTGATCCTGAAAAATGGCTACATAGAGAATTAGCAACTCCATTGGGCTTTGAAAAATGGACAAAAAGACCTAATGGAATAGTAGGCGGGCTTGGTCAAAATCCAGATATTTTTGGTTTATTTGGATTATCAAGTAGGACACCTTTTGAAGGCTTATGGTTATGTGGAGATTCGATTTATCCAGGAGAGGGGACTGCAGGTGTAAGTCAGTCTGCATTAATGGTTTCAAGGCAAATTTTAGCTTCCAAAGGTATAGAAAATTTTAGTTTATAAAATTTTGTCTGTTTTCTTTTGCTTCAGCAAGTTTTTTAGAAAGTAAATCCCAATTTTTTTCTTTTATGAGAGATTCCAGTATGTTCAGCTTATTTTTAAAATTATTTATGGAATTTAAAACATTAATCTGATTATTAATAGCTAAATCTAGACCTAGTTGTTCATTGCCTCCGCCAACTCTCGAAGTGTCAGCAAATCCTGTAGCAGCTAATTTTTGCGAGAGATCTAATAAAGATTGATTATTTTTTGTTTGCGCAGTTTCTATGAGGGCAGAAGCTAAAAATATAGGTAAATGAGAAATTAGAGATACTGCTTCATCATGCTCTTTTGGCGAAGCTTGGCAAATTTCACAATCCATTGATTTTATGAGCTCGGAAATAGTTCTGACTGAATTTAAATCACTATTTTGTGTTGGGGTAATAATCCATTTTGCATTTTTAAAAAGACCTTCAAAACCTGAATCAACTCCTTTTTTTTCTGTACCTGCCATTGGATGAGATCCAATAAATAGAGGATGTGAATTTTCCCATGTATTTACAATTGGTTCTTTTACAGACCCTACATCAGTGAGTATTGTTTCCTTAGGTATTGATGCTACTAATTGTTGCGACGGACTGATCAAATCTTTGATAGGCAATGCCAAAATTATTAGATCACATTTTTTTAATAAGCTCAGATCACAGCTAACAAAATTTGCAAGTTTTTTTTCCTTAGCTTTTTTTTCATTAAATTCATTATTTGCTATTCCATAAATTGTATGATTTAGACTTTGGAGTTTTAATCCTAAAGAACCACCAATTAATCCTAATCCTACTATTCCAATTTTCATAAATTAATTAATTCAAGACCCTCTTTTATTGATACCAATTTTTTGTATATTAGGTTCATAAATTTTGCATGTTTTTGAAATTAAATTAATTATAAATGCTTGAAATTTTAAGTCATCAATATTTGAAAAATTTTTTGAGAGATCAAAGTATCAATTGGGAGCACATATATTCTTTTGGGAGGATAGTTTCCAAATGTATTGAAAATGATTCTACCTATCTAATTAATTCAGAAATTTTCTCGAGCTATGATTGGTTACCTCCAATTTTGATTTCTTTATTTTTAAAGGAAGAGGATTCAACTTTTATTTTATCTAAAGAAAAAATCCAATTTATAAGCCAATTTCAGATTGAGTCATTGAAAAATCTAGGTTTTAATTTTATTTTTGAAAATGATCAATTTATTTTTGCAAATCATCATGTTCACTTGATAACTATCCAAAATTTTCTTAATGATCCCAATTCTCGTAATCTTAGAAATCATCGAATAGTTTATTCAGGAATTGAGGATATAAAACAGGATTTAAAAAATCATTTTAGGATTTCTTTACTTAAAAAGGATTGGACAAAAAATTTTAAAGAATTTGAATTAATCAATCAAAAATTTATAAAAGTATATGATTCGTTGAAGACAAAGTTTTTCTTGAGAAAGGTCTTAGGAAATAGTTATATCAATTTAGATGAAAAAGAAATTAGTTTCTTGTCAAACTTTTTTCATGAAAATTCTTTTTTTTCTGATAAATTTTTAAGCGTCAATAAAGCATTATCTCAAGGTTGGGCATGCTGGGTAAAGTTAAACGATAAAAATTTTGATTGGAATTTGTATTTACAGCCAATAGATGAACTTTTTCAAATAAAGGAATTTTTTTCAAATAATAAATTTGTTTTTTTATCAGCATTGAGAAAAGATAATTTTTTCCAAATGTATTTTAAAAAGCATAGTTTAGATATTGACTTGGTTATTAATTTTAAGAGTAATTTTGAAGAGAAAAAGATTTCTTTATATGTACCCTCTAAACAGTTACTTCCTAATAATCCTCTTTTTACCAATTCAATCTTGGACAAATGCAAAAAGTTAATACTTTTTAGAAAGGGTTTAACTTTAGTGTTGTCTGATGATATTGATTTAAAAACTAATCTTGCTACAGAATTAGCTTCTACTTACGGCAAGAGAGTATCGCTAGAGACAATTCCCTCAGGTAGAAATGAAATCCTTTGCTCTAGTTTTGACTGGTGGATTATGAATTCTTATTTAATTCAAATTCCAAAACAAATTATCATTCCTTTACTTCCGATTCCGAATATGTCAGAACCCATTAATTCAATTACTGTCTCTCATAAAAAGAAGCTTTCTCAAGATTGGTTTAGAGACTTCTTTCTTCCTCAAGCTAGAATTAAACTTGAAAGATCTATTTCTCCTTTAAGAAGAAATTCAGGTAAGTTAATAATCCTAGATGGAAGAGCAAATAAAAGAAACTGGGGAAGATTACTTTTGCAAAACATTCAACCCTCAAAACAAATTAACTATATGCTACCTTTTGATTAGGTTATGATTTTGTAAATAACTAAAGAAATATGGGAGAAGCAAAAAGACGTAAAACACTTGGTTTACCTCCAAAAAAAAATAATACCAAAACTAAAATTGATGAGTCTCCAAGATTATTTGAATGGCTTCCCTTTACAATCAATCAAAAAGATAACCTAATTAAATTAAGTATTAAGGCCAGTTGGTTTGGAATCGGAGGGTTAGTAATCTTATGGATTGTAGTGAGATTTATAGGCCCAGCTGCTGGGTGGTGGACTTTAGCTGATTCTTTATAAATCTAAGCTACTGTTTTTATATCATTAACAGCGATTGTATTAGCAGGAGTGCTATTTAATGCTTTCATTGAATTAGAACTGACTTCAGTTCCTTCTGTTAATTTCTCTTTAACCATAGATTCTACTTTATCCCTGATTTCTAAGTTTTGATCAAGCCAAATAATTGTATTATCTCTTCCTTGTCCAATATTTTCTCCTTCATAACTATACCAAGCACCTCTCCTTATAATGATATTAGTCTCTTCTGCTAAATCTAATAAGCATCCTGTTGTACTAATCCCTTTCCCAAAGAGAATATCAAATTCTGCAATTCGAAATGGTGGTGCAACTTTGTTTTTTGCTACTTTCACTTTTGCTCTTATGCCATATTCTTCAGTACCTCTTTTAAGAGTTTGAATCCTTCTGATATCAAGTCTTACTGAGGCGTAAAATTTTAATGCATTACCTCCTGTGGTTGTTTCTGGATTGCCGTATGTAACGCCAATTTTTAGGCGTAATTGATTCAGGAATATTACCGTACATCCGGATTTGCCAATATTTCCTGTTATTTTCCTCATTGCTTGGCTCATTAGCCTTGCTTGGCTTCCAATTACGTGATCTCCCATCTCTCCTTCTATCTCGGCTCTTGGGGTTAGTGCTGCGACCGAGTCAACAACAACAAGATCTACCGCACTCGATCTTATAAGTTGGTCAACTATTTCTAGAGCCATTTCACCAGTATCTGGCTGTGAAACTAACAAATTTTCAACATCAACACCTAAAGAGGCCGCATAAACTGGATCGAGTGCATGCTCAGCATCTACAAATGCAGCTACTCCTCCATTTTTTTGGACTTCCGCAATCGCGTGAAGCGTTAATGTAGTTTTCCCTGAACTTTCTGGTCCGTAAACTTCTACTACTCTTCCTTTTGGATAGCCTCCTCCTAATGCTAAATCTAAGGTGAGCGCTCCAGTAGATATTGTTTCTACTTTCATTCTTGAGGCGTCACCAAGTCTCATTATTGAACCTCGTCCAAAATTTCTTTCTATTTGACCTAAGACAAGACTTAATGCCTTGTCTTTTTCTTTTGATTCAGTTTTTTTCTTTTCTTCAAGGCTCATTGTTTGATTTATCGGTTAAAGTTCTTGTAATTATTCTAAATTTGGAAATTTTTATTTAAACCAAACTTCATAAATACAAACTATAGTACATCTGTACTCTAGCTGATTATCTTTAAATTGCAACTAATTCTCCAAGGTTTCCTAATTTTAATAATTTGATTTCATTACTTAACTTATTTTTATCTGATTCTTTCAAATATCCCCAATCAGCTAGGTAGCATGGAATGTGAGAAGTTTCTGAATTTTGTTTAATATCGATTAGAGTTTTTTTTCTATCTTCTATAAAGCCTAAAATTTCATAAGCTTGTGTAAGTTTTTCAGCTATTTTGATTTTTGTTCCTGATTCATAACCAAAAATAAATTCTGGAAAAATATCTAATTGTTTAAGTATTTTTTCTGCAAATATTTTACCTTTAGTTGTTATAACTCCAGTTTTTATTCCTCTTTTGCTTAATTCTTTCATAAAATTTATAATTTCAAAAAAGGGTTTATGTAAATTTACCCACGATTTAAAATCTTTATCAATTTGGTACTTGCGAGACTTATCTAACATTTTTTGTATATCTTCTGCTACCCAGGAATTTTCATTTAATATCCTCTGGCAATTTTGCTGATAATTATTAATGAAATCATCTTTATTATCACTTTTTAATGGATTTTCTGTTTTTATAATTTCGTGAACAATTAGAATCATTTCCCAACCATATTTAACCCAAGGCCTAATTTCTTTGAAAGAATTTGGTACTCTTTTATAAAGTTTTTGATCAATAATGATGTTAGGTGAATTTAAATATCTTTCACAGGCCAGCAAGGAGCTATGCCAATATTCTTGCATTCCATCAACTATTACTCCATCAAAATCAAATAGAAAAATTTTTTGAGAAGACACCAATTGAATATTAGAACTGGGCCGCTAGGATTCGAACCTAGGAATGTCGAGACCAAAACCCGATGCCTTACCACTTGGCGACGGCCCATTGAATTACCATTTTAATACATGAAAAGATTTTTTTCTATCCAAAAAATACAAATTTTTTATAAACATGGCGCTAGTTTTGAAAAATAAAAATATTATTTGAATGAGCGCGATTTCCATGGCTCTAGAAATTTTTGAGCTTTTTTGATCGCTAAACCCATTATTTCAGGATACTCATAGAGTTTTTTGTTATTTTTGTGAGCAAATTCAATAAGGGGCTGCATAATTTTTCTTGCAGCACTTCCAAATGCTATTCCATCTGGGAGATTGTTTGAATTCAACAATTCATGAGTTTTTTCATTTGTTCCTCCTGCTAATTGAATTAATCCTGGTGGAAGATCTGAACCGATTTTTTCAAACAACTTAACAGCATCTCTACTTGTTGTTGGAGCAAGATCTCCAGACATTGGCCGTCCATCTAGTTGCCAAATAAGGGGAATATCTAGCTCATTCAGAATTTCATATCTTTCCCAAAGAGCTTTCAAAAGATCTTCGGGCTCTTGGGCTTTTTTGAAAGATTGATTTAATCCACAACTAATAGATATCTTGTCTAATTTCATTCGAGAACTTTTAAGGATACTTACAACTTTATTAAAAGAATCTAGGCGATTAATTTCTGTATGAATTTCTACTGCATTAGGCCTTATTTTTTGAAGAGTTGATGCTAAATCATTTTTTGACAAATTATATTCATATTCACTAATTAGATTTAGAGGACAACTATTTAAACATCTCCCGCATCCATAACATTTACTCTCTTTAATTCCGAAATTATTAATTGCAAAGGTGGGGCATACTTTTTCGCATGGTCTTGGACAACTAGGGGGACATTTTAAAGGATCAAATTTTGCTTTTCGAAAGTGGATATCATTACCATCACTAATACTTATCATTAATCCAGGGGAGTTTTTAAAGACTTTTTTTGCCCAATCTATTCCTTTTTTTGCTGCATAAACTATAGATTCTTCTGCTGCAACATCTATGTAGTCGACACCAGCAGCAGTATAAATTGCACATAAATCTTCTATGGCAACAATATCTTCATTACTGGCACCACAAATTAACTTAATCCATTTATCTTTTTTATTCTTGGTTTTAATCAAACAATTTAACTTTCAAATTCATCCAAAATATAATTACTTAATGGTTTCCATTCAAGTTTTCTTGAACCCCCCATTTCAACAACTATTGTTAATTTATTATCGTTAGTACAAATCTCTATTAAGCTCTCTAATTCAGACTGAGATAATACTTGACCTTCTAATAACCAAAGTAATTTATTTTTATCATTTTCATTAAATAACTCAGAAGCTTGTGGGATTACTTGTTGAACTTCCCCAAGCGCTCCGTTTCTTCCTACACTTTGATGACCAAGGTGAGGTGGTCTAACGCCATGCAATTTGAGCAAGAAAACTTCTGGATCACCAAGCCCTCTTGCTGAAGTTATAAAAGTTTTAAAGCCTTTGGCCCTCATTCTCCTCAAAAGACGAGTTTCATAACCACCTTCAAGAGGAGCAAATATTGCGAGACATTTGTTAGTTTTTAAATCGCTATGAAACTTTTTCCCTGAGAGAAGTAATGGCATAAAAATTTCCTTTATTTCTATTTTATTTTATTTTATGGTACTTGATGATGTACAATTGTAACTTAGTGAATTTTTAAGCTCGCAAGCTAGCCGAGCCTCTGAAAATTTCACATTTTTTAGCGTTTCGTTAAAAAACTCAGGTGGGTTTATCCCGAGAGAAACTATCTATTATTTCAGATAAGTCTCGACCTTACTAATTGTTTTTTTATTAACTTCACCTTAATGACTGAAGGGTTTAGATAATTGAAAAATTATTACGAGCTAGCCTAATTTAGTCTTATGTCTATCGGAATTTTAGGAAAGAAATTGGGCATGTCCCAACTTTTCGATGATAAAGGTAATTCGGTACCAGTTACTCTTATAGAGGCTGGTCCGTGCCGCGTCACTCAATTGAAAACAACTGCTTTGGATGGTTATACCGCCGTTCAGATAGGTTATGGCTTGTCCAAAGAGAAGCATTTAAGTAAACCTGAAAAGGGACACTTATTGAAATCAGGTGAAGAACTTTTAAAGCATTTGAAAGAATATAGGGTTGAAGAAACTTCATCTTATGAAATCGGAAAACAAATAACTGTAAAAAACTTTGAGGTTGGTCAAAAAGTTGATATCAGTGGCAAATCTATGGGTAGAGGTTTTGCAGGTTACCAGAAAAGACATGGTTTTAGCAGAGGTCCTATGAGTCATGGTTCAAAAAATCATAGAGCACCAGGATCTACAGGAGCAGGAACAACTCCGGGTAGAATTTATCCAGGGAAAAGAATGGCAGGAAGATATGGAGGAAAACAGATAACTACCAAAGGATTGTTAGTTCTAAAAATTGATGATCAGAAGAATTTGCTTGTAGTAAAAGGTTCTGTTCCAGGTAAGCCCGGCTCAATTGTCAACATTAAGCCAAATAATGTTGTAGGCAAAAAAGGAGGTGAAAAATCATGACAACACTTGAAACCTTAAAGTGGGATGGTAAAAAATCAGGCAAAGTTACTCTTGATTTAGCAGTTGCTAAAGAAACTTCTTCGGCAGACTTAATCCATAGAGCAGTCCTTAGACAGCTAGCAAATAAAAGACAAGGGACAGCATCAACTTTGACAAGATCTGAAGTGCGCGGGGGCGGTAGAAAGCCATACAAACAAAAAGGTACAGGAAGAGCTCGTCAAGGATCAATAAGGACACCCTTAAGACCTGGTGGCGGAATTATTTTTGGACCGAAGCCACGTTCTTACAATCTTGATATGAATCGTAAGGAACGTAGATTAGCTCTTAGAACAGCTCTTATGTCCAGAGTATCTGATATGAAGGCTGTTGAAGATTTTGGATCTACTTTAAAGCAGCCTAAAACAAGTGATATCATCAATGGCCTTGCTCGATTAGGTATACAAAAAACTGAAAAAGTTTTGGTTATTCTTGATAGCCCTTCCGATATAATTAAAAAATCCATTAATAATATTGTGAAAGTAAAATTAATCTCCGCCGATCAATTAAATGTATTTGATATTCTCAATGCCAATAAATTGGTAATAGGTCAATCAGCGATAGATAAAATTCAGGAGGTTTATGCATCATGAGTAAATTATTCGATTCTCGTTTAGCCGATGTAATACGAAAGCCAGTTATTACTGAAAAAGCTACAAATGCACTAGATCTTAACCAATATACTTTCGAAGTAGATCATAGAGCGGCTAAACCACAAATAAAGGCGGCTATTGAAGCCTTGTTCAGTGTTAAAGTCATAGGAGTTAACACTATGAATCCTCCTAGGAGAACAAGAAGAGTCGGGAAATTTTCCGGTAAACGTTCTCAGGTCAAGAAGGCAATTGTACGTCTTGCTGAAGGAGACAAAATCCAACTATTTCCAGAATCTTAAGGAGTTTTAATCATGGCAATACGTAAATTTAAACCTTATACACCTGGCACTAGGCAGAGAGTAGTTACTGACTTTAGTGAAATCACAAGTGCAAAACCTGAAAGATCACTAATAGTTTCAAAACATAGAGTTAAAGGCAGGAATAATCGTGGAGTTATCACTTGTCGTCATCGTGGAGGTGGTCACAAAAGGCAATATAGATTGGTCGACTTTAGAAGAGATAAAAGAAATATCAACGCTAAAGTTGCAGCTATTCACTACGATCCTCATAGAAATGCAAGGTTGGCACTTTTATTTTACGAAGATGGAGAGAAAAGATATATTATCGCTCCAGCAGGAGTAAAAGTCGGACAAAATATCATTTCTGGAGAAAGTGTTCCAATTGAAGATGGAAATGCAATGCCGCTTTCTGTTATGCCATTAGGATCTAGTGTTCATTGTGTTGAGTTATACGCAGGTAGGGGTGCTCAAATGGTTAGATCCGCAGGAGCTAGTGCTCAAGTTATGGCAAAAGAGGGAGATTATGTTGCTTTAAAACTCCCATCTACTGAGGTAAGACTTGTAAGAAAAGAATGCTACGCAACTCTTGGTGAAGTAGGTAATTCTGAAATAAGAAATACTAGCTTAGGTAAAGCAGGAAGAAGAAGATGGCTTGGAAGAAGGCCTCAAGTAAGAGGTAGTGTAATGAACCCATGTGATCATCCACATGGAGGAGGAGAGGGAAAAGCACCAATTGGTAGAGCAGGCCCAGTTACTCCATGGGGTAAGCCAGCTCTTGGACTAAAGACACGTAAAAAGAACAAACCAAGTAATAAATTAGTTGTTCGAAGACGCCGTCGCGTTTCTAAGAGGAGTAGAGGAGGAAGAGACTCTTGATTACTTCATTTATTATTTCAATTTCTATTACATAATCATGGGACGTTCACTAAAAAAAGGACCTTTTATAGCAGATAGCCTGCTCAGGAAGGTAGAAAAACAAAATACCGATAATGACAAGTCTGTTATCAAAACTTGGTCAAGATCCTCTACGATTTTACCTTTAATGATCGGTCATACAATCGCAGTACATAATGGCAAGACTCACATTCCAGTATTTATTACTGAACAAATGATTGGTCATAAACTCGGTGAATTTGCTCCTACACGTACTTACCGAGGTCATATAAGAGATAAGAAAGGAGCAAAATCATGACAAAAACACCTGAAACAACAAAAACAGCAATTGCTCATGGGAATTATGTTCGCGGATCAGCCTCTAAAGTGAGAAGAGTTTTGGATCAGATAAGGGGTAGATCTTATAGAGATGCATTGATTATGTTGGAATTTATGCCTTACAGGTCTACAGACCCCATTACTAAAGTTCTAAGATCTGCTGTTGCTAATGCAGAACATAACCTTGGAATGGATCCATCTACCCTAGTTATTTCTTCTGCATGGGCTAATAGTGGTCCAGTAATGAAAAGGTATAGACCAAGAGCTCAAGGTCGAGCTTTTTCAATTAAAAAACAGACTTGCCACATCAGTATTTCTGTTGAGTCTGCTCCTACTCAAACTAATGCGGAGGTACAAAACTAATGGGACATAAAATACATCCTTCTGGACTAAGATTAGGAATTACACAAGAGCATCGCTCTAAGTGGTTTGCTACTTCTAAAACATATCCAATTCTTCTCCAAGAAGATTTTAAAATTCGTACCTTCATACAAAAAAAATATGGAGCAGCTGGAATCAGCGATGTCTTAATAGCTAGAAAAGCTGACCAACTGGAACTTGAATTAAAAACAGCAAGACCAGGAGTTATAGTTGGAAGACAAGGAAGTGGTATTGAAGAATTAAGATCTGGCATTCAAAAAACTATAGGTGATAGAACAAGGCAAGTCAGAATAAACGTTGTTGAAGTTGAACGCGTAGACGCTGATGCTTTTTTACTAGCTGAATATATTGCTCAACAACTAGAAAAAAGAGTCGCCTTTAGAAGAACTATTAGGATGGCCTTACAAAGGGCTCAAAGGGCTGGAGTTCTAGGTCTTAAAATTCAAGTAGGGGGAAGGTTGAATGGTGCTGAAATAGCTAGAACTGAATGGACTAGAGAAGGTAGAGTACCTTTACATACTTTGAGAGCTGAAATTGACTACGCAACACGTGAAGCTAATACAACTTACGGTGTTCTAGGTATTAAAGTTTGGGTTTTTAAAGGTGAAGTTCTCCCTAAAGAAGAACAAACTATCCCTGTGGGTGCGAGCCCTAAGAGAAAAGCTAGTAGAAGACCTCAGCAATTTGAGGATCGTTCAAATGAGAATTCATAGGAGGTATAAAAATGCTTAGTCCAAAACGTACTAAATTCCGTAAACAACATAGAGGCAGAATGAGGGGTGTAGCCTCAAAAGGTAATACTATTGCATTCGGTCAATTTGCTCTCCAAGCTCAAGACTGTGGCTGGGTAACTGCACGTCAGATTGAAGCAAGCAGAAGAGCTATGACTAGATATATCAAACGTGGTGGTCAAATCTGGATAAGAATATTTCCTGATAAACCCGTAACTATGAGACCTGCCGAAACCAGAATGGGTTCTGGTAAAGGTAATCCAGAGTTTTGGGTCGCAGTTGTAAAACCTGGAAGAATACTTTTTGAAATGGGTGGTGAGGATATCACTGAGGAAACTGCAAAGGAAGCTATGCGTCTGGCTCAATACAAACTTCCTGTAAAAACTAAATTTATCTCAATTGATAAAAATCTAGAAAATTCCTCCCAAGAAAATAAAAAAAATATTAAAAAATCTCAAGAGGAGGTTAAACAATGAAAAACTCAGAGTCACTTAAGGAATTTAAAAAATTAAATTCTGAACAAATTATTGAAAAGATTGACCAATTACGAAAAGATCTTTTTGACTTGAGATTCAAGCAAGCTACAAGACAGCTCAATGAAACTCATAAATTTAAAATTATCAAGAAACAAGTTGCGCAATTACTCACTCTCAGTAAGAGTCAATCTGCTTCTAAAACAACTTCTGATTAATTATTAGTTATGGCACTTAAAGAAAGAATTGGTACTGTTGTCAGCGACAAAATGGATAAAACAGTTGTTGTTGCTGTTATTAACAGATATCCACATCCCACTTATAAAAAAATTGTAAGTAGAACTACTCGATATAAGGCGCATGATCCAGAAAATACATGCGTTTTAGGTGATCGAGTTAAAATTAGAGAAACTAGACCGCTTAGTGCTCATAAAAGATGGGCCATAGAAGAGATTCTCAATAAAACAAGTCAGGCTAAGGAGGTTAAAAAATGATTCAACAAGAAACTTATTTAACAGTTGCCGATAATAGCGGAGCAAAAAGACTCCAATGTATTAGGGTTTTAGGTTCTAATAGAAGGTATGCACATGTCGGGGATGTAATCGTAGCAACTGTAAAAGATGCTCTTCCTAACATGGGAGTTAAGAAATCTGAAGTTGTTAAAGCTGTTATCGTCAGAACTAAAGCAACATTAAGAAGAAATACTGGTAATTCAATCAGATTTGATGACAATGCGGCAGTATTGATTAATGAAGATAAGAATCCAAAAGGTACTAGAGTCTTTGGTCCTGTAGCTAGAGAACTGCGGGATAAAAATTATACAAAGATTGTTTCTCTTGCTCCGGAGGTGATTTAAATGTTGGATTCATTAAAGCAAAAGAAAAATTTCCAAAGAATAAAAATGAGAATCAAAACTGGAGATTTGGTAAAAGTAATTAATGGCAAGGACAAAGGGAAAACTGGAGAAGTTTTAAAAACTATCCCTCTTGAAAATAGACTAGTTGTAAAAGGAATTAACCTTAGGACCAAACATGTAAAACCAACTCAGGAAGGAGAAACTGGAAGAATTCTTACAGAAGAAGCATCTTTACATGCATCAAATGTAATGTTTTTTTCAAAGGATAAAAATCTTACAAGTAAGATTGAATACTTTATTGATAAAGAGGGGGTTAAGAAAAGAAGATTGAAGAAAACTGGTGAAGTAATTGATTAATTTTTCATCAGAAACCAGATTTCAACTTTTTCTAATTTATCAATTCTGACAAAGACCAGAATTAACAAAAAATTATGACTCTAAAAAATCGCTACAAAGAATCAATAAGACCAAAACTTTTAAGGGACCTTGGTCTTAAAAATATTCATCAAGTACCTAAAGTTGTCAAAGTCAACGTTAACAGAGGTCTTGGTGAAGCAGCTTCGAATTCCAAAGCTCTAGAAGCCTCCTTAAATGAAATGGCAACAATTACAGGACAAAAGGCTTTAGTAACTAGGGCCAAAAAAGCTATCGCGGGTTTTAAAATTCGTGAGGGCATGCCTATTGGTTGTACTGTAACTTTGAGAGGAGACAGGATGTATTCTTTTTTAGAGAGATTTATAAATCTAGCTTTACCAAGAATAAGAGACTTTAGAGGAGTTAATCCAAAAAGTTTTGATGGGAGAGGTAATTACACCGTTGGCGTGAAAGAGCAATTGATTTTTCCTGAAATCTCTTTTGATAAAATAGATTCAATAAGAGGTATGGATATAACTATTGTCACTAGTGCAAAATCAGATCAAGAAGGTAAAGCTCTTTTGCAGGAGTTAGGAATGCCTTTTAGTAAGAATTAAATTAAAACTATGTCAAATCACGATCCTATTTCAGATATGCTAACTCGAATTAGAAATGCGAGTCAAAAAAAGCATACAACCACAACAATACCAGGTTCAAAAATGTCCTTAAGTATCGCCAAAGTTCTTCAAAAAGAGGGGTTCATTTCTGATATTAATGAGGAAGGTGAAGGTTATAAATCACAAATAATACTCGGCCTCAAATATAGTGGAAAAAACAAATTTCCTACTATTCGATCTATGCAAAGAGTTAGTAAACCTGGTTTGAGAATATATAAAAATACTAGAGGTTTACCAAAAGTTCTTGGAGGTCTTGGAGTTGCCATAATATCAACTTCTAAAGGCGTTATGAGTGATCGCGATGCTAGAAAGCAAGGCATCGGCGGCGAGGTCCTCTGCTATGTTTATTAAGGAGAATTAATCATGTCAAGAATAGGAAAAACACCAGTACTTATTCCAGAGAAAGTTACAGTTGATTTTGATGGATTAACAGTTACAGTTAAGGGCCCAAAGGGTGAGTTAAAACGCCTCATGCCTGAGGGAGTTAGTTTTGATAAGAAAGATAATACTGTTGTCGTAAGTCCTACCACTACCAAAATACATTCAAGGCAGAGACATGGTTTATGTAGAGCTTTAATTGCAAATATGGTTGAAGGGGTTACTCAAGGTTTTTCAAAGAAACTAGAAATTGTAGGCGTTGGATCAAGAGCACAAGTAAAAGGTAAAAATCTAGTTGTAAGTGCAGGATATAGTCATCCTGTAGAAATGGTCCCCCCTGATGGTATAACATACAAAGTTGAGAGTAATACAAACGTTACCGTATCTGGAATTGATAAGGAAATTGTTGGCAATGAAGCAGCAAAAATCAGATCAATTAGACCTCCAGAACCATACAAAGGTAAAGGAATTAAATATCATGATGAGAGAATTCTCAGAAAAGCTGGTAAATCTGGCAAAAAATAATTCCAATTAAAAAAATGACCAAACTTTCCAGGAAATTACAAACCCAAAAAAGGCATAGAAGATTAAGGAGATACTTAATTGGAGATGCAACGCGTCCAAGATTGTCTGTTTATCGCTCTAATAACCATATTTATGCTCAGGTTATAGATGATAGCGCTCAAACAACTATTTGCTCAGCTTCAACTGTTGATAAAGAACTAAGAGAAAAATCTGAGAAATTATCCTCTGATTGTAACTCTTCTTCCATTGTTGGAAAATTATTAGCAAAGAGAGCGATAAAAAAAGGTATTAAGCAAGTAATTTTTGACCGTGGAGGTAATTTATATCACGGGAGAGTAAAGGCACTTGCAGATGCTGCTCGTGAAGCTGGCCTAGAATTCTAACTCTTAATTTTTTACTATGACTGACACTCCAACAAAACAAGAAATTCAATCCAAGAACGATAATGTTCCTGCAGCTACGCCCGTAGAACAAAAAAAGAATAATCGCAATGATCGAAAAAGAAATAGAAGAGGTGATTCAAAAAATCTAGAGAGAGATTCTGATTGGCAAGAAAGAGTTGTTCAAATTCGACGCGTTTCTAAGACTGTTAAGGGTGGAAAAAAAATGAGTTTTAGAGCAATTGTTGTAGTAGGTAATGAAAAAGGTCAAGTTGGAGTTGGAGTTGGTAAAGCAGGGGATGTTATTGGTGCGGTGAGAAAGGGAGTTTCAGATGGTAAAAAGAATCTTGTTAGGGTTCCTTTAACCCAAAATAATTCAATACCGACTTTATCTTTAGGTCGAGATGGTGCTGCTAATGTTCTAATCAGACCAGCTGCCCCAGGTACAGGTGTAATTGCTGGTGGTTCAATAAGAACAGTTTTAGAATTAGCCGGCATAAAAAATGTTTTAGCAAAAAGATTGGGTAGTAAAACACCTTTGAATAATGCTAGAGCTGCTATGGTAGCTCTTTCTCAATTAAGAACACACAAATCTGCCTCTAGGGAGAGAGGCATCTCACTTGAACAGCTCTATTCTTAAAATTATGACTTCAACATTAAATACACTTAAATCAAACTCTGGCTCGAGAAAGAAAAAATTAAGAAAGGGTAGAGGAATTGCAGCCGGTCAGGGTGCATCATGTGGTTTTGGAATGAGAGGACAAAAGTCACGTTCTGGAAGACCTACACGTCCAGGTTTTGAAGGTGGCCAAATGCCTTTATATAGAAGAGTGCCAAAATTAAAGCACTTTGAAATAATTAATCAAAAGAACTTTTCCATAATTAATTTAGAAAAATTAAATGATTTCAAAGATAACGATACTGTGAACCTAGACTCACTAGTTAAGAAAGGATTAATCTTCAAGCCAAAATTTCCTTTAAAAATCCTTGGTAATGGAAAACTTAATGTAAAGTTAAAAGTCCAAGCGCATGCATTTACAAAAGTTGCAAAACAAAAAATTGAGGACGCTGGTGGATCCTGCGAGCTTATAAATAATAAATAAATTTACTAAAAATTTAGGTATGCATCAAAATGTTTGTCAACAAAAGTAGAAATCCTAGCGCTTCTGAAATACTTTCCCAATTATTTTTAAATAAAGAGCTAAGGAGTAGAGTTTTAACTACTCTAGGTCTCCTCCTTTTAGTAAGACTTGGTATATATATCCCTATGCCTGGTATTGATAGGGTTGCTTTTAAAAGTTTTATAGATCAGGGGGGGCAATTAATAGGTTTTTTAGATATTTTTACTGGAGGAGGAATCTCAACATTAGGAATATTTGCATTAGGAATACTTCCCTTTATTAACGCATCAATTATTATTCAGCTTCTCACAGCTTCATTGCCTGTGCTTGAAGATTTACAAAAAAATGAAGGAGAGGCGGGGAGAAGAAAAATTGCTCAAATAACTAGATATGTTTCATTAGGATGGGGTTTTTTGCAAAGTATAATTTTTTCCTTAATTCTCAGACAATATGCTATTGAGGGGATAAGTGAAACTACATTTGTCTTGCAAACCTCCATTGCCTTGGTTACTGGCTCAATGTTAGTAATGTGGTTTAGTGAAATTATTACGGAGAAAGGGATAGGTCAAGGTGCTTCATTGGTAATTTTTTTGAATATTGTTGCGACTTTACCTAAGGCTTTAAGTTCAACCATCGAAAAAGCTCAAACTGGCGATAGAGGAGATGTTTTAGGTATAGCAGTTTTACTTGGAGTATTTTTACTGACAATTGTTGGGATCATTTTTGTCCAAGAGGGAGCAAGACGCATACCTATTGTTAGTGCAAAAAGGCAGATAGGAAATGCAACACTACTTCCTACAAGGCAAAGTTATTTACCTTTGAAACTAAATGCAGGAGGAGTCATGCCTATTATATTTGCATCTGCTTTAATCTTTTTACCTATAACTATTGCAAATGTTACGGGCAATCCAGTCTTAATCAAGTTGGCCAGTAGTTTAAATCCAGGATCTTCTAATCCATGGCCATATGCTCTTACATTCTTCTCCTTGATTTTGGGGTTCTCCTATTTTTATGCATCTCTTACTATCAATCCAGTTGATGTAGCTTCAAATTTAAAGAAAGGAGGAGTAGCTATACCAGGAGTGAGACCAGGAACTAATACAGCAAACTACCTATCAGGTATACAAAACAGGTTGACTTTATTGGGAGGATTATTTCTGGGTTCAGTAGCCATAATCCCAGCTGCAGTAGAAAGAGCTACAAATGTTCAGACCTTTCAAGGTTTAGGAGCAACATCATTACTTATTCTTGTAGGTGTTGCTATAGATACTGCTAAGCAAATTCAAACTTATGTTATTTCACAAAGGTATGAGGGACTAATTAACAATTAATGAAGAAACATTTACTATTTTTAGGAGCTCCTGGAGCAGGGAAAGGGACTCAAGCGGAATTGCTAAGTCAAACTAATTCTTACTTACACCTTTCAACTGGTGAATTATTAAGAAAAGAAATCGCAATGAATACTAACCTAGGTATTCAGGTAAAGGATATTATGAATCGCGGGGAACTTGTTAGTGATGAGCTTGTATTAAAGATCGTTAGACAAAATTTAGTCCAGGATAATAGTGGTTGGATTCTAGATGGTTACCCAAGAAATTTATCTCAAGCAAATTCATTGAATGAAGTCTTGAATGAAATAAATCAACCTTTGGAATTAGTTTTTTATTTAGATATTCCAGAAGAAGTACTAATTAAGCGTTTGCTTTTAAGAGGGAGAAAAGATGATACGGAAGAGACAATTAGAACAAGAGTTGATATCTATAAAAAAACTACAGAACCATTAATTCAATATTTTAAAGATCTCTCATTGTTAGAATATATTGACGCTGATAGAGATTTAAAAACCATTTCCTCCGATATCAAACAAAAAATGGCTTGATGATGATGTAGAATATAGTATTAACGTTTTATTTGTTAATCCCCTATGAAGGTCAGATCTTCAGTCAAAAAAATTAGTCCTGACGATCAGATCGTGAGGAGAAGAGGTAAAATCTATGTTATTAACAAGAAAAGACCTCGCAATAAACAGCGTCAGGGTTAAATTTCAACCCTTAAATTCAAACTTTTACTTATTCTAAAAACGTGGCCAGGATTGCAGGAATTGACATACCTCGCGAAAAGCGAGTTGAAATTGCACTTACATATGTCTATGGAATTGGTTTAACGAGATCAAAACTAATTCTTGCTAATACGGGTGTAAACCCAGATACTCGTGTCAAAGACCTTTCAGATTCTGATGTTCAAAAGCTTAGAGGTGCCACAGAAGAATTTACTTTAGAAGGTGATTTGAGAAGAAAAGAGGGAATGGCTTTAAAACGTCTACAAGATATAGGGTGTGTAAGAGGTAGAAGACATAGAATGAGTCTTCCAGTAAGAGGTCAAAGAACTAGAACTAATGCAAGAACAAGACGGGGTTCTAGGAAAACAGTTGCCGGAAGAAAAAAATAATTAACTAAACTATCCAAATATTTTTAATGATTGGCATTATGGTATCTAAGTGTAATGTCCCAACAAGTAACCAAGCAAAAACAGCTCCTCCACATCCTCCTAACCAAAATCCACTTGTAAAATCAGCCCAACCAGCTCTTGTAAATAAGTCCTTTGGCGGATTATTAACAGTCGCATCTGGAGGTTGAACATTAGGTGCTTTACCAGGTGCATTGTATAGAACAAAAAGTGCTGTCAAAATATGAACAGCTCCAATAGTAGCTAGAAGTCCAGCTGTTAGAGCAAATTCTGAATTTCTTAATGGGCCAGTCATGGTAAAAGGTCCGTATAGAAGATATCCAAAAGCTGCTCCAGTTTCTAAACCTCTAAAATTAGGGGAAATACCTTCTCTATAAAAAGGTAAATTATTTATAAAGGCTTTAGTAAAATAACCACTATTAACTGGAGTAGCTAAATTACCAACACAAGGATCAGCAACTGTTTTTACTGCCCATTGTTCTGCTACGCCAATATCATTTGGCTGTACAGAAGTATCTATGTATTTCTCATCAAACTTAATAGAACTTGTTGATTCAGAGAATGATTTTTGAAAGTCGCTCATTTTTTTAATAGTTTAGTGTTTGATAATTTATTCAGTTGCTGTAATTAATCTTCCAATCAATACGATAAAAACAGCAGGCATTGCTATACCAATTAATGGAACAAAAATTGAGGGTAAAAGACTTGGTAAATCAGATGGCATAGTTCTTTAAACATCTTTAAACACTTTAGTATTTATCAGCGAAATAATGTTAATTTTATTACTTGATGATATAAAAATTATTAACTTTTTACATGTTAAATTTTTTCGCCATTTTACTTATTATTTTTATAGGAATATTACTTCTAGTTTTTAAAAAAAGAAGCTTTAAAAAGTTAATAAATCAAGGCAATTTAAATTCTATTAAGTTAAAGAAAAATAAAAAAGGTAATATTAAATTTCTATCTAAAAAAAATAGTTATTTATACAATAACGAAGAAAAAAAGTACTCGGTATTTTATAAAAATTCTCAAAGAAATAAAATGATTAGTCTTTTTCAGGGTGATACAGAAAATAAATTAAAGGCATTAAAAATTGCAGAAGAATTGGCTGATAAATCAACATTACCAATTTTACGCAAAGGCTTAAGAGATATTTCTCCTGAAGTCGTTGAAATTTCAGCTTTATTAATAAGACAGTTCAAGTAAACAATCAATTTTGCTTAGCACTGTTTATTGATCTAATTCTGTAAATTGGACGACTTTGACTTTCATGATATGTCCTAATTAAAAGTTCGCTCAATAATCCAAAGCTAAATAATTGAACACCAGCAATTCCTAATATTAATGCAAACATCAGCAACGGACGATTTCCAATATCCTCACCTATTATTTTTAAAACTATCAAATAAGAACTTATCGCAAGGCTAAAGAAAATACTTATAATTCCAACAAAACCAAATCCATACATCGGTCTTGTTAAAAATTTAGTCATAAACCAAACAGTTAGTAAATCCATTAAAACTCTAAAAGTTCTATCAATTCCATATTTACTAGATCCATATTGCCTGCTCCTATGATTTACTTTAACTTCTTTGATTCTTGCACCTTCAATATTTGCTAAAACGGGCAAAAACCTGTGAAGTTCCCCATATAACTTTATATCTTCTATTATTTCTTTCTTAAACGCTTTTAATGAGCATCCATAGTCATGCAACTTCAAACCTGTTACGTGACCTATTAACTTGTTCGCTATTTTTGATGGTATCTTTCTATTAATTAATTTATCTTTTCTATCAAACCTCCAACCACAAACCAAATCATAACCATTATTAATTTCAGAAATTAATAGTGGAATATCATTTGGATCATTCTGTAAATCACCATCCAAAGTAATAACAATATCGCCCTTAGAATTATCAAAGCCAGCCGACATTGCTGCAGTTTGACCATAATTTTTACGAAGGGAAATTACTGACAATTCTTTAATTTCGAGAGTTAGTTGCTTTAATACTTGATGAGTATTATCTTTAGAACCATCATTTACAACAATCAATTCAAAATTATATTTATTAGAAGACATTACATTGATAACTTCATCCAACAAAATACCAATACTCTCGCTTTCATTGAAAACAGGGACGATAATAGAAATTAATTGTTTTATATCTGACATTTATATTTAATAATAATTACACAATTTTAACTTAATTTAGAACATTAAAATTAAACAAAAAAAATCACCACAAACGTGGTGATTTAAATTATTTAAGGTAAATTTAACCAAACTTACCTGAAGTGGATGCGATAACAAATGCCCCAAATGTAAGTATGTTTCCAATCGTGAAATGTGCTAGTCCAACTAATCTAGCTTGAACAATTGAAAGTGCAACTGGCTTATCTCTCCAACCAACAAGATTGGCAATTGGAGTACGCTGATGTGCCCAAACTAATGTTTCAATTAACTCTTGCCAGTAACCACGCCATGATATTAGGAACATGAAACCAGTAGCCCAAACTAAGTGGCCGAATAGGAACATCCAAGCCCAAGGAGATAGAGAATTTACTCCAAAGGGATTGTATCCATTAATAAGTTGAGCAGAGTTTAACCAGAGATAATCTCTGAACCAACCCATTAGATAGGTTCCTGATTCGTTAAATTGTGCTACGTTACCCTGCCAAATTGCTAGGTGTTTCCAATGCCAGTAGAAAGTTACCCATGCTAGTAAATTTAATGCCCAGAACATAGCTAAGTACATTGCGTCCCAAGATGAACTATCACAAGTACCTCCACGTCCGGGTCCATCGCAAGGGAAAGCATAACCTAAATCTTTCTTATCAGGAATTAATTTTGTTCCTCTAGCATCAAGTGCACCTTTTATAAGGATTAATGCAGTTGTATGAAGCCCTAAAGCAATAGCATGGTGAACTAAGAAATCTGCTGGCCCTATAGGTAAGAAAGCACTTAATGCATCTTGTCTATTGATAAGATCCATCCAGTAATGATTACCTGGTAATGAATTAGCTGCGAGAGTTGCCGAACTTGTGGGATCAGATAATAAGGCGTTAAAGCCATACATCATCTTACCTTGAGCGGCTTGAACGAATTGAGCAAATACTGGCTCGATTAGAATTTGCTTTTCAGGATTACCAAAAGCCACAACAACATCGTTATGAACATAAATTCCAAGAGTATGGAATCCAAGCAACATTGTTACCCAACTAAGGTGACTTATCAGAGCTTCCTTTGTTCCAAGTACTCGTGCTAGTACATTATCTTTATTTAATTCTGGATCGTAATCTCTAACAAAGAAAATAGCACCGTGTGCGAAAGCACCAACCATCAAGAACATTGCTATGTACTGATGATGACTATATAAAGCAGATTGTGTAGTGTAGTCCCTTGCAATGAAAGCATAAGAAGGAAGTGCACCCATATGTTGCGCCACTAGAGAAGTTGCTACACCAAGTGATGCTAATGCTAATCCAAGTTGGAAATGTAATGAATTATTTACAGTTTCATATATTCCATCATGGTTAATTCCGAAACTACCTTTATGAGGATCATTAGGGTGTCTTGTATTATGAGCTTCTGTAATTTCTTTGAGGCTATGACCAATACCGAAGGTATTTCTATACATATGACCAGCTATTACGAAAACTGTTCCAATCGCGATATGATGATGCGCAATGTCAGTTAGCCATAATGCTTCACTTTGAGGATGAAGACCACCTAAGAAAGTAAAGATTGCTGTACCAGCTCCCTCAGCTGTTCCAAAAACCTGATCTAGAGAATCAGGATTTTGAGCATATGCTCCCCAGTTTAAAGTAAAGAAAGGAGCTAGTCCTGCGGGGTGGGGAAGTACTGTTAACCAGTTATCCCAACCTACATGCTGACCTCTTGATTCAGGTATAGCAACATGAACCAAATGACCTGTCCAAGCAATACTGCTAAAACCAAATAAAACAGCTAAATGATGATTTAATCTTGATTCTGCATTTTTAAACCAAGCTAGAGAAGGTCTGAATTTTGGCTGTAAGTGTAACCAACCTGCAAATAGAGTCCAACAAGCCAAAATACTCATGAATATTGAAGCTTGGAAAAGTTGCTCATTAGTTCTCATTCCAATTGTGTACCACCAATGGTAGAGACCTGAGTAAGCTATGTTTACTGGACCACTAGCTCCAGCTTGTGTCATTGCTTCTGTGATACCAGACCCAAAATGTGGGTCCCAAATAGCATGAGCAATAGGACGAACGTGAGTTGGATCGAGTACAAACTGCTCGAAGTTACCTTGCCACGCGATATGAAATAAGTTACCAGCTACCCAGAGAGCGATTATTGCTAGATGACCAAAATGTGTAGAGAAAAGCTTCTGATAAAGCTTTTCTTCGGTCATACCATCATGACTTTCAAAGTCGTGCGCGGTAGCTATTCCGTACCATATTCGTCGGGTTGTAGGGTCCTGAGCTAGACCCTGGTTAAATGATGGAAATTTTGTTGCCATTGAATTAAAAAGGTGAAGTTCAGGTAATTAGCCCAGCCCGAAAAGGCGAGCATGGAAGAAGGCCCATGTGGTAGCAATACCACCGACAAGGAAGTGTGTTACACCTACTGCTCTACCCTGGGTGATAGATAAAGCTCTTGGTTGAATGGTTGGAGCAACTTTAAGTTTGTTATGTGCCCAAACAATTGATTCGAATAATTCTTGCCAATATCCTCTTCCACTAAAGAGGAACATTAAACTAAATGCCCATATGAAGTGAGCTCCTAAGAACATCAAACCGTACATACTTATTGATTGACCATAACTTGTTAATACTTGAGAAGCTTGCGCCCAAAGAAAATCTCTTAACCAACCATTAATAGTAATGGAACTTTGTGCGAAATTACCTCCAGTAAGTCCCCAAACGTCACTCTGCATTTTCCAAGAGAAGTGGAAAATTACTATTGATAAACAGTTATACATCCAGAAAAGGGCTAAGAACACGTGGTCCCATGAAGAAACTTGACATGTGCCACCTCTTCCAGGTCCATCACAAGGGAATCTAAATCCTAAAGAAGCTTTATCAGGGATCAACCTTGAACTTCTTGCATAAAGTACTCCTTTGAGAAGTATCAAAACAGTTACATGAATTTGGAAAGCATGAATATGATGAATCATTAAATCAGCTGTCCCTAATGGAATTGGAGCTATAGCAACCTTTCCACCCACTTCTACTAAACTTCCATTAAAAACTTCACTTAAAGCTTTGTGAGGTAAAGCTTCTGCAGTACCTGCTAAAAGAGAAGTTCCAACTGCAGATGCTTGAATACTCTGTACCCATTGAGCAAAAATTGGCTGAAGTTGGATTGCTGAATCACTAAACATATCTTGAGGTCTACCTAAAGCTCTCATAGTGTCGTTGTGAATGTAGAGTCCAAAGCTATGGAATCCTAACCACATACATACCCAGTTTAAATGACTGATTAAGGCATCTCTTGCTTTAAGGATTCTGTCTAATACATTATCAATATGTTTTGCTGGATCATAATCTCTAACCATTGCAATTCCAGCATGAGCACCTGCACCTACTATGAATAATCCACCTATCCACATGTGATGAGTAAATAATCCAAGAACTGTCATGTAGTCAGTAGCTATATATGGATATGGAGGCATCGCATACATATGATGAGATACAAGTATGCTTATTGATCCAAGCATTGCTAGGTTTACTGCAAGCTGGGCATGTCTACTTTCTGCCATGAACTCAAAAAGACCTTGATGACCTTTAGGAGCAGGGAATAATATAGGGTCTCCTTGCTGTGAATCTAATATTTCTTTCATACTATGACCAATGCCGTAATTGGTCCTATACATATGACCACCAATGATTGCTATTACACCAAAAGCTAAGTGATGATGTGAAACATCAGTCATCCATAAACTTCCTGTCACAGGGTTAAGTCCACCTTTGAAGGTAAGGAAATCTGAGAAAGCTAACCAGTTTAAACTAAAGAAATTACCTGTACCACTAGCTAATCCTGGAAATATCTGACCGATGATTTGTGGATCACAGAGTTGATGCGGCATAGGCATATCTGCAATAGTTGCTATTTCTTTACCATTGATTACTAAAGGAGAGCCTGCATCAATTGCATCTAAGAGAGCAGCAGTAGGAGCTCCGATATGAATACAATGACCAGCCCATGCTAAAGATCCTAATCCTACTAAGCCAGCTATATGGTGGTTAAGCATAGATTCAATATCTTGAAACCACTCCATTTTTGGAGCCGCTTTGTGATAATGAAATATTCCGGCATGAAGCATAAGTGCAGCCATTACTACAGCACCTATTGCCAAAGCCATCAGTTCACTTTCATTGGTGATTCCCCATGCTCGCCACATGTGAAATATTCCTGAACTGATTTGAATTCCGTTGTAGTTTGCACCAAGATCAGCATTAAGCATTTCTTGGCCCACAATTGCCCAAACTTGCTGAGCTCCTGGTTTTACATGCGTTGGGTCTGCTAACCAACCTGAATAATTAGAAAATCTTGCTCCATGGAAAAAAGCAGCACTCATCCATATGAAAATGACTGCAAGATGTCCAAAATGAGCCGAAAAGATTTTTCTTGTTGCTTCTTCAGCATCTCCTGTATGCACATCGAAATCATGTGCATCAGCATGCAAATTCCATATCCATGTTGTAGTTTTTGGACCTTTAGATAATTTACTTGACCAGAAACCTGGTTTATCTAATTTGGCAAAATCAATAGGTCTTGGATCGGCCTTAACAGGATCCTCCAAAACTTTTTTGTTTTTTTCTCCACTTTCTGGTGGGCTGATGGTCATCTAGCACCTCGAAAATAATTGACATTAAAGCCGATTGATCGGATCTTGAACTTATCATTTAATAATAATGTTCAAGAAAACGAATCCTTCGGAACTTTAGATATTCGTTTCAAAAATAATAAGGCAAAGATTCTTTCGTTATGCATTAACGTAACAAATGTTCTAATGATTGTTACTATATGAATATTTTGTTAAATTCTAGTCTGTGACTAAATTATGAGTATTTTTACTCAAATTTTATATAAATTTCTTAAATTTTTTTTTATATTTCAAAGAAAATTTTTTGAATCCAGCGACAGGATATAATTTCAAAGTTACTATCAATAGTTTCTAATTTGAAAGGCATTGCGATAGGTCTATCTAATAATTCAAAAGAAATTTTAAAAAGGCTTAAAAAAACCGAATTTGTCAAAGACATATATATTGCAGGTCCTTCAAAAGAGGATGAAAAGGAAAATGAACTTATTAAAGTACAAAAACCTAGGAAGGTATTGCTAAAAAAATGGCCGGAGATAGATTTAATAATTTTTATAGGCTCAATTGCTGCATCAATACGCATAATAAATCCATTTTTAACCTCTAAAGATCAAGATCCAGGAGTAATAGTTATAGATAACAAATGTTCCAAGATAGTTCCTTTAATTGGCTTACATCAGTCAAATACGCAAAATATTGCATTTCAAATTGCTAATTTATTTGGTGGCGAAATAATAGAAACTAATAATTCCAATGATCTAAGCTTCTTAAATCTTGATGCATTTGGAAATCAATGGGGGTGGGAAAGATCTGGCAATATAAAGGATTGGTCAAAACTAGTAATTAAACAAGCTAAGAACGAAGAAATATTTTGCAAGCAATTATCTGGTAATCGATTATGGAAAACTTCAGAATCAGGTGAGATTATTACTCAAATTAATAAAAAAAACACTGAAAAAAAAGATTCAACATTTCATGTGAGTATATTTAAAAATCATGAAACAACTTGGCACCCGCCCGTATTATGGGTCGGTATTGGATGTGAAAGAAATACAAGCAAAGAATTAATAACAAATTCTTTAAATAATTTTTTAGAGTCAGGAAATTTATCACCGCAATCAATTGCGGGATTTGCAACTATTGATATTAAAAAAGATGAGAAAGGAATTTTAGAACTTGCTAAAGAAAAAAACTTGCCTATAAAGTTTTTTAATAAAGAAGATCTTTCATCAATAATTGTTCCAAATCCATCAAATGTTGTGCAAAATGAAATTGGTACCCCTTCCGTAGCAGAAGCCTCTTGCTTACTCGCAGCAGGAGAAGAATCAAAATTATTAGAAGAAAAAAGAATTTTTAAGAATCATTCTGGTGCAGTAACTATCGCTTTAGCAGAATCAAAAAATCAATATAATCCAACCCATGGCGAAATCCATATTATTGGAAGTGGGCCGGGTGATATATCCTTCCTAACCAATAATGCAAGAAAAGCACTTTCAAGATGTACTGTTTGGATTGGATACAAAATGTATTTAGATTTAATAAAACCCTTAAAAAGGAATGATCAGGTTTTAATTGAAAGTAAACTTACTGAAGAAAAAGATAGATGCAGTAAAGCAATTCAACTAGCCGAGGAAGGAATAAAAGTAGCTTTAATTTCTTCAGGGGAATCTGGATTCTATGGAATGGCTGGTTTACTTTTAGAGTTACTTCAAAAAATCAAAAAAGAATATAGGCCTTACTTTGAAATACATCCAGGTATAAGTAGTTTACAATTAGCTGCTGCTATTAGTGGAGCACCACTAATGAATGACTTTTGTTCAGTAAGCTTAAGCGATAAATTAACTCCATGGTCTTTAATAAAAAAAAGAATTGAAGGAGCTCTTGTAGGTGACTTTGTAATAACTTTATTTAATCCTCAATCCATTGAAAGAAATTGGCAGCTAAAAAGTGTAATAGATATATGTTTACAATCTAGGCATGGTGATACTCCAGTTTTAATAGCTAGACAAGTAGGGAGAGAAAATCAAACCAAAAAATTTTTTACTTTAAACACCATTCCTTTTAAAGAGATTGATATGTTATCAATTATTATTATTGGCAATTCTCAAACAACCTTAGATGACGAAATATTTCTCACTCCCAGAGGATATCTACAAAATTAAGTTTAGATAATCCATGGCTTATAAATAGAATGTTTTTCTTTGCTTTTTCTGTATAAGAATACTAATCTTTTATAGTAATGATTTAAGAAAATTAATTGAAAAATATTGGTTTAATTTTGTTTGACATTGATGGGGTAATCCGCAGCGTAGAAAATAGTTACAGACTTTCTTTAAAAAAAACAGTTTACAAATTTTCGGGATGGGAGCCAAGTTATACAGATATTGATAATGCAAAAAATGAAGGGATCTGGAATAATGACTGGGATTTAAGTTTAGAACTTATAAAAAGATGCATAAAAAAAGAGAACTTAAACCTTAAAATTCCTCCGAGAGAGGAAATAGTAAAATGTTTTGAAGATTTTTACTTTGGTGGAGATCCAAATAAAGATAGTAAATACTGGTCTGGTTTCATAACAAATGAGGAGTTATTAGTTGATAAAAAGTTTTTTGATTTAATTCAAGGTAATGGAATAATCTGGGGATTTGTAAGTGGTGCAGAGTCTGCTTCTGCAAAATTTGTTTTAGAAAAAAGACTTGGACTAAAATCACCACCATTAATATCTATGGGAGATGCTCCTGACAAGCCTGATCCTATGGGTTTTATTAACTTATCAAAAAAGCTTATTGGAGATAAACTTGGCGAATCAAATATTCCCATTGCATATGTAGGAGATACTATTGCAGATATAAATACAGTTATAAACGCTAGAAAGGAAATACCATCTCAGAAATTCATAAGTATCGGAATAGCTCCCCCACATTTACATTTAAATTCTCGATTAAAAGAACGTAATTCTTACGAAACAAATCTTAGAGATTCTGGTGCTGACTTGATTTTAAATTCTATTTATGACCTTAAAGATATTAACCTTAACTTGCTTTAAAACAAATATTAATTAAAAATTTTCTAAAAAAATCACGGAGAGGGAGGGATTCGAACCCTCGACAAAAGTTACCTCCTGTAACTCCTTAGCAGGGAGCCGCTTTCAACCACTCAGCCACCTCTCCAGTTCTTATACATTATCAATTTTTTTGCAAACATTCAAAATTTTTTATTTAATCGAAATGTCTAATCAACTTGAACTCTCGGTAATCTATTTTTAAAAGAACAAAGAATTTCCCACGGTATAGTATTAGATTTTCTTGCCCATTCAAGAGGAGAAATTGTTTTATCTCCATCAGATCCTAGTAATACCATGGTACTACCAATTTTAATTTCACTTGAACCTGTAATGTCCACCATCATTTGATCCATAGTTATGGATCCAACTTGGGGATAAATTTTATCATTATGAATAACGTTTATCTTTCCTGAAAGATTTCTTGGTACTCCATCTGCGTATCCAATGCTTAATACAGCTAAATTAGTTTTTCTATGACTTACAAATTTGCCTCCATAACTTACACCAACACCTGGATCAATAGTCCTAATAAAAGCTACTTTAGCTTTCAAAAATAAAGCTGGTTTAAGTGATAAATTTTTATCTGCTTTTTCTAAAGGACTGTATCCATACATAGAAAGCCCAACACGTACCATGTGAAAATGAAAATCTTTGTTAATAAGCATTCCCGCAGAATTAGCCAAATGAATATTAATTTTATTATTTCGATCAAGATTAATTTGCTTTAATAATTCATTAAACTTCAGTCTTTGTAATTGTGTAATACTTTTTGGATCTAATGAGTTGAGTTCATCTGCAGATGATAAATGACTATATATTCCCTCAATAGAAATATTGTCAAAAGATTTGATGTTTTCAAATTGCTGAACAAATTTATTGTATTCAAATCCTAATCTTGACATTCCCGTGTCAACTTTAAGATGTAAACGAAATTTAAATCCAAAGTGCTTACCAATGTTATTGCAAATTAAACATTCTCTTATACTATTGATAGTTGGCATAAGATCATTTTTAAAACATATAGTAAGATCCCTTTTCGTATAAAGATTTCCGAGTATAAGTATTGGTTTTTTAACTCCAGAAGCACGAAGCTTAATGCCTTCATTTAATGTGGCAACACCTAATTGAGATGCTCCACCTTTAATAGCATACTTTGATACTAATTTCGCATCATGTCCATATCCATCAGCTTTAACAACTGCCATAAATTGACAATTTTTACTTAATTTTGATCTTAACTGTCTAACGTTTGTTTCTATTGCTTTACCATTAACTTCAATCCATGCTCTTTGTTTTAAATCTATATCTTTTTCAAATTTTGGAAATTTGTCAAAATTAAAAAACTGATTTGTTTGCCTATTTTGCATTAACTTTGCACAAATATATGCGCTTATTGAAATATACAGTTAGCATGACATGTAAATTATATTTTGGCATGGGCCAGACTCTAGTTCTAAATGCATCATATGAACCTTTAAATATCACTTCCTGGCGAAGAGCAGTAATTTTGATGATTAAAGGTAAAGCAGAAAGCTTAGAGGAAGATAAAACATATTCAATTCATAGCGGGAAAAAGTTGCCGACAGTTATAAGACTTCGTTACTATGTCAAAGTTCCTTTTAGAGAGGTTTCTTTAACAAGAAAAAATATTCTTCTTAGAGATAATAACGCTTGCCAATACTGTAACTATAGGGGTAGTGACCTATCGATAGATCATGTTTTACCGAGAAGCAGAGGTGGAACAGATAATTGGGAAAATGTTACTACAGCATGTCTCAGATGTAATGTACAAAAAGGTAATCGAACCCCCGAAGAGGCGAATATGCCCTTAAAACGTAAGCCTTATCGTCCATTAAGTAATCTAAATTTTGAAGCTACAAGACAGATTGACTCTGGCAGGCATAAAGAATGGAGTAAATACGTAATAGGCGTTGCAATCTAATAAAAATCTTAATTTACTTCTTTATTAAAATCTTCCATCATTCTTTTTTGTTCTTGCGCTATGCATGCATTAATCACTTCTTCTAGTTGGCCAGCAAGAATTGGCTCAAGAGAAAAATTGGAACCTAATCTATGATCAGTTGTCCTGTTATCTTTAAAATTATAAGTTCTGATTTTTTCACTTCTATCGCCAGTTCCAACTTGGGAAAGCCTTTGTGATCTTTCTTTTGCATTGGCTTCTTTTAATTGAATTTCATACAATTTAGCTCTTAAAATTTCCATTGCTCGTTCACGATTTTGCAATTGTGATCTCTCTTGAGTACAAAAAACTCTTATTCCTGTAGGCTTGTGGAGAAGATCAATAGCTGTCTCTACCTTATTAACATTTTGTCCCCCTGCACCTCCTGATCTTGCAGTTCCAACCTCTAGATCTGTTGGATCAATTTTAACCTCAACAGGATCAGCCTCAGGCATTACTGCCACTGTAGCTGTAGAGGTGTGAACTCTACCTTGAGATTCAGTAGCTGGAACTCTTTGGACTCTGTGTACACCAGCCTCAAATTTAAGTTGACTATATACAGAATCTCCCTTAACAGAGATAACTAACTCCTTAAATCCACCCATATCTGACTCAGAAGCACTAACAGGTTTTACAGACCATCCAATTTTTTGTCCATATCTTTCATACATTCTTGCTAAGTCACCTGCCCAGATACAAGCCTCGTTTCCTCCAGCACCTGCTCTTATTTCTAACATTACACTTCTTTCATCTCTTGGGTCTTTTGGCAATAAGGCGATTGTGGTTTTTTGAATCAGTTCACTCTTAGATTCCTCTAGAGTCATTAACTCCTCATTTATCAAAGATTCCATTTCTTTATCATTTCTATTCTCTTTTAGTAGATTTCTTGAATCTTCGATTTCTTTATCAGTATCCAACAACTTATTAAAATCAATCACCAAAGGTTCCAATTTAGACCTTTCTCTTGCTATGGATTCTAATTTTTTTGGATCATTAGCTATATCAGGATCTGCAAGTTGCACTTCCAAATTTTCAAAACTTTCTGAAGCAGTTTTCAACCTTGCAATTAATGTTGAGTATTCCAATTGAAATTTTGCTTAATTTTTGAAAATTCTATTTTTTAGAATCTTTTTCTTCTTTTTGCTCTTTTGATGTGGCTGAATTAGCTGAACCCATTCCATATTTTTTCATAAACCTATCAACCCTACCTTCGGTATCGAGAATTTTCTGAGTTCCAGTGAAGAAGGGATGATTACCACTCCATACATCAACATGTAATTCGGGCTGCGTTGAGCCAGTTGTCATTACAACTTCTCCATTACAAATAACTTTTGCATCTGGATACCATTTTGGGTGTATTTCGGATTTTGGCATAATTTGAATTCCTTTAACGTTTGGAGAATTGAGGAGCTTTTCTTGCTTTTTTTAGACCATATTTTCTTCTTTCCTTAGCTCTAGGATCTCTACTGAGATGACCTTCAGTTTTTAGAGGTTTTCTATTGTCGGGAGATAATTCGCAAAGTGCTCTTGCTGTTCCTTGCTTAATGGCATCTGCTTGACCTGTCAATCCACCACCAAAAACGTTTACAAGAATATCATACGAATTTTCAAGGCCTAATGTTTGCAAAGGTGCTTTTATTGAATTTAAATGGAGAGGGTTAAAGTTTAAGTAATCATCTCCAGAACGACCATTAATTTTTATTAGTCCATTTCCTGGTATCAAGCGTACTCTAGCTACTGAAGTTTTTCTTCTTCCAGTTCCCCAATACACAGCTTTGTTTTTTATTTGACTGTTCATTTTTATAAATTAACTATTTAATAATACAGGATTCTGAGCAGCATGAGGATGATCAGCACCTTTATAAACTTTTAGTTTTTTAAATTGCTGTCTTCCTAAAGAGTTATGAGGCAACATACCCTTAACAGCTTGCTCGATAATTCTTTCAGGAATTCTTTCTTGTAGAGACTCAAATTTTTCAGTTTTCATTCCGCCAGGTCTTCCAGAATGTCTTCTGTACAATTTTTGTGATGCTTTTTTACCTGTTACTTCAACTTTTTCAGCATTAACTACAATGACAAAATCTCCAGTATCTAAATGAGGTGTAAATGTAGGTTTATTCTTACCCCTTAATACAGTTGCTATTGCTGTAGCAAGTCTTCCAAGTGTCTTATCTTTTGCGTCAACTAAAAACCAATTTCTTTCAATGGTTTCTAATGATGGAGTAATTGTTTTATTCATTTACCAAATTTATGAAAATAAATTTAAAGTTAGTAATAAATTCTACCTTATTAGATGAATATTAAACAACAATTTTGAATGATTTACACAAAAAATTTGCTTAAATATACTTTACTTAAGAAAAACCCTTAATTAAAAATACAGGAAACAAATCATTGTTATTAATCTTTTTAAAAACATTTTCTTCATAAACAGCATTTACAAAACATAACCCCTTAGCTGGAGCAGATTCTTTAACATCATTTTTCTTTTTATTAACCCATCTATCTGTAAAAATTTCTGGGGATATTTTTTTTTCTCCAACCAAAACTAGTTGACCAACAATTAAACGGACCATTCCATATAGAAAACCAGTAGCTTTAATATCAACTAAAATCAAATCTTCTACTCTTTTAATATCTATATTTTTTATTTTTGTAATAGAGTTTGTTCTATTACTTCCACTTTTCTGAAAAGCAAAAAAATCATGTTCACCTTTCATTGTCTTAGATGCATTAAACATTAAAACTTCATCTAATGATTTTTGATATCTATGCCATGACCAATTATTGATAAACAAGTTAGAAAATTTACTGTTATTGATGACATAACGATAATGTCTATATGTTGCTGAATAGCATGCATGCCAACTATCTTTAACCTCAACTGATTCCAAAATCCTAATTGTTGAGGGTAAAAGACCATTTAAAATATCAGAATAACTATTACCTGGTATTACACAATCAATATCAAAGTGTACTACTTGCCCTGATGCATGAACACCAGCATCAGTCCTTCCTGCCGCAAAAGTCCTTACTGCATGATTTGTAATCTTTAAGAGAGCTCTGTCTAGAATTTCTTGGACTGTAGTTGCATTTTTTTGTTTTTGCCAACCTGAATAATGCGATCCATCATATTGGACTAGTAAAGCTACCCTTTTCAAAAGTTATTTTCTGTTAAAGGCCCCTATATTAACTTAACCAGCTTAAACAAGCTCGATTATGGCCATTTGAGCGTTATCACCTTTTCTAGATACTGTTCTGACTATGCGTGTATAACCACCTTTTCTGTCTCCATATCTTTCCTTTGCTTTTTCAAATAGTGAATGAACTAATTTCTTATCATAGATATATCCAATAGCCCTTCTCCTAGAAGCCAAACTTCCCTCTTTGGCGAGTGAAATCATTCTTTCAGCTTCATTTCTTAAAGCTTTGGCCCTAGCTTTTGTTGTTGTTACTCTACCTTCCCTAATTAATTGTGTAGTTAAACCTCTTAAAAGTGCTTTCCTCTGGTCAGCAGGTTTACTTAATAATGGAATTCTAAGTTGATGTCTCATAATCTTAAAAATTGTTAAACAGATGTTCTGCTTTGTGGAATAGAAATGCCGATGCGCTCTAGAGCCTCAATAACCTCATCTGCAGATTTAGAGCCAAAGTTTTTAATTTCAAGAAGATCTTCATAACTGAAGCCCATTAAATCCGAAACCGAGTTAACTTGAGCCCTTTTTAAACAATTATATGCTCTAACGGACAAGTTTAGTTCCTCCAGAGGAATTTGAGCTTCAGGAGATGGTTCAGGTTCTTCAGGAATTTCCTCAACCATTGTGACAGTAGCAAGGGGTTGAAAAAGTTCTATTAACTGATTTGCAGCTTCAGCAATAGCATCGTCGGGACTTGTTGAACCATCTGTTACGACTTCCATTTTTAATCTTTCTCTTCCCATTCCGCCTTCTGCTACAGCAGTTTCATCAATCGTAAAATTCACTCTCTTCACGGGCATAAACACAGCATCTATTTGAAGTAAATCAATAGCAGTTGTCTCTTCACTCTTACGGTCTACGGGTCTATATCCAACACCTCTTTCAACATGGATTTCTAGCTCTAAGTTATGACCTTCCTGAATAGTCGCGATCGGTTTTTCGCCATCAACAATTTCAACTTGAGAAGAGAATTGGATGTCATTCGCCTTCACCTGCATTGGACCAGTCGCTACTAACCTACCGATTTCTAGCTCTGGATTAGAACTATTTATTGATAGTTGCTTGCAATTAAGAAGAATATCTAAAACGTCTTCTCTAACTCCTGGAATAGTGGCATATTCATGATTAATTCCTGCTATTCTTACTGCAGTAACTGCACTTCCTTCAAGTCCTCCCATAAGGACTCTTCTAAGGGAATTACCCAAAGTTGTAGCTTGTCCCCTCTCTAGAGGGCCAATTAAAAAAGTTCCTGTTTGGGAGAGATCATCTGCTATTTGATGGTCGATTCTGTCAATCTGGTATTGCAACACGGAAAATAATGAGATTAAGAGTTTGGGGGGTTGAGAATGGTTAAGAACTAAACGCGTCTTCGTTTAGGTCTCCTACATCCATTATGAGGTAATGGAGTTACATCTCTTATTAGAGTTATTTCTAATCCGGCCACTTGTAAAGCTCTTATGGCCGTTTCCCTACCTGCGCCAGGGCCTCTAACTAGTACTTCTATTTGTCTCATACCTTGATCAAGTGCTCTTCTAGCTGCAGCTTCAGCAGCTGTTTGAGCAGCAAATGGTGTACCTTTACGAGCACCTTTAAATCCACTTGCGCCTGCAGAAGACCAAGAAATTACATGGCCAGAGGTGTCAGTAATTGAGACGATAGTATTATTAAATGTGCTTTGGATATGTACCACCCCATTCGGTACATTACGTTTAGATTTCTTTGAACCTGTTTTTTTTACTGTAGCTGGCATGATGTTTGAATTTAATACTTCAGTTTGTGGATAGTTTAGTTAATT
>JFLG01000097.1 GCA_000634735.1 Prochlorococcus sp. scB241_528N17 | reverse complement strand
CCGCTTGGTGGACTAATAGTCAATCACTACACACTTTGTTAGTTGTTTTTTGTGATGGTGAAAAATATTCTAAAGATTCTTCTCTATTGCCATTAATCTCAAAAGAAGTATATGAATTTGATAAAAAAATATACTATTTAGGACTAAATTTAATCTTCTAAGAAATTAGAATCTAATTTGTCAGTACATGCTTCATAAGGCAACAT
>JFLG01000096.1 GCA_000634735.1 Prochlorococcus sp. scB241_528N17 | reverse complement strand
GCTTTAAATAAATTCAAAAACTTATGAAAAAGTATCCAAGATAGTTATATTCATTTATTTGGATCTACCCACTCATTTAATTTCCATTCAACTAGATCATTTTTAATCATTGGATCATTCTTAATTATTTTGAGTGCATTTCTATAATTATTCACCTCAAGAATAAGTAATCCGCCGTCACCTGGCCTCTTTAACTCATCTACCAAAAAGCCACTTTTTATATTAATTCCTTCTTTTTT
>JFLG01000095.1 GCA_000634735.1 Prochlorococcus sp. scB241_528N17 | reverse complement strand
TATTCCTCCATTCATTCCTTTACAAACATAATCATTTGCTTCTCCGATTAATTGAACATTCATTCCCTTCAATAAAAAGGCGCCAAAGCTTTGTCCTGCAAATCCTTTGAAATTTAAGTTGAGTTCGCCATTGAAGCCAGTGTTGCCGTGAAGTTCTGCGATTTCACCTGATATTTTTGCACAAACACTTCTATCTGTATTTTTTATCTCAATTTCTTTGGTTAATATTTCGTGATTTTTAATTGAATCTATAAATTCACTATCAGACAAAAACTCGTCTTCTAATACAGAACCATTACTATGGGCAGTTTTTGAATGTTTTAACCATGATCTATCAGGCGTTGAGTGTTTATTT
>JFLG01000094.1 GCA_000634735.1 Prochlorococcus sp. scB241_528N17 | reverse complement strand
GCGGGGGAGGAGATATTAAAGCTACTCCAGGTTTACTATTTCTTAGTTTTGCGATGTAAGAATCAACTTTTGGGCCAGGTAATTGTCCCCCCTCTCCGGGTTTTGCACCTTGAGCCATTTTAATTTCGAGTTGTTTACCACTTCTTAAATATTCAGGTGTAACTCCAAATCTTCCTGCTGCTATTTGTTTAATAGCTGAGCACGCGGTGTCTCCATTCTCTAAGCCTTTAATAAATGGCAATGTCGCTGACTGAGTATTTTCATCGATATCATTTAAAACATTAAAACGAGCTGGATCTTCTCCCCCTTCTCCACTATTACTTTTTCCACCAATTCTATTCATTGCAACTGCTAAAACTTCATGCGCTTCTCT
>JFLG01000093.1 GCA_000634735.1 Prochlorococcus sp. scB241_528N17 | reverse complement strand
TTTCGACATCCTGGTGATCTTTTTTGTCTATATATAAAATCCACTGACAGATGAATGGAGCATTTGCTTTAGCTAAAGGACCTAAGGTTTCATTATTAACAGGTACTTTTCTCCAACATGTTTTGTTGACTTTTAATTTTTTTGCTTCTTGATCACATATTGATTTACATACATCAATTTTTTCTTTTTCATTAGGCATAAAAACCATACCTAAACCTCTATTAAATTCTTGATTATGCTTTAAATTAATTTCCTCTTCTAGATATTCCCATGGAATTGAACATAAAATGCCCGCTCCATCTCCTGAATCACTATCTCCTCCACAACCTCCTCTATGTTCCATG
>JFLG01000092.1 GCA_000634735.1 Prochlorococcus sp. scB241_528N17 | reverse complement strand
CTTAACTTTACCTCTTTCAATTCTTCCAGTATTATGTGGTTCAGCTTTTAAGACTAAAGGTGTCCAACTTGTATTAGATGCTGTAGTTGATTACTTGCCAGCCCCAGTTGATGTGAAACCAATAGAAGGTGTTTTGCCAAGTGGCAAAGAAGATGTTAGACCTTCAGATGATAATGCTCCTTTCAGTGCATTAGCATTCAAAGTGATGTCAGATCCTTATGGGAAATTAACTTTTGTAAGAATGTATTCAGGTGTTCTTTCAAAGGGAAGTTATGTAATGAATTCTACTAAGGATGCTAAAGAGAGAATTTCTAGATTAGTGATTCTTAAGGCTGATGAAAGAGAGGAGGTTGATGAATTGAGGGCTGGGGATCTAGGAGCTGTATTAGGTCTTAAAAACACAACAACTGGTGACACTTTGTGTAACACTGAAGATCCAATAGTTTTGGAGACATTGTTTATACCTGAACCAGTTATCTCAGTAGCTGTTGAGCCTAAAACTAAAGGCGATATGGAAAAATTATCAAAGGCTTTAACTGCTTTGTCCGAAGAGGATCCAACCTTTAGGGTAAGTACAGATCCTGAGACAAATCAAACTGTTATTG
>JFLG01000091.1 GCA_000634735.1 Prochlorococcus sp. scB241_528N17 | reverse complement strand
AAAAGAGTATATTGGTCCTGCATCTAATGGAATGAAAGAGACCTGTGAGTCAGGTGTTCTTGCCGGTTATCCACTCATTGATGTAAAAGTAACACTAGTCGATGGTTCATTCCACGATGTAGACTCATCTGAAATGGCCTTCAAAATTGCAGGTTCCATGGCTTTTAAAGACGGGGTCAAAAAATGCAATCCTGTCCTTTTAGAGCCTATGATGAAAGTTGAGGTCGATAGTCCTGACGACTTTCTTGGATCTGTAATTGGTGATCTCTCTTCTAGAAGAGGTCAAGTGGAAGGACAATCTGTTGATGATGGATTGTCTAAGGTACAAGCCAAAGTGCCCTTAGCCGAAATGTTCGGTTATGCCACTCAACTCCGATCAATGACTCAAGGTCAGGGTATATTTTCAATGGAGTTCGCAAACTATGAGGAAGTTCCTCGTAATGTTGCAGAAGCTATCATTTCCAAGAATCAGGGCAACTCCTGATCTCTAAACTAAAACACTCTTAAACCCTCGATTCTTTAATTCAAAATGGC
>JFLG01000090.1 GCA_000634735.1 Prochlorococcus sp. scB241_528N17 | reverse complement strand
AGAGCGTGGCATTACTATTAATACTGCTCACGTCGAATATGAAACTGAAGGAAGACATTATGCTCATGTCGACTGTCCCGGACACGCTGATTATGTAAAAAACATGATTACAGGAGCCGCCCAAATGGACGGAGCTATTCTTGTTTGTGCAGCTACAGACGGTCCTATGGCTCAAACGAAAGAGCATATACTTCTAGCGAAACAAGTTGGAGTTCCAGCTCTTGTGGTAGCTCTCAACAAGTGCGATATGGTTGATGACGAAGAAATTATTGAACTTGTTGAAATGGAAATCAGAGAACTGTTAGATAGTTATGACTTCCCAGGAGATGACATTCCCATAGTTCAAGTTTCTGGATTAAAAGCTCTTGAAGGTGATTCTACTTGGGAATCAAAAATTGAAGAATTAATGACAGCAGTTGATTCTAACATTCCTGAGCCTGAAAGAGAAGTTGATAAACCATTCTTGATGGCAGTTGAAGACGTTTTCTCAATTACTGGTAGAGGAACGATGGCTACTGGAAGAATTGAAAGAGGTAAAGTTAAGGTTGGCGAGGAAGTTGAAATAGTTGGAATAAGAGATACAAGAGTAACAACTGTTACTGGAGTTGAGATGTTCCGCAAACTTCTAGACGAAGGTATGGCTGGCGATAATGTTGGCTTACTTTTACGTGGTGTTCAAAAAGAGGATATTGAAAGAGGCATGGTACTCGTTAAGAAAGGATCTATCACACCTCATACTCAATTTGAAGGAGAAGTCTACGTTCTAAAAAAAGAAGAGGGTGGCAGACATACTCCTTTCTTCGCGGGATATAGACCTCAGTTTTATATCAGAACAACTGATGTAACAGGTCAAATCACAGCCTTTACATCAGATGATGGTTCTAATGTAGAAATGGTTATGCCTGGCGACAGAATCAAGATGACTGGAGAATTAATTTGTCCAGTAGCTATTGAACAAGGTATGAGATTCGCTATCCGTGAAGGTGGACGTACTATTGGTGCAGGAGTTGTTTCTAAAATTCTCAAATAATGTAGAATTTTAAGAATTTAACCTTGATCAATTAGTATAAGTAAATGGATTAGGGTCATTTTAATAAATGGCCCTTAACTAGTTTTTTTGAAATTATGACTGCATCAATTGCACAACAAAAAATAAGAATAAGGCTTAAAGCATTTGATAGAAGAATGCTTGATTTATCCTGCGATAAAATAATCCAGACTGCTGATACTACTTCTGCATCAGCAA
>JFLG01000089.1 GCA_000634735.1 Prochlorococcus sp. scB241_528N17 | reverse complement strand
CTACTTCTGCATCAGCAATAGGTCCAATACCTTTACCTACAAAAAGGAAGATTTATTGTGTCCTAAGATCACCACATGTTGATAAAGATTCTAGAGAGCATTTTGAAACAAGAACACATCGAAGAATAATAGATATCTACAGTCCTTCTGCAAAAACTATTGATGCTTTAATGAAACTAGATCTCCCTAGTGGTGTAGATATAGAAGTTAAACTTTAATAAATCCCGAAACTGCCCTAAATTGATTAGTATAAAAAAAATGAAATGAGGTTTAAATGGGAGAACTCTCAGTAAGGGAATTACCTTTATTTCCTTTGCCAGAGGTAGTCCTTTTTCCTCAAGAAGTATTACCTTTACATATTTTTGAATCCAGATATAGGATTATGCTCCAATCCGTTCTTGAGAGTGATTCTATGTTTGGAGTGATTAAGTGGGACCCAAATACAAAAAGTATGGCTAACGTTGGTTGTTGCGCCCAAATTTTAAAACATCAAACTGCAGAGGATGGGAGAAGTAATATTATCACTCTCGGTCAACAAAGGTTTCAAGTCTTAGAAATTACTCGGTCGACACCATTTTGTTCTGCGATGGTAAGTTGGATTAGTGATGATAATATTGATGACTTTCAAAAATTAGACTCTCTAAAAGATTCAGTAAAAGAAGCACTTAGTGATGTTATTAATTTAACGAGTAAATTGACTAATACTAAGAAAAATCTACCTGATAAATTACCTGAAAACCCAATGGATTTATCATTTTGGATAGGAGCTCATTTGGGCGGTCCTGTTGCGGAAGAACAGCAA
>JFLG01000088.1 GCA_000634735.1 Prochlorococcus sp. scB241_528N17 | reverse complement strand
AAGACTCCTTGAGGAGAGAAATACTTTTACCCGTTTGCAAAGAGAATATGAAATGCTTGATCATACAAGAAAACAACTTGCAGCAAGAACTGCATTGAAAGAGAGTTTTCCTGATATAAAAGAAAATTAAATGTTTAAATTATTATTCTCTTTCTTTTTAATAGTTTTTTTCTTTCTAGTCCTATCGATAATATGGAGAAATAATGCTAGAAAATATATTTCATCCAGTACAGTAGCTTCTGCATATGATGCTTGGACCCAAGATAAATTACTTGAGAGATTATGGGGAGAACATATACATTTGGGTTTTTATCCCTCAGGAAAAAAAAATATTGATTTTAGAAAGGCTAAAGTTCAGTTTGTTCATGAATTAGTCAAATGGAGTGGTTTAGATAAATTACCACAGGGATCCAGAATACTTGATGTAGGCTGCGGAATAGGGGGAAGTTCTAGGATTCTTGCAAAATATTATGGGTTTAATGTCACTGGCATTACAATTAGTCCGTCTCAAGTTAAAAGAGCAAGAGAACTTACTCCTCATGGGCTAAATTGTAACTTCCAAGTAATGGATGCTTTGGATCTGAAATTTGAAGATGGATCTTTTGATGCCGTCTGGAGTGTTGAGGCTGGTGCACACATGAAAGATAAAACTAGGTTTGCAGATGAAATGCTGAGAATTCTTAGACCTGGAGGTTATTTCGCGTTGGCTGATTGGAACTCAAGAGATCTAGGATCAAACCCTCCATCATTTTTTGAAAAGTTAGTTCTTAAACAATTACTTGAACAATGGGTACATCCTAATTTTATTAGCATTAACGAATTTAGTAATATTCTTAAAACTAACGAAAATAGTTCAGGAAGAGTTATTTCTGAAAATTGGAATTCCTATACAAATCCTTCATGGTACGACTCCATCATTGAAGGCATTCGAAGGCCCTTAGAAATTTTGTCACTTGGCCCCTTTGCGATAGTGAAGTCGGTTAGAGAGATTCCAACAATACTTCTCATGAATTGGGCATTTAGAAAAGGTTTAATGGAGTTTGGAGTTTATAAATGTAGAGGATAAATTAATCTAGTGCAATATTTTCAGAAAAATAATTTCCAAAATCTACAAAGTTATTGCAAAGTGGCTTTAGCTTATTTTTTAATTCAATAAAACTTTTAGTGTTATTTTGATTATTGATTTCTAAATCAACGTAAATTATATATTCGCCTAATTCTCTTTTTGAAGGTCTAGATTCAATTTTGCTCATATTAAATCCAAATTCTGCAATATAATTTAAAGCTTTAAGCAAAGAACCAGGTTTATTTGAAATTAATGAGAAAGCAAAACTGGCAATATTAGCTAAATTTGAATTTGATTCCTTGCTCAATAAAACAAATCTAGTGCAATTACCTGGAACATCATTAATAGGAAAGGCTAATTCTTTGAGTCCTCCTATTTGAATTAACGATTTTGAACCTACAGCAGCTCTGAATTTGCTCCCCTTGATCATATTGACAGCTTCTGATGTTGAATTTGTTGGGAGAGGAATTGCATTTGGAAGATTTTCAGATAACCATTCTGAACATTGAGCTAATGCTTGAGGATGAGATAATACTTCTGAAATGTTTGAAAGTTCTCCATCACTAATTAATGCATGTTTTATAGGTAAAACAATTGCTTTATTTATAAAAATTTCAGGAAATTTCCAAAGGGCATCTAGAGTAGCTGTAACTCCCCCTTCCACAGAATTTTCTATGGGTACTACAGCAGCATCACAATTGTTGTACGCTATTGATTTAATGACCGAATGTAACCCGTTACATGGTACAAATATAGGTGTCTGAAAATTGGCAAGCTTTGATAATATATGGGCTGCTTTTTCTGCGTATGTTCCTTGGGGGCCTAAGTATGCAACTTGTTTGCGCATGATTAATTGTAAAAAAAAAAGAGATCAAATAAGCATTGGAGGAATCTAGAAAATGCTATTGTCTTTTGATGCTAAACAGAAACTCAAGCTTTCTGTAACACGTAATAAAGAATATCTTTCTAAATATCTTTTGGAAGAAGAAAGAGTTGTTGGAGCAATGCTTGACTCCAAAAAATTAGTACCAGAAGGGTTAGGTAGATATAAGTATACAGTAACAAGTTTTAAGGTTTTTCAATTAGATATTAACCCTGTTGTTTCAATTGCGGTAGAAAATAAAGATGGAATATTAAAAATGAGTGCCCTTGAAAGTACATTAGATGGTTTGGGGATGATAGATGATTTTAATCTTATTTTGAAAGCGAATTTGGAAGCAACTGATATTGGTTTAGAAGGTGAAGCGCTTCTTGGAGTATCTGTAAGCCAACCTCCTCTACTGAAGCTAGTACCAAAGAAAATTTTGGAATCTACTGGTCATTCGGTATTGAATGGGATTCTGTTAGGTATAAAGTCAAGGGTTCAACAGCAACTCGTAAAAGATTTTTTAGATTGGTGTGAATTAAATAAGATTTGATTTTTTTAAAAAACTTTTCCTATGAAGTTTAGTTATTCCATTTTTTTTGATTAATGAAAGATGCTCTCTGGTTCCATAACCTTTATTTTTAAATATCAAGTATCCTGAGTATTTTTTTTCTAACCTCTCCATTAGATTATCGCGAGAAACTTTGGCAACTATGCTTGCTGAAGCTATCGAGATAAACTTTGAGTCTCCAGATATTATGTTTTTCTGAATTCCTTTCCATGGCCTTAATAATAAGGGACCATCGATTATTAATTCAGATGGCTTTTCTTTTAATTTTTTTAAAGCCCTTATCATTGAAAGTTCTGTCGCAACTCTGATACCTAACTTATCTATTTCTTTAGCCGAAGATTGCCCAATTCCATAATCTGAAGAGAGTAATAAAATTTTTGGTAAAAGTAATTTTCTTTTCTTGGGAGTTAGTTTTTTACTATCTGTTACGCCATATTGTTTTAAAATAAATTTACTTTTTTCAGTCAATACTATAGCTGCTGCAAAAACTGGACCAAAAATTGCTCCCCTTCCAACTTCATCTATTCCAACTTCGATTACTTTATTCAATGCTTGCTGAAGATCTTCTTCTTTTTTTCCTTGTGTTGTTTAGCTCATCTGTAAGTTCAATATCATCCTTTTTATCTGTAAATAATGCTTCATTATTTTCATTAGTTTTATTTGTTGATTTATCTTTAGAATTTGCATTTGCTTCAATTTTAACTTGAATCTTTTCTTCTCTCGATTTTGAGATTTTTTTAATTTGTTTTGATTTTGTTTTTTTGTTATCTAAGTGTTTTTCCGGTTCTTTATTACTTACTTTTAAAAGCACAAAATTATTGCTTGTGAGATATTCTTTACCTAACTTTATAAGTGGATTAATACCTAATTCACTGAAAACAATTTTTTCTTCATTTGTAAGATCAACTGTTATTATATTTTTTTCTTTTGAATTTGATTGGTTCAAATTATCATTGTCTTGTTCTTTTTTAATAGAGGAATTCTCTTTACTTAGGTCTTTTGAGTTAATTAATTCCTTGTCAATTATTTTTTCCTGCTCATCATTTGATTGAGAAGTATCTGTAACTATAGATTTTAGATTGTTTGATTGATTAGATTTATTTTCAACATTTTTAATTTTTAAGTTAGAAATTTCGTGATTTAATATATTTTCTACATGTCCGGTACCATCGCATGTAGAACATTTTTTGCCGAATAATTCATATATATTTTGACCTTGTCTTTTTCTGGTTAACTCTACTAAGCCTAATTCAGTAAGCTGAGCTATTTGAGGTCTAGCAGAATCATCTTTTATTGCTGAGGCAAAATGCTCAAGTAACTGAAATTGATCTCTTCTAGATTCCATATCGATAAAGTCTATTACTATAACTCCACCAATATTTCTTAATTTCATTTGCCTTGAGATTTCAACTGCTGCTTCGCAGTTTGTCCACAAAACGGTTTGTCTTGAGTTCGCGGATCTTGTAAATGATCCAGAGTTTACATCGATTACTGTTAATGCTTCAGTAGGTTCGATAATGATATAGCCTCCCGAAGGAAGATCTACTCTTGGCTGGAGAGCTTTTTGAATTGTTTTCTTAATTTCGTACTTTTCGAAAATATGTTGATTTACACTGTTATCGTGAAATTCAACATCTATATCAGATTCATAATTTTTTAAAAAATCTTTTGCTCTTGCAACTGAAAATTTACTATCAATAATTATACTTTTAGTTGATTCTTTAATATGATCTCTTAAGATTTTAAGAGAGAAATCATCATCTCTTTTTATTAAATTTGGCGGATTAGAAGCTTCAGAAACTTTTAGTACATTTTCCCATTGTTGAATTAATTGTTCTAAATCTTCAATAAGAAGTTCTTCTTTTATTTTTTCAGCCTCTGTTCTAAATAATAAGCCTGTGCTTGGTGGTTTTATTAAAACCCCAAGAGCTTTCAAACGGCTTCGTTCTGTTTCTGTATTTATTTTTCTTGAAATATTTACACCTTGGCCATATGGTTGAAGTATCAAATATTTTCCTGGGATTGAAATACTGCCGGTTAGTCTGGGACCTTTAGATCCTGTGGGTTCCTTTATTACTTGTACTAAAACTTTTTGTTTTGGTTCTAGTAATTCAGTTATTCCAAATGTCCCTTTTTTAAGTCTAAGTGGGCCTAAATCTGAAACATGGATGAATCCATTTTTCTCACTTTCACCAATATTTACAAAAGCGGCATCAATCCCAGGGAGAACATTTTCAACTGTTCCTAAAAAAATATCGCCAATTTGATATTGACCTTGTGCGACGATTAATTCATCAACTCGATCATCTTTGAGTAGTGCTGCTATTCGAGCCTGCTCAGCGATGATAATTTGCTGAGACATATAATTGATTCTGAATGATTTGGATTTAGAAAATCGTCAAAATTAAAAAATTTTCTTTTTTAGTAGAGCAATTTTTTTGCTATTATTTTTTACTTTTTAAAAATTAATTAAGTTAATAGTGATTCAATTCTGCTATTTATAAAGCTTTAAACGATTTTCAAACTAATTGAAATTGATTTCACAGCTATGATTATCTCTTGAATTAACCATAACTAAAATAATATTAACATCTAATCACCACTAAAGCACGTTAATACATTATTCTTATATTGGTGAAATTTTTTATCTAAAGTGGTTCAAGTAAACGAAAATTATTTAAAACTCAAAGCAGGCTATTTATTCCCTGAAATTGCTAAAAGGGTAAAAATATATTCTCAATCAAATAAGAGTGCTGAAATTATTAAGCTTGGTATTGGAGATGTTACAGAACCATTACCTAGAGCATGCATAGAAGCTATGGGTAAAGCTTTAGATGAAATGGGCACAACAGTTGGTTTCAGAGGTTATGGACCAGAACAAGGATATTCATGGCTGAGAGAAAAAATATCTGAGCATGATTTTATTTCGAGAGGCTGTCAAATTTCACCTGAAGAAATCTTTGTTTCAGATGGTTCAAAATGCGATAGTAGCAATATTTTAGATATTCTTGGCAAAGATAATTCAATTGCTGTAACAGATCCTGTTTACCCTGTTTATGTGGATAGTAACGTCATGACAGGCAGAACTGGAGATGCTCTTGAAAATGGTACTTATCAAGGATTAACGTATCTTGCAATAAACGAAGGGAACAACTTTCTGCCAAAACTACCTGAAAAAAAAATTGATATTTTATATCTTTGTTTTCCTAATAATCCGACCGGAGCAACTATCACTAAAAAAGAATTGAAAAAGTGGGTTGACTATGCTCTTCAAAACAAATCTCTGATACTTTTTGATGCGGCTTATGAAGCATTTATTCAAGATAATGATATTCCACATTCAATCTATGAGATTGAGGGAGCAAAAGATTGTGCTATTGAATTTAGATCTTTTTCAAAAAATGCAGGATTCACTGGAGTTAGATGTGCTTTTACAGTAATACCTAAAAATCTTAAAGGTTTGAGCTCAACAAATGAGGAAATAGAGTTATGGCCTCTTTGGAATAGACGACAATCTACAAAGTTCAATGGAGTAAGTTATGTGGTTCAGAAAGGAGCAGAGGCTGTTTATTCTCTTGAAGGGAAGAAACAGGTGAGAGGTTTAATTGATTTTTATATGGAAAATGCAAAAATCATGAAAAATAAACTGCAGAATTCAGGATATAAAGTTTATGGTGGGGACAATGCTCCTTATATCTGGATTAAAGTTCCAGATCAAATGTCATCTTGGGACTTTTTTGATTTCCTTCTCCAAAAAGTTAGTGTAGTGGGAACACCTGGGAGTGGATTTGGATTAGCAGGAGAGGGTTATTTTCGCTTGTCAGCATTTAATTCACGATCAAACGTCCTTGATGCAATGGAAAGAATAATTAATATATAATTATTAGTAAAATTTAAACTCTAAAAAATGTAATGCTATCTATAAAGTTAGAACAAGGTATAAATAATAATTCAGCAGTGATCGAAAAGAAACCTGCCGAATTAAAAAATAAATCTCCAAAATATAAGGTCCTACTTCATAATGACCCAGTTAATTCTATGGAGTATGTAACCATTTCACTGAGAGAAGTTGTGCCGCAATTAAGCGAACAAGATGCCATAGCCATAATGCTTGAGGCACACAACACTGGTGTAGGTTTGGTAATTGTTTGCGATTTAGAGCCAGCAGAATTTTACTCGGAATCATTAAAATCTAAAGGAATTTCTAGCTCAATTGAGAAAGAAGATTAATAGCGGTTGAATTTATTATTTAGAGTGAGCTAATTTCCTTTCTGATAAGGGACGAACTTTTAAGGATTCTTTTAAGGAGGACTTACCATAGTCTCTCTCAAGAATGTCGATAACTGTTTTGCCAAATTCATCTTCTAGATTATCAAAAGCTTCTAAGCAAACTTGACCAAGTTTTTTCCCTAATGAGCCTGGATTCCAAAGGAGTTTTCTCGCTGTCCAGGGCATCATGCTCATTGGATTGTAATTTGGCTTTAAAATTTTATGTTCTAAGGCATACTTTTCAAGAAGAGTGTGAGGTTGCAAACCTATAAAGAATATGGCTGGGTCAACTAGGCCTTTACCAAAAATATTTTCTAATTCTCTATGGTAAGCAATTGTTTGTCTTATGGTGCTTGGCGTTTCGTCAAAAACATTAAATGAATAATTGACTGAAACATGATTCTTGAATCCTGATTTGACTAGCATTCTGCAATTATTTAATACAGTTTCAAGGTCATATGCTAATCTCATTTTTCTAACAAGTTCTTGAGATCCGGACGTGATACCTATTTCAAAATAGCTCATACCCGTATCAACCATAAGCTGAGCAAGCTCAGCATCAATATTATCTGCTCTGATGTATGCAGCCCAATTAATATCCTCCCAGCCTTGATTTTTAATTGCTTTCAAGAGTGTTTTTGCATCTTCAATATGTTTTTTGGCTGGAATAAACTGTGCATCAGTGAACCAAAATCCTCTTACGCCAAGATCATATAATTGCTTCATTTCTTTGATAACTTCGTTAACAGGATTAACGCGAACCTGCTTCCCTTCCACAACTGTGTAAACACAGAAACAACAATTATGAGGACATCCTCTTTTTGTTTGCACCCCTACATAGTATTCTCCGCCTTCGATATACCAATTGAATTCAGGCCATATTGATTGAATGTATTTATAGTTGCAGGCAGTTTTAACAGTGCCTGAAGGTTGTTCATGTATTAATTTGTTTCGAGGTTTTTGTCCAGCAATGTAACATCTTTCTTCCTCTATTGAATCTCCTCTAATGACTTTTTCTATAAGATTTTCTCCTTCTCCAACTGAAATGACAGTTCCTTTTGGGAGTAGTTTACCCAATTGTTCATAGAAAACACTAACGGCTCCACCTCCTAAAATTATTTTTACATTTTTGTTGTATTTTTGTGCTCTTTTTAGTCCCATCTTGACTAAAGAAGTATTTCTAAATATTTCTCCATAATGAGATGCAATTAATTTTAATCCTCCCCAAGAACCTCTAATTTTTTTAAGGATATTTTTTGAATAGAATACTTCAAAAGAGTTTTGTAGGGGATTTCCGCTTCTACCATCAACAGGTGCATAAATTTGTATATCTCTCCATGAAAAAATGATTAAATGTGGTCTAAATTGATCAATTTTTCTAGATAAATACTTGGAAACTTTATTAGAGGGAACTATAGCTAAATCAATGAATTGTTGCTCTATACCTGGATAACATTTATGAATATGGTCAACTAAATAAATAGGTCCTATAGGAAATATTGGATTACAAGGCAATCTTACAGTTAGGATTTTTCCATATTGCTTTCTTTGGTAATTTTTTTTATTTAATTTTTTTAACTTCAAATTAAAATTCATTTCATGAAATTTAATTAATTTACTTATCTAAGAATCTAACTACTTTATAACTAATTTGGAGAAATTAAAAATCCTAATAAAATATTCACGAGAATTTTATTTAATTCAGATATCAGAAATCATATAAATCCAGCATACTTTGAGAAGCTTGAACCCATCTATCCATCTAGATATATTTGGTGAACCAGATTTTCTAGCGTAATATCTAACAGGATAATTTAGTATTTTGATGTTATTATTTGCAGCTTCAAATATTATTGTAAAGTCTCCGAATGGATCAGACTTGGAATCCCAACTTCCGTTTTGTTTCATAAGTTTAAAGAATTTTCTTGAAAAAACTTTTGTTCCACAGAGTGAATCTGATACAGGCTTATTTATGAGTATTGAAAGAAATATTGCGAAAAGTCTATTTCCTATATAGTTTGCCCATCTCATCGCATCTTTTTCCATTGGAAAAGTTGTACGTGCGCAATTGATTAGGATATTTTGATTTTTGGTTGATTCCATTATTGCTGCAATACTGTCATCAATATCTACAGTAAAATCACTATCAATTATTGCGAGGGTCTCACCTGAAGAAATATTAAACCCCTCCACGACTGCATTTTTTTTCCCTTTAGAAGTTTGTTTTAAAAGAGATATCTTGAAGAAATTTGAGAAATTTTCTTTTAATTCTTTCAAAATGTCAAATGTATTATCATTGCTATTACCTTCAACAAATATAATTTCTAATTTATTGGGTATATTTTTGAATTTATTTAAAGCATTAATTAAAAGTTCTTTATTACCAGCTTCATTTCTTGCTGGGATTACTATTGAGATTAAATGTTCAGAAAAATTTTCACTGTACTTATAAAAAACTATTTCGAGTTCATAAGCGAGTTGTTTTATGATTGGTATTTTCCGAAAAATATTTTTAATTGATTGCGGAATTACCTTAGTGTTTATAGGAGTTAGTTTTTTTGCTTTCCATCTAATTGATCTGTAGTTATAAATTTCTGCTAGAGATTCGATATCGCATAAAGTTATTCTTGCTCTGCTAGTAGTTTCTCTAAAAATTCTTGAATCTAATGTTAGCCATCTAGTGATTGGCTCCCATGTATTACCACGGACTTTAATAGAAATAAATTCGTTATTGTCTTTGAATAATTGATGAAGTTTATTATTAGTTAAATTCCAACTATTAACATTTCTCATTATTAAAGATTACAAACAACAACTCATTATATATGGATTATTTACTTTTTTAATATTAATTTCCATGGATTTAAAACATCATCTTCATATATCACGTCATAAGAATCATTATTATTTTTTATTGTTTTAAGGTCAGTTGTCCATGCTAATTCAGATTTTTTTAACTGATTAATACTTTCTAATCCCCCTCCTAATTTAGGAGTTGATAAAGAAATCCTTATGATTTTTGATTGCGATCGAGAGTTGTTGATTCCTTTTTTATCAACCATGATCGTTTGATTTTTTACTAAATCAAGGGATGAAACATATTCCATTTTCTCTCTTAGTTCTCTAGATCTATCAGTGAATAAACCTGATTGCAAAATAAATGAAGTGAATAAGTAAGGCCCAATAATGAGAGTTATTAATATTTCTTTGAACGAATTTTTATGTTTTATTAATGACCAAGATAAGCCGAAAGATAATAATCCAAGAATTATAAATGTATTTTCCTTTGTATTGAAGTTAATTGAATTTTTAAAGAAAAAATAATATGTGAAAGTTAGAACAAATATAAAGAATGGAATTATTTTTGAAGTCATAAATATAAACAATCGACTATATTTATAAGAATTGAATAAATATTTTATTCCTACATAAGTATTTAATGAAAAAATAGATGAGATTTGTAGAGGATAATAGGGTGTTTTTGTAGAGAAAATGCTAAGTATCGCTAATAAAATCAAGGGAAAAAAAGCAAGTATATATTTATTCTCCTTACTTTGAGAAATATTATATGTTGTACCAATAATTGCAAAAAAACTCCATGGCAGAAATGTTACGGGGACATTCCAAAAATAATAATAGAAAGGATTTGTGAAATTATTTTTACTTGATAGAAAGTTAAACTTTTCAACTAAGAAAAAAATAATATTTTTTTCTAAATAAGGGTTGATAGAAAACGTCCAGAATAAAAAAGGAATAAATCCAATTAGTAGTCCTAACCAAAAGAATTTGGTGAATAAAAAATTTTTTTTAAAAAAAATAAATGGTATGAGTGATAATAACGGTACAAAAATTAAAAAAGTTTTCATCATAAAAGCTAAACCAATCCAAATTCCAAAAAGCAAAATATTGAATTTGTTATTTTTACTTTTTATTTTGACTAAAGCTAATACTCCAATAGACACTAAACATGAATAAATAATATCTTGAGTGGCTAAGTGTGAGTAGTCAAACCACAGATATGTAGTAGCAAGGATTATTGGAGATATAATTGCATATTTTTTATTCAATAATTCTTCATGTAATTTATAAGTTGTAAATAGCATCAATATAGAAGCGACTGTTGTTGGTATATATGCAGAAAAAATATTTCTTCCAAATAAGTCTTGTGACTTTGCTATTAAAAACTGTAATCCTATTGTTCTATCTAATACATATTCATCCCACCAAAGAGGAATTATCCAGTTACCTTTTTCTAATATCCATTTAGCTTGAAGTGCATAAAAACCTTCATCAAAAGCAATATAACTTCTTTTGCCAAAATAAAATATAAGAGGAATAAAAATAAATAATTTTAAAAGATATCTAAATTTGAAAATTTTATTAACCATTTTAATTTGCTTTGCAAGTGCCGATAATTGGAATTGAACCAATGGCCTACTGTTTACGAAACAGTTGCTCTACCGCTGAGCTATACCGGCCAAATTAAATATTGAATTTTTTCTTATAGACTTATTTTATAATTGAAAGAATTTATGTCAAAAATAGATCCTGAATTGAAAAAGAAATTATTAAGGGAATCTCAAGCTCCTTTCAAGGGATTGAGAAGAATATTGTGGATAGCTTTTAGCGGTTCTGCATTTTTGGGACTTTTAATAATGCTTTCCAGAATTGCAAGCGGAACTGAATTACAGCAAAATAACCTTCTCATACAATTGTGTGCTTGTGTAATATTTCCTACTTTATTAATCCTTGACAGAAATAAAGATTAATAAGCTAGATATTTAATTATTGTGATAAGGTCCTCTTTTTGGTGACAAATTTAAATGCTTCAATTACATCTCCTTCAACCCATGAAGAGAATTTATCGCAGCCAACTCCACATTCAAATCCTGTATTTACTTCTTTTACATCATCTTTAGCTCTTTTGAGAGAGTCTAAATTACCCTCAAATATTACTTTCTCTGATCTCTTAACTCTAAGAGAACAATTCCTTTGTAATTTGCCAGTTTGTATATAACAACCAGCAATTGCTCCTTTACCGACTGCGAAAGTTGCTCTAACTTCGGCTTGCCCTAATGATTCTTCGACAAGATCGGGTTCAAGTAGCCCTTCCATGGCCAACTGAATATCTTCTAAAAGTTTATAGATTACTTCATATTCTCTTATGTCGACGTCATTAGCATCAGCTGCTCTCTTCGCGCCAGAAGCCAATGAAGTGTTAAATCCAATGATTACTGACCCAGATGCAGCAGCGAGATCTATATCTGTCTCAGTTATTTCTCCAGGAGCAGAAAGGAGGACTCTGACTTGAACTTCATTTTTTGGTAATTGTTCTAGTGATCCTAATATCGCTTCCACACTACCTTGAACATCAGCCTTAAGAATTAAGTTTAACTCCTTTAGTTCTCCATCATTTGCTTGAGTTGATAAGGATGATAAGCTGACTCTTCTAGAAGCCATTTGCTGAGCTAATTTTGTGGCTCTAGCATCTGTTGCCCTTTCTCCCACAATGGCTCGAGCAGTTTTCTCATCAGGGTATACTTCGAATTCATCTCCTGCAGTGGGCACTTCACTGAATCCTAGCGCTTCTACTGGGAATGATGGTCCTGCTTCTTTAATTCTATTACCATGTTCATCAACCATTGCTCTAATTTTTCCAAGGACTGAACCCGCAGCTAAAACATCTCCAGATTTCAAGGTTCCATTTTGTACTAACAAAGTAGCCACAGGCCCTTTCGCTTTGTCTAGGTGGGCTTCAATAACAGTACCTTTTGCAAATCTATCAGGGTTAGCTTGTAGATCTTCTACCTCTGAAACTAATAAAATCATTTCGAGTAATTTTTCAATGTTTTGTTTTTTGATAGCACTTACTGGAACCATAACTGTATCTCCTCCCCAATCTTCAGCAATTAATTCTTTTTCTGATAATTCCTGCTTTACTCTGTCTGGAGATGCACCTTCTTTGTCAATTTTATTTATTGCAACAACAATTGGTACTTTTGCAGCTCTTGCATGACTGATAGCTTCTAGTGTTTGAGGTCTGCAACCATCATCTGCAGCAACTACAAGAACAGCTACATCTGTTACCTTTGTACCCCTCGCTCTCATTGCAGTAAAGGCTTCATGACCAGGGGTATCAAGAAAAGTTAATTTTTTCTTTTGGGATTCATGTTCGAATTCAACTTGATAAGCTCCTATGTGTTGAGTGATGCCCCCTGCTTCCCCCGAAGCTACTCTTGATTCTCTGATGGAATCTAAAAGACTTGTTTTGCCATGATCTACATGACCCATCACTGTAATAACAGGTGGTCTTCTTATAAGATTATCAATATCTTCAGATTCAATCATATCAACTGTTTTCTCAGCAGCTTCTTGGATATCATCTTGTAAAACAGGTACCCCAAATTCTTCTGCTACTGTTTCAATAGTTGCTAAGTCGAGTGATTGAGTAACAGTTGCAGTTATTCCTTTAAAAAATAGAGATTTGATTATTTCAGAACTTTCAAGACTTAATTTATCGGCTAATTCTTGGACTGTTAAATTATCTTCGGGCACGATTATCATTTCAGGTCTTACTTGTTTTGCTTCTTTGGCAGCCTTTAACTCCGAAGCTCTTCTTTTCTGTCTTTGCCTAGTAGTCTCTTTTTTCTTCTTTTTAAATTGTTTGATAGATTTTTGAGATTTAGTTTCTTCAGACTTTTCTTTCTTAGGACGCGCCAGACTTGCTGATAAAATTGAAATTTTCTCGCCTGAATATCCACTAGTTTCAGATGTTAATGAATCATCATTTTCACCAATAATATGAACTTTCTGCCTTTGTTTTTGAGTATTTTTACTTCTTAATGCTTCAAGTTTTGCGCTATCATCCCAGTCTGTCTTTCCAGGTTTCTTTGAACTATTTGAAAATGTTCTATGAGGAGGTTTTTTGGAACTTGGAGTAGCATTTGGACGAACATTAGGCGCTTTCGGCTTCTGCTTAGGTGTATCGAAATTTTGTTTTGAGTTATTCTTTGTACCTAGTTTGTCTTTCTCAGAGTCATTATTTTTTTGAAGTTGTAAAAGTTCGTTAGGGGATACTGGCTTCCTAATCCCAGAGGAATTTTGACCATTGAATTTAGAACCAGGCCTATTGGGCATACCAGGTCTGTTGGGAGAACCAGGTCTATTTGGATTGCCTTGCCTATTAAATGAGCCAGGTCTGCCTTGATCCGAAGGTTTGTTTCTTAAACCAGGCCTATTGGGCATGCCAGGTCTGTTGGGAGAACCAGGTCTATTTGGATTGCCTTGCCTATTAAATGAGCCGGGTCTGTTTTGATCCGAAGGTTTGTTTCTTAAACCAGGCCTATTGGGCATGCCAGGTCTGTTGGGAGAACCGGGTCTGTTTGAGGCAGTTTGTTTAAAAGCAATGTTTTGCTTATTATTATTTTGCTTATTAGGATTTATTTTTGGATCTTCTCTTCTTATTGGAGCTCCTACGAGCTCAGGGGTTTTCATTCTATTATTAAAATTTTTTGGTTTAGGTTTGTTCGTATTTTGATCAGGTTTGTTTGATAGTCGTCTTTTATCCCCTGCACTGGAGATGTTCTGGGAAGATTCATTAGACTTAACATTATTATTTATATTTTTAGGCTTTGCAATTAATTGAATAGGTGGTTTTGCAGGACTTTTGATAGGTGGGGTTGTGTTATTACGGAAATTTTTTTTCTCATGTTTGAGATTTTGTGAAGTTTTACTATTTATATTTTGATTTGTAAGATTTGCTTGAGATTGTGAACTATTGGCAATTGTGGGTTTATTAAGATTTATAGGTTTATTTGAAGTTATTTTTTGACTCTCAGGTTTATTAAGAGGTTTTATCAACAATGGCTTTTTGTTTGAATTATCTTTAAAAGGTTTCCCTTTAATAGTAGATATAACAGAAGTTTCATTTTCAGTATTTTTTTTATAATTATCTTTTTTAATTGAAGGTTTCTTAATAGAAAGAATTTTTTTATCGGAATTTTTTTTATTAATAAGATTTTTTATCTTTATTGCTTCCTCTGCACTTATTGAACTGCTATGGCTTTTTACTGAAATTGAAAGTTTTTGAGCGGCGTCCAATATATCTTTATTGTCCAGGTTTAAGTCTCTGGAGAGTTCATAAATTCTGATTTTATCGCTGATAGTCATTTAATCTGATTTGTACTCTTTTTGGAAATTTAAAGAGGATTTAATTTAATTATATTCCCTTATTGGGATAGTCATTGTAGCTTGTAATTTCTTTTTCAAAAATATCAAAAAATTCAGGTTCTAAAGATGTTTTTAAAGCTTTTTGAAGCTTTTTTTTGATCTTGGAATCTGAGTAACATTTTTGTGACTTGCAAATGTAGGCTGATCGCCCCATACCCTTTTGAAACATAATACCTTGCTTATGATCTTTAGTAATCTTTATAAGATGTTTCCTGTCATATGTTTTTCTACATGAAATGCATATACGCAAAACAGGGGCTTGTCGTATCACCGTTTTCTCTCCTCTTTGGCAGTTATTTCACCATCTTGTACAGTCTCTAATTGATCACTATCTGAGAAGTTCTTTTCTTCATATAATTCTTGTTCATATTCATCATCATCTTCAGGAAGGGGATAAAGCTCTCTTAACCTTGCATCTTCCGCAGCACGCTCAGCTTGTTCTGCTTCTAATCTAAGCTCAGCTTCTCGCTGGAGATTCTCTTCATTTTCCCTTTGAATGATTAATTCAGAGACTGCAGCATCTTCTGCTTCCTGATCGTATTCATGTGAGTTTTTAACATCAATCTTCCAACCAGTTAATCTTGCTGCGAGTCTTACATTTTGTCCTTCTCTACCTATTGCTAGACTTAATTGATCGGGAGGAACTAGTACATGAGCGTGTTGACCTTCTGGGTCAACAAGTCTCACGAGATCGACTTTTGCTGGACTTAAAGAGTTTAAAATATACTGAATTGGGTCAGATGACCATTTAATTACATCAATTTTTTCTCCTCTTAATTCATTCACTACTTGTTGGATTCTTGCCCCTCTCGCTCCAATGCAAGCGCCTACAGGGTCTACTTCTTGTTCGACACTATCAACAGCTACTTTTGTTCTTGGCCCAACAGCTCTTGAAGGAGGATTCGCTTCTCTTGAAACAGCTACAATTTTTACAGTACCTTCTTGAATCTCCGGTACTTCATTTTCAAATAAGTAAACAACTAATCCAGCATTTGCTCTGCTAACAAAAAGTTGTGGTCCTTTTCTGGCTATTTCGCTGACTTCTTTCAAGAATACTTTGAAAGTTGCATTAGCTCTATAATTATCATTTGGTAATTGATCTCTTTTTGGAAGTTCGGCCTCTACTTCGGGTCTACCAATACCCGAGCTAACTCCCATTATTACTGATTGTCTTTCAAATCTTATAACTCTTGCCGTTAAAACAGGATCTTCCAAATCTGCAAATTCTTCTTGGATCATTTTTCTTTGTTGATCTCTTAATTTTTGAGCTAAAACTTGCTTTGTTGTTGAAGCAGCCATTCGTCCAAAATCCTCTTTTTCTGGAGTAACATCTAAAACAACAGTGTCACCTATTTGAGCATCATCAGCTACTTGTTTAACTTCTACTAAAGATATTTGATGATCTTCGCTTTCAACTTCTTTTACAATTATTTTACTTGATAAGATCCTATAACCTTCTTCATCTAAATCTAGTCCAACATCAAAATTACTAAAGTATTCCTCATCGAATGGATCTTCGTTAACTCCAAGGTAAAAAGTTCTTCTATATTTTTCGTATCCTTTTAACAAAGCTTCGCGCAAGGCTGCTTCAACGATATTAGGAGGCAATTTTTTTTCCTCACTAATGTCTTCAATAAGATTGTTTAAACCTGGGAGAATAACTAATGCCATCTATGATGGGGAAATTGAATAATGGTTGAAAAATAATTAATCTTTTAAGGTACAAAGACTAATTTTTAATACTTCATCGAAAGGGATTTTCTTTATCCTACCTTTAATGTTAATGGCTAAATAATCATTAGACTTTTCATAAAGTAAACCATTAAGAAATTTTATTTTTGAATTCTTTTGGTTTAATTCAACATTAACTGGAAAACCCTTAAAAGTTTTGAAGTCTCTTTCTGAGGTTAATTCATCACTGACCCCTTGACTACTAATTTCTAACACATATGAACAATTTAAAAGATTTGATTTTTCTATTTCTTCAGATGCTGGGGTATTAAATATCGCACAATCATCTAAGGAAATGTCGCCCCCATTAGTTTTTCGTATAATTATTTGAATAACAATTGGATTCTGACTAGTTTGTATGTTTAAATCGTAGATTTCTAAATCCAGTTCGTTAGCTACTTTTTCTAATAAAGCTTCTAGTTTATTTTTGTTTTCCTTATCCAAATTTATTTATAAATTTATTTAAAATTTATTTTTACACATTAAAAAGTTTTTTCTATAAAAAAATTTAAAAATTTGCATTTTATGGATGTAAACAAAAAAACAACAATAATCCTTTTCTTCAATTAGATTTATCAAATAAACTCAGAAACTATCTATTAAATGAAGTATCTCAAGATTAAATTTATTAATTTAATCCAAATATTCTTTGTTATTTGTTTTTGCATACTCAATTTCTTTCAAAATGCTGCAGTTTTAGCTTTAACTTCTTCTGAAAGTCATAATTTCGTATCATCCGCAGTTAAAAATATTGGCCCCGCAGTTGTGAAAATTGATACTGAGCGGTTGGTTGAGAGGCAACAATTTGATCCCACTTTACTTGACCCTTTATTAAGGGATTTACTCGGAGAGCAAGGAATTACCCCTGAAAGGGAGAGAGGTCAAGGCTCTGGGGTGATCATTAATGAGAATGGTTTGGTTCTTACAAACGCTCATGTCGTAGAGAGAGTAGATAATGTTTCAGTTACTTTGTCAGATGGATCTATTTGTGATGGTGAAGTTTTGGGCGCAGATGCAGTAACTGACCTTGCTTTAGTAAAAATTGATGAAGATGCTTATTCTGGTTTTGCTCCACTTGGAAATTCTGAAGATCTTGAAGTTGGAGATTGGGCAATAGCACTTGGTACTCCTTATGGCCTTGAAAAAACAGTTACCTTAGGAATTGTTAGCAGCTTGCATAGAGATATTAATAGTTTAGGATTTTCAGATAAAAGGTTGGATCTTATTCAGACTGATGCGGCAATAAATCCAGGAAATTCTGGAGGACCACTCATAAATTCTAATGGTGAAGTAATAGGAATTAATACATTAGTAAGAAGCGGCCCTGGAGCTGGTTTAGGTTTCGCGATTCCCATCAATCTAGCTAAGAGTGTTTCTGATCAGCTTCTTAAAAATGGAGAAGTTATTCATCCATATTTAGGGGTACAATTAATTTCCTTAAATCCTAGAATTGCTAAAGAACATAATCAAGATCCCAATTCTTTAGTTCAATTACCTGAAAGAAATGGAGCTCTAGTTCAATCAGTAATACCTAATAGCCCCGCTGAAAAAGCTGGTTTAAGAAGAGGCGATTTAGTAATAGCAGCCGAAAATATCTCTATAAAAGAACCAAAAACTTTACTTGATGAAGTAGAAAAAGCTCAGATAGGAAAAGTATTCCTTTTAAATATTTTAAGGGATAATAAAGAGATACAGATAAATATCAAACCCGAACCTCTTCCAGGTTTGACATAAAGCACCCATTGAAATTTAATAATCTATAACTATTAGATAAAAAGATTTTGGATTCACAAACTCAAATGAAACAAGTAGTTGCTGATGCAGCAATAAGGGAAGTAAAGAGTGACATGATTCTCGGATTAGGGTCTGGATCTACTGCTGCGTTAATGATAAAAAGCCTTGCGGATGAAATACGTTCTGGAAAACTCCAAAATATAAGAGGTGTTGCAACTTCTTTTCAATCAGAAGTTTTAGCGTTTGAACTGGATATCCCTCTTGTCGATTTAGCTTCTGTATCTCAAATTGATTTAGCTATTGATGGAGCAGATGAAGTTGATCCAGGATTTCAATTAATAAAAGGAGGAGGAGCATGCCATGTTAGAGAAAAGTTAGTGGCATCTAAAGCTAATCAATTGTTGATTGTTGTTGATGAAACTAAACTTGTACAAAATCTCAATCAATCTTTCCCTTTACCTGTAGAAGTTCTTCCTAATGCTTGGAAGCAAGTCCAGGAAGTTATTTCAGAAATGAATGGCAGTTCCTCTTTAAGAATGGCTACTAAAAAAGCTGGCCCAGTTGTTACTGACCAAGGCAACCTCATCCTAGATATATTATTTAATGATGGTATTAAGAATCCAAAAGACATAGAAATGAAGATTAATAATATTCCAGGAGTATTAGAAAATGGATTGTTTGTTGATCTTACAGACAAAGTATTAGTTGGTAAAATTGAAGACGACGTTCCTGTGGTCTACTCACCCTCAAGAGCTAGCTAATTTTCAAATCTTATTTCTACAGAGTTAGCGTGGCTATGTAAGCCCTCGCTTTTAGCAAGATTAATAATATCAAGGCTATTAACTTTTAAACTTTCTTCATTAAATTCTATTATCGAAGTATTTTTCATAAAAGTTTCAACCCCTAAAGAACCGCTAAATCTAGAATTTCCTGAAGTAGGTAAAGTATGATTTGGTCCAGCAAGATAATCTCCAACAGCTTCTGGGGTCCATTTTCCTAAAAATATCGCTCCTGCATTCTCTATACCTGCAAGAATTTTTTTTGAATCTATAGTGAGAATTTCTAGGTGTTCCGGGGCAAAGTTATTGCTAAGTTCAACACATGATTCGTAATTCTCGCAAATCACAATTAAACCCCAATTTTTTATTGATTGCATGCAAATTTCTTTTCTTGGATGATCATCTATTTTTTTATAAAGTTCTTCTAAAACTTCTTTTGCCTGGGTCTTTGATGTAGTTAGAAGTATTGATGAAGCTAAAGGATCATGTTCTGCTTGCGCGAGTAGGTCAGATGCTATATGAGAGCTTTGAGCTGTTTTATCTGCAATGATTAATATTTCACTTGGACCAGCTAAAGAATCAATCCCTGTAGAGCCATAAATGAGTTTTTTTGCAGTTGTAACATATATATTCCCTGGACCAGAAATAACATCAACTTTATTGATTTGATTTGTGCCAAATGCTAAAGCGCCAATTGCTTGAGCCCCTCCAATTCTAAATACTTTATTGATCCCTGATAAGTGAGCTGCAGCTAAAACAGTTTTGTTTATTTCGCCTTCTTTATTCCCGGGAGATACCATTATAATCTCTTCTACTCCTGCTACTTTTGCAGGTATAGCATTCATCAATACTGTACTTGGATAAGCAGCTCTACCTCCAGGAATATAAATACCTGCATTTTTTACTGGCCTCCACCTTCTTTGGACGGTATCACCATATTCACCTTTTATAGTGAAAGATTGAGGAATTTCTTTTTCATGGAATTTTTGAATTCTTTTATGAGCTACCACAAGTGAGTGCTTCAAATTGTTATCAATTTCATCCCATGCATTTTTTATTTGATCCGCACTCACTTGCATAGGTTCAGGGTTGAAACCATCAAATTTTTTTGTATATTTTTCTACCGCTATATCTCCAGAAATTTTTACCTCTTGAAGAATTTCTTCAACAATTCTATTTATCTTATTATTGTTATCTGAATTAGTTCGAGTAGAAATCCTTTTTAATTCTTCAATAGCTTCTTTTTTATTATTTATGATCTTCATTTGCTTAATTTTTCAAATGGAAAGGCTCAAAACCTAATTTAATATCTTCTAAATTATATAGGATTGATTAGTAGACGATTTATTTGTTATGATAAGAATCTTCTATTTATGCACCCTCTGTGGCCAACAACAAATCAGCAAAAAAGAGAATACAAATTGCCGAAAGAAATCGATTAATAAATAAATCATATAAATCTACTGTTAGGACTTTAACCAAAAAAACCTTAGAGAACTGCGAAAAATATAAAAAAACCCCTAATGAGGAAAATAAAAATTTAGTAAAAACAAGTCTTAATAAAGCTTTTAGCTTAATTGATAAAGCAGTTAAAAAAAATGTTCTTCACAAGAACAACGGTGCTAATAAAAAATCGAAAATCAACAATTTTGTAAAAACTACTCTTACCACTAAGTAAAAAGATAGATCACAATTATGAGCGATATAGAACTCATAGACTCCCACTGTCATTTAATATTTGAAAATTTTGAAAGAGATCTTGAAGATGTTGTTTTAAGATTGCGTTCAAGAGGTGTAAAAAAATTAGTTCATGCTTGTTGTGAATTAACAGAAATTCCAAGGTTGAAAAAAATATCCCATGAATTTAATGAAATTTACTATTCAGTTGGTTTGCATCCGCTAGAAGCAAAAAAATGGGAACAAAGTTCAAAATCTCTTCTAAGAAAATCAGCTCTAGAAGATAAACGAGTTGTAGCTATTGGGGAATTAGGCTTGGATTTTTTTAAAAATGAAAATAAAACTCAGCAGATTGACGCACTTATTCCGCAAATGGAGTTGGCCTATGAACTTCAATTGCCCGTAATTATCCATTGCAGAGATGCTGCAAATGAAATGATTGAGATATGTAGTGATCTCTCTAAAAAAGGAAAATGTCCTGATGGTGTACTTCATTGTTGGACGGGAACACCAAAAGAAATGAAGCAATTCTTGAATCTTGGATTTTACATCAGTTTTAGTGGTATAGTCACTTTCCCAAAAGCACATGATATTCATGAGTGTGCCAAAATAGTTCCAAATGATAAATACTTAATTGAAACCGACTCCCCTTTTTTAGCTCCTGTCCCTCATAGAGGTAAAAGAAATGAACCTGCGTTTGTTGAAAATGTTGCCAATTTTATGGCAGATTTAAGATCTACTGAATTACCAATAATTGCTAGAGAGTCATATAAGAATGCTGAAGATTTGTTTAAATTTGACTTGTTAAGTAGACGTAGAAGCTGTTAGTATTAGGAATTACTGGAAATTTTTCTTAATTATTAGACTTTAACAATCACAGTTAATGATAAAACAGCTTTAAACAAAATTTAATTCTTCTTTATTAAATTGTTTTTTGTTGAAATCGAGATTTAATTGTTGATCTCATTATTTAAGTGAAAAGTTAAAGAACTAATTATTGAGTAGATTAAAAGTAAATAGTAAATCTCACAAAATCGCAGGTTTCTTGGATGAGCAGTAGCGCTTTACAGGTAGCAAAAACAGCTACTTATCTACCAGATTTAGTTGAAGTACAAAGAGCAAGCTTTAAATGGTTTTTGGAAAAGGGTTTAATAGAAGAATTACAAAATTTTTCCCCCATTTCTGATTACACAGGTAAATTAGAATTACATTTTGTCGGTGAAGAATACAGGTTAAAAAGACCTAGACACGATGTTGAAGAAGCTAAAAGAAGAGATGCTACATTTGCATCCCAAATGTATGTGATTTGCAGATTAATTAATAAAGAGACAGGGGAAATTAAAGAACAAGAAGTATTTATTGGCGAACTACCCTTAATGACTGAAAGAGGAACTTTCATTATTAATGGTGCCGAAAGAGTTATTGTTAATCAAATTGTTCGAAGTCCTGGAGTATATTTCAAAGATGAACTAGACAAAAATGGTCGAAGAACTTACAACGCTAGCGTTATCCCTAATAGAGGAGCATGGTTAAAATTCGAGACTGACAAAAATAATTTACTTTATGTGAGAGTTGATAAAACAAGAAAAATTAATGCTCATGTTCTTATGAGAGCGATGGGTCTTTCAGATAATGATGTGGTCGATAAACTAAGGCATCCCGAGTTTTATCAAAGCTCAATTGATTCAGCTAATGACGAGGGCATCAATTCAGAAGATCAGGCATTACTTGAGCTATACAAGAAGCTACGTCCTGGTGAACCACCCTCCGTTTCTGGCGGACAACAGCTATTACACAGTAGATTCTTTGATCCCAAAAGATACGATTTAGGCCGAGTCGGTAGATATAAAATAAATAAAAAATTGAGACTTACAGTGCCAGACGATGTGAGAACACTTACCCATGAAGATGTTCTTTCCACGATTGATTATTTAATTAATCTAGAATTGGATATTGGAGGCGCTAGTTTGGATGATATTGATCATCTTGGTAATCGAAGGGTTAGATCTGTAGGAGAACTTCTTCAAAATCAAGTTAGGGTTGGACTGAATCGTTTAGAGAGAATTATCAAAGAAAGAATGACCGTAGGAGAAACAGATTCTTTAACTCCCGCTCAACTAGTCAATCCCAAACCATTGGTTGCCGCCATAAAAGAATTTTTTGGCTCCAGTCAATTAAGTCAGTTCATGGATCAGACTAACCCTCTAGCTGAATTAACACACAAGAGAAGAATCTCAGCATTAGGCCCGGGGGGTTTAACTCGAGAAAGAGCAGGTTTTGCGGTAAGAGATATTCATCCTTCACATTATGGAAGATTATGTCCTATCGAGACTCCTGAAGGTCCTAATGCAGGACTTATAAATTCTTTAGCTACCCATGCAAGAGTTAATGAGTACGGTTTTATTGAAACACCTTTTTGGGAAGTTAAAAACGGTAAAGTTAATAAGGAAGGTAATCCGGTTTATCTTTCTGCTGATTTAGAAGATGAGTGTAGGGTGGCTCCAGGTGATGTCGCGACTGACAAGGACGGTAATATAATTGCAGATCTAATACCAGTAAGATATAGACAGGATTTTGAAAAAGTTCCTCCTCACCAAGTTGATTATGTTCAGCTTTCTCCGGTTCAGGTAATTTCAGTTGCTACTTCACTTATTCCTTTCTTGGAACATGATGATGCTAATAGAGCTCTCATGGGATCAAATATGCAACGTCAAGCCGTTCCATTGCTAAGGCCAGAACGTCCTTTAGTTGGTACAGGTTTAGAATCACAAGTTGCTAGAGATTCGGGAATGGTTCCTATAACAAAAGTTAATGGAACTATATCTTATGTAGACGCTAATGAGATTGTCGTTAAAGATGAGCATGGTAATGAACATTTTCACTATCTTCAGAAATATCAAAGATCAAATCAAGATACCTGCCTCAACCAAAGACCTATAGTGAAAATTGGAGATAAAGTGATATCGGGGCAGGTTTTAGCAGATGGATCCGCATGTGAAGGAGGAGAAATAGCTCTTGGCCAAAATGTTTTAATTGCTTACATGCCATGGGAAGGATACAACTATGAAGACGCCATACTCGTAAGCGAAAGGATGGTGACTGATGATTTATATACCTCAGTACATATTGAAAAATATGAAATTGAAGCAAGACAAACTAAGCTAGGACCTGAAGAAATCACAAGAGAGATTCCTAATATCTCCGAAGAAAGCTTGAATAATCTTGATGAGATGGGAATTATTAGGATTGGTGCTTTTGTCGAGAGTGGAGATATTCTTGTAGGAAAAGTGACTCCAAAAGGGGAATCAGACCAACCACCTGAAGAAAAACTGTTAAGAGCTATTTTCGGTGAAAAGGCCCGAGATGTGAGAGATAATTCCCTAAGGGTGCCCAAAACTGAAAAGGGAAGGGTTTTGGATGTTCGCATCTATACCAGAGAACAAGGTGATGAATTACCTCCTGGAGCCAACATGGTTGTTAGAGTTTATGTGGCTCAAAGAAGGAAAATTCAAGTGGGTGACAAAATGGCTGGGAGGCATGGAAATAAAGGAATTATTAGCAGAATCCTACCAAGAGAAGATATGCCTTATTTACCTGATGGAACCCCTGTGGACATAGTACTTAATCCTTTAGGAGTTCCAAGTAGGATGAATGTAGGTCAGGTTTTTGAATTATTGATGGGCTGGGCAGCCTCCAATTTAGATTGCAGGGTTAAAGTTGTTCCATTTGATGAAATGTATGGAGCTGAAAAATCACATCAAACTGTTCAAGCATTTTTAGAAGAAGCTTCAAAACAGCCAGGTAAAGCTTGGGTTTACAATCCTGAAGATCCTGGAAAGTTATTACTTAAAGATGGTAGAACAGGCGAACCCTTTGATCAACCAGTTGCTGTAGGATACTCTCACTTCCTCAAATTAGTTCATTTGGTGGATGATAAAATTCATGCAAGATCCACTGGTCCTTACTCTTTGGTTACACAGCAACCCTTGGGTGGTAAAGCTCAGCAAGGCGGACAAAGGCTTGGAGAAATGGAAGTATGGGCTCTTGAAGCTTATGGAGCCGCTTATACTCTTCAGGAATTGTTGACAGTTAAATCTGATGATATGCAAGGAAGAAATGAAGCGCTTAATGCGATCGTAAAAGGTAAACCGATTCCAAGGCCTGGAACTCCTGAGTCATTTAAAGTTCTTATGAGGGAATTACAATCTTTAGGCTTGGATATAGGGGTTTATACAGACGAAGGAAAAGAAGTAGATTTAATGCAAGATATCAATCCGAGAAGAAATACTCCATCAAGGCCGACTTATGAATCACTCGGAACCTCTGAATATGAGGAAGATTAAATACTCAATTAAACCCTTTTAATTTAAATTCGCCAAAAATGACAAACAGCAACTTAAGAACTGAAAATCACTTTGACTACGTCAAAATTTCAATAGCTTCTCCACAAAGAATAATGGATTGGGGTCAGAGGACATTGCCTAATGGACAAGTAGTTGGTGAAGTTACTAAACCCGAAACTATCAATTACAGGACACTTAAACCAGAAATGGATGGATTGTTTTGTGAAAAGATTTTTGGGCCATCTAAAGATTGGGAATGCCATTGTGGAAAATACAAAAGAGTAAGACATCGTGGCATTGTTTGTGAGAGATGTGGGGTTGAAGTAACTGAAAGTAGAGTCAGAAGACATAGGATGGGCTACATAAAACTTGCTGCGCCGGTTTCCCATGTTTGGTATTTGAAAGGAATCCCTAGTTACGTTGCAATACTTTTGGATATTCCGCTTAGGGATGTAGAACAAATAGTTTATTTTAATTGTTATGTCGTTTTAGATCCAGGTGATCATAAAGAACTTAAATATAAGCAATTACTCACTGAGGATGAGTGGCTAGAAATTGAAGATGAAATTTATGCTGAAGATTCAACTATAGAAAATGAACCTTTTGTTGGAATTGGTGCTGAAGCACTGAAGCAATTACTTGAGGACCTTGATTTAAATCAGGTTGCTGAGGAGCTTAGAGAAGAAATTACTAATAGCAAAGGGCAAAAGAGGGCAAAGCTTATAAAAAGGATAAGAGTTATTGATAATTTCATTGCGACTAATGCAAAACCAGAATGGATGGTTTTAGATGCAATACCAGTTATACCTCCTGATCTTAGACCTATGGTTCAGCTTGATGGAGGAAGATTTGCAACTTCAGATTTAAATGACTTATATAGAAGAGTTATAAATAGAAACAATAGACTAGCTAGGCTTCAAGAAATCCTAGCTCCTGAAATTATAGTAAGAAATGAAAAAAGAATGCTTCAGGAGGCAGTTGATGCCCTTATAGATAATGGAAGGAGAGGAAGGACAGTTGTTGGAGCAAATAATAGAGCTCTTAAGTCTCTAAGTGACATAATTGAAGGAAAACAAGGAAGATTTAGACAGAATCTTCTTGGAAAACGTGTTGACTATTCAGGAAGATCTGTAATAGTTGTGGGTCCAAAATTAAAAATGCATCAGTGCGGTCTCCCAAAAGAAATGGCAATAGAGCTCTTTCAGCCTTTTGTAATCCATAGATTGATACGACAAAATATTGTGAATAATATTAAAGCTGCAAAAAAATTAATACAAAAAGCTGATGACGAAGTTATGCAGGTACTTCAGGAAGTTATTGAAGGTCATCCAATTCTCTTAAATAGAGCCCCTACACTTCACCGTTTAGGAATTCAAGCTTTTGAACCGAAATTAGTTGGAGGTAGAGCAATACAACTTCATCCTTTAGTTTGTCCTGCATTCAATGCTGATTTTGATGGAGATCAAATGGCAGTTCATGTTCCTTTAGCCTTAGAGGCACAAACTGAAGCACGCATGCTTATGTTGGCTAGTAATAATATTCTTTCTCCTGCTACTGGGGAACCAATTGTGACTCCATCACAAGATATGGTTTTAGGATCTTACTATCTGACTGCTTTGCAACCGAATTATCAACAACCTGAATTCGGGGATAATAAGACTACTTTTGCTTCATTAGAGGATGTTATCTTTGCCTTTGAAGATAAAAGACTTAGTCTGCATGAATGGGTTTGGGTAAGATTTAATGGAGAAGTTGAGGATGAAGATGAAATGCGAAGCCCGCAAAAAACTCAAGAGCTAGAAGATGGTTCAAGATTAGAAATCTGGAATTTAAGAAGGGACAGATTTGACTCTGATAATAATTTAATAAGTAGATTTGTGCTGACAACTGTTGGGAGAGTGGTTATGAACTATACCATCATCGATTCTGTATCTAAAACGTAATCTTTAAAAACTATTTTTCATTTATTTAAAAATCATGACTTCATCTAAACCTAAAAAAACATCAAGAGTACGTAAAGCTACTAAAAACTCAAAAAAGAACAATCCAGTTACAATGCCTGCTCTCGCTAAAACGCCCCCATCATTTAAAAATAAAGTAGTTGATAAGAAAGCCTTAAAAAATTTAGTCTCTTGGGCTTATAAAACTCATGGAACAGCTATAACTGCAGCCATGGCGGATAATCTAAAGGATTTAGGATTTAAATATGCTACCCAAGCTGCAGTCTCTATCTCAGTTGATGATTTAAAAGTTCCTGAAGCTAAACAAGATTTAATAGGACAAGCTGAAGAGCAAATATCTGCTACAGAAGAATGCTATAGACTTGGTGAAATTACCGAAGTTGAAAGGCATACAAAAGTTATAGATACCTGGACCGAAACTAATGAAAGATTGGTAGATGCTGTAAAGAATAATTTTAATCAGAATGATCCACTCAATTCCGTCTGGATGATGGCCAATTCAGGAGCAAGAGGCAATATGTCTCAGGTACGACAACTTGTTGGTATGAGGGGATTGATGGCTAATCCGCAAGGAGAAATTATTGACCTGCCAATAAGAACTAATTTTAGAGAAGGGCTCACTGTTACTGAATATGTAATTTCTTCTTATGGAGCAAGGAAAGGTTTGGTGGATACTGCCTTAAGAACTGCGGATTCTGGTTATTTGACTCGAAGATTAGTTGATGTTGCTCAAGATGTAATTGTAAGAGAAGAAGATTGTGGAACGGAACGCTCAATAGTCATTGATGCTGAAGATGGTAAATTTGGAGCAAGACTTCTTGGTAGGCTTACCGCTGAGGATATTTTTGATGCTGAAGAAAACCTTGTTGTGCCTCAAAACACTGCTATAGATCCTGTATTGTCAAGAGAAATTGAGAAATCATCTATTCGTGAAGTAAAAATAAGATCCCCATTAACATGTGAAGCTAACAGATCAGTTTGTAGGAGGTGCTACGGATGGGCGTTAGCTCATAATCATTTGGTTGATTTAGGCGAAGCAGTTGGAATTATTGCTGCTCAATCTATTGGCGAGCCAGGAACTCAACTGACAATGAGAACTTTCCATACTGGAGGTGTATCAACTGCTGAAAGTGGAGTCGTGAGATCAAAAATTTCTGGTAAAGTTGAATTTAGCTCAAAAGCAAAGGTTAGAGGTTACAGAACTCCACATGGCGTAGAAGCTAAACAAGCGGAAGTTGATTTCATGCTCAAGATAGTTCCTCAAGGAAATAATTCTGGCAAAGCTCAAAAAATTGAAGTTTCTAGTGGGTCGCTTTTATTTGTAGATGATGGTGAAGAAATTAGTGCTGATATAACTGTTGCTCAGATTACTGCTGGAGCCGTGAAAAAGAGTGTTGAAAAAGCAACAAAAGATGTTATTTGTGATTTAGCTGGTCAGGTTAGGTACGACAAGGTTATTCAACCAAAGGAGGTAACTGATAGGCAGGGTAATATTACCTTAAAAGCTCAAAGATTAGGCAGATTGTGGGTATTAGCTGGAGATGTTTACAACTTGCCTCCAAATGCAAGACCAGTTATATCATCTGGAAAATCTGTAGATGAAGGTACAGTGTTAGCAGAAGCAAGTCAATCAAGTGAGTTTGGAGGGCAAGTTCGATTAAGAGAATCTATAGGTGATTCAAGAGAAGTTCAGATTGTTACTACTTCAATGTCTTTAACTAATTTTAAATTAATTGAAGAATCTACTCATTCAGGTCAAATATATAATTTGGAATCCAATGAAGGTACATCTTATCGTTTAAACATTTCCCCAGGAAGTAAAATTAGTAATGGTGAGGTAATAGCAGATTTAACGGATGAAAGGTTTCGTACAAAAACTGGAGGTCTAGTAAAATATGCACCGGGATTAAGTGTTAAAAAAGCGAGATCATCTAAAAATGGTTTTGAAGTAAATCAAGGAGGGACATTGCTCTGGATTCCGCAAGAGACACATGAAATCAATAAGGATATATCTCTTCTGATGATTGAAGATATGAAATGGATTGAAGCTGGAACAGAAGTCGTAAAAGATATTTTTAGTCAAACATCAGGCATTGTTACTGTTACTCAAAAAAATGATATCCTTCGTGAAATAACTGTAAGAAATGGAACTTTTCATGAGTGTGATGATGAAGAAGTTTTGAATAGATTTACAGAAGAAGGAAATCTTGTAAATCCAGGCGAAAAGATTTTAGACGGTGTTGATAATAAAGAAATTCTATTTGTTCAAAAATTAGAAACATCTAAATGTCGAGGCTTGTTATTAAGAACTGTTGAAGAATTTACTATTCCTGACCAGGCGGAATTACCCCAACTTTCACATGTTAAGCAGGAAAAAGGTCCACATCTAGGCTTAAAAGCTATCCAAAGGCTCACTTATAAAGATGGTGAATTGATAAAATCAGTTGAAGGGGTTGAATTACTTAGAACGCAATTAAGTATTGAAAGCTTTGATGCTACTCCTCAAATGACTATTGACGTCGAGTCGATTGAAGATAAGAATGATTCATCAATCAATAGATTAAGTTTAGTAATATTGGAGTCTATTCTTGTAAGAAGAGATACTATATCTGACTCCAGCCATGGCTCAACACATACAGAACTGCAGGTCAATAATAACCAAATAGTAAAAGCAGGAGATGTAATAGCCACTACTCAAATTCTTTGTAAAGAGAAGGGATTGGTTCAATTACCAAATCTTGTTGATGATGAGCCAATAAGGAGGTTAATTGTTGAAAGAGAAGAAGATAAAATTAAAATTAAAATTAGTGGTAAAGCAGTAGTTAAAGTTGGTGATCGTGTAGTTGATGGTGATCCTATTAGTGATTCTGTAAAATCAACTTCTTGTGGAGAAATAGAAGAAATTTCTAATAGTTCAGTAACCTTAAGACTTGGCAGGCCTTATATGGTTTCTCCTGATTCAGTTTTACACGTTAAAGATGGAGACTTAGTTCTTAGGGGAGATGGTCTGGCTTTACTTGTTTTTGAAAGGCAGAAAACTGGAGATATCGTACAAGGATTACCTCGTATTGAAGAGTTGTTAGAAGCAAGGAGACCGAGAGATTCAGCAATTCTATGTAAAAAATCTGGAATTGTTCAGATTAAACAAAGTAATGATGAAGAATCAGTTTCTTTATCAGTTATTGAAAAAGATGATTTAGTTAATGAATATCAAGTATTAATTGGAAAAAATATAATGGTTAGTGATGGACAACAAGTTAAAGGTGGAGAATCTTTAACTGATGGACCAATTAATCCACATGAGCTATTAGATTGCTATTTCAATGATTTAAAAGATCAAAAACCTCTTATAGATGCAGCGCGAGAATCTATATCAAAACTACAAAGAAGTATGGTAAGTGAGGTACAAAATGTTTATAAGTCGCAGGGTGTAGCAATCGATGATAAACATATTGAAGTTATTGTTAGACAGATGACAAGTAAAGTCCGTATAGAAGACGCCGGCGATACTACTCTTTTGCCTGGTGAACTCATAGAGTTGAGGCAAGTGGAAGATACAAACCAAGCAATGGCAATTACTGGAGGAGCTCCAGCAGAATTCACTCCTGTTTTGTTGGGTATTACTAAAGCCTCTCTCAATACAGATAGCTTTATTTCAGCAGCCTCGTTCCAAGAAACAACAAGGGTACTTACAGAGGCTGCGATTGAAGGTAAATCTGATTGGTTAAGAGGTTTAAAAGAAAATGTTATCATCGGTAGATTAATACCTGCAGGAACAGGTTTTAGCGGTTTTGTAGAGGAATTATCCTCAGAAGCTGGTCCTCATCCAGATATTCTTGCAGAAGAATCTGGTGGCTACAGAAGAGCACAGAACTTAAGGCCAGACTATACAGTTGATATGCCACAATCACCTGCCGTAAGCTCTACTGCAATACTTGATGATCCTAGTGATGAAGATTTAGAGACAACGAGGAATCGTCATGGAATCGATCCTTCTTCGAGTAATTTTGCAGCTTTCGCAAGGCCTAATGCTGAAAATCAATTTTCTGAAGATCAACTGCCAGATCCTGCCGCTTTGGAGGGATTGCAGGAGGAGGGCCTTCTATCTGATGAATAAATATTATCTATTATTATTTTTAGTGACTAGAATGAATTTTTCAAATTTGTAAGTGATGATCAAGCCAGAAATTGTACCCAAAAGAAAATTACCCCGTTATGGATTCCATTTTTATAATGAAAGACTTAATGGAAGAATGGCCATGATTGGTTTTATTGCGCTTATTCTTACAGAATTCTTTCTAAAGCATGGTTTACTGTTATGGTGAAAATAGTTTTCAAATAAAGACTACTAAATTTGAAAAATCTTCTTGGAAGTAGTATTAAGGATTTAGAAAATGTAGCTTTAGATTATGGCCAAGCTGCTTTTAGGGGTCGCCAAATCTATAATTGGATTTATAACTATAGAAATAAGAACAAAAATATTGATCAAATAGAAGTTTTACCTTTAGATTTTAGAAAGAAGTTAAAGGATGATGGTTTTAAAGTAAGTGAGCTGATTATTAAAGAAAGAAACCTAGCTAAAGATGGTACTTTAAAATTATTACTTTCTACAGATGATAATGAAAGTATTGAGTGTGTTGGTATACCAACTGAAAAAAGATTAACTGCTTGTCTCTCTAGTCAAGTTGGTTGCCCAATGGACTGCAAATTTTGTGCCACTGGCAAGGAAGGTTTAAAGAGATCTTTAAAAGCGAGTGAAATTTTAGATCAAATTTTATTTATCGAAAATGAAATGAATAGAAAAGTGACTAATATTGTTTTCATGGGTATGGGCGAGCCCTTATTGAATATTGAGGACTTACTATTGGCAATTAGATCTATAAATAATGATTTTCAGATCAGTCAGAGAAAGATAACCGTAAGTACAGTGGCTGTCCCAAAAATGATAAGTAAATTATCAGCAAAGTCTTTTCAAATTTTAGGTAATTGTCAATTTACATTAGCAATTAGCTTACATGCCTCAAATCAAAAAACAAGAGAGACCATAATACCTAGCGCAAAAAACTATGAAATCAGAAATATTATCGAAGACTGTAAGACATTCGTAAGAGAAACTGGTCGAAGGGTAAGTTTTGAATATCTAATGCTAAGTGGGGTGAATGATAAATTAGAACATGCTTGTGAATTGAGTAATTTGCTGAAAGGTTTTCAATGTCACGTAAATTTAATACAATATAACCAAATTGATGAGGTTGAATTTCAACGAACCTCTTTAAAAAATCTCCAATTATTTCAATCTATACTTGTTAACAATGGCATCGCTGTTAGCTTGCGAAAAAGCAGAGGTTTAGATAAAAATGCTGCATGTGGACAGCTAAGACAAAATGCAAAAAATAAATAATATTATCTAGTAAAAATTTTTTAAAAGTCTCTTAAAAAGGTTATTATTGACTAAATATGATTTGATTCTTTGGGTTTTATTAAGACAAAAATTTTACCATTCGCTATCGTCGCACTTTTTGGGATTGCCTTCTTTGCGGTAAGTGCAAGAATTTGGTTGCCAGGAGATATGATGTCTCCTGCCCCCATGAATTAATATTTTTAGTTTTTTAACAATGACGAAAAATGAGGATCCTAAAAAAGAAAGCCTAGCGGAAATTGCGGTTGATCCAGATGTTTTGGCAAGAGAATTGGCTTTAGAGATTGAAATAGATCCTTTAGAACAAATTGACGAAGATGCTTTTTCAAAAAATTTAAATATTAGTCAAGAGTGTGATGAAGCTTTGAAATTGCTCAAAGGTAATAGAGAAGAGCGAATACAAGGCTTACGAATATTTTGTGAATATAGAGATCAAAGATCTTTCCCCCTTTTATTACCATTGCTTGATCAACCTTGTCCTGTTGAAAGAATGAGTGCTGTATATGCTTTAGGTCGTAATCCATGTCCTAGCGCAGTCCAGAAACTTGTCAGTCTTTTGAAGACAGATGATAATGCTTATGTCAGAAGAGCAACTGCATGGAGCTTAGCTAATTATGATAACCAAATTGTTTTAGAACCATTAATAAATGCTTTAAAGAATGATGTGGCTGCAGTAAGGTTATGGTCATCAAGTTCTTTAGCTGAAATTGGAAATGTTTCTTTTGAGAACGCTCAATTAGCAGCAGAACAACTTTTAATAAGTTTAAAGATAGATAATGAATCAGGTGTAAGAAGTAATTGCATTTGGTCATTGTGTAGGTTGTACGAAAAATTAAACAATACATTCCAAGAGAGTTTTGTTGATGAATGTACTAAGATAGCTCTCTTCGACAAAGAGCCATCTGTTATGGAAGAAGCAAAAACTGCCCTTGATTCAATGGGGATGCAAGGTTTTTATAATTAAAAATCTTAATTTTTTACAAGAACACTAGATAACTAATTAATTTATCAGATATTCAATATAAAAATTAAAATTAATTAACTTGTACCAACTGAAACAAAATATTTTCGTTATTCTATATAAAGTAAAAGTACTCAGTACTTGAATTTAATGCCTCAAAAAACATTGAGATTCAAAATTCATCAAGACGGAAGAGTTGAAGAGACTGTTGAGGGATTTACTGGTAATTCATGCAATGAAGCTACAAAAAATCTCGAAGAAGCTCTCGGTAAAGTAACAGTAAAGAATAAAACTTCTGATGCTTTCATCTCTAATCAAAGTGAAAACTTAACACAATTAAAAAACGAATCTAATGTCACATTTTAGTACAATTAAAACTCAGCTCAAAGAAGTAGAGCCATTAATTAAGGCTTTAAATCACTTCGGTTATAGTATTAATCAAGAAGAAAAGTTTGTAAAAGGATATAAAGGTCAATTCACAGCCGTTGATATAAGTATGAATTTACCTGGTGATACCCAAGTTGGATTTAAATGGGATAACAATTCTAATGCATATGAATTAGTTACTGATCTTGATCTATGGAAATTTGAGATTCCAGTAGAAAGATTTATCTCAAAAGTTACACAAATGTATGCTTACCAAACAATTATTTCTAAAACGCAAGAAGATGGATATCAAATCGTAGAGCAAAAAAATAAAAATGATGGTTCTATTGAATTGGTCTTAACCAAGTGGGAAAACTAATGTCCAGATATGGATTTCACGGATCCATTTCATAATACTGAAGAAAATATTGAGATTACAGGCTATGAGCCTGTTTTAGGTGGTCAGTTAGCCGAAAAAGCTGTATGGGTTGATGAAGCAAAGTGTATTGGTTGTCAGTACTGTGTTCACGTCGCTTCGAACACTTTCACTGTTGATGAATTTCATGGTAGAAGTCGAGCTATTAGGCAAGATGGAGATAGTTCTGATGTCATACAAGAAGCAATTGATACATGCCCTGTTGATTGTATTCATTGGGTCAAATTTGAAGAATTAGATGATTTAGAGAATAGTCTCGATAGGGATATGTTTCAAACATTTGGAAAGCCACCGAGAATGAATAAGCACTAATATCAAAAAGATGCAATATCGTAGATTTGGTAGAACCAATCTGAAGATTCCTGTTTTATCTTTAGGTGGTATGAGATTTCAAAAAAGTTGGGATCAATTAGATTTTGCTGAGGTTTCATACGAAGAACAAAATAAAGTAGAAAATATTTTGAATCTGGCCAACAAATATGGTTTTAGTCATGTTGAAACTGCAAAGTACTATGGAACTTCTGAGGTGCAATTAGGGATGTGTTTTAAGAATACTAAGAAAATCCCAAATATAATCCAAACAAAGATTCCACCAAATAGTGATCCGGAAATTTTTGAGCAAGATGTATTATCTAGCATTGAAAAATTGAAAGTTAAAAAAATTGATTTGTTAGCAATACATGGTATCAATACTGCTGAACATTTACATCAGGCTATTCGAGATGGAGGTTGCATTGATATTTTGAGGAATTTTCAAAAAGAAAATTTAATTGGATCTATTGGATTTTCAACCCATGGAAAATCTTCACTTATTGAAAAGGCCATATCAACAAACTTATTTGATTATGTAAATTTGCACTGGTATTTTATTAATCAGGAAAATACAAAGGTTATTAATTTAGCAAATAAGCATGATCTTGGGGTTTTCATAATCAGTCCAACTGATAAAGGGGGACATCTTCATACTCCCTCAAATAAAATGTTGGAATTTTGTAAACCACTTCATCCTATAGTTTTTAATGATCTTTTTTGCTTAAGAAATCAAAATGTCCATACTTTGAGTGTCGGTATTGCAAAAGAGTCAGATTTTGATCTGCATTTAGAAGCTGTCTCGTTGTTATCAGAATCTGAGAAGTATGTGCCTCAGATAATTAACAAATTAAGGCAGGAATCAATTAATTCCTTAGGTTTAGAGTGGCATCAAAATTGGAATACAAATTTACCAAGTTGGGAATATACTCCGGGAAATATTAATATTCCTGTTCTGCTTTGGCTTTCAAATTTAATTGATTGGTTGGGTATGGAAGGATATGCAAGAGCTAGATATCAATTGCTTGGTAATGGAAGCCACTGGTTCCCAGGATTCAACGCGAATTTATTAGATGTAGATGTTTCTGAAGGGCAATTATTGAAAGTATTAGAAGGTCATATAAATCCAAAAAAAGTTATAAAAAAATTGAGAAATTTAAAAGAAAAGTTTGGAGATAAGAATGCTAAAAGATTATCAAGAAAATAATTTCATAATGGATTTTTCTCAGGTTTTCCAACTTTTCTTGGGTAAATTTCAGGACAAAAATTCTTTGGTTGAATAAGAATAATATTTCGGGTGCCTTTATTTCTTGGTAATAGTATCTCTTTTTTATCTTTAACTTTCCCTTCTAATATTTCTAAAGTTTTATCTAGATTTTTGCTTTCTTGATTCGTCCATTTGCCACAATATAAAACTCCAAACCCTTCTTTTTTTAGCATTGGTAATATATATTCTGAAACTGTTGATGGATTACTAACGGCTCTAGTTGTTGCAATATTAAAATTATTTCTCATTGACGATTGGTGGGCTAAATTCTCAACGCGATCATTGATTACATGAATATTGTTTTTGAAATTGATCTGCTCAACTAAAATTTTTATTGCATCTGTTTTCTTTTTCAAAGAATCAATTAGGTATATCTCAGAATTAGGATGAGTTATTGCATAAGCTAAACCTGGGAAGCCACAGCCTGATCCAATATCTAAAAATTTTTTATTATCAAAATTAATATTCGTGAAAGCTTTGAATGGCCAAATGCTGTCAAAAACTTGAGATACCCAATAATCATCACCATCAGTTAATCTTGTAAGATTGGTCTTATTATTTAATTCTTTAATTTTAATTTGTAACTCTTGAAATAAATTTATTTCTTCTTCAGTTATTAAGGAAAAAATTTCTTCTGGAATTTTTTGTTTTTTCATTTCGTTATAAATATGAATTTTAACCATCCATTAAATACATTCTATTTAGTAAAAATTTATTAGAATTACAATATTAATAAAAGATTATTTTGAAAGGGGAAACTTCCTATTACAAAATTTTAGGTGTAAATGAAAATGCATCCAATCATGAATTAAGAAAGGCATTTTGTAAACTTTCTATTGAGTTGCATCCCGATACAACTTCATTAGAAATAGACGTTGCTAAAAGTAAATTTCAAGAAGTTCTTGAAGCTTATGAACATTTAAATAATAGTAATTTAAGGAAAATATACGATGACAAACTAAAAGAAAAATCTAGGATTACAAATAATACTAACGTTTTAAATAATATAATAATCGATTCTAATAATCAAAATTTAATAGGAAATAGAAGACCTTTTTCGAATGGAGAATTGTTTTCGTTGTTTCTTTTAATTATCATCATTTCTATAAGTTTAATTGGTTCAATTTTTATTGCTTCTTTTACTGGAAAAGAATTAGAGACAATACCGCTTTGGCTAATTAAATAATTTTTTAAAAAAGTCTGTGAATCCCTCTAAAAAACCTATCAATCAAAATTCACTGCAATCATTGGAATTATGGCTAAATGATTTAGGTGCTGTGAAGGATATTAATAATCCATCTAAATGGTACCTTTTACTTTCAAATTGGAATGCAACTATTATTTTTGAACAGGAAGATTTAAGTGTTATGTGGGAAAGTGAAGGACAAGCAACTAAAAGACTATTTTCCTACTGTATTAATAGAGAAGATGTGGAAAATGCAATACTGCAGGGACCTTAAACTTCTATCTAAAGATTGTCTAAGATTTGCCTTATTATCCAGTAACTTTTCCCCAATTGATCATCTGTTATACATAGAGGCGGCAAGAGGTAAATAACATTCCCGAGGGGCCTAATGAATAAACCTTGCTCCATTGCAAGACTCTTTATTTCTTTCCCAATATTATTGAAATAACCTTTTTTGTTCCCAATATCTAAATCGAAGGCAGCAATTGTGCCGGATACCCTTACCTTTTTTATATAAGGTAAGTTTTTAAATTTAATTAAATGAGATAAATGTTTTTCTTCAAATGAAAGGTATTTTTGTGGTTCTTTTTCTAATAAATCAAGGCTAGCGTTTGCTGCAGCACAACCTAAAGGATTAGCAGTAAAACTATGTCCATGCCAAAAAGTTTTTCTTGGGGAATCATCAATAAAGGATTGAAAAATTTTTTCTTTACATAAAGTTATCCCCATCGGTAAAAATCCACCAGTTAAACCTTTTGAAATACTTATTAAATCAGGAATGATTTTTGCCTTTTGAAAAGCAAAAAGTGTTCCACATCTTCCAAACCCAGTCAATACTTCATCGGCAATTAACAAAGAATTATTATTTTTTATAATTTCTGAAATTTTTTTTATAAACTGAGGCCTAACCATATTCATCCCTCCTGCTCCTTGAACAAGTGGCTCAAGGATTACTGCAACTGTGGGAGTTTTAAGTAGAGTTTTTAATTTTTGTATCGCATTATTTTCTTTATTTTCTACTTCTTCATCGTTCATCCAAGTTGAAGGCCATGGGACTCTTCTAACTGGGAACATAAGATTATCGAAATTCTCATTAAAAATATTTCTTTCACCTAAAGCCATTGCGCCAAATGTATCACCATGATAGGCGCCATCAAAAGCTACTATTTGAGTTCTTGTCTCTCCTCTATTTTGCCATGATTGGAAGGCAATTTTTAAAGCGACTTCCACTGCAGTAGAACCGTTATCAGAAAAGAATAATCTTTCTAGTTTTGTTAATTTACTAAGTCTTTCCGCTAATTTTTTTGCCTGTGGATGTAAGAAATCAGCAAATATAACTTGCTCAAGTTTTTTTGATTGATCAAAAATGGCATCCGCAATATATTCGTTACTATGACCATGAAGAGTTACCCACCAACTACTAATTGCATCTATTAGTTCTTTTTCAGGATCTTTAGTAAATAGGAGGGCATCTTTACCATGAGTTACTTCTATCTGCGGTTTGCTGTTATTGATTTGCGTAAAGGGTGGCCAAATATTTGGGTGCCAATCTTGATTTGGAGTTTTTGAATCCAAAGATTTCATTTAACTTATTTTTGAGTTTAATAGTGAGATCAACTTATTCTTGATGTCTAGTTCTTTCCATAGTATATCTAAATTATTTGAGTCCATTTTTTTGATGTAAGGAAATTCAGCAATTAAAGGAATGCCACTAAAATCAACTAGAGTTTTTGGATTATCTAGGTGTTTTTTGCCATTGACTACTAAACCTAAAATCTCAATATTTCTTCGTTTTAAGGCCTCAATACTAAGCAGGGTATGGTTAAGAGTGCCAAGTGAGCTTTTACATACAAGTATTACCGGAAGATTCCATTCTTTTATTTGATCTATTTGCAAAAAATTGCGTGTTATTGGAACCATTAATCCACCTGCAGTTTCTATAATTAGTGAGCCCTGCACTTTTGGCAATGTCAACTTTTCAAAGTCAATAGCTTTTTGATCTATTTCAGCAGCCCAATGCGGAGATAGAGGTTTTGTAAAGACATAAGCTTCTTTAATTATTTTCTCTTTACTTACTTGTGCAAGTTTTTCAACAGTTTGACTATCAGTTTGCGATTCAATCCCACTTTGAATAGGTTTCCAATAAAAGGAATTTAATCCTTTAACGAAAAAAGAGCTTATTAAAGTTTTCCCAATATCAGTATCTGTTCCACAAATTATAAATTTGAAAATAGAATCTTTAATACTCATAACTTTTTTATGATTTGAATCTCAATTTGCCATGAAAGGTTCACTGTATTATTGTAATTCTTTGGCCAAAACTTTTGAATTTCTTTTAACTCTTTCACTGTTTTGCGTTTACAGTTTGTTGATTGTGCTCCTACATTTTTAATGCTTCTAAAAAGTTTATATACATTTTCAAAATTTTCAAGATAATTAAACTGTTTTGAATAATGTATTTCAGTTGATTTGAAATCTTTTAATAATTCTTTAGAGCAAAGGAAATTAAGACCACTATATTCAATATCAATTTTTTTACAAGTATCTTTCCATTCAGGAAAACAATCTTTTGTTGGATATGAAATGATTAAAAAACCTCCAGGTGTTAATTTGCTAAACCAATTTTTTATTATCTTTTCTGGGTTGTTTAACCAATGGATGCAAAAGTTAGATGTTAAAAGAGAACAGTTATTTATTTCAGAAGGTAAATCATTATTCAGATCCCATAAAATTTTTTTTCTAGATAATTTATTCTCAAGAAGCATTTTCTTGCTGAAATCAATTCTGGATACTTTTTGGGAAGAAATTTTTTCTATTTCATCTGCTAATAGTCCTGGTCCTGATCCTAGATCTATCCATTCACCTTTTTTTTGGGGATTTAATTCTTTGATAAGATGAACAATCTTTTTTGCAAAAAATTTCTGAATATTTGAATGCTCTAAATACCGATATGCAGCATCATTGAAATTATTTTGTATTTTCTCATTCCACTTTTTAATATCCATTTCAATCGTTAAGTGTATTACGTAAGATCTCGTATAAATTTAAATTATTCAAGCAATGACCTTGTTGAGCTAATTTAATTAAAATCGGCTTCCTTTCAAGTGTTTTATTTAAGGAATCTAAAAAGTTATTATTTGATTCGTTGTCAAGAATCAAATCATTTTCTGATTTTATAAAAATAATTTTGCAATCTTTTCTTAAAAATACTGGAAAATCTCTATTGATGTAAAGTTCTTTTAAATCACTTAAAAGAAGAGTTTTATTTAAACTCTCTAGACTTTTATAAAAGATATTTTTAAAACTATTATTCATATGATTTGGCATAAATGATCTATATATAAATTCTTTCAACACATCCTTAGGTTCATCTTTTATGATTTTTGTTTCCATTCTTTTTAGAGACCTCAAAATAAAGCTTCTCTGATTACTTAAAGGAAGAAAATTATTAAAAGAATTTATAAGAACAATATGAGTTGCTTCTTTTAAAATTTTTTTTGGCATTAAATGAAAACCAAATGAATGACATAAAGTCATTCTGATTCCTTTTTTAGATTCGCTTTTAATCCATTTTGCTTGATAATTATTTGTCGAAAAATATCCCCTTTCATTATCTTGCCAATGCCAATTATTATTTAAAAAATCAACTTTATAATCATCCCAGAAATATTTATTTAGTCCCCACCCATGTTGAGTAATAATTTGTTTCATTTAAAATCTTTTAATACTGCAATGAAATTATTTAGCAGATTAAAATTTAAGTTTCTTCGTATTGTTATTCTGATTCTTGATTGCCCCACTGGAACAGTTGGAGGTCTTATCGCAATTGCTAAAAACCCATTTTCTTCGAGATATTTTTGCAGATAAATTGCTTTCTCTTCTTGGCCAACAATAATTGATAAAATGTGAGAATCTCCCTGAACTGGAAAACTAAAATTTTTAATAATTTCATCTTTCCATACATTCGCAGAAGATAACAAATCATTACCCCATTCTTTATTTTCTAAAATTTTTTTTAAGCCTTCTAGTGCCCCAGCAGCCAAAGATGGCGCAAGTGCGGTTGTATACCTAAATGCACCACTTGTTTGGATAAGATATTCTCCAATCTCTGAATTGGAAGCTATGAAAGCTCCACCGCTTCCAAATGCTTTTCCAAAAGTTCCAGTAATCATAGTTATATCTGAACGAAAATTAAAACTTAAACCCCTGCCTTCAGGGCCCAAGATCCCAATCGCATGAGCTTCGTCAACTAATAATTGAACACTATTTTTTTTGCAAATTTCCGTTATTTCTCTGAGCGGAGCAATTGATCCCTCCATGCTATAAAGAGATTCAACAACAACTAAAATGGGATTTTTTGTGGGGTTAGATTTAATAATTTTATCTTTTAAATCTTTTAAATCATTGTGTGAGAATCGAACTAGTTTTGCTTGAGCAGCTTTGACTCCAACCAATAAAGAGTTATGGATCAATTTATCTGCTATTACGATACTATTTCTTTTTGCTAAAGCTTGGATAGCGGCTATATTTGCTTGGAATCCGCTTGGAAAAAGTAATACTTTCTCTTGATCAAGCCACTTGGCAAGTTCTGTTTCTAATAATTTATGTATTGGTCTTGAACCTGTAATAAACCTAGAGCTTCCTGAACCAATGCCTTCTAACAAGCTTATTTCGTAAGCAGCTTTTATTAAATCCTTGTCCCTGCTTAATCCAAAATAATCATTACTGCATAAGTCTATAAGTTTTTTATTTTGCGAATTTAGACTTAGAAGTTCGAAGGATTTTTTACCTAAAGAAAATGTTTTTAATTTACGGATTCTATTTTTTGGAATTTTTACTTTTTTCATTTTGGCAAAATAAAATATAGTGGATTTAATTAAAAAGATTTAGATTTACTATTAAAGTTTGCAAGGTATTTTTTGTTTATTAATATCTATATAGATCATATATTAAGAAGTTAACTCATCCTCTCTTCAATCACAATTATTGCTTAATTTAGAGGAATATTTCCCCTTTCCGCTAGATGATTTCCAATTAGAAGCAATACGAGCTATTAATAGCGGAAATTCTGTTGTTTTAACAGCACCAACAGGTTCGGGTAAAACATTGATAGGTGAATTTGCTATATATAGAGGCTTATCTCATGACAGCAGAATTTTTTATACAACACCTTTAAAGGCCCTATCAAACCAAAAGTTTAGAGATTTTGCTAATCAATATGGTGAGAATAAAGTTGGTCTTTTAACTGGAGATATAAGCATAAATAGAGAAGCACCAATCTTAGTCATGACGACTGAGATTTTTAGGAACATGCTTTATGGAGAATTTGATGAATTTGATGATCCCTTAGAAAATTTAGAATCTGTAATTCTTGATGAATGTCATTATATGAATGACCCCCAAAGAGGTACAGTTTGGGAAGAGACTATAATCCATTGCCCTACTAGAACTCAAATAATAGCTTTATCAGCAACAATAGCCAATGCAGATCAATTGCAAAAATGGATAGAAAAAGTTCATGGGCCCACAGTACTAATTAATAGTGATAAGAGACCAGTCCCACTTGATTTTATTTTTTGTAGTGTTAAAGGCCTCCATCCACTTTTAAATAATAAGGGTAATGGAATTCATCCAAACTGTAAGATTTGGAGAGCTCCTAAAGGGCAAAAAATAAGAGGAAAAGTGGGTAGGATAATGCAACCAAAGTCTCCCTCAATTGGCTTTGTGATCTCGAAACTAGCTGAACGAAATATGTTGCCAGCTATTTATTTTATTTTTAGTAGAAGGGGATGTGACAAGGCTATTGAGAATATAAAAGATTTAACTTTAGTAAGTTATTCAGAAGCAGGTAGGATATCCCAAAAATTAGATGTTTATCTTAAAAATAATCAGGAAGCAATTAAAGATAAATCTCAATGCGAGGCATTAAAACGCGGTATTGCATCTCATCATGCTGGATTATTGCCTGCATGGAAAGAGTTGGTTGAGGAATTATTTCAGCAAGGTTTAATAAAAGTTGTTTTTGCAACTGAAACACTTGCTGCAGGAATAAATATGCCCGCAAGAACAACTGTTATTTCTTCTTTATCAAAAAGGACAGAAGATGGTCATAGATTATTATTTAGCAGTGAATTTTTGCAAATGTCAGGAAGAGCTGGAAGAAGAGGAAAAGATACCCAGGGATATGTTGTTACATTACAAACAAGGTTCGAAGGTGCAAAAGAAGCAAGTGCACTGGCTATAAGCAAACCAAATGCTTTAGAAAGTCAATTCACTCCAAGCTATGGAATGGTACTTAATCTTTTACAAAGTTATACTTTAGAGAAGTCTAAAGAATTAATTAAAAGAAGTTTTGGTAGTTTTTTATATTTAGGTCAATCATCAGATGAGAATATAATTCTTGAAAATTTAGGTAAAGATTTAATTGAGTTAAAAAAAATTACATCTAACGTTTCATGGAAAGATTTTGATGCATATGAAAAGTTAAAAAATCGTCTTAAAGAAGAGAGAAGACTCTTGAAAATTTTAGAAAAACAATCAGCAGAAAAATTATCAGAAGAGATAACTAATGCACTTCCATATATTAAAGATGGAAGCTTAATTTCAATCAAAGCTCCCCAAATTAAAAGAAAAATTGTTCCAGGATTAATTTGTAAAAAAATATATGAATCCCAAAGAATTAAGAGTTTATTGTGTTTAACAATTGATAATTTATTTATTCTTATAAAACCCTCATACATAGTAAGTATTTTTAATGATTTGGGTGCAATTGATGTCTTAGGACTTGAAGTGCCAAAGATGTATTTTTCTGGAGAGGTATTCAGGGGAGATGATATGTCGCAGTGTTATGCGGATCGAATTTTAGAAGTTTCTAAAAAAAATGATTTACAAACTCCACAATATGATTTGACAACAGAAGTTTTGGCACAAAAGCAACAAATTAATAATTTAGAAGAAACAGTTAATGATCATCCTGCACACAGATTTGGAGACTCCAAGAAATTAAAGAAATATAGAAAAAGAATTATTGATGTTGAACAAGAAATAAATATTAGAAAAAAACTTCTTGAGGATAAAGAAAATCATAACTGGAGAACTTTTACTGATTTGATTAAAATATTGAATCATTTTGGTTGTTTAAATGATTTGGAATTGACAGAAGTTGGAAAAACAGTTGGTGCAATAAGAAGTGAAAATGAATTATGGATTGGTCTTGTTTTAGTTAGTGGTTATTTAGATGATTTAGATCCTCCTGAGTTAGCTGCAATTATTCAAGCTATATGTGTTGATGTAAAGAGGCCTAATCTTTGGTGTAATTTCAAGCCTTCTTTAAAGGTAATAGATGTTTTTAATGAATTAGATGGTTTAAGAAAATTAGTTTCTTTTCAACAAAATAAGTTTCATATTGAAATTCCTATCTATTTAGAAACAGAGTTGACTGGAATTATTTCTGAATGGGCAAGAGGAAAAAAATGGAAAGATTTGGTTTTTAATACTTCATTAGACGAAGGGGATGTAGTCAGGATTATTAGAAGATCAATTGATGTCCTTTCTCAAGTGCAATACTGTATTGGTGTTAGTAGTAAATTAAAAAGCAAAGCTAAGCTAGCATTAAAAGCTATTAATCGTTTTCCTGTTTCTGAATCTAATGATCTTATAAAAGTCTCTGAAGATATTAATCCTGCAACAAAAAGAATTGACAATAATTTTTAAATTTTTTTAATCAAATCATTGAATTGATATTCATAGCTTCATCAAATTCATCTTCGTTTAAATAACCTAGTTTAATTGTTGCCTCTTTTAAATTTAATGATTCTTTGAAGGCTAGGTTTGCAATTTCAGCTGCTTTTTCATAACCAACTCTTGGCACTATGGCTGTAACCAACATTAGTGAATTTTCTAAATTTAACTTCATTCTCTTTTGATTAGGTTCCATCCCATCAACTAATTTTATTCTGAAGTTTTCTATTACGTTTTTAAGTAATTTTAAACTTGTGAGAATATTAAATCCAATAAGAGGCTTATATTCATTCATCTGTAAAGTGCCGCTAGAATTTGCCATTGAGACTGCATATTCAAGACCCATTATCTGAGTACAAACCATTGATAAGGCTTCGCATTGAGTTGGATTCACTTTACCCGGCATAATAGAACTTCCAGGTTCATTTTGAGGAATAATTAGTTCATATATTCCTGATCTTGGACCAGAAGATAGAATTTTAATATCATTTGAAATTTTAAATAATGCACCTGCTAAGATTTTTATCTGACTCATTAGTTGAGCAAGACGATCATGCGAGGCCATGATAGAAAAATTATTTTTTGATTTATAGAACATTATATTAGTATCATCGGAAATTGATTTTATAGACTCTTCACAAAATCCTTTTGGACAATTAATCCCTGTACCTACCGCAGTTCCTCCCAGTGGTAAGAAATACAATTCATTTAGACTCATAATAATTGCATTTTCGGCATCTTTAAGTTGCTCTGACCATCCTGATATTTCTTGCCCAAAAGTAAGGGGCACTGCATCTTGAAAATGGGTCCTTCCTATTTTTATAAGGTCTTTCCATTCTTCACTTTTTTTATCAAGAATCTTCGTAAGTTCTCTTATCGTTGGAACTAAATTTTTGATTATTTCATTAACAACAGATATTTGAATAGCAGCAGGAAAAGTATCATTAGTTGACTGAGATTTATTTACATCATCATTCGGATGAATTGGTTGATGACTACCAAGCTCTGAATTTGTTTTTAATGCTGCAATATTTGAAATTACTTCATTAACATTCATATTTGTTTGGGTGCCACTTCCTGTTTGCCAAACCTTCAAAGGAAACTGTGAATCATGAAGCCCTTCAAGTATTTCTGTACATGCCTCTACAATCAAATCTTTTTTTCTTTTATCTATTAACCCTAAATTGAAATTTGCAATTGAAGCAGCTTTTTTTATGAGGGTGAGTGAATAAATTAACTCAATTGGAATTAGTTCTTCTCCGATAGAAAAATTTATTATCGATCTTTGTGTTTGAGCACCCCACAAAGCTGCTATGGGAACCTCTATTGTTCCCATACTATCTTTTTCAATCCTAAATTTTTGTGTCATTATTCCTCTGAAAACACTGGTTTAACTTAGATAAGGTTTTCAGTAATCCTAGATACCTAACTTCTCCCATATTACACTTAAATTATTGAGATGAATTGAAGGATTAAAACATTCTTCTAAGTCACTTTGATCAATAAAATCCATTATTTCATTATCTCTTTCAATATTTTGTTTGAAATTCCCATTTTGAGTATTCCAAGCTTGATGTGCATTTTTTTGTACTAAACTATAAGCCTTTTCTCTAGATAAGCCCTTTTCTACAAGCAAAAGTAAAACTTTCTGACTAAAGATCACACCACCATATATATTTAAGTTTTTGAGCATATTTTTTGGATAAACTTCCAAATTGCTTACTATATCTTTCATTTCCCTAAGCATAAAATGCAAACAGATTGATACGTCAGGTAACATGATACGTTCATTTGAACTATGGCTTATATCTCTTTCGTGCCAAAGTGGAACATTTTCTAGTGCTGTTAAGACGTAACTCCTCAAAATTCTTGCTAAACCACTTACTCTTTCACTTCGAATAGGATTTCTTTTATGAGGCATAGCAGAACTTCCTTTTTGCCCTTTTGTAAAGCCCTCCTCAACTTCTAAAACATCAGTTCTTTGTAAATTTCTTATTTCAGTTGCGAATCTATCTAGAGAAGCGCCAACAAGTGCAATAGTTTGGACATATTCTGCATGCCTGTCTCTCGATATGACCTGCGTACTTGCTGTATCAGGTTTTAAGCCGAGTAAATCACAAGTTATTTGTTCTATTTTTGGATTCGTATTAGCGTAAGTTCCCATTGCACCACTTATTTGTCCAATAGCTACAGATTCTTTCAGTGTTAACAATCTTTTTTTGTTCCTTATTATTTCTGCTAACCATCCAGCAAGTTTAAAACCGAAGGAAATTGGCTCCCCATGAATTGCATGAGATCTGCCAATCATTAAGGTATTTTTATGCTTCCTTGCTAATAATCTAACTTCATTTTCTAGGTTCTCAATTTCTTCTAATAACAATTCGCAAGAATCTTTTAACTGAAGAGATAAGCCAGTATCAAGTACATCACTACTGGTCATACCAACATGTATGTATCTTCCAGAATCTCCTACAAATTCATTAACGCTTGTAAGAAATGCTATGACATCATGTTTAACTTCTTTCTCAATTTCTGTAATTCTAGATTCATCAAACTTTGCATTTGAACGTATTTCTTTCATGGCATTATTAGGAATTTTCCCCAGGGAAAAATTTGCTTCACATGCAGCTATTTCAACCTTAAGCCAACTCTGGAATTTTGCGCTATCAGTCCAGATTTTCCCCATTTCGGGTAATGTGTAACGCTCGATCACAATTTTTATTAATTATCAATTTAAACTTTATAACCAAAATCGAATTATTGCTCTATACCTTAAAGATGTACTTGCCATTGAACATATTTGCCTGGCTATTATTTTCTTATGTAACATTTTTCTGGCTAATTAAGAAAGCTTAAATATGAATATGTTTGCATTTATTCCTTTCTTTAATAATGGGTAATTTGTTAGTTCTTATTTAAAATTGGAGGGTATTAAAGAATTTGGATCTTAATCTTGTAGAAGTTCATTATTCAGTCTTTTTTTATTGATTAATAGATGATTCAAAAAAGTAGATTAGACCTTTATCTTATTAAAAGTGGTTTATGTGAAACTCGTCAAAAAGCCCAAGGTTTAATTCTTGCGGGCAAAGTTAGAGATATTAATGGAAAAGTATGGGATAAACCTGGACAACAAGTATTAATTGGATCTGAATTTTTTATTGATTCCGAACCTATGTTTGTATCGAGGGGCGGCGAAAAATTATTGGAGGCATTTAATAAACTTGAAATTAAAGTAAAAGATAAAATATGTATTGACGCAGGAATCTCTACTGGAGGATTTACTGATTGCTTATTGCAACAAGGAGCAAAGTTAGTTTATGGGATAGATGTTGGTTATGGGCAGACTGCATGGAAGATTAGAAATAATCCAAAAGTCATACTTTTTGAACGAACTAATATTCGAAATTTAAAGCCTAATGATCTTTTATCTAGAAGTAATGAGTTACCAAATTTTGTCGTTGCTGATTTGTCTTTTATTTCATTAAAGTTAGTTTTTAAATCTATTGGTAATTTATTAGAAGGTGATTGTATTGAGGGAATATTTTTGATTAAACCCCAATTTGAGGTGGGTAAAGATAAAGTCAGTAAAGGTGGTGTTGTTCGCAATCCTAAATTCCATACTGAGGCTATAGAGTCTGTTATCCATGCTGCTAAGAATTTCCAATGGAATATAAAGAATTTGATAGCTTCTCCGCTGGTAGGTCCTGCTGGAAATCATGAATATCTAGCTTGGATGACCTTAGGACGTCAATCAAATAAAAGTATTAATAGTGAATATATACAAAATTTAGTAAAAGAAACCCTTTAGAATTAAAGAGCTTCTTCGTCTTTGTCGCCAGTTCTAATTCTTACAACTGAATCAATTGATGTGATGAATATTTTTCCGTCACCTATCTCTCCAGTTTTTGCTGCTTCAGCAATCGCATCTATGACTGAATTAACCTTTTCATCTTCTACGACAACTTCTACTTTAAGTTTTTGAAGGAATTCAACAGTAAATTCGGAACCTCTATATCTTTCAACTTGTCCTTTTTGTCTTCCAAAACCTCTAACTTCACTAACTGTCATTCCAACAATACCGGAATTTACTAATGCAATTTTTACATCCTCAAGCTTAAATGGACGTATGATTGCTTCAATTTTCTTCATGATTAATGACTGAACATTCCTATTTTAATTGTTTTTTTGGAAAACATCCAACATTGAAATATCAGAAAAACATTCAACATTAATGCCTGCATTCTTGGCGTCTTCAATTAATAGTTGGGAATTTTCTTCAGAAATTATTACTGTACTATTTGATAACGCTTCCCACTGATTATTCTCAAAGTGTGTTTGAAGCCATAACATTCCAATTGCAGTTTTTGGTTGAAGGGATTTATTTAAGTTGTTATCGATAGTTATCAAACAAATGTCCATTAAATTTTCATTAAACTAAACTCATATAAACCTTTCAGCGGACATTATGAATGTTACTATTGATACAAAAATAAGATTTAACATCTTTTGACTTAGTCAATTGTAATAATTAGATTTGTTGATACTTTTGCGAATATTTTTTCTTTATATATAGTTTTTATATAGGTTTAGTAAAAAAGTTCTACTAAAAATGAGTACAGCTAAATTAGAAGATTCGACTCAAAGACCGCTATATGGTGAAAGAATTATTGAAGAATCAAAAATAATTTGTTTCGATAATCCAAATAAGAAAAGAATTTATGAAATTTCTATTCAGTTACCTGAATTTACATGTAAGTGCCCCTTTTCTGGTTATCCAGATTTTGCAAAGCTAAATATTATTTATCAACCTAATTTGAAAGTCTATGAGTTGAAGTCTTTAAAGCTTTATATTAATAATTTTAGGGATATAAAAATATCACATGAGGAAGTTGTGAATAGAATTATGGATGATTTAGTTAATGAAGGTTCACCTCACTGGATACATTTAAATGCTGCATTTAACCCTAGAGGGAATGTTTCTATGCAGTTAGATATTTTTAGTGGGCAGAAAAGAAATTAAAAATTTTTTATTTCGTCTGATAATTTAAAAAATTCTTTTTTAAAACCAACTAGATTTTTATTACTAAGGCCTCCAATAGATAACTTTTGTGATTCTTTATTTACCAGAATCCATAATTGGTTAGTTGGTATAAGACTTATTATTGTTCCAAAAATTATTAAGATAAAAGAAAAGTAAATAAATGGTATAGACGGATCATTTTTAATTATTAATCCACTGCTGGGGATTATTTTTTTCAGAGATACTTTTGAAGAGTTAACTTCTAAAGGATCGTCATTGATATAGAGATTATTCCCGGAAAAATTTTCTATATTCGAAATTTTAAGTGGACCATTTTCATTATCTATTGTTAAAAGGAAATTTTTTTTTGTCTCCGATCCTAATTCAACTAAAACTCCCCAAACTTGATTACCGATTTCTGGAATCTCCTTTAGTTGTAATTGATAAAGTATATTATCTATTTCTAAAACAACATTTGATATTGCCCAATCTGCTTGATAAATAGTTAATCCTTTAAACCTTATTGGGTGATTAACTTTGGTTGTTTTTATTTCATTTAAATTTAGATCTTCAGAAGAAAAATTTAATTTTGAAATAAACTGTTTGGGCACACCATCGCTTTCACGTTCTATAGAAAAATCGACTAATTTTACGTTGGCTTTTGAGTTTGTGCTCTCATTAACAAGATCTAAAGTTTCTCCAGGCACTAAGTATTGTTCTTTTGATTGACTTGTAAAACTTCCATATGCTGAACCTATAAGTAAGACTATTAATCCGATATGTACAACTAAAGGACCGATTTTTCCAATTAACCCTTTTCTTGCAGAAATATGACTATTAAATTTGTATGTTTTCCATCCTTTTTTTTTAAGTAATAAATCTACTTTTGATATATGTTCACCATCTTGATTGATTGGGTGACTTGTAGTTAGTTGCAGTTTGCTAAATTTTTTTTCGCTCCGATATTCAATCCATTTTAATGAAGCTTTTAATGAAGGAATTTGCCTCCTGAAACTACAAGCTGCTAGAGAAATGCAAAGAAGAATTAATGTAAATAAAAACCAAAAGCTAGTATATATATGATCCAATTGAAGTTTTAAAACTTTTTCTCCATCTAAAAATCCAAAAATGGGAGCTTTATCGAAATTATCAATATAAAATTTATTATTATTATCTTGAGGTATAAAAGTACCTATACCACTGGCAATAGCTATGAAGATTATCAGTGATATTGCGAATCTTAAACTTGATATTTTTAAAATTAGATTCTTAAAAATAATCATTTAAATCCAATTTGAAAATAAATTTAATAATCCTAGTGCTACTAAAAATATCCCACTTAAGGTAGGAATTATTTGACTAAATTTTCTAAGCTCTAAAAATTTTTTTAAGTTTTCTGCTGTGGCTCCCGCAATAATTAGTGGAGTGACTTGGCCTATTCCAAAGAAAAATAAAAAAATAATTGAGATTATCGGGTTTTTAGCTTGCGATACCCAAGCTAGAAGAGTTGCTAAAACTGGAGTAATGCAAGGTGAAGAGGCTAGTCCAAAAGTAGTTCCTATCGCAAAAGGTGCTACGAGGGATGGTATCTTGTCCTCTATTTTTTTTAGATCAGGTCCATTCGGGAACTTAAACTTTAAAATTCCTAGTAAATTTAAACCCATTATTATTGCTATCAAGGCAACAATCGAAGTGTAATAAGCTGGAATTTGCCCATATATTTTACCTAAGAATCCACTCGCAGCCCCCAGTGCAACAAGCGAAAAAACTACTCCTCCTGAAAAACTAATAAGTTTAAATTTATTTTTCTCTGTTCCTCCTATATAAGCAATTGTCACTGGAAGTAATGATAATGAGCATGGACCAAGACTTGTTAAAAGTCCTGCACTGAAAACCAAAAATATAGTAAATGGTCCAGGGCTATCAAGGCCATTCTGCATAAGCAGATTACCCTTTTGAGATAATTCTGAAATAACTAAATTAAATGATTCGATAGCTTGACTTAAATCTTATAAATTCTAACTAATTAAGAGTCTTTCGTGTACTAATCATACCTATGAAGCCTGTAGATTCTAATGAACATCTCAGTAACATCCCTGCAATAAAAAATGATGCGATTAATGAATTCCCACCATAACTAATGAAAGGTAGTGGTAAGCCAGTAGTAGGCATAGAGCCTGTTGCTACAGCAATATGCATTATCGATTGACCTATCAACAATACACCACATCCAATAGAAACTAATTTTGTATAGTTGTTCCTGCACTTTAGAGCAATTCTTAAGGTTATATAGGAGAAAACTGCTAGAAAACCTAGGAATAAAATACACCCTAACAAACCAAATTCTTCAGCAAAAATGGCAAAAATAAAATCTGTGTACATAAAAGGTAGGTACTGTAATTTTTGTATAGACAAGCCAAAACCTTGCCCGAATAGGCCCCCTGAACCAATTGCTAATAAACTTTGAACCAATTGAAATCCACTTTCCTGCTGATCCTTCCAAGGATTAATAAATGAAGTAACTCTAAGTTTTTGATATTCGTTATTGAGGATACTAATACATCCAGTAATAAATCCTAATGAGGCAAATGAGCAGAGAGAACTTAGTTTTACGCCTCCACATAAACCCATTATCCAAAAAAGAATTCCAGTTAATGACGCAGTACTTAAATTAGGCTGCTTTAGTATTAATAAAATTAATAATCCAAAAGAGAATATTGAAATTAATTTTTTATCATTCTTAATCAAATTCCAATGAGCGAAAAGGTTAGAAGCTTCTAGAATTAGAAAAGGCTTAATTAATTCAGATGGTTGTAGACGTAAATTTCCTAGTACTAGCCATCTTGAAGATCCGTTAACTGTAATTCCAGTAATATTGGTTAGTAATAATAAAAAAAATAAAATAAAAAAAATAATTCTTGAAAACTTTAAAAGATTTCTAATGTTTGTATTCAGGATAAAATAAAATAAACCAACTCCTGGAATTGTCCAAATAATTTGTTTTTTTAAGAAGTAAGCCCAATTTCCCATTTCCCTACTAGCCACCCACCAACTTGATGATCCAAGAATGCATATTCCTAATATTGACCAAATTCCAATGAGAACAACAAGGATTTTTGCCTCATAAGGCCATATCGTCCAAGGTAAGGGAAATATAGACTCTGTTAAATTGCTTAAATTTTTTTTGTAATTAGAACTAAAGGTTTTTTTTCTTTTAGAAATTCTTTTGTATTTTATTTTTTCTTGACTTATCTCCAATTTTTTAGATGTATATGTACTATTGAGACGTTTAATTGAGATTTTGCCAAGTCTTTTATTAACGTTTTATAGTGTTAAAGCAATAAAAAAGATGACTTTTCATAAATTTTATTTTTGAAGAATAAAGTAAAAAAAGGACTACAGATTCATCATAAATCTTAAGAATTAATTTTTTATAAAAAAAAACTAGCTAAAAGGCACCTCTCCGTGATAGATTCCGTGAGTTTATATACTTACTTCAAACCATTCAGCGAGGGTTCTAAGCTATGTTCACATTAGTGGACTCAAATAGAAAAAAACTTGAGCATCCCTCTAATGAGAATGTTCAATTTCCTCGATCCCTGAATAATTCGATCATCAAAGAAAGTAAATCTGGCATTGCCAATCAATTAGATAATTTGCTTTCTCAAAATGATGAATACACAAAATTGCAATTAACAATTTTTGGAATTACTTTTATTGTTTCTATTTTACTAGCTTCAATAACTGGAATTTTTCTAGGATTTACTTTTGGTTTTAGTATTTTTATAGGTGCAATATCCGGTATTTTTTACCTACGTTTGCTTGCTAAAAGTATAGGGAAACTTGGTAAAGAATCATCTGGTGTATCAAAATTGCAACTATTAGTTCCAGTTTGCCTCTTTATTTTTGCGAGCAAGCTAGGATCTTTGGATATTTTTCCTGCAATGATAGGTTTTTTCATTTATAAGCCTTCACTCATTCTTTATTTTTCTCGTTCTTAAGTAAATTTTTTTATTCAAAACAAATGTTTTTTAATTCCTTGCTAACAAATTTTGCAGCATTAGAAGTTGGTCAACATCTTTATTGGCAAATTGGAAATATCAGACTACATGGGCAGGTATTTTTAACATCTTGGATTTTATTAGGAGCGTTATTAGTTTTTATTTCTTTAGGAACTAAAAAGATGGAAAATGATCCTAAAGGCCTTCAAAACTTGCTTGAGTTCCTCTGGGATTACATAAGAGATCTTGCTAGGACGCAAATAGGTGAAAAAGTTTATAGAGATTGGATGCCGTTTATAGGTACTTTATTTTTATTCGTCTTTGTTAGTAATTGGGGAGGAGCTTTAATTCCTTGGAGATTAATTAAGTTACCAAGTGGAGAATTAGGAGCACCTACTGCTGATATCAATACAACTATAGCTTTGGCTTTATTGGTTTCACTTTCTTATTTCTATGCAGGTTTAAGCAATAAGGGTTGGAGATACTTTGAATACTATGTTCACCCAACTCCGATTATGCTTCCTTTCAAAATTTTAGAGGATTTTACGAAACCTTTATCACTCTCTTTCAGGTTATTTGGAAATATTTTGGCTGATGAACTTGTTGTTGGTGTTCTAGTCTTTTTAGTTCCGCTAATTCTCCCAATACCTGTTATGTTCCTAGGATTGTTTACTAGTGCAATTCAGGCATTAATTTTCGCAACTTTGGCAGCCTATTACATTGGAGAAGCAGTTGAAGAACATCATTAGCTGTCTTCTAATACATTCAGACGCTTTTACAAAGAGTCTGTAATCTGGCAAAATATCTAATCGCGTAGGTCTGAATATATCAGACCCATTCTTAAAAGAAAGGATGTCCAAGCGTGTATGACAACAAAGATTATCACAAGTATTAAGCTCTTTATTTCAAAATTATGGATTCGATTACTTCCGCTGCATCAGTTGTAGCTGCTGGTTTAGCAGTTGGTCTAGGTGCTATTGGCCCAGGTCTTGGACAAGGTAACGCAGCTCAAGGTGCTGTTGAGGGTATTGCCCGTCAACCAGAAGCTGAAGGTAAAATCAGAGGAACTCTTCTTTTATCTTTCGCTTTCATGGAGTCATTAACAATTTACGGATTAGTTGTGGCTTTGGTACTACTTTTTGCGAATCCTTTTTCCTAAAATTTAATATTGCTTCTAATTCTTATTAGCAATATTTAAATTTATTTTTTAACTTCAACTGAATCATATGTTGGCCTTTAATTTTTTTGGTGCTACAGAAGGTGGATTATTTGACATAAATGCCACTTTGCCACTTATGGCGATACAAGTAGTTGCGCTTACTTACATATTAAATTCTCTCTTTTTTAAGCCTGTTGGCAATGTTGTAGAAAAAAGAGAAAAGTTTGTAAGTAATAATATTATTGAGGCCAAAAATAAACTTTCTGAGGTTAAAAAATTAGAAGCTGATTTATTAACTCAGCTTCAAAGTGCTCGTACAGAAGCCCAAAGAATTGTGAGCGAAGCTGAGAATGAGTCTGACAAGCTTTATAAAGAAGCACTAGAACTTGCCAACAATGAAGCAAATGCTTCAAAAGAAAAAGCAAGACTAGAAATTGAAAGTCAGACGTCTGCTGCTCGTGATCAACTTTCTAAACAGGCTGATGATCTAAGCGAACTTATTGTTAATAGATTGATTCTAGAAAAATGAATTTAACTCTTTTAGCTACAGAAGGTTTTGGATTGAACTTCAATTTATTCGAAACCAATATCCTTAATTGGGCTGTAGTAGTTTTTGGTCTTTATAAATTTTTGCCTGGTTTCCTAGGTAAAATGCTTCAAAAAAGGAGAGAAGGAATCCTTCTTGAATTAAAAGATGCTGAAGATCGACTTCTAAATGCAACTCAAGCTTTAGAAAAGGCGAAGAAAGATTTATCTTCAGCAGAAGAAAAAGCTTCTCAAATAAAAGCAGATTCCCTCAAAAGATCTGAATCAATCAGAATGGAAAGCGAGAAAAAAGCGATAGAGGAGATGGCACGAATTAAACAAAGTGCAATCTCTGATGAGAGCTCAGAAGCATCCAGAGCAATTTCTCAACTTCGAAAAGAAGCTGTAGAACTGGCAATTAAGAAAGCTTTAGATTCTCTCCCAAATCGACTTGATAAAACAACTCAAGAAAATTTGGTAACTCAATCAATTAACAATATTGAGGTGAACTAATGCCACTTTTAAATTCAGTTACTACACCATACGCAGAGGCATTACTTCAAGTTGTGAATGAAAATTCTCAAACTGAAGAGATGGTTTCTGAAGTTAAACAACTCTTGGAATTAATAAATGATTCCCCTGAACTGGAGAAGGCACTATCCTCTCCCATTTTAGAGACAGATGCTAAGAAGAAAATCATTAATGAAATTTTTTCAAAAAAGGTTAATTCTTCTTTATTGAATTTCTTAAAATTATTGGCCGATAGGCAAAGAATTGGAATCCTTTCTTCAATTCTTGATAGATTTTTAGAGATTTACCGAGAAAATAGTAATATTGCTTTAGCAACTGTTACTTCTGCAGTCGAGCTTACTGATGAACAGAAAGGTTTAATTACCAAAAAGATCATCAATATTGCTGGAACTGAAAAATTAGAACTTGTAACTAAAATCGATCCATCTCTTATTGGTGGTTTCGTCGCCAGTGTAGGATCAAAAGTTATTGATGCTTCTCTTGCTTCACAAATAAGAAAACTTGGCTTATCCCTTTCCAAGTAACTTTTAAATCAACCTTAAATTCTTAAATCCATGGTATCTATACGCCCTGATGAAATCAGTTCAATCTTAAAACAACAAATAACTGATTATGACCAATCTGTAAGTGTTAGCAATGTAGGAACTGTTCTGCAAATCGGTGATGGCATTGCAAGAATATATGGCTTAGATCAGGTCATGGCAGGTGAGTTATTGGAATTTGAAGATGGTACAGAAGGTATAGCTTTAAATCTTGAAGATGATAATGTTGGGGCCGTTTTAATGGGAGAGGCACTTGGTGTCCAAGAAGGAAGTAATGTTAAGTCCACTGGAAAAATTGCATCTGTTCCAGTTGGTGAAGCAATGCAGGGGAGAGTTGTTAATCCTCTCGGACAACCAATAGATGGGAAAGGGGAAATTCCAACAAGTGATACTAGATTGATTGAAGAAATGGCTCCTGGAATAATCAAGAGAAGATCAGTGCATGAACCAATGCAAACAGGTATCACATCTATTGATGCAATGATTCCTGTTGGAAGAGGTCAAAGAGAATTAATTATTGGTGATAGACAAACTGGAAAATCTGCAATCGCTATCGACACGATAATTAACCAAAAAGGTCAAGACGTAGTTTGTGTTTACGTAGCTATTGGTCAGAAGTCAGCATCAGTAGCAAACATCGTAGAGGTATTAAGAGAGAGAGGAGCCCTAGATTATACAGTGGTAGTTAGTGCAGGAGCTTCAGAACCAGCTGCTTTACAGTACTTAGCACCTTATACCGGTGCAGCAATTGCTGAACATTTTATGTATCAGGGTAAAGCAACACTTGTTATTTATGATGATCTAACGAAACAAGCTCAGGCTTATAGACAAATGTCTCTTCTTTTAAAAAGACCACCAGGAAGAGAGGCTTATCCTGGAGATGTTTTCTACTTACACAGTAGATTGTTAGAAAGAGCAGCAAAACTTTCTGATGCTATGGGAGGTGGCTCTATGACAGCTCTTCCAATTATTGAAACTCAGGCAGGGGACGTTTCTGCTTACATCCCAACTAATGTTATTTCAATTACAGATGGACAAATATTCTTGAGTGCAGATTTATTTAACTCAGGATTACGACCAGCTATTAATGTTGGGATTTCTGTTAGCCGTGTCGGAGGAGCCGCTCAAACAAAAGCAATTAAAAAAATTGCAGGAACTTTAAAATTAGAGCTCGCACAGTTTGATGAACTAGCTGCTTTTTCTCAATTTGCATCTGATCTTGATGAAGCAACTCAGCAACAACTTGAACGAGGCAAAAGACTAAGAGAGTTATTAAAGCAACCTCAATTCTCTCCACTGAACCTTGCAGAACAAGTTGCAGTTGTTTATGCAGGAGTCAAAGGTCTTATTGATGAGGTTCCTGTTGAGGATGTTACTAAATTTGCAACTGAACTTAGGGAATACCTAAAGTTAAATAAAGCGGAATTTATAGAAGAGATTCTTAAAGAAAAGAAATTAAATGATGGATTAGAAGCGACGCTAAAAGAGGTGATAAATGAAGTTAAATCATCAATGCTTGCCACAGTTTAAATTTATTTAGGAGATACCATGGCAAATCTTAAAGAGATTAGAGATCGAATCGTTTCCGTTAAAAATACAAGAAAAATAACGGAGGCCATGAGACTTGTTGCAGCTGCAAAAGTTAGGAGAGCTCAAGATCAAGTTCTTAAGAGTAGACCTTTTGCAGATAAACTTGCACGAGTCTTAGAAAATATTCAATCTAGAGTACAATTTGAGGCTGTCGACTCTCCTCTATTATCCAAAAGAGAAGTAAAGAGTATCTCCTTGGTTTGTATAACTGCGGATAGAGGTTTATGCGGTGGTTACAATACAAATATTATAAAAAAGGTAGAAATAAGATACGCAGAATTAGTTAAACAAGGTTATCAGCCAAATTTAATTTTGGTAGGGAAGAAAGCTATTGGATATTTTCAAAATAGAAAGGATAGATATGTAATTAAAAGTACTTTCAAAGAACTAGAACAGGTACCCACAGTCAAGGATTCTGAAGGAGTTACAAATGAGATTTTAGCCGAATTTCTTTCAGAAAATTCTGATAGGGTGGAAATTATTTACACGAAATTCATCACTTTAGTTAGCTGTGCCCCTGTCGTTCAAACACTATTGCCACTTGACCCTCAAGGAATCGCTGAGGAAAACGATGAAATTTTTAGGTTGACTACAAAAGATAGTAAGTTACTTGTTGAAAAATCAAATATTGAAAAAAGTGATTCAGAGAAGTTACCATCAGATATTGTTTTTGAACAAAGTCCTGATCAACTATTAGATTCCTTATTACCTTTATATTTACAGAATCAGGTACTAAGAGCTCTTCAAGAGTCGGCGGCTTCTGAACTAGCTTGCAGGATGACTGCTATGAATAATGCAAGTGATAATGCTAAAGAATTAGCAAGTACTTTGAATCTAACCTATAACAAAGCCAGACAAGCAGCTATTACACAAGAAATATTAGAAGTTGTAGGAGGTTCTGCAGTTTAGCAATAAGATTTAGGATATGCCTGAATATAATATCAAAGTTCAATTTGAGCAAAATACTTTTAGTTTTTTATGTTCTGAGGATCAAGATATTATTTCAGCGGCAAAAATGAATGGAATAGATTTACCAAGTAGTTGTTGTTCAGGAGTTTGTACAGATTGTGCATCCATGATATTGGAAGGATCCGTAGATCAGGAAGATGCTATGGGATTAAATGATGATTTACGGAAAAAGGGCTTTGCACTTTTGTGTGTAGCATACCCCAAGTCAGATTTGAATATTGTTATTGGTAAAGAAGTCGAAGATGATTTGTATAATGATCAATTTGGTAAATATCAAAAATGAAATTAAGTTCAGTTGATTATTATTTAGATTGGCCAGTTTCAATAAAATTAAAAAATTTAAGGGAATTCATTATTACGAATTTAGAAAAAAAAGGAGATTTAATTCGATGGTCAATTGTTGATATTCAAAATTCTATTGACTCTTATGGAACAAAAAAACTTAAAATTAAAGCTGTCATAGCTAATTAAAAAATATAAATTGAAATATTTTTAATAATGGAAAATTCACCAACAATATTCATTGTTCCAACTGGTATTGGTTGTGAAGTAGGAGGTTTTGCTGGGGATGCACTTCCTACCGCTAAATTATTAGCATCCGCAAGTGGATGTTTAATTACTCATCCAAATGTTATGAATGGCGGTACTCTTTCTGAAAAAGATAAAAATATTTTTTATGTTGAGGGTTATAGTTTAGACCGATTTGCTAAAGGAGAAATAGCTTTAAAAAGGGTAAAACAACAGAGAATTGGGATAATTTTTGATTCAGCCATTGAAAAAGAAATATTAGTAAGACATTTACAAGTTGCTGATGCATGTGTCTCTACTTTAGGGATTAATGTTCATTCTTATGTGATTACAAAAAAGCCTTTAAACATAGTTATTGATTCTGATTCTTCAAAAATCAGTGGTGGTATAATTGAAAATCCTAATGCTCTAATTGATGCTGGGAAATGTTTAATAGAAAAAGGAGTTACCGCTATAGCAATTGTGGCAAAATTTCCAGATGAACCAGATTCTTTAGAAACAAATATCTATCGAGAGGGGAAAGGGGTTGATCCTATTGCTGGAGTAGAAGCAGTTATAAGTCATTTAATAAGCAAATTTTTAAAAGTTCCCTGTGCTCACGCACCTGCCTTAAATCCAATTGAATTGAATGAAAATTTAGATCCTCGTGCAGCTGCAGAAGAAATAGGATACACCTTTTTACCATCAGTACTGATTGGGTTAAGCAATGCACCTGACATTGTTGAATTGCCTGCTAAAAATGAATCAATCTCATTACACCCTGATCAGATTGAATCTATTGTTGTTCCTAATGGTGCATTAGGTGGAGAAGCAGTACTAGCAGGGATTGAAAAAGGTTTAAATATTATCTCTGTAAAAAATCAAAATACATTAAAAGTGACAAGTGAATTTTATAATTATCCCAATCTTTTTGAAGTGAATAATTATTTAGAAGCTGCAGGCATAATTCTTGCTATCAAAAAAGGTATCAACCTTGATTCAGTTAAACGGCCTTTAAAAAAAATCCAACAGTGTTCTTATAGTGATTAATAAGATATTGCTATGGGAACTCTCCAGTCACTTCCTAATGATTGACTGCTTAGTTTTAGGATTGGAGGAGCCTGCTTTCTTTTAAATTCCGCTTTTTTTATGAGTGAGATAATTTTTAAAATTAAATCTTTTTTATAACCATCTCCTTCTAGTTGTAATAAATCTTTTTTCTCTTCAATAATTCCTTTAAGAATATTATCTAAAATAGAATAAGGTGGGAGAGAATCAGTATCTAATTGATTAGGACCTAATTCGGCACTTGGAGCCTTCGTCCGTATATTTTCACCAATTATATCTACATTAGTATCTAACATATATGATTTTCTATGATTAATTGAATCTTCACTATCAAGCCAATCGCATAATTTAAAAACATTAGTTTTATATAAATCCCCAATTACCGATAATCCTCCATTCATGTCACCATAAAGTGTGCAATACCCTACAGCGAGCTCTGATTTATTTCCTGTTGAAAGTAATAAATGCTTTTCTTGGTTTGCCAAAGCCATTAGAAGCGTTCCTCTGATTCTTGATTGAATATTTTGATTTGTTATTTCAGCCATCTCGAAAGATATGGTATTTATAAAAGATTCTTCAAAAGAGTTCATCAAATTTTCAATTGGGATGCTATTGAAATTTATTTTTAATCTTCTCGCTAAATCTTTCGCATCACTCTTTGAATGAGATGAGCTCCACTTAGAGGGCATTGAGACGCAATAAATATTATTACTGCCAAGAGCAGCTGTCGCAATTGCTGAAACTAGTGCTGAATCAATACCACCACTTAGTCCAATTAAAGCTGTTTTAAAACCGCATTTTTGAGCATAATCCCTCACACCAAGGACTAATGCATCAAAAATTGATGATATTTCAGATTGTTCAAATTTTTTTTTCTCGGGTATTGTTTGCTCAATTTGCCAACTTGAGAGGTCTTCTGAAAAAGATTTTAATTGCTTAATTTTATATCCATTCTTATCAAGAATAAAACTATTTCCATCAAAAATTAAATTATCATTTGCACCAATCTGGTTCACATATATTAGCGGTACTTGAAGATATTGAGCAGCAAAACTCGAAACTTTAGATCTTAGCTCTAACTTTTTGAAGGTATATGGTGAGGCCGATAAGTTTACTAAGATATCAACTTTTTGTTTCTTTAAATCAAAAATAGGATTTTTTTTGTGAATTCCTCTTCCTTCTATATTTTTATTGACCCATAAATCCTCACATATAGTAAAGCCAATTCGCCAGGTTTTATTATTAATTTTTTTTGTTAATACGGAAACTTTTTTTTCTGACCTAAAGTATCTTTTCTCATCAAATACTTCATAGGTGGGAAGAATAATTTTGCGAGCAATTATTTTCCATTCACCTTGCTCAAGCAATGCAATAGAATTATAAAGATTTGGGAAAAAAGAATCATTTATTATCTCAGCTATCCCTACTGTGATACTCAAGCTTCCATATTTTTTATTAATATCCAAGGCTAATTGGTCAAGAATTGGATATTGATTTTTGATTAAATTTTTTTTTAGCAGAAGGTCATTTGCTGGATATCCCCATAGTGATAATTCTGGAGTAAGAACTAAATCAGTAGAAGTTGAGCTAGCTTTTGAAGCAGTACAAAGTATTTTTTTTGCATTACCCTCTAAATCACCAACAACTGGATTAATTTGAGCAAGTAAAAATTTCATTCAACTAATTTAGTGGATTTATATAAATTATTCTTTTTCACAATATCTATTAATGAAGTTGGTAAATTAGAATAATTAAAGTTTGACCTGAGCTTAGAACTTGAAATGTTTGGGATTTTTATGGTTGAAATCTTAAATTTCACTTTATAAGTTTTTAACATTTTAAGAGTATTTGATTCAACAGGATATCCCTCTCTTAAAATTACTAAAAAACAAACCTCATCAGTAATTTTATCAAAATTTTTCCAGTAAAAAATATCTTTAATTAAATCGCTCCCAATAACAAAATCTAAATTTTTTAATTCATAAATTCTTTTACATTTTTTAATTGACTCTACTGCCCATTGGCTACTAACACTTTGATTAAATAAAATTTTAGGATTATCTAAATCTTCAATAAGAGTTTTTAATAAATGGCTACGAATTGAAATATTCTCTTTGTGATTTTTGTTGGGATTGTTACTAACATAACCGATTGTAAAAGAATATATTTTGGATAATTCTTCAAGTATTTTTTTATGTCCAATGGTTGGTGGATCTGCACTGGTACCAAATAATGCAATGCTTTTTCCCATTGAAGTTTTAAGGCAGGATGTTAACACAATTATTTAAATTTCTATTTGAAAAATAAATATTTATGTAGTTAAAAACATCTGGGTCATTTAAAGTCATATTTTGGATCATAATGGCTGGTTCTATAAAAGAAGCTTTGCTTCTTATAAATATCTCTTTTGCTGCTAATTTTCCCAAGATTTTTGTAGAATGAACTGCGATTGCTGCTTGAATAATTGCTATGGGTCCATAGGGTAATAATGACAGCCCACTAGTGAAAGGTGCCGACAATAAAATTACTTTCTTAATAAGGTTGAAAGAGGTATTGAAGCCGATTTGAGTGACTCCTAAACATAAATTATGAATGGATATATTTTTAAATATTTTTCTTGTAGATTCACCTTTCAACTTTAAGCCGTAAATCTTACTTAATTCGCTAATCAATGCAGTATCTAGTGCAAAACTACCAGCAACATCAAATAAAATAAAAGGATTAAGAGCTACTGCGGATGCCTTTATAGTCGAAAACTTACCAATAGTTGATTGCGCTAATTTCTGCCTTCTTTTCAATCTTTGCTCTTTTATCTTAAGAAACAATTTGTCAGCTATTTGAAGTGAATTAAGTGCTAAAAATATCTCACCATATTCATTTATTATTTTTATTAGATAATTTTTAAGATTTTTTCCATTATTTAAAATTATTGGAATATTTAAGTCTTTTGGAAGCTTAGACTTGATATTTTCAATAATTTCTTTTAAGTCATTTTTATTAAAAAGGTCGATTTTATTCAAAATTATAATTATTTTTTTCCCATCTTTAATTAAAGAGCTGATTTTTTTTAATTCATTTCTATTTACATCTCCCGAAACTAAAAATAAAACAAGATCTGAATGATTTATGCAAGAGTAAATTTTATCTGAGAATTTAATATTGCAATAATCAAATCCTGGAGAATCTAGTAATTCAATACTACTGAGTGTTTGATCTTTTAGGTCCCAAAGTTCCGATTGTATTTCTCTGGTTGTTCCGTTGATAATATTAGTTTTGAATATATCTTTTTCTAATAAAGAATTTAAAACAGAAGATTTTCCTACTCCTGATTTTCCATAAACCCCTATTCTTATTTTTTTTTCTTTAAACCTAAATAGTTGTTGATTAAAAGAAATTATTTCTCTATTAAATAAACTTTTTTCATAGTTAGTAAGAACAATACTGTCCCACCAATTTTTTAAAAGTAAATAATTTTTATTTTTTTTTAATTGTTTCATGATTTATTTCTTCCACCAACCAGCTAAAACAGATAACACAGCTTCTGCACCAATAATCCCCACGAATCCTCCAAATTCATCTACTACTACTTTTACTCCTTTATGATTCTTGTCAAATCTTGTTAATAATTGATCTGCCTTAATCATTTCTGGAATGTAGTCCACAGGTTCGCAAATTTCTGATAAAGATTTTTTATTTTCTCCATTAATTAATTCTGTTAACATTTTTTCTCGCTTAACTACACCTTGTATTTTGTCAACTTTATCCCCTAAAATAACCCACCATGGTGAGGTATCTGACATTATAAGTTTTGAAATTTCATCAAGATTGGAAGACCCATCAAGACAAGGTGCTGATACCCTAGGGATCATTAAGTCTTTAGCTTTTAAGTCATTTAATTGAAAAACCTTAAATATCATTGCCGCCTCATCAGCTTCTATTAAACCTTTCTGACTCCCAATTTTCGCCATTTGTCTAATTTCCTCTTCATCAGTTGAAATTTCATTTTCTGCAGTAATAACTGGAAATATTTGTTCGATTAATATTAAGAATGGCCTCATTAAAATATTTAATATTCTCAAGATAGGAACAGACAATAAAGCTATTTGAACTGAAAATCTTGTACCGAGAGCTTTTGGAAGAACTTCTCCTACTAGAACAACTAATATGTAAAAAAAAATAGAAAATAGGGTTAAGCCATAACTACTATTAATTATCATTGCTCCGTATACACCTAAAATAAGACTTCCAATAATATTAAATCCATTATTAGTAATAGTAATTACAGTTAGTGTCCTTCCAAGGTGTTTTCTGAGTTTAAGTAGTTGATTCGCAGTACTTTTTGGCTTTTGTTTTGAGGCTATTTCTAAAATTCTAATTGAATTAACAGCTAAAAAAGCCGCTTCTACACCCGAACAACATGCTGACCCAACTAAAATTATAATAATAAGTAAAATTAATCCGTAAACACTTGGTTCCATTAAAATAGAATAGGTTCTTAATCTGTTTTAATTCATTCTTCCATTTTTTTTTAAAACACGCCAATACACAATTTATGTCTAAACCCGACAATAAAGTTTTTGAAGAAAGAAGAAATATTTTCCTAAATAAATTAGGTGGGAAAGCTGCTATTATCCCGGGGGCTAACCTTGTAAAGCATCATGCTGATTGTGAGTATCCTTTTAGACAAGATAGTAATTTTTGGTATTTAACCGGTTTCGATGAGCCAGATGCAATTGCTCTTTTCTTATCGCATAAGCCAGAGGGAGAGAGATTTATTATGTTTGTTGCTCCTAAAGATGTTATAAGCGAAGTCTGGCATGGCTTTAGATGGGGTTTAGAAGGCGCTGAAAAAGAGTTTAATGCTGACAAGGCTCACTCAATAAACGAGTTAAGAGATTTACTCCCAGCTTACATAAATGGTTCTGATGAACTTGTTTTTTCAATTGGAAAGCATCCAATAATAGAGAAACTAGTACTTGAGATATTTTCACAACAACTTGAAAATCGCTCAAGATCGGGGATTGGAGCAAATTCTATAAAATCTCCAGAAATTTATTTAAATGAGATGAGATTAATTAAAAGTGAATTTGAGATTAAGAGAATGAGAGAGGCTACACAAATTTCAGCCGAAGCTCATGAATTAGTTAGACAATCTATCTCATCTAAGAAAAATGAAAGACAAATTCAAGGTCTTCTAGAGGGATTCTTTCTGGAAAAAGGGGCGAGAGGACCAGCTTATAACTCAATTGTCGCATCAGGAGATAATGCCTGTATTTTGCATTACACTTCAAATAACTCACCCTTGAAGAAAGAAGATTTATTGTTAGTGGATGCTGGTTGCTCACTAATTGATTATTACAATGGAGACATAACAAGAACTATTCCAATTGGTGGTAAATTTTCTAATGAGCAAAAAGTTATCTATGAAATCGTATTGAGTGCGCAGAAAAATGCAATTAAAAGTGCTGTAAAGGGATCGAATTCTAGTCATGTTCATAATGTTGCTTTAACAATTCTCATAGAAGGATTAAAAGAAATTGGTTTATTGTCAGGCAGTACTGAGGAGATAATTGTGAATCAATCTTATAAACATCTTTACATGCACAGAACTGGACATTGGCTCGGCTTAGATGTTCATGATGTTGGAGCATACAGAATGGGAGACTATGAAGTGCCATTACAGAATGGAATGATTCTTACGGTAGAACCTGGGATTTATATAAGTGATAGGATACCAGTCCCTGAGGGACAACCCCCTATAGATGAGAAATGGAAAGGCATAGGGATAAGAATAGAAGACGATGTCTTGGTCACAGATACAAACCCAGAAATTTTAAGTATTGCTGCACTAAAAGAAATTTCTGATTTAGAATTTTGAAATTTGACTTATCAAGTTAATAGATTTATTTTTTATTAAGTTTAAAGCTTAAAAATGAATAAGTCCGATTCATATGATTCGAAACTCTCTCAAGCAAGAGGCTTAGCTAGTCAGCTTGGCATGTTTGCAGAAGAAAACGATATTCCCAAAGATCTTTGGGATTCATTAGAGGCCACTATTTATGATTTTTATGAAGTATCTCATGATAGATAAAAATTCTGTTTAGAAGTTATCAATAACTAAAATCAAGAAATTTTGAATAATTCAATCAAAATGTGTCCATAAACTGATAAATTACTTATTGAACCTTAATAAGTGAATGACCTCATCAGATAAGTTAAATCAAAATTCAACAGAAAAAAAAGAAAAAAACAGTGATGCACCAAACATTAAAAATTCTTCTCCTAATTCAGGAATGATGGGCGCCACAGCTGTATTGGCGG
>JFLG01000087.1 GCA_000634735.1 Prochlorococcus sp. scB241_528N17 | reverse complement strand
GGCGGCTGCCACAATTGATGAAGATGGGGTGCCTACTGGTTATACCCCTAAACCTGATGAAGGAAGGTTCATAATTAAAGTATTGTGGTTACCTGATAACGTGGCTTTAGCAGTGGATCAAATAGTAGGTGGAGGACCAAGTCCTCTTACAGCTTATTATTTTTGGCCAAGAGATGATGCTTGGGAAAAATTAAAAAGTGAACTTGAGAATAAAGGTTGGATTACAGATAACGAAAGAGTAGAGATTTTGAATAAAGCTACTGAAGTGATAAATTATTGGCAAGAAGAAGGTAAGACAAAAAAATTAGAAGAAGCCAAATTGAAGTTTCCCGAAGTAACTTTTTGTGGAACCGCTTAAATATTAGTTTTTTGCAGCTTGAATCCTAGCCTCAGCCTTTGAAACCTCTTTCAAGGCTTTAAATTTCTCTGGATTTTTTTCATTTTCAGGAAATTTGCTAATTAATAATTTTGCTTCTTTAAGATCTTGTTCAGCATTTTGAACATTAATTTCAGAACCAATTTCAGCATTATTTACTAAAACTATAACTTCATCTGATTCAATTTCAGCGAAGCCTCCCATAAGAGCTATTGATTTCCACTGAGAATTCATTCTTAGCCTTAAAACGCCAATATCTATAGCAGTAACTAAAGAGATATGTCCAGGTAGTATACCAAGTTGACCAGTAGTACTTGGAAGGATTACTTCTTCAGCTTCGCCTTGATAAACATTTTTATTAGGAGCTAAAACTTTTAGAGAAATTGACATAAATTTAAAATTATTGAAGGTAAATATATATTTAAGTATTTATTTTTCTGATTTTATTTTTTCAGCCTTTGCTTTAACTTCATCAATATTACCAACTAAGTAAAATGCCTGCTCTGGTAAATCATCCAATTCACCTGATAAAATCATATTGAAACCAGCAATGGTATCTTCTAATTTTACATATTTACCAGACATTCCTGTAAATATTTCTGCTACAAAGAAAGGCTGTGAGAGGAATTTTTCAATTTTTCTGGCCCTGTCGACTGTTAATCTATCTTCTTCAGAAAGCTCATCTAAACCAAGAATTGCGATTATATCTTGAAGTTCTTTGTATCTTTGTAAGGTTGATTGAACAGCTCTGGCTGTTTTGTAATGCTCATCACCAACAACTGATGGTTGTAGCATAGTACTCGTTGAATCTAGTGGATCAACTGCTGGATAAATTCCCTTAGCTGCAAGAGCTCTAGCAAGCACGGTAGTAGCATCTAAGTGGGCAAAGGTTGTAGCTGGAGCAGGGTCTGTTAGGTCATCAGCAGGCACGTAAACAGCCTGGATAGATGTTATTGATCCTTCTAATGTAGATGTAATTCTTTCTTGCAATTCACCAACATCAGTTCCCAGAGTTGGTTGGTATCCAACAGCAGAAGGCATTCTTCCTAGTAATGCAGATACTTCAGAACCAGCTTGAACGAATCTAAAAATGTTATCAACAAAAAGTAGAACGTCTTGTTTATTCACATCTCTAAAATGTTCGGCCATTGTAAGTGCTGATAAGCCTACTCTCATTCTTGCACCAGGTGGCTCATTCATCTGTCCAAAACACAAGGCAACTTTTGATTGAGTTAAATCATCTGCATTGATAACTCCAGATTCTTTAAATTCTTCATATAAATCGTTGCCTTCTCTAGTTCTTTCTCCTACACCGCCAAAAACAGAAACTCCACCATGCTCCTTTGCGATGTTATTAATTAATTCTTGAATAAGAACTGTCTTCCCAACGCCAGCACCTCCGAATAATCCAACTTTTCCTCCTTGTCTGTAAGGAGCCAAAAGGTCGATAACTTTAATACCAGTTTCAAAAACTTTTGGCTTAGTTTCTAGGTCAGTTAATTTTGGTGCAGCTCTATGTATTGGAGCGGTATCTTTAGTATTTACTGGACCTTGTTCATCTACCGGTTCTCCTAAAACATTAAATATTCTTCCTAAAGTTGCTTCTCCTACAGGTACAGATATGGGTGCTCCAGTATCGATTGCCTCCATGCCTCTTACAAGGCCGTCTGTGCCACTCATTGCCACTGCTCTTACTCTATGGTCACCTAGGAGCTGTTGGACTTCTGCAGTGAGCGCTATGTCTTGTCCAGCCGGATTTTTAGCTTCGATTCTTAAGGCATTTAATATTTTGGGCAATTTTCCAGCTGGAAATTCTACATCTAGAACGGGACCAATTACCTGACGTACTACGCCTTTTGTTTGTGAAGAAGTTGATGGAGTTGCTACCATTTTTTATTGATTGGTGATGAATAGCTGATTTAAACAGCTGATAATCCGAAAATACTACCACCTAATGGGTAGATTCGTTAAATGGGTTCGGCCACCCGCACAGTTTAAGTATGGTTTAATTGCCGCTTTGCAGATTATGTTGTTGATGATACGGATGGAGAACTTCTCTTTCCATTTTTATGACGCAAAGCGTCTCAATCATGATCCTCCATTAATCTATGGCAGCTGTTTCACTTACAGTCTCTACAGTAAAACCACTGGGAGATAGAATATTTATTAAAGTTTCCGCATCTGAGGAAAAAACTGCTGGGGGCATTCTTTTGCCTGATTCAGCTAAAGAAAAACCACAGGTTGGAGAAGTTGCTCAGGTGGGCCCTGGCAAACTTAATGACGATGGTTCTCGACAAACTCCAGAAGTGAGTATTGGCGATAAAGTTTTGTACAGCAAATATGCTGGTACAGACATTAAATTGGGAGGAGATGAATATGTCTTGCTCTCAGAAAAGGATATTTTAGCTGTAGTAAGCTAAGATATTTGTTTCAAAAATTATTAAAACTTATTACTAAATTACTGCCTAAACATGGCTAAAAGAATTATTTACAATGAGCAAGCTCGTAGAGCGCTCGAGAGAGGAATTGATATCCTTGCTGAGTCTGTAGCTGTAACGCTTGGACCAAAAGGAAGAAATGTTGTACTAGAGAAAAAATTTGGTGCTCCACAAATTATCAATGATGGTGTCACAATCGCTAAAGAAATTGAATTAGAGGACCACATTGAAAACACAGGGGTTGCTTTAATCAGACAAGCTGCTTCAAAAACTAATGATGCAGCTGGAGATGGTACCACAACAGCCACTGTTCTAGCTCATGCGATGGTTAAAGCAGGGTTGAGAAACGTAGCTGCAGGAGCTAATGCAATTACCTTGAAAAAAGGAATTGATAAAGCGACTGAATTTCTAGTTGGTAAAATTCAAGAGAATTCCAAACCTATCAGCGATAGCAACGCAATAGCACAATGTGGAACTATTGCTGCTGGAAACGATGAAGAAGTTGGTCAAATGATTGCCAATGCTATGGATAAAGTTGGTAAAGAAGGTGTTATCTCCTTAGAAGAAGGGAAATCAATGACTACTGAATTAGAAGTCACTGAGGGAATGCGATTTGATAAAGGCTATATCTCACCTTACTTCGCAACAGACACAGAGAGAATGGAGGCTGTTTTGGATGAACCATATATCCTTCTTACTGATAAAAAAATTGCCTTAGTGCAAGATTTAGTTCCTGTTTTGGAGCAAATAGCTAAAACTGGTAAACCACTAGTTATTATTGCAGAAGATATTGAAAAAGAGGCTTTAGCAACCCTTGTTGTTAATAGATTACGAGGCGTGTTAAATGTTGCTGCAGTAAAAGCCCCTGGATTCGGCGATAGAAGAAAAGCAATGCTTGAAGATATGGCCGTTTTAACTAATGGACAACTTATTACTGAAGATGCAGGCTTGAAACTAGAGAACGCTACTTTAGATATGCTCGGAACTGGTCGAAGAATAACTATCAATAAAGAAACTACAACTATTGTAGCTGAAGGCAATGAGCAAGCAGTTAAAGCTAGATGTGATCAAATCAAGAAGCAAATGGATGAAACAGATTCCTCTTACGATAAAGAAAAGCTTCAAGAACGTCTGGCTAAATTAGCTGGAGGTGTAGCAGTGATTAAGGTTGGGGCTGCTACTGAAACTGAGATGAAGGATAAAAAGCTTCGTCTTGAGGATGCTATTAATGCAACAAAAGCAGCTGTTGAAGAAGGAATCGTACCTGGAGGAGGAACAACTCTCGCTCATTTATCTCCTATTCTAAAAGACTGGGCCGATAAAAATTTAGACGGAGAGGAATTAATTGGAGCTAACATTGTTGAAGCTTCACTTACTGCTCCTCTCATGAGAATTGCTGAGAATGCAGGTTCTAATGGAGCTGTGATTGCTGAAAATGTAAAAACTAAACCATTTAATGATGGATTCAATGCTGCTACTGGAGAATATGTAGATATGTCCTCTGCTGGTATAGTTGACCCCGCAAAAGTTACACGTTCGGGATTACAAAATGCAGCTTCAATAGCAGGAATGGTTTTAACCACCGAATGCATAGTTGCAGATTTACCTGAGAAAAAAGATGCAGCTGCTCCTGCAGGCGCTCCAGGTATGGGCGGCGACTTTGATTACTAACTAAACAATAGTTTTTAATAAATTTTTAAAAGGGATCATTCAATATGGTCCCTTTTTTATTAAAGTTTTATGAAATCCAACCAGCGCTAAGAATAATTGCGAGAGACAAAAATATCACTAAAAAAGTCCAAGTTATTTTGTTTAGAGAGGCTTCTGCACTACTTGCGCTGTTGAACATAGAGCTTCCACTGGCTGCTATTCCTCCCATGCCATCTCCTTTGGGACTATGAAGTAAAACTAAGAGAATGAGAAGAATTCCTGAAAATACCCAAATCCAACTAATAATTTGAATCATTGCTTAAAAAACTTTTATTAACTTTAAACGTGTTGAACGACTTTATTATAACCCTTTAATTCAATTTCTTGAATAAGCGATTTGCCTGTCATTTCTCTTGGTATTGGTAGATTTAATAGTTGTAATAAAGTTGGAGCAATATCTGCTAATCCCGCGTTTTCTCTTAAGTTAATTTCATTTCCCAAATTTGGTATTTTTCTTTTTTCACCTTCTATCAAAATTAATGGAACTTTGTTTATAGTGTGTGCTGTCCATGGTTCTCCTTCAGATCCTTTCATTACCTCTGCGTTACCATGATCAGCTGTAATAAGAATGCTTCCGCCCATTTCTCCAGTAGCATTAACTATTTGACCTACACATTTATCTACTTTTTCTATAGCTTTAATTGTTGCATCCATGTTGCCTGTATGACCAACCATATCAGGATTGGCAAAATTGATTACAACAAAAGCATAATTCCCGCTTTTAATAGCTTTAGAGCAACTAATAGTTAATTCCTCCGCAGACATTTCGGGTTCCATATCATAAGTTGCGACTCTTGGAGATGGAATCAAATGTCTCTCTTCTCCAGGTAAAGGAATTTCAACTCCTCCATTGAAAAAGTATGTTACGTGAGGATATTTTTCAGTTTCCGCGGTTCTATATTGTTTAAGTCCGTTTTCTGAAACTATTTGACCTATGAAATTATTGAGTGATTCTGGAGGAAATGCAACTTTAACGGGAAAGTTCGGATCGTATTGAGTAAAAGTAACAAAATTTAGATTTGGATAATTTTTTCTTTCAAAGTCTGTGAATTCATTGACCGAAAGGGACTTAACTATTTGCCTTGCTCTATCTGGACGAAAGTTAAAGCAAATCAAACTATCCCCATCTTTAAGATAGTTTTCAGTCATTCGTATGGGCTCTATAAATTCATCGGTTATGTTTTTGGCATAACTTTTTTCTATGTAATCCTTGGGAGAAATATTTGTTATTTGAATATTAGGATCAGTTAAATTAGCGTATGCTTTTTGTGTTCTATCCCATAAAAGGTTTCTATCCATTATCCAGTATCTTCCGCATATAGAAGCTATTTCGCCTACGTTAAATTGTTTTATACATGATTCTATTTGATTTAGATATTTCGAGGCACTTTTTGCAGGAGTGTCTCTTCCATCAGTAATAATATGGATTGCAACTTTTTTAAGTTTATTATCAGATGCCCATTTTATTAAACCTAATAAATGATCGATATGACTATGAACTCCTCCATCGGAACATAATCCCGTGATATGCAAAGTAGAATTATTTTTCTTTAATGAATCAGCTATCTCTTTTAACTCATTAACCGAGCCTAATTGATTATTTTTTACAATATTTGAAATCCTTACAAGTTCTTGTTGTATTATCCTTCCCGAACCAATAGTAAGATGCCCTACCTCCGAATTGCCCATTTGACCATCTGGGAGGCCTACATCAGATCCACTAGCACTTATAAGGGTGTGGGGGTAAGCATGCCACAATGAGTCCATGATTGGTGTACTTGCACTTTTTATAGCATTATCTGATTTTTCTTTTCGATATCCCCATCCATCAAGAATTGCAAGTACTACAGGGCTCTGAGGAACACTTAAACTTTTTATATTTTTGCTGCTAATCTTTGACATATTTAGATCAAATTCATTGTTAACTGATCCAACCTTAAATTTAGCTTCAAATGTTACTCTTTAACAATTTATATTTAACATAGTTAGCTTTTGCTAATTTATGAAAATATTAGTTTAATTTAAATTCTTGATAAATCATGTCCAAGAAGACAAAAAAGATTGTAATACTTACTGAAGTTGAGCTTAGAAAAACTATTTCGCGTTTAACGTGTGAAATTATCGAAAAAGTAAAAAAACTGGATAACCTTCTATTGGTTGGAATCCCTACGAGAGGAATTGAGCTGACAGCAGTGTTAGAAAAGGAATTATTCTCTAGAACAGGTTTAAGAGTTAAAAAAGGAACAATTGATCCAACTTTTTATAGAGATGACCAAAATAGAGTTGGAACTCGCCTTATACAAGCTGCAAATATTCCCACTCCTATTGAGAAGCAAGAAATTCTTTTAATAGATGATGTAATTTACACAGGTAGAACAATTAGAGCTGCAATGGATGCTTTATATTCATGGGGCAGACCTCAAAGAGTGATGTTGTTAGTAATGGTTGATAGAGGTCATAGAGAATTACCTATTCAACCAGATTTTTGTGGTAAAAAAGTGCCAACTAGTAAAACTGAAAGTATTAGTTTGCGTTTAAATAATGTTGATAATGAAGAAGGAGTTTTTCTTGAATAGCTATCTTTCAGAAGATTTTTCCTAAATTAAATTCTCCAAAAAATTCATCTTTAATATCAAAACACTTAACTAGTAAATCAGCATTTTTCGTGATTTTAAAAAAAAGTTTCAAGGTGTCTTCTCCAATATTAGATTTATTTTTTAATACTATTTTGAGTGGTTTTTTTTCCCATTTAATAATTTCTTCTTCATTTTGAATCTCTGATAACTTTGGTAATCCATTTTCAAAAACAACATCATATGCTCTTTCTTTTTGTGTCTCTCCAATTATTATTTCGAATATTTTTTGATTCTTTTTACTTGCTTGAAGGATCAGTTTAAAGGGTGTTTCTGTTGGCCAAGTTTGACCTTTGCAAAAAATAGGATGCCAAAAGTGTTTTTGCTCTCTTTTATTAAATAATCTTATAGATAATCCTTTGTTTAATATGTCTTTAATTTTGACCCCCGGGGTCATTGCTAAAGCTCCCAAAGCTATTGATTCAATAGGGGGGGGTGATTTTATTTGAATTTTTGGAATTTTTTTTGTTATCCATTCTTTAATCAATGGTATTTGAGTTCCTCCACCAACCAAAACAATTGCATTTAAGTCGTCAACTGTGCAAAATTTACCTCTTGCTTGATTTAATAAATCTTTTAATAAAGAGTTAAGGTGATTAAGAAGATTATTCTCAATGAGTATTTTCTCAAATATTTCTTTACTTAGGTAATATTCATTTTCTTTATTTTGTTCATTAAATAATTTTATTGGATATTTATTTTCATATTTGATGACAGATGAGCTGAGTTTACATTTTAATTTTTCTGCTTTTGAAAGATTATTAATATGATTGTTACCTGGAATAAAATAATCAACTATCCATTGATCAATATCTTTCCCACCAATTTTTGAGCCTGTTTTTCCAATTATTTCAGCACACCTTATTCTTTGTTTTGAAATTGAGCTTACATCATTACCTTTAAATTTTAATAGTTCAGCTATTGGACTAGATTTTCCCTCTCCTCCTTCTATTTTCACAATATTCATATCGACTGTACTTCCTCCAATATCTAATGTCATAATTTTTGAGCCAAATGGTACATTTATTCCTAAACTTGCCGCAGTAGGCTCATCAACAAGGGCTATTTCATCTACAGATATTTCCTCGCAAAGGTTAACTAACCATTCTCTGTACCCCTTGTATGTATCTACAGGGGCAGATAAAACAAGTCTTTTGATCTCATACTTGTTCGGAATGTTTGCCCACAAAATTTGAAAAAATTTTTCGCCACATTCATTAGGGTTTAAGATATTTTTTTGGTTAATTTTTTCAATAGAATTTCCAATTAATCTTTTAAAGTTCGAATGAAAAAATAAATCAGAATTTGAGTTATCCCTCATCTTTAGAGCACTAATACCAATTTTAGTAATCTTTGAAGGTTCCTCGAACCAAACTGCTGAAGGAATAACTCCTGGAGATGATGTAATGTTCGGTATTTCAACTAAAACAGAATTTATATCTTTATGATCTTGAAAAGCTACAACAGTATTAGTGTTGCCTAAATCAATAGCAAGTGTTCCAGATAAACTTTCTTCCATATGAAATTATTTAATCAATTAAGTTGTTTTTGTAATTTATGTTTTGAAACGGTCGAATAAACTGTAAAATATATTTTATAATAAAAAAAATTATTTAATGAACATATCTAATAATGCAGGAATTGATTCTAATGATCTTGCAAAGAGAGGTGAGAGCTTGATAAGAAAATCAACTAATAGATATTTAACTACAGTGAAAATTGCTTTCAGAGCTAAACAAAGACGTTTTGATGATTTTGATGGGTTATTAGAGGAATCAACTATTAAACCCGTTCAAAGGTCAATTATTGAACTAAGCGATGAGCAAGATCAACCAGATTTACTTCCAGGCTAATTTTGGTAAAAGACCAAAAAAGATGGAGATTACTTAGAGATTTTAAAAAAGGCAAATTTTGCTTTCTGATTGGTGTTGATAATTGGTCAATCGAGTTACAAAAAAGTGAATTCTATTCACTTTACCTTTTGCTATTAAGAATTAATGAACAATTATTAGTTATTAAGGATCAACTAATGGAAGAAGAGTCTATTACTTTAGAATTAGAACAACTTCCTTGGTATATTCAGTTAGAGGGAAAAAAGAGTGAATGGAGTTTAAGGTTTGTTTTTGAAAGTCAAGATCAAACAAGATCCTTCGAAATGTATTGGCCGATACCAATAGCACAAAATTTATTTTATGAAATAAAAAACATGTGGGAATCAATGGATTAAAAGATAAATAAAATTGGAAATTTTAGAAAATATTTCCCCCTCAAAAAAAAATTTTTTCACAACTTTTCCACAATATTTTTTTAAAAAATATCTGATCATCTAAAGCATGTGGAAAACTTCTGATTTTATATAAATCTTTATATTTAAGTAAGATTTAATTTTACAAAATTAATTTCCATGACTTCCCCCGTCATGACTGAATTCTCATTATTCTATAATCTGAGACTATCTCTTAATAATGCTTGTTGACGATTTAGTAATTTTGGAGAAAACTACATTTTGTAGATTCAAATTTCAAAAAGTTTTTTCAATATGCAAGAGTTAAATTACGACGAAAATTCAAAAGTATTAAATCATAAAGATGAAGTTATAAGTTTTAAATGTGAACTTCAAGAAAATCTTCAAAAGGCTATGAAAGAATTCGTTGAGAAGCATCCTAATTGGGATCAATACAGGATACTACAAGCAGCTATTGCAGGTTTTTTAATGCAAAAAGGATTTCAAAATAGGGATTTAACGAGACTCTATATTGGCAATATGTTTTCAATGAATTTTAAGGATTAAAATTTTTATATTTTTTCTAGTAGTAATTTTGCAATGTCATTTCTGACAGGTAATATTGATAATCTATTTCCTTTTTTTACGACTAATAATTCATCCTCATTAAATAAAATCTTTAATTCAGGTAAACTTAAAATCTTATTTGATTTAGAAATGTACTTTACTTTTACGCAATCCCATCTCGGATTATCAGGTTTCGATTTTGGATCAAAATATTTTGATTCTTGATCAAATTGAGTAGGGTCAATAATTTTTAGATCTATTACCTCCATAAGTCCCACAATACCTGGGGGCTTACAATTCGAATGATAGAAAAAAACCTTATCTCCTTTATTCATTTTTCTCATAAAATTTCGAGCCTGATAATTTCTTATTCCATCCCATAAAGTTACATCGTCATTTTTTAAAGTATCTATGCTGTAAGCATCAGGCTCACTTTTCATTAGCCAGTAGCTAGGTTCCTTCTGGGGCATGGGATCTCGGCGAAATTATATAGTTCGAATGAAGTTAGAATATCTTTCCAGATATAAGTTTATTATCCATTAAATAATCTATTTAGGAAAGTGAGGGTAGGTATGGGGTTCATACGAACTTACTACATCGTAAAGATGACTTGATGAATTTATGTCAAATTATCAGCTACTTAAACTCTTCACCTAATTTTTGTGGGAATGATTTAACTAAAATTAAAACGCTCTCAAAGCTATGCAGCTTTGTTTGATATTAATTCTTCAATATTAATTAAAAAATCAATCCCAAAATTTATTCCAATAAATTTAGACATATATGGTGATACTGCATCTCCAATTATTCTTGCAAGAATTGAATTACCTGGATAATTATCTTCTTCAAAAAATTTGTAACTAGAGGGAAATCCTTGTAAAATTGAAGCTTCAAATGTAGTGAGTGCCCTTGCTTCATAAGGATGAGTAAATCTTCCTCTGCCAGGGCACATAAAACCTGTTGTTATTGTAACTGAAGGTTTTTCGGGATAAAGTCTTCCATATACTGATTTATAAGTTGTTCCGCTTTGATGGCATACTGGTCGAAGATGATTAGGTAAATTATATTCATTATTTTCAATTAACCATTCCATTCTTTTTTTATTTTCTTTTGAAACATCCGCTGGATTATAAAAGAAATGATTCCCCTTCTTGATCGAATTTATATTTTCAAAAGCCCATTTAACATTTCTTGGATTAGGATATAAGCCTGAAATTTTTTTAATAAATGAACTAGCAGGTTCTGATTTGTGTTTTTTTGCTATTAGGAAATGCCTATTTCTTGATTGAGGTAATCCTATCTTTTCTCCTTGAATTTTTATATGCTCAGTAATGTAGCCAAGATTCTGAAGTAATAATTCCGTTTTATAAACTACACTTTTTTGATCAGCTAACACAGTAGAGACATTTTCTATTGCTATAAAAGAAGGATTAAGCTTTTTTGCAAAAGCTGCCACTGATAAATATAAATTATTTCTTGGATCCGATCCCCTTGAATGATTATTAAGATTGGAGTGACCTTGACATGGAGGTCCGGCTAATAAAATATCGCAACCTTTTAAGAGGATTTCCACTGTAGATAAATTATTTGTTTTGTACTTAACATTCTCTAAATAAGGTTTATTAGATGAGTCTTTTCTTATTTGATAATTAACTATCGAATTGACATCGTCATTGATGGATAAATCAGGGTCATGGTTAAGTTCATATACTTTTAAGGCATGTTTATCTAAGTCACACGCAGCTAAAACTTTTGAGTTAATACCTAATTGCTTTAAACCATTCTTAACACCTTCTGTAAAACCACCAGATCCGCAGAATAAATCTACAATTTTGACTTCTCTTTTTAAATTTGTTTTACTCTTTGGAGATTCTCCATTCAGATGAGATACATCCCAAATATCAATAGGTGCAGAATAAGAAAGATTGGTTTTTCTTTGCACAGATGATGTGAATTGATAGTTTTCTTTGTTTATTTCAATATTTATTTTTTGTATGATATTTTTTTTGGTCTGTTTATATTTAAAATCAATTTTCAAGGTGTTTAATTAAATTTATTTCAGATGCTAACTCCGAAATTAACTTTAAACAATCTTTTTCACTTAAAATCTCGTAAGGAGTAATAGAGTGTTGCTTTTGAATCTCTTTACCTAATGTCCTAAAAGCTTCTGTTACTGATATTGGAATGTCTTTTAGAATCCAATTAATTTTGTTGGGTATAAAAAAATATTTAACCATTGCTCTATTCAAATTTCTACTTCTCGCAAAATCTCTTCTAAGAATAAATGAGCTCCAAAAATCACTACTGCCTAATTTTGCTAATTCATATGGATTAATCCCTTCCGTTTCATCTGAGTTCATTTTAAAAATTGAATCAGCTCTGAACCATAGTCTTGGTAATATAGCTTCTCTTATTAACCCAAAATGTTCATCTTTAAAATCCTCATTTGATGAATAGCCATATCTTTTAAAGACGTATTCATAGCAACAACACGATAAATATCTCCAGAAACCTGATGAAATAGCAACTTTTATTGGTAATTCTTTCAAAATTGAGTGAATTAATTCACAAGCTTTAGAATCATATATTTGCCATCCAGGACTTCTTGAGTTGAAGTTACTTGGAACATTTTTATTAATTTCATTAAGCATACTTTTTAACTCAAAAATATTCTCAATAGAAAATTTAATTGCGCATTCAAAACCAAATTCTTCTGTATAATCCGCTAATAACTTTTGGTCTTTCCATTTATTATTGTCCGCAATTAATTTCAGTTTGGGTTTTGTTAAATTGAATTTCATTATTTTTTCTTCCCTCTAAAGTCTTGAATTTTTTCACTCAATTTAAGTTCATTTTGAATTTTAATATTTATATTTTCTGGATTATTCTGAATTAAAATTCTCATCTGATCGTATTCATCCTCGCTATTGATTTCTAAAAACTTAAGAATTCTTGATGCAATTGATTCAGAGTTTTTTGGGATTGGATATTTATCACATACTGCAAACAGTTTTAAAACAGCTTGAGTTACAATATTACTTACCCAATAAATTGATAGTGCATCACTTGTAGCAATATTTTGATTAAGCATTAAATCAAATTCTCTTACACAATTTTCATTTATATAAACTTTTAAAATCTCTGAGGCATTTAGATCAGTAAATTGATCTTTATTTTCTGCTTCAATAATAGTGAGGGACATTGAATTTTTGCCACCGCCATAAATTTCAAAAAATTCTGGGGGTCGAGGTTCTGGAGAAAAAAGTCCAAGAATCCCAGTAAATCGTAAGGTAAATCTTTTAATTGATTCAATAGTTGGCAATTTATCTTTTTCTTTTGAGTAAACAATTGCATCGAGGTGAATAGAGTTATTAAAAGTAAAGTTCTCAAAATATTTTTCTTCTAAAATCAATTGAATTGTTTTGTTTTCTTTAAGATCTACCATTTCTTCATAAAGAATTTCGCACTGTCTTGAAATGTTCTCTTTTACGATAATGGTTAAGAATATTTCTTTCTTGATTTTTCTTAAACTATTTTCATCAAGAATCACATTAATGCTTGGTTTGAACTCAAAAAATTCTTCTCTGTAACTTATTGCGAAGGTATTTATAGAACTGTCTGGTTCGTGATCTTCACTCTCAAGAAAATAAGAATCTTTTAGCAAAGATTTATAAAAATTTACGCCACCTGGTGCTAGATACTCGCCAGACTCTGAGCCTTTAATAATTGTCATTATGATTCCTCCAATTCAACATAATCAGTCTGAAATTCCCTATGAAATTTATCTGAGAAAGGATAACTTCTGAATAAGAAAATTGAAGGTTCTTTTTTTATTTCAAAAAAGGTTTGACCTTTTTCTTCATGAATGATTTTTGCATCAGTTTTTAATAATTTACTCAGATGAAATTCGATTATTGTTTGTGCATTATCATCTCCCATAATTTTTAATTTATGGTTAATTGCTACTTTGCTAGATTCTTTTTCACAATATGAGTCTAAGAAAACTTTTAATTCACACTCATATTCTGGCGGATTAGTCTTTTCGATTTTTTTTGTATTTACATGATGAATTCGAATGTCTCGTTTATTACCTCCACCTTTTTGTCCGCTACTATTCCCTTTGCCAAAAATTTTTGTCAACAACTTATCAACAGATCTGAAGCTTGATGAAGTATTTTTGACCTCAGGGATTAATGTGCTTTGAAAATTTCTGTATTGTTGAGATATATTTGCTTCCAATTTTGTTATGAAATTTCTCGCTCCATCAAGAGAAAGACCTAATTGAAGATATTCTTTTAAATCTTCAATTCGAGGAGAATTTGGATTCCACCCCCAGTGATTAGCCGGTTCGGAGGATCTTAGTAATTTATTTAACTTATCATCAGCTTCAAAAACTCCCGTGATAAAAGTATCGTTATTTATTAAAACAGGTTTTAAATATTTTATTACCATCCCAGATTTCCGGAACAAAGCAATACTATTGATTAAAGGTGAATTCACATCAAATTCTTGTTCTGTTCCAGGACTTATCTCTTGTAAAACTAATTGACCTGGATTGAAATTTATATTACCTAATTTTTTATTAAGGGTTTTGTTGTATATTTTGTTCCCAATACTTGAATTTGATCTGCGCTTCTTTAAAATCTCATAAGAATCAATATATGGTAGGAGGAAATTATTTGTTTCAGGATCTGCATATGAGATAGTTTTATTTGAGTAAATAAATTCCACAAATAACTCTTTTTCAACTAATTTTTTCCACCAGTACATTTCTATTGATTTTTTTAAATTAGTAATAAATTCATCAGGATTATCTTTTAAACCAATAATTGCAATTGAAGTGCCAGAACCTATCTCATTACACTCTCTTTTTTTAAAACCTAGTTTTATTGCTAATTCGTCAGCTTCTTGATCTCGAATTGGATGATATATTTCATTTAAGTATTCCTTTGAGTGATAAATAAAACCTGTATACGGTTTTGAATCAAACTCATAAGAAGCAGTTTTAGTTATTCCCATTAGTTTGGTTGAATAATTACCGTCATTATTTTTACTGCATGAGTAAACAATAATCGTTCTTATAGAGGAGTTATCGGTATAAACCGCCTTCCCGTAACCATAGGAACCCCCAAGATCATTTGACTCTTCATTCCCTCCAGTATCAAAAAAGAATTTCCAAAATCTAGATTTAGTAAAAGAATTTGTATCATCTTCAGTTAACCCCCAAGTGCTTTTATCCTCTACTACTAAAACATTATTTAATTCCTCATAATTTGGAAATTCAGTTAATGTTTCTTTAATTCTTGGCTTCAGAAATTCTTCAATACCCAAAACTTTGAAAATATTTTCTTTGACTTCAGAGTTGAGTTCTAAAGATTCAATTCGCATTTGGGTAAAGTCTTCTATACTTGCATCGCAAGAATTTTGGATAATTTCTCTTGCAAATTTGTCTGTATTTGTAAGTTCAATTCCATCACTTGCATTCCCACTCATTGCTTTTCTCGCAGAATTGCCATGCGCTGAATTAGGTCTGATAGGATCTTCGAATTGTTTTAAAGTAATCATTTTCTATTAAAATCAAACTCTTTTTTTGATCTCAATTTCTTGGTGAATTGACTTATAGTATCGTTAATTTCATCATTCAAGGCTTTTTTTATATCTTTAATGTGAGATTCATCATAACTATAGTTTGAAGTGTTACTTAATTTACCTATTAGTTCGATTGCTTTTAAAGCATTAGCAACTCTTTTTTTTGCTAATTTCTCAAATTTCATACGATTTGTAGCTTTATTATTTGTTGTAGTTTCAGTATTTTTTTTTAATTCAGACATCGAAAAATTCAATTATATTTCATATAATACAATTTATATTACAAAATAAATTGTCAAATCATATTTTTTTTATAATATTTTAAATTTTAATTATGAATTTGAATGAAAAAATTAATAGCTTTAACCTTCTTTTTGATATTTCCAGTTACTACTTTTGCGGGATTCCCGGAAGGTGAAAGTGGTTATGATCTAGAGAAACTTGAAAAGTCTTTTAGGTTACCCTGTGATGAAATCGGTAATGATGAATGTATTGCTCGTTCATTTGGTGTGGGAGCCTGTACTTGGATATTTGGAATAACAAAGGGCACAGAACCAGATAAAGCTTTGAGAATTGCGGATCAAGTTTTAATTGCACTCCTTAAGGGCAACAAGTTAGATATTAATTCTGCTTTTACTGAAGATGGATTAATAAAAGACAATATTAGAAGAGAAGCAACTTATCGGATAAATTTCTGCAAAGCAGAAACAAAATTAGCAATCCCAAAATTGATTAAAAAATTACCAGAAGGAATTGAACTTGATGAAGAACGAATAGAGAATCTTGCTGCTGTGTTTCCACTTCAATATTTAAGTATGTTTGAAGTAATGCGAAAAAGAAAATAAAAAAGAGGAGCATTTCCCCCTCTTAGGTATCGACTGTCAATGATTAAAAAGTTCGAATGAGGTTCGAATGAAATTTTTTGTAAAAAATAAAACCCTTGCTATGACTAGTAAAAGGCATCTGGCTCGCTTTTCATTAGCCAGTAGTTTATCTCAGTCATATCAAGGGATTAGGAGAATATTGCAAATCGTGAATGAATCGTGAATGAAATATAAGATTTGCCTTTATAAAATCATTATCCATTAAAGCTTCTATTTAGGAAAGCAATGGGTGGTATAGGGGACATACGATCGTTATACATCTTTAAATATGACCTAAGATATTTCTGTTGAAATTTTATGGGTACAACCTTTCAATAGCGTCTTTCTGTTCTTGCTTTTTTATGTCTTCAGCATCTAAAACAGGGCACGAGTTTTGATTTAGTGATGAGAGGAAAGTGCTTTTGTTGAATAGTTTGAAAAGTGGTGCAAGTAGTAAGTTTTTCATTTATTCCCAAGTTTTCATATCAGAGAAGTCGCTTGCTATTGCATGAAGCATCCCTCCTACAAATGATCTAGGACAACCAAGTTTGTTAACTAAAACTTCTGATTGTTTTTTGATATCTTCCCATGTAGGTCTGATATCCTCATTTATTTGTTTAAGGCTAGGTTTAAATTCTTCTGAATCATTCATATAAAAAAGGTATTAACTTAGTAAAATTCAAATGATAGTAAAGATAATCTCATTTATTTAAATCAATATTCAATTAAAATTACAAAATAAATTCTTTAGAAATTATTCTAAGCTGATTTAAATTCAGATTATTTAAATAATTATTTTCAATAAATTTTTCCTCATTAATTTCGAGATCTTTAATCTCAGAAATAATGCTGCTAGATATTAAATCAATTAAATGTTCTTTGTCCATAATTAATATATAGATCCAAAACAAACATTTATTATTTAAAGTCTTCAACTCAACATATAAGTAAAAATACTTAGATAAATAGCAAACTTATAGGTTTGCTAGATCACTTTAGATGATTGGTATAGGGTGTACGCGAATTGTCAGCTACTCACACTTGAGCTTTTTATGTAACATAATAAGTTTACATAAAGTAACAATTAAATGAAAAGACTTTTTCCTTATATAGCTTTTGCATGTTTAACTGGTTTTACGGCTA
>JFLG01000086.1 GCA_000634735.1 Prochlorococcus sp. scB241_528N17 | reverse complement strand
CGGTTGTAGCAGCCACATGAACAAAAAAGCTGAAATCAAATGTGCTGAAGATGATACTGAGTGTCAAATTGAAAAAGCTGAAAAGTTTGATTTAAAAGATTCTCTCAAGTCATAAAATCATGACTCAAATCGGTTTATTTATGAACTCTGCCCCAAGAGATTTGATTTAGTTCACATTCTTTTCGGCTGTGGGTTTTACTGCAGGATTATTTGGTCTAATTTAGTTATAGAAAATTGACCCATTCTTTTTTTCTCTTTACCTTTTCAAGTCTTTCTTTCTTTTATGTGATGGCTTGCTTATGGAGAGATTTAATTAATCAAAAGTAAAAAATATTTTTTAAATTACCTTTTATAGATAAATCTTTGTATGTCTTCGAATAGATTAGATTTTGATTTAAAAAATCCATTACTTTTTAAATAAGATTTTCCTTTTTCTATATTTTCAATTCTTTTTTCATAAGAATTTTCATCTAACTTTTTTTGCATAAAAAAATAGTCGGACTCTTATTCTGAATATTGCTCACAAAAAAGCGGTTACCTTAAATACAAAATTTAAATTCTTTTTTGAATTTCTTTTCATTCAAACTAAAGATCAAATAAAAAAGTTTATTTCTTAAATTTCTAAGAATCTTTTGATATCTTCTTCTTCATGTCCTCAATATTATTAATTAATTTGTCTAACCATTTTGTATTATCTTCTGGTTTTAAATATTTAATTTTTGGTTGATTAATTTCAAGAGTCTCAAAATCTCCACTCATAAATTCTCCTTTGTATATTCGTTTGACTACATCTTTGTTCTAATTGATTTGACTAAAACACTGCGTATCTAATGTGTGCGGTTTGAGGAACATTTAGGTACGGAAAGAGGTATGTTTTTTTAGCCATTTAAATCTATGGCTGACCTAAATTAGAAATATGGTTGTCATGAGTCGGTTGCGTTGCTGCAACTGAAATCAACCATGAACTTTAAATTGCATTTAATAAAATGACTTACTACAGTTGCTTTGATCAAAAAGGAAACATAATTGCTCGCTGTCAGACTAAAGAAGATATAGATGTTCTTAAGAAAATGGGCAGACCAATAATGGAAATAAAAGAAATGAAAAAAGAGGAATCAGTTGTTTGTTCTTTAACTGGTAGTCCATCCGATTACAATGAAGATTATTAAAAGTATGACTCAAAGATCACTTCAATTAAATCAACATGGAAGATCAGTAGTTCTTTTGTTGGTTGCATTGAATAGCATTTGTACTTTCTTTTTTACTTTTGAAAAAGTATTAACTGATCGCGAAAGAGCGAGATAAAAATATTTAATTATTTGTGGATTAACAGTATATAAATAAAATTTAAGACATAAAAAAAGACCCTTTTACAGGTCTTTTTTAAATGGTGACGACAGAAAGGAGATCTATTTAATAATCAGATTAAGAATTTTCTTAGAAATTAGTTTTGAATGTAAAAGTGATAACTCACTTCTTCATGCTTTACAAACGACTTAATTTTTAGGATAGTTCAGAATTAATCCCGAAAGTTTAATTTCTGATCACTTAACTTTCTTTCCGTAAAGGTTAGATAAGTTAATTTACCTTGGTGTTGCAGACCATGGATTAGTGAAGATCTAGTTGGTCAACCTTGGTCGAGTCGATCACCAGAACTGTCGTACAATTAAATTAATCGGTTTCAAATATTTTGCATGAATCCTTAAGATTGATTTAATCATGATTAATTAAATCTTTAATCCGCGGACCACATCATCTCTCAGTAAGCATTTTATTTGTTTGTTTTACAAAGAATATAAAGCCAACCAAAGAAAGTAGCAAAAGCAATTATTAAAGCAATATTGTTATTCAATGGACTTAAATATCTTTCTATTGAAAGTGGTATATGGAGAATAACAAAATACCAATATAGGGCAGATAGTAATCCAAACAATAAAGCTAGAAGAATATAAAAAGGCAGGATATAAAATCTTCTTTTTTTTATTCTTTCCTCTGTAAAATTTTCGGCTAAACCAATTCTTGACCAATAACCACCATTTAATTGAAGAAAAAACTTTAAAAATATACCGTAAATATTTATAAAAAACCTAGATAAAGCAAATAACGGTGAAATTATAAATCTTTGCATTACTGCTTTAAAATTAAATTTGTTCAGTTATGGAAATCTGGCTTATATTATTAACTTTTTTTTCTCTATATTTCGTTAGGAAAAATACCATTGAGCTAAAAACAACTAAAAATCCTATTAATGATATTCGATAGAAAAGGTCATCAGACATATCAAAAAAAGCTGATCTTTTAAATTTGTTTCTCATCAAAAAAAAGAGGGTTTTATCCCTCTAAGTTTAGATCGAATGTCAATCACAAATTATCCTAAATCTTTACCTCAATGGATGCTTTATATTTATTAGTTTTGCTAGTCACTTGCTAGTCACTAAAATTATTAACTCTTCAAAACCCTTGCAATAACTTAAGGCTCACTTTTCATTAGCCAGTAATTAACGTCAGTCATATCAGTTAGTTTGGAGAAAGTTACAAATCGTGAATGAATCGTGAATGAAATTAGATTTCCAGCTCTATTTATTTAGAGCTTGCTTCTCAATTCTTTTCCCAATCTTATCGAAAAGTTATTCGAGAGGATATATATAGTTACAGATCGCTTGAGACAGACTTTTTTATTTTTTCGTGAATCTTGGTTAAAAATAGAGTAAATCAAGAAAGCTAGTTATTGCAATGCTTTTCAGCGATTGATGTACGTTTCTATTCACGATAGTTTGAAAACCTATTCACGATAACCCCAAATAAGCTAGTCATAGACTGATTCACGATATGTCTCAATGGAACTGCGAACCTGACGCTTAAGCTGCTTCTGGAGCGAATATTCTGCTGTTCTCTTTCCAGTATCTACACCCCTTAATTAGATGATCACCTTGAGGAATAAGCTTTTGATGAAACGGACAGGTAAGGATGGTGACACAAGAACTTGTCGTGCTGTACCTGAAGTGATTGCAAGTAATACATATCTTCCGTCGTTTTCTTACTAATATTTCGTCCTCTAGATAATCCCATTCCTGCCAGTCCTCCATAGCTATATAGTACAAGTGTACTAATATTTATAGCAACTGAAAAGGGTATGAGTCAACAAGTTTTTTATTAGAAAGCAACTAAACTCTTATGCTCTTTTCGAGCTGATTTTAAACTTTAGAAACTCCTTAAATTAAATTTAACTTTAGAGATAGATTTTTAAATTAGTTATCACTTTTATGTTGTGTCTGATTTTAACGAAGTTGTTTCAAGAAGAAAATTTCTTCAGGGTTCATTTGCTTTAGGAATAGGTGCTTTTGCTGCTGCCACTATTCCAAGCAAAGCAATTGGATTTGGTTCAGACTTTAATGGCATTAGTTTTACACCTTTAGCAGCCAATAGTAAAGATACAATTACTGTCCCAAAAGGTTTTAGTTGGCATACGGTTGCAGCTTGGGGTGATCCATTATGGAGCGGAGCCCCTGAATTTGATCAGCAAACAAGAGGAACTGGGGAGTCGCAAGAACTATCATTTGGAGATAACAATGATGGAATGAGTCTTTTTGAGGTTAATGGCAAGTCAGTACTTGCAGTCAATAATGAATACTGTAATAGAAAAATAATTTATGGTAACCGTGCTAGTGGGCTTCCTGAAACACCTGATGATGTTAGAAAAGGCATGGCTGCACATGGAGTATCGATTTTTGAAGTTGCACAAAAAGGTAGGAAGTGGGAAATAGTTAAAGATTCTCTTTATAACAGAAAAATTACTGCAGATACGAAAGTGGCTATAGACGGACCGGCTGCAGGTCATCCATTACTTAAAACAGATGAGGATCAAACAGGCAAATTAGCAAGAGGTACATTTAATAATTGTGGTAATGGCAGAACTCCCTGGGGAACTTATTTAGCTTGTGAAGAGAATTTTCACGGTTATTTCTCATCTCCATCAGACCCTAATGCAAATCTGTCAGCAGATTTGAAAAGATATGGGGTTAAAACTAAAGATTGGGGTTACAACTGGGTTATGAATCAGGATAGATTTGATGTTGTAAAAAATCCGAATGAAATTAATAGGCATGGTTATATTACTGAAATTGATCCCTCTAAGCCACAATCAATGCCAAGGAAACAGACGGCAATGGGTAGATTTAAACATGAAAACTGTGAAGTTGTTGTCTCCAAGAATGGTCAAGTTGTTGCCTATATGGGAGATGATGAAAGAGGAGAGCATCTATACAAATTCGTTTCAAAAGGAAAGTACATAAAAGGAGCTGCATCAAATTATGATCTATTAACGGAAGGTGATTTATTTGTGGCGATTTTTAATGAGAATGGAACCGGGAGATGGGTTAATTTAAAAGAATCGGGAATGAGCGATTCAGATATTAGTATTTTCACAAGGATGGCGGCAACCCAAGTTGGTGCAACAACTATGGATCGACCTGAATGGGTGGCTGCAAATCCTAATAAAGTGGAGGCGTATTGTGCCTTAACTAATAATAAAAATAGAGGTGTTAAACCTAATCAACCTGTTAATGCAGTTAACCCAAGAGTCGAAAATCCATATGGTCAAATAGTTCGATGGACTCCTGACAATAATGAACATACCGCTGACGGGTTTAAATGGGATTTATTTGCAATGGCTGGTAATCCTGTTGTTGGTGAAGGTTTAATGAAGGGCTCTGAAAATATTACGAAGGATAATATGTTTAATTCACCTGATGGAATCGCATTTGATTCAAAAGGTAACTTATGGATACAAACTGATGGTAAATATACTAATCAAGGAGCCTTTGAAGGAATGGGTAATAACCAAATGTTATGCGCAAATCCTAGGACAGGTAAAATTGACAGATTTTTAGTAGGTCCTAAAGAGTGTGAAATCACTGGTATCACATGGAGTAGTGATAAAAAGACTATGTTTGTAGGAGTCCAGCATCCAGGTGAAAATAATCCTGACAAATGTCACTTTCCTGATGGTGGGAGCTCAGTACCCAGATCGGCTATTGTTGCAATCAGCAGAAATGATGGCAAAACAATTGGCTGAGGATAGGTACTTTACCTGAAATTTGACTTTAGCAATAGAAAACGACAAGTTTATTTGCTCTTCAAAAGGATAGCTCTTGCTTTATTCCATCTATACTCAAAAGACTCTTCTCTACTTGATTCTTCTATCTGATTTCCATACTCATCTACACCGTTGTAGTACACGCCTAGAACGTACTCTACAAAGGGTTCAAGGGCTCTTACTCTTTGATTTAAGGAGCTTTGTGAAGGCTTCCATCGACCTCTCAAGCTTTCCTCTGTCTAGGTTCATTAGCCAGTAATTAACGTCAGTCATATCAGTCAGTTTTTCTTTTTAACTAATCCATAAGTACATAATATAGGATTCACTATTAAAACAACCCAAAAAGGAGGTGGAGGACCTCCATCAACAATTGTTCCAGCATTAAAAGTATTGAATAAGGCTACTGCTAATAAACAAGCCATTAAAGCTAGTTCCCCTGATAAAACTTTTTTTAAAGATTTCTTATCTTTGATAGAGCTGCAAATAAACAACAGGAAGCCTATCCCTAAATTACTAGCTGCTACAACATCTGCAGTCCCTCTTACAAGAAGCAATGTCTCATTTGAAGCGTTACCTGCGATAGTTTCCACAGAAAAAATCAGTAGGAAAATAATTAATAATCCCAATAGTATATGAAGACTCCCAGTGGTTTTTAAAATATTTTTTAACTTCATAAATAAAGGATCTAATTGCCCTTAATTTTAGATCGACTGTCAATCAATTAATAATTAACTAATTTTCTCTTTCCATCTCTAGTTTCTACTTTATTTATTCTTAACCCAATAAACAGAGCCCATATAAGTGCAAAGACAATTGGTAAGAAAATGATCGCAAGTTTCATCATTTTTTAATCCTGTTATTTGCTCAAAATAATATCGTTTAAAAAAATAACTTAAAATAGGTACTTTACCTAAAATCTCATCATTTGATTTGGTAAGAAATTCTTGTATGGAAGATTTAAACCCAGATCTTTTTGGCATAATATCAATTAATTAATTCTTTCATCAATAAGTTCCAACCAATTAATGATGCGCCTTTATCGAAGGAATTTCTCTCCTCGCACATAAAGCCATGATCAGCATTTTCAATTTCGACAAAACTAAATCGCTCTTCTAATGGATCCAATTTTTTAAACCTTTTTTTTATTTCTAATCGAACTTTTAAAGGAATTAAATCATCTGCAGATCCGCAAATAAAATTTAGTTTTCCAGAAACTTTTTCAAGTAAATCTATAGGTGCAAAATTAGTATCGGTTCTTGGCGCTGTAACTCCTGCTCCATAAAAACAAAATGAATTATCTATTCCTTTCAAAGAAGATGCAATAAGTGCTGCATGCCCCCCAAAACAAAATCCAATAATAGCGATTTTCTTTTTTGGATATTTTTCTTTAACCCAATTTATTGCTGCAGAAACATCTTCAATAATATTTTTTAAAGTAGTTAAATTTTTATGATGCCTGCCTAATTTTAAATCCTCTTCGCTGTACCCTAAATCCAAATTTGGAGCCGTTCTTCCGTAAAGAGGGATGGCTAATACAGGTAAATTTTGTGCAGCTAATTTTTCAGAAAAACTTCTTATCCAATTATTTATTCCAAATACCTCTGGTAAAACTATGGAGATAAATTCACACTCATTTTTAGAATCTACCCACCAAGATCTTAAAGGTAAATCGCCACTATATATATTTATCCATTGACCTTTCATAAGTTTTTATTTGAAAAATTTATTAGTAAAAACTAGGGTTTTGTTCTTTTAAAATTAGATCTACCGTCAATCATGATAACCAACTTTAGAAACAATATTTCCTGAAACGGGATCAGTTACTCCAAGTTCAGGAGACAACTCTTCCATAAATCCTCTAACCTCATCAAGGTGAGCAATCATAGCTGGTCTTTGAGCTGCAATAGCTTCTGCACTTTTCCAGATCCCAACAAAACAGTAATCATAATTTCCAGTTTTAGCGATATATCTTTGAGTCATCCCCTCAAAGGTTGTTTTATCTATTACTTGAAAATATTTATCTACACAATCTGACTTTAATTTAAATCTAACAACATTCATAAAATTTTGAGCAGTCATAAAAAAAGGAGCTAATTGCCCCTAGTTTAGATTGACTGTCAATCAGGTTGATTTATTCTTCAGGATTAAGAGTAGGTACACCTTCTGCTGAAGCTACAGCAACCCACATAACTGCTGAAGAATTGCCACTATTAGCCATTGTATGAGCGGGAGTATTTGCTGAGAGAACAAATGAATCTCCCTCCTTAAAGGTTTTACTAATACCGGTCTTTTCAGCAAGCGTTAATTCACCACTTTCAATATGTCCTAGTAAAGGTACAGGATGAGAGTGCATTGGTATCGTTGCTCCATTTTCAACTTCTACTCTAATCAAACGCATTTCAGCTTTTCCTTTGGGATAATTAAAATTATCTCCATCAATGTTTTCTGAAGAGGTGAAGATTTCTTGTACATCAACAGGAGATTCTGCAGCTATGGAAATGCTTGGATTGATAAGCATTAATGCAAAAGCTAATGCGATGAATAAATTCTTGATCATGAATTTGAATTTCTAAAAAATTATTTAGACCTATAGTATTTATTTTTTAAATATCTGTCAGTACTTGATTTAACTTTTTATGTTTTTGTATAAATCTTTTATGAGGAGCTAGCCCCCTTATTTTAAATCGAATGTTAATGTAAATTTTCCTTATTCAATTTTATAAATTAAATCTTAAATTATGTAGAGAAACTTATATTGATTTCGTTTTTATATAAGTTATATAAATCAAATTAAGTAGTCTTTTTTACCAATTGAATACACCTGTTAGTAAATTAATATATTTTTCCTTGAAAAGCTCCTAAAAAATACTTTTTCTTGAAATAAAGATTGACAAGACATTCATAAAAAAAACTTTTATAAAACATTAACTTCTTTTATGAATATGTTTCTAACAAACAAGACCCGTTTAAAAATTAAGGATATTGTTAAAAGGATTTCACTAGATGAACCTGTCGCATTGGAAGAAAGAATTTATGTAGAGAAGTTTGCAAAACATAATTCAACTATATGGACATGGCTTAAGAAAGCTAATAGCTTGAGGAGATATGGAAAGCAAAAATCAGATGGAATAAATGGACTTATCCAAAATCTTGGCCTTGATGGTTTAGAGACTGAAAATCATTTCGATCCCAAAAATGATGATCTTGCTGATTGGTTTAGTGGATCTCCTGATTGGGTGAGGAGGAGCTAATTTCCCTTACTTTTAAATGGATTCAAATTAATAATGAAAAAAGGGAACTTCCTCAACTTGCTTTGGAGCATAATCACAAATACCGAATTGCATACATTCCATTTGAGCATCATTTAGTTTTCTCTCAATTGATAGCGAATCAAACAAACCACCAAATGCATGTTGAATTTTATTTTTAATTAGATTTCCGTAAGTCATAATTAACCTTCTTTTTAGAAATTATTTAGTATGAGTTATATACAAGAATCAAGAGTTGTAATACCTAAAATATAATTTATAAATTAATCAGTTTTAAGTATTTCACTATATTCACAATCAGTATTTTTGCTCTAGGAAATTTGAATCATCACCTTTAAATTAAATCCACTGATTGGAGGTATCACTTCATGAGTACGTTCAAAACGAAATACTTTAAAGACACAAAAAAGATTAACAACACTCTTTGGTTGGATAAATTAATTAATCAACTTGAAAAAAAATCAAAGGGAGTTTGATCATGAATACATTTAGAAATAAACACTTCAAAAATGAATTAGATCCCAAGTATGCATTTTATGATTGTCTTCGTAGTTGCGAAATTAAGAGTAATACTGAAAAGTCTCTAGAAGAGTGCGTCGAAAATTGTAAACCTAGATTATTACCAGAGAATCTCGATGGCTAAAAATAGGAATTTAAACTCTATTCAATACCTATTTTGACCTTATAGAGTTTTTATGTAGATTTAAGGAGGGTTATCTTATGACCAACCTCGCAATTGAGCTTCTACTTCTAATTTTAGTTTTAGTTAATTTTGGAGCGATCCTTACCTCTAAAATTTATTCACAATCAGTAAAAGAAATTCAACGTAAGAGATTATTTTGTAGTGAATCTATAAGTAACCCATATTGTGTTTTTTGATAAATTACTTCTAAACTAATAGATCTCAAACTAGAGATCTATTATTAAAAGTTAAAGTCCACCAAAACTAAAAATAAGGTGTATATGGTACTTCTGTTTTTAATGAATCTCCGTAGTAACTTTCCGCTGACTTTACCAAGATCCAATAAATGAAATTTAGAAATGATTTTTCCATAGGAATATCTATACCCTTTCCTAATTCAAATCAGAATTTCAAATAAAAACATCGTAGAAAATACTTAACTGAAGAGATTTAGATTTTCTTAGTTAATTTGTGTTGGGTAGGTTTGTATGAAATGCTACTAAAGCTTGTCTTATCAATTGATTTGCTAATTTTGCTTATTGATTCCTTTAAATTCAAAAGATATATTAAATGGAAAATCTTAATAAAAGAAATTTATGAGTAATCAAAAAAGTCAAAGCCATAAAAGACAAGAGCAAAATAATACAGAATGGTTAGATGAATTAATCAATAAAATTGAAAATATGAAAAATAAAATATCTAATACTTTTTAACTTATTACTTCTTCTATTATTTATTTAGTTATTAATATTTAAAATACTTTTGTAATTAAGCCAGCTGGCTTTTTAATAGATTTATATATTTTATTTTTGCAAATAGTTATTTAACAATGTTTAAATGAGAATCTTTTAAAGCAAGTTTATGGTTCATTTTTATTTTTATTGACAATATTGAAATAAGTGTAAAAAGAATTTTTAATTTGGTAGGGATTTGACTACCTATTTAATAAACTTTATTGATAATGTAATTAAGTACAAAAAAGTTGATTATGAAGAATTTTATACTAATAATAGTCTCTTTATCTTTCTTATCTTCTTGCAGTAATGACAAAGATTTTTTTCTCACTGAGGGGAACGCTTTGTTAAGTTGCGGAGGTAAATCTCGTATTATAGAAAATGATAAAGAAGAGATAATTAATACTGAAGTTAAGGATTTAAGAGATGGAATTGGTAAATACGTTGAATTTACAGTTGTTGAGACTGATAAAAAAGGAGGCAAATATAGGATTATTAATTGTTTCCCAAGTGAAGAACCACAAGATTCAATAATAAAAACTGTTAAAACAAATTATAAATTAAGTAATTAAAAGTTATTTAAAAATAATTAGCTTACCTTTAAGCTGAGATTTTTGATGATTTGATAATTTCCCATGCTTCTGGTGCGGTGTCTGCATATTGGAAAAGATTTAAGTTTTCATCTGAAATTAATCCAAGATCAGCTAAATATTCAAAGTTAATTATCTTATTCCAATACTCCCTACCAAAAAGTATGATTGGAATTTTAGTTTTCATTCCTGTTTGACAAAGTGTCAATAGTTCAAATAATTCATCTAGTGTTCCAAAACCTCCAGGAAAAAATACGGCAGCTACTGATCGCATAACAAAATGGATCTTTCTTAATGCAAAATAATTAAACTTAAAGCAAAGACCGGGAGTTATAAAAGCATTTGGTATTTGTTCATTAGGAAGACTGATATTTAACCCTATAGACTTACAATTTGCTTCAAATGCACCTCTATTAGCAGCTTCCATAATTCCTGGCCCCCCACCTGTAACAATCACATGAGAATTACAGTTTTTATTTTGATTACTAATTGAAGCAAGTTTAGAAAACTCTCTTGCGGATTGGTAGTAATGACTCATAAGAAGCAAATTTTCTAATCTATTTAAATTTCGTTTTAAAAGTATCGATTTAGGATTTTTTTTAATTAACTCTTCTATATTTTCAAGTCTCTTTTTTATATTTGATTCTTCTGTAATGCTTGCGCCTCCAAAAATAATTATTGTTGAAAGAATTTTATTTTCTTCAAGGATTAAATCTGGTTTAGTAATTTCAAGAAGCATTCTGACTCCACGCATTTCATTTCGGTTAAGTAAACCAATATCTTCGTGCGCCAATTTATAAGTATCAGAATTAATAATTAAATTCAGGTTTTTTAAATTTTTACTAGGGGATATATGTTTTTTCATTTCAAACAAGAGTTTTAACTTTTCTTTCTAGAGGATTTAAATAGACTCTTTTGATTTTGTTATTTTCGTAAATCCAATAAACAGGCGGACTTTTTCTTGCCTTAATTAAATTAATTTTGTCTAACTTTTGAGGGGTAAATTCTTTAGAAGGATCAAAAAATTTATCTCTTTTGGGTTGGTTTAAAACAATACTACCTTCTTTCCCTGAGATAGATCTGTGATAAGTTCCTACAGGAATTTCTAATGCTCCCATAGATCTATTTAAATAAATCACATGATGAGGTTCATCCCAGGAAGGATTTATTAAAACAAATGTCCTTTCTCCAGTGATAACTAAATTGTGGTCAATTTGATGATTGTGAACGTAATATTGCTCATCTTTTAAATCATCTGGAGGAGATATAGCTTCTCCAGAATGGATCACAACATCAGAACCATTAGAACTATCTATGCCTGCATCGAAGAATGTGACTTTTGGAGTCTCTCTAAAAATATTTATTGGGAAGAATCTTAATTCCATAGTGCTAACTCCCTTTTAGAAAATTTATAAATACTAATAAAAATTTATTTACTTTTAAAAAACAGCTATTTTATTATTTTTAATTGCAACAAACCAGGCAATCTTCTTGATTTGGATAATCTATACATTCTTTATTTAAAATTTCTTGTAAAAAATCTACTTTTTTAACATAATCAAGATCTTTTAATTTTTTGTTTGGAACCGTGAACTGAGTTTGTAGTTTCATTTTCTATTCTCCTAATTAATACTGTTTTTTGAATCCATTCCAAGTTTGAGAAAACCTTAATCCTAAATAAGAAATTAAAATTGTCCAAAATAAAATTTCTATACCTAAATTAGTCATTTGCTTGGCCTCCTTTCTATCTGATTATTCTTTAGTACGGGTATTAGGTAAAAATCAAGCGTAAGAATACCTAAAAGTTAAAGTTTCAATCACAAAAAATCTTGCAATGGTTGTTACTCGGATGTTCTGCACATTCGTTATTCCAATAAGCTTCAATTTTTTTCAGCTTATTATCAAATGAAAGGTCTTTTTTATCCAAATTAATTTCTTGGATAGTAAATGTGTCATTTAGTGCCATAAGACTTACCCCTTTACTACAACTATGTTCTAATTCATTTGAATAGTAAATTTCAAGTTTTATGTGTGCGGTTAGAGGAACAAAATTGTACGGATTAAGGATCAAAAAAAAATCTCAAATTATGAATAATTGCAAGGAAAATATCTTCAAAAAATTTATTCCAACTTTAAAAAAATTTGTATAAATTTTGCTAGAAATTTTATTCTCTTAATACCTTCTTAGGTCTTCTAGTATCTATCATTCATCTAATCTATCTGCATATTCTCTTAAAATCTCAGCTATCTTTTGATGTGGAATTTCTTGTCGATATTCTCTACAAAATCAAAAAATTTATCTAATGAATCTTTATTGGAAAAGATATAAAAATTAGCGTCTCATTTTAAAAGTAAAGTATGCAAACCCACCAAGCAATAAAAGACTCACAACCCCATAAGTTATTGCTATGCCGTACATGTACGTCATTTATTTATAAAGACATAAGCAGAATATAAATAAACTAAGAAAACTCCAATAGCTATGGAACTTCCATAAATAAGAAAGTTCCAAAATCTATATAATTTAGGTTTTTTAAATTCTTTTTCTTCTTCTTTAGTAATCATTTATTTTCTTTTTCTTTTCTGGCAGCATTACCTTTTGCTCTTAATACCAAAGTTATCGTAAGGGCAGCGCTTAAAATCACAGCATCAATTAATAGGTGCGGGGAAATATTCATCAGCTGAAAAAAGAAATAAGAAGAGTCATTATCTTTTCAGCAATAAATCTATTAAACATTAAAAAAGAGGGGTTTATCCCTCTAAGTTTAGATCGACTGTCAATCACAGTCTATTTTAGCTTTTTATCTTCTCAAAAAAAAACAGTATTTTATTTAGCCAGAGCAAGAGAAGGCACCTGCAAGAATATTTTTAAAAATTGGTGCTTGACCCAAGGCATACAAAAAGAAAGTTGATGATGCGAGAGTAATAGCTATTTTAGAAGCCCTATTAACTTTCAAATTTGAGACTTTTGCAAATGCAGAGTTCATTTGTTCTTTAATTTATTGATCTTATAATAGCTGCAAAAATTAAATATTCAGCATCAATATTTACCAAAGAATAATTTTATTGCTCCTTTTTTTTAGCTTGCATTTTTACTAGCTCAAATTCTTTTTTAGAAACTATTCTGATTTTGTATGCTGGATATCTTGTCTTCCACCATTTATTGATCGAAATAGATACTCCTTCTAAATTTTGGGTACAAATATTGACCCATAGAGTTTTAGTTTCAATTTCTTTGTAGAATTCCCAACTTGTAGGTGAAGCCATTAAAAATCGCAAATGAAAAAATTCAATAAGTTATGGGAAATGGTCCATAAGCTAAAACTTTTGTTTTTTTATGAAAGGATTTAGTTGAAGATATAGAGTTTTCATTAAGTGGTAATAAAAAACTTTAAACAAAAGATTTACATCACTTTCTCCTTCTAGGAAAGTATTACTTTAATTTTATAACGAGTTTCAATTAAAAAATATCTTCGCAAAGAAGGGGCCAAAAATTGAGCCCTCTTGGTGAAACTCTTCCAAAGAAACACCATTAAAATCTTACTCTGAAAGTTGCAAAGTTAAACAAATTCACAAAATCAAGATTAACAATTTATGCGGCCTTTTTAAAAGGGTTCATATTCCTTAAAAAGTTATTACTTTTGCGGGTACTCATTTTTCTATATCTTTGATTTATATCCAGGATATACTTTCTAGCTTTCTTATCACTTTCAATTTTCTTTTTTCGAAGACGTAAAGCCCTTAAATCTTCTATGGACATGAGGCCATCATCTTCATTGAAATTTAAATGATCAAATTGCATCAGTTTAAGAAATTAAGTTTCTTCTTTAAGTGCAAGATTAACAACCTTATCTTTATTTGCAATAGAGATAATTAACCAACTTAACTCAAATTAGTTATTCAATTTTCAGAAAGCTATGAATTTAAGTACTAAAAACTTTCTAAAATCAAGAAAAACTTTTGATTGAATTAGATGGAACTTCTACAGATACAAATGATTCTCCATAATGAGATTCGGCTGATCTTATCAGTAACCAATAAAAGAAATTTACTAAAGCTTTCTCCACGAGGATTTAGAAACTAATTTAAATAAACTCATCATTTTTGTAATAGCAATATACAAAATTAATTTATTACGCAATCAAGATATTTACCTCATAAAGCATACTTGCATATTAATTAAGAAAAATTTGCACTCTCAGGCTTTAGGCAGCGGACTAAATCCTCGTGGAGTATTGGACTTTAGTCCGCTCTATTTTTTTAGCAAAAGAAAAATAGCACTGCAAGGTAACTAGATCACTAATTTAATATTTGACTCTGAATAAGCTAATTTAGCAAGAGTATCTGAGCATATGTTGGTGTTGTTTATTGTATAAATTTGCTACGAAACTTTCGTTATATCAATGGCTTCAGTATTTTTGCTCATTGATATATTCATTCTTAAATAATATTATTGTTGATGCCTAAAGAGGGTTTAATTTTGAAAAAAATAATTAAATTTTTTAAACTGCTCAAGAGAAGAATCGATATTCTTAATGCAGAGACTGAATTGAAATTTATATTGAAAAATAAATAATGGGATTCCCACATTGCCCTATTTGTGTAGTTCTAGCATTTGTTTCAGTTTTTATGGGAGTTACTCGTAGTTATATGTTCTTTATTCTTGTTCGGGAGCTTATGAGAGCCGAATCTACTTTTAAATTTAAGTTTAGTTTCTATTAATTGTTGACATCTAAGTATAAATACTTTATAAATAGATTGTAGTGAATACTACAAAATCGTCCGATCTACCATCTGATAGACCGCAGTACGACTCAAGCCATAGGACGGGGACTTGAGCAAGTTCAGGAGCTGCATCATGGTAAACATGTATTTCAATGGAAAGTCATTCGTATATTGTAGAAAACAAGAAGAAAAGTTTATAAAGCTTACTTATAGAGGATCTATTTACTTGAAATAAGATTTCTAATTTATTTTAAAAAAAAGTTTGGACAATTATTGAAGTTTTTGGATTAAGTATTTATTTATACTTTATAAGAATAACTTATCGTGAATATATTTTTTGCCTATTTAAAAATGCATATATTCGTATATTTAGTAACCAGCAATTAATTTTAAAATAATTAATTTGTAATTAGATTTTTAAAAGGTTATGCAACCTATTTCTGAGGAACTTTACAAAAAAATAGTTGAGAGTTCTAAAAAATGAGTAAGTTACTAATTGCTTTATTGGCTTTAGATATAGGCGTTAGTCTGTCTAAAGTTTTTATTTTTACCTGAAAATCAGATTAATTAGCATAAAAGAAGTAATTATTTTCTAAAAAAAGAAATAATTACTGGGTATTATTTATTTGATCTATTTATTTTATAAAATACAAAATTAAACCAACAAAAGAACTTCCTACAAGTAGTAGCACCATTAAAAGTGCTATTAACTTTGCTAATCCCATAAAGATAAATCCGAATTTCCTGTAGATCTTTGCATCCAGTGAATTTTCCAAACATTATTTACTTTTTTAAAAATTGTCGTAACTGTTGGTAAGTCATCATTAGGTGTTCCTTTATAAGTAAATTTTGAACCTAGTGTAAAAATGCACATTACTATATTTTCGCTTAAAAATTCGAATCGGTGAATTTTAGTTATTTCTGCCTTTTCTTGAACTATATCACCAGTAATCATTTGTTCGAAACCTTTTGCATCTATAGGATTACCACTTGGTCTTATAAATAAAAAATCTGGAGTCGCATTGTTAACAAAAAAAGAGGCCATTTTTTTTGGATTGGCAAACTCATTTAATAATGAGATTATTGTTTCTTTATCATTCATAAAAAAAGGGAAATAACCCTTCTATTTTAGATCTACTATTTAAAATGTACAAATAAAATGGAATAATTCTAAAAAAAATTCGTTAGGATATTTGTAAAAATTAGAATTTTAATGTAAATCATGATCAATTCATTAAACAAATTAATGCCGGTTGGCAAAAAGGTCAAAAAATATTTGCCTTTCTTTATTGGATTTAAATTACTTACGTTTACTGGCTTTCTTACTTATTTAATAAATCGCTAATCGATAAAACCTTAACAATAAAGTTTAACTAAATTTAAATCTAGTGAATAAAGAAGAACGAACTAAAAGATATAAGTCTTTGTCAAGTATGCAAAGACAAGAACTGATACTAAAGAAGATGAAAGAGAGAGGCATAGAGGTGGGAAGTGGAATTCCTAATAAAAAATACGATAGCAAAGAGGTTTATGAATTAATTCATATTGCAAATTACTTCCCAGAATTAAGAGAGAAAAAATAAAAAAATATTTAGGTTTCTTTAATTGAGTAATTTATTTTGGTTCCCTTATTGCAGTAATAATTAATCCACCTATCAACGCGAGATTCATAAATACTGCTCTTTGATGAAAAGGGAATAAATGAAAAATTATTGTTGTTGGAATAATAAATAGTAATAAAAAGACTGAACCGATTTTTTGATTTTCCCCAAATATAAAAAATCCAGAACCCAAGATAAGACATATAATAGCTCCTACTAGAAGGATAGATGAAATTGGTTCAGGAATGCCTTTTGTAGAAATATATTCAACTGTTCTCTCAAAATTATTTATTTTGCCGGGTATGGCTGAGATAAATATTGCTGAAATTGATGCTCTTGAAAAAAAATCTAAAAAAGATTTGATCCTTTTATTTTTCAAAAAAGAATTTTTCATAATTTTATTATAAGAAAAAAAGTTTTATACGTTTGATAAATACTTAATTAGTATGAAATAATTTTTAAATTTTTCTAAAAGAGGTTGAGCTAAATTAATAGAAAGCTTTTTAATATATGTGAATCTTATCAAGGTAATTAATAGTAATATATGAATTGTCTTTTTATATTTATGAAATAATAAATCTAATTAAAATAAATGTTTAAAAAATTTCTTTTCACTTCTTTTTTAATTTTAAGTTCCCTCATAACTATATATCCCTCCAAAAAAGAAAATACTAATTTTTTGGATTATTGTTATTCTTTAGAAAAAATAATTTCTAGAAATACAGTAGAAAAAAATAAAAATCTTTCTAAGAATTTTAGGCCTTTAGCAAAAGATATTGCTCTATTTGGTACTAAAAAAACTAAAGGTACTTTAGCTAATAAGATAATTGATCAATATAAAAATTCCAAAAAATTATTTATTATTACTTTTATTCCAAACCAAATTTATTGTTTAGCAGGATATTGGATAGAGGAGGTAAGTCCAGGAAAATTCGAATCTATTTTCTATGAGAAAACCAAACAGAAAATAAATGAATATAAGAATACTAAAAAAGAAGTAGATGAATTTATAAAAGGAATTAATTTAGAATATAAATCTATAAAAAAAGAAATTAACGATTTTTTTTAGAAAATTAAAATCCTTTTTCTAAAACAATTGGTTTAATTGTTATTTTTGAGTTATTTGTTTTAGATTGTGAGATAAAAAACAACAGAAATCCTAAAAAGAATACAAAGCCAAAAATAGATAAAGAATAAATAAATTTTTTTTTGAGATTAAATTTAAGTTTGTTTTGGGCTATTTTTTCAAAGAACAAAAATTTTTTATTTGATAATGAATCATATTTTTCATAATTATTTTTAAAATAATAATTATGAAATAGTTCATCCCTATTTTTATCAATGTCTATTTGCAAGTTATTTTCAGAGGCACCAACTTTGTAATTTGATTGCTCATAAAAGAATTGATGGATATTTGAAATAGTTTTTATTTTTTTATTGTTAACATGAAGTTTAGTCTTTTCTAAATTATCATCAAACCATTCGTCATACATAATGAAGTTGGGCTTTGCAAAATAAGACAAAATTTTATTAAAAAAGTACATTAAAAACATAAGATAAATAAAAAAAGAAAGTTATTTTTGTTGGTAAATTTAATTAATCATATTTTTAAATCCTCATTAATTGTCAACTTCTCATTTAATTTAATTTGATAAATTTTCAGGCTTCTAATTATTTATTTCTTTTTGCGAGTAAGTTTGCTGATAAAATAATTATTTTAACTTTCTAGTTCCACCATAAGAATAATTTTTTTGCGTAGAAATTTGATTCCAGCATTCTTTACAACAAAAAATCCAGTGCTTATGAATTATTGATTTAACTCTGTAATGAGTTTTATCTGGCTTATGACAAATATTACATTTTTTCATTTATCCATTAATTTTTAAACTTATTTTAGATATTCAAAAGTTTGATTTAAAAAGATTCACGAAAAAAATTTTAACGTGTCATTATGGATATGCACTCCACATATCCTGAGGCAAAGCAGTGGTTTTGTTGGGTGCAAATATTTTAATTGATTAATGAAAATTTCCGCATTTCCATTATTTTTAAACCTCAATGTATCAATATTACTATTCAATTGATCAGGCATTTTATTTGGTTTTAATTTTTAAAAAATCTTTTGATTATACATCTAAACTAGAACTTTAAAAAGAAACTCACGAATCATATTTAATTAATTTTAGTATTAGTATATTGATTTTTTGTTGCATGAACATTTATCTTTTCTGGATATTATTTTTAGCTCTGTGGGCAATTGTTCCCTTAATGATTATTAAAGGTAGAGTTGACGAAGTGCCTAGGATTAAGACTTCACCAAAAGTTAAAGAAAAGAAAAAAGGTTGGTTTAACTAAAGTATTGCTCTACCAAATTAAATATTTTTTTATAGTATTTCTTAAGTTTAAATTTATAAAATTAGTAAACTTGAAATACTAATAATTTAAATACTCTAAAAATTTTTAGTTTTTAGGGAAAGTAATAAAATTAATTTTGATTTAAAAAATAACCTTTGGTCGTTTATTTAAATTGTGATGTTAAGTATTATCTATTAAGAGCTATTATTTTTGATAGTCGAGAATAGACAAACTATTAAAAATCTTTCCTTCTTAAAAAAATTTAGTCAATTTTTATAAATTTCAAAAAGGTGATTTTAAAGACTATTTAAACCTTCTTTAGAGAAAAAACTCAAGATGAATAATGAGATCATTGCAGCTAAGTAACCAGAGGTATTTAAAAATGGTGGAAGTATAAGTGGGAGTGCAATAATTATTTTTAATGAAGGTTTTATTTTTTCGTAACTAAAAATAAAGAGAGGAACGTACCAGAATAAACCCATAATCCATGATATTGGGTTAATTATGTTAATCCAATTCATGATTGTAAAAAAGCATAATGATGTTGAATATTTTGTGTACTTGAAGAGGCAAATTAGTGCTCCAATAATCCCAATTGTTCCGCTCAAAAATAAATTGTTGGACAATAAGGGATTAGCAAATCCAAAAACAAAAAAATGAGAATGAAATAAATTTCTGGCATCGGATGTTCTTACCATCATAGAATCTTTAATGATACCTAAATTATGTGGAAGTTCTTTTAAGTCTCCTGAGGGCATTTTATTCCATGGAATCATTATTCTCTCAATAAATGATTGCCTCCATTCAAGGGGACATAAAGTTAGATTTAAAAAGTAAAGTATTAGTAATGAACAAATTAGATATATGAAAAATTTTTTATTTCTAAAACTTTTAATAAAGGCGAGGGATAATAATAAAGGAAATACTTTAATAAATCCCATAATTGCGATTAGGGAAGCACTTAATAAGATTTTATCTTGTTTATAAAAATATAAAGATATCAATGCTATGCAAACTATTAAAATCTCTACTTGCCCTCTTGATATGGTTGCCAGAAATGGGAAACTGATTCCAACAATAATTAAGGAATAAGGATTAAGATGAAAAATCCTTTTTTTTATAATAAAAAAAGTTACTAATGAAATACTTAGTAGAGAGATAAGATTAAAAATATTTTTTGAAAGTTCATAAGGTAAAGTTGCGAGAG
>JFLG01000085.1 GCA_000634735.1 Prochlorococcus sp. scB241_528N17 | reverse complement strand
ATAAGGTAAAGTTGCGAGAGGCGTAAAAATATATGAAGCTAGTGGTGGATATTTCCACCCAGAAAATTTAGATAGTTCAGAATTAATAGGCCCATAGAAATCACTACTTAAAGAGATATGATTTAAGTAGGGATTCAGGTTGTTTAGTACAGATTTTCCCGCTAAATAAAAGGCTCTATAGTCAATAGCATAGGTTTCATTGCTTATATAAAAAATAAGAAAAATAGGACTAAGAGCAATGATATATTTATCCCATTTGATTTCCTTTTTAATAGTATTCATCCTTATTTTATTTCTTTTAGCATTACATTAAGATACTATAAAATAAATTAGGTTCAATAGTCTAAAGTAATGATATCGATAGTCATACCTACATTTAATGAATTACAAAATATAATACCTCTAATAAAAAATTTAATTGTCTTAGTAAGTGATTTTGAATATGAAATTATAGTTATTGATGATGATTCTCCAGATGGAACTTCCGATGAGGTAAATAAATATATGAAGTTGAATAAAAGAATTAAGTTGATCACAAGAATTGGTAGGTCTGGCCTATCTAGTGCTATTAAAGAAGGTTTAATTTTCGCTCAAGGGAAGTATATATTAGTTCTTGATGGTGATGGTCAACATCATCCTTCTTTTGTATTAGATATGTTAGATGTAATTGATAAAAAAAAATCTGATATTGTTATTGGAAGCAGGTTTCTTAATACATCTAAAATAGAGGGATTATCAAATAAAAGAACTCTAGGATCAAACATTTCTAACAAGCTAGCACGTATATCTTTGCATAGAAATTACTCAAAATTAACAGATTATTTAAGTGGATGTTTTTGTTTAGATAAAGAAATGACTAAGAAATTTATTAGAAAAATCGAAATTAATGGATTTAAATTTTTGTATGAATTACTTGCTTTAAGTAAGGGCACCTTAAAGGTGAATGAGGTTCCATTGACTTTTAAGGAGAGAAAATTTGGTGATTCAAAATTAGATATAGCTATAGTTTGGGATTTTCTCGTTTCAATTATTCATAACCTGACTTTAAGATTATTACCAAGAAGTGCTATAAGCTTTGGACTAGTTGGCATTTCTGGTGTTTTTGTTCAACTATTTATTTCTTCATTTTTAGTAGAAATTCTTCTTATTAACTTTTATAGTGCACTACCTTTTGCAATAGTATCTGCAGCAACATCCAATTTTTTAATTAATAATCAGGTAACTTTTCGCTCTGAAAGGTTAAAGAACTCAGCTTTATTGATTGGTCTTTTCAAATTTCTTATCGTCGCCTCATTACCTGTAATTGCCAATATAGGCATAACCACAGCTTTCTATCAATACATATCGGCTGATACTTTTTTAGCACAGATTGCTGGAATAGTAATTGTTTATGCTTGGAATTATTTGGCTAGTAGTTCATTCGTATGGAAGAAATCAATTTAAATATTTGAATATGGCGTCTAACTTTATGTTTTTTAAGATGATAAAAAGTGAGTTGAATAAATTAATAATTAAAATCCCACTTGTAGATCGTTGGTTAATTAGTCAATTGCTGCCTCCGATGTTGTTTGCGATCGGAGCATTTACTGCGGTGAGCTTAAGTGTTGGAATTATGTTCGATTTAGTTAGGAAAATTGTTGAATTTGGATTACCACTTCAAATTGCATTAAAAATACTAATCTTAAAACTCCCTGGTTTTCTTGTCTTATCTTTTCCTATGTCAATGCTTCTGGCTACATTGCTTGCATATGGAAAACTATCTTCTAATTCAGAATTGACAGCTTTAAAGAGTTTGGGATTTACCAATATAAGAATTATTATACCTGCTGTTTTTCTTTCATTATTAATGACATTTATAACCTTTAGTTTTAATGATAGTCTTGTACCTATTTCGAATAGAGTTGCGGAAAATACGATGAGATCTTCATTAGGAACAGCCTTAAGTTCGGAAGAGGGAAAGCACATAATGTTTTCTAGGTACGGTTCACAAATTGATTCTTCTAATCAGATTTCTAAAAGTAATGAAAATTTAACCCATATTTTTTATGCAAAGTTTTTTCGAAATAATTTTATGGAAGAGGTAACTCTTATTGATTATTCAAGACTAGGTATTGAACAAACTCTTAAAGCAAAAAAAGGAGAATTTGATCAAAATAATAATATGTGGATCTTTTATGATGGTCGGTTAACGATCACTCAAGATGACGGAACAGTAAGTTTTATTAATTTCAAGAGATATAAATATCCTTTTGGAGAGGGGCCAAGGGAGTTAGCTAAAGTACCCTCTGATGCTAATGATATGACATTAAAACAAGCAAAAATGGCAGAAGCACTTTATCAAAAATCAGGAAATGTAAAAGAAGCGAGAAAGATGAGAGTAAGAATACAAGAAAAATTTACTCTTCCAGCAGCTTGCCTAGTCTTTGGGTTAATTGGCAGTGGAATTGGTGTTAGATCAATTTCAAGATCATCTAAGAGTCAAGGGTTTGGCGTTAGTATTTTACTAATATTTGGTTATTATGTTTTATCTTTTTTCTCAAGTTCCCTTGGGGTAAAGGGGATTTTAAATCCTTTTGCAGCAGCTTGGGCCCCTGTTTTTCTATCTATTACATTGGCATTATTGCTAGTTAAACGAGCAAGTAAAATATAGATCTTTGATTAAAAAAGGTTTAATAATATAGAAGTTATTTTAAAAATCTATTTACAAAATTAACTATTGAAATCCATCTCTCTTTGTGTTTTCTTAGGTAAAAGTCAGCAGTCTATGAAATCTAAATCATTAATAAAAAAATGTAGTTGCATTCATTGCATTGAAAAACAAGAACAAATAAATCGTTCAAAAGAATACTGGTCAAAAATTTTATTACTTAAAGCTTAATTTTAAGAAAAAATAGCTAGGCTATTTTTCTGTAAACCTTATCAATCTAATACTATTTTGCAACGAGCTTTTTTTTAAATATATTATTTATAGACAATAAAGAAGATTGTGATCCTTAATTTTCCTTCTCATTTTAATTAATGCAATTACTTAGCTTTTTGATTTTTCTTGTAGATAATATTTTCTCTATTCAATAAAAAAAGAATTATAAGAATGCAAGAGGGTATGAGAATAAAATCTAAAGACATACATTTTAGAATCACTATTTTTTATTTAGCAATAAATTGATTTATTGGCATTTTTACAAATACTCAAAATTAATCTGATAGAAAATTATTTAATAGTCGATTGGTTTATATACATTTTTTTAAAATTGAAAGAGCTTGCAGTATCCCAACGGCAAGCTCATGACGACTTAGTTAATTCAGATTTTCTGATTTAACCAGCTAAGCACTTCCTAAATGCTGATAATATTCTAATAAGTAAAATTACTCACTGTGAGTATAAATGCTTATGTTTAGTGATTTACCTGTAATTTTGAAATAAAAGGGGATTTAATTAAAAAATTGTGACTTGTAAAATACCTTTTTAAACAGAAATGTCACATAATGCACCATAAATACCAAGAGGATAATCATTAAAGGCTTTTGGTTTACATAAGTTAATATTTGTGTTACTTTAGTTAACAATTATTATCTTTTCAATGACAAAATCAGGAGTAACTACAGAATCAGGTGGAAGACAGAATATGTTCCCATCAGAAACTAGACCTTATATTGATGAAACTGTTTCTTACGATGGATATCCTCAAAATGCAGAAAAAGTGAATGGTAGATGGGCTATGGTTGGTTTCGTTGCACTATTAGGTGCCTATGTAACAACAGGACAGATCATTCCTGGAATTTTTTAGTACCTAAATAACTGTTTTTTAACCTATTTTCTTTAACCTTTTTATAAGAAAAATTTAGATTCTTTTATTTTAAATTTGAAAATAAGAAAAACCAAATAATGGTTATGGCGTTTAAGCTAAATATTATTCCTAGAAAAATATAAGCAAACTTTTTGCCAATAAAGGCTGTTTCCGGTTCAAGCTTTACTCTCATTAAATCCTCGAATTATCTCGATAAAGATAGCATCAGTTAACAAATAAATCTAAGTATTAAACAAGAAAAATAATCAAATTAATAATTTTTCTAAAATGTTTTTAACATTAATCACTTTGTTTCATAAGCTTTCTAAAAGAAAAAGGGTATTATTTAATATTTTTGCTTGTAAAATTTCTTAGCATGAGTTAATTCACGCCTATATAGATTGAAAAATTAATCAAAAAAAATCACTCAAAACTAAAATTACAATATTAGAAATATAACTTGAAACCAAAAAGATTTTTAATCTAATTTTCAGAAATTAAATAGTTTTCTTTTACTGATTTTTAGCATAATTTTTGATAGAAATAGTATTATTCAAATCTCAATTAACAAAGCACATTTATTATCAAAAAATTTCAAAAAAAATAACCTAATTTGGTTTTAAATCAGGTTATTAGAAAAGAAAAAGATTTATATTAGATAAATCCAGGAATGATTTGACCTGTAGTTAAATAAGCTCCAACTAAAGCTACAAAACCTAACATTGCGAATCTTCCGTTAAGCCTTTCAGCAACAATTTTTTCTTTTTCAATTATTTTTGGTTCGTTATTTTTCATTAGAACCAGCCTGGAATAATCTGACCTGTGGTGACGTAGGCACCTACTGCTGCAACGAAACCTAACATTGCCGCCCACCCATTAAAACGTTCTGCTTCTGGTGTCATTTTGTTTATGCAATTATTAACAAATATAACATATTTATTTATAAATGTAAAGAAAAAGATGAATAAACTTCTTAATTGATCTCAGAATTCTGAATAATGATACATATATGTGTCGAAATATACCTTATCGGTCTTCTTATTATTGTTCTAATTTTTTAAAATTTGAAGAAAAAGCTTTTTACCTTGTTTTTTTAGAGGCATGTCCTCATTTGGAGGTAAATTAAATTAATATAAATTAGAGTCAGCTAGTAGGGATACAGGCTGACTCTTTTTTTTAGAGTTTTTTGTTTTTAACTAAAAGTAGTTTTTAGAATTCAAATAATTGCTATTAATTAATATAGATATATACGAAATTATGTCATTCACGACTTATTACATGCATTTAATTTTTGGCAGGATCCCCTCTCTAATTAGTTCTGATTCAATACTTTATATCTTGCCTGCTCTTACAATTTCAATATTATTCTTTAGCCTAAAAATAATGTTTTTCAAGACTCCTAAATTGAGAAAGGTTAAATAATAAAGGATTTTAGAATTATTCTTTATAATAAAATGCCCAATTTTTTTAATTTTGGATAATAGACTTTTTTTTCCGGCAACTCAAAGAAATAGAGAATGCATTAGTGATGTACTATCCAGAATTATAAAAAAAGGTTCAGTATTAGAAATAGGGAGTGGGAGCGGTGAACATGCAGTTTTTTTTCAAAAACGCTTTCCTAAAATAATTTGGCAAACAAGTGATCCGGAGTTAGTGCATAGAAAAAGTATAAGTTCTTGGATTGATTATGAAGACTTAAATAAGAAAATGCCTCAGCCTCTTGAGATTGATGTAGAAAAAATTCCTTGGAAAATTCCATTGAGATTAGCTCATTCATTGCAAGGAATAGTCTCTATAAATATGATTCATGTAGCACAGTGGTCTTGTACTGTAGCACTCTTTAGAGAGTCAGGAAAATTACTTAAAAATGGACAATTTTTGATATTGTATGGACCATTCAAGATTTGTAATAAGCATACAAGCGAGAGTAATTATTTTTTCGATAATTCATTAAAAATGCAAAATGATCTTTGGGGTATTAAAAATCTTGAGGAAGTTTGTTATGAGAGTAAGAAAAATGGTTTTTATCAAGAAGATATTATTGGTATGCCTGCAAATAATTTTTCAATAATTTACAGAAAAGTTTATTGATAAATAAATACAAATGTCAATCAGTTATGAAATTCATAATATTCAATGATCAGCCTAATAGTTTTTTGCTCCATTCTTTATGCTTTTGATCTAAATCTGAAATTTTTTCGCCTAAACTCAATTGTCTTTCTAATAATTCAACTTTTGTAAGTGTTATTTTTTCCGAATAAAATTTAATAGGTTGCTTTCCATGCAAATTGTCACCACTCATAATAATTAATTTATTTATTTAGTTTTTAAGATGAAAAATTTACTATTGCTAATTCTTTTATATTCTTTTCAGATTTGCGTAAATTAATGTGATAAAGAATTGTTGCCTTTTGTGTTTTTAATCCACCATTTTGTATGGCGATTGCCATATATATCTTCCGCTCCTGATGTCTGGCTTAACAGCAACGCAATTGCAAGCAATATTCCATAAAGCTTTGTGTATTGGATCAGGATTAAAAAGATATGCTTTTTTAAAGGCTTTTTTAATTAAGACAGTTGCCTTTTTTGCATGATAATGAGGGATCGTTGGACATACATGATGAACGACATGGCTAGAACCAATATTATGGTGAAGAAAATTAAGGACTCTACCGTAAGGCCTGTCAATAGATAGAAATGCGCCTCTCATAAAGGAAAATTCCGTATTTGAAAGATGAGGTACATCTGAATCTGTATGATGAAGCCATGTATAAACTACTAGCCAACAATTAACCACTAATAAAGGACTAAAATACATAGCAATTACTTGAAATAATCCAAACTTGAAAACCAAATAAACAATGCCCAATAATGTCAAACCTACACCAATATTTGATATCCAAACTTTCTTGGCCCATATTGATGGCCATAATGCTTTGGAAAATGGTTTTGTTGGCCAAAAATGATTTGAAGTTCCATATTTAACACCTCCTGTACTTCCCGTAAGTAAATAAGCAGGCCAGCCAAATATTAGATGTAAAACAAGTTGAAGAATTCCATATTTTTTCTTACCTAAGGAATTTGAAAAATGTAATTCTTTTTCTCCGCCAACTTTTTCTGTAACTCCATTCCCTTGAATGACTAAAGGGACGTGAGTTTCTCCATTGGTTATGTTATTTGTGAATCGATGATGAACTGCATGAGAACGCTGCCAAGAAAAATAAGGAACTAGAAGTAATGAATGTAGTAAATAACCAATTATGGATTCCAATGTCTTGTTTTTAGAGAATGCTCCATGTCCACATTCATGGGCAATTACCCATAATCCCATAGTAGTGGTACCTGACAGTAATGCATAAATAATCCAAATTGGGATCATTTTTGGGGTAAATGGAATAGATAAGCCTATCGCAACTACTAATGATTGGATTAAAGCCGATTGTAAAAGATACCTCAAAGAAGTTTTGGTATTGCACTTAAAGTAGTGATCTGGGATAACATCCTGAAATTCTTTTATGCTTGGAATATCTTTATCCTCTATTACAAGCGCTTGGCCTTTAAGACCTGAAAATTTTATATTACTCAAATTTTTTTTGGTTAAAAATTTTGTTAAATAAAAATGAATTTATATATTCCATTATCCATCACAGGATCTCATAATGAAAAGAATTCATAATGTTTTTTGGATAAAGTTGTAACGTTTTGAACTTGATCTTTAAATAAAATTACTTGTGCCAAACTTTTTTATTTTATTTTTTTATCGCAATCTTTTTATTCAACTATTTAATTTTTTTTTATGTTGATTGTTATTGCTCTTTTTTAAAGCTTAATTAATTTAAAGACCGCGTATATACCTCTTAGATAAACCAGATTGTTTACGTGGCTTTACTAGGATAGGTAAAACAATGACTCCTACAGTAAAAAGACAGATTGGAGCAACTACCATCAATATAGATTCTAGAGTCATGAATAATTTTGAATTTATTAATAAATAGCAGGATTTTTCTTGAAAGTCATGCGTATTTATATCTATTTAGTGAGAATATGATCTAAATTTTTTTAAATTATTAAGTAAAACAGAAAAAAAGATTAAAAAATATCAATTTTTTCATAAGTCGTCCTATTAACTTAACCATTATTGAAAGAGCACTTATGGACCAAGAAAAAAATTGGATGCTTATGACTTATTATTGTCCAACTCATGGGGATTCAGGTTTAGTAAAACCGATTCAACTAACAAAAAAAGAAATTAGTAAAAGATTCTTAAAAAAAGGTAGGAGTTCTAAAACTAATTTTTTAAAATAAAACCTATAAGATATTGTAAAAATATTGAAAAATAAATTTTTAAATCTAGTCTGACTTCAGATCATTACACATGTAACTTACTAGAAATATTTTCTTTAATACTACTATCAAATTTTTTGCTTAATTAATAATTTAAAAAAATCTAGAAATAACAAATTTCAACCTTGATCAGAATCGCATGTTAATTCACATTGATTAAGATCATTCGATGATATTTTTTCTAAAATTCTTAACATATCAATTTCGGAAAGCTCTCCATTCGAGTTCCATTTTAAAGTTGTTTTCCTTTGAGGTGAATTTTTTTTATTCATTTTGATCAACTCCCTTTAAATGAACTTCTAAACAACGAGTAATACATTCTTGATGACCATCCACAATACTGCATTCAGTAATACACTCGAAATATGAATTAATAGAATCTATTTCTGTATTCTGGTTGGTAGAAACAAATGAATCATTCATAGTATTGTTGGATTTATTTGGAATAGAGATATAGCACGAATTTATGTTCAATAATTTAATTTATTAAGTGAATTAGAAAAAATAAGTATTATTTACTAAATTCATTCTCGACCTGTTTCACCTGCTAAAAAGGTAGTATTATTTTTCAATTAAAAGAGCAAATGAAAAATTAATATTGATTATTGAATATTAAATTTAAAAGGCAATCTTCCTAAAAAATCAGCATAAAGACTGATTTACTTTACAGTTATTTAGTTAGATGATTAAAAAGCACACTTTTAGATTTTGAAATGAAATCGTTAATTACCTGGCTTTCGAAAATGTTAGAGAGTATGGCAAATGCTTTTATGCATCCTTTAAAAAATGACTTGCCTCCATCTATTGGTACTCATGCATATAGCAGTATTCCTCTAAAAAGAAAATTGAAAAGAAGGTTGAATTAGGTATTAACTTATTGAAATTAATTTTTCATTTTTATTATCCCAAATAATATATTTGAAGCAGTTTGGAAAATCGCTTAATTTTAAGAACTTTGATTGTTGGAGCAAATGAATGTTTGCTTTGTGACAAGCTCTTAAGTTGTAATTTGGGATTCTCTCACAAAGATGATGAATGCTGTGGAAGGATATGTCTGCTAAAAACCAATTTAACCAATTGGGGATATCTAAATTACTACTACCTAAAATAGCCCCATCGATGAGATCCCAATTTTTTGTATTTTTAGCATATGTATTCTCATAGTTATGTTGCACGAAAAAAACACATATTAAAATTGCTGCTGATAATGTTAAAACAATGGAATAAAATGATAAGAAAAAAACTAACCCCAACCATTTACACATAAAAATCCACCCTAGTATTACTACTATGTTATTGATTATTAATTCACTTAGTTCACTGAAATTATCCCCGTAATCAGAAAAAGGTGGTTTGACTCTTGAATTAATAACTAAAAGTTGAGAAATTTCTCTGTTTTTTATTTTGATAAAAGTCTCTTCAAATATATCTTTAATTAAATTAAAAATAACAATAACAAGTCCTAATCTGGGTTTTAAAACTAAGTAAAAAAAACCGCCAGGGAAAAGCATCGTCCAGTTTCGACTTACTCTATAAAATATTTGCTCTCTTTTTGTAAGGGATTCATAATCTTCAAGACTTAAAACATCTATTGGCCCTTTGTAAATTTCCCAATTTCCATTATTTCTATGATGAAATGCATGATCAATCGACCATGACTTTTGGGGAATACCATTAACCAAGCCAAGTAACAATCCAAAGAAGCGGTTTAATTTTCGTCGTGTAAAAAGAGAATTATGACCGCAATCATGCATTAATGAGAATGTTCGAGAAGATAATAGAGTTAGAAGAACTAAAAAAGGTATCAATAGAAAACCTTTAATCAATAATGAAAAAGGTTGATTTATTAATTGGTAGATGATTAACCAAATAGAAATTATTGGGAAGATGGTAGAAATAATTTGAAAAGATGCTCTAATATTATTTCTTTTTAAAAATGGCTTTATTAAATAATCACCTCTATTTACTTTAAGCATATTTGCCTCATTTTGATAATAAAAATTTTTAGAAAGTGTTGATTATTTTATAAACAATAAAACATTATAAAAATCATATTAAAGAATAAATTCTTTAGACATAGTTCTCAATTGATCTAGATTTAATCTTTCTAAATAATTTTTAAAGTCACTAAGATTCTTAGTAGAGTCAGAATTTTTGCTCTCGTAAAGAAGACTATTAGAAATTAACTCAATAAGATGATCTTTATCCATAACCTCTTATAGACCAAAATTCCTGTTTAAAAAATTAAGGTCTTGAATTCGAGATCATTAACTCATCTCTATTAAGGGTAATTTTTTATAAATTTTTTAAATCTTGTTCTATTTTTTCTAATCTTTCATTTAATTCTTTTTGTTCCTTAATTAAGGCTTTTTTCTTTTCTGCAAGCTCTCTGTTTAAAGGAGAATTGAAATATTTTTGGTAAGAGACAAAAAAAACTGCTATTGCTACTGCAATACCAAGTGCACCAATTATTAAAATTGGAGATGAAGGAAAGTCATAAAATGGGATTGACAATGTACTTTAATAAAAATTTATGCTAGCTATCTTACATACAAAATAATGAGTAATAAATACTTATTTCTTTAAGGAGTTTAATGGTCAATTATGCTATTTATTTTGTATTAAATAAGGTTTATAATTAAATTTTAAAAATAAGTAATTGTACAGCTGTCAAAGAATCAATAAATAATAATGATTAAATTAGTAAAAATTTTTTCATGAAGAAAATCATAAATAAAAAACATAATAAAAATGAACCATGGTTTAAATGGTTGACGAGAGAACTTAATTCTTATGAAGCTTTTCAGGATTTTGAATCAGGCAAGAATCCACGAGATGTTGCAGAGGATTTTATTTCTACAAATAGTATTGCTATTTCAGAAGTTTTCGAAGATTTTGATGAAGAAGATAAAGATACACTCGATCAGTTTCTTAAATTAACCGAATGCGAGATGCATGTTTTTAGGATTCTTGAAAAACAAATAGAATTAAGAAATAAGATAAGATTTGTAGATTTTAAAAAAAGAAAAAAAATAAAGAGTTAATTTCTATATAAGTTTATTTTTCCCATTACCTGTCTTACCAAAGCCTAACCAAATGAACCACAATATCCATCCGAAGATAGGTACTAAATTAATAAAAATCCATTTCCAATCTTTTCCAAAATCTCTGACTCTTCTTATGTCAATAGCTATTTGAGGAATTATACAAACTAATCCATAAGCATTAAAACCAAAAGTTTGTAAAAATATTGGGATAGTTAGGAAAGAAATTATAAGATTCGCTAGTTGAACTAACCACCAGTCCGATTGAGATGTGAATCCTTTGAAGTCTGTAGCTTTAATCCAAAACTCTTTATATGCGCTGAAAAAGTCATTAAGCATAAATTAAAAATTCAAAAATTGAACATACTCTATTTAATCTTTAATCTATTAAAGTGATATCTATTTCCTAAACAGGATCAAATAAATTCATATCATTTGAATCTTGTTTTGGGATCTCATCTTTATTTGGTAATGAACAGAATCCGTCTTTGCAGATCATCTTTTCTTTTGCAATACTTGTAGTCTCTGAGAATATATTTTTGTTATTGTTATTTGAAGATTCTTTCAGCATTTATATAAAAAAATTAAATCCAATATCTAATTAATAACTCAATTGATTTTAATAAGCAATAAATTTAAAATTAATTATTTACTTTTTTTGATTTGGCAAGTCTCTCCAAAATAGCGCCATTATATAAATGAATAAAGATATAGAACAAATATAAAGTAAAGAATTTAGATGCATTTTTATTTATTAAAGTAATTAGTAGGAGAGCCACGTCACAAAAAGGAACAACTATGAATTTGTAGTTGTTTAACTTAGTAATCCTTAAAATTCTAGTATTTATTTAAGTTTTTTACGATTTATCTTTATTTATATCTGTTAAAGCTTTTCTCCCTTCATTAAGGGTTCTTAAGATCAGCCAGGTTAGAGAGGAAATGATAAGAATGGTAAGTGTAATTAGGGATAGATGTGTAGTGTCAATATTGTTAATCAATTTACTGTAATTTTTTCAGAGATAGTAATTTGAAATTCAATATAATTTCAGGTATTAGATCTTGAATAAGCAGGTATAAGCATTCCACCATCTTGATCGTCATTATTATCATCATCAAACCCGCCTCCAAGAAGTAACTCAATGATTACAAGTACAGCTATTGGATAAAGACACCATAATATAGCTGTAAAAGGGCTTACTGAGGAAGAGGCTGAGTAAAAATCTGTCATAAGTTGATACTAATCTAAAGAAACAACAATTGTGGATCCTCCAAGAAGTGTTATTCAATATTTCTATAAATATTTTTTAAACTTTTCTCTGTCGCACGAATAAATCTTTAGTATTTATTGATATTTTTATTCTTCAATATAAATGTGAATAATAATTTTTTGAACCTTATGAGAAACTAATAATGACATAATGAATCGCGTTATTGTTATTTTTTATACTTAACAATAATTGTACAATTTTGATTCAAAAACTATTATTTATCTTGATTTTATAAATTCTATGTTTTCTTTCACTTTTGATCCTTTAGCTGCAATATTTGGTATATCAGGAATTGTAGGCTTCTTTTTCTTTGTTTCTGCTGCTAAGGGAACTTCCAGTATCAATACAAAACCAAAAAGGGAATTAGATTAAAACTAATTCTGTGAGAAAACTAAATTTGAGATTTTAAATCTAGTATTCTTAAAAGGGTTGTTAATTATTACTTATTCCATTGTTTAGAAATAAACTCAAGAAAATCTTTTAGGTCCTCTTCAGGACAATTTGTTTGTTTTTGCAAATCAATGCAAATTTGCTTAATATTTTCAAAAGCTTTTTTTACTATTTCGTTTTTTTCAATAACCTCAAAATATTCTTGATCAGTAAAAGGCATAATATTAGTTCCCCTTTTGAGGATTATTTATTATCTCTATTTTATCTGCATTGACTTAGCAGTAAAGAAAGAAAAAATCTTATTTCTTAAATCTAGCTGCCCAATCGATAATGTTTTTTAATACTTTTGGTTATTTCCCATTCGCAGTAAAGTCCAGCAGGGAACTCAACAAGATCTCCAGCTTTAATAAAGTAAATGTCACCGTTTTTCGTACTAATTTTCGCTTGGCCTTCAATAATTAAGCAAATTTCTTTATCATCGTAATTCCATTGAAATTTACTTGGCTCACATTCCCAAATAGGCCAACTTTTTATTCCATACTGAATTATTATGCTTGCACTACAAGGGGAAGTGATTATGACTTTCACGAAATAGTTCAGATATTTTCCTTATTTTACAAATAAAGGAAATTCATATTTGAAAGAATGTGTATTTGTTTACTGTCTTTTATTTTTTTTGGTTTATCATAAAAAAAATTAAAATTTATGGACGAGCTTTCTGTTTTGTCAATTTCATTATCTATAGCTTCTCTAGGGATATTTTTTTTATTTTTTGCTTCTAACGATGATGATGACCAAGATGGAGGTAAGTTGATTAAATCATTAGAAAGAATTAATTAATTTCAAGCAAATAAAACATTTAATAGAGATTTATAACCTATAAAGCCTGCATAAATACAGCTTAGAAAAATTACATAAACCTCCATTGTGCCTAGTCTTTTTTTCTTTAAAATTTTCATTGGTTCTGAGTGTTTATAGGCTAATTTTATTTAATCTGATTTCTATTAACATGAGTATTTTTTACATTTAAACTGAGATTAAAGAATTATTAATGTCAAGCCAAAAAATAAAAAACAAGTAAAAAATATTATTTTTTTGGTAATTTCTCTTTCCTCATTTTTAGCAAAAAATAAGGAAATTACTGGAGATGTGCTTAATAAAGCCCATCCTACTCCTATGGGAAGGGTTTTAAAAACAACTTGCTGTAGCAATATTCCTATATTTGTTCCAAGAATTATTGAAATCAAAAATCTTTTTTGTTGTTCTTTTTCTATTTTTTTTAAGAAAAAATTAATCTTAAATCCTTTTAGACTAATTAAAAAAAATATTGCACCTAATAATCTTATTTCAGTTGTAAGGAAAGGAGATAAATTGCTTTGCAGGAAAACCATCCTTGATAAAAGACCTCCAAGAACAGCACATAAAACTGATAAAAAAGGAAAAGCAAAAATCTTAAAGTTATTTTTTTCTGAGAAAGAGGAGTTTCCCTCTTTAAAATCGTTACCTTTTCTGAGAATTATGAATAGCGAAATCGTTACTATAATTATTCCAACCCATGATTTAGTTGTTAAATTTTCATTAATAAAAAATTCTCCTGACAAAGCTGCCATTAATGGGGAAAGAGTTTCTATAGATAAAGTTTTTCTTGTGCCAATTGTTTGTAGTGACTTTAAATAGAAAGTATCACCTAAACCAATACCTATTATTCCACTAATTAGTAGTATAAATATGTTTTTTAATACAATTGTAGAACTTAGATTGATAAAAGCAGGTATAAAAATTAAAAAAGCTATTATATTTTTTGTTAAATTAATATCTATTGATTTATATTTTTGAGTTTGCGCGCGCCAAACAAAGCACGCATATGTCCAAGATGTAGCAGCTCCAAAAGCAGAAAGGATTCCAATCAAAACGAATAATTTTTAGAAATTTTATTTTATAAATTGAGTAAATGCTAAAAAGAATACATAAATAAGAATCAAAATCCCTGGTAAGTACTGAATTAGTGATTTCAAATTATTTTTTGTCATATTTTCTAAAATAATTTATTTTAAACAGTTTTTTTATTAGTAGGGTACAAACTCTCTAACTTCTTTCTTCTTTGAACTTTTGCATTAATTCTTTCTTCTTTTTCTTTTTTCTTGATCTCATCATTTATCTTATTTTGTCTATATCCGAACCAAAGTAGAACCCAAATAACAGAAGTTATTAAAAGAAGAGCAGTATATTGACCAGTCATAGGAAAACTGGCCTCAGAATATTTAACGTAAGAAAATATTAGACTCATTTAATCAAGTTAAAGCATAAAAATAACGACTGCGTTGATTTTTTTAGAAATTTAAAAATTAGTGAATTACAGCTATCTATTTTGCATTTTTTTAAGTTTTCTTATTTATTTTTTATGGTTTTTGGAGTAATTTTTCTTTCAAACTCCTTGCTATTATCAGATTGAAGCATATTAAATAATAAGTTTTTGGAACCTTTTGATTTGGCAGTTGTTGGAGGTGGTGCAGCCGGTTTTATGACAGCAATTACTGCTGCTGAAAATGGAGTTAAAAGAATAATAATTCTTGAAGGCACTTCAAAACTTATGGAGAAAGTAAGGATTAGTGGAGGGGGAAGATGTAACGTCACTAATGCGACATGGATACCGAATGAACTAATTGAGAATTACCCCAGAGGTGGAATTCAGCTCTTGGAATCATTTAATCGTTTTGCTGCTGGAGATGTATACGATTGGTTTGAGAAAAAAGGGTTAAAATTAAAAATTGAGGAAGATCTAAGAGTATTCCCAGTATCTAATTCTTCTTCAGATGTTATTGATTGTTTGAGAAAAAGTGCATTATCAAAAAACGTAGAGATATTAACAAAATTTTTTGTAAAAGAAATTTCAAAAACTCCAGATAATATATTCAATATTTTTAGTCTTCAAAAAGCAAAGATAGCTTCAAAAAATATTATTCTTTCAACTGGAGGTAATCCAAGCGGATATAAATTAGCTCAAAATCTTGGACATAATATTGTTAAACCTGTTCCATCGCTTTTTACTTTTTCTACAAAAGAACCAAATTTGGATGAATGTAGTGGGGTATCAATAAAGGGCATAGATATAGAAATTGAATTAAACAATAAGAATTTTCAAAATAGAGGCGATTTACTAATAACTCATTGGGGTTTTAGTGGACCAGCAGTATTAAAACTTTCATCAATTGCAGCAAGGGAACTTTATAGCCAAAAATATAAATTTAATCTAATCATTAAATGGTCTGCTTTAAGTTATGAGGAGTTAAAAGAAAAAGTTAACTATTTAAGATTAAATAAAGGCAAGGTGAATCTAATTAACAGTAGACCTGTTCCACTATTAACAAAAAGATTATGGATTTTTTTATTAAATAAAATAGGTATTGATAAAGAGAAAAAGTGGGCTGATTTACTAGCGGATGAAAGAGAGAAAATGATAAATATTCTAATGAAGGACAAATATATAATTTCGGGCAAAGGACCATTTGGTGAGGAATTTGTTACTTCTGGAGGCGTAAAAATTAATGAAGTGAATTTTAAAAGTATGGAGAGCTTAATCTGTCCAGGATTATTTTTTTCTGGAGAAGTTTTAGATGTTGATGGGATCACAGGTGGATTTAATTTTCAACATTGTTGGACAAGTGGATGGATCGCTGGGATGGCAGTCTCAAAGTTAAAACATTAAGTAACTAATCAATAAGTAACAAATCAATAAGTTTATCTTTTTTTTATTAAGTATTAGAAGGAAAAAGTTTTTTGAAGAAACTTTAATTTTAAAGTTTTAATTATTGGTGAAGATTAATGCAGAATCTTGTATCAAAAAAAGAAGAAGAAGAAAGAAGATTAAAAGCTTTAGCAGAATATAGGATTTTGGGAACCAAGCCAGAATCATGTTATGACGATATTACAAAAATTGCTGCTACAACCTGTAATGTACCTATTTCTTTAATGACTTTGGTAGACAAAGATAAACAATGGTTTAAATCCAAAATAGGACTTCAAATATCAGAAACTAGAAGGGATTGGTCTTTTTGTACACATGCAATAAAAGAAAATAGTCCATTAATTATTCATGATGCTTTCCAAGATGAAAGATTTATAAATAATCCATTGGTAACTGGAGACCCAAAGATTCGTTTTTATGCAGGTTTTCCCCTTAGAAATAGTGATGGTAATAAGCTTGGAACTCTTTGTGTAATAGATAGAAAGCCAGGAAATCTAACTACACAACAATTTAATATTATGGAATTATTATCCAAGCAAATAGTTTCATTTTTAGAGCTTAGAAAAAAGTCATTAAATTTGCTAGATGCATTGTCTAATTTACATAAACAGGAAGGGATTTTATCTGTATGTTCATATTGTAGAGAAGTGAAAAATAAGGAGGGCGATTGGATGCATTTAGAAAAATATCTTTCGAAAATTAGTGATATTAGATTCAGTCATGGGGTTTGTGATAATTGTATGGAAAAACACTTCCCAGATGTAATCGAAGTATGGAATAAAAAGGATTTTTTTGAAGATGGCCAGAAAAGGTATTTAGAATCTTAGATTTAATACCTTGCTTTTAAGTTATTAATTTATTTCTAAACAAATTCTTCATTTGGTGGTTAGTATTGTATAAATTTTGACTAGAAAATGTTATTAGGAACTTTATTAACAGGTGAAATTGCTAAAAGTGCATTAGTAGCATATGTTCATTATTTAGGAATTATATTGTGTTTCGGTTCCCTTTTATTTGAAAGATTGACTCTCAAAGTAGGTCTTAATAGAAATGAGACGATTTCAATGATAATTGCTGATGTGGTCTATGGTCTGGCAGGGGTTGCAATATTGGTTACTGGGATTTTGCGTGTTAAGTATTTTGGTCAAGGAGGTGATTTTTATACAGGTAATCCTGTTTTTTGGATAAAAGTTTCTCTTTACATTCTAGTAGGTTTACTTTCTTTATATCCAACAACAACCTATATCTTATGGGCCATTCCATTAAGTAAGAATAAATTGCCGGAAATATCTGAAAATCTAGTTAAGAGGTTCAGACTAATCATTACTACTGAATTAGTAGGCTTTGCAACAATACCTTTCTTTGCCACTCTCATGGCTAGAGGTGTAGGTTTAGGTTGAACAATTTATCTCTAGAAAGAAATTGTTTAATAAGTGCTAACAAACTATATAGATGGAGTTTAAGTTATAAGATTTCTAAATCTAAAAAAGAGGTTATCTTTATTGGTTTAAATCCCTCATTATCGGATGAAGTTTTCTTGGACAACACAACAAAAAAGATAATCAAAATTTCGAAAAACAATAATTACGGCAAAGTAAAATTAATAAATCTATTTGCTCTTATTTCAAGCAAACCAGCAAAACTTTTCAAGCATAAAAACCCTGTGGGTTATCTAAACAATAATCATATTTATAAAAACTTAAAACACTGGTCTGAAAATAAAAATTGTGATTTATGGTTAGGTTGGGGTAACAAAGGAAAATTTCTAAATAGAAATAAAAGAATATCAAAAAAAATAATGCAATATAACTCAATCAGAAAAAATAATTTTGATAATCCTTTGGGACCGCTTTTAATTAAGAAAACAATCAAAGATAATCCAATACATCCTCTATACTGTTCTGATAATTCCATTCTCAAAGCTGTAAAAACGATTTGATGCCAAGGTTTAAGAGGCGATTAATTTAAACTTATGTTAAAATAGAGTTAAGAACAGGTTAAATTATGAGTAACACAAAGCAACTGCAAAAACTTAAAAACTTAAATGTAAAAGCAGAAAAATGCCTTACAAGAGACGAAGCACAAAAAATATTGATAAAGGCTAATAAGGCTCAGAGTAAAATAAATTTTTAAATTTAATATTTGCTTTTTTTTAGGAATAATTTATCAAAAAATTTTACAAATATTTTTCTAATTATTTATAATTTTTTTATTCTATTTAATTTTGATGGTTTTTAATATTATTAAAATAAGAAAATCCGATGATAGATTTTTATCAAGAAGAGATTGGCTGCATTCAATGCATTCATTTTCTTTCGCAGAGCATAGAGATCCAAAATGGGATAATTTTGGGAAAATTAGAGTTATAAACGAAGATATTATTTCTCCTAATGCAGGATTTAATACACATTCTCATGCAAATATGGAAATTATTACTGTCGTAACAAAAGGAGCAATAACTCATAGAGACTCGTTAAACAATCTTGGAAAAATTCACAACGATGAAGTACAAGTTATGTCTGCAGGTACTGGAATCTCTCATAGCGAGAAGAATGAAGAAAATGAGACCTGCAAGTTGTTCCAGATTTGGATATACCCTCAAAAAGAAAATATCAAACCTCGATATGATCAAATTTCATTAAATGAAAAGTTGTGGGACAATCCTATTTTTAATTACAAAGATTCTAAAAATAATAAGCTTTCTTTAAATCAAAGTATCTCTTTATGGCGTTGTAAATATAAGCCAATTAAAGAAAAAAAATTGCCATTAAAAATCGATAAATATAATTGGATCCAAATAATAGAAGGTAATCTTTTATTAAAAAGTAAAGACTCTAATTCAAATATATTTCTCGAATCCGGAGATGGCTTGGGTTTTGAAGTTAATTATTATGATGATGTTTCTATAGATACTGAAAAAAACTTAGATTTTCTCTTATTTTCGATGCCTTCCTTATAATTTATCTGTTATTTTACCCATCAAATCCTTTATTAAATGCATTTAAGGCTTGCAAAGCCATATTAAGGTGAACTTCCATAGCACCAAGTGCAATTAAGGAATTTGGTGATTTATCTTTTAGTAAATTCTCTTTTCTTTTTGATAACTCATTAACTACCTTCTTAGTTGAAGCTTCCCAATTATTGATTAACTCTTCAAATTCTCTTTTTTCAGGGCTTTCTATTTCTGCTAATTCATCAGAAAAATGAGAATCTTTTTGTGCCTTAAGCATCAAGTAACTTAATTTTTTATGACTTATTGCTTGAGGTAAATTGTTAGATTCACTCATTGCTAGTGGTTAATTTATAATCAAAATCTAACTAATTAAGTGAATATTTGCTAGAGGGTAAACGGTTGTGATGACCGACCTGAAAATTACGAAACGATACTTGAACAAAAAATGGATTTATTAACCTTTAATTTTTCACTTATTAGTTTCTTGAAATAATCTCCACGCTCTTCATAATTTTTAAATTGATCAAAACTAGAGCATGAAGGTGAGAATAATAATGTTCCGACCCTATCATTTTGTAAATAATGAAAAACAAAATTTAAAAGCTCTTTTAGTTCTGAAAATTCAAAAATATTTTTTTTAAATCCTTCATTAATAAGTGCCATTTTTAGGACTTTTGAGCTTTCTCCAAAAAGGAAAACACATTTAACTTTTTTCTTTAAAACTTTTATCCACTCACTATATTCATTACCTTTTAATCTACCCCCAGCAATGATTATTATTTGACCTTCAATTGAACTTATTCCTGCAATAGATGAGTCAAAATTTGTAGCTTTACTATCATTAATTATTTCCAGTTCATCATTTTTATAAATTGTTTCCATCCTATGGGGTAATTGTTTGTAATTTGATAAAGAATCTTTAATCTTCTTGCCAGATAATCCAACTTTTCTTGCTGCTGCAATTACCAATAAAAGATTTTGCAGATTATGCATTCCTTTTAAGGAAAAATGTTCAAGTTTGAATAATTTCTTTCCTCTTTCAACAATGTATGCTTGTTCATCTATCCAATAATCGCATTGAATAAAATTTGATTTATCGAAACTAGTTGTTATCCAAACCCCTCTTGATAGCGAACTGTAGTGATTTCGTAGGTTTTTATCGTCATAATTATAAATTCTAAAATCAGATTTTTCTAGCAAGCTTTTTTTTATGTTGAAATAGTTTTCAAGTGTTTTATGTCTTTCAAGATGATCTTCTGTGAAGGTTGTCCATATTCCAATACTAGGTTTTACTTCTGGAGATATTTCTATTTGATAACTGCTTAATTCAGCTACAACCCAATCAATTTTTTCATGTTTTTTGGAGTGAGCATATTTACATAAAGGTGTACCAATATTTCCAGCAAAAGGAGCATATAATCCAGTATCACAGAGTATATGGCTTAATAGATGAGTAACAGTAGTCTTGCCATTAGTGCCAGTAATACCTATCCAATTTGTGTCTTTTAAAAATTCCCATGCAACATTAATTTCTCCAATTACTTTAATTCCCTTTTTTTTTAATTCAATAATAGTTATATGGTCATAAGGTATTGATGGACTTACAACAACAGATTCGATCTCTTTCACAAAAGGTTGAATTTCTTCAAATACAAATTCTCTATTCAGAGAAACTAGTATATTAAGCTCTTCTAATTCTGTTTTTCTTTCTAAGAATTCTATCCCATCTTTACTTTCCCAAACAATTACTCTCTTATTGATGCTTCTCAAATACTTGGCAGCCCAAAATCCAGATTTACCTAATCCAATTACAAGATTAATATTTCTTTTACTAGAATGATTATCTATCATTAAATTAATAATTGCATTTATATTAATTCTGTTTAAGAGGTAATTCAATCATGAGATTTTTCTTCAGTATTTATAGTATTTGCCAAAGAAAAGTTAATTAATGGAAGAAAATACTGCAAAATATTGGTTCTCCTGGTTTTATGAAAAGTGGGAGAAAAATGCTCCAGGTGAATTAATTGAACAGGGTTTAACTCCGTCTCAGATTGCTGAGCGCTTTGTTAATGAAAACCACGATAGTTTTATTAAATTGTCAAAAAAAATAGATGAAAAAAATTATGATGCCTTAACAGAATTTATGAAACTCTCAGAGAGTGAATTATATATCTTGAAGTATTTTCTAAAGTTAGTAAAAATGAAAAATTTATAAGAAGTTACTAATTATTTCAAGGCTTTTATCCCATAAATTTTTTCTTTCTTTTTTATTCATAGCGAAAGGAGAAGTAGGGGATAGTTTTGGATGACCTCTGAAATTAAATCTGGGACCATAATGGTCACCGCCTTTTGCATCTGGTGAAGTAGCTGCAAAAAGTTGAGGTAAAGCACCCATCTCAGCAGTTTGAAAAATAGGGCTAAATAATTCCAAGGAGAAAATTTCTAGTGGACTAGGGTTAGGTTTTTGAGCAGTAAAGAGATTTGTTTTTGCAATTCCTGGGTGAGCAGCTAAAGAAAGTATGTTTTTGTGCTTTAAGTTTTCATTTAGTTCCAAAGCAAACATTACATTTGCCAATTTGCTATTGGAGTAAGATTCCCATTTGTTGTAATAGTTCTCAGCCTTAAGATTGTTCCAACCAACTTTGCCAAAAAATTGTGCTCCAGAAGTAACCGTCACTATTCTAGATCCTTCTTTTTTTTCAATAATTGGAAGTAGCTTTAGGGTCAAAAGCATGTGAGCCAGATGATTAACTGCAAATTGTATTTCATATCCCTGGGCACTAAAAGTTTTAGGCGGATGCATAATGCCTGCATTATTGATTAGTAAATCCAAATTTTCAAAATTATCAAAAATTTTGGACTGAACTTCAACAATATTTTTTAAATCTGACAAATCTAATTCTAAAGGTGTAAATAATCCTTCAGGATTAAGACCTTTGAGTTTTTTGATAGTTTTATTAGCTTTTTCAAGCGATCTACAAGCTATAACAACATGAGCATTTTTTTCTGCAAAGGCCTTTGCAGTGTAGTATCCAAGACCACTATTCGCACCAGTAATTAGCGCTGTTTTGCCTGTAAGGTTTGGGATATTAGATGTTTTCCAGTTAGAGATTTTAGGTCTAGAAATAGTGGCAGTCATTTAGTAATCCTGCAAATTGCTTTGGAATTTAACCAAAATTTAATTACTTTTCCACTGTAAATAATGGAAGTCAGTATCGTGAGCTCTTTTTGAAGGTACTATTTATTATTATTTTTCAATTGCATATTGCCATTCGTTATTTTGAGATAAACTTTTCTCTCTAAGTAACTGTAATTTCCTACTATTTATTTTTATAACTATCCCATTAGTTGGATATTTCGCAAATATTTTTTTCTCTAACCAATTTTTTTTATACATTTGGATTTCGCTTGTATGATTTGTGAAGTAACTGTCAGGGGTGCTGAAGCCACATTTTTTAAGATAGTTAAGGGTTTTGTATTGATTAAGTCTTCCATTAAGTATTTGGAAACAGCAAAAGCTGAGACTTTCTCCAATCCTTTTCTTATCATTGAGGTATTTTTTTGTAATTCTTTTGGAAATGCCGGCAACTTGGTTTGTAGCGTATAGTTCACCTCTAATTTGAAAATCTCGTTTGATAGGAATATAATCGGGGACATTTTTAATTTGTTTAATTTTGCTTGAGACATCAATTCCTTTTTGTGTAATAGCTTTATTAAACTTGCCATCTATATATCTAATTGCAATAGCACAGCCATCAATTTTTGGTTGAATGCTTAATCTTGTTTTTGTTAATAAACTTTTCAAAAATTCTTTATAGTTTTCTTTGGCTAATTTTGGCAAAAGTTTATTATTTTTTTGATTAAAGAAGTCAGGCTCTGGATCAACAGGAATAAAGAGCTTTTCAAGTTGCTTAAATGCATCATCCGAAATTATGCCTTCACCTATTCTGTATTGTTCATCTAGATACTTAACATCTCTCACTAATAAATTATTCATATTAATTTTGATAAATATTTAAAAATCTTTTAGAAAAAATCATTTAAATAAAGATTTAAAAATTAAAACTAGATCTAAAAAGTAATTGACCACTAAATATCCTCCTACGCAGAGAGTGATTTAAGAGTATAAGATGTACTTACCAAGCGTTTAAATTAAATACTTCAATCAAACATATTTACTTAAAAGTGAACTAGAGAATCTTAAGGATTTATTTGCAGGAAAAGTTTTGAGATTTCTATCAATACAAAAAAAAATTTTTTAAAGTTATGAGAAAATGTCATTTTTATTAAAAGCTCAAAATACCTGGGAAAATTTTGCGAAATACAAAATTAATGATTATGCAAAGTTAAGAAATTTTGATTTTGGGCCAAATAACGAAAGTTCAGTTTCAAAATTATCGCCTTTCATTACTCATAGAATATTATCGGAATATGACCTGATCTATGATATTAAAAGTAAGTACAAAATCAAAAATTCAACTAAATTTGTTGAAGAAATATTTTGGAGAATTTACTGGAAAGGGTGGATGGAAAATAGGCCTAAAGTATGGAGAAATTTTATTTCAGAAAAAAACCTCGCTTTTGATTATGAGCTATATGAAAATGCAATTAATGGCAATACTGAATTAGATTTTTTTAATTCTTGGGTCCATGAATTAAAACAGTACAACTATTTGCATAACCATACAAGAATGTGGTTTGCGAGTACTTGGATATTTAATTTAGGCCTTCCATGGGAATTGGGAGCAAAGTTTTTCTTTAAATATCTTTTTGATGGTGATGCTGCATCTAATCTTCTTAGCTGGAGATGGGTCGGAGGATTGCAAACTAAGGGGAAACAATATCTTTTTTCATCATCAAACCTCAGAAAATTTTCAAATAATAGATTTAATACAGAAAAAATCAGTAATCAACAAATTTTTCTTGAAGAATCAAATCAAATACCATTAGAAGATGAGATTTATAAAAATGATATGGATCCTAAATCAGATAATCTGATTATGTTTGAAAATGATCTGCACCTTGCAACTATTAAAAATTTACTTACAAGCTATAAAAAAGTATTTATTATCCTTTTAAAAAACGAACAAAGACAAATTAAATTGTCTGAATCTGTTTTGAAATTTAAACAAGATTTGGTCTCTGAATTTGTAGAGGATTTTGATAATGTTGAACAGATTGATCCTTATTCGCTGGAAAATACTTTTAAAAATACCAACGAAATAGACATTATTTATCCTGGGGTGGGAGAAAATTATGATTTCATAACTGAGTTTAAAAATTTACACCATAAAAAAATTTTTAACCTTGTTAGAGATGAAGATTTATTTGCTTGGAAATTCGCCAAAAAAGGGTTTTTCAAATTTAAAGAAAATATTCCGAAAATAAATCAGAGAATATTAGAAAATTATTCAAAAAATAATTTTTAACTGAGTTGAATTCCTAATCAGGAAAAGAATTCATTAGAGAACTAAGTATAAATACTTAATTAGGCGCGACTTTTGCGGTTTAATCCACGATGGATATTGTGACTAGTTATTTTTACTTAAGGATAATTTTTTTATAGTGCTTTCAACAATTCTTACCAAGTCGTTTAGCAAAGATACTGCTTTATTAATTCTTAGGGTTATAACTGGAACTGTTCTTATTCATCACGGTTATGAGAAATTAGCAAATATAGAAAATTTCGCTGATGCTTTTGTCAGACCTTTACATCTCCCGTTCCCAATTTTTTTATCATACATAGCGGCATTCTCAGAAATAGGGGGTAGTTGGTTACTAATTATCGGCTTAGCTACAAGATTCGGAGCTTTGGCAATTGTTGGAACAATTTCTGTGGCTATATACCATGCACTTGTTACTTCAGGTTTTAACATTTTCTTACTAGAGCTTTTACTTTTATATTTCGCTTCAGCAACTTCAATTGCACTAATAGGCCCAGGTAATTTCTCCTTAGATGAAGTCATTATCAGAATTTTGAAATCAGAAGACGAAGAGGAAATTATAACCTCAACAAAATTAAAATCTTCCAAGCAAGTTGAAGTTAAACAAGAAACAAGTAAAGGTGGTTTATTTCAATTTCTGCAAGCAAACATACTCTCAGATACTTCAAGCTAACTTTTTAGGATAAAGACTATTTATTAGTTCTAACCTTTTTCGATAACTATTTCTCTTCTCAATTTTTATCTTAATAGTTGCTTCTGAAAGACTTATAAAAAGTCCTATAGCAGTCACCCAAGATAAAAAAATAAAAGGGTTTTCTGGAATCTCTGAGAAATTCATATAAATAATACTTCTATTTTAAAACTGACTGATCACTATATGTTTTTCAAGCTAAATATACAATTTAGAAATATTTAAGGATTAATTTCAACTTTTTCCCATTTCTTAACCTTTTCCCAAAGATAGCGTTTATGAACAGGCTGTTCTAATTTAAGAAGATCTACTGAATCAATTTCAAAATTTAGAACCACAAAATTTTCTGACTTGGGTAGATTGGATAATATTTCATGAGTAGATTGGACTTTTGGGTTTATTTTCTCTCCAGGTGACCCCCAAAACCAAGAAGATTTTGATTTTTCTGATAATGAATCCCAATAATTTTTGTTATCAATTAATTCACTCATTTTTCCTTTAAATCTATATTGTGATTTGGATTTGAAAAAGAACCATAATATTTCTGCATTAGGGTTGGATTTTAAATGCCCAATTTTTTTACTTCTTCTATCTGTAAAAATTATCATTGAACTATCTTTATGCCATCCTCTAAAAACAACTGTCCTTAATCTTGGCTCATTTTCTTCGCCAACTGTTGCAAGCTGTATCCATCTATTAGAGGGTAACTTCCCCTCTTTTTTTCTAGAAGATTTTAAATCTTGTCTCCAACTTGGTAAGTTGTTATCAAGCATTTAATTTAGGCAAAATAAGACCACTTTTCTTTTTGTATTCTTCGAATGAATCATATTTTGAGAGTGATTTATCTTTTTTTATCATTCTTGGGAGAAAAACTATAGAGAAAAATATTGCAAGAATTGCTAATGGAACGAAACTCATTGAGAGGATGGCGAATGATAGATAAATTAGTATTTCTCCTAGATAATTTGTATTCCTTATATTTTCGAAAAATCCTTCTTTAATAAGATCTTTTTTTAATTTAAGAGAAAAATATTTTTGGGCGTCACTAGCAAAGTGTAAAAACACACCAATTATATTTATAGATACAGAAGCAGCTATTACAATGTTTGGAACAGATTTCTGAGATGAGATAAGAATGTAGGGAGCTACCCAGTAACTTCCAAGGAAAATAAAACCAGTAACTGAAGTTAAAAAATTGATTTTTTCTTTAAAATATGGATCTGGGAATATCTTTTCTTTTAAAAGCCAAAGTAATCCATAAGTACCGTGCAGAGCTAAATAAACGTAGGGAGCGATTGTAAAATTATCAAAAAAAATCATGAGACCTATCACAACAAATGCAGTGAGCCCCTTGTGAAGATTAATTATTTGATTAAGTTTCATCTTTATGAATAATCTAAAAAAATGAAATTATTTTCTGTGGATCTAACCTAATTCGTCAAAAGTTTTAATGGGCGATACTGGATTCGAACCAGTGGCCACTACCGTGTCGAGGTAGTGCTCTACCACTGAGCTAATCGCCCAAATTGAAGAAATTTTTTATTCCCCTTATAAGAAAATAGCAGGTTGCGTTTCATTTTCTAAGTAATTTAACTTTCCATCGTTCTCTTTTGGTTATTTCTAAATTTAGAATTTCAATAAATCCTTTATTTTCAAGTTCTAGTTTGTCACCAATTTTTAGATTAACAGTTGGTTTATTAACTTTGCTTCCATTTAATCTGAGCATTCCATTTTCTATCCTTTCAATGATTTTGGTTCGTGATACCCTAAAGCCTGCTGAAGCTATAGCATCTAATCTTGTAGAAGCTTCTACTGTATTGACAAGTTTTTTTGTTCTTCCAGAAGGTATTTGTAATTCATCTATACCTACTACATTAATTTTTACTTTTACGTCTCTTAAATAAAAAATCTTTTCATCTAGATGCTCAATATCTAAATTATCAATTATCCCTTGTGCTCCCCTATCGCCAGTAGTCCATATATCTCCTACTTTGCTTTGATTCACCCCATTTTTAATTAAGAGGGATCTAAAGTCATCTTGTGTAGCATTATCAAATAAAAAATTGCCATTAATTTTTATTCCTTGAGCTGGAAAATTACTTTTTAGCGCAACCTCTTCAGGAATGCTATCTCCTCTAAAGCAAGCTATCCTAGATCTTTGAGAAGAGGAGAATCCTCCATAAATAAAAAATTTGAAATCATTTAAATTTTCAAAATCTTTTAAAATCTCCTCGCAAACATAAGTTGAATTAAACCCAGTCCAATAAGTTTCCCAGTGTTTGTAAGCTAAGTTAGCAATATTTATTAATTCCTCAGTTTCTTTTTTGTAGTTTGAATTTATTAAGATTTCTTTTAAGTCAATCATTTATCCTTCTAAAAAAATTATATCTTTTGCTTCTGATTGTTTTATCAAAGCCCAAGGTAATTCAGTTCCAATTTGATTTTCAAGCAGAACAAGCCATTTACCCTCTTTATTAAAATTAATAATTGGTCTCAACTCTTTATTTCTATTAATGTTGATACTCGCGGAAGAAACAACACTACCTAAATAGCCTGAACCCATTCCTAAAAGTCCTCCAATGAGAGATTCACCGATATTATTCAAACCAAGAAAACTGAAAGTAGATAAATTTGTCATATTAGAAAAAGCTATTCCAGCTATAAAACCAAATGGCATTAGCCATCTACCCATTTCTTTTTGTCTAATCTTTCTATCAAGTTTTGGATTTAAAAATCTTATATCTTCAAACTTTTGAGATTTGAATAAGGTATTTGCTTTCGCATTTAGCAATTCTGTTTCATGTGATAATATTTTCTCACTTTTTGGTGGGATCAAAATAGCTTCAGAGAGCATTACTGATTTTTCGTTGAAAACTTCAAATAGTTGGATACATTTATCAATGTCTTCAAATATCACAATACTTTTAGTCAAATTTCAATCCTCAAATGTTTGTGTGTTATTCAAATTAATAAAATAAGATACATACACTATAGATTAAGTTAAAGTAAAAGATTAAAGAACCAATCTTAAATGACAAAAGTTCTCATTACAGATCCAATTGATCAAACAGGAATCGATATTCTTTCACAAGTTGCTCAGGTTGATCAGAAGATAGGAATCTCAGACTCTGAGCTAGCTTCCATAATTCAAGATTATGATGCTTTAATGATTCGCTCTGGAACTCAAGTGACCGAAGAAATTATTAACTCTTCAAGTAAACTGAGAATTATTGGAAGAGCAGGAGTTGGAGTTGATAATGTAGATGTTAAAGCTGCTACGCAAAAAGGAGTTCTTGTTGTTAATTCTCCTGGAGGCAACACAATAGCTGCTGCTGAACATACTATAGCTATGATGTTGGCTTTATCTAGACATATTCCAATTGCTAACAGTAGTACTTTGTCAGGTAAATGGGAAAGAAAGAAATTTGTTGGTAATGAGCTTTATAAGAAGAAATTAGGTGTAGTAGGTTTAGGGAAAATTGGTGCTCATGTAGCGAAAGTTGCTAATGCATTAGGAATGGAAGTTTACGGATATGATCCCTTTGTATCAACTGAAAGGGCTCAACAAATACAAGTTAAACTATCTGAACTAGAGGATTTATTCAAACAATCTGATTATGTAACTTTGCATTTGCCTCGTACACCAGAGACAGAGAATTTAGTAAATATAGACGTACTTAAAAGTATGAAAAGTAGCGCAAAATTGATTAATTGTGCTCGAGGAGGCTTAATTGATGAAGAGGCATTAGCACAAGCTTTAAATCAATCATTGATTGCAGGTGCTGCAATAGATGTCTTTTCTAAAGAACCTTTAGAATCTAATTCACCACTTTTGAAGGTTGAAAAGAATCTTATACTTACCCCACATTTAGGAGCATCTACACGGGAAGCACAAGTAAATGTAGCTGTTGATGTTGCAGAACAAATAAGAGATGTCTTGCTTGGTTTATCGGCTAGAACTGCAGTAAATATTCCAGGTTTGAGCCCTGATATTATGGATAGTCTAAAACCTCATTTGCAGTTGGCTGAAACAATGGGACTGCTTATAAGCCAGCTTTCAGGTGGGCAGATTCAAAAACTAGAAGTAAAGCTTCAAGGTGAATTTGTTCAACATCCTTCTCAGCCATTAATAATAGCTAGTCTAAAAGGTCTTCTTAGTAAAGCTTTGGGAGATAGGATTAATTATGTGAATGCTTCTCTAGAAGCAGATTCAAGAGGTATTTCGGTAGTCGAGAATAAAGATGAGGCTAGACCAGAATTTGCTAGTGGGTCGCTTCAGTTAACCACTTATGGAGATAATGGGGACCATAGCGTAGCAGGAAGCATTTTTGCTGATGGGGAATTAAGAATTATTAGTATTGATCAATATCCTGTTAATGTATCGCCAAGTAGATACATGCTGGTTACTAGGCACAGGGATATGCCTGGTATTATTGGCAAGCTTGGTTCTTTATTAGGTAGCAATAATGTAAATATTGCCTCGATGCAAGTTGGGCGCAAAATTGTTAGAGGTGAAGCTGTTATGGTTCTAAGTATTGATGATCCAATTCCTAATAAGTTGCTTGACACCATTATTGAAGTAGAGGGAATTACCAACGCTAATCCAGTTACTCTATAAAGAGGCCAGCTCTATTAATGGCAATTAAAGATTGGTATAAACTAACTTTTCTGATAGAAAGTGATTCAGAAGAAATGATTATTTGGAAATTAAATGAGCTGGGAATATTTAGTTTTTCATTTGAATATTTAATTAAAAATGAAAATAAAAAAGAGATGAATATATGGCTTCCAGTCGATGATTGGGGGGAGAGTTCTAGGTGTGATTTTGAAAACATAATTAGCAATTTTCTAAATATTAATGCCCCTAAGAATCAAATTTTTGATTGGAGTATTATTAAAGAGGAGGATTGGTTGACAAGCTGGAAGAAATATTGGGCGCCTGAGTTAGTAGGAAATCATTTTTTAATATTGCCTTGTTGGATGAGTCTAAATGAAAAGTTTAAAGATAAAAAAATCATAAAAATTGATCCTGGAGCAGCCTTTGGTACAGGAAGTCACCCTTCGACTTATCTTTGCTTGGAAAAAATGGAGAATATTTTCTTTTCTGATAAAAAGATATTAGATATTGGGAGTGGTAGCGGTATTTTGAGTGTCGCCGCAAGATTGCTCGGCGCTAAAGAGGTTTATGCAGTAGATAATGATTATTTAGCTATAAATTCAACAAAATCTAATTTCCAATTAAATTTCGGTGATTTAAACAATTTAAATACATATTTGGGATCTTTTAATGAGGTAATTTTAAAAAATCAACTCACACAATTTGATTTTGTTTTATGCAATATTCTTGCCGAAGTAATAAAAGGAATGATTCCAAATATCTATAAGTGCTTGAGAAACAATGGGGAAGTCATTTTCAGTGGAATTCTGAATTCTCAAAAGGATGAAATTATAAAAATTATAGTTAAGAATGACTTGAAATTATTGGATATAACAACTAGAAAAGATTGGGCATGCATTTCTGCGCAAAAAGCCAGCAATCAGACCTAAATATAAGTTTTTCTTATCTATACTCTTTAATACATTTTATTGTGTCATTTTTTACTTCAAAATCTCACATATCGACCTAATCGATGTTAAAAATGTATTTGATAGGTATTAATTACCAACAATTTATTATTTAAATGGCTTCTTACAAAGTTACTCTCATCAGCGAAGGTGAAGGTCTCAATTCAACTATTGAAGTACCTGATGACCAATACATCCTCGATGCGGCTGAAGAACAAGGTATCGACCTTCCTTATTCCTGCAGAGCTGGAGCATGTTCAACATGTGCTGGAAAAGTTACTTCAGGTAGTGTTGATCAGTCTGATCAAAGTTTCTTGGATGACGATCAATTAGAAGCTGGTTTTGTTCTTACTTGTGTTGCTTATCCAACATCTGACGTAACAATTTCAACTCATGCTGAGGAAGAATTGTACTAATTATAAAAATTTAACTTTTTTAAGTTGATTATTTATTATTTCTCTGCCACCCTCTATGAAGGTGGCTTTTTTTGTAAATGGATAAATTTGAATTTTTCAAGACTGGCAGTGTTCAATCAAGTTATGGAGGTCAGTACAGTTATAAGGTAATTGGCCCATGTTGCAGACTTTATGATAGGGAAGAGTTACCTTGGCCCTGCTCAAGGCTTGCTTGGAGAAGTAAGGAGCCTAGTTGGAGAAGAATAGGATCTAGGTTAGTTGCTGATATGGCTTCAAGAAAATGCCCATCTTACTCAGTTCAGATTTTGGAGCCTGGATCAAAACCTGTAGAGACAGTTATAACTCTTTTTTCAAAGAAATTTTCTTCTGATATACAAGAATGGTGGTATAGCAAAAAACCAGGCTCAAAAGAGCCTGGTAATATTTTCCCTTCTGAAATTGGTTAGCTTTAAATATTATGCTTTTGGCTTTGGAGGCATGTAACCTTTTAAGCCAGTGCATTCAAGACTATCAATTGTATTAACTCCAGTTTGTGAGTTAGTTCCACTAGCTCTTTCACATAATGATTTTCTTTGAGAAAGATCAAGATTTGCATCAGTAAAGTCTGCCCCATCAATAATTGCACCATCAAAAACACTTTTCATTAGCTCACCATTAGTAAGATTTGCATCAGTAAAGTCAGCATTATCGAAGCGTGTTGCATATGCTATGAGGTCTGTCATATTGGCTCCTTTAAAACTAGAGTTTTTGGCTGTAGTTACACTCATATATGCGCCTTGAAGATTAGCTTCTCCTAAATCTTGATTAGATAAATCATATTTAACATATTCGGTATTATGAAGGTCAGCACCGTGAAGATCATCTTTTAGAACGTCAACTGATGAAGGATCACTAGGATAAAGTGCATTTGCAGATATTGGATTGATAAGTAACCCAATAATTAATGGAAGAAAAATAAATAGTCTTTTACAAGACTTATGTAGTGATGAAAAAATAGAGACCATTTCGATCGACATCAAATAGAAAAACCTAAGACTATTATTTCATGGGTTGGTCATTTACAACGCTCCTGCTAACGAACTGTTGCAGTTTATTTTATTTCCGCCGTTAAAAAATCTTTTGCAAGCTGAGTATTTGGAAAAACTTTTTGAGCCTCTTTAAGCAAATCGCTTGGAGTAATTGCGTTTTTATTGGTATATCTTGGACTTAAATGAGTAATAATTAATTTTTTTGTGTTAGATAATAATGCTGTTTTGGCGGCCATGATTGTTGTGGAATGTAATTTTTCGTATGCCATGCTTTCATCCTCCTCTGAAAAAGTCGATTCATGTACGAGTAAATCGGCATTTTTTGATAGTGAAACAGCTGATTCACTAAAGACTGTATCTGTGCAATAAACAAAACTTTCACCCTCTCTAGGGGGGCCACAGAATTCTTTTCCATCAAATGTCCTACCATCTGCTAATACTACTTTTTTACCTTGTTGGAGTTCTGAATAAATTGGTCCAGGTGCTATTTTTAGAAACTCTGCTTTTTTGATATCAAATATACCTGGTTTATCTTTTTCACTAACTCGATAACCATAAGCAGGTATTTTATGTTTAAGACAAGCGCAGTTTACTTTTATTTTGCTGTTTTCAAATAGGATTTTATTTCCTGATGCAAAATTTTCAACTTCCACAAAATGTAATGGGAACGATAATTTGCAAAAACTACTTTTAAGTGCAGAATTTATAAAACTTCTCAACTCTGAAGGGCCGTAAATTTCAATACCCTTACTATTTCCTGATAAACCTAAGGTAGCCAAAAGTCCAGGTAAACCATAAATATGATCTCCATGCATATGTGTAATAAATATTTTCTTGATTTGTGAAGATTTAATATTGCTTTTCATTATTTGATGTTGCGTTCCCTCTCCACAATCAAAAAGCCAAACTTCTGATGATTGTGATAATTTAAGTGCTAGGGAAGAAACATTTCTCGTTAAGGATGGGACTCCTGAGCTTGTTCCTAAGAAGGTGATATTCACTTATTTATGATATTTTTATTTTTATATCTGGATTAAATCTATACTTTTAGTCAAACTTAGGCAAATTAAGCATTTGTTTTTTAAACAAAGTGATACTTAAATTGAAAAATTATTATAGTAAATTTTACCTGATTACTATTTTATTTATTTGTGTTTTTCATAGTCAAAGTGTTTTTGCATCTAGAGAGCCAAGAATTAGAGTTTTGATATCAAAAAATAATAATTTAAGGATTAGATCAGATAGATCAATTCCTTTAATAATAGAGGGGGAATTTTTTTCAAGTAAAAAAATAAAAGGCTTAACTGTGAAAAATGAGAAAAATAGAAAAATTTTATATTTTGATAAAAATAAACTAAAGAAATATGACTTAAAAAGTAATCAACAATTACAAATTAGATCCTTTGATGGAAGAGGGATATGGGTAGGTCAGAAAAGATTTTCTGGTAAGCTTAATCTCTTCGTACTTGATTCTGAAATATTGGTAGTTAATGTTTTAGGAATAGAGAAATACTTAAGTAGTGTAGTGGGCTCTGAGATGCCAACAAAATGGCCTATTGAAGCATTAAAAGCACAAGCAATTGCCTCAAGAACTTATGCTTTAAAGCAAAAGGGAAATAATTTATTTGATATAGATTCAACCCAGAAAAATCAAGTCTATAACGGGTTGGAGTCAAGAACTTATAAAACTATAAGAGCCGTTAAAAGTACCAGATCTTTGGTTTTGACGTATAAAGATAAATTAATTAATGCATTATTTCATAGTAGCTCAGGTGGGATGACTGAAAATAGTCAAGATGTATGGAAGAATAAATATCCATATTTATCAAGTGTGAAAGATTTTGATAAAAATAATCCAAAATTTAGATGGCAAAAAAAGATTTCAAGTAATGAATTAATAGATTTGTTTCCCAAGATTGGAGGTTTAAAAAAAATAGAGATTCTCGAAATTACTAGTACCGGAAGGGTAAAAAATGTAAAACTTATTGGGGCTTATGGTTCTGATCAAATATCTGGTGTAGCTTTAAGAAAAAGATTAGGCCTCAAAAGTAATTTTGTGAGATTTAAATTTTTTGAGGAAGAATTAAACAATAAATTTCCCAAAAGAAAAGGTTTGATAGTTTTTGGTCAGGGATCAGGCCATGGAGTAGGAATGAGTCAATGGGGCGCTAGATATCTGGCGTCTAGAGGTCAAAAAGCTGAGAGAATATTAAAGCATTTTTATAGAGGTGTGCAGATTAAACCATTTAGAAAAGATTACCTATAGAAATTATTTAGCATTCAGGACTAATTTTGGATTTATAGTAGTTTGATTTTTATTTAAGAAGCCTATCCCAAGCAGTGTTTCTTTTTTATCAATTACTTTTATGGGTTTTTTGTAGTCAAAAGATTTGCTTTCCTGGAAGTAATTAATATCAACTTTAATTGCTCTTCCAGTTTGCCAAAAATTGATTTCTTCTTCATTATTTAAGACAAAGGTTGAAATGTGGTTAAGAGCAGAAATTATTGGAATAATAAAATTTTTCGAGCTTTCCCCTAATTTTTCCATCTCAGATATTTTTATCGAGTTTTGTTCATCAAAGCCACAAGCTGAAATTCTTTTTAGTTGTAGAAGGCAACCCTCGGAATTAAGAACTTCTCCTAAATCTCTTGCAATTGCTCTTATGTATGTGCCAGCTGAACATTTGATTTTTATTTCTATGATTCCGTTTATTTGGTCCCATTTCATTAAAGTAAGTTCGTCTATTTTTACTTCTCTTGGTGCTAATTCAAAAACTTCATTCCTGAAAGATTTCTTATAAGCTCTCTCACCATTAACGTGCACACTAGATACTTTCGGCGGAATTTGTTTAATAATTCCTCTAAATCTATTTAAGTATTGATCTAATTTTTCATAACTGATTTCAGGCCAACTTTTTTGATTAATTATTTTTCCGTGAATATCATCAGTGTTAGTTCTTATCCCTAATTTAATTTGTCCTATGTAAGTTTTACCCTGGGGGAGATATTGAATAAATCTTGTTGCACTGCCTATCGCGATTGGTAATATTCCTATAACTTCTGGGTCAAGAGTTCCTGTGTGACCGACCTTTTTCGTATTAAGTAACTTTCTTATTTGTTTAACACAATCATGAGAGGTACATCCTTTTTCTTTATTAATTACTAAGAATCCATCTTTAGTTTCCATTTTTAATATTAAGAATACTTTGAGAAAGATTTATAACCATCCTATGATTTTGTTATTGGAAGTTTAGAGTAAGAAATTGAAGAACAACAATATTATTTTAAAAGAGTTTTTAGACAATGCTTTTAATTTGAAATCACATTTAATGGAATACTTATCTATTAGAGAATGTGATTTAGATGGATTCCTTGCAAATGCAAAGATGAATTTGGCAAATTCACATCCTGGAGATGCTTTGAATGATGTATCGGATTTTTATACTGAAATAGTTGGAGATCGGCATGTAGCTGATTTAGCTGCTTGGCATATCACAAGCAAGGACTATATCGCTGATACTTTAAAACTTCAGCAAAGATTTTCTAGAGATTTGGTGTTAGATTTTGGAGGAGGTATTGGAACGCATGCCTTAGCTAACGCTATGTCTTCAAAAGTTGAGCATGTTTTTTTTGTAGATATTAATGAGACAAATAGAAACTTTGTTGAATACAGGGCCAAGAAATTAGCAGTCGAAAATAAACTTACTTTTTGCAAGACAATTCAAGATACACAAATATCTAAATTTGATACGATAGTTTGCCTTGATGTTTTGGAACATCTTGCTGATCCAGCTTCTCAAATAAATCATTTCAGTGAGATTATGGATAGTAATTCTATTGCTTTATTTAATTGGTATTTTTT
>JFLG01000084.1 GCA_000634735.1 Prochlorococcus sp. scB241_528N17 | reverse complement strand
TTATTTAATTGGTATTTTTTCAAAGGAGAAAAAAATGAATATCCCTTTCATATCGATGACATTCAAATTGTTAACAAATTTTTTGAGACACTTCAATCAAATTTTTTAGAAGTATTTCATCCTATTCTTATAACTACAAGAGCTTATAAGAAAATTAGATAACTATATTAACTCTTTTTCTATTTCTTAAATTTCTTTTAATGCTTTCGAAACTTACTGTTCCTTCTTTGAGCGCAAAAAGGGTGTCATCTTTACCTTTCCCAACATTATTTCCGGGAAGGAAAGAGGTACCTCTTTGACGAATTAAAATTGATCCAGCAGTAACTTTTTCTCCTCCATAAGCTTTAACACCCAATCTTTTGGAATTTGAATCTCTTCCGTTTCTAGTAGAACCTGTTCCTTTTTTATGTGCCATTAGAAGTGTTTAATTTGTAGATTTTTCTGATTTTGGTTTAGTCTCTTTTTTAACAGTTTCCTTTTTTAAAGAAGACTTGGGAGCGTTTTTACCAATTGTTATAGATTTTACCATAACTCTTGTAAGTTCTTGTCTGTGCCCCATTTTTCTTCTTGTCTTTTTTTTGGGACGCATCTTATAAACTAGAATTTTTTTATCTCTTTTATGAGAGACTACTTCTAATTCAATTTTTGCATCTTTAACGTAAGGTTTACCAATATTTATAGATTCTTTGTCCTTTAAAACTAAGACATTTTCAAGTGTTATTTTGTCTTTCTCTTTTGCATTTAACCTGTCTATGTCATAGTATCTATCAACTTCGAACCAAAATTGTTGACCTGAAGTTTCTGCTATTGCATACAATTCATTACTTTCAGAAGAATTGTTTGAGGAGTTTTTAGAATTTGTCATATTTTAAAGACGCTACTAGGCTCAAATTAATAATTTGATTAAGCCCAATAAGCAATCATAATAGTTTGTTTATTTTCTTATTTTGTAGTGTAATAAGTCAAGGGTTGTTTTAAATCTTTTATATCAATTCAGGAACTATAACAATGGCGGCAAGGAAAACATATATTTTAAAACTCTATGTTGCTGGAAATACTCCTAATTCGATGAGAGCTTTAAATACCTTAAGAGAAATTTTAGATAATGAATTTAAAGGCGTTTATGCTTTGAAGGTTATCGATGTACTGAAGCAACCACAACTTGCAGAAGAAGATAAAATTTTAGCTACTCCAACATTAGCTAAAATTTTACCGCCGCCAGTTAGAAAAATAATAGGTGATCTTTCAGATAGAGAGAAAGTTTTAATTGGTTTAGATCTACTTTTTGATGAATTAACTGAAACTGAATATAGTGGAGATAAATAATGTATATAAAACTTTTAAAATTAGAATTAAATACAAAATTTATTTTATTTTTGTTTAACTAGCACAAACTTATGAATGATAAGAAATTTGGCAAATCAAATAAAATGCAAGTCCAAAAATTACCAACAGGCATAGAAGGTTTTGATGATGTTTGTAGGGGTGGTTTGCCTGTATCTCGAAGTACACTTGTAAGTGGTACTTCAGGAACTGGTAAAACTGTTTTTTCTCTGCAATACTTACACCATGGAATTTGTAATTTTGATGAGCCTGGAATCTTTGTAACATTTGAGGAATCACCCTTAGATATTATTAGAAATGCCGCAAGTTTTGGTTGGGATTTACAAGAATTAATTGATCAAAATAAACTTTTTATTTTGGATGCATCTCCTGATCCAGATGGTCAGGATGTCGCTGGTAACTTTGATTTGTCTGGTCTTATTGAGAGAATTAGTTATGCAATTAGAAAATATAAAGCTAAAAGAGTTGCAATAGATTCAATAACTGCTGTCTTTCAACAGTATGATGCTATTTACGTTGTTAGAAGGGAAATATTTAGATTGATAGCAAGATTAAAAGAAATAGGTGTGACAACAGTTATGACTACAGAAAGAGTTGATGATTACGGACCAATTGCTAGATATGGTGTAGAAGAATTCGTATCTGATAATGTCGTCTTATTAAGAAATGTTCTTGAGTCAGAGAAGAGAAGAAGAACTCTAGAAGTTCTTAAGTTAAGAGGTACTGTACATATGAAAGGTGAATATCCTTTCACTATGGGAATGGATGGAATAAGTGTATTTGCCCTAGGAGCAATGAGATTAACGCAGAGATCTTCAAATATTAGGATTAGCTCTGGAGTTAAAGATCTTGATGATATGTGTGGTGGAGGATATTTTCAAGATTCCATTATTCTCGCCACTGGAGCAACTGGTACGGGCAAAACAATGCTTGTATCAAAATTTGTTGAAGATGCTTATAACAATAATGAAAGAGCAATACTTTTTGCGTATGAAGAATCTAGGGCTCAATTGCTTAGGAATGCTACTAGCTGGGGTATAGATTTTGAAAAAATGGAAAGTGATGGATTATTAAAAATTATTTGTGCATATCCTGAATCAACTGGTTTAGAAGATCACTTGCAAATTATAAAAACGCAAATTAATCAATTTAAACCAAAAAGAATGGCAATTGATTCTCTCTCTGCATTAGCCAGAGGTGTAAGTTTGAATGCATTTAGACAGTTCGTAATTGCTGTTACTGGCTATACAAAACAAGAGGAAATAGCAGGATTTTTTACTAATACTGCAGAAGAATTTATGGGAAGTCATTCTATAACTGATTCTCATATCTCAACGATTACAGACACCATATTGTTACTTCAATATGTAGAAATTAAAGGTGAGATGGCACGAGCTTTAAATGTTTTTAAAATGCGGGGATCATGGCATGATAAACGAATAAGAGAATTTGTTATTACGAACAGTGGCCCAGAAATAAGGGATTCTTTTTCTAATTTTGAACAAATATTTAGTGGTGCCCCTCACAGAGTTATACCTGATCAAAATGTTCAAAATGTTTTTAAAGGAATAGAAAATAATTAGATAATTTCTTTAATCTCAGAACCGGTAAAGGAATCTGAATTATTAATAGTTTTTGTCAATAATTCATCTTTATCAGATTGTGCCAATGCTAAATCAAACCAAAACGTTGTCCCTACTCCTATTTCACTAGCCATACGAATCTCCCCACCATGTTTTTCAATTATTCCCCGTACTATAGATAAACCTAAACCAGTTCCTTGCTCAGTATGAACAGAATTCTCTACTCTATAAAAACGATCAAATATCTTTTCTTGATCAGCCTGAGATATCCCTGAGCCAGTATCAGCAATCTCTATTCTTACTTTTGGAAGTGGTGAAACTAATTCACATTGAGGGGCTGCATCATTTTTAATACTTGGAGGGAAAGCAGGACAGGAATCTGGCCAAGTATAAGCTCTTATAATTAGGGCGCTGTTTTTTGGACTAAATTTCAATCCATTTCCTAGTAAATTATCAAAAACTTGCAAAAGCAAATCAAAATTTCCAAGTATTGGAGGGATCGTTTCCTCTATGTCATGAGCTAATGAAACATTTTTTTCTGAAGCATTAAGTCTATAATTTCTAAGAGTCTGTTCTATTGCTGGTTTTATGTCCATTTGCTCTAGCTGAACAATTTTTCCAGACTCCAATCTAGATAAATCTAATACATCATTTACAAGTCTTGTTAACCTATCAGTCTCTGAATTTGCAATTCCCAAAAATTCTATTTGTTCTTCATCAGAAAGCTGATCTTTTAAATCATGCAAGGTCTCTACATAACTTTTGATATTAAAAAGTGGTGTCCTTAATTCATGCGATACATTGCTTATGAATCTATTTTGTGCCGCGTTAAGTTCAACTTCTCTAGTTAAATCTTGGATTGTTACAGCAATTCCTTTTAATTCAACTTTATTTGTGTCTAAAACTGATTGCAAAACAATTCTTAAGGTTCTTGCTGGTTCTCCTAAACTGAATCTTAAATCGTCCTTCTCCTTTTTCCTGTTTAAGATAGATTCTATATTTGTATGTAAGTCGTTGGATAAAATTTCGGGAATTTCATTTAAAAAATATTTACCTTCTAGAAATCTTCCTTCCCAACGAAATAATCTCTTTGCTGTTGGATTAGTAAGTACAATTTTTCCTTGTGAGTCTAATAGTATTGCGCCATCAGCCATAGTAGCTATTAATGATTGCTGCTTGATTTGTGCCGCTTTTAGTTCTTCTATATTAGCTTCGTCATAATTTTCTAACTGTGTTGCCATTCGGTTAAATCCATTTAAGAGTTCTCCTAGATCACCTGTCATGGGTAAAGAAATTCTAGATTTAAAATTTCCTCTTGAAATTTCTCTAACACCCCTTACTAATTCTCTGACTGGCCTAGTAATTGTCAGTGCATTAAATACAGCTCCAAGTATTACTAAAACCCAAATAGAGATAAAAACTGCAATGGTTACTTCTCTAGTTAAGGCCGCACTGGCTAGTGCTTTTTTATTAGGGGTGACTCCCAAAGCTAAAGTTCCAAGATATTTGCCTTTCCACAACATTGGGACAAATACATCTGTTACTTGACCTTGAGGTGTCGCATGCTGCCTAACCAGAGGGAATTGTGGTCTCTTCTTCAATTCTGAAGGTAGTTTTAATTTTCGAGTGAGCTGAAACTGACTGTCTGAGCTAGTTGGGGTTGCACTGATCGGTATCCCAAGTTGAACAATATCTTCGGCATCAGTAAAGAATATATAACGCAGGTTTCGACTTGATCTCCAAAACTTTTCAGCTACATTTGAAATTTCTTTTTTTTGGTTATTAGCGACTAATTCTGTAACATTCCCAGATAACAATAAGCCAAGATCTCGAGCATATCTAGTATCATTCATACCTGCATCTCTTTGAATGCTGTTTAATGCAAAAAAAGTTATTCCCGTCATAAGTAGGCTTACTACAAGAGTTGCAATGGCTAATAACTTTGTTCTTAAACTGAAACCACTCCACCAAGCGAGAAGTCCATTAATCCAATAGTTAATACCCATATCTTCATTATTAGTCATGTTATATTTGCTACTTTCTCGATTATTGGTATCCACCATGAGCTCAATTCTCCTTAGAAAAGTTTTTTCTCACTTGATGACCTATATCATTTCTAAAGTAAATACCCTCAAAATCAATTTCTTTTAAATTTTTGTATGCTTTTTCAAAAACCGTATCGAAGTCTTTTTCTTGACAGACAATACTTAAGACTCTTCCTCCAGCAGTTAATAATTTCCCACTTTCACTAAAAGAAGTACCTGAGTCAAAAATTTGACAATCATTTGAGTCAATCTTACCTATTTTAATTTGATAGCCAGTTTTATATTCGTGAGGATAACCTTTGGAAGTCGCTATTACACAACCACTAACTTTATTAGATGTATTAATTTTTTCATCACCAGTTAAATTTCCCATTGAACATTTTTCTAAAAGAAATACAAAATCTTGATCCATCAAGGGCATTATTGTTTGGCATTCTGGATCGCCAAATCTGCAATTATATTCTATAACCTTGGGCCCGGATTTTGTGATCATTAACCCAAAATAAATTACGCCTCTATAGTCAATATTTCTTGTATTTAGCTCATTTATTGTAGGTTCAATTATCTCATTGATAATCCTTTCAAGGTAATCGTCTGATAATAATGGAGCAGGAGAATAAGCTCCCATACCTCCTGTATTTGGACCTTTATCTTTTTCATTAAGTCGTTTGTGATCTTGGGCCGTTGGAAGTAATGTATATCTCTTCCCATCACATAAAGCAAAAACTGATACTTCTGGCCCTTGAATTTTTTCTTCTAGAACAACTACATTTCCAGAGTTTCCAAATCTTCCATTAAAAATTGTCTCTGCTGCTTTAAAGCATTCATCTTTTGAATTGGGAATAAAAACTCCTTTACCTGAAGCTAGACCATCAGCTTTTACTACAAGTGGAATTGATGATGAATTAATTATTTTTTTGGCTTCTTCTAGAGAATTAACTTTCCAAAAGTTTGCAGTTGGAATATTTGCGTCTTGCATAAATTCCTTCGCCCATGATTTGCTAAATTCTAGTTTTGCTCCATCTTTATTAGGTCCAAACACTTTAAAATTTTTTTTTCGAAGAAAATCAGCTAATCCATTTGCCAAAGGTATTTCTGGTCCAATAACTACTAGATCTATCTTAAAAAAATCAAGCTTTTCGACTAGTTCACTTTTATTATTTATATCAATATTTATTCTTTCACATTTATTTATTCTTTCTGAACCAGCGTTACCAGGTATTAAATAAACTTTTTTAACTAATTCATTTTTCTGAATAGCCCAAGCCAAAGAGTTTTCTCTCCCGCCATTTCCAATTATTAAAATATTTTCTAATCTATTAAAGTTCTTTGAACTAGGTGAATGAATTTCCATATATTTGTTTTTTAAGGTTATGAGGTTTCGATCAATAATCGGTTAAAATGAAAATAAAGTCATTTGACGTTGATCTCTAATAATTATGTTAATCATAGAAAGTACTTTATTTATAATAATGAGGTCTTGAGTTAATGAATAAAAAATATGAGTTAATTTATGAAGGCAAAGCAAAAAAAGTATTTACTCATGATGATGCAAATAAAGTAAAAATTGAATTTAAAGATGAAGCTACAGCATTTAATGCGTTGAAAAAAGAAAAATTTGAAGGTAAAGGCAAACTTAATTGCTTAATAAGTGCAAGAATTTTTGAGATCCTGATTAAGAAAAATATTCCAACTCATTTTATTGAACTTGAAAATGAAAATACAATGATTGCAAAAAAAATAAAAGTAATTCCATTAGAAATTGTTCTAAGAAATACTGCTTATGGTTCTTTGTGCAAACAAACCACTATTAAACCTGGAACTTTGTTAACTAAACCATTAATTGATATTTATCTTAAAAATGATGAACTTAATGATCCCCTTATTACAAAAGATAGGATTGAATTAATGAATATATTAAGCTCTGATGATCTAGAGTTAATAATAAATTTAACCTTAAAAATTAATTTAATCTTGAAAAGTTTTTTTAAAAACATTCAACTTCAACTTGTAGATTTCAAGTTGGAATTCGGTTTTGATTTTAGAAACAATATTATTTTAGGGGATGAAATAAGTCCTGATAATTGTAGATTGTGGGATTTAAATCAAAAAAGTGATATGATTGTAAGCCTTGATAAAGATAGATTTAGAAATGATTTAGGTGGTTTAATTGAAGCTTATAGTGAAATCCACCGAAGAATTAACGATTTTCTTAAACCTGATTGATTAAATAATGAGATGTTAATCTTAATAACAAGTACTATGCAAAAACATTGTTTAAAATTTGGAAAGGTTTTCATAAATGTTGCCTGCACTCCATTGATGTTTATATCAAATAATTCTGAACTGGCTGCTAAGTATTTGCCAGATGATGTTGATCAATCAATAAAAACCTTAGAAATACAAAATATTAATAATGTTTTATTTCAAGGGATTGATATTAAAAAAGAGAAAAAAATTCTTCTTGCAGAAAATAATAATGATATTAGTGAAGAAAGTGTTCTTGTCTCAGAAATAATTATCGAAGGTTGGGAAAATCATCCTGAGGGTAGAAAACTTGAATTGGCTGCATATGATTCTATGAACATAAAGCCTGGAAGTATCGTTGATAATCAAATTTTAAACAAAGACCTCAATGCAATTTATGCTAGTGGTTGGTTTTCAGGAGTTAAAATTAAGACTCAAGATGGGCCACTAGGTGTGAGGCTAATAGTAAATGTAGTGCCTAATCCAATTTTAAAAAAAGTTGAACTTAAGCCAAAGAACTCTGTAATTCCTAATGAATACGTAGATGATATTTTTAAAAACTATTATGGGACAACTCTTAACCTAAAGGAATTTCAAAATAAGATAGAAATAATAAAAAAACGTTATGAAAAAGAGGGTTATTCTTTAGCTAGAATTAGTGGCCCCGATAGAATCTCTGAGAACGGAGTAATAATATTAAAAGTTTCTGAGGGCATTATATCTGACGTAAAAATAAGATTCCCAAATTCTGATGGTGAATTTATTATTGATGGAAAACCTAGAAAAGGGAAAACAAAAGACTGGGTTATAAAGAGAGAATTAAAAACACAACCTGGCACCATTTTTAATAGAAAAATTTTAGAAGCTGATATCGGTAGACTCTATGCCACATCATTATTTGATGATGTAAAGGTTTCTCTTGGTCCTGATAATTTAAATCCTGGTCAAGTCATAATTTTTTTAGATTTGAGTGAGCAAAGAACAGGATCGTTAACAGGTGGACTTGGTTATAGCAATGGTTCAGGTATCTTTGCTTCAATTGGTTTGCAGGAAACAAATACATTAGGAAGAGCATGGTCTACAAATTTAAACCTTAATTTCGGAGAATATTCAACCACTTACAATTTTTCATTATCTGATCCATGGATTAAAGGAGATAAACATAAAACATCTTTTAGAACAAATCTTTTTTTAAGCAGAGATTATCCACAAGAATTTAAAAGTGAAAAAAATGGGAGATTATATGCAGTAGATGATCAAACACCAACTAGCTCTGATACTTTTTCATCAATAGTTTTAGAAAAAACAGGTGGTGGATTTTCTTTCGCAAGGCCATTAAATGGCGGAGATCCATTTAAGGTCGCTAAATGGAGGGTTCTTGCTGGAATGAACTTTAAGAGAGTAAAGATGATTGATGGTGATGGAAACAAAAAACCTTATGGTGATAAAACTCCAACCACAACCAAAAATAACATAAGCGATATTATTTGTATTGGATTTACTCCAAGTGATGGTTCATGCCCTGATGAAAATACATTAGTGAGTGTTATTGCAAGTGCATCTAGAAATAATTTGAATAATTCCATAAACCCAACTTCAGGAAACAAATTAAGCTTTGGTACTGAACAGTTTGTCTCAATGGGAAAAAATTCCCCAACTTTTAATAGAATGAGAGCCTCATATTCATTTTTTATACCAACAAAATTAATAAATTTAACGAAAGCATGTAAGTCTAGCAATGCTTCTAGTGAAGACTGTCCTCAAGCTATTGGGTTTCAATTTAAAGCTGGAACTATTCTTGGGGAACTGCCACCTTACGAAGCATTTTGTATGGGAGGGACATCATCTATTAGAGGATGGGGATCATGTGATTTGGCTGTAAGTAAAAGTTTTGTAGAAGGTACTGCAGAATATAGGTTCCCTGTTTGGAGAATGATATCGGGAGCTTTATTTGTTGACGCCGGAAGTGATTTAGGCTCTCAAAATGATGTCCCAGGAAAACCTGGTAAATTATTGCAGAAATCAGGTTCTGGCTTTTCCCTTGGAGGTGGAGTTGGGGTTAAAACACCAATTGGTCCATTAAGATTAGATGTCGCTAGCAAGGACCTAAGTGGAGATTGGAGATATACACTTGGAGTTGGATGGAAGTTTTAAGTGTTTTGTTGGCCTGCTAATTATGATTCTTGTTATACCTTGGCTGGTGTTATCTCCAGAGAGGGTATAGGCCTACACAGTGGAGAAAAAACAAGAGTTACAATTTCTCCCTACGAGAAAGAAGGATACTATGTTTCTTTTAGGGATAAACCTGGCGAGATTTTTAAATTAACTCAGGATTTAATTGGAAGTACTATGCTTTGTACGGCCGTTAAATTAGGTGGGAGAAATTTATATACTATTGAACATTTATTATCTTCACTTGCCGGTTGTGGGTTGAGTTATATACATATTGAAGTTGATGGGAAAGAGATTCCTCTTTTAGATGGATCGGCAATCCAGTGGGTAGGAGATTTTGAAGAAGTAGGGATAAAAAAAGCACCAAAACCAGATAATTTCTTTCGGGAGATTAATAAATCAATAATTTTAAATAAAGAAGACTCAGTTATAGCAGCAACTCCTTCTGAAAAAACTACAATTATATCCACTATAAATTTTTCCTATAAAGCAATAGGAAATCAAACTTTTGTGATTGATTTAAATCCAAAAAGTTTTGTTGAAATGATAGCTCCTGCCAGAACATTTGGTTTTAAAGATCAATTTCAAGAGTTAAGTGAACTTGGATTAATAAAAGGCGGAAGTTTGGAAAATGCTCTTGTTTGTGATGGTGAAAAATGGGTTAATCCACCATTAAGATTTGATAATGAACCAATAAGACATAAAATTTTAGACCTAATTGGGGACTTGGCTTTGGTAGGGTTACCTAAGGCTCAAATTTTAGTTTATAAGGGATCGCATCTTTTAAATTCTTTATTGGCCTCATCGCTAAAAAATTAACCTTATCTTTAATTGTTTTGGAAAATAAATTATCCAGTGAAAATAATCAACTTTCCTCTGAGCACATACTGGGTTTATTACCCCACAGATATCCTTTTGCTCTTGTGGACAAAGTCATAGAGAATATCCCTGGTGAGAGAGCAGTTGCAGTTAAAAATGTAACTATAAATGAGCCTCAATTTCAGGGACACTTTCCTGAAAGACCCTTGATGCCTGGTGTACTTATTGTTGAATCAATGGCTCAAGTTGGTGGAATAATAGTAACGCAAATGCCTGATCTTCCTAAAGGTCTTTTCGTTTTTGCAGGAATCAATAATGTTAAATTCAGAAAACCAGTTGTGCCAGGAGATCAATTAATAATTTCTTGTGAGTTATTGTCTATTAAAAGGCAAAGATTTGGGAAGGTTAAAGGTGAGGCGCACGTTGATGGGAAGTTGGTTTGTGCTGGAGAATTAATGTTTTCATTAGTTGATTAGGGATATGGATCATAAAAATACTGAATTAAACTCAAGCTTTAGTGGAGTCAAAGTTCACCCAAATGCTTTTGTTGATCCAAGTGCCGAATTACATGATGGGGTTATTGTCTCTCAAGGGGCTATTGTAGGTCCTGATGTAATTATCGGGAAAGGAACCGAAATAGGACCAAATTCTGTTATTTCAGGAAGAACTCAAATTGGTAGAAATAATAAAGTTTTTCCAAGTGTTTTTATAGGTCTTGATCCCCAAGACCTAAAATACAAAGGGGCTTCTACTGAAGTGATTATTGGAGATAATAATACTTTCAGAGAATGTGTAACTATTAATAAAGCAACTGATGAAGGAGAAAAAACTGTTATTGGAAATAATAACTTATTGATGGCTTACACTCATATCGGCCATAATTGCCAACTTGGTAATATGATAGTTTTATCAAATAGTGTCCAAGTTGCAGGTCATGTGAAGATTGAAGATAAAGCTATTATTGGCGGCTGTTTAGGTATTCATCAATTTGTACATATTGGATTTTTAGCAATGATTGGAGGTATGACTAGGGTAGATAGAGATGTTCCACCTTTTTGTTTGGCAGAAGGGCATCCAGGAAGATTAAGAGGTTTGAATAGGATTGGAATTAAAAGAAGTGGTTTAATGGAAAATAAAGATTTTGACTTAAGATTACTCCAAAATACTTGGAATCTACTTTTTAAATCTAATGATCCGATTTCAAATTCATTAGAAAAAGTAATGACAGGAGAATTAGATATTTCATCTTCAAAATTATGCAATTTTTTAAAAGAGTCAATATCTAAAGAAAGACGAGGACCAATGCCTTTAGTGAATTTATGAATAAAAAGATATTTATAAGTACCGGAGAAGTCTCTGGTGATTTGCACGGAAGTTTGTTATCAAAGGCATTATTAGAAGAGGCTAAAAAAAAATCCATTGATTTAGAAATTTGCGGATTAGGTGGGGAAAAGATGAAGAAGGAAGGCGTTAAAATTCTGCAAGATACTACATCAATTAGTGCAATAGGGATTTGGGAGGCTTTACCTCTTATTCTTCCAACATTGATAATTCAAAAAAGGTTCTATAGATTATTAAAAAAATATCCTCCTGATTGCTTAATTTTGATTGACTATATGGGTCCCAATATAAAAATTGGAACAAAATTAAAAAGATCGAAGACTAATATTCCAATTTTTTACTATATCGCTCCTCAAGAGTGGGCTTGGAGAGTTGGAAATAATACTACAACAAATCTAATAAAATTTTCTGATAAAATTTTTGCGATTTTTAAGAAAGAAGCATCTTTTTACAAAAAAAGAGGCGGGAATGTTTTGTGGGTTGGACATCCAATGATTGATTTAACAAAAAAACTTCCTCTAAAAAAAGATTCCAGAGCTATGCTAAATCTCCGCTCTGATCAAAGCATTCTACTTTTGATGCCCGCATCAAGACCTCAGGAATTGCGATATGTATTACCTACTTTTATGAGCGCAGCTAAAAAATTACAACAAAAATATCCAAGTTTGGTTGTCTATATTCCCTCTTGTAGGCAGTCTTTTGATGAAATATTTAAAAAAGCCTTTAGAAAATATCAAATTAAAGGACTAGTGATTTCTCAAAAGGATAGTGCAAAATTAAAGCCTTATATTTATTCGCTTACTAAAATTGCTTTTTGTAAATCAGGGACAGTTAATATGGAATTAGCTTTAAATGGAATCCCACAGATTGTTGGTTATAAAGTAAGTAGGGTAACTGCTTTTATTGCTAGAAAAATCCTTAATTTTAAAGTAAGATTTATTTCCCCGGTAAATTTGTTAGTCAATAAATTAATAATTCCTGAGTTTGTACAGAAAGACTTTAACGAAAAGAAAATTTTCTATAAATCTTGTAGGATTCTTGAGGGGAAGTCAGAAAAAATAAAAATAAAAAAAGGTTATGCTTTGTTAAAAAAAGAATTAGGTGAAAAGGGGGTGGTACAGAGAGCTGCTAAAGAGATTATTAATTCTATTATTTGAACTTTATAATAAAAAAATGAAATATTTCTTACCTTTAATAATTGCCCTTTCAATATTTATTAACCCTGTAAACGCTTTTGCAGAGGAATTGATTCTTGCGGGAGGTTGTTTTTGGTGTTTAGAACATGATTTAGAGTCATTAGAGGGGATAAATTTTGTACAAAGTGGCTATTCAGGTGGAGATTTACAAAATCCTACATACGAAAATCATGAAGGACATCAGGAAGTGGTTTTGGTAGATTATGATTCCAAATTGGTAACTTTACCAGAGATACTTAGACTCTATTTCAGAAATATTGATCCTCTAGACGGCAAGGGTCAATTTTGTGATCGTGGAGATTCTTATAGGCCAGTGATCTTTTTCAAAGACGCAACTGAGGAAAGTGATGCAAATAATGCAATTGTTTCCGCCTCTAATGAATTGCGTGTGCCATTAGAAAAAATTTCTGTAGAACTAAAATCAAAAGATCAATTTTGGTTAGCTGAAGAATATCATCAGGATTTTGCTGAGAGAAATGAATTAAAATATAAGTTCTATAGATTCTCATGTGGGAGAGATCAGAGATTGGATAAATTATGGGGGGATAACGCTAGATCAATAAATCTTTGGACTGAATGATTTTGAATATAGTTATTTATTTTTAATCCATTGAACAAGAGTTTTAACTCCAAAACCGGTAGCACCTGATGGGTTTATTCCCTTATTCTTATCAGTCCAACAAGTCCCAGCAATATCAATATGAGCCCATTTAATCTCTTTATCAAAGAATTCCTCTAAAAACAAAGCAGCAGTTATTGACCCACCTGCTCTAGGACCTGTATTTTTCATGTCAGCTATATGAGACTTTAACCCTTCTTTATAAGATTTTTGTAAAGGCATTTGCCATAATTCTTCTCCAGACTGGGCTGATGCAGCTTTTAGTTCATTTGCTAGATCATTATTATTACTCCAGAATCCAGCTACATCATTCCCTAATGCAACAACAATAGCTCCTGTTAAAGTGGCGAGATCTATTATTGAATCCGGTTTTAAATTTGATGCGTAAGTTAAAGCATCCGCTAATGTGAGTCTACCCTCTGCATCAGTGTTATTTATTTCAATTGTCTTACCATTAGATGCTTTAACTACATCCCCAGGATGTACTGCAGATCCATTTATCATGTTTTCACAAGATGCCACAATAAAATGAATTTCTAATCCCTTTGGTTTTATTGCCCCAAGTGCTTTTGCTGCTCCTAAAACTGCAGCGCTTCCGCCCATATCATATTTCATCATTTCAATTTGAGAGGCCCCCACTTTCAGATTGTATCCTCCGGAATCAAAGGTTAAACCCTTCCCAACAAGCGCAATCTTTTCTTTAATAGGCCCCTCTGACTTTAAAGTAAGATGTATAAATTTAGGATCTAGATCAGAACCTTTTGCTACAGCTAGATATGCACCCATGCCTAAATCTTCACAATCTTTTGCCTCTAAAATTTTTACTTCCAAACCATGATCTTTAGCTATTTGAGAAGCTTGTATAGACATTTCCTGAGGTGTAAGACTATTTGGAGGGGCGGCTACAAGTCTTCTAGCTAGTTCTACACCTTCACATATTTGTGCTGTCTCTTCAAAGCTAATATTCTTAAATTCTTTTAAATTTAAAAACTCTATTTCTTTAAGAACTTTCTTTTCATCTCTTTTCTTATTGAATCTATTGTCCTTATAGGCAGATAATCTGGCTGACTCTGCTAATTGATTTATTTCTAGTTGTGAATTTATAAATTCCCAAGGTAGCAAGATGCTGATTTTTTCATTTTTATCAACTGTTTTCCTGACTAGATTTCCTATAGAGTTTTCTATATCACTTTTATTTAGGTCCTTCGATTTGCCAAGACCAACTATTATTAAAGTTTCTAATTTTTGATCTAAAAATTCAAAGGTTAAAGTTTTTCCTTTTTCTCCTTTAAATTTTTTTTGAGTAACTTTTTTTAGTAATAATTTTGGGTCAATAACAAATTTTATTTTTTCAAGTTGGCTTGAAATTTCTTCCTCTAAAACTCCAAAAATTAATGAAGCACCTTGCCAGTTATCTAGATTTTTTTGGAATGTGGAAAATTGCATTTGTTAAATGGATTTAATTAACTTTTAGTTGTTTGTGAAAGTAGTTGCCCACCTATCTCGAGTTTCTTTATTAAAAGGTGGTAACCATAAATATATCAGTTGCTGTTCTAATTTACGTCTTAATTTTACTTCTTTAGGTACATCTAAGAAGAAACGAATATCTTGGTGACTTGAGAGTTTGTTATGAGCTAGGGCTTCTTTATAGTTCATGAGGTAATTTTTACAGTCATGTTCTCCCTTCCATCTTTTATTTGCTGAATTTGTTTCTCCTATATAAAGGATTATTTTAGAACTCCCCATCGAATCAATTACAAAATACATTGCTGGCCCATTGTGTATATATTGATTGGTTCTCCAAAAGTTCAATGATAATGGCTGCAAGGAAAACGGATCAATTTTTATTTCATCGGAAATTGTATTTATAGGAAGACTTGTTTGGTGCAAAGTTTTGTTGTGAGTATTTTTTGAAATTTTGAATTGGTGATTATATATTCTATCCCTCCATTTAGTTAGGATTTCGCCATTGATTTTTAGATTATTTGAGTGTTGAAAATTAATTGATGTATTTACATTTGAACTAAATAATTCAAATTGTCTATTTTGGTTTGAAATATTATTTACGTTAAATTTTTCCAATATTAATGAAACATGTTTACTAAATTTAATTCTGAAAAAATATAAATCAAAGAATTATTTATAAACTAAAATTTATTAATCTTCTAATCAATTTAAAAGATTCTTGTTATCTTGTAATTGAGCCTTAATCTGCGAAGTAAAAAATAGAAATGGGATTCTTTGAGTCAGACATCGTTCAAGAAGAAGCTAAAAAGCTTTTTACAGATTACCAAGAACTTATGAAACTTGGCTCTGATTATGGAAAATTTGACAGAGAAGGAAAAAAAATGTTTATAAAAAAAATGGAAACTCTTATGGATCGTTATAAGGTTTTTATGAAGAGATTTGAATTGTCTGAAGATTTTCAAGCAAAAATGACAGTAGAACAATTAAAAACACAGTTAAGTCAATTTGGGATTACTCCTGATCAAATGTTTGATCAAATGAATAAAACCTTAATAAGAATGAAGGATGAACTTGATAAAACTTCTTAAAGTTAAAGATTAAAGCTTAATGACAGATAATTTAAAATTGCCATCATGGCTGTCAAGAGGAATAGAAGAATATTTTCCAATTAAGGGTACAGATCAAACCTTTTCGGAGATAATTGATCATGCAAAAAAAAATAATAAAAAATTAAGGGTTAAACTTGGCATCGATCCAACTGGAACCGATATTCATCTTGGGCACAGCATATTGTTTAAAAAACTTAGGGCATTCCAAGATAATGGACATATTGCAGTTTTAATTATTGGGGATTTTACTGCTCAAATAGGAGATCCAACCGGAAAAAATAAAACAAGAGTTCAGTTATCGGAAAAACAAGTTAAGGAGAATGCAAAAACATACTTAACCCAACTAGGGATGGGAAAGCCAGCCAATGAATCTATTTTAGATTTTGATTCAAAAGATAGAATAGAAATTAGATATAACAGTGAATGGTTAAAAGGATTAAATCTTAATTCGATAATTGAATTAATGGGGAGTGTAACAGTTAGTCAAATGCTAGCTAAGGAGGAATTTAATAAAAGGTACACTTCGCAAGTCCCAATTGCTTTGCATGAATTCTTATATCCACTATTACAAGGTTACGATTCGGTAGTTGTTCAATCAGATATTGAGCTTGGAGGCACAGATCAGAAATTTAATATTGCAATAGGAAGAGACCTTCAAAGGCATTTTAAACAAGACCCTCAATTTGGTGTTCTGCTGCCAATTTTGACAGGTTTAGATGGAGTTAAGAAGATGAGTAAATCTGAATTTAACACCGTCGGTTTAACTGAAGATCCTCTTTCAATGTATTCAAAATTAGAAAAAGTACCCGATAATATAATACCCACCTATTTTGAATTACTTACTGAATTAGATTTAAGTTTTCTGGAAAACTCAAATCCTCGTGAATTACAGAGAAGAATGGCTTTAGAAGTTACTACTTTATTCCACGGGACCGAAGAAGCATTAAAGGCGCAATCAAATTGCGAAAAATTATTCCTTGGACAAAAAGAAAAAGTTGGAGAAATTCCAGAGATTTCTTTAAAAGAAGTAGTTTTTCCAGTAAAGTTTTTCTACTTATTAAGCGCTCTAAAACTTTTCAAATCTAGCAGCGAATCCAAAAGATCTATTAAAGGTGGGGGTGTAAAAATTGATAGTCAGAAAGTAATAAACCCTGATTTAGTTTTTAATTCAAAAAATGATTTGGAAGGAAAAATTTTGCAAATTGGGAAAAAAATAATTAAGAGGTTTGAAAACTGAAAATTGATGAATAACAGATTTAATTCGGAGGATAAAATAATATTGGCAATTGATGGATTAGATGTAAGTCAAGCAAAATTACTTTTGGAAAAATGTCCTAATATTAAGTGGGTGAAAGTTGGTTTAGAACTTTTTGTTAGGGAAGGTCCGAGGGTTATTGAAATATTAAAAGGTTTAAATAAAAAAATTTTTTTAGACTTAAAATTTCATGATATACCAAATACCATGCGAGCAGCATGTTTCCAAGTTTCAAAATTAGGGGTTGATATAATTTCTATTCATGCTTCAGCAGGTTTAAAAGCTCTTAAGGATTCGAAAAAAGCATCTTTAGAGGGAGCCACCTCAGTCAGTGTAAAACCTCCATTGGTTATAGGAATAACTGTTTTAACAAGCTTTTCTCTTAAAGATTTTCAAACTGATCTTGATAGAAATAATTCAATTGAAGAAAATGTATTGAGACTTGCAAAGTTGTCTTTTGATGCCGGATTAGATGGATGTGTTTGTTCCCCTTGGGAGGTGAAAATGTTGAGATCTATTTACAAGGATAATTTTGAACTTATTACACCAGGTATCAGATTAAATATTGACAATAAAGATGATCAAAATAGAATTATGACTCCATATGAAGCTATAGATAATGGCGCTTCAAAGTTAGTCATTGGCAGATCAATTTCAAAAGCTATAGATCCTAATAAATCTCTAATAGAAATATTTAAATCTATTGAGTCTGATTAATTTTGGATTCTTCTCCCTTAAGCAATCTTGTTATGTTTGTTCTGTGTTTCCAGATTACTAATAATGCCACAATTAAACTTGTAAAAAAGTATGAATGCATAAATTTTCCTAGATAAAAAAACATAAAAATAGGAAGTAAGATTGCAGCTGAAATACTGGATAAAGAAACAAATTTAGTTTTTGTTAGAACTATTAAAAAAATGCCAAGAGATGCTAGTCCAACTTTCCAAGAAAGAGCTAAAAACATACCTAATCCAGTAGCAACAGCTTTTCCTCCTTTACCTCCAAGCCATATTGGCCAAATATGTCCTGAGATAGCGGATATCCCCGCTATTACCTCTATTAATCCTTGATCTGTATAATATTGAGCAATTTTTACTGCAATAAAGCCTTTCCCAACGTCAATGATAAACACAAAAAGTGCTGGCCATTTCCCAACATTTCTTAAGACATTTGTGGCACCTGTAGATCCAGAACCCATAGTTCTTAGATCTATATTTTTGAGATATTTTCCAATTAAAAAACCTGTCGGAAGTGATCCTAAAAGATAACTTGTAAAAATTATTAAGATATTCATAAACCTTAGTTTAGTTCAAGATCATCGTAAATTTCATTATCTGAACCAGCAAATGCAACCCATAATGGGAATTGAAGTATTGGAATTTCAACAGAAGTTTCTGCAGCATCAATGATAATAAATGGCAATTCTTCGTTGGCTTCTAATCTATCAGCTCTCTCGATGACACCTTCCGGCCTTTCAAACAGAACAATCCCACTATTAGGTCCAAAGTCATCCCTTGTTAGACCAAGTGAATCTTGAAGAATTCTTCTCCATTCACCTAATCGTTCAGGCTGCGAAGCTAAAATAAGAGTCTGAAATTGATCTCCATATAATTCACCAAGAATAGATATTAAGCCAGCTGATAACAATGCATTTTTTTGTCGAGAACCTCTACTTTCAAGAGAACCTCTCCCGCCCATGTTAAAGAACCAATCATCCATAATTTCTATATCTGAGGAATCAAGACTCCGTCTTAATTTCCAAGGTTCTGCATAAAAGTCGGGTTGTTCTGTGAAACTTGAAAAGCAACTTTTTATAATCTTTTCATCTGGCTTAAATGTCTCGGAAAGAGCAGGAACATTAACTATATTATTTGTGCTATTGTCTTGCTTTTTCTCATCAAGGGGAGAAGGCTTTACGATTATTGGTTGAGAAACTAATTCAAGTTTCTCTACATTTTGTGAAAGATTCTGCAAAGCTCCAGTTAAGTACTCTTGAAAGCCTTTAACTCTTTTAGCAATATTATCTGACTGTCCTTTAAAATTAGACTCAATATCTTTTTCTATTTCATTTTTTTTTGTTTCTAACTCTTTTATTTCTTGAACTAAAGAGTCTTTTTTTGAAACGAGATCTTTAAAAATTTCATTAGAAATTTCATCAAAAGATTTAGTTGATTTATCGTTTTTTTGTGTAATTTTTTTATTTTGCGTTGTATTTTTCTTGCTAATTTGTTTGGTTTTATCATCTGAAATTGACTTATCTAATATCAATTCCTTTTCAGGATTATTGTCGGAAATTTCTGTATTGGTCATTTAAATAATTTTGATGATTAGGCAAAGTCTGAATTTTAAGAATTTTTAATTTCTAGGGAATCAACTTTTTTTAAGAGCTCATCTTTTAATTGCTTTGGATTAAATAAAATTGGTAATAAATGAGGACTGGACTTTTCTCTAAAATAAAAAATACCAGGGATTATAGGGAAAAAGAATTTCCATGATATCCAGTTCTTGAATGGAAAAGTTCTAATCTCTTTCCCTAATTGTAAAACGATAAAATCATCATTTGTAATTTTTATTCTTAAGGTGAATGACTGAAGTAATAAAAAAAAGCTAAAAGAAGCAAAAACTATTGTTGGCAAAGAACCAATATTCAAAAACAAAAGCATAAAACTTAAAACTATTAGAATGATTGGCAACTGAAATGAAGGAGATATTATTACTGGCTCCTCTTTTTTTGATTTGGTATTAAACATAGTATCATCCAAATAAAATTTGCGTTAGTAATACATCCATTAAAGATACAGTAACGAGAGTCATTACAACTGCACCTGTTGTACTTGTTCCAACTTCTTTTGGACCTCCTTTAGTTGTAAGTCCATATCCACAAGCAATGATTGAAATAAGTAATCCGAACACTACAGATTTTATTAACATTGAACTTAAGTCTGTACTGGTTAAACTCACATTACCTGATCTTACAGATGTCCAAAAAACTATCGGAGGAACTTTATAAAAAATTGTGCTCCAAATTTGTCCACTCCATAAAGCTACAGATAAAAACAAAAGACACTGTATTGGAGACATTATTACCATCGATAGTAACCTTGGGACTACCAAATATTGGACTGGTTCAGTCCTTAACATGGTTATTGCCTCAATTTGTTCTGTGACTTTCATAGTGCCGAGTTGAGCAGCATAGGCAGTGGCAACCTTTCCAGTCATTAAAGTAGCAGTTAGAAGAGGAGCCATTTCTCTCGCCATGCCTACTGCTAATAAACCTCCAATTTCACTTGAAACTCCCATACTTGTAAGTTGTGATGCAACTTGAATATTAAAAACTGTACCTGCGGCAATTCCTGTAATTAATACAATTAATAAACTGCCAGGACCTGATTCCATAAGTTGGTCAAAGAGATCATTTTTGGAAATTTTACCCTTAAAGATAAAATTAATTGCTTGCCCGCCAATGATTAGACTGCTTAGAAGTCTTTTGAAAAAATTAAAGTAATACATATCTTTATATTAGTTTGTAATTAATTTTCGATCCCATTTTCTCATTATTAAAAGACCAATTATTACCAATATTGAGGGTATAAAACCAATACATAATCTAATAGTTAATTGTGCTGAGTAGCATTGTTCAATAATATTTAGACCATCTTCATCAACAAAGCATGATTGATAACCTGATAAATACAATAAAAATCCTAATAATTGAACACTAAACGCGATACCAATCTTCTGAATAAGTACCATCCAAGCAGTATATAGTCCTGCGGGTTTCTCTGGGTCTTCGTCTATTGCATCAGGAAGTAGTGACCAAGGGATGAGAAAAGCAGTTGAAGCTCCAATGCCAATAAGACAGATTATGAAAATTAAAAGAATGAACTGAAATATGTTGCCGGCATTTAGGAATAAACTATCTCCAACTCCTGGAATTTTTGATAGTGAAGGTAAAAATAATGCTGCCGCACATGAAATAATCCACATAATCCCTCCATAGTTTAAAGCTGAAATCCTGTTTAATTTATTTGATACTCTGGTCCATATTTGTAAACCCACTAAAGCGCTAATTTGGAAAGGAATCGGGATCCACTTCGCGATATATGTTGGCACATTCAGTACATCCTCTACATAGATTAACGCTACTGTTTGCATCAATTGTAAGGCGCACCAGAGAAGAATATAAAGCGTGATAACTTTTAGAAATTTTTTATTTCTGAAGATCCTTTGGAATTGAAGTGTTATGGGCTCAACTTTTCCTGAAGGCCTTCTTGCTTTTTTGGCGAATGGAGCCAATCCCCAGCAAGAAATTAACGTGGCAGCAACTGCAATACATCCGCTTATTTTACCCATTAAAAAATATTCATTATTTGCTGATCCTTCAGAACCCAATACAAATCCAGCAATTATTAAACCAGTTAGTCCTGCAATTATTGAGCCAGTAAATCTAGATGCGTTTAGTCTTGTTCTTATTGATGTTTTTTCAGAAATTTCAGTAGATAGAGCTGCAAAAGGAAGATTAATACTTGTATAAGCAGTCATTACGATTATAGAAATTATGGCATAGTAAATAGTCTTGGTTAGCACGGTGCCAGTGGGTGTCCACCATATCGCAGCTAGAGATAAACCAAGAGGAATAGATGCTACTACCATCCAAGGGATTCTAGGTCCCCATCTTGATTTAGTACGATCACTTAACCATCCAATTAACGGATCATTTACTGCATCCCATATCTTTATTAACATTAATAATGAACCTGCAATTATTACTGGTAAACCAGCAGAAATAAAGAATTTGAACAGAAAAAAACCAAATTGCGTTGCGACTAAACCTGTGCCTGCATCTCCTAGCCCATAAGAGAACATTAATCTTGTTGTCGATCTATTAATATTTCTTTTCGAGTGTGAATTTTCCAATCTTTTTGCTTTGTTGATTGTTTGATAATGTATTATTGCATTGGTAATTCTATTACTTAATGCGGGCGTGGTTTAGTGGTAAAACCTCAGCCTTCCAAGCTGAAGATGCGGGTTCGATTCCCGCCGCCCGCTTTAGAATAAATTATTTTTTGCCCCAAATACTTCTTCTGAAATGATTAATAAAGAGCTTCTACTCTTTATTGAAACAGATTTCTCATTAATAGTTAAGGGTTCAAAAATCTCAGACATGCTAGTGTCGATAACTTTTAACCAATTATATTTACATTTCGGTAAGGGGAAATCGATACTTTTTGAATATGCATTTAAACCTATCCAAACCAGCGGACTAGTTTTGTCTTTGTTAATGCTAAAGGCAACTGTGTGAGACCAACTACTCCAATCGGGGCTATCTAACTTTGTTCCATGCCAATGATATGTTGGAATATTTTCATTGGTTTGATTATTAGGGAAGAATGATGGATTAAAAATGTTTATTAGTTTTTTTCGAATTTTTATAACGTATTTAAAATAATCTAATAATTCCAAATCTTGTTGACCATGTTCCCAATTCATCCAGCCCAATAAATTATTTTGGCACCAAGAATTGTTGTTCCCGCCTTGTGATCTTCCTATTTCATCACCCATAAGTATCATTGGTACACCTTTAGAGATAAGTAAACTAAGAACAAGATTTTTTTGTTGTCTTTTTCTTAAATCATTGATTAATAAGTTAGTAGTTGGTCCCTCAGTACCATGATTCCAAGAATTGTTATGGTTATCTCCATCTCTATTTTGTTCTCTATTGGCAAAATTATGTTTTCTATTGAAAGTAACTAAGTCTTTTAAAGTGAATCCATCATGTGAAGTAATAAAATTTATCGACTTTGGAAAAATATTATCTTCTTTATAAATAGATGGAGAACCTTTTATTTTATCGCTCATATTCCAAGCTGTATCTTTATCCCCCTTCCAAAATCTCCTCAAGTCATCTCTAAAATGACCATTCCAAGTGAAAGTATTCTTAGATGGGAAATCACCTAATTTATATAAACCTCCACAATCCCATGGCTCACTAATGAACTTTATATCGATAAGTTCTGGTTCACATTCTATATCTTCAAAAATTGGAGGATTATCAAGAGGTGAAAGATTTTCTCCTCTTGATAGGGCAATTCCTAAATCAAATCTAAAACCATCAACTCCTAATTCACTCGCCCAACATTTTAAAGATTCAATTATTAGTTTTCTAACTAATCCTCTGTTTGCTGCAATAGTATTACCACATCCGGAGACGTCCTGATAATTTTTATCTTTTCCAATAAAGTAATAAAGATTTTCATCTATACCTTTCCAAGATATTGCTGGCCCTTTTGAATCACCTTCGCAAGTGTGATTGTATACAACATCTAAGATGACTTCAATGTCTGCTTTATGACATTCCTCTACAAATCTTCTAAATTCCTCTCTATTCTTTTCGGGGGATTCATTCGAAAGATATTCAAAATGCGGAGTAAACCAATTAATTGGACTATATCCCCAAAAATTTTTTAGACCATTTGGGGCATCAGTAGGATCAAAACAAAAAATTGGAAGTAATTCAATTGTTGTAATACCCAGTTCTTTGAGATAAGGAATTTTTTTTAAAAACTTCTTAAAACAACTTTCATCTTTATCAGTTGATTCAGTGAAAGCTTTGATATGGAGTTCATAAATAATTGTTTCTTCCCAAGAATGTTTCGGTCTTGGATAATCCTTAAAATTAAATAATTTTCTATCGCAAACAACACTTTTAAGACAAGAATTAGTATTTTCTTGATTTTTTAATGCATTTTCTCTTTTATAACTTCTCCATCCGGTAATACCCCTTGAACATGGATCAAGTAATACTTTTTTTTCATAGTTATTATTAATCTCATTATTTTTTTGTTTCACTCTAAAAGCATAAATACAACCTTCATCTAGATTGTTTATTTCCGCATGCCAGTATGGACCTGTATTATGAGTCTGATCTAATTTGAATGTGCTTTTTGGGGAAATAGAGTCCTCTTTCTCAAACAATAAGATTTCTACATATTCTGCATTTGTTGCTACTAAGGAAAAATTAATCCCTTGTGAAGTTAGAGAACTGCCTAAAGGAAATGGTTTACCTTTATTGAGATGAATCACTTTTTCTTTATCATTGATTAGTTAAATATTGAGATAATGTATTTAAATTACTGATATTTGAATAATAGATGCAAAATTTAAAAAAAAAACTCAAATTTAAGGCTTCACTAATCAACTTTATTAGATCTTGGAGAGTATTAATTTTCTAATTAATTACAATTTCTTCATCCATCTGCTCAGTGCATAAAACGATTTATAGAGAAAGTTTAATAATGAGAAAACTAGATTTTTTTTGATTTCAAAATACAAATTGTGTTTTTTCATGTGATGAGAAGGAAATATATCTGAAAATTAATAAAACATAATAAATGGCTCAAATTCTTAAATTCACCCCCCCTTTGACATTTTCCCCCTTTGCTAAATCTAGTTAGATTTTTAATGCTAAATCTAGTGCCACCAATGCTTTTTGCTGTTCTCTAAATGAAGAAGCTATTTTTTATAAATGAAAAAGCGCGGTTATAAGAAATAAACAATGTTGCTAAAAATGTCCCTAAAATTTGTATAAAGCTTTGCGCCGCCGGCATTTTCGGTTGCCGTATTTGTATTTGCTCCATATGATGTGAAAGTTCGAGGTTTAAACTCGATTTAAATCTTTTTTTAACCCCTAGCTTTAATTTAAATTTCAATGAACAAAGCTGATTTAGTAAATCTTGTTGCAGCTCGTACAGAGCTCACAAAAACGGATGTTTCCTTAGTTGTTGATGCAGCTATCGAAACTATTGTTGATTCAGTAGTGGAAGGCAAAAAAGTCTCTTTACTAGGATTTGGTTCTTTTGAACCAAGAGATCGTTCTGCAAGACAGGGTTTAAACCCTAAGACAGGCGAAAAAATAGCAATACCCGCTAAAAGAGTTCCAACATTCTCTGCAGGTAAACTTTTTAAGGATAGAGTTCAAGGGTAATTTTTAATCTATTTCTTCCTTTAAAAACAAGGTGCTCTTTTAGGGCATCTTTTTTTTTAATCGCAAAAAGATGCAATTAGCTCAATGCCCAATACTCTTAACGAGGTATCCAAAACTTTGAAATCTTAAGAATTAATGAAATGTTTAACTATTTTATTCCTTAAATTTTTGTTGTTATCTAATTTTGTTATGGCTGAGACAATACCAACAAAGTCTAAGATTTTAAAACAATCTAGTGATTGTTTTAAAGATTCTCGAACCCAAATATGTAAAGAATTAGTTTCTGAAATAGAAAAACTTCAATTAGTAGTATTTGACCAAAATAGATTCAAATGTCAATCAAGTTTATTAGGGCTGCAAACGGAAATTATTGAAGCTTATTTTTTTAATAATTTCTCAAATGAGAGAATTTCATTAATGATCCCACATGTGATTAAAAATTGTTAATTATTAAAATAATTTATTTTTTTGGAATATTATAAATTTGTTATTTAATTTGTAATGGTAAAAGGTTTTTCTGATAATGAAGTTAAGAATAATACTCAAAATACTCAAATAAAAGAAAAAAAAGGCTTAGCTGGTTTTCTTAAAGGCAAGAAATTTACTTACACTTTGCCAGGCAAAAAACAAATAAATATTTTTGGATCAATAGTAATAGGCTTAAATATTATTTTAGTATTGCTAGTCATCCTGTATTTAAAGAATCAAGAATTCCATGACTTTGTATTTAATGTTGGACGTTAGCTATATTTTTAGATCGAAAGATTTTATTAGATGATATATTTAAATTTTAGAATATCTTATGAAGGTAGTTAATTTAGTTTTTCAAGTATTTTTTTTGTTGATAACTGTTCTATTTTTGATATATTTTCTAACAGGTTATGACTCCGCTTTCGAGGCAGACCAAAATTGTCATTCATACCTTTCAAGTTACGAAAACCCATCTGGCAATTATGGTTGTGACCATGATACTGAGACTCATCAGTGGATACTATACGAGTCCAGTGAGAGTAAAGAACCAGCAAAAATTATTAAGAAATTTAGGTACAAGTTTTTATAAATCAATTTTCTTATAAAAAAACTTTGCAGATATAATAGAAATAAAAGCTGTAATTGTGAAAGTAAGATATTGATATATGCTTCCTTCTAAGTAGATTTTATTTTTATATAGAGGAAAATCGATTAAAGATCCTATAGTACCCCAAATAATTACCCAAATAGATATGTATAAGAATACTTTTATTGGATTAGATTTTTTTGCTTCCATTTTTAATTAATACCAAAAATTGAAGAAGTAACAGGTCTGCCGTTAAAAACTAACTCGGTTAATATTAGCATTAAGAATCCGATCATTGCTGCTCTACCATTTACAAGTTCAGCACTGCTATTAAATCCAAAAACATTCTTTACTTCATCCCCCTGATTGTCTACCCATTTTGAGTATTCATTATCAGTTGATGATGTATCAGTAAAATCATCATTTTGATTTTCTATTGGAGAGCCATTTTCTTGCATAAAGTTTTATAGTCTATTCTAGTAATTTTAAAACTAGTTCATTATTAAATTAAAGTTCAAATTATAAAAAAAATTAAGACAAAAATTATTATCCATAATAATTGTAATCTCAAAATTAATTGACAAATTAATTTAATTTTCTCTCCAGTGCAATTATCTCCATTCGCGTTGATCTTTGGCTTTTTAATAATCTCATTTTTATATTTACTTTTTCCACCCAATGTTATTCCAGAAATATAAGCAAATATAGCCTCTGAAATTCCAGCATTAGGCGAATCATATTTTTTACCATCAAGATAGCTTTTTATTATTATTGATCCATACTCATTAATTTTGAGACTAACTAAAGGTAATGTAATTAAAACTAATCTTGAAGGAACAAACGTAAAAATATCTTCGATTTTTGCACTGAAAAAACCTAAATATCTAAAATAATCATATCTGTAACCTATCATTGAATCTAAAGTACTTATGGCTTTATAAGAAAAACCAAGTGATAAAGGCCCTGGCAGAAAAATTGAAAATTTCATAAAAAAAATTCCAATAAAAATCCAAAATAATGGCCCAAATATTCCATCAACAGAATTCTCGGTAAGACTCTCTGTACTTGATCTCAAAAGATGTTCTAAAGAAGATGAACTTACATCCCTACTAACTATCCTTTGTACCTTCTCTCTGATTATTCTCTTATTTTGGTTATTTATTTCCTTGCGTTCTATGAGCTCTGCAATCTCTTTCACACTTGAAATAAGTCCCTTAGTCGCAATACAACTTGAAAGCCCAAATAAAATTAGCAATCCAACAAAAAAATGATTTCTCGATTGCACATAACTTAGTTCTATCAATTTTCCTAAACCAAAACTCATTCCAATAGTGGATATAGCAACGAAGAAACCACCCCAAAACAATATATTTTTATTTTCTCCAAAATTATTTATTAGGTAATCAGATATTTTTTTTATGTAAACGCCAATTACTTGAACAGGGTGGATTAAAAATCTTGGATCGCCGATCAACAAATCAAAACCAATCGATCCAAGGAATATTAAAAATAAATTTATTTCAGCCAACTGAACATCGAGCGCAGACCTTTACCCACTTTCTCAATTTCATGTTTTGAGTTCTCTTCTCTTAATTTTGTCATTAAGGGTTTGTTTTTATCACATTCTTCCACAAAATTCTTAGCGAAAGTTCCATCTTGTATATCTTTTAGAATTTTCTGCATTTCTTTCTTTGTATCACTATTGATAAGTCTTTTACCACTTACATAATCTCCATATTCTGCAGTATTTGAAATGGAATCTCTCATTTGAGATAAGCCTCCCTTCACCATTAAATCGACAATAAGTTTAACTTCATGTAAGCATTCGAAGTAAGCAAGTTCGGGTTGATAACCTGCCTCTACAAGAGTTTCAAATCCTGACTTGACCAGTTCTGATAATCCTCCGCACAAAACCGCTTGTTCGCCAAATAAATCAGTTTCTGTCTCTTCTTTAAAGTTTGTCTCAAGAATCCCAGCTCTCGTTCCTCCAATTCCTTTGGCGTAAGCCATTGCCAATGATCTTGCATTTCCGGAAGAATCCTGCTCAACTGCAAAGAGTGCTGGAACTCCTTGACCGTTCTGATATTCCCAACGAACAGTGTGTCCAGGTCCTTTTGGGGCAATCATTACAACATCCACAAAACTAGGAGGTTTGATAAGTCCAAATCTTATATTGAAGCCATGAGCAAAACTTAGTATCTTTCCTTCTTTTAGATTTGGTTCTATTTCCTTAAGGTAAACATCTTTCTGAAACTCATCGGGGAGTAGAATCATTATCCAGTCTGCTTTTTCGCAAGCTTCAGAAACGCTAAAGACTTGTAGACCATCGCTAATGGCTTTGCTTTCTGACTTACTTCCTTTATATAATCCAACAATCACATCCATACCGCTATCTTTGAGATTTAGGGCATGTGCATGACCTTGTGATCCATATCCAATAATCGCTATTCTTTTATTATTTAAAAGAGTTAGATCTGCATCTGTGTCGTAAAAGAGTTGGGTCATTAGTTGTAGCTTCTTTGCGTTTAATAGTTATTATTTTAGACATTAAGGTGGTAATAAACCAAAAAAATTATTAATTTAAAAAATTAAAATTAAAGTATTAATTTAGGAAGTTTAAGACTGATTTGCTTCACTTGGATGTGTAATTACTCTATCAATTAATCCATAATTTTTTGCTTCCTCCGCACTTAGAAAATAATCTCTATCAGTATCCTTTTCAATTTTCTCAAATGATTGGCCTGTCATATCTGCCATAGACATGTTTAACATATCTTTAATTCTTAAAATTTCCTTGGCTTCTATTTCAATATCACTTGCTTGGCGTTGAGATGTCCCTCCTAACGGTTGATGAATCATTATTCTGCTGTGAGGCAAAGCAACTCTTTTACCTTTTGTACCAGCGGCCAATAGGAACGCTCCCATGGAGGCTGCGAGGCCTACGCATATAGTTACTACATCACTTTTTACGTATTTAATAGTGTCATAAATTGCCAAGCCAGCAGTTACTGATCCTCCTGGGCTATTTATATATAGATAGATAGGTTTGGAATTATCATCGGAATCTAGATAAAGCATTTGTGCAACAAGGCTATTAGCAATACCATCATTTACTTCTTGTCCAAGAAAAAGAATTCTTTCAACACCTAGTCTTGTATATATGTCTACCCATCTTTCGTATTGACTTCCTGGAAGTCTGTAAGGCACGCTTGGAGTTCCTATTGGCATGATTTTAAAATAGTTTTGTGAGTGTTAAATTTTATTTGGGAGATCTTTTTGACTTGTGAGTATTCTATCGATAACTCCATAATCTAGTGCTTCTTGGGGATTGAGATAACTCATCCTGTCAGAGTCTTTTGAGAGTTCTTCAATTGTCTTTCCAGTATTACGAGACAAAATCTCCAGCATTGATTTTTTATTTTTCAAAACTTCTTCAGCTCTTATTTGGATATCGGTTGCTTGGCCTCTTGCCCCGCTTATAGGTTGATGCAAAACAATAGATGCATGTGGAAGAGCGGCTCTTTGTCCCTTGGTGCCAGATGAAAGAATAACTGCAGCAGTACCCATTGCTTGTCCGATACATATCGTGTGTACTGGAGGCTTAATATAGCTTATGGTATCGCAGATAGCGAAAGCTTCTGTTTCAAAACCAACTGCGTCACCAGTGTACCAACTTGTCCCAGTTGAATTGATATAGAAATATATTGGTTTTTCTGCATCCTCAAACTCTAAATAAAGAAGTTGAGCAATGATTAGCTCAGTAACATCCATTCCTAGTTGTCTTTTCGCATCATCATCTGAAAATAATGGTAAACCAAGATAAACAATTCGCTCTTTCAGTAAAAGAGAGGGTAGATCTGGGGGTGGGGTCCTCATAACGGTGTTTTCGCCGTAATAAGGAGCAGATACAGTCATTTGTATCACAAAAATAAGATTGAACTGATTCTAGCTAGATTTAGCCCTGTGTCGCTGGTGATTTAAAAGATTTGTTTGACTCAGGATTATTTATTAGTTTTCCAAAGACCATTCTTCCTGTGGGAGTTTGTAATGCTCCTGTGATGACAATATCTAATCTGCTTCCCACAAAATTCTTTGCCTCATCAATAACTACCATTGTGCCGTCATCTAAATATCCAATACCTTGCATTTTTTCTTTGCCTTCTCTCACGATTTTTATATTAAGTGACTCTCCTGGTTGTACTTCTGGCCTTAAAGCAATAACCAAATCACTCAAATTCATAACTTTTAATTCTTTAACTTCAGCGATCTGAGAAAGATTATAATCAGCCGTAATTAAAGTTCCTGTCATGTCCTCAGTAATTTTAAGGAGTTTTTCATCTACCCCATTACCTTCATACTTTGTTGGGTTTATTACAAGTCTTCTCCCATATAAATCTCTTAATTCTTTTAATAACTTGAGCCCTCTTCTGCCTTTCGACCTTTTTTCATTACTGCTTGAGTCAGCTAAAGTTTGTAATTCGTCAATTACACTTTGAGCAACAATTAATTGCCCTTCCAATAATCCACAACTTAATAAGCCATTGATTCTTCCATCAATAATTACACTGGTATCTAGAATTTTTGGACTTGCAGCAGGGAGGATACCTTCATTCACTAGATATGCGTCAGTATTATTTGGATTAAATAATCTCAATAATGTCCTTCCATGGGTATCTGCCAACTTATAACCAAGCACACCGAAGAAAATGTTGCTTAATATGGCTGCTAATGGTTTTGCGAAAAAAACCTCCCTAGGGAAGGGAATTAATAGTATTGGAGCTAGTAGGAGATTCGCAACAAGTAATCCTAAAATTAATCCAACAGACCTACTTATTAGTAAGTCCGTAGGCATTGTTCTTATTTGTTCAAGAAAAGTCTTTCTAAGTTGAAGGAATACAAAACCAGCTGCTAATCCTACAAAAAAACCAATTATTGCTAAAACAATTCTAAAACCTTCTACATTAGATACCTGTTTGAGTATGTCTACTGGCAATAAATCAACACCAAGCCAACCTGAAGCAGCCCCAGAAAATACAAATAAAATTAGTACTAAGATATCCGTCATATCTATAATCTACTAGGATTTATTAATTGAGTAAATAAGGATTTTATTTTTTTCGATTCTTAATACTTTTTTGAAGCTTAAAAATGAATTTAAATTATGAATAAGTTTCCAAGAAGTGCTTATGTGCACATTCCTTTTTGCCACAGAAGGTGTTTTTATTGTGATTTTGCAGTTATTCCATTAGGAAACAAAATTGAAACTTTAAAGGGTTATGGAAGCAAAACTGTTCAAGAGTATTTGCAATTTTTATATAAAGAAATATTGTCAATTAAGCATAAATCACCTCTATCGACAATATATATAGGAGGTGGTACACCATCAATTTTAGATCCTGCCCAAATCAAAGAATTAGTTGATCTTTTTAAAGAAAATTATGGAATTGACTTTGGCGCTGAAATTACTATGGAGGTTGATCCAGCAAGTTTTACTCAGGATGATCTTTTTGGATTCATAAATGCTGGGATAAATAGATTTAGTCTTGGAGTACAAAGTTTTAATAATCAGATACTTCAAAAGTCGGGAAGGCGTCATTTGAAAGAAGACGCAGAGAAATCTTGTTTATGGTTGAAGAGAGAATATGATTCTGGGTTAATAAAAAGCTGGAGTTTAGATTTAATTCAAAACTTGCCACTAAGTGGATTTAAAGAATGGCAAGATGACTTAAAAAAAGCAATTACATTTTCACCACCTCATCTATCTATTTACGATTTAAATATTGAAAATGGTACTGTTTTTAAAAAATTAATTAATTTAGGCAAATTAAAACTCCCAAGTGATGAAGAGGCTTTTAGGAATAGTGAATCAACCCATTTAATTTTAAAGAACTCAGGGTATTCAAGATATGAAATCTCAAACTATTGTCTGCCGCGACATCAGTCGAGACATAATAGAGTTTATTGGAGTGGTTTAGGCTGGTGGAGTTTTGGTCAAGGTTCCACTAGTTCACCTTGGGGGGAAAAGTTTACTCGACCAAGAGTTAGTAAAGAATATAAAGAATGGGTAGCTAGACAAGACGAATTTAATTTAGATTCGTCCTTAACTAATAAGGAGTTTGTTTATAAAGAACTTGATGAGAAAATAATGTTGGGATTAAGACTCAAAGAGGGTGTAGATATCAAAGAAGTATTTAAAGAACAAAACTGGGAAAACAAAAAATTTGAAAGCAACTTCAGTAAATTGGTTGAAGAATGGGAAAGATTTCTTGAAAGTGGACTACTAGTAAGAAAGGGGAATAGATTCTTTTTAAGTGAGCCTAATGGAATGGAACTTAGCAATCAAGTTCTTGTTTCTATGTTTAAGTGGTGGGATGAGATTAACTAAGTCTTTCAGAGTCTACCCATTCTTTTAGTTTATCCTTAAATAATTTCTTTCCTTGGATAATCGGTTGGCAAAATGGGGGTTGGTCATCATTAAGGCCTAACAAATCTGCAGTAACTCTTACTTGTCCATCGCAAAAATTACCTGCGCCAATACCTATTGTGGGAATTGTTAAAGAATTTTGTATTTCTTTAGCAAGCAAATCAGGAATATGTTCAAGAACTATTGAAAAACATCCTAATTCTTCAAGAATTGAAGCCTCTCTCTTAATTTTTTCTTGGCTTGCTAAGCTTTCTCCCTGTTTTCTTAATCCAATATTTAGATAGCTTTGTGGTGTAAGACCTATATGACCCATAACAGGGATTCCCATTCTTATTAATCTAGAAATAACTTTTTGTATTTCCGGTTCAGCTCCTTCCACTTTTACAGCTTTTGCATAAGTGCTCTGAATAATTTTCCCTGCATACTCAACAGCCTTATCCTCACCACATTGGTAAGTCAGAAAAGGCATATCTGAAACGACAAGAGGTTGTTCCTCAATTTTTTTCTTAAATCCTCTTGAAACAGCATTAGTATGATAAATAATGTTTTCTAACGTTATTGGCAATGTCGATTTGTATCCTAAGCAGACCATTGCTAATGAATCTCCTACTAGTACGAGATCAACATTTGCTTGTTCTGCAATAGATCCTGATATGGAGTCCCAAGCAGTTAGTGCAATGATTTTGCGAGATTTTTTTTTATAATTAACTAGGTCTGAAGGTAACATAATAAATTTATGTATCTTTTTTAATCAAGAATTGCTAGTATGTTTTTGACTCGGCCTTTCGCGGTTTTAACGCCTAAATCTGGTCAGGACCGGAAGGTAGCAGCCACAAGGGATGCTTGAGGCAGGCGAGATAACCGAGTCATTCTATTTTACCTTTTAACCTATATCTTTTTTATTTTGCCTTAATCTCAAAAACTCAGGAATATTGGCTCCAGACTCTTTATTATCGGAAAAATTATATAAGGGTTGATTAGATAATCTGTTTTTTATTCTTTGCTGGTTTAATGGTTGGGTTGTTTCAAATCCTGTAGCAATTACAGTAACTTGTATCTCCCCTTCCATTGCCTCATCGACCACTGCACCAACAATAATATTCGCTTCTTGATCAACAACATCATAAATAATTTCAGATGCAGAGGTCATGTCTTCTAAAGTCATGTCTTTGCCTCCAGTAATATTTATAACGCAGCCTTTAGCTCCATCAATTCTTGCTGCTTCTAATAAAGGACTATTCATTGCTGCCTGTGCCGCCTCTATAGCTCTCGATCTTCCTGAACCTATACCTATTCCGAGAAGTGCAGTTCCAGCCTCAGTCATAACTGATCTAACGTCTGCAAAATCAACATTAACTAATCCCGGGCAAGTAATTATGTCACTAATGCCTTTGACTCCCATCCTTAGAACATCATCAGCATTCCTAAATGCTTCTTGAAGAGGAGCTCCTGCTATAACGTCTTTTAATCGATCATTTGGAATAACTATAAGAGTATCAACGTTTTCAGCTAGTCTTGCGATCCCCTCCTCTGCTTGACGCATTCTTCTTTTCCCTTCAAAAGAAAATGGTTTGGTTACTATACCAACTGTTAGAGCTCCACTTTGTTTGGCTACTTCTGCAACAACGGGGGCAGCACCTGTACCAGTTCCTCCACCCATTCCAGCGGCTATAAAAACTAGATCAGATCCTTCTAAAGCTTGTTGGAGCTCTTCTTTGGATTCTTCTGCTGCTTTTTGCCCAATACTTGGATTACCACCTGCGCCTAAGCCTCTAGTAAGGTTTTGACCAAGTTGAACTCTACTTTCTGCAGAAGATTGTAGTAGGGCTTGAGCATCGGTATTGAGGACTCTAAATGAAACACCTTCTAAATCACTATTTATCATTCTATTGACTGCATTACTGCCACCACCACCTACACCAATAACTTCTATTTTGGCGTTTTGGCTTGGAAGGATTTCTCTCGATTGATCAAAGTTTGGATTGTTACCGAAGCTCATCTCTTAATAGGAATCTTTTACTAGTATTGGGTGCATTATGAACTTACTGCGCTCATATGTAGGAATTTGTTGAGGAAAATCCTAAAAATATTTATTTATTAAATATTTTGTTTTGAATGCAAAACCCATATCAACACTACAATAATTAAAAAAAATTACTCAAAATCCTTTTTCAAATATTAGGGTTTGAACACTTTTATTTTTGGTTTATCTGGATTAGTAAGATCAATATTATCTATTTTTTGTGAAAAGCTATTTTTCTTAAATTCATTTTTAAGATAATTGATTTTTTGAAATTGATTGTTGATTAAATTTGGCTTAAATCCTAAAAATATTGTTTTTAAATCTTTTTCCTCAACAGTTAGAAACCCATCGGATGAAAAAGTTATTTTAACTATCTCTAATTCATAGTTATCTAGAGCAATAAAAATTTCAGATAATATTTTTTTAAAATTTTCTTTCCACCCAAAAACTTTTATGGTTAATTTATTCAAATTCTTTTCATCCACATTTTGTTTATTTATAAAAATTCCATCTTTATCAATGAAGCCTAATATTTTTTCGTCGTTTAATATTCTTTCACCGTAGGCTATTGGAGTTCTTGAATTAATATAAACTTTCAAACCAAAAGGAAATAGTTCTCTGTTTACCGAAACATTCTTGAGAGATAAATTTTGTTTTAACTCTTTTTCTAGCAAATTAGTTTCAACAAAAATTAATCGGATAGGAAAATTTAAAGATGAATTTCTTATCACATCATTCTGCGAAAATAATCCACTACCAGAAATCCTAATGTCCTGAGTATTAACTTTTTTGAGTGTTTTTATGCTTAATAAGCTTGTTAAAAATAAAAATGAAATTAGAAAAAAAAAGCTTCTATTTTTGATTTCTTTTTTGTTTTTCACAAATCACATCGAGCTTTTTCCATTAGTCGGTCCATCCATTCTCTCGCCTGCTCTGCATCTGAAAATGGTACATCCATCTCTTTCCCATCCCCTACTAATCTCAACCTGCACTTACCTTGAGATTCACTTGTTAGAGGAGCTTCACCTGAAGTTAGTGCCATTAATTCAACTAATTCCAGTTTCTTGATCGTAAAACAATCTTTTTCTTCAAATTTACCAGCTTCAAAGGCGCTCCACTTTAACTCCCCATTTTTTAAAGACGCTGCTCCTGAACTATCTAACTTGCACAGTTCAGAGTCACTCGCCCAACTTCTAAAAAGATTTTGTCTTCTTCTTTCTAACCATCCAAGTGCAGTTAATAAAATGAAGATTAAAAGTAATGGTAACCAAAGTAGTCCATGCAACATTTGATTTAAATTACAAATCTAAAGATATATCCACCAGTTTAGCCACAAGTTGTTCAATTTTTAAACCTGAAGCTTCCCAAAGCATTGGAAACATACTGTTTTTTGTAAAGCCAGGAATTGTATTTATTTCATTTATCAAAATTTTATTTGAAGATTTTTCTAAAAAGAAATCTACTCTTGCAAAACCGAAAATATTTAGTGCTCTACAACTTTTAATAGCAATCTCTTCAATTTCTTTTTTGATTTTATAATCTATTTCGGCTGGGATAATTATTTTATTATTTGAGTGATATTTTGAATCGTAATCATACCAATCACTTTCGTAATTTACTTCGCCTATCTCAGAGGTTAATAGTTTTGAATTTCCAATTATTCCGCATTCAATCTCCCTTACCTCTAAACCTTCTTCTATTAAGATTCTTGGATCTATTTCCCGAGCCTTTTCTAATGCTAGTAATATTTCCGATTCATTTTTGACTTTGGAAATGCCAAGAGATGATCCAGAGTTCGATGGTTTAACAAAAACAGGAAATTTTAATTTTTTTAAAATTTCATTAATTATTTTATTTTTTACTGGCTTATCATTGAGATCTTCATTTTGAAAAACTAGATAATTAACTTGTGGAAGTTTAAGATTTGAGAAAATTGTTTTCATCAATATTTTATCCATTCCAAGTGCAGAGCCAATAATTCCGCACCCGATTAAAGGTTTCTTTGTAAATCTAATTAAGCCATGAATTGAACCGTCTTCACCATTAAATCCATGTAAAAGAGGAAACCAAACATCAATATTTTGAAATTCAATTCCGTCAAGGAAGTTAATTTTTTCTTGATTAAAAATTTCTTGTTTTTTTGTTTTATAGTTTTCAATTTCACCAATTAGGATTTTTTCTGAAATATCACTATCAAGCCAATCTCCATATTTGTTTATGTAAAAGGGTTTAACTGTAAAGCGTTCTTTATTTATTTGTGTATTAAATGCTTGAAAAACTGTTTTTGCAGAGGATATCGATACTTCATGTTCATTGGAATACCCGCCAAATATTAACCCAATACATTTTTTCTTTCCCCAGATCATTTAAAAAAAATTTATAAAGAAAGTTCTCCTGTTAAAGAAAAAGGTCTTGCTTCATTTATTCTGACATTTATCTCATCACCCAACGAAAAATTAAAGTTAATGTTTTTGGGAATCTCTACGAAAGTTAATCTATTTGTTCTAGTTCTACCCATAATTTGAGAGGAATTTTTTGGATTTAAACCCTCAATTAAAACGCTTTCGATATTATTGATATATCTTTGGTTTCTACTCCTAGCAGTTTTTTCGACCAAATCATTAATTTCCTGTAATCTAGCTTTTTTAACCTCTTCCGAAAGTTGATTCGTCCAAACTGCTGCAGGCGTATTTGGTCTGGGAGAGTATGCTGCTGTATTCACCTGATCAAAGCCAATTTCTGATATTAGCTTTAATGTGTCTTGATATTGTTGTTCGGTTTCTCCTGGGAAAGCAACTATCGCGTCAGCTGTAATTGATGCATCTGGCATTAATGACCTTATGTTCTCGATAATATTTTTATACTTTTTAATAGAATATCCTCTGGACATTTGCTTTAAAATTTCATCATTTCCACTTTGGAAGGGGATATGGAAATGTTCACAGACTTTATCAAGTTCATAACAAGCTTGAATCAACCTTTTTGAAAAATATCTTGGATGACTAGTAGCAAATCTTATTCTGCGAATTCCTTTAACATCATGAATATAATACAAAAGATCAGTTAGGGTATTCTCTTTTCTCCCCTCTTTTGTAGTTCCTGGAAGGTCTCTACCATAAGCATCAATGTTCTGACCCAAAAGAGTAATTTCTTTAAAATTATCATCAGCTAATGTTTGGATCTCACTTTTTATCGCATTTGGATATCTTGATTGCTCTTTGCCTCTGACAGAGGGGACTACACAATATGAACATCTTTCATTACATCCATAGATGATATTAACCCAGCCACAAATAGAGCTTTCTCTTCTGGCACTTGTTATATCTTCAGAAATGAAGGTTTCTTCTGTAGCAGCAACTTGATTTCCTAAATCAACTTTCCCCAGAAGATTCTCAAGATTATTTACGTGTTGAGGTCCCATAACCAGATCAAGTTCTGGGACTCTTCTTAGTAAGGATTCTCCCTCTTGCTGAGCAAGACAACCTGCAACAACAAGTTTTAAGCTAGGTGTTTTGTGCTTTCTTTTTGCTTGTCTTCCTAGAAAGCTATAAACTTTTTGCTCTGCATTATCTCTAATAGTGCATGTATTGTATAAGACCAAATCGGCATTTAATTCATTATCTGCTCTGGTGTATCCCATTTTTTCTAATGTCCCAGCCATTCTCTCAGAATCAGCCTTGTTCATTTGACATCCAAATGTGGTTATCCAATAACTGCCAGTAGTTGAATTCTTTTGAGTTTTTTTTTCGTCTGATTTTGTTTTTGTTAGCACTTTGCTAGGAATTTTTTATGATTATTTAATTCAAAATTACAAGTTAAATAATTTTGCTGCAATATTTTAGAGGGCGAGCGAGGGGATTCGAACCCCCGAATAGCGGCGCCACAAGCCGCTGCCTTAACCACTTGGCGACGCCCGCCTCACATTTATAAATTTAACAACTCAAGGGGAATTTTTCATAGTTATTTTTATCTTTTAGCGAAATTTGAATTATTTTCTAATCCAGTAAAGTTTTCTTATGATTTAAAATAAAAGAAAATTTAAAAATTTGAGTAATTCCGGCACAGCTGAGGTTCTTATTCCCAGAAGCCTTTGTTCAATAGAAGATATAGATAACCTCATTATCGATATAGAGGATTTATGTTCAGTTGCCATTAGTTGGGAGGATGGATTTGTTTCTGAGTTAAAACCTTTAAAAAATAAAATTACAAAACCAAAAAATATTTTATTCCCAAGATTTGTTGAAACGCATTCTCATTTTGATAAATCTTTTACATGGGCAGACTTTCCTAATTTGGAATCAAACTATGGAGGTGCATTATCAGTAAATCTTGAAGAACATAAAACTAGAACTACAGATAAGGTTCTTGAAAGAGTTGAGAAATCATTAAAACTTTCCATACAAAATGGATACCGAGCAATTAGAAGTCATATTGATACATACAAAGGGCAATCTATTGATATTTGGATTGAACTTTTTAAATTACAAAAAAAATTTTCATCTCAGTTGACTTTACAATTCGTTGCTCTAGCTCCATTGGAATTCTGGGATACAACTAATGGAGAAGATTTGGCAAAAATATTTTCCTCTAATGGAGGTATTTTAGGTGGTGTAATTGTGCCTCCTTTCAATAAAAAAGATACAAGCAAATTTCTCGCAAAGATGCTTCTTCTGGCTAGTAAATATAAATTAGAAATAGATTTGCATATAGACGAATCGATCATTGAGCCTGGAGCGGGAATAAAAGTTTTATTGGAGACAATCGAAAATTTAAAAATTAATAGTATTCCAATTACTTGTAGTCATTTGAGTAGTCTTATTTCTTTAAGTCATAGAGAGATTTTAAATTTAGGAGAAAAAATGGCTGAGAAAAATATTAAAGTTATTGCCTTACCCTTAACAAATTTTTGGCTGCTCAATCGAAGTAATAAAACTACCTTATTTAAAAGACCAGTTGCTCCAATAAAGCAATTACAAAAATCACACGTGGATGTATCTCTAGGAAGTGATAACGTTCAAGATCCCTGGTACCCATTTGGTAATTTTGATCCTTTTTATATGATGTCTTGCTCGATACCTATGCTTCAACTAAATCCCTGGGAGAGAATGACTCTATCTTCTATTTTTTTAGCTCCAAGCAGATTATTAAATTTAAAGTGGGATGGTTTAGTTAAAAAGGGTTGCCCTGCTGATTTTGTAATTTTAGAAGCACAAAGATGGGCAGATGTTTTTTCTACTAATTTAAAGAGAAAAATATATATAAAAGGCGATTTATATTGCTAATCGACTAATTTATATATAAAACTCAAGAAATTTTATTAATGACATCTAATACTTTTAAATTTTTAGACAAATTTAGGGAAGTCAAAAACTTAGAGATTATTGCAAGCCAATCCGATTTAAAAAGACTTTCAAAAGATTTCTATAACTACTCTCCAATCCTTACTGAAAAATTAGACGAATGTATTGCTGATTTGGTAGTAAAACCTAGCGATCACAAAGCGGTAAAGGAAGTAGCAGAAATTTGTTGGGAATTTTCTATCCCAATTACTTTAAGGGGTTCAGGTACAGGTAATTATGGACAAGCTGTCCCGTTGTTTAAGGGAGTTGTAATGCAGATGAGTCAATTTAATAAGTTAGAAGAATTTTATCCAGATACAGGTTTTGTAAAAGTACAGTCTGGCTGTGTTATGGGAGATTTGAATAAACAATTAGAGAAATATGGAAGGGAACTGAGGTTGCTTCCTAGTACTTGGAAAACTGCAACAATTGGAGGTTTTATTGCAGGTGGATCAGGAGGTATTGGGTCTATTAGGTGGGGATTTTTAAGAGATCCAGGAAATCTTATTGGTTTAGAGGCAGTAACGATGAATGAAAAACCTAAATTATTAAAATTTGATGCTGTAGAATCCGAACCTCTAAATCATGCTTATGGGACTAATGGAATAATTACTTCTTTATTACTTGCTACTGATATCAAACGTAAGTGGTATTCAATAGTTATCGACTGTATTGAATTTAAAAAAACAATAGAAATATTGAAAACTTTTACTAGCGCAGCAATTGATCTGAAATTAGGAGCAATTCTTGAAGAAGAAATTGTAGATCAAATGCCAAAATGGTTTAAAAGTAAATCTAGAAGTCACAAGATATTAATTCAATCTACTCTTGGAGGAATAAAAACCATTGAGCTAATTTGTAAAAAATTTAAAGTCGAATCTACCCTACTCGGGGAAGAAGAAAAGCTCGTCAATGGAATTTCTGAAATCGTATGGAATCATACAACTCTTCATATGAGGTCTAGGGATAAAAATTGGACGTATTTACAGATGCTTTTGCCGCTTAATAATGAACTAGAATTAATTAATTTTTTGAGAAAAAAATGGGGTAAAAAAGTTCTTTGGCATTTAGAGGCAGTTTCTCAACAAGGATCACCGAGATTAGCGGCTTTGCCTGTATTAAAGTGGAATGGGGCAGAAGAACTAAATGAAATAATGGAAGATTGCAAGAAACTTGGTGCATTTATTTTTAATCCTCATGTTTTAACAGTTGAAGGCGGAGGTCTCGGAGTGGTGGATGCAGATCAAGTAAAAGCGAAATTAAGATTTGATCCTAAAGGGCTATTAAATCCAGGAAAATTAGAGGGTTGGGAAGTAAAAGAACAATTTAAAATTTAACATTTCTGTTTATTCGCAAATTTAATAAATTCAGCAACTAAAAAAATAGAACCTGTTAGAACAGGATGATTAGGTGGCCATTTTTCTAGGGAAAATAAATAATCAATAGCAAGTTCAAATGTTTTAAATTCAATTGTTTTCTGAAAATCAATTTCTTTAATCTGAGAGAGATCATTTAATTGCCAACTAGGTTGGTTTGGAACTGGCACAAGTAATAAGCGATCATTTTTCTTTAGAAGTGTTTTTAATATTGCGTAAATATCTTTTTGTCTTTGGACACCTAAAATCCAATAAATTCCTTTATCTTCATTTTCCCAATTGCTTCGCTCATTAGAGAGTGCTTTTGCAGCAGGGTAATTATGCGCACAATCTACAAGAATTTCTTTGTTGAAATAATTTATTATTTCTAGCCTTCCGTTCCAAGTTGTCTTTTTAAGACCTTCAGATATGTGTTTTTCTTTTATATTAAATCCTAAATTATTCAGCGCTTCAATAGCTCCAACAGCTACTGAGGCATTTTGCTTTTGAAAAATTCCTTTTAATCCAAGCTCATAGCTGTTTGAAATTGAATCTTTCCAAATAATTTCTGCTCCTACCTCTTTAACTTTTTTGGTTATTAAATTTTCAACTTGACTATTTTGATTGCATGAGATGACAATTGAGTTTTTTTCAATAACTGCTAATTTTTCTTCGGCAATTTTTTCAATCGTATCTCCAAGAAATTCTTTATGGTCTAAGCCAATATTCCCAATAGCAATGATTGGTCTAGATTTATGGGCTGTTGTCGCGTCTAATCGTCCCCCTAAGCCAGCTTCAAGAATGAGTAATTCAACTTTTTGATGGTCAAAAAAATTTAGTGCGCAGCAAATGATTTTTTCAAAAGGAGTTAATTCAAATGTTGAAAAATTTTTTTCTATTAATCTATAGATTTTTTCAAAATCAGTTTTATTAATATTTTTTTTATTAACTCTAATCCTCTCGCATACATCCAAAAGATGAGGAGATGTCGTTACACCGAAATTCCTTTTAGCTTCAAAAAGTATACTTTCTAAATATGCCGCGATTGATCCTTTCCCATTGGTTCCAATAATCTGTATCGCAGGGATATCCTTGCAAGGATTACCAAGTTCTTGAAGTGCTTTTTTAATTCTTGATAAACCTAACTGGATATTATCCCTTTCATATTTAGGAGAAAATAATTCAAAAGTTTTTAAATTTGCATTTTTCAAAATTTTAATTGCTATAACTCTTCAAAAATTGAATTTAGCTTATCCAAAAGAATATTAATTTCTCTTCGAGAAATAACTAATGGCGGGACAATCCTTACAACATTTCCTCCTGCGGGAACTACCAGTAATCCTTTATCAAAAGCTTTTAATGTAATTTTTTTTGCATCAGCACAATCATCATTGATCACAAGACCTTGTATTAAACCTAAACCTCTTTTCCCACAAATAATATTTGGAAATTTTTTTGACAATTCTCCAAACCCAGCACTTAATTGTTCCCCTCTTAGATAAACATTATTGATAATATTTCTTCTATTTATTTCTTCTAATACAGTTAGGGCAGCTTTACAAGCGAATGGGTTCCCTCCAAAAGTGCTTGCATGATCCCCTGGAGAAAAAATGTTGGCTTTTTCTTTTACCAATAATGCTCCAATTGCATGACCTCCTCCTAATCCTTTAGCAAGGGTGAATCCATCAGGTTCAATTCCTAAATTCTCATAACCCCACATTTTTCCAGTTCGACCCACTCCACTTTGGACCTCATCTAAAATGAGAAGAGAATTATATTTATCACATATTTCTCTCAGGCTTTTAAAAAATATTTTACTTCCAGGAATTACGCCGCCTTCACCTTGTATTGGTTCAACTAAAACGCCGGAAATTTTTTGATCATTATTTTCACACTCTTCAAATAATTTTTTTACCGAATCAAAATTGTTAAATTTAAAAAATTTGAACCCTTGAATCATTGGTTCGAAACCTTTTTGATATTTTGGTTGTCCAGTGGCACTCAAGGCTGCAAGCGTCCTTCCATGGAAGCTGGATTCTGCTGCGAGAATAATTGATTCTTTACCTTTATTTGTTTTATTGCCATATTTTTTAATTAATTTAATTGCTGATTCAATTGCTTCCGCACCACTATTACAGAAAAAGACGCTTTTAGCACAACTCATATTCGTTAAAGTTCTGCTTAATTGTTCTTGTTCTTCAATGTTGTAGAGATTAGAAATGTGCTGAATCTTTTTTAGTTGAGTTGATAACCTTCTTCTTAAAACTCTGTCGCTATGGCCAAGACTACAAGTTGCGATACCAGCGACTGCATCAAGATACCTTTTACCTGTTTTGTCCCATAGCCAACAACCTTTTCCTTTTTTGAAAGATATATCGAATCGACTATAGGTATTCATTAAAGTAGGAGCGGTCGGACTTGAACCGACATACCCGAAGGTGCCGCATTTTGAGTGCGGTGCGTCTACCAATTCCACCACGCTCCCAAGGCTTTTGAAAAAATGAACTTTTTTATTATAACAAAAATCAACTTGTTGACTATTGTTTTGGTCAAGGAAAAGTTTTCAAGATAACGTTTGTTAATAGTTAATCTTTTCGATAAAAATATAGAATTATTTATTGCATTTGCTGACAAGAAATGAGGGGAAAAAGAAAATTTAAACATTTCTGATACATTTTTGTGATTATATGAGCTTAAAAGTCTTTTTTTTAAGGAGATAGCTTCATGTTTAGTAATATTGTGTTATATTTGAAAAAAAACCAATGTCTAAATCTCAAGCCAAAAAATTATCCTTTAAATTTGTCCCTTATTTTTTTATTGCAGTAACTATACTTACAACATTCGGATCTAATAGCGGAACTTGGGCATGAACGAATTCAAATTTAATGGTTTAAATAAAATTTGGTCTAATCGCTTTCTAGTTTTGCTTATATTATTTTTGGGTTGTATTTCACTAATCAATATTGCTTACGTTTGAATTAACTTTCTTGGTTTTAAAAATACATTTGGAAAATACTAAGCTGCTTCGAGTTTTGAAAGATTCTCAGATCTTGGTTCAATTTTATATTCATTCTCCTCAAAAGTATTTTTACTGATCTCTCTAATTATTTTTACACCTAAATTTTTTAGTTTTAATTCAAAATTTTCATAACCTCTATCTAGATGTTCTAATCCATAGAAATTACTACTACCTTTTGCGATGATTCCTGCAATTATTAATGCAGCTGATGACCTTAAATCTGAGCCAACTAGATTCATCCCATTAATTGTTTTAACACCTTTGATGTGAGCTACGTTTTTGTTTAGTTTTATACTGGCGCCCATTTCATTAAGTAAATAAATATGATTCATTCTGTTTTCGAAAATTGTTTCAGTTATCTTTGATTCACCATTTGCGATTGTCATTAGAGTTGTAAATGGTGCCTGCAAATCAGTGGGAAAGCCTGGGAAAGGAGCTGTTTCAATATCTACTCCTTTAATCTCTTTACTCTTGATAGAAATCGAATTACCTTTAATCGTAATTTTACTCCCACTCTCTTGAAGCTTATTAGTGACAGCTTCAAGATGATGAGGGATTACTGGAGAAATTGTTATTGATGAGGAAGTTGCAGCAGCAGCTATTAGAAAAGTTCCAGCTTCTATTCGGTCTGGAATTACTTTATGGGTACATCCGCCAAGCTTATTAACACCATCAATAATAATTGTTTCTTTACCGGAGTCATAAATTTTTGCCCCCATTTTATTTAGCATTTGGCATAAATCTTGAACTTCAGGCTCTCTAGCAGCATTTTCAATAGTAGTTCTTCCTTTGGCTAAAGATGCTGCCATTATTAAAGTTTCAGTCGCACCTACACTTGGACAATTTAATTTAATATGAGTGCCATGAAGTCTATTTTTGTCCCCCCTTGTTTTTGCCTTTACAATTCCCTCTTCAATAATAATATCTGCTCCTAGTGCGATTAATCCATTAATATGCTCTTCTATTGGCCTTGAACCAATATTGCACCCACCTGGTAACGGTACTTGAGCTTCTCCAAATTTAGTTAATAGTGCTCCTATACAAAAGAAACTAGCTCTTAATCCATTAACAAGTTCATATGGAAGTTCTTTAATTAAAATAGTTGTTGGATCTATTTCTAGTTGGTTGTTTTTACGAACTAAATTCACTCCTAAATTCTTTAAGATATTACCCATCTTTTCAATATCAGTGAGAAAAGGTACATTTTCAAGAATTATTTTTTCATTAGTTAGCAATGATGAGGCCAATAAAACTAAGGAGGAATTCTTCGCACCACTTATTTCAACTATTCCATTTAACTTGCCTTGGCCAAGAATCTTTAAATTTTGCGATTTAAGAAATGACTTCGTTTTGCTTCCGCAAATCATTAAGACTTAATTTATTAGATTCATCATGACAAACTAATAATATTAAGTCCACCCTATGTAACGTCATGAATATTAATTAAAAGTGAAAATGTATTTTTTGATTTCTTGGGAAATAAAAATTTAATAAATAATTGATCAAAATATTTATGTAATTAAAATATAGTTGATAACAAATTTTTCAAAATAGTCATAGAAAATACTTTTTTAAAAATAACTAGTAAAAACAACAATCTAGTTAAAAGATTTAGATCATTTAAAAGAGGATCATCTCCAAAAGATCAAGACTTTTTTTGCATAGAAGGTACACATCTCATTGAAGAATTGCTGAAGTCTGGAAAAAATCCCTCTAAGATTTTAGTCACCGAAAAATGGCTAAGAAAGAATCAAAATCTAAGCAAAAAATTTGATGAGTCATTAATAAATCTTGTCTCAGAGGAAGTCTTGGCATCTGCGATTTCAACAATTAATCCAGATGGGATAGCGGCTTTAGTAGAGATTTCATCAATACCTAATTATCAATTTAATAGAAAAGATGATTTTGTTCTCGTTCTCGACAGAATTCAAGATCCTGGGAATATGGGTAATCTATTTAGAACCGCTTTAGCTGCGGGTGTTAATGCAATTTTTTTAGCTGGAGGTGCTCACCCATTAGGCCAAAAGGTATTAAGAGCATCTTCAGGTGCAGTTTTTCATCTGCCATTTTTAAGATTTGATGGCATTGAAGAAGAAATATTAAATTCTTTACTTAAGTCTTTGTCTGAATTATCAAATGTAGGATTTAAGATTTTCTCTACTAGTAGCAATAATGAGAGTTCAAAAAAACCTTCAAAACCCTACTGGGAAGTTGATTGGTCTAGACGTACAGCATTAATTTTGGGTAATGAAGGCCAGGGTATTCATAAAAAAATTCAAGAAGCTTTTAATGAAACAATTACAATTCCGCATAGTGAGATTGTAGAATCATTGAATGTGGCTTGTGTTGCAGTTCCGTTATTACTAGAACGAAAAAGAGTCGCATACACCTCTAAATAAATAAATAAAAAGTGACTGATTCAAGTTTTGATTTTGATTTAATCGTAATAGGAGCAGGATATGGAGGTTTTGATGCCGCTAAGCATGCCGCTGGTAAGGGACTGAAAGTCGCAATTGTTGAATCTTCTGATATGGGAGGTACTTGTGTAAATAAAGGTTGTGTTCCATCTAAAGCTCTTTTGGCTGCGAGTGGAAAAGTCAGAGAAATAGCTGATTATGAACATTTAGCTAAATTTGGTATACATGCTTCACCAGTAAGGTTCGAGAGATCAAAAATTGCAGATCATGCAAATAATTTAGTTTTAAATGTTAGAGAAAATTTAACAAAAACTCTTAAAAGAAGTGGAGTTGAAATTATTTTGGGCATTGGCAGAATTGCAGGAAATCAAAAAGTGGGTGTAAGAGATAAAAACGGAATTGATAAAATTTTCACATGTAAGAATATTGTTATAGCAACAGGCTCTTCTCCTTTTGTGCCCCGAGGAATAACTGTGGATAATAGGACTGTATTTACTAGTGATGATGCGGTTAAACTTGAGTGGCTTCCAAGATGGATAGCAATTATTGGAAGCGGATATATAGGTCTAGAATTTGCTGATGTTTATACCGCGCTTGGTTGTGAAGTTACCATGATCGAGGCTTTGGAAAATATTATGCCAACATTTGATCCAGACATTACAAAAATTGCTAAAAAGAGTCTTATTCAAGCAAGAGATATAGACACAAAATCAAATGTCTTTGCGACAAAAATAACACCTGGATGCCCTGTAAAAATAGAACTGACTGATGCAAAATCTAAGGAAGTTGTAGAAACTTTAGAAGTTGACGCTGTACTAGTCGCAACTGGCAGAAGTCCTAATAGTAATAACTTAAATCTTGAGTCGATTGGTATCGAAACAGTAAAAGGTTTCATTCCTGTAGATGATCAAATGAGAGTAAAGAATGGTGATGAAATAATACCTAATATTTGGGCTGTTGGAGATGTAACAGGAAAACTCATGCTTGCCCATACAGCTGCAGCGCAGGGTACTATTGCTGTTGATAATATTTGCGGTGGTAATGTCGAAATTAATTATAAAAGTATCCCTGCAGCAACCTTTACTCATCCTGAGATAAGTTCAGTTGGTCTCTCTGAAGCTGAAGCTAAAGAGATATCTGCGAAAGAAAACTTTACTTTGGGAGTTGTCAAAAGCTTCTTTAAAGCTAATTCAAAAGCATTGGCTGAATTGGAGAGTGATGGACTTCTGAAGTTGATTTTCAATAAAGATAATGGGAAAGTATTAGGTGCTCATATTTTTGGGTTACATGCAGCTGATTTGATTCAAGAAATTTCGAACGCTATTTCAAGGAACCAAGATGTAATTGAATTATCTAAAGAAGTTCATACTCATCCTACTCTTAGTGAAGTGGTTGAGGTCGCGTATAAACAAGCTGCTTCTCAAATAAAATAATATTTAAAATTAATGGAGATAAGACGAAGGCCACCGAATCCAACAGTTAGGGTAGAAAATTTAGAATATGCTGTACCTCATAGGGAAGCACAAGCAAAAAATATTCTTGAAGAAATTGTATGGCATAAGGATATTGAAATTAAGAATTTTAAAAAAATCTTTTCTCTAGAAGATCTAATAAAAAAGATTGAAAACCTTCCTGCTCCCAAAGATTTTTATAAAAATCTTTTGGAGTCAAAAATAAAACCAGGAGTGATTGCTGAAATAAAAAAAGCTAGTCCGAGTAAAGGAGTTATTAGAAAAGATTTTAATCCTGAAGACATAGCAATTTGTTATGAAGGATTAGGTGCATCATGTATCTCAGTACTTACCGATAAAAGGTTTTTTCAAGGTAGTTATGCAATTCTCGAAACTGTAAGGAAATCAACAAATCTCCCTCTACTCTGTAAAGATTTTATTATATCTGCTTATCAGATTTATAAAGCAAGGGTATCAGGTGCTGATGCAATATTATTAATCGCTGCGATTTTAAGTGATGACGATTTAATTTATTTAAAGAAAATAGCTGATAATTTAAAGATGAGTGTTCTTGTTGAAGTCCATAACGATAATGAATTAGAAAGGATTATAAAGTTAAAATCTTTTAATTTGATTGGAATAAATAATAGGGACTTAAAGACTTTTAAAACGGATTTAAAAACATCAATAGAATTGATGCATAAATATGCTGATATTTTTTTAAAACAAAATATTCTGCCCATTAGCGAATCCGGAATTAATTGTGCCGAAGATTTAGAATCTCTTAGATCTATTGGAATCAAGGGAGTTTTAATTGGTGAAACTTTTATGAGAGAAAGTGATATTGAACAATCTTTCAAGAAATTATTTAACTCAATTTAATATTGACTTCAAATCGTGCTATAAAATTGAATAAACAAAGTTGTACTGAATATATATGCAGGCTGTAATTTTAACAGGTATAGTTGCAGGATTTGTGCATGTTGTTAGTGGAGCTGATCATTTAATTGCAATGGCCCCAGCAGCGATTAATAATCCCCAAAAAGCTCTAAAAAATAGTTTCTCATGGGGCTTGGGACATTCTTCAGGAGTCCTCTTGTTAGCTTTTCTAGCGATTTTTATTAAGGATGTTACGCCATTAAACAAATTTTCTAGTATTGCCGAATTCCTAGTTGGAATTTCTCTTCTAGTTGTTGGAGTATTTGCTATAAAAAATTCTTTTCTATTAAGTATCCATTCGCATTCCCATAAGCATGAGAATGGAATTGCCCATCGTCACTTTCACTTTCATGTTAAGGAAAAGAAAAAAAATAATAAGCACTCACATGCTTTGACTGGTTTAGGCTTACTACACGGTATAGCTGGAGGTTCACATTTTCTCGCAGTTCTTCCTGCTTTAGCACTACCTCTAACAAGCGCTTGCTTATATTTGATTTCATATTTGATTGGTTCACTAATAAGTATGAATCTTTTTACTTGTTTAATATCTTTTACTACCTTTAAGTCTAGTCAAAAATTTATTAAAAGATTAATAGCTGTAGCAGGAGGGCTTTCCTTTTCTTTGGGATTATTTTGGATTCAAAGAAGTGCTTCTGTTTTTTTGAATTAAAAAATTTTTTAATTTAGGAATAATTAATTTAGAGGTGACAATCCCAATTATTTTTTCGTTATTGATTAATCCAAATTTATTACTATCTTCGCTAAATTCAATATTGTCTCCAATAACCTCAACGTTATTTTGATTTACTGAATTTATCCTTTTTATTAGGTGTTTATTTTTAATTGGATGATTAAAAATAACTACTTGTCGATTTTTAAGTATTGATTGATTCTTTTTATATTTTTTAAAAAATACAATATCGCCTTCTTTTAGGTAAGGAAACATCGATTCACCACTAATAATCGCGGTTTTTCTTAAACCTAAAAAAAATAAAATCAAATCAAAAAAACTTTTGAAAATAACTCTGATTAACTAGCTTTTACAAAAGCGTCTGATCTTCCTTTTGAAGCCCAGAAAATATTATGAATTTTTTCTACATAACTCATGAGTTCTTCAGCTTGCGCTAAGTCAATATTAACTTTGCATGCACTGCATAATTTAGCCGCCTTCCAAATGGTTTCATGTAAGTCTGGATAAGTTTCTAAGTGAACTGGTTTAAAGTAATCTGTCCACAAAATTAGAATCTCTTTTTTTGTTTCTTTTGCTTGCTCTTCTTTAACTGCAACATATCTAGAAAATGTATTACTGTATGTAGCCCACTCTGTTGAATCAGTGCTAGAAGGAGCTTCTAATGCAATAAGTTTTTTTGTCATTGATAAAACTGCTTCAGCTGCAACTCTCGTAGATGCTGGGTCGTAAACACCACAAGGACCATCGCAGTGAGCATGGACTGTCATTGGGGATTTTTTATCTAGAAAAGAATTGATGAATTTACTTAACATTTCAAATATTTGATGTTGTACATATATTACTTGGAGATTAACTAAATTGAAAAGTCTTAGATATTTTTCTTACTTAATTTAATTGACTTTTAATAATTCAACTTCAAATATTAAAGTCGCATTAGCAGGTATTACATTTCCAGCTCCTCTTGATCCGTATCCAAGTTCCGGAGGTATTGTCAATTTTCTTTTGCCTCCAACTTTCATGCCTGCTACACCTTCGTCCCAACCTTTTATTACTCGACCAGCACCCAAGGGAAAGCTGAATGGAGCTCTGCCGATACTGGTATCAAATTGTGTCCCGTCTTCTAGGGTTCCTGTGTAATTTACAGTAACTGTTTGCCCAGCACTAGCCTCATCTCCTTCCCCGTTTACTATATCTGCAATAATTAGACCACTTTCTGTAGTCCTTGAATTGTTGTCTGATGGTGTTTCTTCTGCCATAGCGAAAAGTATAGGATTTGGATCTGAAGGGTCTAGTTCAAATAAATTATTATTTGAGACATTTGATGATTTTGCAACAGGTGTTCTTTGAACTGACTGAGTTTCTGATTCAGCAGCATTAACAACTTGTGGTGAATTAAATTGGCTGAAAAGAGTTAATGAAACACAAAAAACAAAAACTGCAAAGCTAATAAAGACTTCTTTCACTTAAATTTTGAAAGTTACTAAAACTTAGTTTACAGAATGAAGGTACAATAAATGAGTGATTATAAATTTAATTTCGTAATTTTAGATTGTTAATCCCAACTCAAATTAAAAGTCTAAGACAATATTTTTACCCTTGTTTGGGAGGGATTTTAGGAGGAATTTCAGTTTCAACTCATTTTTGGCTGATTTTTATGCCTATATCATTATTTATTTTATGGAAGGGGAGTGAAAGGAGAATAGCAAATTTTTATTGGGGTTTTTTCTTTATCTTAATAAGTCATTCTTGGCTTTATGATCTTCATCCATTGGCATGGCTTGGGTTTTCATGGCTTGCAAGTTTAATTATTGCTATTTTAATTTTATTATTTTGCGCTTTTTTGGGTGGGATATTAGTTTATTTATGGGGATTGTTAGTTAAAATTATTCTCTGGAAAGAGGATGTTTTTAAAATGAAAATATTATCTTTAACAGTAAAAGTATTTTTTTTATCTTTGACTTGGGGTGTTGGTGAATTGATACTTTCTCAAACACCTTTTTTTTGGATAGGTTTAGGAGAGAGTCTTATCCCAGGTGATATTTATCTTGCTGGTTTAGCAAGATGGATTGGTGCAAGTGGTTTATGCGTATTACAAGTATTGATTGGATTTTGGATTTTTTATATTCAAGGTAGATGGGAAAGAAAACTTTACTTTAAAAAAGTATTTCTTTTAGGACTTTTGATTTTTATTTTCTTACATTTATTTGGAGGTTTAACAACTCCAATAAAAAGAAATTATGAATATCCAGTAGCTATTTGGCAAACTAATATACCAACTAGAGAAAAATTAAAAATAAATGATGAATTTATTGAAGAAAAGCTATCTATTGCTCAAAAATATGCTTTATCAAACAAAGCGAAACTTCTTGTTGCCCCTGAAGGAACTCTATCTAATAATTTTTATTATTCAAAAGGCATTAAGGTTAATACCTTGTCAGGAGGTTTCAGAAATTCAAATAATGAGTTAAGAAGTTCTTTACTCGGATTTCAAATTGGAGATAAATCTTTTACCTCATTTATAGATAAAAATAGACTTGTTCCAATAGGTGAAAAAATACCCAGATTTTTAGATGGTTTTTCAAGAGGATTATCTGCAGTAGGAGGAATTCAACCAGGCTCTGATTCAAGATATTTTGATCCTAAATTTACCCCCCCACTTGCAGTAGCTATATGTTACGAAATTAGTGATGGACTAGAAATAAGAAAGGCTATTAATAGCGGCGCAAAACTAATAATAACTGCAGCAAATTTAGATCCATATCCAACTAAGCTTTATAATCAATTCCTATCTTTGGCTAGATTGAGAAGTATTGAAAATAAGAAAAATAATTTACTAGTATCAAATACCGGCCCTTCGGGCTTAGTTCAAGATGATGGAAAAATAATTCAACTTCTAGATTTAAATGTGGAGCAAAATAAAGTAGTTTTTCCTAATTTTTCATCCGAAAAGACCTTCTATACAAAATTTGGAGATAAACCTATTTTGTTATTGTTTATCTTTTTTATGGGATTAAATTTCTTTTGGAAAATTAATTAATTAATTAATCCGCCACCTAATAAAATTTCCCCTTTATAAAAAACTGCAGCTTGTCCGGGCGTTACCGAACTTTGACTTTCTTCAAAAATTAATTTAAATGTTGTAGTTGGATTATCTAAATTTTTCAAAGGTATTAAAGTTCCTTTTACTGGATGACTTCTATATCTGATTTGTGCTTCTACTTCTATCTCTTGCTCAGGTTCTTCGATTGAAACCCAGTTAACCTTGATAATTATTGCTTCTTTATTAAATAAATCACTTTTATCTGCTACATAAACTGTGTTTTTTACCCTGTCTAAACTTTTTACATATAATGGTTCAGGCCAAGCAATACCTAAACCTTTTCTTTGACCTACTGTAAAGTGCTGAATACCTTTGTGCGTTCCTAGAACTTTCCCATTTACATGCACAATTTCTCCTTCTTTGGGTTCAATGTGTTTGTCGATAAATCTCTGCATTGATCCATAATGCTCAACTAAACATAAATCTTGACTTTCTGGTCTTTGAGCAGTTCTAAGGCCTAATCTCAGGGCTTCCTTTCTTGTCTCTTCTTTTTTCATTTCACCAAGAGGAAATTTTAATCTGCTTAGTACTTCTTGTGAAAGAGAATAAAGAAAATAACTTTGGTCTTTGTTTTTGTCAGCACCTCTGAGAAGAAGGAAGTCCTTAAATACAAAGCTCTTGCAATCAAGTGTTTCAGCATAAGATGATTTTTTTATCCTTGCGTAATGTCCGGTCGCAATATGAGTAAAGTCTTTTTGGTTTATTGCGTAATTAAGCATCTCTTCAAACTTCACATTCTTGTTGCACATCGAACATGGCAGTGGAGTGAATCCTTTCTCATAGCTTTCAGTAGTTTTTTTAATTACCTCTCTTTCGAAAATTTCTCTTGAATCGATTATTTTATGATTAATTCCCAAATCTTCACAAAGACCAGCAGCATCTACTAATCCTTCAGAACAACAGGAGCCTTGTCCTTTCATTAGCCAAAGAGTTAGTCCCTCAACATTCCAGCCTCTTTCTACAAGAAGAGCAGCTGAAAGGGAACTATCTACGCCACCAGAAAGACCTACAATAATATTTTTCTTCTTTTTAGTTTTATTATTAGAAGAAAAAAAGTTCTCTAATTTTTTATCCTTTTGTGTCTTTAACATGGAAGTTTAAATTTTTGAACGGTTCTTCAATTGCTTTGTACTAATTATGAACGAAATTGTATGGCCAACAATTGATTCTAAACATTTAATTGTTGATTCAAAGCAAATGTTGATAGTAGAGAAAGAAATGTTTTCTGATGGAATGCCACAAGAAGCATTGATGGAAAAAGCTGGTATCCAAATTAGTAGATGGCTCTTAAAAAAGAAACCTCTTCTCAAGAAAGGAATAACTGTTTTTATAGGTCCTGGGAATAATGGCGGGGATGGTGCAGTAATAGCTAGAGAGCTTTTTTTGAAAGGTTTTAATGTTCAGGTATGGTGTCCATTCCCGATAAAAAAAACACTAACAAATGATCACCTTAATTATCTTACATCTATTGGTGTCACAAAATTAGTAGAGCCTCCCGATGCGAATGGGAAAGATCTTTGGATTGATGCAGTTTTTGGTAATAATCAAATAAGAAAAGTTGATGATAAATTAATTAAACTGTTTAATCAAAAATTTCATAAAAAATCTGGAAAGGTAATAAGTATTGATATCCCAACAGGATTATGTCCTGATAAAGGAGAGCCTTTTTCAGAAGACGCAGTAAAAGCAGACTATACCTTGGCTATTGGTCTTTATAAGATTGGATTGACCCAAGATTCTGCTTTACCTTTTATCGGAGAATTGCACCATATAGATATTGGGATGCCTACTAGTAAGCTGTCCAAAATTGATAAAAAGATTTTTAAGGTAACTTACAAAGATATAAAAAATATTAATTTACCTTCTTTACCAAAAAATTCTAACAAATATCAAAGGGGTAGAACATTACTAATAGCCGGAAGTGAAAAATATCCTGGTGCTGCATACTTGGCATTAAAAGGAGCCATATCAAGTGGCGCAGGCTTTATCTCTGCGGTCCTTCCTGGGATAGTCGCTGAATCTATTTGGCAAGTTGCTCCAGAAATAGTTTTAAAAGAAACTATGCAATCTAACCAAAATGGGAATGCATCTTTATTTAAAGCATTAAAGAATATTGATTTAAGTGCGTTTGATTCATTAGCTGTCGGTCCAGGAATAGGAATTGATAATGATGATTGGCAAAAATCAGAAGACTATCTTATTGCTTTTGAAGGATTATTGATCTTGGATGCAGATGCACTTAATAGAATTTCGGAATCTAAGTTGGGGTCAAATTTCTTTTTAGAGAGAAAGTTTAAGACATGGATTACACCACATAGCAAAGAATTTCGAAGGTTATTCCCTAATATCAATTCTGCTACCAATTTAGGGCTAGCTCTTAATGCAGCAAAAGAATTTAACATTAGTATTTTATTTAAGGGGGCTAACAGCATAGTTGCTGATAGTAAAAAAGTTTGGCAACTTTTCGGAACCGATTCACAGACAGCTAGAGCTGGATTGGGCGATCTTTTATCTGGATTTATAGCTGGCAGTTCTGCGATTGATTTAACCTTTTGTAGAAACATAACTACAGATTTTTTTGCTAAATACGTACTCTTGCATTCATTTGCTGCATCAAAGTGCAAAAAAGGGTCAAATGCTTCTGCTATTGGTGACGAATTGTCAAAGTTAATGAGAAATATAAAAATGAGACAAATATCTTGAAAGAAACAATTTAAGAGAGTTATTTATAGTTTTAAACACATAAATGTACAAATATAACTTGAAATCTGAAGCGCGTATTAAATATTTGGCTATTTCTTTAAAAGTGTAGGAGAGTTTTATTACCTAAATTAGGTCAAACTATGGTTTCATCATTACAAACACAAGCAGAACCTCCTAAAAGGAGAAGTAGTGATCCAATTAGCTGGTATTTGCAGAATATCGGTAGAGTTCCTTTATTAACACCTGCCGAAGAGATTGAATTGGGTAACCAAGTCCAAAAGATGATGATTCTTACACAAGATGGACAAATAAATGAAAAGACTAATGAATTTACAACTCACCAAAAAAGAACAATAAAAATTGGTCGAAGAGCTAAAGAAAGAATGATGAAAGCTAATTTAAGATTAGTTGTCAGCGTTGCAAAAAAATATCAAGGTAAAGGACTGGAACTTCTTGATTTAGTCCAAGAAGGTTCTCTTGGGTTGGAGAGAGCTGTTGAAAAATTTGATCCGACAAGGGGATATAAGTTTTCTACTTACGCTTTTTGGTGGATTAGACAGAGTATGACAAGAGCAATTGCATGTCAATCAAGAACAATCCGTTTGCCTGTTCACTTAAGTGAGAGGTTAGCTTCTATTAGAAAAGTTAGTAGAGATTTGGCTCATAAACTTGGTGCTATGCCCAGCAGGATTGAAATTGCAGAGGCGATGGAAATTGATGTAGAAGAATTGGATTCAGTTTTGAGACAAGCCTTATCGACAAGTAGTTTAGATGCTCCAGTAAATGGCGATGACGGCAGAAGCTTTTTAGGTGATTTAATTGCTGATAGTAATAATGAAGAACCTTTAGATCAAGTTGAACAAAAAATGCATCAAGAGCAACTTGGTAAGTGGTTAAGTCATTTAAGCGAGCAAGAACAACATGTCCTCAAATTAAGATTTGGACTTGATGCAAATGAGAGGCACACACTTGCTGAAATTGGAAGATTATTAGAAGTTTCTAGAGAAAGAGTAAGACAAGTTGAACTTAAGGCACTAAGAAAATTAAGGAATTTAACGAGAAAATTACCTAGCAGTATTTAATCTAATCTTCTGCCCAAATATATTTGGTTAATTCTTCTGAAGGGGGTTCGGGAGCTTCAATAGCATTTTTAACTGACTCAGTTATCTCTGCATCAATTTTCTTGTCAATAATTTTTAGTTCTTCTTCCGTTGCGAATTTACCGTCAATAATTTCTTTGGCTAATTTCTTAATAGGATCTCTTTTTCCCCAAAACTCCTTCTCTTTTTCAGACCTTAATTCATCTGGATCTGCAAGAGAATGTCCTCTGTATCTATAAGTTAAACATTCTAAAAGTGTGGGGCCTTCTCCTGCTCTAGCGCGCTCAATTGCTCTTTGTGCTGCCCCTCTAACTGCTAATACATCCATTCCATCAACCTCTTCGCCGTGCATACCAAAAGCAGACGCTTTTCTCCAGATTTCAGGATTACTAGTAGCTCTATCGTGAGCCATACCAATAGCCCATTTATTATTTTCAACAACAAAAATTATGGGTAATTTCCATAATTGGGCCATATTTAAACATTCAAAAAACTGCCCATTATTGCAAGTTCCATCCCCAAAGAATGCTGCAGTGACTGCATCACTATTATTATTACCAGCAACTTCCTTTTTGTATCTACTTGAAAAGGCTGCCCCTAAGGCAACTGGAATTCCTTCTCCAATAAATGCATATCCTCCGAGTAAGTGATGCTCTCTTGAAAATAAGTGCATAGATCCACCTCGGCCTTTGCTACAACCAGTAGCTTTGCCAAAAAGTTCACTCATTACCTCAAATGAGGGGACCCCCGCACTTAGTGCATGAACATGATCTCGATAAGTACTACAAAACCAATCATGTTTCTTTTTCATGGCGCCAATTACTCCCGTGCTTATAGCCTCTTGACCGTTATATAGATGAACGAAACCAAACATTTTCCCCCTGTAATACATTTCTGCACACTTATCTTCAAACCTACGACCAAGCGTCATGTCTTCATAAAGAAATAATCCTGTTTCTCGATCTAATTCGGCTTTTTTTATCTCTTGAAGATTTGAGATTCTCTCTACGTGTGTTTCCAAGAAAATACCTTAACGAAGTTTTGATTTGTTAACATTCTAAGCTGTGAATGGCAATTTTCATGATTTTTTTTAATAACTCTGTAAGACCTTGTGAAAAAAAAAATTAACTTGATAAAATTTATCTAAGAATTTTCAATAGGATATTTGTTTGGAACTTCCTTTAGACCATTTTCGTTTAATTGGCGTAAGCCCCTCTGCAACTTCTGAGGAAATATTAAGGGCGTTTCAATTGCGGTTAGATAAAACACCCAATGAAGGTTTTACTTATGAAGTTTTAACCCAAAGATCTGAGTTGCTTCGCTTCACTGCCGATCTACTTACAGATCCAGAAAGCAGAAGAGAATACGAAAATTTGTTATTAAATGGGAATTCTGGATTGGATTTTTCCTCAAATAGAGAAGTCGCAGGATTAATACTTCTTTGGGAATCGGGTTCACCAAAAGAAGCTTTTAAAATTACGAGAAAAGCATTGCAGCCACCACAAACTCCAGCTTTGGGAAGTAGTAGAGAAGCTGATTTAACATTATTGGCTGCTTTAACAGCAAGAGATTCTGCAATTCAAGAACAACAGCTTAGATCCTATTCAAACGCGGCAGACTTTTTACATGAAGGTATACAAATTTTACAAAGAATGGGAAAGCTTAGAGATATAAGAAAAGAACTTGAAGAAGACTTAGTTACTTTGCTTCCTTACAGAATCCTAGATCTACTTAGCAGGGATCTAAATGATCAAGAGTCTCACAAAAAAGGCTTAAGTATGTTGGAAAATTTAATAATCAAAAGAGGTGGTTTAGAAGGCAATAATAAATCTGAATATAAAGATTATTTAAATCAGCAAGAGTTTGAAGCTTTTTTTCAACAAATTAAGCCATTTTTGACAGTCCAAGAACAGATTGATTTGTTTCTTGAATTACAAAAAAGAGGATCTTTAGAAGCAGGATTTTTAGCTTTTCTATCTTTAACAGCTATTGGTTTCTCGAGAAGAAAGCCAGAAAAATTATTTGAAGCAAGGAGAATTCTAAAGAAACTAAATTTATCCGGTCTTGATTCAATGCCTTTAGTTGGTTGTTTAGATTTGCTTTTAGCTGATATTGACCAGGCCTCTGCAAGGTTTTCAAGTAGTTCTGATGAAAATTTACGGGATTGGCTTAATAGTTACCCTGGAAATAAGTTAGAAGCGATATGTATTTTCTGTAAAAATTGGTTAGAGAATGATGTTTTAGTTGGGTATAGAGATATTGACTTAAAAGAGGTGGATTTAGATTCTTGGTTTGAAGATAGGGAAATTCAAGAATTTATTGAAAAATTAGAAAAGAAATCAAATAAAATTTCAATTAAGTCAAATCTTCAGAACCAACAGATTGAGAAGGAATCCTCCACAAAAACGAATGAAGACTTTGATAATTTATTAGGTAATATTGATGAAAGGAGATTACCCTGGCCTGGTGGTATAAAACAAGATTATGAAAAGGTTGAGATCAAAGAAAACGAGTTCAATGAGGATTACTTTAAGAAAAAACCAATAGAGTTTTATAATTTTTTAATTGAAAAAATTGCCGAATTAAAGTTTAGTCTTGGAGAATTCTTGAAGGATAAAGAGATTATTAATCGGTCACCTTATTTAATTTATATTTATGCGTTTTTGATTTTATTTGCATTTGGTATTGGTATTGGATTATTAAGAAATAATTTAAAAAAATCAATTCAGGATGAAGCTATTACTGAAAAAACATTAATTGCCATAGATAAAAATCAAAAGATTACTGAGAAAGATATTATTCAAGAAATAAAAAAAAATCCTTCAAGCAAATTGAATTCTATTCCTGAGAAATCTTCTTCAATTATTTCCTATGAATTCAAAGAACTTAATTCCCCTTCACCTTCTTTGGAAGATATTAGTAATTTAATTAATGGATGGCTTCTAAGTAAAAGTAATTACTTGGCGGGAAAGAGTGAAATTAATCTTTCTAAGATTGTTAGTAAAGGTTTGATTGATCGAACAATCCAAGAAAGAAAGAACGATATAAAGAAGGGAATTTATAAGGAAATCAATTCCCAAATAAGTAAGATTGATTTGGAATCACAAACTTCATCTCGGATAGTTGTTTTAGTAGAATTGAATTATCTAGAGAGAATAGTAAAGAATTCTGGAGAATTTGTTAATGAAACATCATTAAATCCCCTTAAAGTTAAATATATTTTGGGTTTTTCAAATAAATCATGGAAATTAGTTGATTTCGTGAGTGGCTTGTAATTGCAAACTTCAAGATCATCTATAATAATTAAAATTACTTTTAAATAATGTTTGATGAACTCTCGTCACGCTTTGAAGACGCAGTAAAGGGTTTAAGAGGCGAAGCAAAAATTAGTGAAAATAATATTAACGATGCCTTGAGAGAGGTTAAAAGAGCACTCCTTGATGCAGATGTTAGTTTGTCTGTTGTAAAAGAGTTTATATCAGATGTTAAAGATAAAGCTGTTGGAGAAGAAGTAGTTAGGGGTGTAAACCCAGGTCAAAAATTTATAGAGGTTGTAAATAAAGAATTGATTAACATTATGGGGAATGAAAATTCTCCGTTAATTGAGAATCAAGATAAGCCAAATGTCATTTTAATGGCGGGACTTCAAGGTGCGGGTAAAACAACTGCAACAGGAAAATTAGGACTTTATTTAAAAGAAAAAGATAAAAAAGTTCTTCTGGTAGCTGCAGATATTTATCGACCAGCAGCTGTAGAGCAGCTTAAAACATTGGGAAGTCAATATGACTTGGAAGTTTTTTCAGCTAAAGAAAAAAATAGCAAACCAGAAGAGATAGCAAAGGACGCATTGAATTTTGCTATTGAAAATGATTTTAATTCCATAATTATTGATACCGCAGGAAGACTGCAAATTGATGATTCTATGATGAGTGAAATGGTTCGAATAAAAGAAGTTTCTAATCCTGATGAGGTTTTGCTTGTTGTTGATTCAATGATTGGGCAAGAAGCTGCAGACTTAACAAAGTCATTTCATGAAAAAGTAGGAATCACAGGTGCGATATTAACTAAGTTGGATGGTGACTCAAGAGGCGGAGCCGCTTTATCAATAAGAAAAATAAGTGGTAAGCCAATTAAATTTATAGGTGTAGGTGAAAAAATAGAGGCACTGCAACCATTTCATCCAGAGAGAATGGCTAGCAGAATTTTAGGCATGGGCGATGTATTGACACTTGTTGAAAAAGCCCAAAAAGAAGTTGAACTTGCTGATGCAGAAGCGATGCAAAAGAAACTTCAAGAAGCAACTTTTGATTTTAATGATTTTGTTAAGCAAATGAGATTAATTAAAAGGATGGGATCACTTGGTGGATTGATTAAATTGATTCCTGGAATGAATAAAATCGATGATGGGATGATAAAAGATGGTGAAGATCAACTTAAGAAAATAGAATCTATGATCTCATCAATGACTCTTGAGGAAAAACAAAAACCTGAGGTTCTTGCTGCTCAGCCTTCAAGAAGACAAAGAATCGCTCAGGGTAGCGGTTATGAAGCAAAAGATGTAGATAAAGTATTAGCTGATTTTCAAAGAATGAGAGGCTTTATGAAACAAATGTCGAACGGCGGAATGCCAGGAATGGGCGGAATGCCAGGAATGGGCGGAATGCCAGGAATGGGCGGAATGCCAGGAATGGGCGGAATGCCAGGAATGGGAGGGATGAGTGGTAATAGGCCAATGAAAAAACAAAAAAATAATAAAAAGAAAAAAGGTTTTGCCGATTTATAGTTTCTATATTCTTACCTTTAAATGATATTATTATTAAAAACGCATTAATTTAAGATGATTAAATTGCGCCTTAAGCGCTTTGGAAAGAAAAAAGAGGCAAGTTTCAGAATTGTTGCATGCAATAGTACTTCCAGAAGAGATGGTAGACCTCTACAAGAACTAGGTTTTTATAATCCAAGAACTAAGGAAACCAGGCTTGACACAGAAGCTTTAAGAACAAGACTTACTCAGGGTGCTCAGCCAACTGATGTTGTGAGAACTTTATTAGAAAAGGGAGGGTTATTAGAAAAAACAGAAAGACCCTCTATCGCAATTGGTAAGGCAAAGTTGGAGAAGGAAAAATTAGCTAAAGCTAAAACTAAAGATGAAAAAAATGATAGTAGTAAAGCTGAAAGCGAGAGTAATGAAGCTGAAATCTAGTGATTTGATAAATTTTTATTCTTATTTAATAACTAGATGAAGGAAGTTTCCAAAACTGGTCACTTCAAAATAGATTTGCCAAGCTCTGATGCCGCTACAGCATTATCTGGACCTGGTAATTCTTTCTTAAAAAAATTTGAGTCTCTTACAGGAGTTTCTTTAACTATAAGAGGCTTACAACTTGAGATGAACGGTGTTATATCAAAAATTGAGAGAGCCTCAGCATTAGTAGAACTAACAAGACCAATTTGGGAACAAGGGTTAGAAGTCCCCGAGGTAGATCTTAAAGCGGCTTTAAGTTCTTTAAATTTGGGCGAATCATCTTCACATGCTGAACTTGGAAAAAAAATTCTTGCTCGTTCCAAAGAAGGAAGATATTTAAGACCAAGAACTGTAAAGCAAAAAGAATATGTTGAATCAATTGAAAACTTTGATCTTACGTTCGCAATTGGCCCGGCTGGAACTGGTAAGACATTTTTAGCAACTGTTTGCGCGGCAAGGCTATTGAACGAGAAAAAAATTGAAAAAATTGTTTTAACCAGACCAGCTGTAGAAGCTGGTGAAAGTTTAGGATTTTTGCCTGGTGATTTGCAACAAAAAGTAGATCCGTATTTAAGACCCTTATTTGATTCTTTACATAGTATTTTCGGGTTTGATAGAACAAATTCGTTAGTTGATAAGGGAATTATTGAGGTTGCTCCTTTGGCATTTATGAGAGGAAGAACTTTAGATAATTCTTTGATTATCTTGGATGAAGCACAAAATACTACTTGCTCTCAAATGAGAATGTTTTTGACCAGATTAGGTGAGAGATCAAAAATGGTTGTAAACGGAGATATTACACAAATTGATTTAAAAAAAGATCAGGAAAGTGGCCTTATCGAAGCATCAAGAATTTTCTCTGAAACTCAAGGTATAAAATTTTGTTATTTAAATGTTGAAGATGTAGTTCGTCATCCTTTGGTTCAGAAAATTATTGAGGCTTATCAATAAATTTATAACTCTGGAGATCCGTACCCTGAAATTTGAAAAATCAAGTAGAATAAAGCAAAGTTTAATAAAAAAATGCCAGCAAGTAGTAATTTCAATCAAGCTATTCGTGAAGCACAAACTAGTTCAATTGTTGGACCTAATGTTGTTCAAAAAGCTTTACCTTATGTAGGTGGAGGTATGGTTCTAACTTCTTTAGGTGTTTTAGCAGGTGTCTCACTCATAGCAACAAATCCTAGTCTTTTCCAGCCTCTTTCAATAGTTGCGTTAATTGCAGAATTGATTTTGTTTTTTGTAGCCACAAGCGCCGCAAATAATGCAAATAATACTAAGGCCTTGCCTTTGTTGACAGGATTTAGTTTGTTAACTGGATTCACCTTAAGTGGAATAGTAGCTTTAGCAATAGGAACAATTGGTATTGGTTCGGTTGGAACAGCTGCATTAGCTACTGGTATAACTTTCGTTATTGCCTCTTACACTGGCCAAAGAATGAGTGATAGTGTTGGTCAAGCACTAAGTGGGGTAGTTGGTCTTGGGTTGATAGGATTGCTTATAGCAATGTTTGTCCAATTAATTGGAGGATTCTTTGCTCCAGGAGTTTTTGGAGGTTCAGGACTCGAATTGATAATTGCAGGATTTGGAACTGTCTTATTTGTTGCAATGTCTTTCGTTGATTTCTATACAATGCCAAGAAGATATAATGATGATCAATACCTCGCAGGGGCTTTAGGTATGTATCTAACTTATATAAATCTTTTTGTTTTTATATTGAGATTAATGATTGCACTCCAAGGCGGTGGGAGAAGAGACTAAAACAATTTTATTTAAATTTTATTTCTAAAGCGTTGTACAATATCGACGCTTTTTTATTGTGCGATATCAAGAATTTGTTTTTTTATAAATTCCTTTTGATCTAAATCATATTTTACTGAATTATCAAAACTATTACCCATATTATCTAAGTCTCTAAGGACTTGATTGACAGACTTTGTAACTGACTTAGTTTCTAGCAGTCTTAGAATAGCCTTACATCTATCTGAAATGTTTTCCGAGGTTATCTCATATTCACGATTTTTATCTCTTCGATGAATAATAATTTGAGCGGAACTCATTATTAAATTTTTTACTACTATGTCTGTTATAGCATCACCACCTTCGTTAAGTTTGTAAATTAGTGAAAAAGGAAGTTTATCTAACAACAAACAATCTTTATCTGATAAAGCGTATGCAAAAAATCCTCTGAGTCCATTTCTTGTTTTAGTTAGCTCTGCGATTCTATCTGCTAAAACCTCCTCGCTGAGTAAATCTTCACCCCACTCTTTGCACCATTGTGCGGATATGTTTATTGCCTGAGTAAACGAAGCTTCTTTTAAATTTATGGTTTTTTTTTCCATTTTTGATCAGAATTTTATTATTGATGCATTAAAAGTCTTTGGCCAATTATAGATCTGGGTTTGTAACTTTACTAGGAAGGCCAAATGTCGGTAAATCTACTTTAATAAATAAATTGATTGGAGAAAAAATAACAATTACTTCTCCAATAGCGCAAACTACCAGAAATAAATTAAAAGGAATACTTACTACAGAAAATGGGCAAATAATTTTTGTTGATACGCCAGGTGTTCATAAACCTCATCATCGACTTGGAGAGATATTAGTAAAAAATGCAAAATCTGCAATTAATGGAGTTGATATGGTAATTTTTGTAATTGATTCAAGTGAAGCACCTGGTAGAGGTGATGAATATATATTGAACTTTTTGATCGCAAATAAAACTGAGTTTATTGTTGTATTAAATAAGTGGGATTTGGTAAGTAAAGAATTTAGAAATCTACGAATAGATCAATACAGAAGTTTTTTTGGAATTAATAGAGATTTTCAAATTGTAAGTGCCTCTCAAGGAGAAGGGTGTTCTGCATTAGTCGATATGGTACTTACTTTTCTTCCAGAGGGACCAAAACTTTATGATGAAGAAATGATATGCGACCAACCATTAAATAATTTATTATCTGATTTGGTAAGAGAACAGGTATTAATAAACACAAGAGAAGAGGTCCCTCATAGTGTTGCAGTAAAAATAGAAAAGATAGAGGAAATGAAAAGAAAAAATGGCAAAAATTTCACTGCTATTTTGGCTACTATTATCGTTGAAAGATCAACACAAAAAGGCATTCTTATTGGAAAGAAGGGTTCAATGTTAAAAAATATTGGTCAGTCAGCAAGATCAAATATGTCAAAATTAATTGAGGGTCCAGTTCACCTAGAGTTATTTGTGAAAGTTGTTCCTAATTGGAGAAAAAAAGAATCAAGATTAATTGAGTTCGGTTATGAGGAAGATTTCTAAATGAGTGGTTTTAATTTTGATGTAATTACATTGTTCCCCAAAGCTTTTAAATTAATAAATAATTTAGGGGTCATAACAAGAGCTCTAGAAAAGAATTTGATCGATGTAAATTTACATGATCTAAGAGAATATGGAGAAGGTTTTTACAGACAAGTAGACGATAAGCCTTATGGAGGAGGAGCAGGGATGGTACTAAAACCTGAACCTATTTATAAGGCATATGAATCAATTAAAAAATCACCTAAAAGTAAAACTTTATTGATGACCCCACAGGGTAAAGTCTTAAAGCAAAAGGATCTTGCGAGATGGTCCACTTTGGATCAAATAATAATTATTTGCGGTCAATATGAAGGCTTTGATGAAAGGATTAGATGTTTGGCTGATGAAGAGATATCCATTGGTGATTATGTCCTTTCTGGGGGTGAAATTCCAGCTATATCAATAATTAACGGTTTGACTAGATTATTACCTGGAACTCTTGGTGATCCAGATTCTTTGATTAATGAGAGTCATAACTCACTATTATTAGAGTACCCACAGTACACAAGACCTCCAGTTTTTAGAAATATGAAAGTTCCTGATGTTCTAACTAGTGGTAATCACAAAGAAATTAAAATTTGGAGGGAAGACCAGATGTTAAAAAGAACATTTCAAAGAAGAAAAGATCTAATTAGAAGAGAATTTTATGACTTAACAATCAATGAATATGATGTAGATGATTGGCTCTGGGATTTATAGGAAATTTAATTAGACATAATTAAAAAAGATATTAAATGAGTCAAATTTTCACTTAATATCTCGAAAGACTAATTTTCTATTTTTCTGGATTAATAGTAATATAAAAAAAAAATGAATTTTGTTTCTACTAAATAATTTTGAAAATATAGGTTTAAAGGTTTTCTCTTCAAAGAGTAAAGCAGCTTTTGCGTTTTTCATATATTTTTTATGGTCAGTTTTTATATTTGATGTTTCAAAAGCAAACTCTAATTCTTCTAATACAAAAAATAATCAAATAGAAATTGAATACTTAGACTCAAAAAATGAATTAGAGGATTACATAATTGATACTGGCGATTCAATTTATTTAGAATTTTTTTCTGCTAAAGAATTAAGTGGAATATTTCCTGTTAATGAAGAGGGGGAATTATTTTTACCAAGGTTAGATGAAACTTTTGTAAGAGGATTGACTACTTCTGAGTTGAAAAATTTATTAGAAAAAAGATACGCTGAATTTCTTATTGATCCTGAAATAAAAGTAAATATCGCAATTTTTAAGAGTATTAGAGTCTTAGTAAAAGGTGAATTAAGAAATCCTGGTTTTTATAAATTTCCCGCTTATGACTCAGTTTCATTCATAAAAAACAAAAAAAATAATTCTGGGCTTGATTTATTAAGGGAAAATAATGATGAGAAATTTAAAATTGTTCAAAATTCTCAATTAAATAATCAATCATCTGAAAATTTAATTGTCAAAAGATCAAGTGAAAATCTAACTACTATTTCCGATGTAATTAGGAAAGCTGGAGGAATAACTTCCCTTACTGATTTATCTCGAATTGAAATCATAAGAGATGTACCTCTTGGAAAAGGTGGAGGTAAAAAGAAGGCGATTATTGATTTTAATTCTTACATTAATCAATCAGATCCGACTAACGACATACGCATATTTGATGGAGATAGTGTGTTTATTCCTAAGTTAAGTAAAAGGGATCAAAGTCAAGTCCCAAAATCAATTTTATCTGGTATTTCACCAAGATTTATTTCAGTAAATCTTTTTGGAAGAGTAGAAAATCCTGGCGTGGTTAAACTTCCTCTCGAAGCATCTCTATCTGACGCAATTGATTTGACTGGGCCAATAAAACCACTTTCGGGAAAGATTGTATTGATTAGATATAATAAAGATGGGACAATAACTAAGAAAAATATATCCTATTCGGCTAGGGCAAAAAGAGGTTCTAAAAGAAATCCATTTCTCGAGTCAAATGATTTGATATCAGTTAAAAACAGTTTCCTGGGTAAATCCACTGGTTTTTTAAAAGAACTCACAGCTCCATTTGTGGGAATTTATACAACCAAAGAAATAATTGAAAGTTTTGATTAATGATATTAATTAAGTTTTGAAGATTATTAAGCAATTTTTAATGTTTTAAATTAATAAGCACTATGACTAACACTTCACCAAAATTTCGTATAGGTAACGGATATGATATTCACAGATTAGTAGTAGGAAGAAAGCTTATTATTGCCGGTGTTTTACTAAAGCATCCTGATAATTTAGGTTTAGATGGCCACAGTGATGCTGACGTTTTAACACATTCAATTATGGATGCATTATTAGGAGCGCTCTCTCTTGGAGATATTGGAAAATATTTTCCACCATCAGATGATAAATGGAAAGATGCTAATAGTCTATTTCTATTGTCAGAAGTTATTCAATTAATAAGAAATGAAGGTTGGGAAGTTAATAATATTGATAGTGTTGTGGTTGCTGAAAGGCCAAAAATTAAACCCTACTTGGAACTAATGAAAAGAAATATTTCTAATACTTTAAAAATTGATGAAAGTCTTATCGGAATTAAAGCGACCACAAATGAAAAATTGGGTCCAGAGGGCAGAGAAGAAGGTATAAGTTGTCACTCAGTAGTATTGCTTGAGAAAAAAGAATGAAAAAAATATTTAGAATTAAAAAGAAAATAAAAAGCTTTATATTTTTAATAGTTTGTATTTTTGTATTTCTTTCCCAAAGTTGTTCTCAAATTCTAAATGCCTTACCCATGGAAAATTATCAAAATGAAATTATTATTGAAGAGTTAAGACTTAAAGTTCCTGCTCAATATAAAGAAGTATGGTTAAAGACAGAAAAAGAAATATGGGAGCCATGGTTATCTTCTAACGATGGTTTTTCTGGAAGACAATTATTTTGGGATAAAGAAAAAGAAGAAGCCTTAATATTGGTAACTTGGAAAAGCAAAAAATTATGGAAAAGCATACCTATGTCAAAAGTAAATGTAGTCCAACAAAAATTTGAAGATAATGTTAAAGCTGCTTTAAATTTAGAAGAAAATCCTTTTGAATTAATTTATGAGGGAGAGTTAGATCAGCAAAGATGAATTTTGATATCAAGTTTGATTTTCAAAGAAGAGAGAGGCTTGGACTTATTGAGGCTATATGGGGGCAAGATAAGAGTATCGACCAATTAAAGAGATTATCTGAAAGTGTATATAGAAAAAAAGAGGTTGTCTTCATTACTAGGATTAATAGTGAAAAGGCTAATTATCTTTTAGATTTGTATGATGAAGCAAAATTCTATGAAGAAGCAAATTGCCTAATAATTGGAGAAAATCTTAGTAAAATTAATACAAATAAAAAAGTTGCCATAATTTCAGGAGGCTCGAGTGATTTGGCTGTAACACGTGAAGCACAATTAGCGCTTGAAATTTATGGGGTAAATTGTCAATCTTTTATAGATGTTGGAGTGGCAGGACTTCATCGATTAATGAGTCAGTTAGAAGAAATTAATAAATATAATGTATTAATAGTCTGTGCTGGAATGGAAGGAGCTTTAGCAACAGTTGTGGGAGGATTGTTGGCACAACCCATAATTGCAGTGCCTGTCTCGGTCGGCTACGGAGTTAGCAAGGATGGACTCACTGCTTTAAATAGTATGTTATCAAGTTGTTCTCCAGGTATTGCAGTTATGAATATAGATAATGGTTACGGAGCAGCAATGGCGGCTCTCAGAATTATTAAAAGTATTTCCTAAATAATTACTTTTTTTCTATTTCTAATAGGTTTTCTATCCATAAATTAAGTTGTTTTGATAGCATTCCTTCCTCTCTCATTTTGATTGCTTTTATAACGACTTCTGTATTTACCCACTCTGGAAATCTTTTCGGCATTTATTTTTATATTCAGTAATTTTAATTTGGTACAAATTTTTATAAAAACAAGATCTAAGTAACAAATTTAATCTTTTATGTTTGATTTTGTACCTAATCTGGACAGCTCAGATGAGGTATGTTCACTTTCTACATTTTTTAATCTTTCAATAAGCTCTGAGAGATCTTTATGTGCTAACTCACCGTTTTGCTCCCATTTAAGGGACCTTGAGTTACTATCAAAAAATTCCTTCATTGTAATATTTAGGTATTAAAAATATAAAACGAAAAAAGAAAAATTTTAGTTATTGTTTCAAGCTTAAACTTAAAAAATTATGAAGATTTTTAATATATGAAGAATTTTTTTTAACCACCACCAACTATTGAAACGATTTCTAAATTATCACCATCTTTAAGCTTTACTTTTTCCCATTTCATTGAATTTATAATTAAATTATTTAACTCCACTACAATTGTGTTTGGTTTATATCCCATATGGTTAAGAGCTGTAGATAGTAGAACATTTTCTTGATTAAGTTCTATTCTTTTTTCTTCTCCATTTACTTTAATTTTCATGAGACAACTCTTTTAGAATAATAATAGCTTCTTCTTTAGGATCTTCAGAATTCATTAATTGCGAAACAAGGGCAAATTTTTTAAATCCATTTCTTTTTAAATATGAAATATTATTTGACTTGATTCCACCAATAGCAAACCAAGGAATATTTAAATCCTTTGTTAATGTTTTGATATTTTCAATACCTAAAGGTTTTTTATTCTTTTTTGTTGTAGTTTCAAATACTGGTCCTATTCCAATATAATCACAACCCTCCTTAAGAGCATTTGAAATATCAGTTGCATTATTTGCACTTATACCAACAATTTTTGAATATCCTAATATTTTTCTTGCAGTTTTTAAGTCTAAATCGTCTTGCCCAAGATGAATTCCATCCGCGTTAGATGCTAGAGCTATATCAAGTCTATCGTTAACAATAAACAAAGAATTATATCTTTTACATAGATTTTTAATCTGAATTGCTTCTTGAAGATGATCTTGATCAGTTCCCGTTTTAAATCTATGTTGAATAATTCTTACTCCGGCAATTAAAATCTCTTCTATTATTTCTAATAAATTGTCCTTTTGATCAGTTATTACATATAAGTCATTTTCTTTTAATATTTCCTCCGACTTCTTAAACTTGCTATGACTCAATAATTCAATTTCAATAGTATATATTTCATATCTAATTTCAGAAGCGATTTTTGAAAGCTCATGATTCTGCATCCTTGAGAATTCTTCTATGACTCTTAATGCTTCTTGAACTCTGGCTGAATTAGAACTTATAATTTGCTCAGAAGTTTTTCTGTTGAATTGCTCTTGATGAGTTAATCCTTTACATTTGTCCTCAATATGATTTCTAGATTGTTTGTAAACTTCTAAATGATTTTTTCCTAAAATTTGTCTAAAATTTTTAATCTTTTCAACATATGTTTCTTTGCCTAGGCCAAATCTAGCCCAATCCTCTAGTACTCTTAAGCCTTCTCTAGCTCTATCTAGATTAGCGTCAATAATTTGATAAATTCTTAAATCTTCAGCGTCTTTAGGATTGGAATTCAGCATTTGTAATTTATTTATTGTAGTTTTTAAGAATTTTCAAAGCATTATCTCTATCTTTCTTAATTTGATTAGAAAGTTGATCTATATTTTTGAACTTGATTTGAGATCTAAGTTTTTCAACTGGTTCAACAGATAGATTTAAACCATATAGATCGATATCTTTATTTATTAAATGAACTTCAACTGCAGAAGGCAATAAAGGATTTATTGTTGGTTGAGAGCCAAGATTCATAACAGATTCAATTTTTTTGTTGGAATTTTCTATGGTTGTCCAAGATGCGTAAACCCCTTCCCCAGGTAAAAATTTTCTGCCATCTATTTCAAGATTTGCGGTAGGCCATCCTATACTTTTTCCAATTCCCTTACCTTTAACAACTTTTCCATTAAAACTATAAGGCCTATTAAGAATTTTGAAAGCATTTTTCAGATCACTTTTCTCTAATAGATCTCTTATTCTGCTGCTGCTGATTCTACCTTCCTTGTCTTCTAAAATTGGAATAATTTTTAGCTTAATATCAGTATCCTTAATCATATTTTTTATTGTATTTATATCTCCACTTCTTCTGAAACCAAATTTAAAATTAGCACCTACAGAAATGTTTTTTGCTTGTAATTGATTTATCAAAATATCTCTTACGAACCTTTCGGCACTTAATTTGGATAGTTCCATATCAAAAGGAATCAGAACTAATTGTTCAATCCCCAGATCTTCAAGAATAGATAGTTTTTCATAAGGGAGATCAAGTCTAAGACGCATCTCTTTGTAAAGAACTTCTCGGGGATGAGGCCAGAAGCTTGCAATTGTTGGTGTATATTGATTTTCTTCAACTACACTTTTTATTAATTGTCTGTGGCCAGCATGAAGGCCATCAAAACTTCCAATAGCTATTGAGGTGGGATTCTTAACTTCAGATGGTGATATTAAAGAGATCAAAAGATTACGTGCAATTTTATGATTTTAGTGGCAAATTTGGATTACTTACAGTTTATTCAATCAAATGAATGTCTGACAAAATGGATTTTCAGTCCCTTTCATTTGGAATGCGACGCATTGGATGGATACGCTTTTGGGTTCAATCCATTTTAGGTGTTGTTGTTTCAGCTGTTTTGCTTTTTTCAAATGTTGTAAATAACAGCGAAGGACAGCTTGGCTTGGCGCCAGGTCTATCACTTACAACAATATCTCTGATTTTACTACTTTTTAGTCTTTGGCAAGGTTGGTTAATAGTTAGAACAGGAAGAGCTATTGCAAGCAACGCAAGACCCTCAAGAGGGCAAACCGGTAAATTGATAAAACGAGGACTAATAGTTGATTTATTTGGAATTTTGTTTGGATTAATTGGATATCAAGCTCTTATGGGAGCCTTATTCATACAAGCATCCTCTCAAACAACTGGACAATTGATAACAGCGACATCTGATATCCCAATTACTGGTCTTGAAATATTATCAGTTCTCAGTAACACGCAAGTTATCGCTGCTCATTTTTTTGGACTTTGCTTTTCTTTATGGCTTTTAAGAAGGATTTACAAATGAATTATTAATTTTAGGTAAGTCATCTAAATTACCTCTCCAAAATAAATCTGGTTCTACAGGCGTAAGAGATATTTTATTTTCTTGTATTTGAGATACATCGCTAGGCCAATTCTTAGGACCGTAACCTTTTGATTTAAGATCTAAAACAACTTCTCCTGCTAACCAATAATAATCATCACCCCTCGGGTCTTCCCTTTTGGAAAATTGATTTTTATATTTTCTTATCGATAATCTTGTCCAGGATAATTCTTTTATCTTGTTTTTTTCGCAAGGGGGTATGTTCAAATTTAATAAAAGTGAAGCTGGCCAACTATCGTTAATTGCTTGTTCGGCAATATTCATTGCAATTTCTCCAGCAAATTCAAAATTTTTCCATTTAAAACTAGCAACACTTATTGCCATGGAAGGAACATTTTCTAAAGTGCCTTCCATAGCTGCAGCCACTGTGCCTGAACAAAAAATATCTGTCCCTAAATTGGGTCCGTGATTTATTCCGGATAGTACCAGATCAGGTTTATGATCCAAGAGTTCAGATAGTGCTAATTTGACACAATCAGCAGGTGTGCCGGAACATCCCCAAGCTTCTATACCCTCTCCAAATAATTCGTCAGCTTTTTCCACTCTTAATGGGGATTGCAAAGTAAGACCATGACCAGTAGCTGATCTTTCTTGGTCAGGACATACTACTTTTACCTTATGTCCTCTTTTTTGGGCTGATTTTGCTAAAGCTCTTATCCCTGCCGCGAAAACACCATCATCATTGCTTATTAAGATATTTAACGGTTTCATTAATCAAGACATTTTATTTATGGACGATATTTAAGTAAGATAAAGCAATACTTATTTTTACTATATCAGTGAGTCAAATTAAACCATTAAGTCAAATTGAGGAAAAACTAAATAATCTTTCTCTAACAGCAAAAAATAATATATATAATTCTAATACTCATGAAGAACTGGACCAACTGAGAGTTTCCTTGCTAGGGAAAAAAGGTGATTTATCAATTATTTTGAAAACAATGGGTCAATTATCTGCTACAGATAGACCAATTATTGGCCAGAAGGCAAATTTAATAAAGATAAATTTGCAAGAACTAATAACTGAAAGAAAAAATAAACTAAACAGCGAAGCCTTAGATAAAAAGATTAAAAAAGAAAAAATTGATGTCACTATCCCTTCAATTGGAACACCCCCTGGGAATAAACATCCTTTGATTTCAACTCAAGACGAAATAATAGATATATTTTGTGGTTTAGGATACTCGGTTGAAAGTGGCCCTGAAATAGAAACTGATTTCTATAATTTTGAGTCTCTCAACATACCCAAAAATCATCCTGCAAGAGATATGCAGGATACTTTTTACTTAGATGAAAATCGACTTTTAAGGACCCATACTTCTCCTGTTCAGATAAGGTACTTAGAGAAGAATCCTCCTCCAGTAAGAATTATTGCTCCCGGGAGAGTATATAGGAGAGATGCAGTAGATGCTACTCATTCCCCTGTATTTAATCAGGTTGAGGTTTTATGTATTGATCAAGATATTAATTTTAGTCATTTAAGAGGAACAGTTCTTACATTTTTAAAGGCCTTTTTTGGAGATATTCCTGTAAGATTTAGAGCTAGTTATTTCCCATTTACTGAACCTTCAGCAGAAGTAGACGTCCAGTGGAAAGGTAAATGGTTAGAAGTAATGGGTTGCGGAATGGTTGATCCAAAGGTCTTAGAAAAATTAGGAATTGATTCTGAGAAATGGACTGGTTTTGCAGCAGGATTAGGAGTTGAGAGATTTTGTATGGTGAGACATCAAATCGACGACATCAGAAAATTTTATACAAATGATATTAGATTCTTAGAACAGTTCTAATAGTATTTAATTTTTAAATTAGGATTGTCCAACAAATTAGTTTAAGATAGTCCTAGTTTTAATTTTTTGATTGGTACGTAAAGCAGGACTAATCGTTAATGATGGAAAGGAACTAGCTGTTCAAACTGCAACTTCTGTTCAAAAAAAATTGGAAAAATCTAATTTTGAAGTTGTAAGAGTTAGTAGCTCTGGAGGAATGGTTGGTTTCGCAAATCCTGATCAACATGTACGTCCTTTGGGATATACGAATTGTGTCCCTGAGGGGTTTGATTCATCAATGGAATTTGCAATTGTTCTTGGCGGAGATGGGACTGTACTTTCTGCTGCAAGGCAAACGGCACCTGCTAAAATTCCAATTCTTACAATAAATACTGGTCATTTAGGATTTCTTGCGGAAGCTTACTTATCTAACCTAGATGAGGCAATAGATAAAATAATTGCTGGAAATTGGGATATTGAAGAAAGAACTTGCTTCATCATTAGCGTAATGAGGAATGATCAGAGGAGATGGGAGTCTCTTTGCCTTAATGAGATGGCTCTTCATAGAGAACCTCTAACAAGTATGTGTCACTTTGAAATTTCTATAGGCCGACATGCTCCTGTGGATATTTCAGCTGATGGAGTAATTTTATCTACACCAACTGGTTCTACCGCCTATTCTCTAAGTGCTGGAGGACCAGTTATCACACCTGATTGTCCAGTCGTGCAATTAACTCCAATTGCTCCACATTCATTGGCATCTAGGGCATTGGTTTTTAATGATTCAGAGCCAGTAACTGTTTTTCCTGCAACTCCTGAAAGATTAGTAATGGTTGTTGATGGAAATGCTGGTTGTTATGTTTGGCCTGAAGATAGGGTTTTAATAAGAAAAAGTAAACACTCAGTAAAATTTATTAGACTTGAAGATCACGAATTTTTCCAAGTTTTAAGAAATAAACTTGGTTGGGGTTTACCCCATGTTGCTAAACCTGATAAATAACAATTATTTGAATTTATTTTTTCCCTTTTAATAGAAAAACAGGATTATTTGGTTCTAGTCTAATTCCCTCAGTAATACTTAAGCTTTTATAGGTCTGAATTAAATTTAAATTTGTTTTGAAATTTTTATCTTCTAATTTCTCTTGCAATTCTTTAATAGTTTGAATATTAATTATTGGGATAACGATAATGTCTCCAATATCCATATCTTGCGCAAGTTTATTAATAATCTGGAGTTTAGTTTTTTTATCACATCCTCCAATTATTAATCTATTAGGGTTTTCAAAAGAACTTAAATTTCTCGTATTCAAGGTATAGTTTATGTCTTCCTCAAAAATAAATTTTGGTTTGACGTCAAGCCTTTTTGAGTTTTCTATTATTAATTCTTTTGAGCCAAACCTTTTATCGAAACAAAACAAATCCAAATTAGGCCTTAACTTTAGTGCCTCTAAACCAATTGACCCACAACCTGCTCCTATATCCCAAATGACACCGCTCCTTGGGAGCTCTAAAGCAGCTAATATTTGAATGCGAACTTCCCTCTTGGTTAATAAATTTGGTCTATCATCAAAAGTCTTAAAAACATTGTCATTGATTCCAAATAGAGGAAGATTGTTGTTCGAATAATTTTCCTTTTTTTTTGAAAGAATAGCAATATTCAAATTTGATATATCTGAGGGCAATGACTCTTTAAGATTTAATTTCCTGATTTTTTCATTTTCGAAGCCTATTTCTTCACAGAGCCAACAATCATAGATGTCAATCAGATCAAATTCTGATAAGTTTTTTTTGATTATTTCTAGACTTTTATTTGAATCTGTAATGACAGCTAAATTTGAAGGTCTTGCTTTAAGAGCCTCAATTAACTTAGTCGAATCTCTGCCGTGAATACTTAAATTAACAGTATCTTGCCATGGGATCTTTAACTTACTAAATGCTAATTGAATGCAAGTATTTGAAGGGTAGAAACTTAATTCATCTTTTGAAAAATTTTCTAGTAGTATTCTCCCAATGCCAAACCAAAGTGGATCACCTCTCGAAATTAAAATAACATCAGTTTTTTGTGATCTAAGCCAGTTTACAAGTTCCTTATTACTGTTGCTCGAAAAAAATAATTTCTTTTTTTCTAAACCATTTTCGCTCCATGATTTTATTTCTTCAAAATATGAATTTGGAACTGCAATAGAAACTGTCTCTTGAAATAGATTTTGTAATTTGAAAGATAGATCCTCAAATTTATAAGAATTAATTCCTACTACATGAATTTTTCTTTTTTTTTCAGTCATGAATATTTAATTAAAAGAAACTTATCTATTTGAATGTTTTATTAAATTATCTTATGATTGTTCGAGCTTTCATAATAAATCAATTGTCTGAAAGAAGAAAGAGATTACATGATTTATTATTAACTCTAATAAATAAAGATAGTGAATTTGAGTTTATTGAAGAAGATTCTAACGATTTAACATCTAGCTATTCCGAAAAAGACACTTTGAATTTATCTCGAGTTATAGAAAAAAATCGTAAAATAATCAAAAGATATCAAGCTATTGTAAGAACAGCTGTTACTCTTGATGCCCTGATGGATTCTGAAAATGAAGAAAATTACAAAATCAAATAAAAATATTTTTTTAAAAAAAATATTACCTTTACTTTTACTACTATCCTTTATTCTTAACCCATTTAAAGTATCCGCAGAAGTTGCAGAAACAGAAATAAATGGGGAATTTATGAGTGCCAGCAGTGAGTTTTTAAGAGATTTGGACTTTGAAACTTGGCAATTAGTAGCCTATAAATCACCTCTTTTTGAAGATAAATTGATCTTAAGAGTAATAGGATATCCAGGAAATCTTAGGATTGATCATCCAACTGACTTGAGGGTCGAATCAGGGAGAAAACAGTGGATTTTAGATGATAAAACATTACTTAATATTGAATTAGCAAATGATGGAAGACAAGCTGCAGCAGAATTCGATCTTGATGAATTGATTAAAAATTTAGATAAAAATAGACCATTAAGATTATCTTTGTCAGGAGTTTTTTCTGAGTTACCTGTTCCTCCTTTTGTCGTTAAAGAGTGGAGATCACTAAACTGAATTTAATTTTTGGAGATGAATGAAAAAAATGTAAGCCATACAAAATGGATGAAAAGAGCAATTTTTTTGGCTTCTTTAGGCAAAAATACAACGAGTCCAAACCCAAGGGTGGGAGCAGTGATACTTGATAAGAATGGAAAGCTTATTTCAGAAGGGTTTCATTTCAAGGCAGGGATGCCTCATGCAGAGGCAATGGCTTTTAATAATTTAAAAAAAGATGCTAAAGGTGGGTCAATTTATGTAAATCTTGAACCTTGTTGCCACCAGGGTAGAACACCTCCATGTGTAGATAAGGTTATATCCTCTGGGATAAAAAGGGCTTTCATATCTATTGAAGACCCTGATGTAAGAGTCGCTGGTAAAGGTATTAAGATGCTAGAAGAAGCTGGAATACAAGTTTACTTAGGATTATGTAAAAAGGAATCCTTAGATTTAAATAAGGCTTTCATTCATAGGAATATTACTAAAAAGGCATTTGGTGTTTTTAAATGGGCAATGAGTATTGATGGAAGAATAGCTTTAAAAAATGGAAAAAGTAAATGGATTACTAATGAAAAATCAAGGGCATTAGTACATTCTTTTAGAGCAGAATTTGATGCAATAATTATTGGTGGTAACACATTAAGAAGAGATAATCCCTTTTTAACTACTAGAGGTTTAAAAAATCCTGAGCCTTTGCGGGTTGTGTTTACAAAAAGTTTAGACCTGCCAACAAAATCTAATCTTTGGGATTGTAATAAGGCAAAAACATTAGTTATTTATGATTCTTCTACAGCAAATGAAAGCCACCTCTCAAGGATTCCGAAATGTGTGGAGGTTAGAAAGGTATCATCAGATAATCCAGCGTTGATTTCAAAAATACTTGCTAAAAGGGGATGTAATAGTGTTTTGTGGGAATGTGGCCCTCGATTGGCTACTTCCGCTATTAAATCTAATTGTATTCAGGAAATTATAACTTTTATTGCTCCAAAAATTTTAGGCGGAGAAAATAGTATGAATCCTCTTGGGGATTTTGAGTTTGGAGAAATGCATGAAATTATTAAATTAAGCGAATCTCAGCTTAGTTTGATTGGTGACGATATATGCGTTAGGAGTTTATTCAAAAATTAATTTTTAAGATATTTATTTGAGTTAAAGTACCGTACGGTTCTTACCCAAAAAAAACAATACAGATACGGAAACTGTTGGTTTAGTTTATAATAAGTTCAAATTTGCCCACAATTATGCCAATAAGACAAGACGATAATCAACCTAATAGAAGATTTGGAATTGTAAATATCATTTTGATAGGAGTTGGAGCACTACTTTTATTTAGTAGCCTTTTCCCTAATCAAAATATGCAAATCCCTAGGGTTCCTTACTCCTTATTTATTGATCAAGTTAATGATGGAGAGGTTAAGAGAGCATATATTACCCAAGAACAAATCAGATACGAGTTAAATGGAGCTGAAGAAGGAGCACCTTCTGTTTTAGCAACAACTCCAATTTTTGATATGGACCTGCCACAAAGATTAGAAAGTAAAGGGGTTGAATTCGCTGCTGCTCCTCCAAAGAAACCTAATTTCTTCTCAACCATATTGAGTTGGGTTGTTCCTCCTTTAATTTTTATCCTTGTGTTGCAATTTTTCGCTAGAAGAAGTATGGGAGGCGGAGGTGCTCAAGGAGCTTTAAGTTTCACTAAAAGTAAAGCAAAGGTTTATGTCCCTGATGATGAATCAAAAGTAACATTTGCTGACGTGGCTGGAGTTGATGAAGCCAAGGACGAATTGACGGAAATAGTTGATTTTCTGAAAAAACCTGAGAGGTACACAGATATCGGTGCGCGAATACCAAAAGGCGTGCTTCTTGTGGGACCTCCAGGAACTGGAAAAACTCTTCTTTCAAAAGCTGTTGCGGGTGAAGCAGAAGTTCCTTTTTTTATAATTTCAGGTTCTGAATTCGTTGAGCTTTTTGTTGGTGCAGGTGCTGCAAGAGTGAGAGATCTATTTGAACAAGCAAAGAAAAAAGCTCCATGTATTATCTTTATTGATGAATTGGATGCTATAGGCAAAAGTCGTTCAGGATCAATGGGAGTAGTTGGTGGTAATGATGAGAGAGAACAAACTTTAAATCAGCTCCTCACAGAAATGGATGGCTTTGCTTCAGCAGATAAACCAGTCATAGTGTTAGCTGCTACAAACCAGCCAGAAGTGCTTGATGCGGCACTTTTAAGGCCAGGAAGATTTGACAGGCAAGTCTTAGTTGATAGACCAGATTTATCTGGTAGAAAAACTATATTAGAGATCTATACAAAAAAAGTTAAACTTGCAGATTCAATAGACTTAGATTCTATCGCCCAAGCTACAAGTGGATTCGCAGGAGCTGATCTAGCTAATATGGTAAATGAAGCGGCTTTACTTGCAGCCAGAGCAAAGAGGAAAAGTGTAGAACAACAAGACCTAAGCGAAGCGATAGAGAGAGTTGTTGCTGGTCTTGAAAAGAAGAGTCGTGTTTTGCAAGATGATGAAAAGAAAGTTGTCGCTTATCACGAGGTTGGTCATGCTATAGTTGGCCATCTTATGCCTGGAGGTTCTAAAGTCGCAAAGATTTCAATTGTTCCAAGAGGAATGAGTGCACTTGGTTATACTCTTCAATTGCCAACTGAAGAAAGATTCTTAAATTCAAAAGAAGAATTAAAAGGGCAAATAGCTACACTTCTCGGAGGAAGGTCTGCTGAAGAGGTTGTATTTGGAAAAATTACTACGGGAGCTTCAAATGATTTACAAAGAGCAACAGATATTGCAGAACAGATGGTTGGCACATTCGGAATGAGCGATATTCTCGGACCTCTTGCTTATGACAAGCAAGGAGGAGGTCAGTTTTTAGGGAATGGGAATAACCCTAGAAGATCAGTTAGTGATGCTACTGCTCAAGCAATAGATAAAGAGGTTAGAGATTTAGTTGATGATGCACATGAAACTGCACTCAAAATTTTAAGGAATAATTTATCTCTTCTTGAATCTATTTCACAGAAAATTCTCAAAGAAGAAGTAATAGAAGGAGAAGATCTTAAAACACTCCTAGAAGAAAGTAAAATGCCTGCATAGTAAAATAAATTCTTTAAAGAAAATTAGATGCTAAATCCAATCAAGCTAGCTAAAAACAATTTTTTATCAAGCTTGGATGTATCAACCGAAGAAGTGATCCATATCCTTGACCTTGCTGCAAATTTTAAAAATAAAGATTTAAAAATTGAACTAAATGATAAAGTATTAGGCTTAATATTCGATAAGTCATCAACCCGTACAAGAGTTAGTTTTCAAGTTGCAATGTCAAGACTTGGAGGTAGTACTATCGATCTCAATCCAACAACTTCACAAATAGGTAGAGGAGAACCAATTAAAGATACTGCAAGGGTTTTGAGTAGATATTGCGATGTAATTGCAATTAGAACTTTTAATCATTCAGATTTGGAAGAATACGCCAAATGGTCTACCAAACCAGTTATTAATGCTCTTACAGATTTAGAACATCCATGTCAAGCTTTAGCAGATTTTTTGACAATTAAGGAGGAATTTTTTGATTTTAAAAAAGTTGTGTTGACATTTATAGGAGATGGTAATAACGTCGCAAATTCTCTAATTTTGTGTGGAGCATTATTGGGAGTAGAAATAAGAATTGCATGCCCTAAAGGATATGAACCAAATCCCTTGGTGATTCAAAAAGCAAATGAAATATATAAAAATAAGAATTTATTAAAGATCACTAATGATCCAAACAATGCTGTTTTGGGGGCAAATGTTCTCTATACAGATGTTTGGTCATCGATGGGCGAAGAAAGTAAAAAGGAAGAGAAGGATAAAGATTTTTATGGATTTACTATTAATAGTAATTTAGTAAATAAGGCAGATAAAGATGCAATTATCCTTCATTGTCTTCCTGCTTATAGATCGAAAGAGATAACTGATGAGATAATTGAAAGTAAGAATAGTAGGATTTTTCATCAAGCTGAAAATAGGATGTACGCTCAGCAAGCACTTTTATCTTGCCTACTTTTATAACATCTCTTGCAAAAAAATTATTAAGAGGTACAAATGTATTAGAGTACATTTGTTTTATGGATACTTCTTCAGGGGATGATCTCACCCAAGCTCAAAATGAGCTTTATGCATGGATAAAAAATTATATGAAAGACTTTCAACATAGCCCATCTATTAGACAAATGATGCAAGCTATGGGATTAAAATCTCCTGCTCCAATTCAAAGTCGCTTAAAACATTTACAAGAAAAGGGATACATCTCATGGCAAGAAGGTAAAGCAAGAACAATGCAAATAGTTGATGAAATTATTGAAGGTGTACCAATTATGGGTTCAGTTGCAGCTGGAGGTTTAATTGAAACTTATTCAGATGTACAAGAGAATTTAGATATTTCCGATGTTTTGAAAAAGAAAAATGTTTTCGCTCTTACAGTTAATGGGGATTCTATGATAGATGCATGCATTGCAGATGGAGATATGGTTTTGATGGAGCCAATAACAGATTCATTCTCTATTAGAAACGGAACTATTGTTAGTGCAATGGTTCCTGGTGTAGGAACAACTTTAAAGTATTTTGTTAAGAAAGAAGGAAAAATATTTCTTGAAGCTGCAAATCCAGATTATGAACCAATTGAAATAGATCAAAACAATGTAATTTTTCAAGGAAAATTACTAGCTGTTTGGAGAAAAATTTAAATTGCTTAAACTACCCTAAAATACAAAATTATTTTGATATCTTTTATGTTCATTCAACTATGCTTTAAATATTCTAAATTATATTAATTTTGTAATTAAATTTTTTTAAAATATTCTTTACTAATATCAATCTTAGTGTTTTAAATTTTTTTATAGATTTTGACCTAATTTTAATTCTAAGGTTATTAATGTTTTTTTCGACTAAGTTAACTCTAATTTCCTCCAAATCTTGTATGTAAAAAATAATTTACTTTATTATTAAATCGATATTTCGTATGAGTTAAAAATTTTTGATTGTAAAAAAAAATTTATAATATTTAAAAATTATTTCTCTAATTGCAGTAAATCGATAATTTATGAATAAAGATTGGGCGGATACTTTTATATATTTATATCTTATTCTTATGTTTACCTCCTATTTTTAGGTAATATTAAATATGATAATTAAATTTTTTTAGAAATAACTAAATTTGACTGTGAGTATTTTTAAGTATTGCTCTTAATAATTTATTCATAAATATTAAACAAATGAAAAACTTAACTTATGAAAATGAATTTACAAAAGATTATTTTACAATAGAACTTTCTTTGTTTAAAAGAATTATTTTTAGGAATAAGTATTTATTTGGCACTTTTATTTTAGTATTCTCAATTTTAGGTTTGACTTATTCTTTGACTAAAAAACCATTTTATCAGGGACAATTCGAAATAGTTGTAGATATCAAGAATAAAGCTGATTCTAATCAACAAAATTCATTATTAAGAAATTTAAACTTAGGATCTAATGCTAGTTCTCTCGCTACGGAGGTGGGCATACTCGAAAGTCCCTTAGTTCTTAGACCAGTTTATCAATATGTGATGTCCGAAAAAAGAAAAATAAATCCTGAATTTAATGAGATTAATTTCATTACCTGGAAAGATAATTATCTTAAAATAGAGCTAAAACAACAGACATCTATTCTGCAAATAAATTATAAGGACCATAACAAGAAACTAATTAAGCCTGTACTTGATCAAATGAGTGAAGCTTATCAACTTTATTCAGGAAGAACAAAAAAAAGAAATCTCGAGTTGACAAAAGCATATTTAAATTCTCAAATATCAGAATTTAGATTAAAAAGTAATAAATCCTTGCAGAGGGTTCAAGAATATGCAATTGATAATAATCTTTCAAATGAACTCATAACTAGTTCTAGGTTTGAAAAGTCAAGAAAATCTATTAAAGATCAAATTAAGAATATTGACTTACAAATTGAAAAATTAACCAATATAGGAGAAAGTTATAATGATCTGCAGTATGTGGGATTTTTAACCCCTTCTAAAGAACATAAATCATTAATGCAGAAATTAACCTCAATAGAACAGGAATTATATATTCTCCAATCTAATTATAAACCTAGCGATATAAGTATTGCTCTAAAGAAAAAGGAAAAAGAATTAACAACGAACTTGCTAAAAGAAAAAACTATTGGATATCTCGAAACTGAGAAATTTATTTTGCAAACAAAATTAGAATCTATATCTAGACCTAAAGAGGTTATTTTAACTTTTAAGCAAATATTGAGAGATGCCGAAAGGCAAGAAAAGCTTTTAGCTAAATTAGAAGATCAACTACAAATAACAAATTTAGAAGCTGCAAAACTTGAGGATCCATGGGAACTGATAACAGAACCATATGTTGATAGTGATGTGATTACAAATAAAAACATTTTTATTTTATTTGGATTTTTTGCTGGAGCTATTTTAGGTTTAATAGCATCGATTTTAAAAGAAAAAATTAGTGGAATAGTTTTCGATGGAGAAGTTTTAGAGGAAGTTTTTAATTGTAGAATAATTGAAAAAGTTAATTTAAAAAATAATGAATCTATAGAAGTTTTAAATTTATTTTTGAAAAATGTTTTAGATTCATTTAAAAATGAATCTGTTAAGTTTTTTATTGTAGGAGAGGAAAATTCATCATTATCAGATCTAATTAAATATTTTGATTCGAATAAAAATAATATATCTGTTGAGAAGAAACTTTCAAAAATTTTAGATGTAGATAAATTATTAATTTTGTCTTCATTGGAGGGTGTTAAGGAAAAACAAATCAGATATTTTGCTGAAAAATTTAAACTTATGAATGTCGAAGTTGTAGGTATAATTTTTGCGGATAGTTTTTAAGAAATTAAGTTAAATTAAAGTGAAAAAAAATTATATTTGGAAAGCTTTTTTTGATTATAATATTAAATTAATGGGGCCATAGCTCAGTTGGTAGAGCACCTGCATGGCATGCAGGGGGTCTGCGGTTCAAATCCGCATGGCTCCACTTAATTTTTTCAGTCATACCAATAGTTTTCAGACGGTGTTTAGTAATAACATAACTTTTGTAAGTACTTTTCCAAGCTTTTTAAAGCAATTATGCACCCTAAAATACACTTATTAAGAATCTTTTTTTTGCAGAACTAAAAAATATAACCTTTTCAAAAACTTTTGAAAAAATGACATAGTTTCATAAATTTATGTTTTTATAGATATCTTCTATATTAATCTTTGTATAAAAATTCTTAGATCAATAGTAAAATAGAGAGGAAATCTGTGTAAATATTTAACTTAGGCTTAAAAATTTTTTTTAGAATAAATTTCCAGGTTTACTTTGTTTTATTAAATTAGATATCCATTTAGTATAAATGAAAATGATCAAATCACTTAAACGTCATTTATTAAAATTAAAAGATAAGAAGAAATTATTTAGATTACTATTGAGAATCCAAAGTAGAATTAGTTCTCCAATTTATAATTTACATAATTTTTTTCAGGTTTTAAATAAAGTAGATCAAAGAATATATAAGATGAAGGATCCTTTTAATAAAATACCTTTATACTCTCCTACTTATGGACAATTAGAAGCAATGAGAAGAGATCTATTATTACGTAATCAATATTTTAACGGTATAAGTAAAATTGCAAAAATTAATAGATCGAAATTGATTATTGATGTGGGAGCGAATATAGGATACTACTCAAGAGCATGTTCTAAATATACAAAAGGTCTGCAAATTATAGGAATTGAACCTGATTTAAAAAACTTAGCTTATTGCTCAATGAATTTAAGAGATAGAAATGATATCAGTCTTTTTCAAATGGGATTAGGAGAAGATTTTGGAAGATTCAATGTTTCTATTCCAAATTATGCAAAGAAAAGATTAGGTGAATCTAAATTCAATACAGGATTGATGTCTGCTATTGGTAATGAAACAAAAGAGGGAATAAGATTTTTTAAATTAGATGAATTTTGTAAATTTATGCGCATTGAATTCAGGGACATATCATGGATAAAAATTGACGTTGAGGGTTTTGAGCTAAAAGTTTTGCGAGGCATGGAAGAATTATTAAAAAATTCCATATGTCCAATTGAAATCGAATTAAATTGTAGAGCCTTAAATTTGTCAAATACGAAGTTCAATGATCTACTTCAAATATTTGAAAAATTTGACTATTATCCTTTGAGAAATAAAGATATCGATGTTGATATTGAAATTCCAAGATTAAAAGTTATGGATTTAGTTTTTGTAAAAACTGAAATTAAAGATATTGCCAAAAGTACACTCAATCTTGTTGATTTTTCCTCAGCAGAAATTTCTAATTGGAATTGTGCATTTGATAAGGAATATATTTATTAAATGAAATACATTTAATAATAAAATTTTTTAATTTATATTAACCCTTTGGCAAAACTGCACTTATTCCTGCACTCAGCTATGTAAAAATTCTATCATAATCCCTTAATTGCCAGTATTTGCAAAGGCTTTTGGCTACTGTATGGCATGCAGGGGGTAAGCGGTTGGAGTCCGCTTGTCTACATATTGCTTTTCTAATGATATGGTTACTTTGAATTTAATAATTTATTTTAGATTGAGTTTATAAAATATTTAAATATCTAAATTTAATTTAATTTTTTTCCTATGTAGATAATATTTTCATGGCTATCATTTCCTATGAAATTTTGCGATGAGAATCTATTTCTTTAATTACTTCATTAAGTCAATCAAGATTATATGAATCGAACTCTGTATGAGAGTCTGGATAACTTAAACTATTATCAAAACATCTGCTAAGTCTATTGACGAGAAAAACAAAAGAAACTTTACTAATTAGGAAAGGTTATTAGTTGAATATTTCATCTAAAAAAGAAATAATTTACTTTGTAATGTAATATCTGCTGAATTCGTTAGAGGGGGTTTGATTTTTAACTAGTTTTGCGTCTTTATATTTTAAAAGGAATTTATCAGTTGCAATTTTTGCTCCAGGATATTTGAGAGAATAATATTCATCCAAATTAATATAACCATTCGGTACTAAATTCTCAAAAATAATAGGTAAACAAATTTCATAACCTTTATATAAATCACAATCTATATTGGCACTATAGACTTTTCTTCTTTTCTCTAAGAAATGAGAATTTACTGTTTCAGCAAAGTCTCCCTTAATTAGTGTGATGTTGGAAAGTGAAAGTTTGTCGATTTTATTTAAAAGATCTTCATAAGAAGTATCTTGAAATAAACCAGATTTACCAATTTTTGATAAGGTTTCGCTCAACCTTTCATCATTATTTTTGTTTTTAGATAATTTTATTCTTGATAAAAGATTTGCATTCGCAATAATCTCCTCTGAAAATCCATTAGCTTTTGTAAAGTTTGTTAATTTGTCTTCCTCAGAAAACTGTGGAAACCCACTAAATGTATCAAATCCCCAAAAATGTTTTTTAGATCCTAATCTTTTAGCTAATAATGCAATTGATAATAATGAGGCCCCTCTGTAAACTCCAAATTCATAGATATCACCTTCCCTATTTAAAAAATTATTTCTGAAATCATTAAACCAAAATCTATAAGCTGAGTTACTATTTTTGCTACTATTAGCAATTTCTAAAGTGTTATAAATGAAATCCTTTTCACAAATATTTAATGCGTCATTTATTTCATTAAAAAATGAATCGTCCAAGAATTAAATACTTAAATAAATCAAATTTAACATAAAATAAAATAAATTTTAAGATAGATTTAAAAAGAATAATGTTTTATAAAAAGTTAACCTATCCCTTTCCATGTATGACCATGTAAAGAGTAAAAATGATCAACCTCAAATTCTGGTTGATAAATAATCTTGTTTTTTTTATTAATCCAATCTCTTGCCCAATACCTATCTTCTTTGCCAGCTAACTTTTCATCAAATGGATTCTCAACCAAGATATCTTTTTTAAATATTGAGGCTGCATTATGAAAAAAATAACGATTTTCAGCTTCTGACCACATATTGATAACTTCTTTATCTGTAAAATTACTCCAAATATAATTTTTCTTTATTCTCTTTCCATGATATAAAGGGTTTTGGTTCCCAAATAAAACTCCATATTTTTCTAAATCTCTAATGATAATTTTATGATTGAATTTTTTTATACTGCAATGGCTTGAAAGAATAATAATATTATTATTAGAGCAATTTTTAACTCCTAAATTCAAGGCTTTGCCTGGGGTATAGTCATCAATATTTATTATTTTTAAATTACAAAAATCTGATTTTGGATTGCCTTTATTTAAATCATCATTTGCTACAAATAACCTGCAGATGTATAAAGATTTATCATTTGAGTGGTCATTTACAATAACAATTTCAGGTTGTTCAAGATAATCGATACATGATTGGATAGCTTGTCCAATAAAGGCCTCCTCGTTTTTGACTCTAATTATGACTGAAAACATTTTTTATTTTTGAATAAGAATTGCTCTTTTTAAAAGATAAGCAGCATGGTTAAAAGCCATTTCTTGAGCCTCTTTTGTCATTCCTCCAATATGTGGAGTAATAACGAATTGGGAATCATTATCTTTAGCATATTTGAAAATAGGATTATTTAAAATTCCATTTATCTCTGAGGATAATACATCAGTGCAGTACTTAGAATGAATATTTTTCGATAAGAAATTTATAAGAGCAATCTCATCAATAATTTCACCTCTGGATGTGTTGATTATATTAATACTAGACTTACAATTTGAGAGGAATTTATTATTTACCATTTTCAATGTTTCTTCAGTTACATGGACATGTAATGAAATAACATCAGATTTTGAAGCAATAATTTCCAAGTTATCAACTTGAATTATCTTAGGGTGATTTACAGTTTTATAGGGATCATAAACTAATACATTGGCACCAAAGGCATCACAATAATTTGCGAAAAATGTCCCTAATCTTCCATAACCTATAACCCCAATAGTAAGACAATTAATTTGTCTTCCAATATATGGTTCATAATCCCATTCTTCCTTATAAACATTGTTGTTAGATTGAGGAATATTTCTTAATCCAGCCATCATTAATGCGAAAGCATGTTCTGCAGTACTAGAAATCTTACTAATTATACTTCTCTCTTCAGTAAGAGATAATATTTTTATGGATTTTTTAAGACAATATTCTTTGTCAATATGAACCGTTCCTGTTGATGCAGTGCAAATAAATTTTAATTTATGAAAATTCTTAAGATTAGATTCTCCTAAATAGATATTAGATTTGTTTGGATTAGTGAAAATAGCATAACTATCACAATGCATTTGTAATTCTTCTTTATTACATTCTGGCTTTAGAACTAAAAAACTGTTCTCAATGCTATTTAGTTTTTCTTCTACATTTTTTATATGGGAAATTGGAGTTATTACTAATATTTTATTTTTCATTTTCATCTTTATTCTTATTTCTGAGGATTAAGTCAGCCAAGAGTAAATCCCACTTTGTATCTATATTAATATGTGCAGGTTCATCCATGATATAGGCCATACTATTTTTGCCACCAAATCTATAATTATCATTCATAAGTTTATTTCTAGAGATTGCATAAATTGAACCGTTCCTAATATAAGCATCAGGTTTTAAATCTTGTCTTCTTGAGGATATCTCAGGTATTACAAAATCTCTTATGTAGCCATTTACAACTTTTTTAATTCTTGCAGGATGATGGTCCTCAAGTTTTGAAACTCCAATGACTGAATCCACGCTATTTTGCTTGTAAAGATTTATACAATTATCGATATCTAAAGATGTCTTAAAAGGATTTGTACACATTAATTCTACAACCAAGTCATATTTGATTTTTTCCTCCAATTCGCAAAATTCAACTGCGTGTTTTAGAGCATCTGTTGAGGTGGCAGTATCACTTGCTAGATAAGATGGCCTAATAAATGGTACATCAACGCCCAGAGAAGATACATATTCTGCTATTTCTTCGTCATCAGTAGATACAATGTATCTGTCTATAAAATTAGATTTCTTTGCCTCATCAACGGTATAATCTATTAATCTTTTGCCAGATAAATAGGCCATGTTTTTTTTTGGAATACCTTTTGAACCTCCTCTGGCAAGAGTTATGGCAATTATCCTCATTTTAAAATGTAAAAATTGAAGTGTTTTTTAGAATCAATTAGACCAATCCTTATTAAAGAACCATCTACATATCTTATCAGAGTCAATACCTACATATTTTTGGTTATCAAAAAAGATATTATTAATAAATTTATAAGGTTTATAAAGTTCAAAATACCAAGAAGCTTTTTTAAATTGATTAGGATAGTTTGTCTGATAACCGTATACATTCATCCTCAAAATAGAAAAAGCACCCAAAGTTATTGAATGTAAATTGGTAAAAATATAAGAAACGTCAAATTCATTAATTACTTTGTTAATTGACTTACTTGAGTTTAAAAATATACATTTAGATATTTCAGCTTTTTGAGATATTTGCTCTTTTAATAATCCAACATCTTCTCTTGGTTTTGTTTTTATAATTATTTTTTTTATAGAATTATTTTTATTGAGAAATCTTATTATGTTTATATATTCAACAACACTAGAAGTTCTGAAAGAAAATGAGTCATACCTGTGCGAACCTGAAGTTAATAAAAGACCCACCTTTTCTTTCGCTGATTCGAAATTTAAGTGTCTATTTAGAGATGGACCTCCTAAAGATTTCACTTCTCTAGTAAGTTCTTGATAACCGATTACTATGTATTTGTTAAGTGGTATTTTAGGTTTTACAGAATGCATATAAATTCTTCTTATTTTTATAAAAAAGAATTTTTTTAAACTATATTTTTCAGAGCAAAGAGAGTAGAAAAGGAAAAGATTTCTAATAAATCTTCCAAAATTTAAATATTGAGATAAGCGGAGATCTTGTGAATTTATACAGCCATGATCAATAACTATCAATGGAAAATTTTTTGAGAGATTTAAAAGCTTATAAATTATTAATTCAATATTCCTTGTCTCATTATCAGTAACTACTGTCCACTCGAAATCATTGTTTATTTGTTTTTTTAATTTTTTTATTAAATTAATATTTTTTTCATTTAAAAGATTTTTAATACTTCCAGATAAATATTGATACTCTTTATAAATGGAAATATTTTCTAAAGGTATTTCATTAGGTAATAAATTCCTATTAATTATTAGTATATTTTTTGATATGGTTGAAAATAATTTATTTTCTAGATGTTTTTTGATTAATTGGTCAAATAATTCTTTGTTATAGTTTGTTGATGTAATAAATAAAAGATTAACTCTCTTTAATTTCATTTTTTCATATCAAATCTACTTCTATAGTTTTCTCTTGAATCATTTTCTTCTGGTTGGAAATCTACGCCAAGGAACTTATTAGATTTGGCAAATACATCAATAAATTGATTTAAATCTTTCATTTCAACAGGTAAGATCGCAAATTTATTATCTCTTCCAGGAAGATCGTTATTAATTGTGAAATGTTTCTCTATATATTCGATGTTGTAATTAAGACTGATGCAAGCAACATTTATACCTTGTGTATGGTCGCTATACCCTACTCTTAAAAAATTTTCCTTTAAATATTTTAACCTTGGTAAATTGGCTATTGAAGATGTACAGGGGTATGATGAAACACAATGCATCACAACAGTTTTTTCAAAATTAATCAATTCTTTTAAATTATCAATCTCTTTCTTAGTTGCAGTTCCAGTGGAAATTATAACTTCAGAGAAATTATTTTGACAATAACTAATAAGCTCTTTGTTTGTACATTCAAAACTTGGTATTTTTACTTTATTACAACCCATATCTTTTAAAAGCTTAGCATCTTCAAGAGCGAATGCTGAACTAAGGAATTCAATATTATTTTTTTTGCAAGTCTCTATTAGATATTCATGATCCTTTTCACTTAATTCTGCATTCTCATAAATTTCTCGTCTTCCATCATTATCCCAAGCACCAGATTTTAATCTTGAGACTTTCCACGTTTGAAATTTAGCAAAACTTGCACCTGCTCTTGATGCTTCTTTTATCATTTCTGCTGCTAAATTCATATCGCCCATATGATTCCAACCAATTTCAGCAATTACTTTTGTTGTCATTGATATTTAATTTATATTCAAAATTGCTCCTAAATATAACACATAGAATGTTTTATTTTAGATATCTTTATTTTTTTTTCTTGGCTGACTATTCTCAAGTCTTAAAACTAATCTTATGGTTTTAAAAAATATTAAAAGGTCAAAAATTAATGAAAAATTTTTTATGTAATAAATATCAAAACTTAATTTAATCTCAGCGTCTCTTACAGAAGCTCCGTATGGATATGAAACCTGACTCCAGCCACTTATTCCTGGCTTTAAAGAATTCCTAGAATTATAATGTTTTATTTCTTTAGAAAGCATTTTATCAAATTCAGGTCTTTCAGGCCTTGGGCCTATTAATGACATATCACCTTTTAATACACAAAGAAGTTGTGGTATTTCATCAAATCTTGATTTTCTTAAAAACTTTCCAATTTTTGTTACTCTATTATCTCCTATGAAGGTCCACATTGCTTTACCTTTTTCAGAATCGATTTTCATAGATCTTAATTTGTATATGTCGAAGACTTTTCCGTTTAACCCAGTTCTTTTTTGTGTATAGAATATTGGACCTCCATCCTCTAACTTGATGATAATTCCAAAAAATAAAATTAATGGTGAAAATAAAATAATTAAGAATAAAGATATTATAAATTCAATAAATATTTTTAATCTATAGCTTAGTTTTTTATGTATTAGATTAAAGCCGTATAAAATTTTATTATCTTTTTCTAAAATTATATAAGGATACCTTTGTAATATAAATGATGACCAATTGGTCAAATCAATGAATTTATTATTAATTTCCTCTTTTTTGGGATAGTTGATTTTTGCTAATTCTTTTTCAAATTTAAAATCAATTGGAACTAAAATTTTATCAACTTTATCGAACATTGAATTAAGATTTTCATTATTAATTAATTCAAATTCAACTTCAAAATTTATATATCTAAGATAAAGACTTTTAATAATTTCAAATTTTTCATTAGTACCCCAAAAACCAAATACTAAGTTTTTTTTGTTTCTTTTTTTTGTGACATAAATTATTAGTAGTCTGCAAAAACAAGATATTAAAGAAATTAAAATAGAGTAGCCAAAAAAGTTGACTCCATCGTGAAAACTAAAATTTTTAAAAGATATTATTAATGTAATATTTAAGATGATAATGAAGCATGTAATGACATTTGCTATTTGTGAAAAAAAAATCTTTTTTATAATATTCTTCACATTATATTTTTTAAAAATAATGTATTGAGAGAAAATATAGTTTAAAACAATCCAAATCAGTGGAAATATAAAATTATTAATTATTGAATTTTGAAAAACAAGTGAATTTATAAAAAATAATCTAAATAATAAATAATCTACAACTACTAATAATATTGAAATTTCTCTCTGATACAAAAAAGGATATTGTTTTTCTATTTGATTTATTATTCCTTTATTCATAAATTTTTTATAAAAGCACTTTCTTAAAATATTAAGGATATTATGAATCTTAATTATAGTTGCAAGATTAAAATTTAAATAAAAATTAAAGTTCTTATTTATATTTATATAACTCTAAGAATTAAACTTTTTTATTTTTTTTGAATATATGTATTGGACCTTTTGTGCAATCGTGAACTAGTAATTTGCCTATAAAAGTATTTCTATATTTTTTAAATACTTTCTGATAATCAGCTCTAGGATTTATATATGAGAATCCCCATTTTTTTCTGAAGTAATTAAGAGTTTCTTCGGTAGTTATGGGCATATTCTTTTGATCTTGATTAACAGAAATTTCTTCTATGCCATATTTCTTTTTAATTTTTTGATTATTATAAATATAAAAATCAGAAGTACATCCAACGTAAATATTATTGCTTAAAAATTGCATAGAAATATCATTAAACCATAGGTGAAAAACAAATTCCTTGTCGGGTTTTATATATTTGTCCCAATTTTTAATATTTATGGCTACTACTGACCATGGTGGGATATCAATTGCAAATAAACCATTATATTTCTTAGAAATCTTATCAAAATTTTTAAATGATGTTTTTGCAAACCATCTTCTGTAGCAGTGGATATAGTCGATTTTCTTGTGTTTTAAAATGTATTTAAGAAATTGTTTTATCAAATCTGTAAAAAAAGATTTTTGAAAAAGGTTTCTTTTATCAGAAAAGACAAAGATCCCAAGAAAACCTTTAGGCTTTTTGCCTTGTTTATATTCATTTAACGCTCCTTTTGTATATTTTTTATCAAAAATATTATTAAAGCCAAATGCTCCTAATTCTTCAGTTGAATATTCTTCAATATAATCATTCAACTCTTTAAAAAAATTATCTTCTAAAGGGAAAGTATCTTGCTGTAGGCAAATGACCCATTTAATAGAATCATTTTTTTTAAAATAGTTTATTGCCGTTTGGCAAGCATATTGCAAACCCTTTCCTTCATTAACAATGAAAGGAATATTCTTTTGATTACAAATTTCTCTTCCTTTTATTTGCTCTTCAGGTAATGAATGATCATCAATATTTATCAAACTTACATCTTCAAAATTAATCTTTTGCAAACCTTCATTTTTGAGTAAATCATAGTTATTATATGAAGAATAGAATACGCCAAGGGTCATTTATTTTTCTTCTCCTTGATGCTAGCTGCGACTAGTTCAAGAGCTTGTTTGAAACTAATTTTTGGTTCATATCCTAATAACCGCCTTGCTTTTGATATGTCTGGAACTCTTCTTCTGAGGTCTTTATAAGTTCCATATACTTTTTCTTCCGGTATAAATTCTATTTTTATATCATTTTTTCCCTTTTTTAAAATATCAGCCAATAGATAAGCAGTATCAATAACAGAGAATTCTTCAGTATTACCTATGTTTATTATCTCTCCATTGACTTTATCAATATTTATCATTGCTAAAAAAGTTCCATATGCTAAATCATCTGCATGCCCCATTGATCTGGTTTGCTTGCCATCCCCATGAATTGTTATTGGATCCCCATTTAGTATTTGGTTTATAAAAATAGGTACATGTCCTCCCGACCAAGTAAATGAGGACTTGTCACTAAAACCACCAAAGTATCTCAGAATACAAACTTTAACATCAAAGTCTTTGCAGTAACTTATGCATAAATGTTCGCAATATAATTTGCTTACAGCATATGCCCATCTTTTTGCTGTAGAGTCTCCTATCTTTAAATTCTGATTTTCCTTAAAGGGGATTTCTTCTGATACTCCATATACATCTGATGTCGAAGCCATAATGACATTAATATTTTTTTCTTTTGCAATTTCTAAAACATTTTGTGTAATCTTTACATTTACATCTAATGTTTCAAATGAACTTTGATTCTCAACAACTTTTTTAACAGCCGCAAGGTGAATTATTGTATTGCAATCCTTAAATATTTTTCTCAATGCATCTATGTTTCTACCATCATTAATTTCTAAAGAAAATTTTTCGTTATTTATAATTTTCTCAAGATTTTCTAACTTGCCAACACTAAGATTATCAATACCCTTAACGGTATAATTTGCTTTTATTAGTTGCTCTGAAAGATGGGAACCTAGCATCCCCGCAATGCCAGTAATTCCTATCACTTTTGATTTGACCGAATTATTCTTTAAGGACTCCACTATTTAATAAAAATATTATTCAATATACTATACAATCTTCAACACATAGTAATCATTAAAATTGATTTTTTCTAAGAAATTATTCTTTATTAAGATCTATTATTCTATTACATTTCTCGAGCGTGGAGAGTCTATGTGCAACAATAATCATCGTAATATTATCGCCAATATTATTAATATTTTTCATTAATTGGTTTTCAGTTTTATAGTCCAATGCGCTTGTGGCTTCATCTAAAATTAAAATTTCTGATTTTTTATATATAGCTCTTGCTATAGCAATTCTTTGTCTTTGACCTCCGCTTATTTGTATCCCTCTTTCACCAATTTTTGTATTGTATTTATATTTTCTAGAATTAATAAAATCATCTAGCAATACACATTTTGCTGCTTTTTCTGCTCTTACATAATCTATTTTTTCCTTATCTTCCCCAAAAGCAATATTTTCATAAAAAGAGGCATCAAGTAAAAAAATATTCTGAGGAACGTGTGAAATAGATTTTCTCCAAGAGATTAAATATTTTAAATTTGTAAGATTTTTACCATCAACAGAGATCTTCCCTCCAGTTGGTTCAATAAGGCCCATTATTATATCTATAAGAGTTGTTTTCCCTACTCCCGATGCACCTTTAATGCCAAGAGAATCACCTTTTTTTATTTCAATATTGATCTTGTTTAAGATCTTTTTCTCTTCATTATATGAAAATTCTATATTCTCTAATTTAATTGAGTTTTTAAATTTATATGGTTTTAATGAGTTTTTATATTCAAAATTAGGCATTGGTTGCTCTAATAATTTAAGAATACTTTGAATTGATGAAGTTCTTCCTTTAATAGTTCCCCAAGAAGAATAAATACTTTGAAGTGATGGAAGGAGTCTTTGAGATCCTAATGCTAAAACCCCAATGGAGGCCACAACACTGTTAGTATTTTCCTCTTTATCAATTAAAATTGCTAGCCAAGCTATTGTGATTATTCCGAGGCTTTCAATAACATACTTAGGAAAAGAAGCTATAAAGATATTATTAGCCTGTCTAGTTCTCATACTTTGATCAACTTTTTGAAAATTTTCAAAGTAAGTCAACTGAATTGAATTTAGAATTATATCTCTTATGGATCCTATCGATTCCTGTAGTATTTTAACTTGCATATTTGATTCTTCTAAAAAAATTCGGCTATTTCTTTGAAGTCTATCTTTTACATTAAATGCTATTAAGATATAAATTATGCCAAAAAATAAAAAGGTAATTATGGCTATTTTTGTTTCAATAATCAGAAGACCAAAGATTATGCTTACAGAAATTAATAATGATGTACATAACTGAAGAAATAAATTAATGGCCACAATTGTTTGCGTTGTTTGAGCAATAATTGGATTTAAAACTTCACTGCTATTTCTTGATATATGTACTGAATAGTCTTGATATAAAGTCCTTTTAAAAGCGTTACTACTTATTGAACTACCAATTCTCCCTGCTAATCTTGAAGTAAACCAAATGTTAAATATTCTCAAAATGGCAGAAATTATAAGAGAAATCGAGAAAAGAAAAGCAAAAAAAATTATGCCTTCAGTAGGTCTGTTAATGTTTAATAAATTTAAAAAAAATTTAGAAAATTGTATTTGATTAATTCTTGATGGATCAGATATTAAAGTTAAGAAAGGTAAAAAAGCAGCTAAAGATATTGATTCAGAGAAGGCACTTATAATCATTATGAATAATGCAAAATAGGTTTCTTTTCTTAATTTTGGGCTAATATTTCTCCAGACTTTGAACAGTAATTTAAATGTTCTATTGTTCCTTTTAGCTAAATTTTTCTGCATTTATTTTCCTTAATGTTCTAAAGGTAATTTAACAACTTGTTTCTCTCTGGCTGATTTGTATGCTGCAATGAGTAATTCAAGACTTTTTAAGCCCTCTGAACCATCACACATTGGTTGAGTAAGACCATTTAAAACGTCAAAAAGATTTGAGTAGTATGCTTTATGACCGAAACCATAAACGCTTGTAGTGTCGTAACTAGCTTTTTCAATTAACAAATCATCTTCACAATGGTCTTCAAAGTCCCAATGTTCAATCTTGTTAACTGCGTTTCCACCTATTTTAACAGTTCCTTTCTCCCCTAAAATTGTAATTGAGCCTTCAAGATTTTTTGGATAGGTAACCATGGTTACGGCCATGGTGCCAAGGGCTCCGTTTTTCCACTTTAGTTGCAAAGAAGCAGTATCTTCAACTTCAATTTTGCGAGAGATGGTAGCTATCGAAGCACTAAGAAATTCAACAGGACCTATAAGCCAATCGAGTAAGTCTACATAATGACTGGCTTGATTCATTAATGCACCTCCATCATAATCCCACGTACCTCTCCATGAGGCTTGATCATAATATTCTTGTGGCCTATGCCAAAAAACATTCACTGTAATCAATGCCAACTTGCCAAAACGTTGTTTTTCTAATTGTTTTTTAACTAATTGGAGAGTTGAATTAAATCTGTTTTGCTTTACTACAAATAAATGAACTAATGCCTTCTCACATGCTTTTACCATTTCTATGCCATCTTTCCATTTCGTTGCCATTGGCTTTTCAGTACAAACATGTATATTGGCATTTGCAGCTTTGATTACTTGCATTGGATGCATGCCACTAGGAGTGGCTAATATTAGTAAATCTATTCCAATTTGTTTTTTCTTTACTGCATCAATCATTTTTTCATAATTGCTAAATAGTTTTAGTTCATTATCTTTTACACAAAACTTGTTAACTTCGTCTCTCGCTTTATTAAGAGCCTCTATATTTTTGTCGCATAAAGCAACTATCTCTGCCTGTTTGGGATGCATTTCAATAGCTTTAATATGATTTTTACTAATTCTTCCGCAACCTACAATGCCAACTCTAATTTTTCTATTGCGTATAATTTTTAATTTAGGCATGAACTTTTCTTAAAGTTTTAATGAGATTATGTTGTTTATAATTTCCCTTGCTGCAAAACCATTTCCGTATAAATCTGGGTGAGATAAATCTTTTTTAAGATTCATTTGAGTTTCAATAGCATCGAGGATCGATTGATAGTTTGAGGGATTAGCCAGTATATTCCAACCAGTTCTTAATGTTTCTATCCATTCTGTTTCGGTTCTAATTGTTATGCAAGGCTTTGATTGAATATATGCTTCTTTCTGTATACCTCCAGAATCGGTAATTATTAATTGAGAATTAATTTGAAGATTCATCATATCAAAAAAACTTAATGGGTCGAGAATGATCATTCCCTTCAAAAAATCATTTAGTTTGTATTTTTCTAGCAGTTTTCTAGTCCTTGGGTGTAAAGGCAAAACAATTGGGATTGGTGATTTACTAAAAGCTTTAAATATCTCACTTAGGATGTTTTTATTATTTGTATTTTCTGCTCTGTGAATAGTAGCTAGAGCATATTCTTTTTTATCCAAATTTAAGTTGGATAAGAATTTATCATTATTAATAATTCTTTTACTAAAGATTCTTATAGCATCAGCCATAACATCGCCGCAGCGATAGATCTTATCTTTATGAATATTTTCTTTTAGTAAGTTTTGAACAGCCTTATCTGTAGGGGCGTAACATTTTAAAGACAAATAGTCTGTTATTACTCTATTAATTTCTTCAGGTTGGGATTTATTATAAGATCTTAGTCCAGCTTCAATATGCAAAATAGGTATATTTAGTTTGCTAGCTGATATTGCGCCGGCAAGAGTGGAATCTGTATCTCCATAAAGAAGAACCGCATTGGGTTTATGTTCTAATAATAATTTTTCAATGGACTCAATCATTCTCCCAGTATTTTGGCCATGACTTCCACCTCCAATTCCAAGGTTGAATTTTGGTTTGGGGATTTGTAATTCATGAAAGAAAGAATCAGACATTTTGTGATCATAATGTTGTCCAGTGTGAATAATATTTTCATTAATAAAAAATTCCTTTGTTCGATTTAAGTCAATAATTTCTTTACTTATTGCTGAAGCTTTTACAAATTGTGGCCTTGCTCCAACGATAGTGAAAAGATCCATATTATGCTCTTATAATATTTTCTGAAGGCTTGAACCTTCCCCTTGTGTCTATGATCATTTTGCTATTATTTTGTATAAGTTCGTAGTCAAAATAATCATGATCAGTTGCCAAAATTATCAAATCGTAGTTATTTAATTCTTCTGCAGTAATTCGAATACTTTTCAAATAAAAGCTAAACTTTCTCATTGAAGGGAATTCAGGAAAATATTTGTCGCTATAATCGACTGCAGCTCCTTTATCTTTTAATAATTGCATAATCTCTACTGATGGTGATTCCCTCATGTCATCAACATTTTTTTTATAAGAAATACCTAAAACAAGCAATTTACTACCTTTAAGTGCCTTAGAAATGTTGTTTAAACCTTCAATTACCTTATTTACTACATAAGCTGGCATTGAGGCATTGATTTCACCAGCAAGTTCTATGAAACGAGTATGCATTCCAAACTCTCTAGCTTTCCAAGTTAAATAAAAAGGATCAATTGGTATACAATGTCCCCCTAATCCTGGCCCTGGATAATATGGAACAAAACCAAAAGGTTTTGTTGCAGCAGCATTAATTACCTCATATAAGTCTATTCCCAATCTATCTGCTAATGGCTTGATTTCATTCATTAATCCTATATTTACTGCTCTATGAATATTTTCAAGTAATTTTGTCATCTCAGCAGCCCTTGTTGAGCTTACTGGTATTACTTCATTAATGATATTTTTATATAAACTTATTGCTACTTTTAGACAGTTTTTTGTTGAACCTCCAACCACTTTTGGGATAGTAGAAGTATTGTATTGATTATTCCCAGGATCTTCTCTTTCAGGAGAATATGATAGATAAAAATTTTTACCAATTTCAAAACCTTGTTTCTCTATCTTTGGTCTTAATATTTCTTCAGTAGTGCCTGGGTAAGTTGTACTTTCTAATGATAAGAGTTGGTTCTCAACAAGATGTGGACAAATATCATCAAGTGTTTTAATTATATAACTTAGATCTGGTTCTCTATATGCATTTAACGGAGTAGGTAAGCAAATAATAATGGAATTACATTCTCTAACCCTTTTAAAATCGTAAGAAGCGGAAATCCTTCCAGATTTAAGACATTCTTGTACAACCTTGCTATCAAAATGTTGAATATAACTTTTACCAGAATTTATGCAATTAATTTTTTTTTCATCAATATCTATTCCTAGTACCTCATAACCTTTTTGTGATAAAAGTATAGATAATGGTAAGCCTACATAACCTAAGCCGATGACGCAAATTTTTGCTTTTTTATTTTCTAATTTGTTTATTAAATCATTCATATAAATAAATTTTTCTCTTCAACAGAGTGAACTTTACACAAAAATTACTTTTTTATCAAGGTTTTTATGAGACTTTAATTATTTTATCAACCTCTAATTCATAAATATCACCAGTATGAGGACATACCCAAGTTCCATTACCTTTTAATGGTAAATTTATATTTTCTCCAAATGCACTAATCCAGCCTATTTGCATTGCAGGAACTCCAACAACTTTTTCATAAGGTTTTATATCTCTATTAACTACACAACCCGCTCCAATAAAAGCGTATTCACCAATAATATTGCCGCAGATAATTGTGGCATTGGCTCCAATAGAAGCACCTCTCTTTACTAAAGTATTTTGGTATTCATTTTTTCTCGAAATATGTGACCTTGGGTTCATAACATTTGTAAAGACAATACTAGGACCGCAAAATACGTCGTCTTCTAAAGTGACATTATCGTAAACTGAAATATTGTTTTGTATTTTTACATTATTTCCAATTTTAACATTATTACCAATAAATACATTTTGCCCAATGGAGCAATTTGCTCCTATTTTGGCGTTTTTGCAAATATGAGTCCAATGCCAAACTTTTGTATTCTTACCAATAGAAGCTCCTTCATCAATAATTGCTGTATGGTGGATTTTCATTTTAATTACTATACATCTAAAAAAATTGGAAGGAGAAGGACAACAGAGAATCTTGGAATCATGATATGTGGAGAATTTACCATTAAGTATAGAAAGGACGAAAAAACTATAAATGATGAAAATTTATAAGACAAAAGAATTGAGTATGATTTTTTAATGTAATTATTGTAATTTTTAACCTTTATTTTTATTAAGGAAGAAATCCAAATTATTTGTAATAATAAAAATGCCAATATACCAAAATTATTTGCGAATAAAATAAAACCTGAGTCGACACTTTTTATAAAATATGGTTGTGGGAGTAAATACATTTCCCAATTTTTTATTATCATCATCATTGTATTAAAAGCAGAGGCTCTAGATATATCTTCAGAGAGATTTAAATTTATATTGAAAGATCTTCTGAATGAATATATATCATTGAAATTTATTTCAAAATAAATTAAAAGTAATAAAAATAAAATTGTTATTAAGCCAATTATTATTAGTAATGATGAAATAAAAATTTTAAGTTTTAATTTTCTAATACTTAGTTTATTTTTTAATAATGGTAATTTTTCAATGATGGCTAAAAATGAATAGTAAATTGCATATAAGCCATAAAGAAGAAATGTTGATCTTGAACCGGTTAATAAAGAGAAAATAAAAGTTAAGAAAATAGTAATATTTACTGAAAATCTATTTTTTAAAAAGAAATTTGAAGGTTGATTTATTAATCTATGGAAAATAATTAATGTAGAATAGGCTAATACTGGTCCAAAAACATGAGTATCAAGACCAAGTGAATAGAATGGAAAACCAAAATCGTAATATTTTGGAGATAGTATATTTATATATGATAAGAACGAGTATATGCACAAAAATAATAGATAACAATGAAGGGTAAATAATATTATATTTTTTTCATTATTATCAAACTTGGTTGTGGCGATTTTATTATCTTTAAATATTTTTAAAAATAAAAAGGGAATTGATAATCTAATTAACCAAATTAATTTAATACCTATTTGTACATTTGATGGATTTAATAATACTATTAAAAATAAAAAGCTGTAAGTTATTAATAATATAAAACCAAAATTATTTTTCTTACCAATTAAAAAATAAAGAAATAAAAAAGGTAATATTAAAATATCAAAAAGACTACCTCCAATTGTTTTAATTGGTATCAAACTTGAAAAATGTATAGCAATGAAAGATATAGAAAAATTTTTAATATTTAAAAAATTATGCTTAATTAAATCCATATTCTTAATCCAGTAGACATTTAGAATATTTACTAATGCTTTCTTTTTTTCCAAATTTCTCAAAGTAAATTTTATATGAATTGTCTCCCATTTCTTTAATCTTTTTAGGATCATTTTTTAGTCTAATTATTTCTTTGATCAATTTTTTAGAATCTCCATTTTTAAAAGTAATGCCACAATTATGCTTCCTGATGAATTCTGAAATAAAACTTTCATTATTACCAATAAAGATAATTGGTTTTCTAGCTTGTAAAATACCATAAAATTTCGATGGCATTACTGCTTTGTGACCATTAGGTTGTAAGGAAATAATTGAAATATCTGAGGCGTTGAGCGAGAATTTAATTTTTTCTCTAGGTTGATAATTCTCAGTAATTATCGAGTTGATTTTGTATGTTTCTTTGTATTTGAGTATTTCTTTTTTTCTAGCCCCATCACCAATAAAAAGAAATAATATATCATCGTCACTTATATATCTTGCAGTCTCTAAAATTGTTCTGAGATCATGTAATAAACCAAAGTTACCTGAATATTGAATAATGAATTTATTTTCAATATTTAATTTTTTGATAAATGGATTATCTCTTTTATTTATATAAGGAATTTCTTCTATCGCCCAATTATGAATCACCTCTATTTTCTTTTTAAAACAGTAGTTATTTAATATTTCTTTTTTTAAGTCTTCACTAAGGACAATAGTTTTGTGACTTTCTTTTATTATTTTATGAATAATATATTTAAAAAATGAACTTATTACACTTTTTTCATTGATTAAACCTGCGATATTTGCTGTAAGCGGAAATAAATCCTGTATTAAAAATATGTATTTACCACCTAATAATTTTAAAAATAAACCAGCAATTCCTATAAAAGGTGGATTTGAAACTATAAGATAAAGGTCTCCATTTTTGCGATTAAAAATTACCCATCTAAGGAATTGAATTAAAAAAATTAAACCTTTAATTGATTTATGAGATATTTTTTGTAAGTTTTTCTTTGTTCTTAATCCTCTAGCAACTACTTTTAAATTTTTATTATTAGCTATTTGTAATTGATTAAAGTTTTTATTATTAGTAAAAACAATTGTTTCCTTTATTTTTGAAAGTTCTAATGAAAGGTCATATATTAATTGTCCCGTTGCTCCTTTAAAAAAAAATTCACTTAGGACAATATACCTTTTGTACAATTTATAAAATTCTTATTAAGTTAATATTCATTATAGTTTTTTATTCGCAGCAAACCTAGTATCCATAAAATTCTTAATGGATTTATTTACATATTTTGTTTTGAACTCATCATTCAAAGTTTGACTTATTTCTAATGGTCTCTGACTAAATAATTCTTTTTGGGAATAAGCTTTGATAATGCTTTTTTTGAGATTGTATAAATTTATCGGGAACTTTATATTTATTAAATTTTTTTCAGGAATTAAAGTATGTCCTTCAGGTCCATGCAGCGAGTAATTATTATGAGAAATAATAGGTAATCCAGAATTTATACATGTTATACAAAATAAACCTATATGATCTGGGCAAACCCCATAATCAGAGGAATTAATATAATTTTGAAGAACTTTTGGATCATAAATAGCAGGTACTAGAATAAGTTTTGATTTTTTAAAGTTGTATTCTTTGAAGAATTTAATATCAGGACCAATACAAGTAAAAGTAAGAAAAAATTCCTCATCCCAGTCCCTAATAATCTCCTCAATTAAAAATAATTTTTTTCGTTTACTTTTTCTTCCTACAAATAATAAATTTAAATTTTTACTATTTTTTTGTAGATTTGTTTTTAATGAATATTCACTTTCTCTTTCTATGGAATTGCCAATAACAAATATTTTCTCCCTGTTTATTCCATTTCTTATTAATAGATTCTTTGAATATGAACTATAAACTAACAAAAAATCTGAGAGGTGTAGATACAATAATCTCAAATTCTTTAAAAAATAGTTTTCTCTACCATATATTCCGTGTGTCCACAAAATAATTTCAGTGTTTATTAAATTTAATCTCTTTAAAATTAAAATTACCCAACTATTTAGTCTTGTTACTTCGCCCCAAATTATTGCAAGTTTTGGCTTTTTATTAAATATATTGAATATTAATCCAGGCTGCCAAATGCAATAATTTAAAAAATATATTGGTTCTGATTTAATTAAATTATCTTTATGGATATATTGTTTTAAAACAGGTAAGTTTTTAGTTTTTTTTGTATTAGCTAAAATTTTAAGAACCATTTTGTGATTCTTTGCACATTTTATGAATGTTTTTATTTGCGTCTTTCTGTAGTTAGTAAGCTGATCAACATTTAATAAAATATCCATATTTCTTCATTTAAGAAATTTCACTAGTTAAACAATTATAATTTATTTCTTATAAAGAATAAATATTGTAATTTTTCAAGAAAATTTTTATTTAGCTAATGTAAACTCTTGGGTATTTAGAATTTAATTATGAATTTTATTGATTTAGAAGCACAATTAAATATTAAATTAGAAGGAGATAAGACTTTAAGAAACATAATTGATCTTAATATTTCTAGAGTTTTAAATCATACAAAGTTTATTTGTGGGCCTGAAGTCAACCAATTGGAAAATGATTTAGCTCACTTTATTGACGTAAAAAACTGCGTTGCTGTTTCCAGTGGAACTGATGCTCTTCTGATATCCCTTATGGCTTTGGATATTAACCAAGGAGATGAAGTTATTACAACTCCTTTTAGTTTTATATCTACAGTTGAAGTTTTACTGCTCTTAAAAGCAAAACCTGTTTTTGTGGATATTGATCCAAAAACATTCAATATAGATCCAAAAAAGATAGAAGAAAAAATAAATGAAAATACTAAGGCAATAATTCCGGTTAGTCTTTATGGACAGACTGCAGATTTAAAAGCTATTAATTTAATTGCAGAAAAGTACAAGATTCCTGTAATTGAAGATGCCGCTCAAAGTTTTGGAGCAATGCACCATAATAAATTTAGCTGTTCCCAAACTACTATCGCTACAACAAGTTTCTTCCCGTCAAAACCATTAGGATGTTATGGAGATGGTGGAGCAATTTTTACAAATAATGATTCTCTTGCAGATAGAGTCAGAAGGATATCTAAGCATGGACAAACAAAAAGATATATTCATTCTGAAATTGGAATAAATGGTAGATTAGATACTATTCAAGCTGCAATCTTAACTCCAAAATTAAAATTATTCGAAAAAGAAATATTTTTAAGAAATGAAATTGCAAAAAGATATGAAAATAAATTCGATAAACTTGGATATTCCAATTCGTTTTATCCGTTTATTGAGAATTTTAATAAAAGCGTTTTTGCCCAATATACGATAAGAGTAAAAAACAGATTCAAGGTTCAGGAGTTTTTAAAATCAAAAGGAATACCTACTGCAATTCATTACCCATGTTTATTAAATGAACAAGAAATATTGTCAGATTCAAATACAGAAAAAATTAAAAAAAACTCTGAAAATCTAATATTTGCAAAAGAGGCATCAAAAGAAGTCTTAAGCCTACCTTTTTCGCCTTATTTAAAAGAAATTGACCAAGATCTAATAGTTGAAAAAGTACATGAGGCGAATTTGATGTTTAACTTTTAAGATTTTTTATTTATTCATGTAAAGAGATACAGTTTCCTTAATACCCTTATCTAAACTTATTTTTGGTAACCAACCTAACTTGCTTATCCTTTCTATATCTAATTGTTTTTTTGGAGTGCCATCAGGCTTTGAGTTGTCCCAAATTATTTCTCCTTGAAAACCTACAATTTGAGAAATTTTGTCAGCTAAATCTTTAATTGAAATATCTTTACCAGTGCCAACATTTAAATATGTTAATCCCTCTCCATTTAAATCCTTTGGAGAGTCAATGTCATTTGGATCCCACTTCTCTAGACAAAATAATACTGCACTTGCTAAATCATCTACATGTAAAAATTCTCTTAAAGGGGTGCCTGTACCCCAGCAATTAACATATTGTTTTGATTGTTTTTTTGCTAAACAAAATTTTGAGATTAGTGCAGCCATTACGTGACTCTCAGTTGGATGATAATTATCTCCTGGTCCATATAAATTAGTTGGCATAAGGGAAATAGCATCAAATTGATATTGTTTTCTTAATGCTTGACATAATTTTATTCCAGCTATTTTTGCAATGGCATACCATTCGTTAGTTGCCTCTAGACTACTATTTAGAAGATATTCTTCTTTGATTGGTTGATTTGCAAATTTAGGATAAATACAACTGCTTCCTAAAAAAAGTAACCTTCTAACTCCTGATAGCCATGAAGATTCAATTACATTATTTTGTATCTTAAGATTATTCAAAAGAAAATCTGTAGGGTAAGTCTGGTTTGCGTGAATCCCTCCAACTTTTGCAGCTGCTAGGATAGTAATTGTAGGTTTATTTTTGTCAAACCAATCTCTAACTGAATTAGAATTAGTTAAATCAAGTTCTTCTCTGTCAGGGGTTAAAATTGAACCTCCCTTTGACTCTTGACCATACCCTTTCTTTTGTAAAGCTCTACAAATTGCACTGCCTACCATACCCTTAGAGCCTGCTACAAATATTTTTTCTTGAAAGGATATTTTGGGATACATTATAAATTAAATTCCAATAAACTATAAAGCATTTACATGATTTTAGATTGACTAAGGCCTAGTTTTAAAACCTTTGCTCTTTAATAAAGTTTCTTTTTTTGCTTCATTTAAATCAAATTCAACCATTTCACTAATTAATTCCTCAAGAGATGTTTTGGAAACCCAGCCAAGTTTTTCTCTCGCCTTGGTAGCATCACCAAGTAATTCATTAACTTCGGTAGGACGAAAGTATCTTGAATCTATTTTGATTACTACATCTCCAGTATCTTGCCTTATTCCGATCTCATCTACACCTTGATTTTTCCATATTATTCCATTCCCTTTATTATTTTTATCCCATCCTAAACAAGTCGCAGTTATTTCAATAAATTTTCGAACTGTTTCCATCCTGCCAGTAGCAATTACAAAATCCTCTGGATGCTCTTGTTGAAGCATTAACCATTGCATCTCTACGTAGTCTCTGGCATGACCCCAATCCCTTTTCGCATCTAAGTTGCCCATATAAATGCAATTCTCGAGCCCAGCATCAATTCTTGATAAACCTCTTGTAATTTTTCTGGTAACAAAAGTTTCTCCTCGTCTTGGACTTTCATGATTGAATAAAATACCATTACATGCGTAGATATCATATGCTTCTCTATAGTTAACTGTAATCCAATAGGCATATAGTTTTGCTGCCCCATAAGGACTTCTAGGATAAAAAGGAGTATCTTCATTTTGTGGGACTTCCATAACTTTACCGTATAGTTCGCTTGTACTTGCTTGGTAAATACGAGTCTTATTTGTAAGTCCTAGATTTCTAACTGCTTCTAATATCCTTAATGTTCCAATCGCATCACTGTTGGCTGTATATTCTGGTGTTTCAAAGCTCACTGCTACATGACTTTGAGCACCCAAGTTATATATCTCATCTGGTTGAACTTTCTGAATTATTTGAGTGAGATTTAGGCTATCAGTTAAGTCTCCGTAATGTAATATTAAACTTGGCATATTGGTATGTGGATCTTGATATAGATGATCAAGTCTAGAAGTATTGAAACTGCTTGCTCTCCTTTTTATACCGTGAACTTCATATGATTTTGAAAGAAGAAATTCTGCTAAATAACTACCATCTTGTCCAGTTATTCCAGTAATCAGAGCAACTTTTTTAGTTTTTTCAAATTTATCTGGGATCATCATATCTAACTCAATATCTATAAATTATATATTAATGTGAAAAAAATCTTCTAAATCATTTAAATATAAGGGTTATCAAAAAAATTATCACATCTCTTATCACTTAATAAGTTTTACTTTGCTTTTAGGCTTTGATAGTGCATTATAATACGACGAACTATTTTTAAATTTTTTGTCTTTAGTTTTAATTACAGGAGGACTTGGTTTTATAGGTAGCCACACCTGCTTAAGTTTATTAACTAAAGGGCTAGATGTTTTAATAATAGATTCTTTGGTAAATAGTTCAAAGGAGAATTTTCTAAATATAAAAAATTTAGTTAAAAATAACTATAAACCTCAGGTGGGTAAGGTATTTTTCCTAAAGGGAGATTTAAGAAATAATAAATGGTTAGACGAGATCTTCAAAAAACAAATTTCAATTGATAATCCAATAGATTCTGTTATACATTTTGCAGGTTTAAAGTCAGTGGAAGAATCTGTCTTAAACCCTATAAAATATTGGGATGCGAATATTAACTCAACTTTAAGTTTATTATCTTCAATGGAAAAGTTTAATTGTAATTCTATTGTCTTTAGTAGTAGCGCAACAATTTACAAACCAGTTTATGAAGGAAGAATAACTGAAAATTCTTTAAAGGAACCTATTAATCCCTACGGAAATACAAAAAATACAATTGAGACCTTCTTAAAAGATTTATATATAAGTGATAAGAAAAAATGGAAAATAATAAATTTAAGATATTTTAATCCGGTGGGAGCACATGAATCAGGAAAGATAGGAGAAGAAACTGTAGGAAAGCCTTCTAATCTTTTCCCAATATTGGGCAAAGTAATTTCAGGTGAAATGGAAAATTTATCTATCTTTGGAAAAGATTGGCCAACAAAAGATGGAACCTGTGTAAGAGACTATATACATGTGATGGATTTAGCTGAAGCTCATTTTTCAGCATTGCAATTTTTAAAAAATAATCCTACACAATTTAAATCAATAAATATTGGGACTGGAAAAGGTTATACAGTACTGGAAATTGTGGAAAAATACTCGAAATTAAATAATGTCGATATACCATACAAATTTAGTGATAGAAGAAGTGGAGATGCTTCAAGTGTTGTAGCAGACAATACACTGGCTTTGGAGTTACTAAATTGGAAACCTCAAAAAAATATTGAAGACTGTTGTGTTGATAGTTACAGGTTTTTGCTTAATAAATTAAGTAAAATTAAATAGTTTTCTTAATCAATTAATTTTTTCAACCAATTTAAAAAGTCTCCGTAACATTTTCATGGAGTCTAAGAAGGTAAATTACTCATTATTTTATATATTTGAATTTTTTCTCAAGCTAATATTGGTTACCTTCCATATTTATCTTCAAACCTAATAATATCATCCTCTCCTAAGTAAGTTCCGGTTTGGATTTCAATAATTACTAAAATCTTTTTTCCTGAATTACTTAATCGATGCTTTGCCCCTAAGGGTATATAAATACTTTGATTTTCACATATTTGCAAATTTTGATCATTCACCTCTACATTCGCTGTTCCTGTGACAACAACCCAATGCTCAGCTCTATGCCTATGTTTCTGTAATGATAATGACTCTCCAGGCTTAACATTTATTTGCTTAACTTTCCAAAGGGAATCTTCAACAACAGATGTAAAAGATCCCCAAGGTCGATATACTGTCTGGTGATGTTGCCCTTCAGGGATATTTTTTTCTTTTAATTCTCCTACTATATCTTTCACTATCTGATCTTCATCTTTGTTTGCTATCAATATTGCATCACTAGTTTCAACAACTATTAGGTTTTCTAATCCCAAACTTACAACTAATCTATCTTCGCTCCTGATATAACAATTTTTTGAATTTTTAGTAATGACGTTACCTTTTATAAAATTATTTTGTTGGTCTTTCCTTGAGTTTTCCCAAACTGATTTCCAACTACCAATATCGGACCATCCAGCATTTAATGGAATGACTATACCTTTATCAGTTTTTTCCATTACAGCTACGTCAATTGATATATTAGGGCAATCTTTAAAAGCTTTTGAGTTTATTCTTTCAAAATCTAAATCAGTTTTACTTTTCTCCAAAGATTTTTTGCATGAAGAAATTATTTCTGGATAGTTTCTTTCAATTTCATCAACTATAACCTTAGCTTTAAATAAAAACATACCACTGTTCCAAGTAAATCTTTTATCTTTTATAAACTTTTCGGCCGTCTCAATATTAGGTTTTTCTATAAACATATCTATTTTCGATCCTTTTGGATCAGAATTATTGAGATTTTGCTTAGCTTTGATATACCCATAACCAGTTTCAGGAGAATCAGGTACAATCCCAAAGGTTACAATTTTACCTTGCTCCGCGAATGCCTTACCTACTTCAAAAACTTTTTTAAATTCACTTTCATCTTTTATTAAATGGTCAGAAGATAAAATAAATAAAATTGGATTATTATCTTTTTTTAGCGCTACTAATGCAGCCAAAGCTATAGCAGGAGCAGTATTCCTCCCAAAAGGTTCAAGAATAATACTTTCAGGAATTACATTCAATGCCCTAATCTGTTCTGCCACAATGAATCTATGCTCCTCATTACAAATAAATATTGAATTATTTATTTTTTCAAGTTTTAGTAATCTTTCCTGGGTTTTTTGGAGTAGTGATTTATTATTATCTGAAACTAATGGTAAATATTGTTTAGGAAAGCTCCTTCTTGAAAGTGGCCAGAGTCTAGTTCCTCTTCCACCGCATAAAATTACTGGGAATATATCATTCTTAATCATTTTCTAATTTCATATTTATAACATAATATTAAAAATTAATGACTTAGTATATTACAGTAAATAAATCAATATAAATTACTAAAATAACGATCCCATTTAAGATCTTGTATTTATAGTTAATAAAATTTTTATTATAAAAATACCTTGGATTTTATCATTTTTGTAACATAAAAGATTTTAAATTTTTGATAAAAAATAATTTTAAAAATTTTATATTTTAGTATGCTCTATAATTTTATAAATTTTTGCTGTACTTAATATGAAATTAATAAATAAAAAAATTCTTGTTACAGGTGCTGCTGGATTTATTGGAGCTGCTTTGGTAGAAAGATTTTTGGAAGATCAAGTAAAAATTATCGGTATTGATAATTTTAATGATTACTACAATCCACTTCTAAAACAAAAAAGGGTTGAAAATATTGAACGAAAAGATAAAAAGAAATTATGCAAAATTCTTAATATTAATTTAAAAGATAAAAATAATTTAAATCAAATTTTTGAGGATTATAAACCTGATATCGTAGTAAATTTAGCAGCACAAGCGGGAGTAAGGTATTCCTTAGAAAATCCTGATACTTATTTAGAAAGTAACCTTTTAGGTTTCTTGAATGTATTGGAAGGTTGTAGAAATTTTAATGTTGAACATTTAATTTATGCTTCTAGTAGTTCTGTTTATGGTGGAAATAAAATAATGCCTTTCAGTGAAGATCATAATGTAGATCATCCTTTGAGCTTATATGCAGCAACAAAAAAATCTAATGAAATGTTGGCACATTCTTATAGTCATCTTTTTAAAATTCCATCAACAGGTTTAAGATTTTTTACAGTTTACGGCCCTTTTGGCAGGCCAGATATGGCTCCAATGATCTTCGCTGATGCAATTTTAAATAGAAAACCCATAAATGTTTTTAATAATGGCGATATGTCAAGAGACTTTACATTTATATCTGATATCGTGGATGCTGTTCATAAATGTTGTTTAAAAAAACCAATGTCAAATAAAAACTTTTTTGAGAATAGACCTGAACCATCAACTTCTTTCGCTCCGCATAGAATTTTTAATGTAGGAAGTAATAATCCAATTAATCTCATTAGCTTTATTGAAAAATTAGAGGATGAATTAGGTATTAGTGCAATAAAAAAAATGAAACCAATGCAGCCTGGCGATGTTAAATCAACCTTCGCAGATATAACTAAACTGAGTAAATGGATAAATTATCGTCCCAGTACTTCTTTTGATAAGGGAATACATCTTTTCGCAAATTGGTATAAAGATTACTTTAAGTCTAATTATTATAGAAAACCTTCTTAACATTAACCGTAAAGATTTAAAGTCAATTAAGGTAATTTGTTTAAAAATTTTTCAACCAATCTGTGTTTTTTATATACCAATTTATAGTTTTTTCTAGACCATTTTCAAAACTATGTTTTGGAATCCAATTTAAATCTTTTTTTATTAATGAGGAGTCAATGGCATATCTAAAATCATGACCTGGTCTATCTTTGACAAATTTTATTAAAGAAGTATAAGAATGACTCTTTGGAATATGAGTATCTAAGTATTGACATATTCTAATTACAACATCAAGATTTGTTTTTTCATTATTCCCTCCAATGCAATAGTTTTTGCCTGGTATACCCTTTTCAGCAGCCAATAAAATAGCATCAATATGATCATCAACATATAGCCAATCTCTAATATTTTCTCCATTCCCATATATTGGGATATTTTCATTTACCAATGCCTTTAAAAGGGTATTTGGAATTAATTTCTCGGGGTGTTGCCATGGCCCATAGTTGTTTGAACAATTAGTAATAATGCATGGCAAACCATAAGTATGAAACCAAGCCTTTACTAAATGATCACTACTGGCTTTTGATGCGGAATATGGACTTCTTGGATTATATTTTGAATTCTCATTAAAATAACCCTCATTTTTTAAAGTGCCAAAAACTTCGTCAGTACTGACGTGTATAAATTTAAATTTATTCTTAATTTCTATGCTTGCATTTTCAAAGTATGCCAGAGATGTTTGTAGTAATTGAAATGTTCCAACTACATTACTCGTAATAAATTTCTCTGGAGATTTTATTGATTTATCAACATGTGTCTCTGCAGCTAGATGTATTATTATTTCTGGTTTTGTATTTTGAATAATATTATCAACTGTTGCTTTATTAGATATGTCACCTTTGAAAAATTTATATCTTTCTGATGTATTAGAACCTAATGATTTTATAAGCGAGTTTATTGAAGATAAGTCACTTGAGTAAGTTAAATTATCTAAGTTATTAATAAGGCATTTACTCTCCCTTAGAAGTTTACGAATTAATGCTCCCCCGATAAAACCAGCACCGCCCGTTATTAGTATATTTTTATATTTACCCATAAGTTCTATTTTATTTAAATTTTGATTTACTGGAATATGAGTTTTTATCATCAATTTCCATTTTTTTAAGAATTTCTTTTAATGTTGCTTCCCAATCCATGCCTTCATAATTTAGGAGACTCTTTGTTAGTTTACAGTCCAGTACAGAATAAGAAGGTCTTCTTGCTAATGAAGGAAACTGAGATGTTTTTATAGGAATTATTTTTGGATTATTCTTTATAAGTCCAATTTCCCTGCCTAAAGCGCTAATTTTTAAGGCTATTTCATACCAATTTGTCTCTCCATTATCTTGCCAGTGCAATATTCTGTTTTTATTTTGACTGAAAATTAATTTAAATTCTTTCAGAAAAATTATCATCCAACAAACTTTCGCGAGACTAAAAGTACTTGTTGGAGAACCAATTTGATCATTTACAACTTTTATTTCTTTATTTTTTAAATGAAGATTTAAGATTGTAAGTAAGAAATTTTTTCCAACTGGACCTATTAACCAACTAGTTCTCAAAATAATTCCTTGAAAACTATTTTGAAAAATATCTTCTAAAGCTTCCTCTGCACTTGCCTTTGAGATCCCATATATACCTAATGGAGATCTTTTCTCGGACGTTAGATATGGGGTATGAATTTTTTTTTCTCCATCAAAAACATAATCAGTGCTTATTTGCAGGAATCTCCCCCCTAAAGTTTTGATTTCTTCCGCAAATGCTTTAGGGGCATGAAAGTTTACCTTCATAGCGATTTCCTCCTCAGACTCAGCTAAGTCAACATTAGTATATGCTCCACAATTAATTATCCAATCAGGATTTATGGTTTTTATTGATTTCAAGCATGAAGGAATATCTAACATATCAAAGTTAGACCTATCCATCGCATATATTTTTGTATAAGGTGGCTTTAATTTTATTAAAGCCTTTCCAAGTTGTCCTTTTGAACCAGTTAATAAAATTTTCATTAAAAAACAAGATTTAGTTTTTCGGCTTGTTTAATAGTTATCGCGATTGAGTCCTTTATAGAGAGAATAGGTTCAAATTCATCTAATTTGTTTAATGGCCAATCAATTTTTAAATCAGGATCGTTCCATAATATTGATTTCTCACAATTTTTGTCCCATTGCCTAGTTACCTTATATTGGACATCTGCGAAATTTGTAAGAGTTAAGAAACCGTGTCCAAATCCCTCTGGAATCCATAATAGATATTTATTTAATGCATTTAATTCAATCCCAACCCATTCTTTGTATGTTTTAGATTTTTTTCTTAAATCCACAGCAACATCATATATGTTCCCACGTGTACATCTAATTAACTTTCCCTGAGCTTTTGGATTTGATTGGTAATGTATACCCCTTAATACACCTTTTTTAGAATGTGAATGATTATCTTGACAAAATTTTTCAACGGAAATTGTTTCATTAAAAGAAATCGAATTCCAACTTTCATAAAAGAAACCCCTGTAGTCAGTAAATATCTCCGGTTTTATTAATAAAACACCATCGAGTAATTTACCATTATTAGTTCTTAACTTGCTCGCTTTCACTTTAATTATTATTCCCTTTATACTTTACTTTGTTGGGTGATAAATAATGATTTTATATTTATATTTTCCGTAAAGTATATTATAAATATTAGTTTCCCATTCCAATTAATTTGAATTTATATCTTAATAAAAAAATAATTGCAGTTTGGGTTGTTCCATTTAATGCTTGCCTAAAGCCTATAAGTTCTGAGGAAATTAAATGGAAAAAAGAACTCTCTTCTAATAGAGCTATACAATATGAACACTCAAGAGGATACGTACGTGAAGCTTTATCTCATATTTTAGAAATACCTGCTTTAAAAATCCCATTAAAATCTCCTCCTGGATCGCCTCCAGAATTACCTGCTGAGATGGGTAATGTCAGTTTTAGTCATTGCAGAGATGTTTTACTAATAGGTTGGTCATTACAGAATATAGGGGTAGATATAGGAAGATCGGATAGGATTTTTGAAGCAAAAAAAATACTAGATGAATTTTATTCGAATAATGAAAAAAAATCATTTAAAGATCTAAATTACAATAAAGTTAATTCTGAGGTTTTAAAACTTTGGGTAAGAAAAGAAGCTGCGATCAAGTGGCAAAAAGGTAGTATTTTTAATGATCTTTCAAAATGGAATTTTAACTTTGATACTAATATATTAGAGAATAAGAAAGATGGTTATAATCTCAAATCTTTTTTTATCAATTATGAGGATTGGTATATTTCTGTAGCTTATAGTAATAATAATTCTGATATATTAAAACCTATCATTTGCAAATATTAGAATATTATGAAAGATTCAGTATTTTTTGTTTTTAAAGAATTAATTAATAACCAAATACTAAAAAAATATTCTGCATCTTTTTTTTTATTCCCTAAAATTCCAAACTTGCTATTACCTATACTACTAGAGCTATTTATAGTTACACATAAGAAGCACTTATCCCAAATATTTGTTGAAGAATAATGGAAAATTAATATGGCAGATTTAGATATTTTCTAGAAAAGGGATTTCAGATCTAATATGAATTTCTAAAAATAAGCATGAATAATTCAAGAATCTTAAAATCAAAATCTTTCTTAAATTTTTTATTTTTTGGTTTAATAAATCTTTTTTTTACAAATTTGAATCTGCAGATAAGTTTATTATATTTGCCAATATGGTTATGCACCCTTTTGAGTCAAATTATTAATCTTCTTATCGGATTCTATCTTTATGGAAAATTTGTTTTTAAAAAAAATACAAAAAGTTTAAAAAATTTTTTTAAATATTTATTAATTGCAATATTTTCATGGATACTTAATACAACTTTAATATATATTTTATCAATAATGATAGGTTATTCTGAAAATTTTGCCGCGATTATAGTTATCCCAATTTTGGTAATTTATTCATTTTTAGCTCAAAAATATTTCGTTTTTAAAAAATAATTTACTCTTAGCATTATTATAAAAAAGGTTTAATTACTTTATGTTAATTCGGACTAAAAAAAACTTAAGAGAATTTTTTTTATTATCAGGTCTTTTTCTGTTTCTTAGGTCATTAAGCACTTTTGTTGTTTATAAATTTCTTTCAATTTACGATAATAGAATTTTTTCTTTTACTGATTTGAAATTTTATAATGAAAATAATATAAATATTTTTTCACCAAATTTTTTTTACACTTTATTCATAAGGAGTATTGGATATAATTCTGAAAATTTATTATCTTTAAATTTCATTATTATTTCTTTCATAATTTCCTTCTTAATAATTACGCCTTTTATATTTTTATGTATCAAAATTCTTTCTAAGAAAAATTCAATTCTTTTTATTTTCATATTATCTTTACATCCTTATTTAGCTTTATATTCATTAAAATTGGATTCAAATATTTTTGCTACTTTAGGAGTTTCTTATTATGCCCTATGGATTTTCTATTCCAATAAAAGTACTTTTAATTTTTCAATTATATTAAATGTATTTTCTACTATTTTTAGGAATGCACTTATCCCATTATTATGGATTCAATTTTTCTTGATTTTTGTATTTAAAAGAGATTTCACAAGATTTAAGTTGCTAGGAATATTATCTTTATTTCTAATAACAATATTTATTACCTCTTCTCAAATTTTTTATGGTTTTGAATATATATCTCAAAATTTTGGTTGCTACTCTCTCGAAAATATAGATAAATTTCTTCAGAAAATTTTGAGTCCAAATATAAGTAAGATTTTAAGTTTAATCTTTACACCAATTGTACATATGATTCTAAATTTAGGAGCTAGAGAAGCAATATCAATATATTGCTTGAACTTACCTTCTGAATATGCGGCGAATAATTTAATTAATTTGTTAACTACATTTTCTTTTTTAATTTTCCATTCTTTTCTTTTAATAAGACTTTTAATTTATATTTTTAAAGAATTCGATATAAGAAAACTTGCTTTATTATTTCCTTTTTCAATACTTTTGCCAACTCTTTATGGGACAGCCCATATGCGGTATCTATATCCTTTATTACCTTTTTTAATATTCGTTCAATTTTTACCCAAAAATTTTCAAATTTTAAAAAAAATATAAAAAACTACTATAAAATTAATTTTAAAAATTATAGTAATTCATCATATTTATAAATTTATGATATTATCAAAATTATTACCAAGTATGAATAATAATAAAAAAAAGCTTATCTATATATATAAAATTTGCAGGCCTGATTATTTAATAAAACAAATTTTTTTCTTCTTTGGAACCTTTTTAGGTTTTTGTTTTGCTCCTAATAATGAAATAAATTATATAAATTTTGTATTAGTTATCTTTAGTATAGTTTTCGCCAGTTCAGCAAATTATGTTTTAAATGAATGGTGCGATCGTAGATCTGATTCCTTTCATCCTATAAAAAAGAAAAGGCCTATTCCATCAGGTAAACTGAACTTTGTTGATGTTTTTTCGACATATTTTTGTTTATTAACAATAGTAATTTGCATTTTATTTCTTTATGAGCTAACTCTCATACTGAAAATTATTATATTTTGTATATTGATAAATGGCATTTTATATAATCAATTACCTTTCAGGTTTAAAGATAAGGTATTTTTGGATGTGTTTTCTGAATCTATTAATAATCCTCTTAGATTTATGGCAGGTTGGTTAGCCGTCTCTTATGCATACCCTCCATTAACCTTGATTTTGGGTGTTTGGTTAAGTGGATATTTTTTAATGAATTGTAAGCGAATAAACGAAATACTTACATGGCAGGGTACAAAAAAAGAAATGAAGAAATATCGTCCATCCTTGATTAGCTATACAGAAAATAAATTAATTCTTCTTTCATTTATTCTTTGTTTAGGAGCTATTTCTTCTATTACTATATTTTTTTCAATTTATAAAATAGAATTTTGTCTTTTAATTCCATTTATTATTTTGGCAATGGCACAATATTTAAGAATATCTTTTTCGAATAAGGATAAAATCATAAACAACCCTAATTTCGTATTTTCCGATAAGTTAATCTCATTATCAATTGGTGCTTTTATTATCTTTAGTCCTATTCTATTTAAAATTGAAATTCCAATATTGAGAGAATTTTTTTCAAAAGGATTTTTACCTGTTTAATTCAACTTTTTTTAAATATTACTATTATCGAGTCTCCCAAATTTAATTTTATTAATTTCTTACCAATAAATGGTGCCTTGCTAATCCTTAGGAATTTGGGTAGGTAGGTTGATATTCTTTTTACAAGATAATCTAAACTAAAGAACCATCTTGTATTTTTTATACTTAATAGCTGAAAACCAGACTCTTCAAGTGCAAGTTTAATTGTTTTTTTTGAAAAGTAACCTACATGTGCTACTCGATAATGCCACCATTTCCATCTAAGTATTTTTGCTAACAAAGAATCAACATTTGGTGTAACTATTACTCCTATGCCTTCTGGTTTTAATCTTGATTTAATCTGCTCTAATATATCCATAGGATTTGTAACATGCTCAATAACGTCTGCCAAAGTGATAACATCAAATTTTTGTGAATTTGGAATATCTTCTAAAACTCCACACCTTACATCCAAGCCTCGTTTAATAGCTTTTTTGTATAGCCATTTTGAAGGTTCAACCCCAATTGATTGGAATTTATATTTTTTACTTGCTTCTAGAAGAATACCTGAACCACATCCAACATCTAAAAGTTTTTTACCAGATTTATTGTAGTAGATAAATTTTTTAATAATATAATCTTCCTGTAAAAATCTTTCTTTTCTTGTCTCTTCATATTCTTCATCAACCATCTTTTCATAATATTTTGTGAGGTTACTTGCTTTAGCGGCTTGTATAAAATTACAATTTTTACATTTATATAAATCAAGAGTTTTACCATATTGTGAATTTGTAATTTGAAAGTCTTCGGTATCTAGAGAATCAAAATTTATATCTGTATTTTTTATCTTATATATTTTATTACAACCACAAATCCAACAATTTATAAATGAATTATTAGAGGTCAAAATTGTATAATAATTACTGTGAATTATAATAAAAATAAGGATATATATCTTTGATGTTTAATAAAAGTTATACACCAGGGGATATAAATATAATATTTGATTATTTGATTAATGAATCAAATGAAATGACTAGTAAAAAAGGGTGTGTTTTTGTTGATTATGATAAAACTTTGATTAAAAATGATAGCTTTTTAAATTTAGTAATTTATATAATAAAAAATAATAAAGTTAAATTTATATATAAATTACTATATTTTTTTCTTAAGAATATTAACTTAAGAATAATAAAAACATTCTTAATATCTTCCCCAAAGAATTATTTAAAATATTGTGTATCAAATGTAATCTTATCAATATCTGGGATGGATCTAATTAATAAATTTATGATTTTAAATAATAATAGTAATTTGAACCATAGTTTAATTTATAAATTAAAAAAATTACAAAATATGGGATTTAATATAATCGTAGTATCTAATAACTATAAACGATTTCTTAGCAGTATTATAAATAAATATAGTTTTTCTTTAATAGCTATAGATATAGATAAATATGATTCGCATATTTATAAATTTAATTCTAAATCATTCAGAATTAAAAACGAATTTAACAAAGGTTATAAGTTTATTTTTGCCATTACCGATTCATTTAAAGATAGTGATATGCTGAAAGTCGTCTCTAATAATATTAGATTTGACTATAATCAAAAACTTTTTTTTAGTTTTCAATGTGATTAAATCATTTGCTTTATGAAAACAATAAAAAATTTTTTTTATTATGTAGAAAAATATTTCATAATAATAATTTGCATTTCAACTCTACTTGGCTCAATTCTTATTACTATTTTTGATGCCCCAGATGAGATGTATCATTTTCAAAGGATTTATGACGAATCTATATCTAAAAAAGAGCTTTATATCCCTGAGAATACTATAAATTTAGGGATAGGGTTTTCAGATCATAGATTAGCAAATGATTGTATTGCAAATTTAAAATGTCAAAAAAATCCATGGGACTTTGATATCGGTAAATTAAAACTTAAAGATTATTTCTTTGATAACTATTCAGAAAATTTAAAAGGTGCCCAACTAATTACTGCCTATTCTGGGAATAACTATTTTTTACAATCAAATCTATTAAAATTTTTTAGTAAAATAAATCAAAATTTGTTATTTAATTACTATGCACTAAGATTTTCAAATGCAATAATTTGGTTGATAATAAACTTTTTCTTATTAAGAGAAATAATTAATCTTAAAAATAAATATTTTGATAAACTTACCTACTCTTTAATTCTTTTAATATATTCATTACCTACTGTTACTTTTATCTCAAGTTCTCTTTCGGGTGATTCATTAATATTTGCTTGCTCAGCTCTCTTTTCTCTTTGTTTTTTAAAATTTAAAAATCATAATTACCAAAAAAATATTTTATTAGCCTCTATAGCGGGAATATGTCTTTCGATAATTACATCTAAATCCGTTTATATTCCTATTACGATTGCATTAGGATTGTTTTTTTTCAACAAACTAAAAAATAAATTTTCAAAAATAGTCTTTGTAGGATTTTATATTTCTGGATTGATAAATACAATTAATTGGCTTAATTTTTCTTCTCTAAAAGTAAAAGAAATGTATATCAATAGAAGAGGATTGGAAAGTACGAAGCATTTGAAGAACTTTGATGAATTTTATTTATTCATCAAATCATTATTTTTGACCCATTTAAATAAATTTGATAGTTGGTTAAGAGAGATTTATGGAGTTTTTGGAAATGGCCCTATTGCGAGGCTATTAATACCTCATAAATTTTATATTTTTTTCTATTTATATATATTATTTTTAATTATTATTGGTATTTACTTAAAAAGAAACTATCTATTCCAAATATTGTTTGCAATAAAAAGATTTTCAAAATTAAATTTCTACAAATTTAAATTTAAGAATTTTATGTTTCTTTTTTTGAGTGGATGTTTTCTAATAACTTATATCGGAATATTCTATGCTTTTTATATTTATTGGGGCAGAGATTTGATTTTGAGTGATATTCAAGGTAGATATTTTTTACCATTAATAATTCTCTCCCCACTTTTTTTTAACTTAAGCTCAGATTTATTGATTTATAGAAGAGATAAGAATCACAACCACAAGCTCTTGAAAAAAAATTTTTATGTTTTTTTTAAAGAAGAAGGTCTTATTAAACAGATAATTTTCATAGCTTTTATTAATCAAATTGTTTATTTAACAAATATATTTGGCTATTATTTTTTACGTTTTTATTTTTAAAGCTTATTAAAAAATATCTTAATTATTTTAATCCTGTTCTAAAAATTATTAAAGACAATAATAAATATTTATTGATTATTTAAGAAATATGTTTCTATCGCAAAACTTCAAAGTATTACTTCTGTGAGAAACAATAATGAGGGTATATTCTTTGTTTAATTTATTAATAAATTCCATTATAGAATCTTCAGTATCAGTATCTAGTGCACTAGTTGCCTCATCTAGAATTAAAATTTTCCCACCTTTATATATTGCTCTTGCAATCCCAATTCTTTGTCTTTGACCTCCGCTTATTTGTATGCCTCTTTCTCCTACTTTTGCAAAAAAGCCTTTTTCAGAGTTTTCTACAAGCTTAGTTAATTGAGATATCTTTACGGCTTCTTTTAATTTTTTCATATCTATATTCTTCTTATCAATTCCAAATGCAATATTCTCTGCTAAAGATTGATCTGAGAGAAAGACATTCTGAGGAACATGAGATATTTGGGAGTACCAACCTTCAATTTTGAAACTTTTTTCATGCATTTTTTTACCATCAACTAAAATCTCACCTTTTTCAGGCTTTGTTAGTCCCATTATTAAATCCAAAATAGTGCTTTTACCTGCACCTGATTTACCAATTAATCCTACCTTTTCACCCTTTTTTATATTTAAGTCAAAATCTTTCAAGACATAATTAGAATTTTTATCATATCGAAAATAAACGCTTTTAAAATTAATTTCATTGTTGAAATCTTCTTTAAATTGTTTTCTCTTGTTTAGCTCTCTCTCTCTTTCATTTTCAAGCATATTAAGTACGCTCAAGGAAGAGTATTTATGAGTCTCTATGAAAACGTAGGATCCATAAATTTGTTGTAGCGGAGGTAGAAGACGTTGTATTCCAAAGGCAAATGTTCCTAATATAGGGATAACTTCTATTGGATTATTTCTTGAATAAACCAAAGAAGATATTATTAAGACTGTAATTCCTATTACTTCTAAAAGGTATTTTGGAGATGCCTCTAAGAAATTACTTTTAGCATCAATTAATCTTAGTTTTCTATCTTTCCATTTAAATTCATTCTCAAATGTTTTTTGGCATTTATCTAATATTATGTCTCTAATGAATCCCAATCCCTCCTGTAATGATTTGGTTTGTTGAATTACAAGCTCCGATTTGACTCTTGAAATTTTATTTATACGCTTATTTATAAATAAGATTAAGACTCCGTAAAAAATAATAAAAGAAATTGAAATTATAAAAGTAATTGAGAAATTAATCTTTAAAAGACTAAAAAAAATAGATAAAAATATAAATAAAGAGCTTATAAATAACATTAGATATCTAATAGTATCCGTTAAGGAACTCGTCTTAGTTACTATGGTAGAAATTATATTGCTCGTATTAGTTTTTAAGTGATATGAATAAGGTTGTGATAAAGAATTCGAATATGCAGAGCTACCAAGTTCATTCCCAAGGCTAGCTGCAAAATAATTATTCAAGTAAATAGTTAATAACCTTAAAGAAGCTGAAATAATTAAAAGAATTATAAAAATAAATAGAAGAGATATTAAGCTTTCCTGATTATTTGTTTCACCCATAGCTTGTAAGAATGGCTGAATTGAAGATAGTGTTAACACTTCGCTAAAACTACTAATTAGGAATAGAAAACTTAACGCTCCCAATTGTCTTTTTCTTCTAGAAGATAAATTCTTAAATATTTTGATTATTATTTTGATTAAAGATATTTTTTGATAACTATCTATCATTTATATTATTACTGCAATTCATTTCTGATATAATAGTATATTGATTTGTGTGTATTTTCCAATTTCTATAATTTAAAATGCAACATAAATTGAAATCAAAAGTAGCTGTCATTATTCCCTGTTATAGGGCAAAAAATAAAGTAGGTACTTTGTGTAAACAATTAATGAAAATTGCTTCTGAATTATCTAATATTTGTTCAATTTCAGTATATATTGTTGATGACTTTTGCCCAGATTACTCATATAAGGAAATACCAAAGTCAGAGATATTTAATGTAATTCATAATAAAAATAACCTGGGTGTTGGAGCTTCTTCTTTAATAGGTTTTAAAGAGGCATTAAATTCAGAAAACCAATTTTTTATAAAGATGGATTCAGATGGGCAACATCCACCAGAATACCTTCTTGAATTGGTACCTTATTTATTAAATCTGCCATTAAATGAATTAACTCTTGTTAAGGGGACTAGATTCCATTTCCCTATTAATAATAAATATATACCTTTTGACAGAAGATTAGGTTCTTTCCTGCTAGAGCCACTTTCCAGAATGTGTTTAGTTTATAAAGGTTTAACTGACATTTCTAATGGATTTTTTTCCATGAATCAAATCACTCTAAAGTATTTAATATCTAAAAAGTTTAAAACTAATATCGAGTCAAGATATCTTTTCGAATGCAGTATTATAAAAAGATGTAGCAATCTAGGAGCTAATTTGCATCAGTTTCCGATGCATACAATATATGGCAAAGAATGGAGAAGTTCAATGAAATCTTCAAGTATGATTTACCCACTTTTGAAATTTTGGGGTATCAATTTCTTAAAAGATATTCTTTATAAATATATTTATAAATTAAGTTTAGGATCTTTCTTTCTTTTATCTTCAATGATTAGTTTTCTAACAAGTCTATATTTTTTATTTATACATATATTGCCTAAAATAAATTCTGAAATTCTTGTAACCGCTGGAAATGCGAGTATTTTCTCTGCAAATTTAGTAATATCAATTTCACTTTTTAGTTTGTTTGTTTTATATGATTATTCTAAAAAAAAGAATGTAAAAATTGTCTTTTTTAGAAAATTTGTAGAATAACTTTTTTAAATTAATTATCTATAATTCGCCTTCCATTCAGGAACTAAAATCGAAAGATTTTTTAATACTTCTTTCAAATTATTTTGATTGATTGCTTTCTCTAATAAGTTTAATTTTTTTATTAACTCATCATACTTAATATAATTTTCGTTAGCTCTAAATATCAATGGATTTTCAGTTTCTATGGCTTCTGCATTAATTAGTAACTCTTCAAAAAGCTTTTCTCCAGGTCTTAAACCTGTTTCCACAATTTCAATATCACCTTCAGGATTTTCTTTATTTTTAATTGTTAAACCACTTAATTTAATCATTTGCTCTGCTAAAGAAAGTATTTTTACTGGCTCTCCCATATCTAGCAAAAATACATCACCGCCCTTAGTCATTGTTGTTGTTATCAAAATTAGCCTTACTGCTTCTTGGATTGTCATGAAATATCTAACAATATCTTTATGCGTTAATGTAATTGGGCCACCATTATTAATTTGTTTTTTAAAAAGGGGCACAACTGATCCTGATGAAGCTAAGACGTTACCAAACCTTACAATTGAGAATAGAGTTGGAATATAATCCTTATCTTCTTTGCTTAAATTTGTTTCTTCAGATGCAAATGCTTGGAAAATTATTTCTGCGAGTCTTTTAGATGCCCCCATAACATTACTAGGTCTTACCGCCTTATCTGTAGAAACAAGTATCACTTGTTTAGCCTTTGTCTTTAAAGCTGCCTTACATACAGCAGCAGTAGTTAAAACATTATTCTCAATTCCTGAAATAGGATTACTTTCAACTAAAGGAACATGTTTATAAGCAGCTGTATGAAAAATAACTTCAACATTTTCATTTTTTAAAACTTTTTCTAGTAAACAGCGATTATTCGCAGAACCTAGTATTGGAATTAATTGTGATTCTTTATGATTACTTTCTTGAAATTTTTCTAGTAATTTATACAAATTAATCTCACTTTGTTCAAACAAAATGATTTTATTGGGTTTTAATCTAATAATCTGCTCACATAATTCAGAGCCTATTGAACCTCCTGCGCCCGTAACACAAATTGACTTGTTTTCTATAATAGATTTAACGAATTCTAAATTTACATATATTTCATCTCTCCCAAGTAAGCTCTCTATTGAGATAGGTTTTAAAGAATCAATTTTTGTTTTGCCTGTTGTAATTTCTTCAATAGAAGGAATTTCAGAAATTCCTATATTTTTCTTTTTTGCCTTTAAATAAACTTTTCTAATTGTTTCTTTGTTAAGACTTGGCTTGGCAAGAAAAATCTCCTCAATAGTATTAACCTTATCTATATATTCTATTGATTTGATTGGCAGATCCCAGATGGTTCTATTGTGTAAAGCTTTTAGATCATCTATGAAGCATATAATTTCATAAGTTTGAGATATTTTTAAAGCAGCAGCTAATTGAATAGCTTCAGTCCCAGATCCATAAATAGCAATTCTTTTGACTTTTAATTTTGATTTATCGAAATTTACTAATATATTTCTTAAAAGCAATCTAGTGGCACTGGTTAGGGTAGATAGCGTAAACCAAATAAGAATCCAACTACTAATTGAAGGTCTAGGTAATCCAAAAAAATTGGAAAAGTATGATATTAATAAAAGTAAAATCCCATTTCTGCATGTTAATAATAAGAATGATTTTGCACCAACATATCTTGTTAGGCTTTTATATTGATTGCTGAAAATATAAAATGGTAAGCCAATTAAAATAATAGTCGGTATCAACCATTTACTTACTGGAATAACTGGATAGAGAGACTCATTCCTTAAAATGAAAAAAACAATTGATACAGAGAGAAAAATAAGGCCTGCATCCATTGTCATAAGCAAAAAAACTCTTCCTTGTTTGCCTATTCTCTTGCCATGTAGTAACTTCTTAAGTTTATTTATATACATCAATTTATAAGCGACATGCTCTCTAATAATTTTTTTGACTTAATGTATAATTTTCTCAAAATACTTAGATTAGACTTCATTGGGTTAAATCCTTCTTTGGAATTTCTTTCAAAGGGGTAGTTTTCTCGTTCTAAAAACTCTGAAATGCAGGATTTATATTTTTCATTTTTTAATTCAGATTTTAAATTAAGAAACTCCTGAATAACATTTAAATCTAAAAAAGGATATCTTCCTTCTATTCCATATAAACCAGCAACCATCTCGTCCTTTTTTAAATAACTCCTTTGAGTATCACCATAGAATTTCTTCCAAGGAAAAATTGTTTCTAGATTTTTTGGAAATTTACCGCCAAATTCAGAATGTGAATAAATCTTTTTACCATTAAATCCATAATCAGAAATTATTTCATCTGCTCCTCCACCTGAGATTATGACATTTAATCCTTCCCTTGACATCTTTTTACATAGAACTGCTAAACCTAAAGCTCCGCCGTCTTCATGCAACATTATTGATTCTTTTTGTTCTTTATCTTTATGATCATATTTTATTTTACCTAACTTTTCTTTTAAAAATAATGAAACTTTTGCTGATTCTTTTTTTGTAAGTGGGGGGATTTGATAATGTTTAATACAAGAAAATTTTTTATTAATCGATATTCTTTTTTTTAAAATAGCCTTGCTTTCAGAATTACCAACAGTAACAGTTGAGTATGGAATTCGTAATTTATTTAGTACGCAACATATTGCTCCTGAATCGTAACCGGATGATAAGGGGACGCAAATTTTAGATTTAAAATGAACAGATCTTTCCTTTACGCTTATTTTAAAGGCTTCAATCCATGAATCATATGTTGATTTGAATTGCTTAAGATTGAGATTAAAAAAATCTTCATAACTAATTTCTGGATTTTCTAAATTAATATATTTAATTTCAATTTTTTTATTAGGAGGAACTTCTTTAATTTCATCATAAAGCAAATGAGATATTGCAGACTTATAGGATGATATGCAAATTGAGTCATTCCTAATACCAAAGTAAACGGGTTTGGTCCCTATTAAATCTGTGTAAATTGTAATTAATTTTTTTTCTATATTAATGGTACAAATGGCGTATTCACCTCTAGCATTTCTTAAATAATTTGATAAGTTGTTATTTATTTGCTCATCATATAAATTTAAAGTATCAGGTTTGTTGTTTTTTGGATAATATATTTCACCATTAAATAATAACAAATTCTTTAAATCTGAAAAAATAGGCTGAGATATAAAAGAGTTTGAAATATCTAAAAGATTATGTATTGAATCATAAAAATATCCATCTTTTTCAAAACTTAATCTATTTGTTTGATCAGGCCCTCTACTAGAAATGTATTCATTTGCTTTTAAAATCTCCGATCTAGAGATTTCTTTTTTTGATATTGTCGTTATAAAACCGCACATCTTATTTAAAAAGTGAAATCAATTTATAAATGTTACTCTTGAATAAAATCTTAAATCTATTAAGAATTGTTTTTTGAACTATCTCTTTTCCCAGATATTCATTAATTATTTTATTTTTCTGAGTAAACAATAAAATCCATTGATATATGATATGGGATTGTTTTGATGAGAAATAATTTGATATTGTAAAACTTAATTTTTTTAATTCCATTTTTTCTTTTTCCTTGAGAATTGAAAATTCGAGTAATTTATTAGCTATTTCTTTTTCATTATTAATTGTTAGCAATTTATTATAAGTCATTACATCTGCACAACCATATTCCAGACAACTTATAACTGGAATTGAAAGAGACATCCATTCAAGAATTGAAGCTGGAAAGGCTTCACCATGACCTCTTGGATTAAATAAAGCAATGTCACATCCTTTCATGATTTGATATCTCTCTGAGTTTAGTGTGCCGTGAAAGAAGATTGTTTTATTTATTTCATTTCTGATATGAGGATATATTTTATTGCCATATTCTTGATCACAAGGGATATATTTGTGACCTTTCTCAAAATCATATAAATCAGATCCCCCAATAACTTCCAAAATGGCTGTTAGGCCTATTTTTTGCAAAGATGATGAAATAAAATGCCAATTCTCTGCAATTAAATGGAATCCCTTACTTGGTACTAGTGCTCCCATATATCCAATACGAAGTTTATTTTTATCTCTTTTAGTTTGAATAGATAATTCATTTTCATTATTGAATGCCGCTTTTCTAATCCTTTGTGCACAAAATAAATTATCAATGTGATTATGAGGTCCAATTAATAAATAATTAGATAAGTATTGATTTTTTCCTACTGATACAAGTTCAAACTTTAAATCTTTGGCAACCTTTACAATATTTTTATCAAATGGATGCCTAGTCCAAATCAAGGTCCTTTTGGAATTTATTATTATTTTTTTTTTATATATTTTCTCAATTATATTTCCTGTTAGTAATGCAATATCCCAAGTTTCTTTAAATGCTTCTTTCTCGCTTATAACTTTGAGATTAAAAAAATTATCTTTTATGGGATTTTTTGTGAATAAAGTAATCTGCAAATTAAGATTATTTTTATCAGATTCTTTTTGTATTTCGATAGCTAGTCGTGCAGAAGTGAAAGTTGTGCCGCCTACTCCTGGATTAACTTGAAATTGGTTTACCATTTCTCCAAGAATTTTTGACTGTTCAAGATAAATCAGTATTCTCATTTTTAAATTATAAGATTTCTTTCACATCATTTTGATTGGTAATTATCAACTAAATAAATTAATCTTTCAACTCTTTTCTCCACTGTATGGCTTTTTTTAATAATGTGATAAGAATGTTGCGAGATTCTTTTAATCTTTTTTTTATCTTTTATTATTAAAAATAATTGTTTTATTAATGAGAAAATATTTGTATAAAAAATAATGCTTTCATTGTGAGTAAATATTTGGCCCAACATTTTTTCTTCTGGAATCTTATTTGTTAATATGCAACATCCACATGCACCCGCCTCAAATATTCTTCTAGTTATTTCTGACCACCTTGCATATTGAAAACAAATCTGCGTTTCATTATAAAAAAAGGTATTCTCATAATCTTTAAGGTTCTTATTTATAAAAAATTTACCAAGTAATAATTTTAAAATTATTGAATAACTTCTATTGCCCATAGATGTACCCATAAAAATTTTGCGCTTCCCTTTATTCTTTAAATAGAAAATTTTGCTATCAGCCCAGTGGGTAAACCAATAACAATTAAAATCTTTTCCCTTCCAATATTTATAACATTCATAATCAGGAGTAAGAGAAATATCTGAGATAGCTGCTCTAATATAATTTAGCTTTCTAGTTTGAGGCTCATCCCCTAGCTCATTTATAAGAATAACTTGAGGAAATTCCTTTTTAAACCTAATCAAATTATTGTTTAGTTGAAAATTGTAACCTGCATAGAAAATAAGGACAACCTTAATATTTTCATTCTCAATTTCTTTTGCTGATGGTAATCTAAATAAATTGGGATCACTACATTCATTTCTTATGACTTTTATTTCTTGATTCTCAAGCTCTTCAGCAAATCCTCTTGGCAAGCTCCATTCATATTCTGAATTATGATGGTAAACAAAATACCATGCATCTTTATACACGATTTATTAACTTATCAAATCAATTTAAAATTAACTAATCTATTTAGTTTTTAAAGCGAGTTTTAATTAAATGTAATTTATTTAGATAATCATTTTCAAAATTAGCTTTTAAAATTTAATTTTAGGATTTACTATAATGGAGTTTATTAAATATACTAATTTCTAGTGGTAAAAGAAATTTTTTTATACATTTTTTTATCGACGATTATTTTTAAAATTTTTCAGAAATATTTTTCAATACTTGTTCTTGATAAGCCTAGTTTCCGAAGTTCTCATAATAAGGTTACTCCTACTAGTGGAGGATTAGTATTCTTATTAATTCACTTTATAAATATATTACTTACTGGAAATTATAAATTATTAATTTTATTACCTATTGGAATATTAGGTTTTTTTGATGATGTAATTAATATAAATCAGCTTTATAGATTAATTTTTCAATCTTTGAATATATCTATTATTTATTTCTCTTACTTCAATTTTTCTATTTTTAATTTAATTCATTTATCTAGCAGTATTACCTTTTTAATAAGCTTATTTCTAGGCTTGTTGTTGGTCAATTGTATAAACTTTATGGATGGTATTGATGGATTGGTAGCTAGTAATATGTCTCTTATATTTTTGAATTATGCTTTTGTTAATAATAGGGATTTTTTAGGAATAACAATCTGTTTATTTGTTTTCCTATTTTATAATTGGTGTCCTGCAAAACTATTTATGGGTGATTCTGGAAGTACATTTTTAGGAATAATTTTATTTTTTATGATTTTTATAAATAAAAATTTAAATTCTTCTTTAAGTATTTTTTTAACTGCTTCTCCATTATTAATGGATAGTATTACATGTATTCTTAGAAGACTTTTAAATCGTGAAAATATTTTCTCCGCTCATAATAAGCATTTATATCAAAGACTTCAAAGAAATGGGATGAAACATTCTAAAGTTACATTAATTTATACTTTTTCTACTTTTCTTTTATTGCTTTTATCTCATTTCAATAATTTAATTATTATGTCTACTTTAGTAATTTTATTATTCATTTTTGGAATTTATTTAGAAAAAAAATATGCAATGCCTTTCAAAGCTTGAATTGCTTTCTATTGAACTTATAAATAAATTTCAAAAATACCCAAGACAAATAAACTCTTGAAACTTTCTGAATGGCTTTAGATATTATAAGTTGATAAAAATTTATTATTTCTAAATCATATAGTTTCTCAAGGCTTTTTTTGATTTCTCTGTAAACTAATTTTCCCTCTCTTCTCGAAAAAAAGTCTTCTTTTATATTTACCAAAACTAAAACTTCATTTTTAAAATCAATTTTATTAGTTTCTTTCAAAATTTTTCCACTTAATATCCAATCTTCACCAACTCTTGTTTCTCCATAACCACCAATTGAATTAAAAAAATTTCTTTTAATACCTATAGTAACATTATTAAAAGGATTTTTATAAGGCAAAAAACCTTTTGCTCTATTAAAGTTTTTGCAAGAAAACTTTAGTCGATTTATTCCAATTGAATTTCTTTCATTTATGGCTCCTATAGAAACATAATTATTTTTTAAAGCATTTATTTGAGAGTCTATTCTGTTATTCATACAAATATCTCCAGCATCTAAAAACAATAAGTTATCAGCTTGTGAAAAAATTGCACCAATATTTCTTGCGATACCAGGGCCCATATTTTTCTTAATATAAATGATTAAAATTTTATGGTTTATCTTTTTATTTTCTTTTAGTTTCTTGAAAAATGAATTTTCTCCATCACATACTATTATCACATTATTTATTAATTCTATTTCTTTCTTCAATGAAGAAATTGAAATATTAATTTCTTCTTCTGATGTGCCTTCCCATAAGGGGATAACAATATCAGTACTATTACTATTCATATATTATTTTTATTAACTTTCTAATATTTATAATTATATAAATAAATATATATTTGATACCAAAGTTCTTATTTAAAATTGACAAATTTTGTAAATTTTTTTTTATGAAGGATTTTGAACTTATACCTTCTTCTGATTCAAATACTATATTTATTTTTTCATTATAATTTGTTCTATCAAAAATATTTACGTCCTCCATTCTAATAAACTTAATAAAATAATCATAATCACTAGAGATAGAGTAATCATTACTGTAAAGAAGTTTGTTATTTTTAAATATGATTGCATTATGACAATATGGCATTCCAGAATATAGATTTCTGCATTCCGTAAATTGTTTTTGCTTATTTGATAATTTGTATTTACAAAATAATAATTTTTTAATTTTTAATTTGTTTATATTTTCTAAAAAAATAAGATCTCCCGCACCTAATACAATGTAGTAATCATTATCTTTTAAATATTTTAGACCTTCATTGATTGAGTTATATATACCTTTTTTGTCAGTTCGAATGAATTCAATAAAATACTTATTTTTATTAATAAAAAAATCTTTTATTTCAGATAAATCAGGACAAGAAATATCATATAAAATTAAGTGTCTAATTATTATTTTTAAATTTTGTTTATATAAGTAGTTAATTGTTTGATATAACTTTTCAATACTTATATCTTTAAAAGGAGTTATTATAGTTAGATAAGAAATTAATTTATTATTTGCCATAATTTAGGATATCTTTATAAAAATCTATATGTGACTTTGCTACTTTTTTATAATTAAAATTCTTCAAAGCATTAGCTCTAGATGCTTCAGAAAATTTAGAAATTTTATTTCCATCACTTAAAATATTTTCTATGCCTTTAGCCATTTTCTCGCAATTGTATGGCTCAATTAATAAACCACTTTCTTTATTAACAACAATGTCTTTCAATCCACCAATATCAAATCCAATCACTGGTGTCCCACAACTTTGGGCTTCCGAGGCGGTTTGGCCAAATGATTCGATTCTAGATGGAATAACAAATATATCTGCTGCAGAGTATAGTGTAGCCATTTTATAATTTGAGTTTATTTTTCCCATTTGTATAATTTCAAAAAAATTATTATTAAATATATTTTGATTTTTACTTTTTTTTCCAAAAATAACTAGTTGAAAATCTGTTTTTGTAATTTTTAAAATATCTAAAACATTTTTAAGAAGATCTGCTCCTTTTCTTGGATCTATCCCTCCATCAATACTCCCAAACAAAATAACTTTTTTGTTTTTATTAATTTTTAAAGATTTTCTGGCATTATTTTTGTTTATTGGTTTAAATATTTCAGTATCTATGGGGTTTGGAATGATTTCTATTTTTTTACTCTTCATTAAGGATGATCTTAAAGCACAATTGGCGATCCATTTACTAGGAGCTATTAAATAAATATTATTTTTCCAACTAAATTTTTTTCTAAGAAAACATATTTTATCGATATATTCAGAAAAATTAAATCTATTTTTTATTTTATATCCATTCATATATCTTTCATCAAATTTATCTTTTTGATAATGCTCAGTACTACTGAAAGGCCAACAATCATGAAGTGTCCAAACTATGGGAAACTTTATTTTCCCTATTTCTTCAATAGAGATTGTTTCATGTTGTACCCAATGAATATGAACAATATCAATATCTAGTTTATTTATTTCATGATGCTTTAGAGATGGAAAGACTGAAACAGAATGAAAAATATTATCTTCATATTTAATTATTTTAATAATAATTCTCTCAAAATATTTTTTAAAAAAAATATACAATTTTGGCAATAACTTTTTTTTTCTTAATGTTTTTATATTTTGAATCCGATCGTTATTTGAGCTAAAGAAGCTGTTAATACTTGATTTATCGTATTCAGAAATACAGTTATGTATTCTTCCCGCAGCAATCCCTGCACCTGTAATTCCATTACAATAAGAGAGATGTAAGATCCTAATCATTTTAGATTTACAAAATTTTCAAGTAATTTAAAAAATCTTAATTTGAAATTTTTAATCTTTTTAAAGATATATATTTTGGAAAATTTATTTCCACCTGAATATTCTAAAATATCAACTAAATCATCAGCTTTCTTATTAATTACAAAATAATCTGGATGTTTAGTTGGAAAAATGCTATTGCAATTCTCTATGTCTATTTCAATCAATGTATCTGCTTCCCCCAATAAAGTATGAGTTGCATCTTCATCAAAGCCAACATTTTGTATAAGATTCCTATTTGGAACAATTGTTAATCCAGAATTCAAAAAAGCACTTAATGACCATTGATAGTCCCAAGTATTTGGGGAATTATAATAGTATATTTTATCTAATATTTTTTCCCAGAATCTTAATTCTCTTCTAGATACAAGTTTATTCTTTAATACACCTTTTGATTTTATATTAGGCCAATCATTTATATCTCTATCATATTTTACCCAGCATCTTTTCCATGTAGCCCAACCCCAACTTCTTGGATATTTACTAAAGTAATAAGTTCCACTTCCTCTTTGAAGATTATTCTGTTGATTATGACCGGTAATAGACCAGATCCTTTCATCATTTCTATATTTTTCAAGCATCTCTTGACAAAAACTAAAAAAATCTAAATGAGGTATACAATCATCTTCCAAAATTATTCCTTCACTTTCATTTTCAAAAAACCAATTTATTGCATTAGTTACTCCAATTTTACAACCCTGATTATTATTACTAAATAGATATTTTTTTGAAGTTACTTTTTTAAAACTTTTTAAAATAATCTCTCTAGTATCTCTAACTTTAGTATTATCTTCCTCATTATCTTTTCTAGGGCCATCGCAAGCAATATATAAATTTTCAGGATTGATAAGTTTAACTTTATTAATTAATTCTTGAGTTTGCTTTGGTCTTTTCCAAGCTATTATTAAAATTGGCGTTTTGAACTTATTTTTTTTATTCATTCATCATTTAATTGAAAAATTAATTAATTTGCCACGACTTTATATTACCTTCAAAGGATCCATGAGTAAATAAAGGTTTAGAATAATGGATGCTTGAAGTATTAATGCTCCTATTAATTCTTAGTCCTAATTTATTTATAAGGTGATCTATAGGCAAAGAATTATTTAATTTTGATTTCTGATACTCTTCAAAAAGTTTTAAAATTAAGTTGCGATTAATTAAATAACTGCAAGCTGTATTTGTATAGATACCTTCTACCATAAAAAATTTATCTTCTATTTTTTTTATTTTTCTAGAAGGGATTATCTCCTTTATTTTATAACCTCCAGCTAAATCAACGAAAATATTATCTAAATTAAAATTCTTTATTTTATCTAACAAATTTTTTAATCTTTCCTCTGTATCTTTTTTACAAATGGCATCATCTTCAAATACGATTAATATTTCTTTTTCACTTTTTATAAAATGACTCCATGCTCTAATATGTTTCCGCGTAACTAATGATTCTATTCTCATATGTTTCCAAGCTTTTATAACCTCATTTCTACTTTTAAAAGCCATATTAATTGTGTATTTAGTTAACTTAAAAAAATAATTTAAAGTTAAAAAAACAAATTTAAAGGAGAAATCTTTTTTATGTCTTAAATCATAAAAGTTTCGCAAAAAATAAATTCTCAAGATCATTAATTTATAATTCAAAGAAAATTTAATTTTTAAATTTTTTCTTTGTTTATAGATTTCAATCAAATCTATATTTAATTTATTAGCAAGATTTTGTAAGCGATTTCTGAGATGAGATCTACCCTTAGAATTGTTGTGGATTATATAAAAAGAAATATGTTTCATTGGGAAACTTTACCTAATATATATTTGATAGAAAATTTAGTTTCACTTATAAGACTCTTAATTTTATTTTTTAGATTTATCTTTTTATTTTTATTAATAGCCAATTTTATTTTTATATATTTAATAAAACTTATTGAGAAAAAATGCAATCTTGCTATGAAGTTTCTTGAATAAAAATGGTGATAATTTACTGGTAAATTATTGTATCCAAATGTAGTACCTAAACCGTATACTTTCTTTTTGCCCTCTAAGGCCCAAATAGGTTTAGATAAAGTTTTGATAGGCCTGAATAAGTTTTGATCAATTAAATCAGGTTTTACCCAGGTAATTTCTTCACTGACATCTGATCTTTCGTTAGCAATCCAAGCTGATTCGTTTAGATTTTGCATTACATCAGTATTGAAACAAATATAAGAAGGACCTATAAAAAGATGTTTGCCATTATCAATACAATTAGTCCGCTGGATATTACCATTTATATCTTTAAGCATAGCAAGAACAAATGTCAGTTTTATTGCATATTTACTTAAAGGAAAAGCATCTAGATCAAGTATTAAACAAAAACTATTTGAATTTAGATTTCTTATTAAATCTCTAATCATTACTGAATGAATACTTAAATAATCAGATTTAGATTCAGATTTAGATCTTGATGAATCCAACTCACAATACTTTTTATTAAATTCTAAAGTTCCAATTTTTACTTCTTCTGGCATAAGTAACTTTACAATTTTATGCCTAAATATGAATGCCCAATTACTTGAAAGATCGTTTGTTGATAAGGAATAAACAAAGAGATCTATATCTTTTTTAATTAAAATATCCCAGTAATTTTCAACTTCTTGCTGAGATAAATATTTATTCATATCAAATTCATTTAAAAAGTTTTGAAATAATTTATTGTATTTTCAAGTCCTTGATCAAGATCAACTGAGGGAGACCAGTTTAATTTATCTTTTGCTTCTAGAATTATTGGTTTTCTTTGTAGAGGGTCATCTTGGGGTAAGTCTTTAAATATAAAGTTTTCAGAAATATTTAATTTTTTAGAAATAATTTTTGCTAATTCTAATATTGTTATTTCTTTAGGATTTCCTAAATTGATTGGACCATTAGTATTAGCATTCATTAATTTAATAAGTCCATTAATTAGATCATCTACATAACAAAAAGAACGAGTTTGTAGCCCATCACCATAAAGTGTCATGCTTTCATTTTTTAAACCTTGCATAATTAAATTACTTACTACTCTTCCATCATTTGGCAGCATCCTCGGACCATAAGTATTGAAAATTCTAGCAACCCTAATATCTAGATTATGAGCTCTTTTGTAATCAAAAGATAATGTCTCAGCTATTCTCTTCCCCTCGTCGTAACAACTTCTTATTCCTATTGGGTTTACATTGCCTCTATAACTTTCTGGTTGTGGGTGTACTTCTGGATCTCCATATATTTCACTTGTACTGGCCAAAAGAAATTTTGCACCCACTCTTTTAGCCATCCCCAACATGTTGTAGGTTCCAAGGAAACTCGTTTTAGCCGTTTTAATTGGATTAAACTGATAGTGAATTGGTGATGCAGGACAAGCTAAGTGCCAAATTTTATCTACTTCGAGAGTAATTGGCTTAGTTATATCATGTCTTATTAATTCAAAACTAGAATTACCTAACCATTGAATTAAATTTTTTTTGGTTCCAGTAAAAAAATTATCTATGCAAATCACCTCTTCCCCTTTCTCCATTAATTTATCAATTAAATGCGACCCTAGAAAACCAGCCCCTCCAGTAATTAAATTTACAATATTTGATTTTTGATTAGTCATATGCAGAATAATTTATATTAGGTCACTTCTTTCTTTAGTAAATTTAACATAATAACATAAACTATTAAATTGATTTATTTAAAATTTGATAATAGGAATTATGTATTTATTTACTCTCTCTTAGTATTTTTTTTAGGTAGTTGCCATATGGGCTGTTTACATATTTTTTTACAATATCTCTAAATTTTTTGTTATTAATATAATTCAACCTCCACGCAATTTCTTCAGGGCAACCTATCTTTAACCCTTGACGCATTTCTAATGTTTTTATGAAGAAACTTGCATCTTGCAAAGATTCGAAAGTACCTGTATCAAGCCAGGCTATTCCTCTACCCAAGATTTCTACATTAAGTTTATTTTGTTCCATGTAAATATTATTTAAATCTGAAATTTCTAATTCTCCTCTGTCTGAAGGGGTTAGTTTTTTGGCGTATTCGACAACATTATTTTGGTAAATATACATACCTGTTATTGCAAAATCACTTTTAGGTGATTTTGGCTTTTCCTCGATATGAGTAGGTAGATTATCTTTATTTAAATTTATAATGCCAAATCTACTTGGATCTTGTACTCGATATGCGAAAATAGTTGCATCGCAATCCTTGGCAGCAGAGCAAACTAATTGATTTATTAAATCATGCCCATAAAATATATTGTCTCCTAGTATTAAAACTACTTTTGAATCTCCAATAAATGTTTCAGCCAAGATAAAAGCATGTGCAATCCCTTTAGGTTCTTCTTGAACTTCGTAAGAAATTTTTATTCCAAAGTTTTCGCCTGTTCCAAGTAAATTCTTAAAAAGAAGCTGATCTTTTTTTGTGGTTATAAGAAGTATATCTTTTATACCCATAAGCATTAGAGTGCTTAAAGGATAGTAAATCATAGGTTTATCATAAACTGGCAAAAGATGTTTACTTAATGAATTAGTTAATGGCGCAAGTCTTGTACCATTTCCCCCTGCCAGAACTATCCCCTTTAAATTATTTTGAGTCATTTATTTTAAATTATCGACATTTGATCCAAATCCAAGTTTCCAAATATTTAAATCACTTTCCTTAAAATCATTAATATCAATTATGTCTCTGCAATCAAAAATCCATGATGGTTTACGCATTAATTTTGCAATCTTTGACCATTCAATTTTCTTGAATTCGTCCCATTCAGTCAAAATTAAAATAGCATCTGAGTTATTTGCTAATTCCTCATAAGAAGAAGCCATACTTATAAAATCTTCGACTTTAAATGAATTTCCGTTTGCATTATTTAAATCTTTTAAATTATTGCATATTTCATCAAATTTAACTTTTGGATCATATATAGATAGTCTTGCGCCATCAATTAATAGATTGGAGCAAATCTTTATCGCCGGTGATTCTCTAGTGTCATTTGTATTAGCCTTAAAAGCGAAACCTAGTATTCCAATTTTTTTGCTTGTTACTGTTCCAAATAATTTTTTTACAATAATGGTAGTGAGTCTATTTTGTTGCCATCGATTTATCTTTAGAACTTCCTCCCAGTAATTTGCCACCTCTTTTAAACCGTATAATTTACATATATAAACCAAATTTAAAATATCCTTCTTAAAACAGCTGCCTCCAAATCCAGGGCCTGATTTCAGAAAGTGTCTCCCAATCCGATAGTCCATACCAACTGCTTTTGCAACTTCTCTGATATCTGCACCAGTTTTTTCACATAATGCTGAGATAGAATTAATTGAACTTACCCTTTGAGCTAAAAAGGCATTGGCTGTTAATTTGGATAACTCGGAGCTCCAGATATTTGTTTTTATAATTTTTTCTTCGCTAACCCAGTTTTTATATATATTTACTAAAGCATTTATTGAAGTCTTACTATCTCCTCCAATTAATACTCTGCTTGGATTCATTAAATCATCTATTGCAGTACCTTCGGCTAAAAATTCTGGACTTGATAAAACAGTAAAAGATTTTGTAGAGTTCTTTTCTAAACCTTTTTGAGAGGAAATTAGGATTGTTTTGATTACTTCTGCCGTTTTAACTGGGATTGTACTTTTTTCAACAACTATAGTGTTTCCAGTAGCAAATTCAGCGATTGATCTTGCAGAACTTTCAATATATTTTAAGTCACTTGCCTCGCCAGCTCCTAGCCCAGTTTGTTTAGTTGGTGTATTTACAGAAATGAAAACCATATCTGATTCGGCAATTGATTGTTGTATTTTTGTGCTAAAAAATAAATTTTTACCTCTGCATCTTTTAATTAAATCTTTTAATCCTGGCTCATAAACAGGCAATTTTGTTAAGTCCTCGTTATTCCAAGAATCAATTTTATCTTTATTTAAATCAACAACAATTACTTTTAAGTATCTACATTTATCAGCAATTACTGCCATTGTTGGCCCTCCTACATATCCTGCTCCAATACAGCAAATTGTTTTAACCTCGTCGCTCATACAAAAATTATTAAAAATACTGGCAGTAGAATAATTTTAAATCATTGCAGCTCTTAACCCTGCTAATAAGATCCATGTAATAATACTTATTCTTAAATCAAAATACTGCACATCAAATAAATGTGAATAAGTTATAAATAAAATTGAAGAAAACCAAGCTTTCTCAAAAAACAAATTTTCTTTACCATTATTGATGTTTAATACTGTATAGTTTGCTATTAATTTATAAGATTTCTTTAAATATTGAAAAATTTTAGAAGAAATAATAACTGCTGTTATGACTCCATAATTAAAGGCAAGTTCAAAAATAATATTATGTGGATGTCCTATCCATTTCCCTTTAAAGGTTTCATAAACAATGGGGAAAGAACCTCCTCCCCATCCAAGAAGTGGTCTTTTAAGAATATTTTCGACACTAAATTTCCATATCTCAAGTCTTGGATAAGCCTCATTAAAACCTATTGATTTATCTGGAAAATTGTTAAATATATTTATTGGGATAAACGATATAAAATCGTTTCTTATTGAAGTTGGTAATACAGAAATAAGAAATGTTAAGAGTATGAAAAATAATAAAATTAAAGGAATCAATAAGAAAATTGTCTCAAAGCCCAGCATTGTTTGAATTGATATCAATATTCCTAGCCATGAATTTCTTGAATTGGTAAGCAAAATAGAGGTTATGAATAAAAAACAAATTATC
>JFLG01000083.1 GCA_000634735.1 Prochlorococcus sp. scB241_528N17 | reverse complement strand
AAAAACAAATTATCGCAGTAATGATTTTTTTAGATTTTTTCTTATTTATAAGAAAATAATAAAAAGAAAAAGGCCAAACAAGTGTCAACCAAGATCCTGCATAATTAGCATTATTAAATGGGCCTGTTAATCCGTCTGTTAAGCTAATTGGCTTTTGGTACCAAATAATTAGTCCGTTTAATATTTGAAATGGTCCTGTTATGTTAAAGAAATATTGGAGAAAACCAGAAATGATAACAGGGATTGAACCAATAACTAATAACTTTGCCACCATTCTCCTCACATTCTGTTTTTCAAGATAAGGCCTAAATCCCCAAAAACACCAGAAAAATGGAATCCAATTAATTAAACTAATCCATGATAAATTCCCAATTTCTTTTTTAATAAAAATTGGATTATTGAAATTATTATATATGCAACTGAAAATCATTAACAAAGAGACAATAATAAATACTTTATTTGCTCTTTCTTTAATGAAATTTATTGGATTATTATTATTACTGAATAATAGAGATATAAATATTGCAAATCCAGCAATAACAGGAGCTGATGGTAATAAGAAGACTCCTATATATAGAGATTTCAAACCGACTTTATTTAAACTTATATCCCCTTGATTCAAGAAAATAATCTTTTTAAACATATATCAGTTGAATTTTATAATTTTATTTTTTGACTTAATTAATAACATTTTAATATTACTGCGTATAGAATTTTTTGATAATTTTAACGCTTCCTGCAGGATTCGAACCTGCGGCCCACTGCTTAGAAGGCAGTTGCTCTATCCAGCTGAGCTAAGGAAGCATTCTCTCATTATATCTGAGACTCTAAGCCTAAACAATCTAAAAAAAACTTTTTTAAAATTATTAGTCAATATCTTTAGTTCTGTTCTCATTAAACAATAAATTACATAAAATTGAAGAGTGCTAAAATATTAATTTTGACTAAAAGGCTTACTGAAAAACAAAAAGAAGAAATAGTAAAAAGTTTTAAATCTGGTAAAACGATTGATTCGTTGTCAGAAAAGTTTAATTGTACTAATACAACAATTGTGAGAAATCTAAAGAAAAGTCTTGGCGATTCTAAATATAAGGAGTCATTAAATATAAGTAAGTCCTTAGAAGAAAAATCTGGAAAAAATCAAAATAATGATTTACTAAAAGTAAAATTTGATAGTGAAGATTTAAATAATGATTCTATTAATTCCAAAGTTTTAAATGAAAATATAAGTGACTCAAACTTTGCTTCAATTGATCCTTTTTTCGAAATTGCACCTATTGATTATGAGGTGGATGATTCATCCCGCAAGGAATTATCTTCTGTTGCTATTTCAGAGTTTGCTTTCCCTAAAGTTGTATATATGGTTGTAGATAAAAAAATTGAGCTAGAAATAAAATTGTTAAAAGATTTCCCAGAATGGGAATTCTTACCACATGATGATTTAAATAGAAAAACTATAGAAATATTTTTTGATTTAAATCTTGCTAAAAGATCTTGTAAAAAGGAGCAAAAGGTACTTAAAGTTCCAAATACTGATGTTTTTAGAATCACAGCCCCTCTTCTGCTTGAGAAGGGAATTTCAAGAATTGTTTGTGCTGAAAATTTAATTGCTCTTTGATCAATTTTTATTCATTATTCATATCTAGAACTATAAGGTTTCCAAAAATAGAACCTAATATAAAACTTGAACCTACTATAAAACTTATTGGAAGTTCAATTGTTTCATCTATGAATAAGTCTACTTTGTTTTTATTTGAACTATTTTGTATTCCAATAAATAAGACTATAAATAAACAAGAGTTGAAAATTACTGCTAAGAAAAGTTTTTTAATTAAGAAGCTCATATTATTTTAGTGCTTTTTTAAATGTTAAATCAAATTATAAATTTCGCTTTTCTTTACACCATTTTTCTTGGCTAAGTATTTAGATGCTGCTGACAAACTTAAACCTGCATTTATTAAATCTTTAAGATCTTTTTTCATACTAAATTTATCAACATTCAAATCTATATTTTTGTTTATTCCTTTTAATACTATTGTTATTTCTCCAATCACCTCCTGAATATTGAAGAATTCTATTACTTCATTAATATTATTGCCAACATGTTCTTCAAATTTTTTTGTTAATTCTCTGGTCACTATGATTTCACGATCACCTCCACAAAACTTAAGTAATTCCTTTAATAATTTTTTAAGTCGCTTGGGTGATTCGTAAATAATAGTTGTTTTTTCATTTTTACTAATTTCTAAAAGTATTTTTGTTCTATCAATTTCCTTTCTAGGAAGAAAGCCTTCAAATACAAAACTTGAAGAGGGAAATCCACTTGAAACAAGTGCTGTTACTGCAGCGCACGCTCCAGGGATGCAGATTATACCTATTCCTTCTGATTTTGCACTCTTAGCGATATCTTCTCCTGGATCACAAATCCCAGGCAAACCAGCATCACTTACAATTGCTATGGATTTTCCTTCTTTAAGATCATTTAGGATCTTTGGTATTTTTAATGAAGAATTATGCTTATTAAAACTTATAAGTTTATTTGAAATATTAAACTTGTTCATTATTTTTTTTGTTTGTCTTGTATCTTCACAAGCAACTAAAGAAACTTTTTTAAGAATATTTAATGCTCTTTGGGAAATATCATTTAAATTTCCAATTGGCGTTCCAACTATATATAAAATCCCATTTTCAGGTTCTTCTTTTCTATGAGATAATGAGGAATTATTATTCATTTAATGATTAAATTACCTTCTGGTGTATATATTAATAATCTTATCGATGATATAAGAATTTTCAGCTGGCAAGCAGCAGATATTTTGCTTTATTACTCAAAATTGTTGGAAGATTCGAATGATAAAAAAGAAATATTAAAGAATAATAATGAAGAAGATCCTGTAACTTTAGCTGATTTAAAAGTAAATGAAATTATTATCAAAAGAATAAATGAAAAATATAAAAATATTAATTGGGACATTTTGAGTGAAGAAAATGTTAAAACTTCAAAAACCTTTTCTACTAAAAATGATTGGGTTTGGGTTCTTGATCCTCTTGATGGCACGAAGGATTTTATTCAAGGGACAGGTAATTATGCAATGCATTTGGCATTAAACTTTAGACAAACGCCATATATCGGGTTTGTATTGATCCCAGATAAAAATCAATTATGGATTACAGATGGAAAAAAAACATGGTGTGAAAAAAGAGATGGTACAAAATATAAAACAAATCTTTTGAATAATAAGAATATTCAAGAAATGACTTTAGTAACAAGTAAAAATCATGGAAATGAGGTTTTGAAAAATTTAATTCAAAAAATTAATTTTCGTAAAGTCGAAATCATGGGAAGTATTGGCTGTAAAATTGCATCAATACTAAGAGGAGACAGTGATATTTATATTTGTCTAAGTTTACCTGGTAAAAGCTCACCAAAAGATTGGGATTTTGCTGCGCCAGAATCTATTCTGAAAGGAGCTGGCGGAGCAATTACAAATTTAGATAATCAAGCGCTAACTTATGGAAAAACTAGTTTCCAACATGGGGGTATTATAGTCGCAACAAATAATAGAAATACTCACGGAAGTATTTGTCTAGAAATAAAGAAAATTATTGAGGATAATGGAATTTATCCTCTTTAGTTTTTAATTAAGTGGAGCAACCGGAGTAGGGGTTGGTTCTGGATAGGACATTCCATTATTTTGTCCAACTCCCCTCAATGTAAGGTTAATTCTTCCTCTGCTATCAATTTCTCTAACTCTTACAGTTACCTCATCTCCTTGTCTAACCACATCTTCTACTCTCTCAACCCTTGCTTCTGATAACTGAGAAATGTGAACCATCCCTTCTTTGCCAGGTAATATTTCTACGAAAGCACCTATAGGAATTATTCTTGTTACAACTCCAGAGAAGATTTCACCTTCATGAACTTTACGGGTTAAACCCTCAATTATCTTTTGAGCTTCTTCTGCAGCAGCTCCATCATGAGATGCAATAGTTACAATTCCTCCATCTTCTATATCTATTTTTGTATTGGTTCTCTCAGTAATTCCTTTGATAGTTCTTCCCCCAGGGCCAATTACGGTTCCTATAAGCTCAGGATCAATTCTAAAGCTTAAAAGTCTTGGAGCGTGCGGAGAGAGTGATTCTTGAGGTTTATCTATTGCCGCTTGCATCTTTTCTAAGATATGTAATCTTGCAGGTCTAGCTTTTTTAATTGCATCAGAAATAATAGAGACTGGTAAACCTGTAATTTTCATATCCATTTGTAACGCTGTAATTCCTTTATCAGTGCCGGCAACCTTAAAATCCATGTCTCCAAGAAAGTCTTCAATTCCTTGAATATCTGTAAGAATTCGAACTTCTTTACCTTCTTTGATTAAACCCATAGCAGTACCACTTACAGGTGCTTTTAGAGGAACTCCTGCATCTAATAATGAAAGAGTGCTTCCACATACAGACCCCATAGAAGTTGATCCATTAGAACTTAAAACTTCGCTAACTACCCTTAGGACATAAGGGAATGTTTCTTTCCCAGGCAATACAGGGATTATTGCTCTCTCTGCTAATGCACCATGGCCAATTTCTCTTCTGCCAGGAGTTCTCATTGGTCTTGTTTCTCCCACTGAATAAGGAGGGAAATTGTAGTGATGTAGATAAGTTTTTTCAGTACTTGGATTCAGGTCATCCATTTCTTGAGCATCACTAGGAGTACCTAATGTGGTTGTAGATAAAACTTGGGTTAAACCTCTTTGGAATAATGCAGAACCATGAACTCTTTTTGGAAGAATTCCTGCAGAGGCTGATATTTTTCTAACTTCATCGAGATCCCTCCCATCAACTCTTTTCCCATCATTGATGATTTGTGACCTCATTAATATTTTTGTTAATTTTTTAAAGTCGGAATGAATTGATTTTTCATTTTCTGAAGTTAGAACCTTTACTTGATTGTCATCTTTAAGTGAATCAATTTTGGTTTGAGTTTCAGTTTTAATTTTTTCGAGTTCAAGATCTCTCTCTTCCTTTGAAAGGTCAAATTTCTTTAAAACTAACTCAATAGGTTTTGTGCAATTTTTCTCTAAATAAGAGGGTAATGTTTTATCTTCTTCAGGGTCAGATGGCTTAATCTGTTTTATTCCTAAATCTTGTAGTAAATCTTCTTGCGATTTAATAAGTTCAGTAACAGCCTCATATCCGAAATCTATAGCTTCGATTGTATCTTGCTCTGATAATTGATTTGCACCTGCTTCAATCATGACTATACCGTCCGGTGATCCTGCAACAACAATGTCTAAATCTCCTTTTTCAATCTCTCTATAGCTGGGATTTAAGATGAAATCATCCCCTATAAGACCAACTCTTACCGCAGCCATTGGCCCATAAAATGGAATCTCTCCAACTAAGGTTGCTATTGAAGCCCCAGTAACAGCTAAAACATCAGCTGGAACTCTTTCATCTAGAGAAAGGCATGATGCGACTATTTGAATCTCATCCCTCATCCATGAAGGAAAAAGTGGCCTCATTGGCCTATCAATTAATCTTGCAATTAAAGTTGCTCTTTCTGGTGGGCGACCTTCTCTCCTCATAAAACCACCGGGAATTCTCCCTGCAGCATAAAGTTTTTCTTCATAGTCGCATATCAGAGGTAGAAAGTCTGATGGTTCTTTTTTGGCAGTTTTTGTCGCTGTAACTAATAGTGAGGTATCACCACACTCAATCATTACTGATCCACTTGCTTGAGGAGCATATAGTCCAGTAGTTAGTCGTATCTCTCGTCCGTCAAACGTGATCGACTTATTTTGTCCTTCCACTTTTTAAATTATAAATCTATACATAGTTTATTCTTACATTTAATGGGAACATATTGAGTAAAATATTTAGATAAGCTATAAAAATTTTTAAAAATGTCCTCAAAATGATTTAATTCCTAAAAGTATTATTTTTTTTAAGAAAAAATGTACTTAAGTTAAAAACTTATACTACCAACTTGATTTGACTACTCCAGGAAGTTCACCGTTATGAGCTCTTTGTCTTAACTGATTCCTGCAAAGACCAAAATCTCTATATACTCCTCTAGGTTTACCAGTTGCCCAACACCTATTTCTTACTCTATTCGGTGCAGAATTCCTTGGCAGACCTTGAATCTTTCTATGAATTTCTAACCTTTCCATTGGATCTTTTGCAGCGTTAAATTCATCTAATAATGCTTTCCTTTTTGCAGCATATTTGTTCACAAGTTTTTTGCGTTTAACTTCTCTCGCAATCATGGACTTTTTCGCCATTTAGTCAGAATATTTGAACTAATCATTATATTAACAGCTTGGAGAACAGATTTTAAAATTTATTTATTGGTTTAATAATCTTTGTACGATTAATAGTTGACTAGTATCTCTGATAATAAGCAGAACGCTAAGTCCAACTAAAAGAAAAAAACTGGACTGAGTAACAACCATCTGAACCTTGACTGGAACAGGTTTCCCCCTAAACCCTTCTATTAAAGTGAAAACAAGTTGGCCTCCATCTAATAATGGTAAAGGTAATGAATTAAGCACTGCTAAATTAATAGAAATTAAAGCAGCAAATAATAATATGCCTGTTCCACCTTGTTGAGATAATTGCGCACCGATTTCAACGATTTTTACCGGCCCACTTAATTGTTGAGCTGTTGAGGAGAAATTTGTTATTAAACCTTTATAACCTTGAATTGTTTTAACCAAAAGTGATGAAAATTCATTATTGGTGTATTTAAAAAGTTCGAAAACGTTTTTAGTCTTTTTAGTTTCTTTCCTTATATTCGGTTGCAATTGAGCACCTATTGTTCCTTTCCCATCAATATTTTTTGGTACTAAAGTTAAATCTTTGAAACTTCCACCCCTTTCAATTTTGATTGAAATTCGTTGGTCTGATGAATTTTGAATTTCTTTTACTAAGGTGGAAACGGCTTGATCCCCAACTCCTAATGTACTAGTTTCGACTTCTAATATTTTATCCCCTGGTTCTAAACCAGCAAGATAGGCAGCCTTCTCAGGTTGAGTAGCTAAAACTAAAATACCCGGTTCTGGATCAAATGGAATACCAACAGTAGTTACATTTATAATCAAGATTGAGTATGCAAGAATCAAGTTGGCAAATACTCCAGCGGAAATTACTATAACTCTTTGAATTATTGGTCTATTTTTTAAAAGATTTGGATCTTTAGGGTCAATATTATTTAGTTCTTCATCAGGGAAGGATACAAAGCCTCCAAGAGGAAAGGCTCTGAATGAATAAGTAATATCTCTAAATTTTTTTTGAATAATTGAGGGCCCAAAGCCAATTGAAAATCCATCAACATAAATACCTTGTAAAATAGCCGCAAGAAAATGCCCCATTTCATGAAAAAATATGAGGAATCCAAGTACTGTTATTGAGGTTAAAACATTCATTTTTTTATATTAAGCAGTTTTTAAAAAATTTGATCCAAAATATGGAACCAGAGCATCTGGAATCTTAACGCTACCATCTTTTTGTTGGCCATTCTCAAGAATCGCCGCCATTGTTCTTCCAATAGCAAGACCACTGCCATTTAAGGTATGTATATATGTATTTTTTTTATCAATTTTTGATCTTATTGATGATCTACGTGCTTGAAAGTCAAGGCAATTACTGCAACTTGAAATTTCTCTATAACTTTTACTACTGGGAAGCCAAACTTCAAGGTCAAAAGTTCTACTAGAAGAAAAGCCTAAGTCTCCAGTACAAATATCTACCAATCTGTAAGGTAAGTTGAGCATTTGTAAAATGCTTTCTGCATCAGAAGTAATCTTTTTATGAGCTTCTAAAGATTTACTTGGATCACAAAACCAATAGAGTTCAACCTTATTAAATTGATGAAGTCTTATTAAACCTTTAGTATCCCTTCCATAACTTCCAGCTTCTCTCCTAAAACATGGACTATATGCAACATATTTAATAGGTAACTGCTTGGGATCAATAAGCTCGTTTCTATGAAAAGCAGTTAGTGGAACTTCAGCTGTTGGAGAAAGCCATAAATCGTCATTGGAACACTTAAAACTTTCATTTGAAAATTTAGGTAATTGACCAGATCCGGTAAGACTTTCTGAATTTACTAAAGCTGGCGGCATTAACTCCAAGTAACCATTTTTAGTATGCATATCGAGCATAAAATTAATTAATGCCCTCTCTAATCTGGCACCATTGCCAATGAGAGTGATAAAACGACTTTTTGATATTTTTGTTGATTTTACAGAGTCAAAAATATTTAGACTTTCTCCTATTTCCCAGTGTGATTTTATATTCTCTTTTATTAGAGGATCTCCCCAAGTTTTTATTTGTAAATTATCCCTTTCATCTTTTCCTATAGGTGCGTCTTTACTAGGAAAATTTGGCAAATTATAAATCTTATCATCTACTTCTCTGTCAAATATTCTTTGCTTCTCTTCGAGTTCAGAAATTTTTATTCTGTATTCGTTTCCCTTCTTTTTTAAAGAAATTAGTTCTGGAGAATCACTATTTTTAGATTTAATGATTTCTTGACCAATCAATTTGCTTAACTTTTTGCTCTCAGATTGAAGATTGGATATTTCTATATCAATATCTTTTTTCTTAACAGTTAATTCGTATATTTGGGATATATTATAAACTTTCCCTCTCAAGGATAAATTCTCTTCAACAGATGTTGGATTTTCTCTTATTAATTTTTGATCTAACACTCTTTTTTTTTTATACATTAATTAAGATAGTTAATCTCAATTAATTATTTGGGTTTTTTGATTAAAAATTAACTAAATTAATGATTCCTGACTTATGGAATATTTTAAAAATTAAATTTTATTCACGATGCAGAACGGGCCCGTCCTGAGGATGACCATTCTTTTAGGAAATCAATTTGCTCTTTAGCGGTTCTTGATAAAGGAACTAATTCAGAAACTGCCTTTATTAAATCTTTCTCCATAAGCTCTCTATCTTCAGAGAATGAAATATGCATCCCCTCTATTACTGCTTGTTCAAGTTCTGCCCCTGAAAATCCCTCTGTTCTATCGATGATAGTAGATAGAGGAAAACTGTAACTTGGTCTTCTTTTTTTTAGGTGCAGATCCAGAATACTTAATCTTTCTTCAGAATTTGGCAAATCAAGAAAAAATATCTCATCGAATCTACCTTTCCTCAATAATTCAGCAGGAAGCTTATCGATTGCATTCGCAGTGGCAATTACAAATACAGCAGATTCTTTTTCAGCCATCCAAGTCAGTAAACTTGCCAAAACCCTTTGACTCGTTCCTCCATCACTTCTAGCATCGCCACCAAAGCCCTTGTCAATTTCATCGATCCAAAGAATACAAGGAGACATGGCCTCAGCTCTAGATATTGTTTCTCTAGTTCTTGCCTCGCTTGAACCAACAAGGCTAGAAAATAGTCTTCCAACATCTAACCTGAGTAGGGGCATCGACCAACTCTTAGAAATTGATTTTGCGGTGAGCGATTTCCCTGTTCCTTGCGCTCCAACAAGTAAGACTCCCTTGGGGATAGGTAATCCATAGTCTCTAGCTTCTTTAGAAAAGGCCCTATATCTTTGATTAAGCCAAACTTTTAAAACATTTAAACCACCAATATCATCTTGACTTGATTTGGCTTCGAAAAATTCTAAAATTTCACTTCTGGCGATTACTTGTTTTTTCTCTTCAAGAATATCTCTAATATCTTCTTTACTTATTTTCCCTCTTTGAGCAAGGGCCTTTGCAGTAACTTGCTTTACTTTTACCTCGGTAAGTCCACTTGATGCTATAGAAAGTTCATTTAAGTCTTGCTCTTCTATATTCGAATTAGTATTGATAGCAATTTGTTTTATTAGATTTTTCAATTCTCTTTGATTGGGTAAAGGTAAATTTACAATTGCCATTAATTCATCCAACTCTTCTGATGAGGGAAATAAATGAGAACTAATAATTAAATTATTACTAGTTTTTTTTAACTCTAAAGATAGTTCTTTAATAGTTCTATTGATAGATGGATCATCATAAAATTTATGAAAATCTTTAACTAATAAAACTGTTGAAATTTCAGAATTTAGTTCTTTAAGCCAATTAAGTACTCCCAACGGATTGTTAGAAAATCTACCTTCTTCATTTATTAACCCTCTTATACCGCTAACACAATCCCAGGAAACGTATCTTTTTATATTTAGTCTTTCACAAGATAAATTAACTAATTTTTCTAATCTTTCCTCTTCTTTAGTCCTGATCCAAATTAATGAGGTTCTTGATTTTATGAGTAATTCTAAATTTCTACACCAAGAATTCATTATTTGAGAATAAGACTATTTTTTACTGTTAGGTTCGAAAGGTAATCTTTTATCTGAGATGGTTGAGGCAGAAGTTGTTATAACTTCATTTTTTGCTAGTAATTGTTGATCCAAAATTTTCTGTAAATTCTCAGGAAGAGCTTCTTTGTTAAGCAGAAAAGTCTGAAATGCCTGGAAAATATTAGCAACAACCATGTAAAGTAAAACTCCAGCTGGTAGTGGGAAAAACAGAAACATTCCAGTTATCATAACTGGTGTAATTTTATTTGCTGTTGATTGCTGCGGATTCGCAGGCATGCCCTGACTTGATAAAACTTGCGAGAGAAGTAAGGTTAATCCAAAGGCACCTACTAATGCAGCAATATCCCAGTTAATTGCTCCATCTACATAAAAACCAACTTGACCAAGAGCTTTAATAAATAAAAAACCACTTTTAGCAGCTAACCCAGGAATTTTCGCCTCGATTGTTGCATCGCCCGGTTTAATTGCTGTTACTGTACCGTCTTGGGAAACTTTAAGATTTTCGGATCCTTTAGAAACTTTCCAAGTGGGGAGGAATTTAGATCCGTTGTCGTATTTAGATAAAACTTCCGAATAGCTATTACCATTTGTTGTTTGTAAATTTACTTTTATGGATTCTTCTGTTCCTAATTTTGTACCACTAGGTATAGTTGCTACTACAGGAAAATGTGATTTTTCTGTAATAAATATAGAGTGTCGTGGGGATTTGTAAGGTTTTGGATCAATTGCTGCTACTTGATCCTGTGGGACGACCTTGAGATTTATGTTATAGGGAACATCAGCGAAAGGAGAGCCTCTTAGAGTTGCAAACAATGCAAATAACACAGGCATTTGAACAATCAAGGGAAGGCAACCTGCGAGAGGACTGCCAAACTCATTCATTAATTTTCCAAGCTCTTCTTGCTGTTTCTTTGGATCACCTGAAAACTTAGATTTTATTTCTGCTTGCCTTTTTTGCATTACTGGTTGTGCAATTTTCATTCTCCTAGCACTTCTAATGGAACCAGCGCTTAAAGGGAAAAGTGCAATTCTAATTACGACTGTCAATGCAACAATCGCTAAACCATAACTCGGAACTAAACCGTAGAAAAAATCTAGGATCGGGATAAGTAGTTTTTCAGAAATGAACCCTATCACGATAATAAAGAGAGTGTAATTTTACTGGACATTTTATTTTACAGGAAAAAGAGGTTTTTGTAATTAATTTATTTAGGATTTAGTAGCAAATCCCTCTACCTCGTTTAGATTTGGGATTTGTGATCTTTTATTTATATTTTCTTCAATAAATTTTTGCTTTTCTCTGAATAAAGGTAATGATTTCATTTCAACCTTTGATCCATCGTTAAGAATGAGAACCATATCACCGTATGAACCAAATCCTCTTGGGATAGATCTGATTTCTTCAATGTTATTTAATGAGACTTGTGTTTTATTTTTACCAAACCATCCACCATCTATTGTAATTCTTTTGTTTGTAATTTTATATCTCAACCACAAGGCTCTTACTATTGCGGCAAAGGTAAATGGCAAACCAAGTATAGTTATCCCTGCTAGTAGATTTATTATTAAATCACTTTTAGCAGGACCACCTTCATAAAAGGTTTCTTCATTCATGTTAATCATTTGATTAGACGAGATTTGGACATTAAGTTTTGAAATTCCTCCAAAAGTCTACTTTTATCATTGCAGAAATCTCCAATTTTAAGGTTAACAAGTAACCAATAAGGTTTGTGGTTATTAATTTTTTGAATGTTTGTTAATAACCACTCTTGCAGAATTCTTCTTAATTTATTTCTTTCTACAGCCTTTTTTGAAACTTTTTTGCTGATGGCAATTGCGACCCTAAAATTGTTTGATGTATTTTTGTATTTATGGGTTAAAAGTATTGCTGTATTTGGTCTTGCAACTTTAAATGTCATTAATTTCCCATGATATGTTATGGAATTTTTATGAATATAATTAAAAGTCCTGTGACCCTTTAAACGCATATCCTTGGGTAAGGCCATTTAAATTTGAAGTTATACAGCTATTCTTTCTCTTCCTTTTTGTCTTCTACTTTTAATAACTCTTCTACCAGTATGAGAACGCATTCTTACTCTAAAACCAGATACACGTTTTCTTTTTCTTGAAGTTCCGCCAAAAGTTCTTTTAGTCATTTGTTTAATTATCCTTATTTAATTTATCATTTAATCGATCACTATAGTCCAGCTTCCTAGATAACTTGAAAATGATTTCCCTTTAGGTTGCCCAAATGAATGAAATTGATATAGACCTGATTTTTTTGGATTAAAGATTTTGAAGACAATTGCATAACTGTCTTTGTTAGATGGAATCGGGCTGTAGGGGAAAATATCTAGTGAACGTAAGCCTGATTCATCAGTCTTGATTTCGAAATCAGCTGGAATGTCTTCCAAGCATTTAGTTCTACCTTCAAAACCACCTATTTTTACTTTGCAAAAACTAATTTTTTCATTAATAAGAGTAGATTTAAAGGTCTTAGGAATTGCTAGATTAATTTTTAAGAGATCAGTTCTTCTATCGGATGGCCTCAAGAAAAAATAAATTGTGTTTCTAAATCTCTTTTTATTCTCTTTTTGAAACCACTTTAGTCTTCTATAAGTATCGTCTTGATCCCATTGGAATTCTAAACCCGCTTTAGCATCTTGGATGTTATTAAAAAAAGGAGTTAAAACTAAAATTGTAGGGATGATTAAAAATCTTAAAATTTTAAGATTTAAAATATGTTTTTTTGTAATTTTTAACATTGAAGGCAATGGAATTTAAAGGTTGAGTTAGTGCTATCTAAATTTAAAGCGGAATAATTTCACTAAGGTTAACATCTATCCGCTCTTAATTTTGCAGCGCCTTTTAAATAAGGGTGCTTTATTGCATAATTCGGTGGCAATAAAACTTGAGCCATTATTCTTATACAAAAATCAACATCATTTGAAACGTGCATTTGTTGGCAGTCTAAAAAGGCAACTGAATCAAGTCCATTAAATTTCCTCGCAATTGAAGCGGGGAAGCATGCATTTAAATCTTTTGTCGCGGTGAATGTAATGGAAAGTATGTTTGTTTTAATTAGATTGTTTCGTGAAATTAATTCATCAATTAATTCCACTACGGCAACTTCTATTTCCCTAACAGAATTCCCAGATGCTGTTGTAGCTCCACGTATGAATGTAATTTTATAATCATCTTTCATTTTTTCATACATATCGATTTAAGGCTTGTATAACCAAAGTACTTTATTAGATGAGTCAAACTCAAAAAAGATATTATTGACAATTTTCTCAATTATTTTACTTCCAGGAATTAGTCCAAGTATTTTTTTCTTCTTCTTCCCGAATGTTAAGGGCTGAATTTTTGGATCAATATTAACCATTTCTGCAGCTAGCTCCCTTGCAACAAATTCATCTCCAACCTTATCAACAAGACCAAGTTCGAGTGCTTGTGTTCCAGTGAAAATTCTTCCATCAGCAAATTTTCTTACTTCTTCAACAGGCAAATTCCTTCCATCAGCAACAGCTTCAGTAAATTGTTTATAACTTTCATCTATAAGTCCTTGGAGTAGACCTCTGCCTTCCTCACTTAGAGGTTTATCTGGAGAGAGTATGTCTTTAAATACACCGCTTTTAACAGTCTCAAATTTAATGCCGATTTTATCTAATAATTCAGATAAATTATTTCCTCTTATAATTACACCAATAGATCCTGTGATTGTTCCTGGGTTAGCAACTATTTTGTCAGATGCAACACCAATGTAAACGCCTCCTGATGCTGAGATGTTCCCAAAACTGGCAATGACTTTACATCCTTTATCTTTTAGTCTTTTAATAGCAGAGTATATTTCTTGGCTATCCCCAACAGTACCCCCTGGGGAGTCAATTCTCACGATTAAAGCAGGAAATTCTCTATCCTCAATTTGTTTAAGAGCTTTAAGGACTGAAACTCTTGTTGAACTTGTAATAGGCTCATCAATTACTATACGAGCTATTCTTTTTTTTGACTTTCGTCTAAAAGGCCAAATCATTCTTTTAAGGTAAATTCATAAAACTACTTTAAAAAGATTATCAGCAGACCTAATGAATTCAATCCTAAATTGGTTTTTAATGATACTCCCTTTTGCACTTTGGGGGACTTCAATGGCGGCAATGACTCCTTTAGTATCTAGTGCTGGGCCAGAGTTTGTGGCTTCTTTAAGATTACTTCCTGCAGGGATTCTTGTTCTAATAACAACATATTTGTTTAAAAGAGATTTAAAAATTTATAAGTGCGATTTGAAGTGGTTTTTTGTTTTTACGATTGTTGATGCCACTTTTTTTCAATTATTTTTAACTTATGGTATCGAAAAAACTGGAGCTGGTTTAGGTTCTGTCTTAATTGATTCTCAACCACTTTTGGTAGCTATTTTAGCGAGGGCAATTTTTGGGAATTTAATTAATCCAATAGGATGGCTGGGACTACTTTTTGGCTTGGGAGGAATAGTATTTTTAGGAGTTCCACAAGAATTCTTAGGGAATTGGTGGTTGATGTCTGACAAGTCTATAAATGATGTTGCGTTTAACTTTGGAGAACTTTGGATGCTTGCAGCTTCTCTAGCTATGGCATTAGGAACAATTTTAATTAGATTCACTTGTACTAAAAGTGATCCAGTGGCAGTTACTGGTTGGCATATGGTTTTAGGGAGTTTGCCCTTAATTATTAAGCACTGCTTACAATCAAATTTCACAATCGTTCCAGATTGGTCAATATTTGATTGGGGACTTATGTCATTTGCAAGTATTTTTGGAGGAGCAATAGCTTACGGATTGTTTTTCTACTTTGCTAATAATAAAGAAATAACTGGATTTAGTACTCTTGCTTTTTTAACACCTGTATTTGCTCTTCTTAGTGGAGGTGTTTGGTTAGATGAAAGACTAACTATAGTGCAGTGGATAGGAGTGGTGTTTGTTCTTATCTCAGTATTTTTTGTTAGCCAGAGAAAGAGTTTATGGGAAAATAAATTTTCTGATACTACTATTTAGTTAGTTTCTTTTTGTAAAAAGTCTAATAATGCGAATAGTATTGATTAGTACTCCAATAGGGTTCTTAGGAAGTGGTAAAGGTGGTGGAGTTGAATTAACAATAAATTCTTTAGTTTCAGGTTTAATTTCTTTAGGACATTCTGTTGAGGTTGTAGCTCCAAAGAATTCTAAGTTACATGAAAGTAATGTAAAAGCAAAATTACATTTTGTGGAAGGTGAAGATCAAATTAGTTGGCAGCATCAAAATTATAATTCTCCAGTGAGTATCCCAGACAATTCTCTTTTAGCAGGAATGCTTGAAAAGGGATTAGATATCGCTAAACATGCAGATGTCTTGTTGAATATGTCCTATGATTGGCTGCCTATTTGGATGACTCTAAATTTAGACATACCCATTGCCCATATTATTAGTATGGGTTCTGAAAGTTCAGTAATTAGTAATTTAATCTCTAAAGTATATGCTAAATATCCAAATAATTTTGCTTTTCATTCAAAAATGCAGGCTAATGATTATCCATTCATAAAAAAACCAACAATTATTGGGAATGGGTTTAATTTAGATAATTATATTTTTCAAGATTCAGTGAAGGGACCATTGGCATGGGTTGGAAGAGTGGCTCCGGAGAAAGGTTTAGAGGATGCAGTATATGTGGCAAATCAACTTGGCGAAAAATTAAAAGTTTGGGGATTTATAGAAGATGAGATATATGCCTCAAAGATAGAAAAATTATTCCCTCAAGGAGCTATAGATTGGATGGGTTTTTTATCAACCGACGAATTACAAAAAGAACTTGGTAAATGCAGAGGGTTGCTAAATACTCCGAAATGGAATGAGGCATATGGAAACGTTATTGTTGAAGCTTTAGCCTGCGGGGTGCCAGTTGTAGCTTATAAAAGGGGAGGACCTAGTGAAATTATTCGGCATGGCCAAACAGGTTATCTTGCTGATCCTGACGATAAAAAAAATATGCTTTCTTATGTAGAGATTATTGAAAAAATAAAGCGTCAGAAATGTAGAGAATGGGTAGAAAAAAATGCTTCTGCAGATATATTTGCTAACAAGGTTGTGAACTGGCTTAATAAGGTAACGCATGCATATAAATAATATTAAATGATTCTTCTTAACTCAAAAAAAAGGCTTTTAAATGCAGTAATAATTTTAGTTTCTGGGATCATTATTTTTATTTTAGGTTTAGGTAATACAGGACTGGTGGATGAAACGCCTCCTTTATTTGCCGCTGCGGCAAGGGCGATGAGTGAATCTGGTGATTGGATAACTCCAAAGGTCAATGGAATGTTCCGTTTTGATAAGCCTCCACTGATATATTGGCTAATGGGTTTTTTTTACTCATTGCCCAAAAGCGAGATCTGGGATAGTTACGGGACAATCTCAGCAAGACTTCCTTCCGCTTTGGGATCATTATTTTTAATGTTGATGATTGGAGATACTTTATTTTGTTGGCCACAGAAGAGTGATAAACAATTCCTCACTCCAATAGTTGCATCACTAGCCTTTGCTTTGTCTCCAATAATAATTATCTGGAGTAGAACTGCCGTGAGTGATGCTCTTTTAACTGGGACCTTAGGGATAAGCCTCCTTTTGTTTTGGCGAAGAATGGCAAGTGAAAATAATGACCAATGTATTTCAGCGTGGGTATTTTTAGGTTTTGCAATTTTAACTAAAGGACCTGTTGCATTTGTTTTGGCATTATTGACTATTACATCTTTCTTACTTAGTCAGAAGAATTGGAAAACGTTGCTCTGTAAAATCAATCCTAAGAAAGGTTTTTTAATAACAATACTTATAAGTGTCCCATGGTACATATTAGAACTCCTAAAAGAGGGAAAGCCTTTTTGGGACAATTTTTTTGGTTACCATAATTTTCAAAGATATACCTCAGTTGTAAATAATCATGCCGAACCATTCTGGTTTTTTCTTTACATAATGATATTGGCTTCATTACCATTCACTCCTTTTTTGTATCACGGTATATTGAAGGCCTTTAAGGATTTTTTGAGAAGTTCAAAAGAAAGTTGCAATATCACTGACACCCTTTATACCTATTCTCTATGTTGGTTAACATCTGTTTTAATCTTCTTTAGTCTTTCTGCTACAAAACTACCAAGCTATTGGCTACCAGCAATTCCAGCAGCCTCAATCTTAATTAGTAATAGCTTTATAAACTTAAAAAATTCAAGTAAAAGTTATCTATATTTATGGATTTTTAATATTTTAGTTTTGTTTGGCTTCTCAGTAGCCTTCTTTTTCTCGAATATTTGGTTGAGTTTCATTAATGATCCCGAAATGCCTAATCTTGCATCCGAACTTGTAAGCTCAGGAATTATTTTCAAAGCTAAATTGTTCTTCTCTTCATTTACCCTCCTCGCAATAGTCTTATTTTCCTTAAAATCTAGAAATATCATTCTTTATTTTCAAATTTTGCTTTTAATTGGACAATCTTATTTGATGTCGCCAATTAGAAAATTAGCAGATACTTCAAGGCAATTACCTTTAAGGAATATCTCAAAATTAATTTTGGATATTCGAGAGGGAGGGGAAACTTTAGCAATGATTGGAATAAGAAAACCTTCATTACATTATTATTCAAGACAAATAGTTTTTTATGAACCTAGTACTGAAGAGGGATTAATTAATCTGTCAGAAAGGCTTGATAAAGATAGGCGAGAAAATTATGAGGATCAACCTGATTATGAATACAAATCTCTATTGGTCGTGATAGATGAATACTCTTTACGTCGTAAACAATGGTCAAAAATGAACCATCAAAAATTGGGCAAATTTGGGATTTATAATTTATGGCGAATTCAAAAAAGTGATTTGAACAAATATTCTAAATTTTTAGTGAATAGTGGTTATAAATCTGACTGGAAAAATAGAATAGTTGAAAAATTTTAACAAAGTCTTTTTTTAAGAAGAGCGTTTTTTAGATCATCAATGCTGCACTTGCTGGGAATATCGATTTTATTCAAATCTTCCATTAATTCGAGATCTATTACAGAATCTTCAGCTAAAAAGCTAAAAACTTCATTTATGCTTATTCCCATATCTTGAGCCATCTCTGAGATAAGCCTTAGAGTATCCCTCCTCACAGAAATCCTTAGATCTACTGGGATATATTCATTTTCAGGGTTAGCTGACTTCATAACCTAAATCTTAAGACATTATTTAGTTATCAGGATATAATCTTTACAATATTCATTAATCATGCTTACAAAAGACTTTCCCTCCTCAAGTGGCTTAAATAAAAAAATTTATAAAAATTTTTAATAGAGGAATTGTAATTAATGAAATTAAGGTTGTAGTAAAAAGAATTTTTGAAGCTATTTTTTGTTTCACACCATAAGCTTCTGCCATTAATATTGTGGATATTGCTGTTGGGGTTGCTGCCTGTAGAATTACTGCAGATGATTGATAGTAGTTAAAATCTAAGAATTTGCATATTAAAAAAATAATACAGGGAAGAATAAATAATTTTAATATAATTGAAAATTTAATTTCCTCATTTAGATCCAAAATCCTCTCATTTTGATTTGTGATTATTCCAAGTCTTGTTCCCACAATTATTATTGCCAAAGCAATCACTATTCTTGCAGGAATCCAAAGATAATTGCCCAAAATTCCATCTATTTGAAAAAGATATGCAACAAGTACTCCAATAATCCCTCTAGAAGCAGGACTATTTATCAATGCATTTAATAGTCCTTTGATGTTTGGGATGTTATTGATGTTGGATTTTTCTTGAAGAAAAAAAGGTCCAAATATCCAAGCGAAAAGTGTTGTTCCTAAATCAAATCCAATAGTGAAATTTATAGTTGTTGAAGGTAGAAGAGCTAGCGCAATTGGTATTCCAAGAAATGATGTGTTACCTATCAGGCCTGCTAGCTGCAATGTGTAATTTGGAAGCCTCTTCTTAAATATTGGGATTATATTTATAAAAGTTATTAAAATTCCAATTACAGAGAATGCTAAAAATGCACTTTTAATTAGATTTATATCTATGCCTTCCTTTAATAAGAGACCCATTACACTTAATGGAATGCCAAATCTTATTAGAGGTCTTGCTATATATTTTGAAATCTTTGGATTCTTTTTTCCTAGAAGAAAACCTAAGAATAAAAAAGGGATAATATTAATAAAAAGAGAGTAGATGGTATTAATTAAATATTTATTAAAGCAATATTAACTCGCCATAGTGCAGTAAAAAAGTTTTTTCTAATTCATTTAGAAATTAAATTATTTTCCAAATTGCTTTTTCAGGAATTAAAGGAGATTTATATAAATTTTCTGGTTCTTTAGTCAAAACTCTCCATGAAGGGACCCGACAAGTTACGTAAGCAGGACTTTCTATTAAAACTCCTGGTTTCTCATCAAAAGTACAAGTAAACCCCTCTTTCCAATAACCACCATCGTTAAGGCTTCCTTTAAACCAAACCCAGCATTTTGAAGTTTTCAAGATCAGTAAATTTTTGTTCTATTTTAATCAAGATTTAATTATTAAATATAAAGGGTATAACTTTTAAAAAAAAATTTACTAAATTTAGTTTTTTGAAAAATATATTTTAGAGATTAATATCAATAAATTTAAGATCAGGGTGATCAAATTTGCTATCAATATTGGTGTAGACGAAATTTTATAACCGTAAATAATCCAAGACAAAACACCGATAATAAACATTATTAATGTTGTCAAAGAAACATCATCTGCCTTTTTTGTTTTTAAAGTTTTTATCAATTGAGGTAGAAATGCTGCTGTTGTTAAAATCGCTGCAAAATATCCAAATATATCTACATTCATAAAAATATTTTAAAAACTATTCTTTAATTAAGTTAGTCAAAAATCCTAATGGATCCCTCATATTTGATGAATATCCAAGCACATCGTTTGAAAAAAATTTATAAATAATTTGATTGTTATTATTCAAAAGAAAAGAAGCCCCTCTTTGAGGAAGGTATTCTTCATTAAGAATATAATCACTCCAATTTTGAATTATTTCATTCATATTATTTAGTCTAAATGTTGCTAATTCAAATGGTCTTAAATAACCATCCCCGAAAACCTTTTTAAAAGAATTACCTGAAAATTTTAAAAATTTTAATACATCAATTTTGTCAACTTCTGAATAAATTTGCTTTGCTTTTCGGTCGCCAGTATAACCTCTAATAACTTCTTTAATAGTTTTAAAGGAATTTATCCCTGATAACATCAAAAGCATATTGATCCAACCGCCTAAACCAATATCTAATCCTCTTGAGACTTTTAGATTATTATGGATTTGATTATCAGAAACTACTATTAAATTTTCTTTGTTAAAGCCAGTAAATTTACAGAATTTATCTTTCCCACTTTGGTTCCCAATAGCAATTGCAAAAATATCTAAATTTTTATCTTGATTCTTATTGATGTAATTTTTCAAATTTATTGCATATTCAAAGCTATCAAAATCTCCTAATAAACCAAATAAAATAATTAATTTGAACTTTTTCTGCCCATTAAATTTGTATTCATCAATGATTTTATTTAGATTGTTATCAGAAGTTTTACTATTCATGCTTAAAGATTTTTGAGTAGATTATTTTTAAAAGCTTTTTCTTACCTTTATTAGTATAAAATTTAACTTGAAAAAGTCTTTTTTGGAGAAATTTTTCGTTTGTTTGTTTCTATTATTTTAAAGAAAACAATTTAAATTTATGACAGTAGGAATTTATTACGCAACTACAACTGGAAAAACTGAAGATGTCGCAGATCGTCTTCACAACTTTATTCCTTCAGCAGAATCACCAAAAGATGTATCAGATGTTGATGATCTTTCAGAATTTGAAAATCTTGAAGGTATTATTTGTGGCCTGCCAACTTGGAATACTGGAGCGGACGAGGAGAGATCTGGAACTTCGTGGGATTCAATATTAGAAGATATAGGCAAACTAAATTTATCAGGAAAAAAAGTAGCAATTTTTGGTTTAGGAGATTCTTCTACCTATACTGAAAATTATTGTGATGCAATGGAAGAACTTCATAGCTACTTCACAAAAGCAGGCGCTGAAATGGTCGGTTACGTAGATAAATCTTCTTATACATTTGATGAATCTAAAAGTGTTATAGGGGAAAGCTTTTGTGGATTACCTCTTGATGAGGATAGTGAATCTGATTTGACCGATTCGCGTCTTGAGGCATGGGCTTCTCAGCTTAAAGGTGAAATCCCCTCTTTGGCTTAAATTTTTGACAAAAAACCTAAAAAAATAGTCAATTTAATAAATTAAAACTTTCTATCCCAATTAGAGATGCCTTTTTGTATGATTGCTTGTAAATCTTAAAAATAATGAAAAATTTAAAAGAACAGAGTTGCAAAGATATTTTTAAAAATGCTTATGAAAAAAGATATACATGGAATACTGATTTCAAAGGCTATAAAGGCAAGTGTACTTATTTATTTGAAGATAATTCTTATGAGGGTGAGTTCTTATTAGGTGAAGACTTTAAACCTGAGATTAAAAATATAGATGAAGAAAACATAAAGAAAAGTATTGCTTCTCAATTGTTTGAAGTGTGTATTCACAGGGTAAAAAGAGAATTTAATTCAGTTCATTCAGAAAATAATTTTAATTTACTTAAAAGTTCTGAAAATGGGATTGAAATGAATGTTTCTGGGAGAAATGAAGGAGATAAGTATAGGGTTAAAGATGATTGTATTAATATGGTTTATAGAAAAATTCATGGAACAATTATTGAGATTTTTGTTGAGGAATTTTTTGATACTGGAGTTGGTTTTCTTAGTAAGAAATATACTAGTCAACAAATTAATCCAAAAACCCTAGAATCAAATTCTCAAAAAATTGAATACAAAGATGAATTTATAAATATAGGTAAAAAAGATTATTGGATTTTAAATTCGAGATCAATAAAATATTTAAACCAAAATCAAGAAGAAGAAATACAAAAGTTTGTTTTCGAGGATTTAAGTTTATTGAAATAAGTTTTTTATTCAACCAATCTAAATCCTTTATCAAGTAGTTTTTGATAAAGAAGTCTTGCTCTGAAGGCTAAAATTTGTTCTTCATTTTCATTACTAATTACATGAAAATAATTATTGTCTAATTTGTTTTTGCTAAAACACACGTTTGCTTCACCTAATCTTAAAGTCCAGTTTTCTTCTTTAGCTAAGTGTTGATTAGGTCCTAGATCCCAAGGGCATTTTTCAGGATATTTTTCTCTTTTAGAGCCCATATTTTTAATATTATCTATCCAATATTAGTAAAAATTTAAAAGTATGGCTATAGATCTTTGTTCAAAGCTTTATCTGAAATGCAGTAAAGGTATTATTTACTTTTTACTTGCAATCAAGCAATAAAATGGGTCTTTACTAAAAAAATTGAAGATATTTTGGACTGGTTCATTAAACTTTTTAATTATTCTTGGCTCATTAAATCCGTTTGATATTAAGACTTTTCTTACATATTTAATTCTCTCTTCTTCAGTGGATGAAGTCCAAATGTTGGGAGCCTTATGCCAAAATGCTCTATTTGAAAAAGATATTATAAACTTGCCATCATTACTCAAAATTCTTACGATTTCTCTAGATAAATTTTCTGGGTATTGTAAATATTGCCAAGCTGCGACCATTAAACAGAAATCAACACTTTCATTACCTAAAGGAATTTCTTGATTTAAATTGAAATTTTGTATCCAATAAGTATCAAAAATTTTATTTTTCTCAAGTTCTTGTTTGTTTAATCCATGCCCAATAACTTTTTTATATTTTTTCTCTTGAGGTAAGTAACTATCCCAGCTGGACATTAAATCTAGGACAGTTGAATTGTCTGAAATTTCTTTTTTATAAACATTTGATAGATATTGCCTGAAGTTCGCATCTAAATGATAAACAAATTTTGGGTCAGAATAAAATTCTTCATCATTGCTCTCATCAAGTTTTTTTCTTTGATAATTATTTAGAACTTCCAAAACGATTATTAAGTGATCTAATTCAAATTTAATAAATAGTTATTCATATTGTGATTCAGAAATATATTTTGCATTTAATTAATTAAAGATTTTTAAAAAAGCTAGACATCTATTAAAAAAAAGTTAAATTAATAATTAATAATTTTGTAAAAATGATTGAATTCAAAAGGAGCAAAAAAAGTAGATCTAAAAATGCCCTTTTCAATCCCTATAAAAACGGAATAAGTCAATACGATATGGCATATCTTTCATCAAAAAAAGTTTTAAAAAATAAAACTTTTAATCTACAAAATGATTTTCAAAAAGATAATTTAGCTGCATAAATATGCCTTATATTAATGTTTCTACTTCAGCAAAAATAGAGGATAAGAAGAAATTACTTGAAGAAATTTCAATATTAGTCGCGTCTTTAACAAATAAATCAAAAAGATTTGTTATGGCTAAGTTAGATGATAATTTAGAAATGTATTTTGATGATGAAAGACCTTGTTGTTTTTTAGAAATTAAGTCGATAGGCTCTTTAAATCCTTCAGAGATGGCAAAGCAAATATCTAATTTTGTTTATGAAAAAATTGGAATTCCAATAGATAAAATTTATATTTCTTTCGAGGATGTGCCCGCTTCATTATGGGCTTGGAATGGAAGAACCTTTGGTTAATAATTTATTATTTTAGGTACTAATTTAATGGAAATAAATAAATTAGCTGATTTAAACAGTCTTAGAACTGCTCCTCATTTAAGCAGTAGTCAAGAAAAAAAACTATTAATAGAATTAGAAACTAATATTTATAATGCCGATTGGATAACAATAGGAATAATGGCAGCTTCTGATACCAAAGCTATTGAAGCACTGAAATCAATTTCTAATAAATATTCCTCAATAAAATTTGGTAATTTAGATTCGCTTCATGCTGATGGATATGTTTTTTTAAAAGGCAACCAAAAAACTGGTAATGTTTTTGTTAGATCTGAGAATGGTCTGGGAGAAGGAATTTTAATAACTTGCCAATATGATGAAGATGCAGAAGAATCTAATACTTTTGGACCTTTGCCATTAGATTTTTTTTCATGATTAATTTCTAATTTATGTTTATATTGGATTAAGTTTTATGCTATCCAAATACCAGATAATGCTTCTCAGAAATTAGAGTTAAAAATATTTTTTGTTTTAAGTTTTGTTATTATGTTTAATGGCATTGATCTAAATTCTAAACTTCTTAAAATTTGATGTTTTTTCAGGATATAATTCAAAATTTAAATAATTTTTGGTCCAAAGAGGGTTGTTTAATTATGCAGCCATATGATACTGAAAAGGGTGCTGGTACAATGAGTCCTCATACTTTTTTGAGGGCAATTGGACCCGAACCTTGGTCTGTTGCATATGCTGAGCCATGTAGAAGACCCACAGACGGAAGATTTGGTGATAACCCTAATCGTGCACAACATTATTTTCAATATCAAGTAATAATTAAGCCTTCCCCAGATGGGATCCAAGAAAAATATTTGAAATCTCTGGAATCTCTTGGAATAGAGGCTAAAAATCATGACATAAGATTTGTAGAAGATAATTGGGAGTCGCCAACTCTTGGAGCTTGGGGCGTAGGTTGGGAAGTATGGCTAGACGGAATGGAAGTTACTCAATTCACTTATTTTCAACAATGCGGGGGAGTTGATTGTCAACCAATACCAATTGAAATTACATACGGTTTAGAGAGAATTGCAATGTTTTTGCAGGATAAAGAAAGTATCTGGGACTTAAATTGGAATAAAGATCTGAAATACAGCGATATTTGGCTTCAATTTGAAAAAGGTCAATGTTCATATAATTTCTCTGAATCAAATCCTGAAAATCTCAGAAAATTATTTGAGATATATCAAGATGAAGCAAATTCATTAATTGAAAAGAAGCTAACTTACCCCGCGCTTGATTATGTTTTAAAGTGTAGTCATAGCTTTAATTTGCTTGATGCTAGAGGCGTAATATCAGTAACTGATCGTGCCCAGTATATAGAAAAAATCAGAAAGTTAGCTAGAGAAGTCGCTTCTTCATGGATACTAGAGAGGGAACGCATGGGCTTTCCCTTAGTAAAGTAAGATTTATATCTCGAAAGTATCAGAATGTTATTTCCTAAGGTAAAGAAATATACATGACAAAGTGATTTTTTATTTTTGGATTATTTCTACCAAATTTTTGTTGTAAGGTAACAAAAATAACAATTTTAATAAATGAAATTAAAGAATTATTTAAAAAAGCTATTTTTTACTTCAGTGACATTATCGCTACTTCTAAATAATCAACCTGTAAATTCTGCAGAGAAAGAGGTTAGGTTATTTTCTGGTAGACATTACAATACAGATAAAGAGGTTTATCAAAAATTTCAAGAACAAACTGGCATCAAAGTTAGATATATAGAAACAGATGGAAAAGCTATAATTGAGCGCTTAAAAAGAGAGGGTAAAAATTCTCAGGCTGATTTAGTAATTCTTGTTGATGCAGCAAGAATTGAAAATGCATCAAAGGCAAATTTATTTCAAAAAATTAATTCAAATATTCTAGAAAATAGTGTTCCAAATAATTTAAGAGATCCTAGAAATAAATGGTTTGGCCTTACTAGGCGATTAAGGGTAATCATCACAAATCCGGATATTGTGGATATTACAAAAATCAAAAATTTTGAGGATCTAACCAATCCTTCTTTTAAAGGAAAAGTATGTCTAAGAAATAGAAAAAGTCCTTATAATCAATCTTTGGTTTCTAATCAAATAGCAAAGAAAGGCGTTGGCCAAACAAAAATTTGGCTTAAGGGTTTGATATCAAATGTCTCCACTCCCTATTTTTCTGGAGATTCTTCATTAATAAGAGCTGTAGGGCAGGGAACGTGCGGTATTGGAATCGTTAATCATTATTATGTCGCAAGGATGCTTGATGGAGTTAAAGGCCCAAGAGATGCTTCTTTAGCAGAAAAAATAAAATTAATAATACCCAATCCTGCACATGTAAATATAACTGCTGGGGGCGTATATAAATATGCAGAAAACAAGAATGAGGCTATTAAACTTCTTGAATATTTAGCTTCTAGTGAAGGTAGTCAAGGTTTAGCTAATAAAACTTATGAGCACCCTTTAAAGGAATCAAGTCAAAATAGAATTGTTAGTAAATTTGGAGATTTCACTCCAGATAATGTGACTATAAAAGAAATTGGCAAATTCAATAGTAAGGCAATAGAAATAATGAAAGAAACTGGTTGGAATTAACAAAAATCTAAATATATTTTTAGTATAAATTTTTTAATTTATATTTTAAATATGGGAGAGGTGGCTGAGTGGTCGAAAGCGAACGACTCGAAATCGTTTAATAGGTAACTATTCGTGGGTTCGAATCCCACCCTCTCCGTAAAATCTTAGATCCTTATACCTTTTTGTGTGGTAATTAATCCTCCAAAATGCCTGCAAATACAGGATAGTTGATTAAATATAGATTTAAAGGTTGATATTGTCATTTTAAAATTAACGTTATAACTGCCATCAAAATGTGGTGGATAAATGTAGTTTATTTTTAAATGAATGTGGTGGAAAATTCCCCATGTGGTGGAAAGAAATACCAAACCGATTTGGGGTCATTTCTGATCATTACCTCTCCGTTTAATTATCTTCCTGTAAGGTGCTATGTATGAAATAACGTTTACAAAATGGGATTTTAAAGAAATTGCTTTATCGATAAGATCAATTATTTGCAAGTATATTAACAAACGTGTTGTGAGGATTTTTTACTTTTTCGATTTCTAAAATTATTCAAATAACCATATATCAATTACTCACTTTTTATAAGTTTATTTAGTATTATTATTATTTTTCTAAGAATAGATTAATATTTATTTTTGTTAAAGAGTTGTTTATTTCTGAATTTATTGAATTTCTAATAGCATAAGATTTTGCTAAACAGCATTATATTCAAAAATCCATTCTCCTTCTCTATCCTTGTAAACTTGATATTTTATAGGAAGTTCTTCTCCATCAGTAAAAGATCCAAGTCCTTTACAAACCACCCTACTTTCTGTTCTTGAGATTTCTCTTGGGGAATAAATTTTTATCAATGCATAACCAAGAGAATCTTGTTCATCTTTAAATGAATCAACGATTTCGCTTCGAAGATCAATACAACTAATTTTTGAATAATCATCTAGATACTCTTCATAAGTAAGCATCCATTCTCCTTCTCTATCCTTGTAAACTTGATATTTTATAGGAAGTTCTTCTCCATCAGTAAAAGATCCAAATCCTTTACAAACCACCCTACTTTCTGTTCTTGAGATTTC
>JFLG01000082.1 GCA_000634735.1 Prochlorococcus sp. scB241_528N17 | reverse complement strand
TTTTATTAATGCATTTCCAAGAGAATCTTTTTGATCTTTTGATAAATCAACGATTTCGCTTCGAAGATCTTTACAACTTTTTTTTGAATAACTGAACCAGAAACCTTGTAAAAGTAATGAACTAGCAAAAATTGCAGCAACAGATATATAAGAAGCAATCTTTGCCGTAGGCATAATAAATTTTGCAAAATAATTTATGAAGAATATCCTACCTTATTTAGAATTTAAATTTATAGACTGACTTTATATGTCCTGAAAAATAAAATTAGATTTCTAAACATTTGTAATAATTTTAAACCACTTCAATTTATAAATATTTTTATCAAAAATTTATAATCTTTATTTGAAGAAGGTTTAACGATATAAAATTAAATTTAATTCTTTTTTTTTAAAAAATACTGGTGTATTTTTAATTATAAATGGAAAAATTTTCTCAAAATCTTCTTAGATTTTCATTATCTATATTATTTTTAAGTGTGCCTATTTTCTTTTTGTTTATAGGTTTTGAATATTTAAATACCAAAAAGTTTCTATCTTCCTCTTATAAAGAATTTAATACAAAAGTTGAGGAATATATTGAAGATATGGAAGATGCTTATCCAGAAACAATTAAATATTTCCCTTCTGTAAATCTTTCAAATACATCACCTCTTGCCACTTTAATGCTAACTAAATCAACGATGAAATTATTTCAAGTCGCAGAGTATTTGAAATACAAAAAGTCAATTTTTGAGACAAGTGAAGAAATTAAAGCAGATATTGATAAATTTATTGAAAAAATGAGAATATACTACCCAGAAATCAATCAAATACTTCCAAGGTAATTACAAAATCAAGTGGATTAGGATAATATTTTTTATACAATATCGTCCAATATCGGCAAGTTTTTGGTGTTGGTGGATGTGTTGGTGGATATTCCCTTAAACACTCAAAAATAACTCCTAAATAGTCCAGTATCTGCCTATGTAGGTTGAAAGTGAATTTCACCCTCTCTGTTAATTTATCGTTTCTGGAAGTCCCAATAATAAAATAAGAGGGCATTTATTTGCCCTCTTCGAGTCTTATGCACCTCGCTGTCCACAAAGTCGATGAAGTGCTTTTGACTCCTGAATTATTTCTACTCCTACTTAATTAGAAAAGATAGTAGCGACAACCGCAAAGCACTAATACTCGGGTATTAATACTCTATTAATTTCATATGAATAAGAGGATAATTAAGGAGTAGAGATATAGGAGGTTTTATGAGACTCACCACTCCATTCACTGCCCTTAGAAATGCGACTTCAGATATTTGGAGAATGCATGATTTTAATTATCAACTTCCAAAAGATTCAAGACAAGATTATTGGGAGAAAGAGTGCATAGATCACCCAACAAGTTCTCATTGCAAAGTTTACTAAAGGTAATATAAATTCAAGACATTAAAAAACTTTTGAGGTTATGTACTTCTATAAGTAAGCAGATATTCTTTTAGTATAAAACTAAAGAAAATATGGCAATTAATAATTCAATATCTAAATATGATTGGCAATACATCCTAAGCGCATCTCTTTTAATTTCAGTTTTTATACTTACAGATTTAATTGGAGTTATTGATAAAGAATATTTTTACTTTGTACCAAAATTAATTAGTGATCAACCTTATAGGATTTTCACCTCAATCCTAATTCATGCAGATTTAAATCATTTATTATCAAATATTGGTGGAATAATCATTACTAGATATTTTTTGATGAGACTTGGAATAGAAAGCAGATATTTTTATGTGAAATTTATTTTAATTTGTTCTTTTTTGAATTTTTTTATTATCTGGTTTTACGAAAAGATCTTATCGTTTTTTAATATTTATCCGAATTATGCCGCTTTAGGATTTAGTGGAATAATCTATGCTTTATTTGGATTCTTACTGTTAACGTCTTTTTATGGAAAGAGTAACTTTTTAGGCAAAAAAATTGGTTTAAAATCTAATTACGAAGTGCAAAAAATGTCAAAGACAATATGCCTTATAGGTTTGATTTTCTCATTTTTGCCAGGGGTAAGTTTGTTAGGTCATTTAAGTGGATTTATTGCAGGGTGTTTTTTATTCTTGATCTAAATAAGATAATTCTTTATTGATTGAATTAAGTAGATATTTACCCAAATATCCAACTTTTTTTTATTATTTACTTCTAAACTAATCAATTTTGATATCGAAAGTAACTACTATTCCAATACTTATAAGCAGTAGTCCTATCGCAATTTGGGGTGAAGGTAATACCATATAAGACTTATTTACAACCAGCCTATCGAATCTTACCCAGTAACGATGAAAGATTGAGTAATATTAACTCTGAATAAAGCATCACCTTAAAAATGGCAAAAGTAGAAAATGATCTTGATATATATTACGCAGTTGGAAATGCAAATACTCAAAGACAAGAAAACGAAATTGCAGCAATAATGAAAAAACGTAATTCTGCAGGATGGAAGTTGATATCAACAAGTACCGCAATAGTAGATACTAAAAACCAGTTTTCAAATCTTTATCTATTTTGGGAAAAGAATTAGTAATCAATATTGTAGATACTTTATATCTTTCCCCAGTAAGTTTTACAAATTAGAAACTCTTCACACATTAATCTCTAATAAGTAAATTCCCTTTTCTTTGAATTAGGATATTTCTTTATGTCAAGAAATGAAAAACTGGCACATGTGACAGTTAAGCAACATTCCATTTAGCCCTTCCACAAAAAAGAATTTAATGAGATAGTTTAAATACGTGTGAAGGAGTGGTTTTACTGAAACAGTGGAAACAAGGAAACACTTGATTTAGTAAAACCTTTAAAGACCCTAATAAAGGGTCTTTTTTTTATGCAAATTCATTTCCTCTATTAACTTTCATGTGTTTCCTCAAGTATTCCCTATAAATTAAATTTGATAGTGGATAAAGTGAGTTACTTGCTAAATATTTCCTGTTTGGTTCTATAATTCCCCTGTAAGAAAAGATGTTATTTGCCCTCTACGTTTTTGATAATCATCATTAATGTTCATCTCATATGAATCAAAAAGATCTAAATTTTAAATCAGTAATTTTTAAAATATTTTTTACCTATTTAGGGGTTTATTTTCTTGCTCTAATATTTAAATATACCTATGATCTTGAGTCCCTTTTTAATAATATCCAATACAAATATTTGATTGCTTTAAATATAGTTTCTATATTTTTAGGCCTCCCTTTATCAATTATTTTTGATTTTATCTTAATAAAGATTTTTGGGTTAAATTATGTTTTATTCTTTTCTCCTTCTTTAACCATTTTAAGTGTTATTCAAGTTCTTATTCTGAGGAAAATTAAATTTAAATTTTCTAGAAATATATTATTTTTAAAAAAACCAGAAAAAAATAATCTTTATAAATTTTTTGACAATATTACTTTCAAATCTTTTTATATTTTAATCATTAGATCTTTCCCAATCTTACCTCATTTTTTGGGTAGCTATATTATTGCCTCGTCAAAAATTAAAAAGAAAGTTATTCTAATAAACACATTTTTTGGATCATTTTTTTACTATTTTTTCCTTTATCTAATAATTAGGTAAAGTCTAATGAAATTTATTTTTCCCAAAAGGGGTCTGTAGTTAAAGAAACCCGTAATGTACATTGTTTATTATTTTTAATTTCACTTATACAAGCCCTAATTGTTTCACCGTTTACATCTATTTCACAGGCTCCACAACTTCCTGTGAGGCAGCCAGTAGGGATTTCTAAACCTGCTTTTTCAGCAGAATAAAACCAGTCATCACCATCTGAAACAAATGTTTCTTTATTGTTTGGCCATATTACTTTTATATTTTTTTTTTCTTTCAACTTAAAAATGATTTGAGATTTAAATGTTTATGGAATTCATTCGCAAGATTATCAATAATGTGTTGTCTCTTCTCTTTATAAGATATTGATTTTTTATTTAATATTGGTAGATTTTTACTCTTCCTTATTAAATTAATATATTGAACTCTCCAACTGTCATTTTCAAAGATCCCATGAATGTATGTACCTGCAATAGTTCCTCCTTTATTATTTTCTTTGTACCAACCAAGGTCTGAATCTTTAAAAATAGGATTAATCATTAATGAACTTTGGATGTCATCTAATACAGTTTGACCATTATGAATTTCAAATCCATTAATTTCTGATTGGCACGGCCATATAGATTTAGATTTGATTTGACGTGTTAATTTTTTTTTAAAGAAAGTCGTTTTTAATGGAAGTAATCCAATACCTTTAATTTTTTGTTCAGAATAATTTTTGGAACCCTCTTTTAAATAAGGATCTTCAAGTGTAGTCCCTAACATTTGTAAACCTCCACATATGCCAATAATATTTCCTTTGTTTTTTGAATAGTCCCTTATATCCTTAGATAATCCAGAATTCTCAAGAAATATTTGATCTTTAATCGTTTGTTTACTGCCCGGCAGAATAATGAAGTCATACTTACTTAGGTTTTGTGATTTTCTTATCCATTCAATAAATATTGTTTCTTCATTTTCTAGGGGATCAAAATCCGAGAAGTTACTAATAGATGGTAATTTTATAATTCCAACTTTGATTTCAGGATTTTTAGAAAGTGATTTTTTCTCTATTAAATCTAAAGAATCCTCTGGAGGAAATGAATCATTTAACCATGGAATAATGCCAATAACAGGGATTTGAGTCTTACTCTCTATCCATTTCTTCCCATCTTCAAATAATGAAAGGTCTCCTCTAAATCTATTTATAATAATTCCCTTAATAAGCTTCTTTTCTTCAGGCTTCATTAATTCAAGAGTACCAATTATTTGTGCAAATACGCCTCCCCTTTCAATATCAGTAACCAAAATGCAATTTGCATTTAAATACTTAGCAACTCTTAAATTAGTCAGATCTCTATGAATTAAATTCATCTCTACCGGACTTCCAGCCCCTTCGATAATTAAACGGCAATTCGGATTCCCTTCGTAAATAGACTTTAAACTTTTTTTAATTACTTCCCAGCCTGGGTAAAACCAATCTTTATAGTAATTTTGTGCGGTTGTGGTCCCTATGCTTTTGCCAAGGTGAATAACCTCGCTTATTGAGTTTCCTTGTGGTTTTAATAAAATGGGATTCATCTCTGCAGAGGGATTAATACCACAAGCAAAAGCTTGAAGTGCTTGTGAATATGCCATCTCTCCACCTTCCCAATCAACCCAAGCATTGTTACTCATATTTTGTCCTTTAAAAGGTATTGGTTCTTCTCCTAAATTTTTAAGAATCCTGCAAATAGCAGTAACTGTTAACGATTTACCTGCTCCACTGGAAGTACCTAGGACCATTATTGGTTTCTTTATTTCATGTAATTTTGCTTCTAACTCCATTAGTAATTTATATTAATTTTAAAATTTATTAATTATTAAATTGAATTATAATTTGGTTAAAAATTTGTGTTAATTCTAGCCTCTGCTTCTCAATCTAGAAAGAAATTACTAGAAAATTGTCAAATCGAATTTATCCAAATATCAAGTGACTTTGATGAAACTACTATTCAAGAAAAGAATATATTTAATTTAGCTTTGGAATTATCTTTTCAAAAGGCTAATAGTTTATCTGAAAATATTCAAAATATATCATTGCCCGAAGAATTTAATTATGGTCCTTTGGAAATACTTGGGTGCGATTCAATTTTTGAATTTAAAGGAGAAGCTTATGGAAAACCATTTAATAAAGAGGAAGCTTTTATTAGATGGAAAAAAATGTCTGGAGAATTTGGATTTTTACACACTGGTCATACTCTAATAATTGGGAATTTTGATTCAACTTCCAAAATTTTTAAAATGACTGAAATAATAAAAAAAACAGTAAGTTCAAAAGTTTATTTTTCTAATTTGGAAGATTGGGAAATCAAGAGTTATGTAGATACAAATGAACCTTTATACTGCGCCGGAGGATTTGCCTTGGAAGGTATAGGCGGTAAATATATAGAAAAAATAGAGGGTTGCTTCAGTAATGTAATGGGATTAAGTTTGCCATGGCTTAGAGAAAATTTATATAGATAATAAAATTGAGCAAAAAAAAACCCTATCCGAAGATAGGGCTTTTTCACTTGAGGTAGAAATTAATCTAAATCAGGCATTTCTAGAGCTGGTTCACTCTTTCTGTCGATTCCTTTTTCGAAACCAGCAGCGGCTGCTCTAGCACGTCCAGCATGCCAAAGGTGACCGATGAATGTAAACCAACCTAGGAAGAATTGAGCTGCAGCCAACCATTGTCTTAAGTTAACAAAGTTTACAGCATTAGGCTCAGTAATAATTCCACCAACAGAGTTGATAGAAGCGTTAGGAGCATGAGTCATATATTCAGCAGCTCTTCTTACCTGCCAAGGCTGAATATCATTTTGGATTTTCTCAAGGCTCAATCCGTTAGGTCCTCTTAAAGGCTCTAACCATGGACCTCTGAAGTCCCAAAATCTCATTGTTTCACCACCAAATATAATTTCACCAGTAGGAGATCTCATGAGATACTTACCTAGACCTGTTGGCCCCATTGTTGAACCTACGTTAGCACCAATTCTTTGATCTCTCACGAGGAAAGTAAAGCTTTGAGCTTGTGAAGCTTCAGCATTTGTTGGGCCATAAAACTCTGAAGGGTAAGCAGTATTGTTAAACCAGATGAATGTTGATGCAATAAAACTTGCTACACAAATTCCACCAAGAGCATAACTTAGAAGTCCCTCACCATTCCAGATGAATGCTCTTCTTGCCCATCCAAAAGGTTTTGTAAATATATGGAATATTCCTCCAATAATTGCAGTAATACCCACATAAACATGTCCACCAACAATATCTTCAATGGAGTTTACACCGATTATTGAACCAGCTCCTCCCCATGGAGATCTGAATAAATAGCCGAGAATAACTCTTGGATCTAAAGTTGGGTTAACAAGTCTAACTTCACCACCACCAGGTGCCCATGTGTCATATGCACCGCCAATGAAACACCAGTTGACTGACCATGCTAATGCACCTACACCTAGAACAATCAAATGATATCCAAGGATATTAGTCATTTGATTTTTATCTCTCCAATCAGTGGAGAAAAATGGGAAATCTTCTTCAAGTTTTTCTGGACCTGCTAATGAATGGTAAATACCACCAAAACCAAGTACAGCAGAAGCTATCAAGTGAACCACGCCTGCTTGGAAGAAAGGCATGATATCAGTAACTTCACCACCAGGTCCTATTCCATAACCAAACATTGCTACGTGTGGCATACAGATTAAACCTTGCTCCCACATTGGTTTATCAAAAGTAAAATGATTAACCTCAAAGAGCATCATTGCTCCCGCCCAAAAGACTATTAGTCCAGAGTGAGCAATGTGAGCTCCTAATAAACGACCAGATAAATTGATTAATCTAGCGTTGCCTACATACCAGGCATAACCAGTTTCCTCAATACTTTGGTTTGGAGCTCTTAATAAATTATTAAAGGGCGTTTCCACGTGGAAGAACCTCCTCAGGGAATACAAAGTTTTCGTGTGGTTGATCCACAGAAGACATCCATGCTCGCATACCTTCGTTCAAAAGTATATTTTTTGTATAGAAAGTTTCAAATTCTGGATCTTCTGCTGCACGGATTTCTTGGCTTACGAAATCATAAGCTCTTAAATTAAGTGCTAAGCCGACAATACCGATTGAAGATGTCCACATACCCATAACAGGTACAAATAGCATCAAGAAATGTAAGAAACGCTTGTTCGAGAAAGCAATACCGAAGATTTGACTCCAGAATCTATTCGCTGTGATCATTGAATAAGTTTCTTCTTCTTGTGTTGGATCAAAAGCTCTAAATGTTGAACTTTGAACCTTACCATCTGTATAAATACTTGTATCTTCATACAAAGTATTTTGTACTGTAGCTCCATGGATAGCGCAAAGTAGAGCACCACCTAGAATTCCAGCAACTCCCATCATATGGAATGGATTTAAGGTAATATTGTGAAAACCTTGAATGAACAGGATATATCGGAAGATTGCTGCAACACCGAATGAAGGTGCGAAGAACCAACTATGCTGTCCTAAAGGATAAATAAGGAAAATGCTTGTAAATACTGCAATTACTGCTGAGAAAGCTAGTGCGTTGTAGGGTCTAATTCCAACAAGGCCAGCAATTTCAAACTGACGAAGCATAAAACCAATTAGGCCAAATACTCCATGTAATGCAACGAAGTTCCAAAGACCACCAAGTTGTAGCCATCTTACGAAACTACCTTGGGCTTCAGGACCCCATAAAAATAGAAGACTGTGTCCCATGGCATCACCAGGGGTGCTTACAGCTGCTGTTAAAAAGTTACAACCTTCAAGGTATGAGCTTGCAACTCCGTGTGTGTACCAAGAGGTAACAAATGTTGTTCCGACAAACCAACCGCCTATAGCAAGGTATGCACAAGGAAGTAGGAGTAGCCCGGACCAACCAATAAATACAAAGCGGTCGCGCTTCAACCAATCATCGAGGACGTCAAACCATCCTCTTTGTGGGGCGCTACCAACTGCGATCGTCATGAGAAATCGTTTTTAGCTTCGGGATACGCAGTGACTGTAACAAAGATTGAGAGTAATGTGGGGAAATATTTGTATATCTGAAATGCCTTGTAAAGCTTTCCTGACTTTTTTATTAAAAATTAGGTAAGAATACTCCCTTGGTTTGTTAAATTATCTGAAATAGGCTCAAAAAAAAGATAAAAATGAATTCTGACCTCACGTCTTTCGATAAAATCGAACAAAAAATTGGTGGATCAAGAAAAATTTCAAATTATATTATTGGAGGAATGCTAACGATAGGAGGTATTGGTTTTCTTTTGGCCTCTATATCTAGCTACACAGGTAGGGATTTATTACCTTTAGGAAATCCTTCAACTTTATTATTTATCCCTCAAGGAATAATAATGGGAGCATATGGAGTAATAGCCAATTTACTAAATTTTTACTTGTGGTATTTGGTTTACATAAACTTTGGTTCAGGAAGTAATTATTTTGATAAATCATCAAAATCTGTAGAAATAAAAAGAAAAGGATTATTTAAAGATATTGAAGTTAAATTAAATTTCGATGAAATTAAATCGGTTAAGTTGGATATAAGTGAGGGATTTAATCCCAGAAGAAGAATCGCATTAGTACTCAAAGGCAGAAAAAAACCTCTCCCTTTAAGTGGAGCAGGTGAACTTAAACCACTACTTCAAGTTGAAGAAGAAGGAGCTCGTCTGGCTAAATTTTTGGATGTTAATTTGGAGGGCTTAAAATAAAAAAAAAATATTTTTTAAGAACATTATCTTTGATACAGGTTTTGTTTTTAGTGCAAGCTTGTAGTTTTAAAAAACAGTTTGATTCATATCATTACTGCAAAAAATTAAAATTTAGTTGTATTCATAGTAATAAAGTAGTCAATTTCAAAACTTCAAAAGGTAATTTTGAGGTTTTATTATTTGGTAAACATAACCCAGTTACAGTATCAAACTTTCTGGAAAACATAGACAATAATATTTACGTAAATCAAAAATTTTATAAAATAATTAATTATCCTCATATAAGGTTTATACATGGTGGAGTTAATCCAGAAAATAATCTTTATATTGAAAGAAAACAAAACCTAAATAAGATAAGTCAATTAATACCTCTAGAAATAAAATTCAAAGAAGAAATTAAACCAAGATATAACTATCAGATAAAAAGTCCTAATGAAATTGAAAATTTAGTTAATACTTTTGAGAGTGGTTCAATCGCTATGGTTAAGAGCACTAATAATATGTCTTCATCTACCGAATTCTTTTTTGTAACAAGTAAGATTCCGGAACTAGATGGAAGATATTCAATTTTTGGAAAGATTATTAAAGGATTAGATATACTCAAAAAAATCAATAAAGAGGACTATATCAAGGCAGTCCAGATAACTAATTAAATTTCTAGAGAATATTTGTTTATTTTCAACATTTCTGTATTAACTCCTGAAGAGCGTTTAAGGGCTACTTTACCAGTCCTCGCTATTTCAAGGATTCCGTATGGTTCGAGTAATTTTTCTAAAGCAACTAACTTCCCAGGATCTCCAACTACTTCGAGAGTTAAGGCCATATCTGATACATCAACAACTTTTGCACGGAAAATTTGAACTATATCAAGGATATTACTCCTAGTATCTTCTTTTGATGAAACTTTTAGTAACATCAATTCCCTCTCAACAGCTGCAAGATTAGTGAAATCCACAACTCCCAGAACATTAAATAACTTATTAAGTTGCTTAGTCATTTGTTGAAGAGTTTCATCATCACCCTCTACTACCATTGTTAACCTTGAAATTCCTTTAGATTCTGCAGGCCCTACGGCAAGGCTATCAATGTTAAATCCCCTTCTAGCAAAAAGACCTGAGATTCTACTCAAGGCTCCAGATTCGTCTTCTACAAGAACTGATAATGTATGTTTCATATTTTAAAAGGTTTTTAAATCTCTAATCCATTCATAAGAGATTCTATTGAATACTGAAGGATCTTCATCATGGATACAATGACCCGAATTAGATACTATTTTTAATTTTACCCATCTATGGAAATTTGCAATCTTTTTACCAACAAACAAAGGTATGAAATTATCTTTTTCTCCCCAAATCAATAAAAAAGGAACTTTTTTTGAGGCACTAAGTTTTCTCAAAAGGTAAGAAGCTTGAAATTTTTCATCTCTTGAAGACATTCCAATACACATAGCTCTTAATGATCTAGCTGAAGTTTTCCTTAAAACTGGTTTAGTCACCAAATCTATTAGTTCGCGATCAATATTATCTTTTTTGAAATAGGCAGAATTTAGTCCCAGTTTTATAGCACCTAATTTGGTTATTAAAAATAAAATAATCTCTAAAGGAAAAAAAATATAAAATATTCTTATGAATTTATCTTGAAATTTCTTAAATAGTGATTTTTTTGATTTCGACTTTTTATTTTCTTGAATTTGATCTGGCAGTGGAGATGCAATAACTTTTGCAATCTCATCCTCTAATGTAACAGCACATGTTAAAGCGACTAGTGATCCAAGGGAATTGCCAATAAGAATTACTTTCCCAGAATTCTTTGGTCTTATCACCTGTGCAATAAAGTCTTTCACTTGATTAGACCAAATCTCATTATCTAGTTTTCCAATTTGTCTAATCCCTGGTTGATCTGAATCCCCAAATCCTATTAAATCTAAAGAGTATGAGGCGCAATTCCTTTCCGCAAAATATTCTAAATTATTTCTCCAATGTTTTCGACTAGCGCCAAATCCATGGAGAAAGATAATAGGAACTTTATTATCTTCGCCTGCAACACTCCAACAAATTTTAAAACCATTCCAAATCCAGTAATTAGGAAAGTTTATATTTTCTTTGAAATTTTTATTCATATATTTAAAAATTTTCAAGATATTTGCATTATCTACTTTTTTAACAAATAAATGTATATTGAATGTAAATTATAGTAATCAATAAATTTTACTATGGCTCAAGAAATTTTTAGTATTGCAGCAGTTTTTTGGATACTGATACCAATAGGATTAGTTGGTGGTGCTCTGTTGTTAAAGTTTCAGGGAGATTGATTCTCACGAATACATCACAAATTGAGTTATGGTCTACAAGTTAAGTAAATCTTAAATATGAAGATTCTTTTAGTAGGAGCAACAGGGACACTTGGTAGACAAATAGCAAAGCAAGCTATAGAAGATGGACATGAAGTAAGATGCTTTGTCAGAAACCCAAGAAAAGCTTCCTTTCTACAAGAGTGGGGATGTGAACTAACAAAAGGAAATTTATTAAATTCTTCTGATATTGAATATGCATTGCAAGATATTGAAGTCGTTATTGATGCAGCTACCAGTAAACCAGATGATCCTAAAAGTATTTATGAAATAGATTGGGATGGAAAACTCAACTTATTTAATGCTTGTGAATCTTTAAATGTAAAAAGAGTAATATTCCTTTCAATTCTTTTAACAGAAAAATTTAGAAATGTTCCATTAATGGACATTAAATATTGCACTGAAAAACTTCTTGAGAAATCTGATCTAGAATATACCATTTTCAAATGTGCAGCTTTTATGCAAGGAGTTATAGGTCAATTCGCTATTCCAATTTTAGATAGTCAAGCAGTATGGATGAGTGGAACTCCAACTAAAATTGCATACATGAACACTCAAGACATGGCAAAAGTTATTGTCGCAGCAGTTAATAATCCAAAAACTCATAGAACATCACTACCATTGGTTGGTCCTAAAGCATGGGACTCAAACGAAGTCATATCCTTATGTGAAAAATTTAGCGAAAAGAAAGCTAAAATTTTTAGAGTTTCACCTTTTCTGATTAGTGTCACTCAGAAAGTAGTTTCCTTTTTCCAAGATTCTTTAAATGTTGCTGAAAGATTGGCTTTTGCCGAAGTAACTAGTAGTGGTGAATCATTAGATGCTGACATGAGCAAAACTTACGAAATATTGGAACTTAAAAAAGAGGATATGACTTCACTAGAGAGTTATTTGAAGGAGTACTATCAACAAATACTTAAAAGATTAAGGGAAATGGAAGCAGATCTTAATATTGAAGAAAAAAAGAGATTACCTTTTTAATATTGCAATTTTAGAATTAGATAGTATATTTGTACTATATTAACACTATCGACCTATGTCTGTTTCTAAGTCTAAAAACCTTGAACGAAAACTAGAGAATTTTGCAAAAGAAGCAAAAAATGAATTGAATAATGTTTGCGGATCTTCATTGTGGGAAAGCCTTGGGTTTGTTTTTTTTGATCAATTAGAAGATTCTGAAAAAATTGCGAAAGCAAATTTTTACTATGGACAACTTCAAATAATTAATGAAATTAAATTTTTAATTTGAATTGAATTGCATATTTTTACGTATGTAATTTTTTTTAAATCAATTTTGGCCAATCTTTTTCTGATAATATGTACTTAGTAAAAGATTAATTAATGATTGAAACTTCAGGTGTAATAGAAAAAGAGCAGGGGAATGGATTTTATTTGGTTACCTTAGAACAACCTGAAGGACATCAATGTTTATGTAGAGCTGCAGGTAAATTGACTAAATTTAGAATTAAATTATTAGCTGGAGACAAAGTTTTAGTTGAGATAAGTCCTTATGATCTTTCTAGAGGGAGGATAACTTATAGAGAGAGGAATGCAGGCGGTGCTAGACCTACTACTAATAAAAATAATCCCAAGAGAAATAATAAATAAAAAGTTACTTTAGATAATATTTTTTATCGCTTCTTTAAACTCACTTCTTTGTTTAACACCTTGCCATTGTTTTTTTAATAATTTTTCTTTAAAAAGTTGAACCGTTGGTGTGCCATTAATACCAGCTTGTTTTGCAATATCTTGATCTTTATCAATATCTATTTCAACGCCAAGAACTGCACCATCAAGTTCTTTAATTACCCTTTTTAACTGAGGTTTCAAAACATGACATGGACCACAGCTAGGGGAACTAAAAATTACTAAGATAGGTTTTTTACTCTCGTGATAAAGTTTCCTTAATGCATAACTTCCTTTTTGCCATTCAGAATTTGAATTGAAAGTATCTTCATTAACTTCTTCTTCATTAAAATCTGATGAATTAAGCTTTTTTTCTGGTTCTGGCGTTTCTCTGACTATAGTTTTTGATAAGTTTTTCTCTGCTAGCCATCTTTCAGTAGCTAATGCTGCCATGCATCCAGTTCCTGCAGCGGTAACTCCTTGTCTCCACTCAGAATCAACAACATCACCTGCAGCGAAGATGCCTTCTATAGATGTTTCTGGCCTTCCTGATTTGCAAGCAATATAGCCTTTATTATCTAAATCAATTTTGTTGCCCAAGAATTTCGTATTAGGTGTGTGCCCTATCGCGTAAAAAAGACCTTTTATATTGATTTCCCCTTTACCTTCTTGAGAGTGAACAGTTTCTATTCTCTCAAGCCATTCAGTACCATCCGCTTTATCAACTTTTGTGTTCCAATGAATTTCTATCTTTGGATTAGCTTTTACTCTATCAACCATTGCTGCGCTAGCCCTTAATTTTTCTGATCGAACAATCAAATGGACTTTGCTTCCATACTTTGTGAGATATGCTGCTTCTTCACATGCAGAGTCGCCCCCTCCAATAACAGCTAATTCTTCATCTCTAAATTGTGGAGTGGCTCCATCACATATTGCACAAGCACTAATTCCTTTACTCCAGAATTTATTTTCATTAATTACACCTAATCTATTTGCACTTGCTCCAGTTGCAATAATAATTGAGTTAGATTTTATAGTTCCTTCTAAAGTTTTTAATTCAAAGGGATGTGAATCGGTATTAATTGAGACTACATCACTTTCGTATAAATTAGTGCCCCATCTTTCTGCTTGAGCCTTCATTAGGTCCATCAATTCAGGACCCAGTACTCCATCTGGGAAACCTGGATAATTTTCAACAAATGTTGTAGTCATTAATTGCCCACCAGGAATTCCACCAGAATTAAATCCTGTTACAAGTAATGGTTGCAGATTTGCTCGTGCTGCATATATTGCAGCGGTGTAACCTGCAGGTCCCGAACCTATAATTACAACATTTTCTGTGTTTGAATTCTTCTCTTTATTTTCCATTTATTTGCTAATTTCACTATTAATGATAATAAACAACCCCAAATAATGTAGGGCGGATTTCCTCGATAAATTTATTGCTCAATCGTTGACTTTTTGGTCTAATAACTTTTTTAATTCCTTTGGGAAGTTTAAAACAGAATCTTTTAAATTTTCGTTCTTTTCTCCAATATGTAATATCCACTCTCTAAATTCTTCTGCGATTGCATAACTGTCTTCATACCTTTCTAAAGTGTCCATTACAGAAATTCTATTGGTTGCCCAACAAGTAGCTATGTCGATTCTTTTTCTAATGAAATTGTCCATTGAAAGATTTAAGTTGTATATAGATAAACACATCAGAGAAACTATGTATTGTCTAATAAGTTACAACTTTGTACTTCCAAACAAAAATTTAATCTTTAATTTATATTTGAGCCAATTTTTGGGTAAATTATAAAGAAAATATAAAGAAATAGTCTTAGACTGCCTCGCTGTGATTAGCGAGTAATCTTTCAACTTCCTCAAAACCCTCTTTAGCTGAATTTATTGCAAGTTCCTCGCTAACTTTTTCTTCTGAAATTAATTTTGCGGATATTTTCTTTAAAAGAGATTCTTTCTTTTCTCTTAGTGAAATGACAATTTCCTCTTCAATGATAGATTTTATTGCTTTAGAAATTATTTTTTTATCATTTGCTTCCTCGAATGTGCCCTGAACTAATTCCTGAATAAATAATCGATGCACCTCACTACTTCTTAGAAAGCTTTCTGTGGCATTAATAATGCCTTCAACAAGAGCTTCATCAGGTTCAGAATCATTTTCTGCCAGCTTAAATTCCCAATCTAAATGTCTTCTTTGCCAACCTGCCGAGTGAAGACTGGGCATGACTGTCTGTGAATAAGTATCAACTGACATTTCATAAATTCTCTCTGCTAATTTCTCGCACCAGTCCTTACCATGCTTTTCTAGATTTTTCTGCATAGCTTGCCTTGGAACAGCATGACCACCATGATGACTGTGACATACTCCATCTGGACATTCGATTGCTTTTATACTCATTGGAATATTTAGTACCTATATATTCTAGATAGCTATTTTTTATAGAAAAGAAAATATATTTTTAACAAAAATCCAAGACTTTTGACTTTCTTCAATTTATATTTAGTATGTTAAAAAAATAAATAAATTGACAAAGATACTTATTCCTTCCGAAACAAGCTCTGGTGAAAGGAGAGTTTCAGCTACTCCAGAAGCGGTAAAGAAATTAAAAAGCCTTGGATGTGATGTTTATATTGAAAGTTCAGCGGGAAAATTATCAGGATTTAGTGACTTGTCATATGAAGAATCCGGTGGAACGATAATAAGTAACTTAGATCAAAAAATTTGGGGTGAAGCTGACCTAATATTTTGTGTTCAAACGCCATCAGAGGATAATTTAACTAAATTAAAGAAAGGTGCAGTCCTTCTTGGTCTTCTTAACCCATATGGTAATAAGGAGCTTCTCAAAATTATAAATAGTAATAAGATTTCAGCTTTATCACTAGAATTGCTTCCGAGGATTAGTAGAGCGCAATCTTCTGATGTTCTTTCTTCACAGGCCAATATCGCTGGATATAAAGCAGTTCTTTTAGCTGCCAGTGAGTTAGATAGATATTTCCCAATGCTTATGACTGCAGCAGGCACAGTTCAACCTGCCAAAGTAGTGGTTCTTGGTGGTGGCGTTGCAGGCTTGCAGGCAGTCGCGACAGCAAAAAGACTTGGTGCAATAGTATTTGTATCTGATATTAGACCTGCTGTTAAAGAACAAGTAGAGTCCCTCGGAGCAAGATTTATAGAACTTCCTGAAGTGGATGAAAATCCTGGAGAAGCTGGAGGTTATGCAAAAGCTGTAACACCCGAATTCCTTTCAAAACAGAAGACTACTTTAACTAAATATTTATCTGAAGCTGATGTTGCTATATGTACTGCGCAAGTTCTGGGTAAAAAGGCCCCTGTTTTAATAGACGCACCCATGATTGAAAAAATGAGACCTGGTGCAGTAATTATTGATTTAGCAGTTTCTCAGGGAGGGAACTGCGAAGGAACAAAATCAAATGAAACTATTATCAAAGATGGGGTAAAACTTATAGGAGCGGGCGAATTACCCTCTTCAGTTCCTTATGATGCAAGTTCACTTTATGCTAAGAACTTAACATCTTTGATTACACCATTTATAAAAGATGGTGTAATTAAATTAGATAAAGAGGATGAACTCATTTCTGGATGTTTATTAAGCGATGAGGGAGTTGTTCTTCAAAATAAAGTTTTTGAAAATTGAGGTTTTAAAATTATGTCTTTTATAAGTCTTCTTTGGGTTCTTTTACTTGGTAGTTTATTAGGCCTCGAGTTAATTGGAAAAGTTCCACCTACCCTTCACACACCTCTAATGAGTGGAGCAAATGCAATTTCAGGAATAACAATGCTTGCAGCTTTAACTTTAATTGTAAAAGCAGAGGGTAACGTACCACTTTTAATCATTGGTTCAGTTTCTCTGGGATTTGCTCTTTTCAACGTTGTAGGCGGTTTCTTTGTAACTGATCGAATGCTCGCGATGTTTAGTCGTAAACCATCAAATAAGAAGTAATTTTTAACATGAATCTACCTGTAATCATTAAATTCGTTATTGACCTTCTAGCAGTACTTTTACTGGCGTTGGGAATAAAAGGGTTGTCAAAAGTAAAGTCAGCAAGGGATGCCAATAGATTAGCTGCATTTGCAATGTCGTTATCAGTAGTAGGATTACTTTCTTATTATTTAGGCACTTCTGGAATTGCTGTTCAGTCTTGGCTTTGGATAATAATTGGATCAATCATAGGTAGTTTATTCGGAGCAATTCTTGCAAAAAAAGTACCTATGACTTCCATGCCTGAAACAGTGGCATTGTTCAATGGTTGTGGAGGAATGTCATCACTTTTAGTGGCCTTAGGAGTAGCTATTTTTCCTATATCTAGCGGCCAAGAAAATTTTGATTTTTTTAAGTCACTTATTAACGAAGTTTCAATATCTGTTTCTATATTTGTTGGTGCCATAACTTTCACAGGTTCAATTGTTGCGATGGCAAAGTTACAGGGTTGGTTGTCAACTCCAGGATGGACTCAGAGCAAAGTTAGACATTTTGTAAATATTGTTTTTGCAGTTGCTTCCTTGATAGCCTTTTTTGATTTGATAAACGGCAATACAAGTTCTATTTGGCTTTTAGTTATAGTTTCTTCTTTATTAGGTATTGGAGTTACTTTGCCAATTGGTGGAGCGGATATGCCAGTTGTTATATCTTTATTAAATAGCTATTCAGGGATTGCAGCCGCAGCAGCAGGTTTCGTTGTAGATAGTCAGCTTTTGATAGTAGCAGGCGCAATGGTTGGAGCGGCAGGTCTAATACTTACTCAAGTAATGTGCAAGGGTATGAATAGATCATTGGTCTCAGTTCTTTTTGGAGGATCTTTATCTGCACAAAGTACAGCCTCTTCTGGTTCAGGAGAATATACAAATATAACTTCTTGCAGCGTTGAAGAATGCGCATTGACTTTAGAGGCAGCCAACAAAGTAATTATTGTTCCTGGTTATGGTCTGGCAGTAGCTCAAGCTCAACATACTTTAAGGGAAGTGACAAAAAAACTAGAGCAAAATGGTATTGAAGTTGTTTACGCAATTCATCCTGTAGCAGGGAGGATGCCTGGACATATGAATGTACTTTTAGCAGAAGCAGATGTTCCTTACGAACAACTTAAAGAGATGGACGTTGTAAATCCAGATTTTCCAGCAACGGATGTTGTTTTAGTTTTAGGAGCAAATGATGTGGTTAATCCTCAAGCTAAAAATGATAGCTCTTCTCCTTTATATGGCATGCCAGTTCTTGATGTGCAGGAAGCAAGAACGGTATTTGTAATTAAACGAGGTATGAGTGCAGGTTACTCCGGAATTAAAAATGATTTATTTGATCTGCCAAATACCTCAATGGTTTTTGGTGATGCAAAAAAGGTACTGAATGATTTGATTGGAGAATTAAAGGATCTTGGAGTTGGGGAGAAATAATAGTATATCTTTTAGTTTTTCAGATTACGTAAAAAATAAGCCATTTCGAGAAGTCTTACCTTGGATAGGTGGCGACTTACAAACTTTGAGAGATACTTTTGTCATTGATTTTGGTAAATCAAAAAAAAATAAAAAAATATTCTTTCCGATTAATAAAATTCTTTCTAAAAAATTTGAATGTGATTATCTTTTAGGTTTTTTAGAATTACCTGAAAACTTATACTCACTTAGAGGTTTTGTAATCGTTACGCATGGTTTAGGGGGCTCAACTAAACGGTTTGGTTTAAGAAGAATATCTAGGAAATTAGCAAATAATGGTTTTGGAGTTCTTAAATTAAATCTAAGAGGATCTGGATCAGCGAGATATTTAGCTAAAGGAAATTATTGTGCTAGATGCTCCAGTGATGTTATTTCAGCAATTAATTATTTTAAAAAATTTATTAATTTAGAGTTCAAAAATCTTATGAAAAGGAATAATTATCTTCCAATTTACGGAGTTGGATTATCTTTAGGCGGAACAATTCTTTTAAATGCCTGCCTAGATTACGATGAAAACAAAGGAGAAAAACTTTTAGAGGGCCTTGCCTGTGTGAGTACCCCTTTAGATTTATCTTCATGCAGTCTCTGTATTGAAAAATCTAGAAATTCTATCTACCAAAAATGGTTACTTCACCGCTTAAAAAATCAGTTATGGGAGGGATTTAATGATGAAGGCAAACTCCTTGATAACGAGAAATTAAGAATAAAAATTAGAGCTTTAAAAAGTATAAGAGAATTCGATCAGAAATTTACAGCTCCAAGTTGGGGATTTGATTCTTTAGAAGAATATTATTTTAAAGCCTCTCCAATATTTAGAATCCAAAACTCAATAAAAAAATTACCTCAAATGCTTTTCATTCATGCTAAGGATGATCCTTGGGTTCCGTATAATGCAACTTTGAATTTAAGAGGAAAATTTATTGATAAATTTACTATTTTAATAACTGAAAAAGGAGGGCATAATGGTTTTCACTCTATTAATGGCTGCTGGTCAGACGAAGTAGTAAAGAACTGGTTTATTAGTATCTAGGACTATTTAAAAATGGTGTTTTTTTAAAAATCCATTTTTCTATGGGCTTACCGTTAATAATATGTGAGGTAAAAATTTCTGAAATTTTTTCTGGAGAAACTTTCTCGTACCAAATACCATCAGGCCACACAAGAAGAATTGGGCCGTTCTTACATATCCTTAAACAGTCAGCTTTTGATCTTAATATATGAACGTTTTTTGTACAGGGATCATTCTCAAATTTTTTTAAAGTCTTTTTCAAACATTCCCATGCTTTTTGACCCTCATTGCCTTTAAAGCATTTCTGTTTTGTGGGTGTTGCGCATAGTAGAAGATGTTTTTTTATATTCACTTTTATCCAATACTTACGTATTTTTTCCCTTTTTTAATTTCTTGCTCAACAAAAAGTCTGGCCCAATTGTCTACTTCAAGAATGTTCTCCAATTCGGGACTCAAATTCAAATTCTGCATATGTGATTCACAAGCTTTACTTATAAATGTTGGAATTTCTTGAAAAGAAATTTTTTCTTTAAGGAATTGTTCAACAGCCATTTCATTAGCAGCATTTAAGACTGCGGGCATAGTCCCAGAAGATTTTCCTGCGGCATAGGCAAGTCCCATGCATGGATATTTAAACTCGTCTGGCTCTTTAAAAGTTAATTTCCCAATTTCACTTAGGTTTAATCTTTTCCAATTTGTTTTAAATCTTTCAGGCCAACTCATCGCATATAAAATGGGTAGCTTCATATCTGGCCAACCTAATTGAGCTAATACTGAAGAATCTTCCATCTCAATCATTGAATGAATAATACTTTGAGGGTGGATAACTATTTCGATATTTTCGTAAGAGGTCCCAAATAAATAATGAGCTTCTATAACTTCTAATCCTTTATTCATAAGAGTTGCAGAATCTACAGTTATTTTTTTACCCATATCCCAATTAGGATGTGAAGTGGCATCTTCCACTGTGACATTCTTTAAATCCTCAACGGCCCAATCTCTGAAAGCACCACCAGAAGCTGTTAAGTGTATGGCTTTTAAACCTTTAGGCATTTCCCCTGTTGAAAAATCTGCATTTTCATAATTAGGTAATCCTTGTAAACATTGAAAGATAGCAGAGTGTTCTGAATCAGCAGGTAATAGCCTACTATTATTTTTCTTTAATGCAGGAATAACAATTGGTCCTGCCGCAATTAAAGTTTCTTTGTTAGCAAGTGCAATATTTTTCCCCGCATTAATTGCTGACATTGTTGGAATTAAGCCTGCACAGCCTACTATCCCTGTTACCACAGTATCTGCCTTATCCCATGCGGCAACTGCGTTAATCCCCTCCTTTCCACCTAAAACCAATGGAGCACTATCTAAATCTAAGTTATTAATATTATCTTTTAAATCTTCTATAAGATTTTCATCCTCAATCGCAACTACCTCTGGTTTATGTGTTTTAACTTGTTGAGTTAATAAATTAATATTTCTTCCTGCAGAAAGAGCTACGGCTTTAAACTTATCAGGCTGCTCACTAGCTATTTCGAGAGTTTGAGTCCCTATTGAACCAGTAGAACCGAGCACAGTAATGTATTTCAATTTTATCTGATATTTCTAATATCTTCCCATTTAAAGGTGTATTTAAAAAACAAAATTTTCAAATTGGTTTTTTTCTTAAAATTTAAGTCCTTATCCATGTTGTTATTTCCTTTGATTGATCAATAAGTTCAATACCTTTTTCTTTTAACAAATTTCTTATTTCATCGGCCTTCGCATAATTCTTTTCCATTTTTGCTTTCAATCTTTCATTAATAAGAGATGATATTTCTTCTTCTGTTATTTTATTTTCTTTTACTAAAACTTCTTTTTTAAGACCAAGTACCTCAGTCAACTTTGCAAGAGTTTTAAAATTTTCAAGTAGAAAGAATTTTTGATTTAGGTCTATTTTAAAACCTTCAATCCTTTGAAATTGGTTTAAAAAGTTTTTTAATGGTTTCGCTAAATCGTAAATAACTGCAATAGCACCTGCTGTATTAAGGTCATTTCCCAGAGCCTCAGAAAATTTAAGCGTTTTTTGAGATAATTCAAAACTTATTTTCTCTTTATATTCTTCTTCGATAAATTCATCTTTATCAATAGACCTAAAAACACCTTTTGTAAGATCCATAAAAGAAAGGGCTACATTAATATTTTTCCAAGCTTCTGAAGCACTCCTTAAAGCTTCTTCAGTAAAATCAAGTGGTTTTCTATAATTCACAGTCATAACAAAATATCGCAAAGTCATAGGGCTAATACCTGATCTAATTAGCTCTCTGATAGTTTTAAAATTTTTAAGGGATTTACTCATCTTTTGTCCATTTACATTGACCATCCCATTGTGTAACCAATAGTTCGCTAGCTTTTTGCCATTGGCTGCTTCTGATTGGGCGATTTCATTCTCATGATGTGGAAAAATTAAATCAGAACCACCTAAATGGATATCGATTGTATCTCCTAATTTATTTTTAACCATCGCCGAACATTCAATATGCCATCCTGGCCTACCTTTACCCCATGGCGAATCAAAAAATGGTTCATCATCTTTGGCTTTTTTCCATAGTGCAAAATCTTGCGGATTAAGTTTTTTACTATTTTCATCATTAACCATTCTTCCTTGCTGATTGATATTTTGTTCTTGTAAATTTTGATTACTTAGCTTTCCATAATTTTTATTTTTAAAAACAGAATAATAAACATCTCCATCCCTAGAGTATGCATAACCTTTGTCCTCAAGGATTGTTATGAAGGAACAGATATTGCATATATGATTCGTTGCTCTTGGCATGCTATCCGGACGCATTATCCCTAAAGAATCCATATCTTTGTGAAATTCAATGATATTCTTTTCAGATACTTCCTTCATTGAACTGCTTTCTTCTTTAGCTCTTTTTAAGATCTTGTCATCAATATCTGTGAAATTTTGAACATATTTCACTTTGAAATCACTGTAAATTAAAAATCTTCTCAATACATCCCAAGCGATATAACTTCTGGCATGACCAAGATGACATAAATCATAAACAGTTACCCCACAACAATAAATTTTTACTACATCATCAATAGGCTTAAAAACCTCAACTTTTTTGCTTAAAGTATTAAAAAGTTTGATCATCTTAAAATAAGTATTTCATTAGTTTTATTTTGTCTCCATCCAATTGTCTCCAATTCCAACATCAACTAAAAGAGGCACATTTAATTTTACACAATCTTCCATAGTCTTCTTTACTAATTTCGTCGTAATTTCCAAAGAATCTGGTTCAACTTCAAACAATAATTCATCATGTACTTGTAAAAGCATTTTTGCGGGAACATTCATTTCTATGAATTTCTTATTTAGTTGAACCATTGCAATTTTAATAATATCTGCACTTGAACCCTGAATTGGGGCATTGGCTGCGGCTCTTAGTGACTGCGCTTCCATGCCAGCTCTTCTTGCAGATTGCAGGTCAATTTCGTAGGGATCTTTTCCTAGTAATCTTCCAAGTCCATTTTTATCAAACTTAAATTCTCTTTTTCGACCAAAAATTGTTTTTACATAACCTTTTGATAAGGCAAGCCTTTCTTGAAGTTCAAGAAATTTGAAAATTTTTGAATATCTTTCCTTGTATTTTATTAGGAATTCTTTTGCTTCTGGAGTACTTACTCCTGTAGAACGTGCAAACTTTTTAATTCCCATACCATAGATAACTCCGAAATTTATTGTTTTCCCAACTCTCCTCTCATCAGAAGAAATTTCTTCTTTCTCAAAAATTAATCTTGCAGTCAAAGAATGAATGTCATCATTTTTATGGAATGCATTTATTAGTATTTCTTCATCCGCTAAGTGAGCGAGTATTCTTAATTCGATCTGAGAATAATCAGCTGATAAAAGTTTCCAATTTTTTTCAGGCAAGAATGCTTTTCTGATTCTCCTACTAAATTCAGTCCTAACAGGGATATTTTGAAGATTAGGATTGCTACTACTTAGTCTCCCAGTCGCTGTAGCAGCTTGATTAAAGTTTGTATGAACTCTTCCTGTCTTTTCGTTAATAAGATTTGGGAGAGCATCAATATAGGTGCTAAGTAATTTGCTAAGAGTTCTATGTTTTATTAAATGTTGGATTATTTCATGTTCGTCGACTAATCTTTCCAGTACTACTGCATCTGTGCTCCATCCTGTTTTTGTTTTCCGTGATTTTTTCTTATCCAAATTTAATTTTTCAAACAAGATCTCACCAAGTTGTTTTGGTGAAGATAGATTGAAACTTTTCTCTGCTAACTCATAAACTTTACTTTCAATATCTTCTAAGGTACTTTTTAATTCTTTTGAGAGTTTATCCAAATAAGGGATGTCAATGATTATGCCATTCATTTCCATTTGGGACAATACCGGCTCTAAAGGTAGTTCGATTTCTTCGAACAATTTGATTAATTCATCTTTTTCCTTTGAAAAACTTTCTTTAAAAATTTTGACAATCTTAAAAGTTAGAAAAACATCATAACCGCAGTAAATACTTGCTTCATCAATATCAACAAATGAAAAGTCTTTATTTTTTCCAACTGTCTCCTTAAATGAAGGAGGCTTAAATCCAAATAATCTAAAACTAATTTCACTTAACCCATGTTTCTCCTGATTATTAAGAAGGTAGTCTGCTAACAAGGTGTCAAAGGTTACGCCTTTAAGATCAAGTCCATGATTAAAAAATATTTGCCTATCAAATTTAGAATTTTGGAGTGCCTTTTCTTTTTTTGGATCTTCTATCCAATTTCTTAGCTTTGAGAAAACATCTTCAATTGATAATTGATTGGGGGTCTCCTTTTTTGTTTGATGACCAAGAGGTATATAAAATAAATCATCATTTTCTTCTCCAAGACATAACCCTATCCCAACAAGTTCCGCATCGATTGGATTCAAACTATTGGTCTCTGTATCTAAAGAAACTATTTGATTAGTCTTGTCTAATCTTTGAATTAATTTATCAAGTAATTCGAAATCATTTACAACATTTACGTTGATTTTAGGGATTTTATTTTCACTATTTTCTAATTCATTATTGCCTGCGACTTTTGGTGCCTTCTCCTCCTCTTTAGCTACATTATTTTTGTCAAAACCACCTTTGCTGAAAGTTGAATTGAAAATATCAATTTGTCTAAGTAGAGTTGATAGTTCTAATTTTTTCAGTGACTCTGAAAGTAGTTCTTGATTTATATTTTTTAATTCATAACCGTTACTTAAAATTAAAGGCACCTCAGTATTTATTTTTGCTAAATCCCTAGAAAGAAAAGCATTATGTTTATCGTTTCTGAGCTTTTCTATAACTGAACCTTTGATGAATCCTTTATATTTCTTATCGTTGTTCTGCTGAATCTTGTCCAAAGCCTGATAGATTCCATCAAGTGTATCGTTCTCTTTTAGTAGATTAATTGCAGTTTTTGGCCCTACTCCTTTAATACCTGGAATATTATCAGAACTATCACCAGTAAGGGCTTTGAGATCAACTACTCTTTCTGGTGAAACACCTAATTTTTCTTTTACTCCATTTTCATTCATAAGAGTTGGATTTCCACTTTTCGCATATGGACCACCACCCATATAAAGTACATAAATATCTTTTTGATCATCTACTAATTGAAATAAGTCCCTATCTCCAGAAAGAATATTCACGCACCATCCTTTAGAAGAAGCATCATTTGCAATTGTGCCTAGGAGATCATCTGCTTCGTATCCTGGAGATTTAAAAATTGGTAAATTTAGGCTTTCTTCTAAAATGATTTCTAGTTGTTCAATATCCTGAAAAAAAACATCTGGTGCTACATCTCTATTGGCCTTATAATTTGGATCTAATTTATGTCTGAAAGTAGGTTTCTCGGTATCAAACGTAATACAAACACCCTCAGGACTAATATTTTTACAATTATCCAGAAGGCTTTTTAGAAATCCATAAGTGACACTTGTTGGAAATCCCTCTTTGGTAGTTAAACCTCCATCAATCCCTTTGCTAAATGCATAGAAGCTTCTAAAAGCGAGTGAGTGGCCATCGACTAAAAGTAAAATTGGTTTTTTAGAGTTTTCAGATTTTAAACTCATTTTCTCTTCTTAGCCCAAGGTGGAATATCAATAAAGATTTGCTCTCCAGGTTCTAATCCATCAATTACTGAAGTTTTATTTCCACTACTAATACCAATTTCGATTTTTTCAAATTTGGGAGAATTGTTTTTATCAACTTTCAAAATTCCTTTTTCACCTTTTTCAGTGACAATAGAAACTGTTGGTACTAAGATTTTTTCTTCATTACCTTCCACTCTAAATTCAAGATCTGCAGTCATTCCAATTTTAATTTCTTCAGAAATATCTTTAAAATTTAAAGTTACTTCGAATGAGGTTACATTATTATCTTTTACAGCTCTTGTAGCTATTTTTTTAATTATGGCACTATATTTTTTTGAGGGATAAGCCTCAATTCTTACTAAGGCTTCTTGACCTATTTTTATTCTGCCAATGTCACTCTCAGGAACTTTAGCAACAATTTCTAGGCCCTCTGATAGTTCAAAAATAAAGTTTTTGGTTTTAGGGTCTGAACTTAAGTTTGTACTTGGTGTGACATAAGATCCTATCTCAGCATATTTTGCAGTTATCTTTCCTCCATAAGGAGCTTTAATTAGATAGAAACTTTTTTCAGCTTTTGCATCATTTAGTTTTGCGCTACTAATGTTGTAGTTATTTTTATAACTTTCATAGTCTTCTTTACTTACTGCGCCTTCTTTATATAAATATTCCCTTCTTAAAAATTCAGATTTTTGTTTTTCTACATTCAATTCAAGTTCTTCAATTTTATAGATAAAATCTTCATCATCAAGAGAAGCTAAAACCTGATCTTTTTTTACAAGATCGCCCTCATCTACTTTGATTTCTTTTATTACGCCTTGCTTCCGAGGCCCAATATTGCTTGTCCTTATTGCTTTTACTTCACCACTAGTATTAATTGAATCTGAGAGGATTCCTTTTTCAACTTGAACTACAAAATCAGAAATATCTTTTGACTTATTTTTCTTGAAGGAATTGGTTATAAAAACGAAAAATATAGCTAGTGAAAGCAATATAATTCCACTTCTTAGATTTATATTTTTTTTTATTAAATTAAACATTTCTTTTTAAAAGCATAAGTAGAGAATATTTAGGAACTAAATAAATAATCAAGACGATTATAATTAACTTATCCAAGATTGGTTAAGTAAATACTATATTACTAGAAGATGTTTTCTTGATAATTTTTCCATAAGTTTTTTCAAATGTTAAAAGCAGGTATTATTGGATTACCAAATGTTGGAAAATCAACTCTATTTAATGCACTTGTAGAAAATGCTAAGGCCCAAGCGGCTAATTTTCCCTTTTGTACTATAGAACCTAATAAAGGCATAGTTTCAGTCCCAGATCAAAGGTTGCAAGAGTTAGGTAATTTAAGTTCTAGCCAAAATATTATCCCAACAAAAATTGAATTTGTAGATATCGCAGGACTAGTAAAAGGAGCTAGTAAAGGCGAAGGTTTGGGAAATAAATTTTTATCAAATATTAGGGAGGTTGATGCAATAGTTCATGTTGTAAGGTGCTTTGAAGATAGTGATGTAATTCATGTTTCTGGAAAGGTAGATCCCCTGGATGACATTGAGATAATTAATCTGGAATTAAATTTAGCTGATTTATCTCAACTCCAAAAAAGAAGAGAAAGAATTAAAAAACAGGTTAGAACTAGCAAAGAGGCAGTTAAAGAAGATAACTTACTAGAAAAAATTGAAGAAGAGCTAGAGAAAGGCCTTTCAGTTAGATCAATATCTTTGAATGAAGAAGAAAATTTAATAATTAAGCAATTAGGCTTCCTTACTGCCAAACCAATTATTTACGCAACTAATTTGAATGAAAATGATTTAGCTGAAGGTAATGATTTTTCATCAAAAGTTCAGAGTTTTGCAAGCAATGAAAATACAGAATGTATAAAAATATCAGCGCAAGTCGAATCTGAATTAATAGAGTTAGAACCAGAAGATAAAAAAGACTACCTTATTGGCTTAGGAGTAGAAGAAGGGGGATTAAGTTCATTAATTAGATCAACATATAAATTATTGGGATTAAAAACTTATTTCACTACCGGAGAAAAGGAGACAAAAGCTTGGACAATAAAAGATGGGATGACTGCGCCACAGGCAGCAGGAGTAATTCATACTGATTTTGAAAAAGGATTTATAAGAGCTCAGACTATTTCGTATCAAAATTTAATTGATTCAGGTTCAATTGCTAATGCAAAAACTAAAGGTCTTTTAAGAAGTGAAGGTAAGGAATATATTGTTAACGAAGGTGATGTAATGGAGTTCCTATTTAACGTTTAGTAAGTCTCTTAAGGCTTACTATTTTGCTTTTTGAATTTAAATTCAAAAAATGAAATTAATAAAATTAAGATACATCCAAAGCAACTTCCTATTAATCCAAAAATAATGGTTGTAAAGCCATCATCGTAGCCATATTGTAGTTGTGGTAAGTGAGGAGGTATTGGCATTATTTTTCAACAGAATTTTCAATATCTTCCAGTAAATGTTTAGTTGATCTACTAAAACCATTAGTTTTTAAATAGTTTTGAGCCTCTCTAAATTTTTCAGCTACTCTTTTTGCATAAGGAGTATTCATTGAATTTTGAGTCATGTTGAAAATGCGACTAATTTTATAATCTGATTTAGGTAACCTCTTGATAAGTATTCAAAAATACAAGAATATAAAAATAGGATTTTTTACTTACTAAGAAATTTATTGTGAAAAGTTCTTGATTCTCCAAATAAAGTTTTTTCAAATTAGAAAAATTGACAATGACAAATATATTATTAATTCTTTTTTTTGTACTTTTATTTTTATTACTTTTTTATTTAAAACGAAATAGAGGGTTAGCCCAAAAAACAACAATTAGTCCAACTTATGTACCTTTCTTAAAAGAACAAGAATTTAATCCTGACATAAGTACTGATAATTGGGATTTACACAAACTTAGATTAGATAAATTTAAAAGATCACAATATAAGGGATTAACTTTCTTCGTAAGTTCAGAAAATAAAATTTACTATCTTTCTGAAGAAGGGGATAAGGTTTATTGCTAACAGGTGAAATTAATTTTATAAATAAGAAAAGCCGATAGAAATTAATAATATTAATGAAGTATTTATTTTTATTATCAGAAAAGTTCTACAGGCTTATTCAATGGGAGTGGAATACCTTAAAAAATCTAAGAAGAACAAAAAGAAAGAATTATTTTTTAAGAGGATCATTTGCTTTATTTAGTTTATTCTCTATTCTTTTTTTAATATTTTCGCCTCCTATTACTTTCGGAATATTATTTGGAGAGGGATTAAAATTTAGTATTTTTTTTATTTGGATATGGATTTTAAATTTAAAGTTTTTTTGAAAATGTATAATTTACTTCCCAAGGTTATTTAAAATTAAGAATATAAGAAAATAAACTTATGCCAAAAATATTCAAACAAAATAAGTTCGCTTTGTTGGGAGCAAATATATTAATAATTTTACTTTGGGTAACTATATCTTCCTTTTTGATGAATTTATTTCAAAGTGAAAATGCCCCATTTTATATGTATAAAATTTCTTTTTTAATAAGATTCCTCCCTCCTATTTGGGTTACATGGTTCCTTTGGATAAAAAGAGGTGGTTTAAAAAGATAAATTACAAAAGCATTTTTACGGATTTACTATAAAAACAAATCAGTTAAGATCTGAAAGCTTACTTGAAATTTTCATGTAAGAATTAGGTAATTGAGAGATTGTTTTTAGCTAAGAAACAATCTCTTTTTTTTACAAATATTTTTTCTCACAAAAAAGTGTTTGTCAGTATCCCTATTGACAAACACTCATGACGATCATTTTTTAAAAATTAAAATTAAACAGGCAATCTATTATCAATTTCTATTACTCCAGAATCCATAAGACGGCCGATCTTAATAAGTAAAGCCATATCTAACCTTGAAAATTCAGATTGATGGTTGGTTATCCAATCAAGTTCAGAAAGAGTTATAAATCCCAAAGTATTTACTTTAAGAAAAAGTAAGCCTAAATTCATTTTAAAAGATTCCTGGGATTATCCATCCGAATAAGCCATAATTTACAACTAATGCAAATAAGCCCATCATTGCCATTCTTCCATTAGTTCTCTCGGCGTTTTGCCAATAAGTTGTTTTTGAATTTTCCATCTTTCTGATTTGTAGAAATTTTAAATAATAGGTTTTTAAACGAAACCAGGAATAATTTGACCTGTTGTTAGGTATGCTCCAACAGCAGCAATTAATCCAAGCATTGCGAATCTGCCGTTAAGAGTTTCAGCAACAACTTTTTCTTTTTCGATTGTTTTGACTTTTGTGTTTGTGTTTTTCATTTGATTTGTGTTTTTCATTTGATTAGAAGATGAATAGTTTAAATTTTCGTTTTGAAATTGCTTGGTTAAATAAGCAACGAGGAAGGCTGTAAAGAATACAATTACGGCTAAGAAACCTGAAAGTGGACTCATTAAAAAATGCCAGGAATAATCTGTCCGGTTGAAACGTAAGCACCTACTAACGCAACAAGGCCAATCATTGCCCAACGACCGTTAACTTTTTCTGCATTTTGTGGGTAGCTGTCGTAAGAAACAGACTCATCTATGTAAGGACGTGTCTCAGTAGGAAACATATTCTGTCTGCCACCTGATTCAGTAGTAACGTTTGAATTAGCCATTAAAGTTGTGTAATTGTTAATTAATGTAACACTACTATTAACAAATGTAAAGTATTAAGCCGAAATTAAGTTATTTTCAAGATAATTATAACATAACTGTTACAGAACCGTGACAAAAACATTTAAATAGTTGTTTTTTCGGCTTGCTAGGCTTTTACATATTGGCTCGACAACTATTGTGAGTTCAATTTGTTGTATAAGTATTTATTTTTAAATCCTTAGAAAGATATCAATTTTGTAGAAAAAACTACATCATTCTGAAATTTGAATAATTATTTTTTAGATATAATTTATTTCACTTTATTATGGAATTCGCAAAAAAAATCATGACCGAAAAAGCTGAAAAGCTTAATGGTAAAGCAGCAATGCTTGGAATGTTTGCTCTTGTAGGAGCCTACTATTTTACTGGTCAAATTCTTCCAGGTATTTTCTAATAGAAATCTTTTTTAAATTTTTTCAGGGCTTTATCAAGCCCTTTTTTACTGGATTATGACCTTTTTAATTATCTAATAATTCAAATAATTTACTTATTAGAAGCTTTCTTTTTGAAAAAGTTTTATCAATATATTTTTTATTCTCTTCTTTTAAAATTTCCTGACCATTTAGGCCTAATCCTTTAAGGACAAACTCTTTATCTTCTTTAATCCAGTTGTTTATCATTCCCCCCGTCGTCTCTATATGGAATTGTAATCCGTAAGCAAAATTACCAATCCTAAAAAACTGTTCCTTACAACGTGCACTACTAGCAATGAGTACTGCTTTATTAGGTAATAAAATCCTATCTCCATGCCAATGCAGTACATGAAAAGGGTCTTCAAACAGTGCTTTAAAGTCTTTATTCGATTTGTCTATAAAAATTTGAGACCATCCAATTTCTGGTAATGCTTTTGGAGGTGATCCATATTTAAGAATTTCTACATCTCCCCCAGCAGCACTCGCAAGCAACTGAGCACCTAAGCAAACACCGACTATAGGTCTGTCATTTTCTAATTCTTTTTTTATAAAATCTCTTTCTAACTTAAGCCATGGATATTTTCCGCTTCCAATATCTTTAACACCCATTGGTCCACCCATAATTAAAATTAAGTCACCTTTTTTTGTTTGCGGCAGAGCATTTTTATTATCTAAACGAATAATTTCTATTTTTAAATCTCTTTCTTTAGCAAATTGTTCAAAAAGACCAGGCCCCTCTATTTCTAAATGCTGCAAAACTAATAGGCGTTTTATTTCCTTCATTCACTTTCCATTATTTCAGCTGATTCAGAACAGACATTAACGCTAAACCACTTCATTGCCGACCAAGTATCTTCTTGGTATGTACCTGCTGCAATGCTCACAAAACAATCATTTTCATACCAACTTCGATAACTGGGAGTTACTCCCGTTCCTTTTAATCTATTTTCTAAGCCTTTTCCATATTTTTTAATAACAAGATTTATAGCTTCATTCTCAATTTCTCTTTGCTTTTCATCAGCAAAACCTCCTAGTGGAGTAAAAAAAAGAATTGATGCAATAAGTAAACGTATCATTGAGTCTTTAGTTTATATGAAGCTGATTTCATATCGATTAATTAATTTTTTAAAATCATCTACTCTATTTTGTCCATTTTTTAATGGTCTTGAGGAGTCAAGAACGGCTGCACAACATAATTGCCAGCAAGATTTTTCATCTAGTCCCAATTTCTTGCATATATTTTTTGGAGCTTTGATAACTGTATTTATTTCTGCAATATGTTGAGTGGTTTCCCATAATTCTCCTTCAAGAAAATCAATTTCAATACTTGATATTAATTCTGTAGCAACGTAATCCTTAATTAGCTCAGTTAATTCCACGATATTTTATTAGAGCAGATAAGTTAAATAATCTCTTAGTATTTTTATAGCAAGATAAAAAAAAAGGAACTAGTTTCTACCTCATCTTGAATATCCTGTAGATTTTAAGAGACTACATCATTTCGTATTGATCAAGTTTGGTTTTTAATTTTGTGGCTTGTTTAATCAATGACAAAGCTTCTTTTCTGCCAGTTAAATTATTAGCCTGGACTATAAGATCGGCGTATTTCTTTGCGATTTTTTTTTCCATAATTTAAGATATATAAATACCGTTTTTGAATCTTGAAACTAGCGAGTCACAACTAGAAGTAGATAAGGAGTCAACGGTTAAAACCTCAGAGTCAACAAATTGGAACGGGTTAACTCGTGTTTTTAATTTATAATCAATTTATAAAAAAGCTGTTGGTATCTACGATTACATTGTTTTCAAACCCTGATTTAATTTATAGTTATCGATGAATTGGATTGAAAATTTTCAATCATCTTTTTAATGCAATTAATAAAAAAAGGGGGTTACAAACCCCCTTTCGGTTTATTAAAAGACCTAATTTACTAATTACCTAAACCTAGAGGAGCCCAAAGAGTTGCTTCAGAACCTATAACAGGGACAACTCCTGTAGTTTTTGCATTAGAAACTTTATTTTTAACACCGAATTCCATATTTTAGGAAACTCTTAAGCTCATAAAAACATAAAGGCTTTTTCTTGACGGGATCATTTATCCGTAATTATGAGATACTTCTGTCCACCCTTTTTGGTGCAGTTCGTGCCACTTTTCCCAGGCTGAATTTATGTTGAGTTTTTCAGAGGATTTGTACCCTCCAGGTTCTCCAAGGTGATTTGTGTAGAAAAGATGAGTATGAATTTTTAAATTAGGTTTAGGAGAATTTTTGCATTCTTCGAAAAAGATAATTCTGCTGCCTTCGGGATTTAGTAGGCATCCGTTAGGTTTGCTAGTGCTACAACCAAATGAGTACTTAGGATCCATACTTTACCTTTAATCGACCGGTTAATTATTGATACGTTTGTACTATAAATTATATCCTCCTTGTTTTGCTGTCAATCTTTTTAAGGTTAAGTACTTATTTACTAATAATTATTTTGTTTTTTAATAAATAAGATAATTTCTTTAAGCATATGAATTACAGGGAAGATTTAGAAATCAAACTACAAAAAGTAACACTTGCAATGCAGGAAGTTGTAGATGATATCCATAAAACTGATCCTGAGAAGCAAAGAATAATTTCCAAACTTATTGAATTTAAAGAAGCAATCATTTCAAAGGGAATTGAACTTAACATTGAATTAGAGGCAGCCTAGAAATTTTGAATATCTCATGAATGTTAAATAACTTTTAGAATAATATTATTAACTAAGAAGGATTATTTTTCAAATGCAGCCGGGTACTTTTGAATTATTGATCCTAGTATTTATCTTTTTAGGTCTTCAAGCCTGGTGGATTATCCCAATAGTTATTAAGAATAATAAATTAAATAATAGAGGTAAGGATTTAAGAGAGGAAATTAAGCAATTAGAAAAGTTATACAAAAAATAAATTAGTTTATTATTTTTGCAAACTACCTATTATTAGTGAAACTCAAATATCTAATGAAATTAAAAAAATTTATTCCATTTTGCTTCCTTTTTATTGGAACTTTAGCTTTACCACAACCTTCTCTTGCTGAAGAAAAGATTGAAGTTATACCTATTATTCAAAGTTCAAAAGGACTAAGTGGTAAAAATTTTAATTATCTCGAGGGTAAGCCTGAATTAAGACTCTTAAAAGTAAAAATTCCAGTTGGCTTGAAAACTCCAATTCATACTCATCCTTCCCCAATGTTGATTCATGTTACTAGAGGAAGATTAAAGCATGTGAGGGGTGAAAAAATTAATTTCTTTAAAGCGGGTGATGCATTTATAGAGAGTAATAATGGGGCCCCCCACTATGTGAAAAATGTTGGAAAGAAGCCGGCCATACTTCATGTGGGAGTTGTATCAGTAGTTGGAATGCCTACGGCCATAAATAAATAAGATTTTTCTCAAAGTTGTTCTATCAGTATGAGGATTCAACTTTTATGATGAACAGCTGTAGTGAGATACTCCTCCATAGTTAAAAAACTGGCTTGGCTTTAGTTGATTATATTTTTGATCTATTGCTGAGGGTTGTTCTATATATGGATTGCTAAAGACATCCTGTAATTCTTTGATTTTTTTGTAATTTCCTTTTTCAGCTTCTTCATATGCTGGAACGACCATCCATTCGCGCCAAGTATAGACTGGATTAAGGGATTTCATTGATGCTGATTTTGCTTTAATATTTCCCTCTTTCTTCAAGATTGATTGCCAGTTTTTAAGCCATACTTCCCATTTATTATTGAGCTCATCATTAATTGGAAAATAGAAACTGTCTTTTAAAGAATCTAAGTTATCAGGTATTTCAGAGAGTTTGCGGAACAAAATTGTATAGTCTGCTTTTGAAATGACCATGAGATTAAAAAATTCATTTATTAGACTTTCGTTGTAATGTTCTAAACCAAGCTTGTTTGCCCACATTTTCTTCAACTCTTTGTTCATCAATTCTGAAAAATCCTTTTCGATTTGATCTAACTTTTCTTGATCTTGTTTGTTTTCTGAAAGTAACGGACTAAGAGAGGAACAGAATGTTTTAAAGTTGATTGCCGCAGCAGAAGGTTGGTTGAAAAATGAGAAATGTTCACCTCCACCTGTCCATGGTTGAAATCTTGGATCAAATAATTCACAGAATCCAAAGGGGCCATAATCCAAGGTATAACCACCAGCAGCACAATTATCACTATTGAAGTTACCCTGGCAATAACCAACTCGCATCCAGTTGGCTATTAGTGATATAATTCTTGATCTGTATAAAGAAGCCAGTTTTATTATCTTACTTTCAATTTTAATCTCATATTCAATTTCATCTTTATAATTTCTATCAATAAGATGTTGAACTATCATCTTTAGTTCATTGAGTGCCTCATCATGCGCATTATTGCGAACTCGTCTTGCAAAAAGTTCAATCTGGCCTACACGTAAAAAAGATGGAGCGACTCTCGTAGTAATTGCCGCTAAATTATCAATCATGATGTCAGGCTCAAAATACCTGGACCCTTTGGAATACCATGGTCTTCTAACTATTTCTGAACGTGAGACATAAAGTGTTAAAGATCTTGAGGTAGGGACTCCCAAGGCATCCATTAATTCCTGTGCGAGAAATTCTCGAACGCTAGATCTTAGGACAGCTCTACCATCTGCTCCTCGACAATAGGGAGTTGGACCTCCTCCTTTAAGTTGCATTTCCATTCTTTTCCCATTGAATAAACCTTCAAAAACAGAAATTGCTCTACCATCGCCATAACCATTGCCAGTTCCAAAAGGACATTGTTGGGTATATTCAGTCCCGTAAATTGATAATGCATAACCTGTTGCCCAACCAACAGGACTCATTGGATAATTAGCAACAGAAATATCCCCTGAGAAAAAACGACAAAAATTTTGGTCTTTAGTAAGATCTGAGCTTAGATTTAGTTCTTTAAAAAGTTTGTTGCTATGGGAAATATATTCTGGTTCTGGAATAGCGGTTGGAACAACTGGTACGTAATGACCTGAATATACTGAACGCGGCTTATGATCATTTCCATCTTTTGTTGATTGAGGATCTGCTTTAAGAGAATTTATAAAAGAATAGTCAGATAGTTGAGAAAATTCAGAAAAATTTTCTGTAAGCTTTCCCTTTAGTGAATCAGATTTTGTTGACATCAAATTTGTTATCTATTCTTGTAGGCGTTCAAATTTCTTTAAATTAAACATCTAAATGTATTTTATATAGATTCTATTAGGGATGGTTTTTGCCGACACGTTTGAGATTAAATAGAAGTTAAAATTTAATACTTCATTAAAAAAAGTTCTGCAGTATATTTATTGTCTTGAAAAAACTTTTTGCCTCTGAAAAATTTCAAAAGGAAATTTTCATAATATTTAGCCTTTAATAGAAGTCATTGGTAATACTTGTTTTTTTGATTAATTTTTTTTATTTTGCTCAAAATTCTCAAAAAACATACAAGAAATTTAATAGCTTAAAGCTTTGTGCCTACCCCCTTATTTTTGCACTATATCGCAGTAAATTAATTCAATTTTATACATTATTATTTTTAATATATTTTTAATTTACCCAGCCTTTGAGCAAATCGAACACACTAATAAATAGTCCAAAACCAATAATTGGGGGCGCAACCCACCTTGTCATAAATTTCAAATAACGTGTCGTTTTGATGCCTACTTTTGAATCACTAAGTTCTTCATTAAACTTTCCAGGTACTACCCATCCCATAAAGAAAGTAACCAAGAATCCACCAAAGATAAGTAATACACCTCCAAAAATCGAATCAATAGTTCCAAGAATGTTTAAGTTCAATGCAGAAGGAATGCCTGCTAAAAATAGGAAAAGAGTTATCAGCCAAACAGATTTTTCTCTTTTAAAACCAAATTTATCCATTAAAGAGGAAACTGGAACTTCCAATAATGAAACAGAGGAAGTTATTGCTGCAATATAAGCTAGTGCAAAAAATGCAACAGCTACAATTCTTCCAACCGCTCCATATGAACCAAGACCCGTAGGAATTGATATAAATAATGCACCAACTGTTGATTCAGAAATAGCATCACTTAAACCAAATGTTAAAACAATAGGAAAAGTAATAAGTCCTGCCATAAGACCCACCAAAGTATCTAATGAAGCAACTCCAACACTTAGTTTTGGAAGATTACTCTTCTTATTTAAATAGGAAGCATAAGTCACCATAACTCCAATTCCTAAACTTAAAGAAAAGAAAGCTTGTGTAAAAGCATTTCTTATTGTTTGAGGGTTCCTTAATTCATCAAAGTCAAACTTAAACAAAAATGTTTTGTATCCTTCCCATACGCCTGAAAGTGAAGTGGCCCATATTGCTAGCGATAGAAGAATGATAAAAAGTATAGGCATAAAGAATCGCGTCACCTTTTCGATTCCTTTTTTTATCCCTGATGAAACTATTATGGCTGTAAGAACAAGACTTAATAGGTGGCCCAATAAAACACTGCTACCACTGCTAATTGAGCCAAAGAAAGCTTCTGCTTCACTTAAATTTTTTGGTAATCCAAAAAATAATGAATGGAACAAGGTATCTGCGGTCCACCCCATTATGACTGAATAATATGATGCTATTCCCAAGGGAGCTATAAAGAAAAGAATCCCTAATGGATACCAATTTTTTCCAGCTAACTTTACTGGTGCAAGCAATGTGCTTGCAGTGGCGTTTCTTCCTAAAGCCATCTCAGCAACAAATACCGGAAGGCAGACAATTATAACGATTAGTATATATAAAAGTACAAAAGAAGCACCTCCACCTTGAGAGGCTCTGTAGGCGAAACCCCATAGGTTACCAAGACCTACTGCGCTACCAGCAGCTGCAAGAATGAATCCCAACTTACTAGTCCATTGTTCTCTTGGAGAAATTTTTGAGTCCAAAATTAAAATCTGTTTTTTATAGTTGATTTATAACCCATAAATAAAAATTAGTTAATACATTGCTTAATAAAAACTAATCTTTATTCAATTATTTTTTTGCAAAAAGATTTAAAATCTAAAAAACATCTCATTATTGCTATGACTATTGAAACGACTATTTTAGATTTTCAACTAAGTAATACTTTTGAACAATATGAATCTCATATGAATGCTGAGGAACAGCAGTCGATGTTTAAAGAAATGGGAGTTAAAACTTTTTATATTGGTAAATCATTAGATGATCCTCAACGGGCGACTGTAATTTTTCAAGGACCAAAAAATGTTCTATACGATATTTTTATGAACCCTGAAACAAAACCTATTGTTGAAGCTTCAGGGCATATATATGCTGGTACAAAAATAACTCGATGGATTTCTTGAAAAATAAATTTTTTATGAATTATCAACTTTTAATTGAATCATATTCATTTGGGACATCCCTTTCTGAGCAAGAAATAGAACTTTTAAGTCTGGAACTTGAAACTCAAATCATGAACATTAATATATCAAAAGATTTTGGCTGTTTTAAATCGGCCCCAACCCATATTTGCGAAGGTCTAAATTTAAAAAAAGATACTTATTGGATTATGTGCCTTGCTGAAATATTAGATTTACACAAGCCCCCCAAATTTGGGAAAACAAAAAGTGTGGAGGTTTTTGATTTACTTCTTAAAAAAGGACTTGTTATTGGTTAATTGTATTTAGTATTAAAAAAGTTGTCTTTTCTTTATTCTGATAGCATTAACCTAGTGTCAGATAAATAAATGAAAGATTCTAATGAATTGATATTGGGAGATATTATTAAGCTAACGAGATCAAGTGAAAAGAAATTTAAACTAGGAAATTTTAAAGGGGCAATAGATGACAAAATGAAGGCTAATGAAATATTGAAATCCAAATCTTGTGATGAAAAAATTATTGAAAAATATAGAGAAGAATTATCTAGTTTATATTCTTCAAAATTTGATCTTATATTCGATCATAAGCTGAAAATTGATGAAATAAAGAGAAATGAGATAGTAAAAATGTTGGAACAAAAAAGTAAGGAAAGATTAAAAAATCTTGATTATAAAGGAGCAATAAAAGCCATTAGGAGGGCAGAAAAATATTTTTCAAATTAATATCAACCTAAATCTCTAAGTTTTTATAAGAGAAATTAAATTTATAAGTTTGAGTATAAAAAATAATGAAAGGGTTGATTTTTTTTCAGAATTCGTTTCTCTAAAGATATATCATTTTTGCTACTACTCATGGTTATGCCCCAATCCACTTTGGAAAGCTTATTATTTTTTTTGATACTTTCTCTCGTTGCAACTTACATTGTTAATTTAAAGTATTCTTCAAAATTAAAAATACAGAAGTAGTTTTAATTTATCTTTTGTCTTAATTAGATTTATTTCCTTGGATCACTCCAAGTTTCTTTGTATAACCAGCTCAAAAAAGTAAGAGTAAGTATATTCCCAAATGCATAACTTATTCCTAATAATGGGTCATAAATATTGGCAATAATCGTCGACATTATAAAGATTATTAACCCTGAAACAACCAAATCCTGAATAGGCAAATGGCTAAAATTTACCGAATAAATCATTTGATAATTGTTTTTAATAGTTTAAATTAATTATAAAACCAACAAGTACCTTATTTATTTATAAGGCAATATTATCAAAGATATGAATAATTTTAGGATTGCTAAAATAATTGCAGTTTTTTCATCATTAACGTATTTGAGTGTTTCTTTTTTAAGAAATTATAATTCTCAAGAAAATATAGAAAAAAGATGTATCCTTAAATTTGAAAAAGATTTTACAAATAATTTGGAAACATCTCATGAAGAATGGAATCAAATTTTAGATTTAGCTGATAACAATTATTTAAAATGTATGGGAATACCTCATTTTTAATTATGGGAGAGGCAAAGAGAAGAAAAAATTTAGGTATTCCGCCTAGAAAAAAAACTGAAGATATAAAATTGCCTCAACTTGATAAAAAAGCCATACAACAAAAAGTAAGGTCTACTTTGTATAAATATCCAATTATCCCTTTTCTTTTTTATGGAGCTGCAATATTGATCCTAATCGGAGGTTTATTTTATGTTTTTAAATCCTTCAATATAGCTTAATTTAAAGGATTATTAATTTTGATATTTATGATTTTTTGGCATCATCAATAAAAAAACTTGAAGGATAATAAATGAGCAAATTTTATTGTGAAAATAATCAAAGAAATAATATATAATAATTATTTACGATTGACACCATCTTTAGGTGCTGTAATTTTAGATTAAATTAAAACTATTTATGAAAAAAATAAATAAAAAATATGCTGAAATAATGCGTCAAGCTGATAATGCAGTTGGAAGAAAAGAAGTAGTTAGTTTATTAAAAAAAGCTGCAATAATTATGTCTAAATCTGAGGAAAACTTAGCTGCTTAAGTTAGAAAACTATTTTATTAGGATAAATAAAACACCATAAAGAATGATTGATGAGGATGCAGCCATAATGATAAATGGTAGTATCATGCCTGAGTTTAACCATCTTAAAAGTCTAATTTTTTTGTTAATTACTCTTGGCATTTTTTCTGAATCCCTTTATTGCAACCTAACTAGTAAATAAATGGTGTAAATGATTAATTAATCTTTTTAAATATCATTCTTTGGCTATTTTGGAATTTAATTTTTTAAAGAAAATTATTTTAATTTCGTACGAATTTTTATTTTGAAAGAAATTTTTAGGTAATTAATACCTTGTATTCTTCAAATTTATTATGCAAGATTTAGAAACATTAGATTTCTAAATAATGATTGAAAATTTAAAAGATAGCCCTGAAGAATTTAAAGAATATGATTCGGAACTGTTACTTAAAATTCTAAATAAGACATCACTGGAGAATGAAAAAGGTGATGATAAAGAACTCTTTGTTGATGAAAATTGGAAAATTAATTCAAAAAATATGAGTAATATAATTCCTTCAGATAATTCAAATTTGAAAAGAATATTATCGAATATTTTCCCAAATAAAAAAATAGTGATTCAGGATAATAATGATGGGTCGCAAACAATTTTCTTATCCTAATTTAGGAAATATTAAAAACTTATTTATACTATCTATTCAATATTTATTTTTTTGAGAAAAATTTAGTAAAAATTACTCTCGCGGAATTTTTTTAAAGATGTTAATGTTCAATAACGTTCATCCAAGTTTATATCTCTGGACGCATGAAATGGGAGTAGGGAACGGGATTCTCATTAACTGCAAAAGACCATGAATAACCTCTTACAAATAAGAGAAAAAATCAAAAGAGCCAATAGGGTATATGAAGCCCAACTTTTGGCTACTAAAAATGGAGAAGTTACTCCATACAGAAGATCCGTCTTTGAAGAAAGAATCAGGAAAACACAAAAAGAAATGAAATTGAAAGACTCAAAAAATTAAATTCTTTTTTGAAACTGATCAATTAAGAGGGGGTTTTAGCTCTCTCTTTTTTTATTTTTATAAAAACAAAGTAATCATTAATTTATTTTTTCGATTATCGGTTTTTTAAAAAGAACATCATTTTGATGGTATTACTATTGATTTAAATTATATAAATGGCAAATTTAATTCAGTAATTAAGAGCTAAATAAATATGTTAAAAAAGAAAAATAAACAAATTAGAACCTCACCCAATAAATCAAATTTAGATCAAGTTTTATGGTTTATAGAAAATTATTTGCCCCAAAAGAAAGATAGAGGTGTTCAAAAAAAATTGTATATGGATAATCTAGAAGCAGAGACTATTAAGATATTTTCTAAATTAGCCTCTACACGTTCTAAAACATTATTACCAACTACAAAAAACACGAAAATCTCTTTTACCTTTGGTAATTGGGCCTTGCCTTACCTCAAATTGCTTAAGAAAATAGGAATAGCTAAGTAAGAAAATTTTTATCGGCTAGAACTAGATTTATCCCGCAAGTAAAAATAAATAAAGATTAAAAAGTATCAGAAAAGTTCTTTTGAAATTAAGGAGGAATACTTACTTTACATAAAAAATACAATTGCTAAGTTTAAGATAAGAGATCTATTCATTAATGTTTCTAAATTATCTGCCTAGTGAAATGGTTGAAGTTGTTGGTTTGACAATGATTTTTTCATTTCTAGTTGGAACTATCTTGATTTTGTTATTTACATCAGATGAGGCAAATACAAAGAATCTATATTTAAAGAAGGCAAAATAAATTTTAAATAATTTGTTTATCTAGAAGAGCATCTGTTTTTAATAAAGTTAACTCGCAGGTGTAGAACATAATTTTTAATATTGATACATAAACAACTTAAAATTATGGGCGAAGCTAAAAGAAGAGAAGAATTAGGATTGCCACCTAGACAAAAAAATGAATTAAATAAATCTGATAGATACCTTTCATGGCTTCCAATTACTAAATCAAGAATTAAGAAATACCCTTATATGGGTGTAGCAACAATGGCACTAGGAGCGATAATTTTCTTAGTAAGTGGGGGCGCAAATAGTATTAATTAGTTAGATTTTGGCTTGTCTTAGAATATATCTAAGATTTTTTTTGTAATAGTTTAACGCCAGATATTATTGAGATTATTGAAGCTATACCAAGAAATATTGAGTAAAAAGGTTGCAAATTAATAATGCCAAAATTACCCGTATGCCATTTTATTAACCAAAAAGCATCTACTCCTAAGGGTTGAAGAATACTATAAATAGTCCCAGACACAATAGTAATTAGTAGGGGGATTACTGAAATTGTGGTTATTTTTCTGTGAATTTTTCTTTGATTTGTTTTTAATTTTTCCATCTATTTCCTCAAATAGATATGTAATTCTTTTTCGTTTTTGCATGGCATCCATTTATCTTGATTCTTATGAATTCCTTCGCAGCCAAGTTCTAAAGATTTGTTTTCGGCTTCCTCTTCGGAAAGAAATGTACCCCTCATATGTGCAAGAGAATAACTATTGAAATTTAGAGATAAGTAAGATAAAAAAATAAAAAATTTAAAATTTCTAAGAAAAATATGCATTATTTCAAATAAGTATTTTTATTAAGGAGAGATTTTATCAAATATTTTTGTTTTGCCAGTTTTACTAAATGAAACTACATTGTAGTTCTCATAATCATGAGAGTGCGAGTCGTGAGAATGTATTTCCATCCCTGGAGAGCCAAATGGCATCCCCGGAACTGCTATCCCATTGATATTTGGTTTTTCTCTAAAAAGTTTATTGATTGATTCAACCGGGACATGTCCTTCAATCGTATAGTTAGCTATTTGAGCAGAGTGACATGATCTCAGATTATTAGGAATTTGATATTGGTTTTTAATTACTGAAACATCCTTAACTATATTATCAACAACTTCTAATCCATTATCTCTTAAATGATTGATCCATTTTTTGCAACAACCACATGATGCTGATCTGTAAGAAACAACTTTTGGGATATCTATATTTTCTTGAGTTAAAGCAATACTCTTATTTGGATTAATTATATTTGTAAAAAGAATTCCAGAAAAAACTAGATAATTTAAAAATCCTCTTTTTATAAAAAATTTATTAAGTGCCATACTAATTACGACCATTAAATTTAATATTCAAATTAACAATAAATGAAAATTTATTAAATCGCTATTTAATCAAAATTAAGATACTCATAATTGCCATTAAAAGATTTTCGATAAAACTAATAATTCCCAAAGGAGTTTTTGCATATCCACCAATACATGCACAATTTAATTTTAATTTATCCAAATAAACAGCCTTAAATATTGAAATCATTCCAGAAATTCCTAAAATTAGGGCAATAAAAATAATTAAAAAGGGTGGTGAAGAATTAAGAAAACTTATTCCAATTAATAATTCGCAAAAAGGATAAATATATATCCAGCCATCAAATTTAGACGATAGTAAATCATATTTCTTATAACTTGTTCCAAAAGCTTCAATATCCATGAGCTTGAGCATCGCTAAAAGACAAATTGATATCCCCATAAAAATTTGGAAACTTTTAAGCAATGAAATGGTTATGAGAAATGAAGTACCAAAAACTGCAATTAAGGGGATAAATGACTTAACCTTCATTTTTAACTTTTAAGGATAGAGTCACAAATACTAGATGGATTTCCTTGTTTAACTATTTTTAGTCTTTTGATAAGTTTGTCTCTATCTATTTGATGTTTTAAATATTTAATACATAATTTTTTTTCCTGATATACCATTGCTATTGGAGCAATCTTTAAAGCAATAGCAAAAGTACCAATAACTAAAAGAATGTTTGTAGCTAGTCGAATATTTGGTCGAAAATTTGATCTCATTCGTATTCTTTATTTCTGTCAATAACTTCCCTTAAATATATATCTTTTAACTCGTCATTGTATCCATTTTCTTTTGCAAATTTCTCTAATTCCTTCAACTCTTTTTCTGTCATTAAGCAGATTTGGATATATTGTTTTTCATATCTTCAATTTGGTTGATTAATTCATCTAACCATTCTGTATTATTTTCGGATCTTTTCTGCAAATATGTAATTTTAGGTTGATTTATTTCTAGTGTCTCATAATCTCCACTCATAAATTACCCCTAAATTTATACTCTCCATAATTTATCTAGAGAGATTATGCACATCAATAGGTTCTATTACTTATAAAACATTTACTATGAGAAACAAGTCGCTTTTTTAATAGTATAAATACTAAGGAGTTTATCTCAAAAAATATGGCAACCAATGAAGAACTAGAAAAAAGAATTGAGACTTTAGAAAAAGAAGTACAACACCTAAAAGCTGTTCTGCAATATCAAATGAGAAATAAGAAAAAGTGATTCTTATTGCATAGTAATTTCTTTTGGTTGTTTAGGTCCCTAATGAAAAAAGCTAAATATTAAAAATTAGTCTTTAATTTATCACTTTTTGAAAAAATAACTTTAGTCATTGATATTCAGAACATATTTGTTTTTATATATATAAAACTACTTGATATGGTTAACTCAATAGCTATTACATTGTTATTATTGGGCTCTTTAGTTGCTTACAAAAGACTCAAAAGAAAAAAACGGCAATTTCACGCACCACCTACAAATCAGCTTCCTAGTTGAAGATTAAATTCCGTCTTCGTCTTCTCCAAAAGGATTGTATCTAATATCCCAGATAAGAACGACTGCTATAGATAAAAGCAATAGACCAAAAATAACTTGAGGAGGAGGAAATAACATCAATGAAATATAACAATTATCAATAAGCTTTGCTTATGAAAATTTTAAAGGGTAATCGATATTGTTTGGTTCTAAATGTTTTACATAACATGCTGTTGTACAATCTACCCCCTCACTATTGATGCTACAAGAAGTTATACATTCAAAAAAACTTTCCAAAGCATCTGAATCTTTAATATTTGAATAAATTTCATTTTTCATGATCAATCTTCCATTCTGAAGCTTATCTAGCAATTAATTTTTAATAATGTCAAATTTTAGGTAAAGTACCTATTCACCATTTTTTTTTAAAAAAAACTGTTGAATCGATAAGTTTCTTTCCACCCTTCTTCTAATAGTTTTTTATATTCTTTTCTCGCTTTTTCGATAGATTCAACCCTAGAGCCTTTCATAATTGGCTTACTTGATCGCTTAAGCAAACAACCATAAGAGATTAAAATTGCATTAATCCTAGAAGGGTTCTTAGAACTATCATCAAAAGGTTCAAATACTTTAATCCTAGATCTGGCATTATTGATTAAAGTAAATTTTTCCATAAAAAAAGGGCGTTAGCTTCGCCCCAATCAAAAAGCGGGATAATCCCCATCACCCAGCCTTTTTAAAATCTTAGCACTACATATGGTGTTTGTAAGTATTTAAAATTACCTATTGATGGGGTTGTTTGTTTCTGTTTAATTTGTCATTATAGGAGTCCCCATCACCTAGGCTCGTAAGAGTCTTTTTTTTTGCTATTTTTCCTTTTAGGCTTTAGCCCTTTTTAATTAGTGTTTAAAAACTTTTTATTTAATTTTTAAATTTAATAATTAATAATTAAAAAAATAGTTTTAATAATGCAAACTTACATCGTTCACTGGCAGTTTCCAGATCAAGAAAGTCATATGCAAGGGGCCGAAGCTTTTGCGGGTTTTGTTGAAGGAGGATGCGAAGGTGATGAATTTGATGGGTTTAAAGTTCTTAATCGAGTAGTAAATCCTGAGGGAGCTAATGGTTGGGCAATAGTTGAATCTTCAAATCATCAGAACATTTGGAAATGGAGTAGTATCTGGGTCGATAATTTTGGCGTAGAAATAGAAGTCACACCAGTTCTAACTGATAAAGAATTTCTTTCCGTCCATAAAGAAATCGCAGCAGCCTCCAACTAATAGTTAATGTTTTGCATGTTTGACTGATGATTTAATATAAAAGGGTACTACATATTTTTATGGGAAAATTTTCTTCTGAAGAAATTGAAAGTCAATACAATTTAATAAAAATGCTTTTAGCTGAACCTGAAAAGTATAGAGATGCAATTAATGCAATAAAAAAAGATATTGCATATATGCCCATAGAGCTTAAAAAAAAACTTCACGAAGAAAAGATTAACTTATGAATTAATCTTATAACACGTTAATCATAATCGATAATTTTTGAAAATTATTAAATAGTCATTCTTAAACTAACCGAGAGAGTCTAAATCTCTACGATGGTGAACTGTATTTGCGTAATCTTGTGGAACTTTCTGTTCTCTCATTAAATCTGCAATTGTTGGATAATCTTTTGCATTATCAAGATCTCTTGCATTTTTATCTTGAATTGCGAATGGTGATCTTTTTAAATTCATAATTAATTTCCTCAAAATTTTTGTTGGATTCTGATTACAGATCCTGGATTGTCATGTACGTAAGTGTTGAATTCTCTCGCAAGCATTAGGCAATCGTATGCATCGCGCGCGTAGAAGCCAACTTCATGTGTCTTGTTTGTTGAATCTTTGTAACTCAACACATATTTATTACAAGATTTTATTGGTGTTGAAGGCATTTAATTTATCTCTGTTACCACTAAGTTCTAACTAGGCATGCTTATTAATCGACTAATAAAAATGTACGGTTTAAGGCACAAACATATACGGATAGAGGACCAACAACTTAATTTAAAAATAAATATAATGGTCGAGTATATTTTAAAAATAAAATCAATATTTCCGTTACTCTTATAAAACTATTTTCAGTAATAACCTATTTTTTGAGAGAAACTTTTTATGGATAATGTTTTTATAAACAAATCAACTATCTTGCTAAAAAAGTTTGTTCGAGATTATAAATATATTTTTCTCCATCATCATCACCATCGTCATCATCATGGAAGGAAGAGATTAATACATAAACTCCCCCAAGACCTAATAACATAGATAAATAAAGAATAGGATCTGTCATAATTCAAGTTTGAAACATTCAAATTAAATTTGAGGAAGCTTTTCAATATCTATATTTTCTTTTAATTATTTGGATAAAAAACTTTCTACGATCAAAAAATTGTTATTTATTTGAGAAAACTGAAAGTAGATCTAAAATAAGGTAAATTTACTGTTTTTTTTAAAGTGAGTTTTAAGAATATTTTAAAAATCAATGTGCGGAAGATTTGAGCTGAAAACTAAATTTGAGAAGTTGCCAAAGGTTTTGAAACAAGACTACCCAATTGGACTTGACTCTAAATATGATACTCAAAGTCTAATAAGACCTAGTGATCCTGTTCTTGTAATTAAAAACGAAGGAAAAATTAAAACTACTTTTATGACATGGGGCTTTATTTCTCCTTGGGCCAGAGATCCATTTGATAAAAAGAGACCGAGACCATTTAATGCAAGATCAGAAACTGTAGAAGAAAAAAAATTATTTAGTGGAAGTTGGAAACATAAAAGGTGCCTAATACCTGCGAGCGGTTTTTTTGAAAAAAAATATCGTGTTCGAAAATCGAATTATGAGACTTTTTGGTTGGGCGGAATTTGGAGTAAGTGGACTTCACCAGATGGAGCAGAACTTGAGAGTTGCTGCGTTTTAACAACTGAACCAAATGATTTAATTAAACCTTTACATCACCGCATGCCTGTGATCGTTCCTAATGGATATGAGGAACAATGGACAGAGCAAGTCAAAGATGCAGATGAATTAAGAGGATTATTTGCAATCATGATGAGTTGGTCCCCTGATGGTTGGCTAGTAGAGGATGTAAAGAAAAAAGAAACTGATCAAATGAGTTTGTTTTAAATGGAACACTTACTAATTCCAAGGTTAGATTAATGGCTAAATCTTATTGGTTGATTAATTCAAATAGATCAGAAGTTAAAAGATTTATGAAAAACGATAAGAGTATTGATGGAGTTTTTGAATATATGTTTATAGATACTGGAAAAATAGTGGGGGGATTAGGAAACAAACCACCAGTAATGACAAATACAGTTGCTGTTGAAATAGATTTAGCTAGAGAAATTTATGAAAGATTACTTTCTAAGGGATGGAGGAAAATTGAAAAAAATTGGAATTAAAAAGAGAGTTAGATCTGTGCGGTATAAATTACTGATGAAAATAATCTGAAACTCAATAATGAGAATGTTAACTAAAATTGACACCCGATCTAAAATATTAGGAGATTAGTAAATTATTTTTTTAATGCAGATAAAGATGAAACATATAAAATGGCTACCAGAATAAATAAATATTTAAGTGAAGTCGGTTATTGTTCTAGGAGAGAAGCAGATAGATTAATCCTAGAAGGAAAGGTAACCATTAATGGCAAAATTCCAGAAATAGGAACTAAAGTAGAAGATAGTGACCAAGTTGAAGTTAAAGGTCAAAGAATAGAAAAATCAAAGAGACAAAAAAACATATACATAGCCTTTAATAAACCTGTAGGAATTGTTTGCACAACAGATAGGAAAGTAGAACCTAATAATGTAATAGATTTCATTAAATATCCTAAAAGAATTTTCCCCATAGGAAGATTAGATAAGCTCAGTGAAGGATTGATTTTGTTAACTAATGATGGAGATATCGTAAATAAAATTCTCAGAGCAAGAAATAATCATGAAAAAGAATATATCGTAAAAGTTAATCGTCCTATTAATAGCGACTTTATTCAAAGTATGAGTAATGGAGTTGAAATATTGGACACAATAACTAAAAATTGTTTCGTAAAACAATTGGGGCCAAGAAATTTTAAAATAATACTCACACAGGGACTTAACCGTCAGATTAGAAGAATGTGTGAGGCTTTAGGATATAAAGTAAGATCATTAAAGCGTGTAAGAATTATCAATATTAAGTTAGACGTGCCAACAGGAAAATATAGAGAACTTACTAAAGAAGAACTTTTGGAGTTAAATAGATTACTCGAAAATTCCTCAAAAACATATGAATAATCAAAAGACAATAAAAGTAATTGGAAGTTTAAGTTAATTGGCCAAAATAAATAAAAAATAAAGTTACAACAAAAGCAGTATATTGAAGCCAATATGTTGCACATTTATCTAAACCAATTTTTGGCAAAATTAAACTTAGTAATTTAGAGGATTGGATAAGCTATCCATCCAAACAAAGAATAGTTAATAATGACAGCCATGAAACCTATCATTGCAAGCCTTCCATTTGTTCTTTCAGCAATAAACCAATAGGTATTTGGCCATTCAAAACCTCCCCCTTTGTTGGATTTTTGATCTTCTGTAATTGTGTCCTTTTTAGGAGCATTGTCTTGGTCAAGATAAAAATTACTATCTGGGTAAAAGCTTTCACTTGAAAAGTTATCTTTAAATTTATTCATTATTATTTAAGAGTTTAATTTCTAATATATTAAAAAATAAAAAGGCTAAATAGGTTAAATAAGCATTATTTTTTTGAATCGCTGCATAATTGCTAAGTCTTATATTTTTATATAAGTAAAAGGTGTTTCATTAACAGTACAGAGCTACTGTTTGATCTAAATCCGCACAAGGTTCAATAGTAAATTCCAATAATTCTCTCCAAGGACTCCACTGTTTCCAAATAGTTTCTAAAGAATCTGCATCTACAACAGAGTAACCATTACCATGTTGAGGTAAGAAAATCCAAGATTTAACGTCATAACCCTCTGGTCTATTTTGTGGCCCTCCTTTCTCGTACCATTCTTTTAACATTTTGGATCCCCTGTCTTGGGCATTTGCATCAGTGAACTTATAAGAAATTAGAAACAACATAAAAAAGGTGCTAATTTCCTTTTATTTTAGTTTGAATTTCAATTAAAAGTAGCTTGAAATATCAGTTGAATCTTTAATATGGCTTGCACTCTCAATTAATGGTTTCACTAATGGATCTTCAAAAATGGGCAATTAAAACTATTTATTTTCAGTAATTATTTTTTTTGCTAGTAATGGAAAGCCAATAAAAATTAAAAAATAAAATGCTTTATGTTCAGCATTGGTCATTTAAGGCCGGATATCATCAAAAAGGTGCAGAAAAATTTCTTGGTGGTGGGGGAGACTATCCTGGAGTAGAGATGATTGGAAGATATCACGCACCCGGTTCTTTAGAGGGTTGGATAGTTTTAAAGACTGATGATCCAAAGGCAATATATCAACATGCCGCTGAATGGGGTGAATTTCTCAATTGGGAAACCACACCTGTATTTACTGATGAAGAAGCTGGTCCAATAGTTGCCAAAGTCTACTCATAGTAAGAGATTGACAGCCGATCTAAAATAAGGGGCAATAAGCTCCTTTTTTTAATGAACACTCTCATCATCTCAACTTTTAGTTGTACATTTGAAGAATTTAAAAATGATGTAACGACATTATTTCTTGAAGAAATGTGCAAGGAGTTTGTAACTGATTATGAGTTTGTAAAAGTGAATGAACACAAATCTCATTTATTAATGAACTGTACCGACTTAGAAAAATTAGGTGCAGAGATGGAATCTCCTTTCGCAAAGGAATGGGATAAAAAAAATAATTGTAAGGATGCAGTATATACGATCAAACTTGTTGCGTAAATATAACGCTTACTAATTTTCTATTATACCCGCTACTTTTGCTTCCATTAGTCGTTTTTTTAGAATTGAATAATTTTGTGAAGCCCATTTTCGAGAAATATCAAATTCAGTATTTAAATTCTCTTTAAGTAATTTGCCAATTTTAAATACTTCTACGAAGCCTAGATAGATTATTACCAGCACCTTGGTTATGTTTACTGCAATAGCTGCTATCTTTTCAATTTTTTGATCTTGCATTTAAATTTATTGAAGCCCACTAAAATTACCAGTTGTAAGAAATTATGCAAATTAATTAAAGAAAAATCTTATGGATGTTATTCTCATTGAGCAATAGCTATTAAGTATTGAAGGGATTTTTAAAGGAGCTTTGGCAGAATCACCACGACCCATACCATGCAATTTATGGAATAGTTGGGGTAATACTATTGTTGGTAATTTATAACCGATTACTAAATAAATATCAGTAACAAGAAACCCTTCCAGAAATTCCAACTACTGAAAGGGTTATTAAATCGACTCGCAACTATATAGAATCAATTTATGTCTTGCAGCAAACGTAGAGTGAGCTGATGAGGTTTGGCCTCAATTAATTTATAGCAAAAGAATATTAAATAAACTTATTTAAACTTCCCAATCTATGTCATAGTGGTTATCAATATGTTTTTCATAAACCCTCGCAAGTTCTCGAAGTAAAGTTTTTACTTCCATATCTGTAGCGCCTGATTGGTCCTGGAACTTGGTGCAAATTGCCTTTAGTTCTTTTTTTTAGCAAACTTCTTACGGAATATGCGCATATGTTTCTTTTATCGCTAGGAAGGTGACAAAACAAGTTATGAATTCATAAATAGTTTTATAAGTTACTTCAAAACAATTCATAGTAGAGTTATTTTCCCAATTTTTTTCTCAAGGCAGGTTTTGGCATTCGCTGAAAATATAGTCTGTCCCAAGGCTTAGGATCTGCGACTTAGTAATACCAAAGCACTTAAAAAGTCTAGTGCAGCACTAAGTTTTTAGCTATATCTGGATTCTTGCGTGGTGTTGCGTTGTTTGTCCTGACTATTTAAGCAATATTTGACCACTTTTTTTAGGATAAGTAGCCCTAGCTCTTTTTTATCTATTTCTTTCAACTATTCTAAAATTCATATCTATAGCTCCTTTTCTTAAAGGAATTAATTCTTGATATGGTCCTTCATAACAATCAATTACTGCTTGTTTACTTGGAAATTTTGAAAGCACAGAAAACGGACCATCATATCCCTCTCTAACATCAGTCTCGAAGTCAACTGATAGTGTCTTTGCTCCACAACCTTTAACAACAACATCATTTACTGCTTCAAAGTATTTACCTGCTTGTTCTGGATTTGTAATCCTGCCAGAAATCATTACATAACCAGCATTCTTGTCTTTTGGGACTTTATAACCAATTGCAAGCCCAGCAATGCAAGCAATTAAACCAGTTAAAATAGTTTTTTTCATTAAAAATTTTGATTTTTATAAATGGTATACGAATATCTCTAAGTTGGCTTTCATTTTTTTAACTATAAGCAGTGCAAGTAGTAAGCGTTTCATAAAAAAACAGCTAATGAAAATAGATTTTATTTAGGATATAAAAAAAATTGGGGAGGATTAAATGTCCATCATTACCGACAATACAGTGTTAGTACATATTTACAGCGGTTTAGAATCCAAAAATAAAATAACTTTAGGTTTATTGGTTGCCCTTACTGCAGAAAAAAACGATCATAAAGTAACACTTTTTCTTGCAGGAGACGGAGTACAAATATTAAATTGCAAAAAAGCTGGTGAAATAGTTGGTCAAGGTACTGGAGATTTATACGAACATCTTCAAAATTTAAAGAATTCAAAAATTACCATATATGTCTCAGGAATGTCTGCTAAATCTAGGGGTTATGATGAGAAACTTCTTGATGGATACACTGCAGCGTTTGTTATGCCAGAAGTTCTAGTTGAAGAATCAATTAAAGCTGATAGCGTACTTTGCTATTAAAAAAGAAGCTTATTGCCCCTTATTTTAGATCGACTGTCAATCAATATATATATGTAAAGAAATCAATTTTTAAATATTTCGAATGATATTTAATACTAAACTGCCTTGATTTTATAGATAAATTTTGAAACACTTTATTTCTTTTCTTCCTTTTTTTTTATGTCAATTCTTTCTTTAAGTTGTTCAAATAAACCCGTCGAAAAAGAAATGAAAATGCCAATGTTATTTGATACAAAAGAACAGGCTGAAGAAGAAGCTTATAAATTTGACTGTAAAGGTGCTCATCAAATGGGAGATAAATGGATGCCATGCATTATGCATGAACATAACCATTAAAAAAAGAGGGTTTTATCTCTCCAATTTTAGATCGACTATCAATCTAATAATTAATTAATTTTCTTTTTCCATCTATATTTTCTACTCTATTTATTCTTAACCCAATAAACAGAGCCCATATAAGTGCAAAGACAATTGGTAAGAAAATGATTGCAAGTTTCATCATTTTTTTTAATCCTGTTATTTGCTCAAAATAATAACTTTTAAATGAATAATAAAATATAGGTACTTTATCTAAAAAAAGTAGGTTCGAGGTTAGATCGAATGTTAATCAAATTTGACCACTAGTTGACCACATTCGAGTGTTCATATTTTTGCAATAAAAAAGCGAGTCTGGGTAACTCGCTAGTATGAATTGGTTTTGATTGAGTCGGGGCGACAGGATTCGAACCTGCGACCTAGTGCTCCCAAAGCACCCGCACCAACAAGGCTATAATTGAGACTTATAGCTATATCAGGACTTTTGAGAGAAAAAGTGTGGACTAAATCGGTCTATTATTATCTCATTTGAGGGAATTTTGAGGGAACTTTTAAAAGTAAATTTTTTAGAAAAAATTTTTAAATTAGTATTAAAGACAAATAAAAAACAAATCCACTATCGTTATTTAAGATATTTAATTTTAAATTGTCTTTTCTTAAAAAGTTTTTAAATAATTTAAGTGAAAAAAGTTACGATGAAAAAATAAGGGAAACTAAAATTAACTTAAAAAAGAAGCAAGTAAACGAATATTTGGCAGAATATGAACCTCTAAGTGCAATAGAATATTTTTGGAGTAAATTTGGAACTAATGAAACATTCTTCGGTCTGTCTTATAAAGATTATCGATCTGATTATGAAAAAGAATATAAAGAAAGAATTGTAGAAGTTGAACAAAAAAATTGGAGCGTAAAATATGAAAAAGAATCTATAGAAAAACATTACAAAACTAAAAGAAAAGCTCTTGATAATCATCCTCTTAGAAATAAAGAAGAATTGAGAGAAAATTGGAGAAAGACAGATCGAAAAAGAAGGAAAGAATTAAATAATTATCCCAATTTAAATAATTACCCCAAATTAAAAAATTATAAAAGGATCGCTGATGTGCGTAGATGGTTAAGTCAAAACCCTCCTCCAAATTTTTACTTATTATCTGAAAAACAGCAATTGCTAATTGTCATCATTAATGGACGTGATAATGGAGTGCCTCAATCTATGGAAGAAACTGCAACTACATTAGGAATAACAGTACAAGAGGCAGGAGAACAGTACCTCTCCCTATTAGAAAAAGTATCTGAATTGTATTCAATGGGTAAAATCGTAAATATACGACTTTGTAAAGATGATATCGAGAAACTTGATATAGATAAATAGATTTAATTGTTAAATAGTTGGTTTCCTATCAGTAATAAACCAATCTTCTCTTTGTCTTATAGTCATTATAATTTTAGTTTTTCTATATATTCTTTTCAATCCTGCATAGCTTTGTTCTCCTGCTTCTAAGCAAGTTAAACCTAATATTTTGTTGTACCTTAAAGAGATTGAGATTCTCCATAATCAAGCACAAAAAGTTTTAATGACAGATAAAAAAAAATATACTATTGTTAAAAAAATTTTTTTTTATGTAGGTTGGCTTTCTTTAAAAAACTATTAAATAATTTAAAAAATAATCTAGACCTAGTTTTAGAAGTTGATAATTTTTCTCAAAAAAAAATTAGCTATACAGAGGAAAACTTAGAAAGAAAATTTCAAGAAGGATATAAAATGGTAAAAAAGGAATTAGAAGCTAAAAAAGCATTAGAAGACCAAAAGGAATTAGAAGCTAAAAAAGCATTGGAAGCCAAAAAGAAATTAGAATCTAAAAAAGTTGCTGAGACTAAAAAAGTTGCTGAGATTAAAAAAGTTGCTGAGATTAAAAAAGCCTCAAAATTTCAGAAAAAAATTGACTCAAGGAAAGGTAAGGCAAGAATTTTAGTTGTTGATGATGAACCAGCAGTTTTGAAGGTATTAGTTA
>JFLG01000081.1 GCA_000634735.1 Prochlorococcus sp. scB241_528N17 | reverse complement strand
AGATGTAAATTCAATAACAAAAATTGCTAATGATGGAATTGGTTTTATGAAGGGTTATAAAAATAAATTGAATGATGGAGAGGATAAGATTCTCGCACAATGGATTATTCAAAATGCAGAAAAGGGTTGGGAGTAAATGAAAAGCTTATTTTTTGCATCGTTTTTATTTTTATTAGCTGAATATTCTTTTGCTGAGGAATTAATTAATTACATAATTACATCTGATTCTCAAGTAAATACTTTAGAAGGTGATTTAGAGGCTATAGGAAATGTAGTTATTAAAAGCAATAGTGGTAATTTTGAGGCTTATTCTGACAAGCTTTCTTTTGACAAGGATGATAAATCTCTAAAACTGATTGGTAATGTTTATGTTAAAAATTTAAAGTCTGAGGGTATTGCAATTGAAGAAACATCTGGAGATGCGTTGACAATATTTACTGATACAGGAATTTTTGAATTCAAATCTCAAAATAAAAACAGAGTAACAACAAAAATTAAATTCTAAATAAAGGCTTGCTTTTAAAAAAAATTTGTATTAAAAGGAAATTTTAAATGGATTTTAAATGTAAGTTAAACTAAATTTCCTAGAAGACATAGTAGAAGTAATTTTTATTATGCATCCAAGCAAAGTAATCAAACATCCAATAATCAATGACACTTATTACGATCCAGATGTTGATAAGCTTTATCAATATGTAAAAATTGGTGACTTTCCGCCAGAATGGGTAGTGACAAATATAGATGAAGATGACGATTATTATTATGCTTCGATGGGATATTAATTTAAGAAGCCATTATTAAATTGAATAAGTTTGTCTCTTTAAAATTTTGTGTGAGGAATATTAAAGAGACAATCTAAATATAGTTAAAAGGGTTTAAGGGAAAATTAAAAAGGAAATAAGATTAAATGAAAAAAATAATAATTCAATGTAAATTAATTATGAAATAATAAGATCAAATAATTTTGATTATATAAAATTAATTTGTTGGGTTTTCAAATGACTATTAAAGATCATAAAAGTTTGCAGGGCTCAAAAATACTTCTTGTAGAGGATGACAAGAGTATTAGGCTGACAGTCAGTGAAACGTTGAATAGCGAAGGTTTTAGAGTATCAAGTTTCAAAGACGGTTTAAGTGCCTTAGATTTTATTAATAATGATATTAAAAAAGATGTTGACCTAATAATTCTAGATTTAATGTTGCCAGGACTAAATGGATTAGAGTTATGCAGAAAAATAAGAAATGACGAAGACTATACACCCATATTAATTTTGAGTGCTAAAGATAATGAATCAGACAGGGTTCTTGGATTAGAGGTTGGTGCAGATGATTATTTAACAAAACCTTTTGGTTTAAATGAATTAATTGCTAGATCAAGAGCCTTAATAAGAAGATCTAAACGTAATAAAAAATATATAGAAAAATCAAAAACTGTTCTCGAGTTTAATCATATAAAAATGTTTTTGGAAGAATGCAGGGTAACTTCTTTTGATAAAGAAATAACATTATCTCCCAAAGAATTTAAATTATTAGAGTTATTTATGAAAAATCCAAAAAGAGTTTGGTCAAGGGATTTAATACTTGAAAAAATATGGGAAATTGACTTTATTGGTGATACTAAAACCGTAGATGTTCATGTTAGGTGGTTAAGAGAGAAATTAGAAGAAGATCCCTCTGCTCCAAAGTTTCTTAAAACTGTTAGAGGTTTTGGCTATAAGTTTGGATGAAAATGAAAACACTACAAGAAGTATTATTTTTTTTACATCAGAAGTGGAAAATAAAAGTCAAGCATTTTTCTCAATCAAAAGAAAAAAAATTTGAAGTTGATAAAAATAAGTATAAAAAAACTATTGATTTCCCATTTGATAAAATTAGACCTCAAGAAGTGTTGTCTTGGCTAGATTATTCATCGCAAGGGTGGATAATCTTATCATCTGATCTAACAATAAAATTTATCAATCAGAAAGCTTTATCTCTTATTAGGGTTATCAAGTATAAAGATGTTATTGGAAAAGCAATTAATGATATTAATGAGCTTGAAGTACTTAGTAATAAAATTCTATATTTAAGAAAAAAAGATTTCCCATTCAACCTTGATTTCACAATTGCGGGAGTACCCATTTCGGTAAATATTGTTAGAGGAAGAAAAAAGAATTATTTAATATTATTGGAAAGTAAATTATCAATTGAATCGATAAAAAAACGACAAAATCAATTAATTAATGATGTGTCTCATGAACTGAAAACCCCTCTTACATCACTTATCTTAATTGGGGAAAGACTTGAATCAGTAGTATCAAAAAAGGATAGGTATCTTGTTAAAAGACTTAAGAAAGAGTCAAAAAGATTAAGAAAAATGGCCGAAGAGAGTTTAGAGCTTTCTAAGCTAGAAAGTAGCGAAGATTTTAATAAAAACAAAAAAATATCTATTTCAGATTTGATTATGGAATCTTGGCAAACACTAAAACCGCTTGCAGAAAAAAAGGATATAAAAATAAATTTATTTTCTCCAACAAAATATTATATATCTGGGGATATTGAAAATTTAAAAAGAGCATTTATAAATATTTTAGACAACGCTATTCGTTATTCCCCAACAAAAGAGGGCATACAAATTGAAATTTTTAAGAGAGATAGCTCTGTTGTTATAAGAGTTAGAGATAAAGGTATTGGATTAGAAGAAAATGAATCAAATGACATTTTTTCTCGTTTTTATCGTGGGGATCCATCAAGGACTAAATTTAAGAAAAGTGGAAGTGGTTTAGGTCTTTCAATTACAAAAAAAATAATTAATAACAATAAAGGTTTTATAAAGGCATTTAATCATAAAGATGGTGGAGCGATTATTGAAACTATCTTTCCGTGTCTTAATACAGATTTATAGGGAAAATTTAAAAAATATTAGGACATGATTTTTCTGCAATAAATTTTTTTAAATTCAAAACCCCTTCTCTTGTAAAAAGAATGCTTCCTTCTTTGGAGTCATCTGCCCAATAAGAATCTCTTTTGCCAATAGCTAACCAAAGCCTATCCGGTAATGTTGGCATGTACATACTCTCGAAAGCAGATGTTCCAATGTCATTTTCTTCTTTCATATCTTTGCATGCTTCTATCATTAGTTTGGGTCGATTTAAATAATGCCTGACACCCTGCCAATAATATTTTGTTTCAGCTTTAACTGGGGCGATGAATAAAATAGTAAATATTAGGTATTTCATGATTTAACTTTTTTTAATTATAAGAACTGCCAAAAAAAAGCCACCTTATATAAAAGGTGACTTTTATTAGTAGTTTTAACTAGATTTTTCCAATATTTAGGAAAAGAGTTTCACCAGTTGATTTCTTTCCAGTTCCGTCGTTGTCAGTTGAAATCCATGCTTGCCCTTCGCTTGTTATTGCTAAGCCTTCAACCTTTTCAAGGATAAAACCACCCGTAGATTGCATTACTGGTTTTAGATCAGTAACTAACTCTTTTTCAACTAAAGGATAAAGTCTGGGAGGAATATTAGTCTGAAGACCTTCGAAAATAACATCATCTAAATCTATTTTATATATAGCTTTCAATTTCGCTTTCTTTCCATAAAAACTATCTCTTTCAATAACGTAAAGTGCACCGTCATGATAGGTCAACTCAGAAATTCCTACACCGCCCTTTTTAATTCTATCTAATTGATAATTTACGGCCCCCCACTGTTTAGTTTTTAAATTATAGGAAAGGATCTTAGTAGTATTGAAAGTATCATCACCCCAAGGTTTCTGTTGAGCAATATAAAGAATATCCCCATTCCTTGTTATGCCTTCAAAACCAGGATTTTTAGCATAATTAAGATATGAAGGTGGAGGAGTTATCTTCTCTAAAATTTCACCATCTGAGCTTACATGGTAGATAGCAGGAGGATGTTCATCTAGCTTTTTCTTGATCCCTTCAGTAGAAATGTAGAATCCACCATTACCATCTGTAGTAATACCCTCTTGATCCATAAATAATGCAGTCTTACCATCTAACTTTATATCTATAGCTCTTTCTAATAGTGCTGGGGAAGATGAAGGATCAATAACGTAAATTCTTGGCTGAGTTTTAAAAGTCCCATCATTCACAGCATAAATCTTACCGTCATCACCAGCCACCATTCCGCTTATCGCACCCCAAGATACAAATTCAAGGCCATTTTCATTTGTTAAATGTGGGTATGAAGCAGGAGCATCTTGTAGTTGATAAATAGTCACATGAGAAGACAAACCAGGTTCTTTTTTGTTGTAGTCTTTTTCATTTGCAGAGGCAATTAATCCCCTCTCTGGAATTGCGACAAATCCTTCTGGTCCAATGCCTGATGGAAGTAATTGAGTAAGCAAAGGTTGATTTAGTTCTGTGATATCGTAAACAGCTACTATCCCAGCTCGTTCAGCACCAACAAATAAATAGGGCGTCCCATTAATTTTTGAATATGTAACTGACTCAGGTTCAACTCCTTTTTTACCTGCTCTTCCATCTTGGAAGTGCCCTATTTGCGCAATTGCTCTTTCTAGTCTATTTGCATCTTCATAAACTACTGTTCCATCTTTTTTAAAAATAGTCCAGGATCTTGAACCACCTCTTTTTGCCTGATTTGGATCAATATGCTTGTAATCGCCTTCATTTGCTGTTGCAAAATGATCATTATCAATCCAAGTAAGACCATCGGGTTCTCTTCTTACATTCTTTAGTTTGCTTTTAAATTTATGTGCTCCATCTTTCTTTGTATCCATTCCTGCCATTTGTTTTACAACCCCTGCCGAGAAATGTGATATTACATTTCCATCTTTATCAATTACTGCAAGATGGTTGTTTTCTTGGAGAGAGACAACTGTTTCACCAAGATCATTAATAGCAACGAATTCTGGTTCGGGATCGCTAGGAGCTATTTCAGATAATCCTGTTAAATTAACTTTTTTAATTGAGTTACACTGTATTTTTCCTCTTTTGTTTAACTTCACAAGAGAAACATAACCTGGAGGATTAATTTGTTTACCTTCCTCATCTAATTGAGGGATAAATCCATTTTTATATTCTTCATCCCTCTCATTTTCTATAGCGACAGCTAGAAATGTTCCGTCTGGTGAAACAAAAACACTATCAGGCTGCCCACCTAAATCACATTCTTTTACTGCTTTTCTTGTTTCTAAATTGTATTGAACTAATGCTCCTGAAGGATTTGTATAACTTTCAGATGTATTCGAACCTATATATGCATTTTTTCCAAGTGCTGCAATTCCAGTTGGTTCTGCTTCCAGTTCAACAACTCCCAATGCTTTAGGTCTTGCAGGGTCTGAGATATCAACTAAACCTACTACTCCTAGATCGCTATCTGTATACATCAAAGTCTTACCATCTTCTGATGCTGTAACAACTTCTGAAGAAGTTTTGGTTGTAGATTTTGATCCTTTTGGTAAATTATCACTTACGTTAAAAGAGGAAATTCTGTTGAAGTTTTTTTCATTTGCCCAATATTTTGTATTCCAATTAGCAAATCCGCTACTTGTAGAGGAGGCGACAATTGCAAGTAATGCTGAAAAACTTGCAGCAGCTAGGGTTTTTTTCATTTAGTGCGTAAGGAAATACATACTTATGCTCCCTTTAAAAAGTTAAGAAAAAAAAATAAATTTATTAAGAATACTTTAAGTTTTTAATTTTTAGGTAAAAAAAAAGACCTCCACATTGGAGGCCCTTTTAATTTGGTTATTCTGGTTAGAATTTAAATGTAGTTGTAAGTCCAAGACCTGAATTGTCTTCGTCCTGACCATCAACTTCAGCGATGTATCCAAACGCAGTCATTGAAACTCCATCATTGATAGGGAAACTGTATGAAGCTTCATAAGCGTATACCTCATTAGATCCATCAGCTATCGCACCATTGGTACCAAAGCCAACTTCAAAAGTACCCTCACCAAGATCGGTTGCATATCCAACTTTGAATTGAGAAGTATCTTTGTTTGCACCTTGCTTGGTTCCAATTTCAACACCACCACTTAATGTGCCCATACCTTCTGGTGTGTAGTAAGCAGTAGCACCATAGTAAGTTGTATCACTATTAGCAGTTGCACCTCCATCAGCTAAAGCATAACCGAAAGTAAATCCATAAGTATCATTTGAATAACCTAAAGCGGCTCCGAGACCATCTGTACTTTCTTTTGTAGCAATACCACTTGTTCCGCTATCACCTGAAAAGCCGAAACCAAACTCCCAGCCATCTGCAAATTCTGTTCCTAAGCTTACAGAAACATCTCCACCAGCATCAACTGCATTTTTAGCTCCACAATCATCCATAGCATCGACAATTGTTCCTAATGCACAAGCATTTGGGAAATTCTTAGATAAATCCATTGAATCTCCAACTGAAACATCCCATCTTCCTAGTGGAAATGTGTAGTTAACGTCTTCAATTGTAAGAGCATCTTGAGATTCCCCAAAACCAGTTATGCCCTGCACAGTATTTGTACCAGCAGCATTACCGGCTGCAAACTCAATATTTAGTTTGTCATCACCAGTAAAACTAGTATTTAAGTCCACTTCATAGTGATAAGCAAAAGTTGTTTGCTCTTCATTATTATTGTCTCCAACAATAGCTGCACCGTTTGAGCCAGCACCAATCTGCATTTCTACTTTACCTGACATAGAAGTGGTTTCAGAGAAACTACCAGCTTCAATTCCATTAACACGAGCTTCAAGGCCATCCACTCTTCCTTTCATAATTGCCAACTCAGAACCAAGCTCATCGCTTAATCTGTCTATTTGGGCTCCGTTCATTAAGCCTTCACCACCGGCAATTAATCTGTTTAATTCAGCTGCAGCTTCAATACGATGAACTGGGCTACCATTGAATCTTGGACTTTTTGAAAGATCCTTTAATGAATCATAAGCCCAGTCGCCTGGAACCAATAGATCTGATTTGAAATCGCCTGTTGATATAACTTCAGGGGATTTGGTGAAAGGGCTGAATTCAGGTTGATTGATCTCAGCGGCGTTTACTGCAAAACCTGATGCCATAGAAATGATGGCAGGAGCAGCAATTAATTTTTGAAAAAGTTTCATAAACCTCAACACGTAAAAATGGACAAAAGTCCAATATCATGTCAACGAATTAAAGTTAAGAAAAGAGTAAGAAATTAGGTCAGAAGGAAAATTTAAAGAGAGTTTAAACTTTTCTTAAATCAAACAAAATGATTTCTTTATTTTTTGAATATTTTTTTAAATTAAAAATTTAAAATTGAAATTTATTTATTTTCAAATATTTTCAAAGCCAAACGTAAATAAGTTAAATTGATATTTAGTTTAAGAAGGGGTTAAGAACTAATTAACCACAGGATAAAATTTTAATTAATAAGTATTTGTGTATAAATTCAATGCTATATATATGTAGTCTTTCATTTAATCATGACATCCATGAACATAGCTAAGAAAGCTTTGGTTCTTACTTCTGCAGTAGCCATTGCTGCTGGTACAAGTGTTCCTGGCACAAGTGTTTCTGCTAAAACTAGATTAAGTGGTGCTGGAGCATCATTTCCTGCCAAAATTTACACTCGTTGGTTCAAAGATTTAGCCTCTTCAGGCGGACCAAGAGTTAACTACCAGGCTGTTGGTTCAGGCTCTGGAAGAAAAGCTTTTATTGATCAAACTGTAAACTTCGGTGCTTCTGATGATCCTATGAAGGCTAAAGATATAGCGAAGGTAACAAGAGGATTAGTTCAGATTCCTATGGTTGGAGGAACTATTGCTTTTGGTTATAACTATGATTGTGATTTGAAACTTACTCAAGAGCAAGCAGTAAGGGTTGCTATGGGTATGGTTAAAAATTGGAAAGAATTAGGCTGTAAATCAGGTAAGTTAACTTGGGCACATCGTTCTGATGGATCAGGTACAACTAAAGCCTTTACAAACTCTATGGAAGCATTTTCACCAACATGGACTTTAGGAACTGGTAAATCAGTTAAGTGGCCAGCAGGTGTTGGAGCAAAAGGTAATTCTGGTGTTGCGGGTGTTATTCAAAACACTCCAGGCGCAATTGGTTATGTTAACCAGTCTTACATAAAAGGTAATGTTAAGGCTGCTGCACTTCAGAATCTTTCAGGTGAGTTTCTAAAACCATCTGTAGAAGCAGGAGCTAAGGCTCTTAATGGTATTACTCTAGATGAAAATCTTGCTGGTAAAAATCCTAATCCAACTGCAAAAGGAGCATACCCTATAGCTTCATTAACATGGATACTTGCTTATGAAGAGGGTAATGGTAGAAACACTAAAGCTATCAAACAAGCCTTTAATACATTATTAAGTGATGAGTATCAAGATAAAGCTCCATCACTTGGATTTGTCCCCTTAAAAGGAGATATTCTTGAGAAGTCAAGAGCTGCTGTAAAAAGAATCGGTAAATAAACCGTAAGACAATATTTAAAAGGAGGAATTTATTTCCTCCTTTTTTTTATGCAAACAAATATTTTGACAAGCCTAATATTAAAGAAAAAAGAATGAGTATGTATGTTGGAACTATTTTTAAAAAAGATAATAGTGTGGAGATTAAAACTATAAAAATAGAGCTAATTAAAAAGAATTTTGATGAAAAACTATCTTCAATTAAATTAAATCCAGAGAAAATAACTGCTCCAGGAATTGTATTGATCACTCCTTCGATAAAGTAATTAATTGATTTAATTCTGTTTTTTATAAAGCCTTTTCCAAAAACAAAAATCAATATAAAACTTGGTAAAAAAATTGCAAAAGTTGATATAAATGAATACTTTAAAGCTTCATTTATTCCTCCGATCGAAAACCCTGCTTTATATCCAATAAAACTTGTAATTAATAAGACAGGCCCAGGTGTTATTTGGCTAATTATTATTCCATCTATAAATTCATTATTTGTTAACCATCCTTGCGAGATAACATAATCACTCATAAGAGGAATGATTACTAATCCACCTCCAAAAATAAAAAGTCCCGATTTAAAGAAGAAAAAAAACAGATTAAGGTAATCTACTAAAAACTTTGAGGTTATAGACTCTCTTAAAAAATTATAAAACTTTGATATATCTAAAAAGACCGAGCTAATCAAAAATGAGGTTGTTGAAAATATAGATAAAGGGACCAAGCTATAAAAAATATTTTTGAATTTCTTTAAAAATATATTTATCAATCCTGCAATACTAAGAATTGTTATGAGTGGAAATTGAATACTATTATATTTAGCAAATATAAGTAGAAATAATATTGAGCTGGAGAATAATATTCGATCAAACTTTAATCTTTTTTTTAATAGAACTAATGAGAATGAAAAAATTATCCCTGCAATAATAGGCGGATTAAAATAAATTAAATCTGTTAAGAATTTTGATCCAGAACCAATTTGCCAAAAAAAACTAAGAGCTAATACTGAAATGAATCCTGGGATAATGAAACTTATACCTGATATCAATCCACCAAGATAACCATTGATTTTAAGACCTATATATATTGCCAATTGAGTAGATATTGGTCCTGGAAGTATTTGACATAATCCAATACCTTTTTCAAAAGATTGATTTGATATCAATTTTTTATTATTTATAAGTTCATCTTCGAATAAGGAAATATGAGCATAGGGTCCTCCAAAACTTAAAATACCAATTTTTAGGAAAGTTTTTGCAAGTTCAATTAAGGATATTTTTGCCATTAAAATATTCTAATTCCTAAAAATTAGTCTTTATGGAGCTGATAAGCTTTGTTTGATTGATGGTAATTTAAGACTCGAAATCCAAGATAAGAATATTAGAAGTGATGAAAAATAAAGACAATATTGAAGACCAATACTCGGATTTCTCCCAATCATAAATAGTAAGCCAGATAGTAATGTTCCAACTAGTCTTCCAGCAGCATTTGCCATGTAATAGAAGCCAACATTTAAACTGACTTTTTCATTATCAGAGTAGGCCAAAATCATATAAGAATGTGTAGAGGAATTCATTGCAAAAACAAATCCAAAAATAGTAAGGCCTAAAATTATTGCTATTGATGGGGAACTTTCTCTCCATAATGCGACTCCTATCAAAGATGGTATGACCATTAATACGGCACTCCAAAATTGGATAGCTTTACGATCTGGACTTTCTTTCTGGCCCCATATCTTTCTAATTGCTGGAGCAGTAGCCTGAACAATTCCATAACCTATTACCCATGCCCCAAGAAATAAGCCTATTTCCATGTAGTCCCAACCAAAGGCCATATCTAGGAATACTGGAAGAGCTACAACAAACCAAACATCTCTTGCTCCAAAAAGAAAGAATCTTGCTGCAGAAAGAATATTTATTGCATTTGATTTTGAAAAAAGATCATTAAAAGCTGGTTTGGTTTTCATCTTGCCAATTTCTCCAGGTAAAATTAATGTCAATAAAAAGGCTAAGCAGAGTCCAAAACCCATAATTCCTACAGCATTATTGAATCCAAATAACTTATATAAAAGTCCACCTAAGAAAAAACCAACTCCCTTAAGAGCATTTTTAGATCCAGTTAAAATAGCAACCCATTTAAAAAGTTGTTTTTGGCCAGTATCATTGCCATTATTTGTCTCTGGAACAACTGTCTTAACAGCGCTTTTAGCACTCATTTTGTTTAAATCTTTTGCTATCCCACTGACTGCTTGAGCAACCATAACGTATACGACACTAAATATTACTGGCCAATCCTCCTTAACTGGAATAAGCATGAAAAGAGCAATGATTTGCAGGATCGTCCCAATCCATAAAGTAAGCCTTAAACCATATCTTGCTCCTATCCAACCACCATATAAATTAGTAATTATTCCAAAAAACTCATAAAAAAGGAAAAGTAAAGCAATTTGTAGAGTTGTGTAACCTAGCTCATGAAAGTGACCAACAACTAATAATCTTAATGCGCCGTCAGTAAGCGTGAATGCCCAATAATTTGCTGTTACAACACTATATTGTTGAATATTAGATAACTTCATAAAGACATAAATTAAATCTCTTTTTTGATTACATATTCAGTAAGATCTGCAAGTCTGCAGCTGTAACCCCACTCGTTGTCATACCAAGCGTATATCTTTAATAAATTTGAATTAACAACCATAGTTGATAAACTATCAACTATTGAACTTCTAGAGTCATTTACATAATCTGCAGAAACTAAAGGTCTTTCTTCGTAGCCAAGAATTCCTTTTAAATAAGTTTCTGAAGCTTCCTTTAGTGCCATATTCACTTGTTCAGTTGTCACTTCTTTATTTAATTCAAAAACTGCATCTGTTAAAGAACCATTAAGTAGAGGAACTCTTACTGCATGTCCATTTAATTTTCCTTTTAATTCTGGAAAGATCTCAGCGATAGCTTTAGCAGATCCAGTGGTAGTAGGTATTAAACTTTGCATACATCCTCTTGCTCTCCTCAGATCACTTTTATAAAAATCTACAGGAACTTGAGTGTTCGTTACATCGTGAATAGTTGTAATAGCACCGTGTTTAATAGAAAAATTTTCATTAATTACCTTTACTATCGGAGCTAAACAATTTGTAGTGCAGGATGCTGCAGTTACTAATTTATTTTTGGAAGGTTCATAAAGACTTTGATTTATACCGTAAACAATATTCAGTGATTCAGCTTCTGCAACAATTCCTTTGACTGGACAAGCTACTATTACTCTTTTCATCCCAAGAGTATCAAAATAGGGATTTAGTTTCTCTGGCTTTTTATTCTTTCCTGTACATTCCAAAATAATATCTACAGAAGATTTTCCCCAAGGAACATCAAGGTAATTTTTAAAAGATGTGTAGGTTAATTTCTTTCCATCAATTATTATTTCTTCTTCTTTAACCTTTATATCTTTCACCCATCTACCATGGACTGAATCGAATTCGAGTAAATGCGCAGCAGCATTCGAATCTCCTGCTATCTCATTTATATGAGTTATTTCTATATCAGCTCTGTCCCATAATGCTCTGAAAACTAATCTGCCAATTCTTCCAAAACCATTAATTCCAATTTTCATCACTGTTGAAATTTTTTATATAAATTATACATCAAAATAACTTGATGTATCAAGATGTTTTGATTAATGAAATCTTTTTTATTTAAGCTATATTTAAAAGAATCTAAATACTTTAAAATTGTTAAAAGAGAGTAGCAAAGTAAAAAAAGAAAATATATCTAAGTTTATGGTTTCATTTTCTGATCCTTTTAGGCTAGAAATAATTGACCTAATGATGGATGGAGAAGTTTGTGTTTGCGATATTATGAAATTAACTAAGTTATCTCAATCAAGAATTTCATATCACATAAAAATTTTGAAGGAAGCTGGTCTTGTCGCAGACAGGCAAGAAGGTAGATGGGTGTATTACAGCCTAAATAAAGAATCTCTCTTTTTGATCAAGGAATGGATAACTTCTTTGACAGATTATTCCTCAAATAGAAAACGTTGTTGCGAATAAATTATATTTTAGATTTTATTAATTAACTTCTGATTCCCTGTCATAAGTCATTCCTGATTGTTCCATCCACTCAGCTTTAGTTTTGCAATTTTGTTTGTGATTAAAGATGTGAAAACCTTCTATAATAATCATTATTGATAGAAGCAAAACAGGAATAAAATATACAGGGGAAGATATTACTTCTTTATATTTGATTTGAGGAATAAATTCCCTGTATTTAAACATTCCCTCAGTTTCTATTCAATAAATAATATTCACCTATGGTTAAGTAAAGTTAAAGAAAAATTTTTGAAGAAATTAATTTAAGGATGTTAACTTTTCATGACTTTCATATACCTTTAACCCATCTTAAAGTCTTTTCCAATATTTAATAGTAGATTTGTAGAAATATTCTTTTTTTAATGGAAGAGAAATTAACTCTTTTCAAGAATCGTAAAAGATTCGGAATTGAAAAAAATATAGATTTAATCTTTAAAAATACAACCCTAGCCTTGTCTAGTATTGTTGCAATAGTACTTTTTGGAATTATTTTAGTAGTCTTTTTTCAGTCATTTGAATCATTTTCAAGGTATGGCTTAAATTTTCTAGTAACTTCTGAATGGAATCCAGTAAAAGATGAATATGGAGCTTTTACAGCAATATATGGGACATTAGTTACTTCTCTTCTTTCATTATTGATTACTATCCCTTTAGGTGTTGGAACTGCGATATTTATTACAGAGGATTTTGTTCCGAAATTTGTCAGAGAAATAGTAGGTTCATTTGTTGAATTACTAGCAGCTATACCATCTGTCGTATTGGGATTATGGGCGATATTTGTTATGGAACCTTTCTTTAGAGATTTTTTTGTTTTTTTACATAAATTCTTTGGTTGGATTCCTTTATTTAATACGGAGCCTGCAGGTCGGAATTCACTTTTAGCGATAATAATTTTAGTGGTAATGCTTTTACCAATAGTGACCTCGATAGCTAGAGATAGTCTGAATCAAGTTCCCAAAAAGCTTAGGAATGCTTCCTATGGAATTGGTGCAAGTAGATGGAAAACTATATTTTCGGTAATTTTGCCTGCGGCATTATCAGGAATTATGGCAGGTGTTCTATTGGCGTTAGGCAGGGCAATGGGTGAAACCATGGCTGTCACGATGATTATTGGAAATTCTAATGTATTTAGTTGGTCACTATTATCTCCTGGATATACCATCTCTTCTATGCTTGCAAACCAGTTTGGTGAAGCCGATGGAAGTCAGGTCTCATCACTTTTTTATGCGGCTTTTGTACTAATGATCCTATCTTTAGTGGTTAATATCTTTGCTCAATGGCTAGTTAAGAAATTTAGTCTCAAATATTAGATGATTATGAATTCTCTTTATTACCAGAAAAAACTATCACGAAATGTAGGAGATAAATTCTTTACTTCTTTATCAGTTTTTTGTGCACTCATTGCAATTCTTCCTTTGATTTTTGTGGTTACATATATTCTTATTAAAGGGGGAGCTCAAATCACACCAGAATTATTTACTTTAGAACCAAATCCTCCTGGAGATGATTTAGATGCGGGAGGAATTAATCCTGCATTAATTGGGACACTAGTTATTACAACTATTGCTTCAATTATTGCCATACCAGTAGGTGTTGGCGGTGGCATATATCTAGCTGAATATTCAAACGGAGGACCTTTTTCAAAATTTATTAGATTCGGAGTTAATGTTTTAGCTGGTGTTCCTTCAATAATTGCCGGTGTATTTATTTATGCCTTAATCGTTTCAACAAAAATTTTATTTGGCAGTATGTACAGTGGTTTTGCAGGAGGTATGGCTCTTTCAATATTGATGTTGCCTACAGTTATAAAAACTACTGATGAAGGTTTAAAGTTAGTACCAAATGAATTAAGGTATGCTTCTCTAGGCATAGGAGCAAGTATGTATACAACAATATTAAAAATAACTTTACCCACAGCATTTAGATCTATTGCTACTGGGGTTGTGCTTGGAATCGCAA
>JFLG01000080.1 GCA_000634735.1 Prochlorococcus sp. scB241_528N17 | reverse complement strand
TATTTACTGCTTTATTTTCTTACTACTACATAGTAGGTTTTGAAGATTTGTTTTACGAGATGGGCTCATTAGCTGTTTTGATATATAATTTTGCCCTTGAACCTTATGATGCACAGAATAAACTAGCCTGGGCGGCTTCCTTACGTCTTGTCATATCAATACTAACAGTTAATATTTTTTCAAGGATATTTGCCGCTTTTACTGAGAAAACTAAGAGGGTATGAAATGATTAAAAACACTAAAAAGTCGCAAAAGAAAAACATTTTATCTCTTGAGGATGTTTCTATTAGTTATGGCACTTTTGAAGCGGTAAAAAATGTTTTTTTAAATTTTAAAGCAGGAGATATAACTTCACTCATTGGCCCTTCTGGTTGTGGTAAATCAACCGTTCTTAGAGCTTTGAATAGAATGAACGATTTAATCCCTAATTGTTCGTTAAAAGGGACAGTCCTCTTTGATGGAACTAATATCTATGACAAAAGAGTAGATCCAGTTGAAGTTAGAAGAAGAATCGGAATGGTTTTTCAGCAACCTAATCCTTTTCCAAAATCTATCTACGAAAATATTGCATTCGGAGCAAGAATCAATGGCTTTACGGGAGATATGGATGAATTAGTGGAAAGTTCCTTGAGAAAAGCTGCTGTATGGAGTGAATGTAAGGATAAATTAAATGATAGTGGTTACTCTTTATCTGGTGGACAACAACAGAGATTATGTATTGCTCGAACCATCGTAATTGAGCCTGAAATAATTCTCATGGATGAGCCATCTCATGGATGAGCCATGCTCAGCTTTAGATCCAATCTCTACTTTGAAAATAGAAGAGACGATGCACGAACTTAAGAAGAATTACACAATAATAATCGTTACCCATAATATGCAGCAGGCATTAAGAGTCAGTGATATGACTGCTTTCTTTAATGCAGTTGAATACGAAGATGGTGATGGAGGGAAAGTCGGCTATCTTGCCGAATTTGATTCTACTAAGAAAATTTTTAACTCTCCAAAAGAAAAAACCACTCAGGAATATATATCAGGTAAATTTGGTTAATTTATAATTTTGCCTTTAAAAGAATAATTTTTACTTTTTAAGAAAGCTTAGGGGTAGACAAACAGTATAAATACCTATATAGTTATTTCGAATTAGTAAGTTTATCTTTGAAAAACTACCCTTTTCTACCTTTCTTGATTTTCGCAGGTGCTCTCATAACAACTGCAACAATAGGATTACCTGTATTTACTTCATAATTTAAGAGTATTTCTATTTCAGGTAATCTTATGGTTTCAATATTAAATAAAGAATTAATTGGAAGTCCTCATAAAACCCTAATAAAGGTAAAATTATTTGACTTTATAAAAAAAGGAGAGAATATGAATCTGTGTGGGAGTGAAAAATCTGTATTAAAACCATTTTTAAAAGTGGTTAATTTCTAATTTATTTATCATGGATAAAACTAAAGAACAGTTAGAAAAATTAAGAGAAGTAGCAGAAGCATCTCTTACAAAAACGGATGAACTTCAAAAAGTTCTTGCTCAAATCGAAGCTTTAATGTCTAGAGAAGAATCAAAAACATTATCAAAGAAGAAATAATTATTTAAAAAATAATTTTAGGTTTTGTACTTTTAATTACACCTCTACAATTTCACATTAGTTATGAATTAGGTATGCAGAACCCGTTCCAAAGTTTTCTGTTAGGTCTCGAGGTCTTACCTTCTTTAAGTAAAAGACCTCTTTAATTTGTTTGTTTTTATTATATTTTTATAACCTGCTTTTTTAGTTGATTACTTTATAGATTTCTTTCAAGCAGACATTTACATCGAAAGATTCAGTATTTACAACCTCTAAGCCTGTTTTTTCTGTAACTTCAACAGTTGCATTACATTCGTCTTGTTTAAGAGCCATATAACTTGGCTTTATGTCTTCAATATCTAATTCAACACTTGATTCAGTATTTTCCTTATATTGTTCCATTACTAATGTAAGTGCCTCTATCTCAACGGAAAAATTATCATTTGCTTTTGCTCCAAATGGCATGAAAAGAAATGGAAATAAAATAAAGGCTATTAATTTTTTCATTTCTATAAAAAGTGTTTATTTTTTTTATAACGTGGATTGTCTGCTAAGGAAAGGGCCATTAGCTGTATAAATTTTTTATTATCTATTTCTACTAGTAGAAATTAATTAATAGATACAAAATAATAGATAAATAAAATAAACGAGACTTTTAAGTATAAATTGGTATATCTAAATGAAAAATTTTAGTTACTTCACTAGGATTTTTCTTAAGATTTAATTTCGATAATTTCTTCTTCAGAAACAATTGCCCATTTTTTAAATGACTTTTTGCAGGGATATCCGCCTGTTAAGTCACCAAATGCCGGAAGATATAAAACATTTTTATTCTTATCCATTGCAAAGCACCTAAATGATAATTTATCTCCTTTGTTTTTTATATAGATTTTTGGATGATAATGTCCGCAAATATTCAAGGTTTTATTGTTTTCTAAATTAACTGGTTCATGACTAAAAGTAATATTTTTAGTTTTTCTAATATCAAAAATTTTAATATTTTTAATATTGCAACCTACATCGTGATTTCCTAGGACTAGTTCAACATTAGTTTTTAGTAGCTCAGGAAGATCATCAACTTTTTTTTGAAGATTTTTATCTATTGAATATTTGCTGTGGAATAAATCTCCCAATATTATTAACTTTTCAGGACTATATTTTTTTACTATTTTTTTTATTCTTGCGAAATTATCCTTATCTGAATTATTAGTAAGAGGTATACCATTTTGCTGAAAATACTCAGCTTTGCCAAGATGAATATCGCATATTAACAACTCTTTTGTTTCCGGTAGAAATAAAGCTCTTGATGGAAGCATCTCTAACAATGTATCTTCCCAACAAAATTTAAAAGAACTTTTTTTCATTTAATCACTATATTTTTTTATAAGTTTTTCTACTCTTTTTTCTATTGGCTCATTGCTTAAAGTATTTTTAAGTCTTTCAACTAGTAAAGGGAAAGCAAAAGGAGTTGGTGTTTTTATCTCGTTTAGTAGCATTTTTAAATTTTTTAATCTTTCTAATGATCTAGATATTCTTTTATTTTCTAATTGATATTCTTTAACTTCTTGATGCGATTGCTTTATCAAAAGATGGCCTTCTTCATATTTAGTAAAGACATCGTAGAAAAGACTTGAACTTATTTGAAGTTGGGAAGAAGTTTTTGTTTTGGTTGGATTATTTTGATTTACTAGTCCACTTATTTGAGCAATATTTTTAAATCTACGTTTTGTTAATTCTGAAAAATTAATTGCATTTTCTAGATCTTCTTCTAATTTTTTGTTATTCAAAAAGTAATCAGCTTCTTTTTTTATTATGGAGAAATCATAATCTTCTGCAGTAGTTAAGCTGAATCCAAAATCATTAGCAGTAATGCTAAATGTAGATTGTTTTAATTTTGCCAATCTAAAAGCCCATAAAAATGCAATTCCTTCATTTACAAATTTGCCATCAAGTGTAAAAACAAAAAGATTTGATAAATCCTTGGTTTTATATATTTCTATAAGGAATTCATCTTTCTTTGGAATATTTGAAAGAACTTTTTGTTTCTTCAATATTGGGCTTAATGAATTAAGTTCAGGATTTGAGTAATCATAATTTTCTAGTTCGTTGCATATATCTATTTCTTTCCTCAAACTCTCACAAAGTAGATCAGAAATTGCCATTTGACCTCCAACCCATGCAGGAATTAGAGAACTTTTTTTTGTTGATTTTTTAACGTATAAAATCATATCTCTTATTCTTACAAATTGAAGCATTTTGCCAGCAAAGTAAAATGTATCCCCTGGATTTAATTTTGAAGCAAAATTCTCCTCTAAATTACCTAAAGATTTACCTTTCATATATTTGACATTCACAAATTTGTCACTTGTAATTGTCCCAATATTGAACTTATGCATTCTTATTAAAGATTTGTCTTTTACAAAATATTTAAAGTTTTCATTATTATGTTGTGATTCTTCTTTAACTATCTTTTTATATTTTGGGTATGCTTTAAGACATTTTCCTCCATATTCTAAAAAGTCAAGACACCAATTCCAATCTTGATCTTTTAAGTTTCTATAACTCCAGCAATTTTTAATTCTTTCTTTCTCAATTTTCGGATCAAAGCCATTTCCACATGCCAAACTTATTAGATGTTGTAGAAGCACATCATAAGATAATTCAGGAAGTCTAATTTCCTCAGATATACCACTTTTTATTATTCTTCTCATTGCACTAATTTCTAATAACTCTAAAGAATTAGTAGGCATAAAAATTATTTTTGATTTTCCACCTGGTCTATGAGCACTTCTTCCCGCTCTTTGGATAAGTCTAGCTAAATTTTTTGCACTACCAATTTGAACTATTTGATCTACAGGTTGGAAGTCAACTCCCAAATCTAACGAGCTGGTGCAGACTACCCATTTTATTAATCCGTCTTTAACCCCTTCTTCAACTCTTTTTCTATCTTCTTTATCCAGGGAGCCGTGATGAAGTGCAATTTTGTCTTCCATCTCTGGGAGAAAAAATTTAAGACATTGATACCATCTTTCAGATTGATTTCTCGTATTGGTGAATAATAAGGTGCTTTTATTTTTATCTAGGATTTTTAATAGTGAAGAATGACTTCTAATCCCAAGATGCCCACTCCATGGAAAGGTAGTTTCCTCCTCTGGTAAAACACTTATAATTTCGATCTCTTTTTGAATATTTGTTCTTATAATTTTGGGTTTAATAGCGCTCATCCCAACTACTGCTCTTGCGGCTTCTTCAATATTTCCTATAGTTGCAGACATCGCCCAAATTTGTAAATTTTTTTTATTACCTCTTAGCCAA
>JFLG01000079.1 GCA_000634735.1 Prochlorococcus sp. scB241_528N17 | reverse complement strand
AAATTTAAAGTAAGTAACGAAAATTAAGAGGTAATTAATTTAAAAATAAATTTGTTTAAAGAAAGTCAAGACGCTTAAAAATTTAAAGAAGCTATTAATTTTCAGGTCAATATAAATTAATAGTTGAAAATATTAAGATTTCTCGATTCGAACGACTCATCAAAATGAGTAAATTTACTAACTGACAAATTATTTTTTTTACTTATTATTAAAAATAACTTAAGAAAAATTTAAGTAAAGGTTAACATTATGGCAAAATCAAAAGCAAAGAGAAAAAAAGCTATTTTATCTCTAAAAACTCCAGCTATTCTGGCAGATGGAGTTATCCAGTTCAGCACAATCGTAACTTCTATCACACTTGTTTTTTTAACAGTTGGATTTTATTCGGCTTCTAATCAAGCTAATAATTTAAATAAAAACTTAGAAAGAATTACTTCACAAAATTCAGTAAATATGAGTGCTGGAAATTATTGCGATTTAGCTCTTTGATAATTAAACTTTAGTGCTTAATGCCTTAAAAATTTATATCAAAAATTTACTTTTGCTATGCCAGAATCAGAGAGATAAAACAATAAAGGAATGCATTAACTCTGCAAGGTAATTATAAAAAAGAAAAAATCATCATTTGTTTATATTTTGAGGAACCAATAACTAAATTTAAACTTGATATCTTATGGAATTTTTTATGCGTAAAATTACAAAATTCATTTTCATCTGAATAGTTAATTAAATCAACTGCATTAATATTTGTATCAAACCACAGGTCATATTCTATGTAATTTGGCTCTGCAAAATAAGTCATACCAAATTTATTTCAAAAAGAAAAAGCTTCTCTATTTCGTGTGAGGATAATATAGAAGCTACCTACAGCTTAAAAGATTAAATGAACTCTTCTTTAAGAATTAAATAAGATACGAATAAGAAAAAATAAAATATTATTTTAATTTAAAAAAATGATTAGTTTACTTTTTGCATACTATAAAAAATTGCATCCAAGACCACTGCTCTGCTTTAGAAGAATTGAATGCATTATTAGAATCACATTTTAAAGTTATAAGCAAGTTATGAATTGTTTAAAAGAAAAAAAAAGAAACAAAAAGAAAGGGATTTTTGCAAGTTATATTTTTAATAAAAAGTAATTATCCATTGGATTGCAGATGAGTAGGAAAAATAGATTCGGAGCTGTGCTTTCTTACAAAAATGAACAGGGAGATTCAAAAAATTCAGATTCCTATCAATTACAGATAAATTGGAATTTCTAAAGACTAAAAAGTGGAATAAAGAATAATTACAACACTCCCTAGAAATAATTTGACAGCAACAGATGGGCCATTTAAATTTATCTTGCACACTTCGTTTTGTATGGTCAGAGGTTTTTAAAAATGATGATGCATTTCTTGCTCATTTAGTTAACCCTCCTGTCGGTGCTTATCTTGAAGTTCACGCTGGACTGTGTGACGGAGATTCGTCTATTGAATTTTATGGAACTGTTGGAGATTAAGTAATTGAAGCAATTAACGAAAGTGGTCTTACTTTTAAAGTCTTCAAAACTAAACTGGGTAAAGCAGATTTTAATTAAAGATTGAAAGTCGATCTAAAAATCTAAATTTAAAGATAAATTAAATACTTTTTAAATTATCGTTTTTAGATTGAAATTACACTATTGAATTCTAATTATGGCTTACTATCACGTTCATGGAGTTATCCCAGATACTCTTTCGCAATCTGAAGGGTACAAACTCTTTGAACAATATATTGCTTCCGGCGCACCTAAGGATAATTTTGACGGCTTTGAATTGATAAGTAGAGTCCATGCTCCTCAAACCGGAGAAGTTTTCGTAACATGCAAAGCTGACAGTCATCTTAAAATGGCTGAACATTTTGGTATTTGGAGAGCAAAATTTGGCGTTGAATGGAATGTACTTCCTGTTTTTAATGATGAAGAAGTTATTCTAAGAAATAAACAACTTGCTGAAGAAGTAGCAGCGATGGGATAATTTAATTGATTGACAGTCAATCTAAAATAAGGGGCAATTAGCTCCTTTTTTTTTTAATATGTTTATATAAATTCCTTAAGTTTATGCGTTCACTTTTATTATTGCCTTTGCTTTTAGGTTTTTCATTTCCAGCGAATGCAAAGTCAGAGACTTACTTTATTGATGTTTCAGCAGAAAGTATAGAAAACTATATTCTTAGTGGTAAAGATAAAAATGGATCTGTAAATGGGAATGATCCTACAGTTACTGTTAATAAAGGAGATACTATTGTTTTTAATGTTGATGCGTTTAGTCATCCGTTTTATATAAAGACTGAATTTTCTCGTGGAGGCGGTGATCAAGTAACCACAGGGACATTATCAGGTACCCCTGGAACTCAAGATGGAAAACTATCATGGAACACAACGGGTGTATCAGCTGGGAAATACTATTATGTTTGTTCTCCTCATGCACCTTTTGGGATGGGAGGCTCAATTATTGTTGAATAAATAAATGAAACGCTTACTACTCTCATTACTAGCTGCCCTCGCTTTACCAACTGCTGTTAATGCTGAAATATCTGATGAATTACATAAAAAATGTTTAGAAGCACGAGATTATGCAGGATGTGTGAAAACTAATAAAAAACTATCTCATAAAAAAGATAAGGAAATATCAGGGATTGGAATAAGGCTTTTTCTCAATAGTGACACTGCTGAATTAACTATTCAATCTGTAATAAATGATTCACCTGCTGCTTCAGCTGACATTAAACCAAATGATGTAATCATAAAAATAGATGGCAAATCAACTAAAGGAATGGGTATAAATGAAGCTGTTTCTCTCATAAAAGGACCAAAAGATAAGCCAATTAAATTAGTTTTATCAAGAATTAATGAGGCAGGTAAAAAGGAAAAAATAAATGTTCGATTAGTAAGAGATACTTTTAAAGTCTCAACAAAAGACTATTTATATGAAGGTGATTTAAGGAGGCAATTAGAGTTTTTCTTTCCAGAAAATATAAAACAGATTTTTCCAGAAAATGATTCCTCGTCAAAGCTCAAAAAAGGAACTTCAATTTAAATTTCTGAATGAAACGCATACTCCTAGTTGAACTTTTATTAGTTTTAATTACCATAATTTATGTTTCTCTAAACCCAATTTCAAGAATTTATATTGCTGATTATTTAGAAAAGATATCCTTATTTTTATTTAAAACAGTAAGTGAAGAAGATTTAAATAAGTGGTATGAGAAAAGAGATAAGTATGAATTACTTGAGAAATTAGGAGGAACTGCTTATTGATTGACAGTCGATCTAAAATTGGAGGGTATAAAAACCTTCTTTTTTTATGACTGCTCAAAATTTTATGAATGTTGTTCGATTTAAATTAAAGTCTGATTGTGTAGATAAGTATTTCGGAGTAATAGATAAAACAAGTTTTGAGGGGATGACTCAAAGATATATCGCTAAAACTGGAGATTATGATTACTGTTTTGTTGGGATCTGGAAAAGTGCAGAAGCTATTGCAGCTCAAAGACCAGCTATGATTGCTCACCTTGATGAGGTTAGAGGATTTATGGAAGAGTTGTCTCCAGAACTTGGAGTTACTGACCCTGTTTCAGGAAATATTGTTTCTAAAGTTGGATATCACGATTGACAGTCGATCTACCATAATTAGCATTTAGCTCCTTCTCAACCTCTTTGAGTTCCTCTCAATAATTCTCGTAATTTTAACCTAAGACTAAAAATGAAATCAGGTTCAGAAAACCAACTATCTTTATCTGTTATTTCTACAGTTTCGTTTAAAAATTTAGCGGAAGAAGTCAAAGAATTTGCAATAATTACTTTTGATTTTGGACTTGAGTAAATAAATCCAATAATTAACACAATTAAAAATATGGACCCTTTAACTTTAAGTGATTTAATAAATTCTTTTTTTAAGTAACCCAAAATAATTTAAAAATTAAATTTATTTTAGGAGTTGATATTTAAAGACAGATTAAATTGACAGTCAATCTAAAATAAAAAAAGTGATAAGTTTTTAAAAATGAGTAAATTTTCCTCTCAGGAAATAGAAAGTCAATATAACTTAATAAAAACGCTTTTATCTGATCCTGAAAAGTATAAAGATGCTTTAGATGCAATTAAAAAAGATATTGCTTATATGCCACTAGAACTAAAGAAAAAACTTGAAGAAGAGAATATTACTTTATAAATAATATTTTGGAAGACTTAGAAATATTTACTAAATAAAGCATCAAAGGAACTTCTACTAGTACCCCAACTATAGTGGCTAAAGCAGCTCCTGAATTAATCCCAAAAAGAGTTATCGATACAGCTACTGCAAGTTCAAAAAAGTTTGAAGCTGCTATCATCGATCCTGGACAGGAAATAGAATACTTTTGCCTAAAAAACTTCATTGAAAAAGCAGTTAAATAAAAAATAAAAAGAGTCTGTATTATTAATGGAATTGAAATTAAGATTATATGAATAGGATTTTGTAATATAGATTTTGATTGAACAAAGAATAATAAAAAGACTGTAAGAATTAAAAAAAACAACGAATAACTTTTACTTTTATTCAAAATACTTTTTATTCTTTTTTCGCTGTAGATTTTATTTTTTAAAAATATTGCTAGAAAAAGTGGTACCAAAATAAAGATTATTACAGAACCGAAAACAGTATCTAACGGGATATCTATACTGTTAAATCCTAAAAGAATTTTTGACAACAATGGAAAGGCTAAAATTAATATTAGATCATTAATAGCTACTTGTATTAAAGTAAATAAAGGATCGCCTTTAGCAAGATTACTCCAGACAAAAACCATTGCTGTACATGGCGCTATTCCTAATAGAATCATTCCAGAAACATATTCTTTAGCAAGTACAGGATCTATCAAATTACCATATAAAAAATATAAAAAAGAGGCTGCAATGATTGCCATTGAAACTGGTTTTATTAACCAATTAATAAAAAGGACAATAGAAAATCCTTTAATCTTATATTTCAAATTTATTATTGACTTGAAATCTATTGATAACATCATTGGAAAAATCATTCCCCAGATAAGAATTGCTATTGGAAGATTAATTCTTGAGAGTTCTAATCCGCCTATAAATTGAGATAAATTAGGAAATAAATCACCGGATAAAGATCCAATACACATTGCTAAGAAAACCCATACACTTAGATATCTATCAGAAAATTGCATTTAATTTATCTTTACTTAACTACTCATACTAGTATTTAATTTAGTCTAAATAATAGCCTTTCTTATTTTTGCTGTAATCCATTCACTAAAAACTACTGCCACTACTATTGTTAATAAAATAACTGATACCTTAGCCCAAGCTAAGTCTCCTATTTGAGCATCTAATTCTATCCCTATACCTCCTGCTCCAACTAAGCCAACAACAGTTGCTTCTCTTATATTTATATCCCACCTATAAATAGAAATACTCGTAAATGCTGGGAGAATTTGAGGCACTATGCCAAAGGTCATAATTTGTGCTTTATTTGCCCCTGTTGCCTCAATAGCTTCAATTTGGTTTTCATCAATTTCCTCTATAGCTTCATAAAGTAATTTTCCACAAAATCCTATCGATCTTAATCCGATAGCAATTATGCCAGCCAAGACTCCTGGACCGACAACTGCAACCAGAAGTAATGCCCAGATTACTGAATTAATTGATCTGCTTGAAACTATGCAAAATAAGGCTAAAGGTCTTATAAACTTTTTACTCGGAGTAGTATTGTTTGCGGATAAAAAAGCTAATGGGATTGCAATTAAGGTTCCAATCGTTGTACCAATAGTCGCGATATTTAAAGTATCCCATATAGGTTTTATTAAAGTATAGAAATAATTAGTTTCTGGAGGAATCATCCTACCTAAAAGATCTAAAGCCTCATTATGTGAATCAAAAACATAAAACCAGATTGTATTACTACTAATCAAACCGAAACATAGGCTAAAAATTAAAGTTCCTAAAAACCAACAAATCCAGTTTAGTAAATCTCTTTTTCGATCAAATTTTTTCCAGGTTTTGTAATCCTTTTGTTTTATAATTGGCATTACTTTATTAATTTCCTTAAATGACTAGATGTATATTCAACAATCATCACGATAGAAATAATTACGATAAGAACAGCTGCTGCAATCTCAAATTCATATCTATCAAAGGCTGTATTTAAGGTAGAACCAATACCTCCTCCCCCAACAATTCCAATTACCGCTGACTCCCTGAAATTAATATCCAATCTGTATAAAGATAATCCGATAAATCTTGGCATAACTTGAGGTTGGACACCATAATTAATCCATTGAAACCAATTACTTCCAGTAGATTTGATTGCTTCAGCTTGGGATTTACTTATTTCTTCAATATCTTCAGATAATAATTTAGCGAAAAAGCCTATTGTCGAAAAACTTAGAGTTACCATCCCAGCAAAAGGTCCAAAACCCATTAACTTAACAAAAAATATTGCTAAGATTACCTCTTGAAAACTCCTTGATAATGCGATAATTCCTCTTGAAAAAAAATAAACAAATTTAGGAGCTATGTTTTTAGCAGCTCCCAAGGAGACAGGAATAGAAATAATTATCCCCACAATAGTTGCTACAATAGTCATCCATAAACTTTCAAAAATACCAGCCAAAATCTCATCAGATCTAGTTATAAAATCTGGAGGGAAAAAAGCAAATATAAAGTTTTTACCCCTTGGGATTCCTTCAAGAATTCTTTGCCAATCAATTTCCGTAGTTAGGAAAACAGATATTAAATAAGTACTAATGAGTAAAATTAATCCAATTCTTAATAACTTATTTTTTATTAATGGTTTTCTTTCCCAAATTACTTTCTTATCTTTCATTTAATATATTTCTAATTTGCTACGGTTTTAGACCAGTCTTCTTCTCCATATATATTTGTAAGTATTGCTTCTGATAAGCCACTTGCCTTGCCATCGTAAATAATTTCTCCAGCTTTTAAACCTATTATTCTTTCTGCAAAATTCTGAGCAAGAAAAACATCATGAATATTTATAATCGCAGCAAGATTTCTTTCCTTACATAACTCGCATATTAATCGCATAATTTGCCTGGAATTTTTGGGATCTAAACTAGCTGTAGGTTCATCTACTAAAAGTAACATTGGATTTTGTATCAAAGCTCTAGCAATTCCTACTCTTTGCCTCTGCCCTCCTGATAATTCATCGGCTCTTTTATCAAGCATATGCTCTAGTCCAATTCTTTGAAGCAATCGGAATGCTTCTTCAATATCTTTTTGAGGAAATTTCCTGAAAAAACTATTCCAAAATCCTACGTAACCTAATCTACCGGAAAGGACATTTTCCATTACACTTAATCTTTCTACCAAAGCAAATTCCTGGAAAATCATTCCAATTTGTCTTCTTATTTTTCTTAATTTAGATTTATTTAAAGAAGTAATGTCATTTTTTTCATTAGCGAAATAAACTTTCCCTGAAGTGGGCTCAACTAATCTATTTATTGTTCTAATAAAAGTACTTTTACCAGCACCTGAAGGACCGATAAGAGCAACTACTTGCCCATTAGGAATTTCTAGGTTTATTCCTTTAAGAGCCTCTTCTCCATTTGGATAAACCTTTTTGAGGTTTATTGTTTTAAGCATTAAGTCTGATTTTATTTATGATTAAAAATTTTTATTTGCAATCATAAACAACACCATTAGCCTTATCTATTTTTCTAATAACATCCCAATCGTGCTTGTGACTTATTGAAATGAATCTATCAGCCTTTTTAAATTCTTTATCTAATGTTGAATTATCCCAGTTATAGGTGTAAAAAGCTTGCTTTACTTTTGCAACTACAGCTGGATGTAGATTATGAGCATGAGCATAACCTGTCGTTGGGAAGGTTTGGGATTTATAAATAGTTCTTATTTTAGAAGAATCAACAACACCTCTTGCATCCATTCTTGTAAGAACTGAGTTAGCAATTGGTGCTACTTCATAATCTTTGTTTGCAACACCCATTATTGAATTTTGATGCTTGCCAGAAAAGACTGGGGTGAAATCTTTATTTGCCTCAAGACCAAATTCTCCTTTAAGAATTGCCGATGGTGCTTTAAATCCTGAATTAGATGTCTTAGATGTAAATGTAACTTTTTTACCTTTTAAATCTGCAGGAGAATTAATTGGGCTATCAGAAGGTACGATAATTTCCATTTCATAACCGTAAGACAAATCTTTTTTAGCCATCATTCCAAAAGGAACTGCTCCTGCACATGCTGCTGCCACAGTATTACTACCGGTATTAATCCCTGCTACGTGGAGACGACCAGATCTCATCGCTTCAACTTGTGCAGCATAAGATTGAACTGGTAAGAAAGTGACTTTTTTACCAGTCACCTTAGACATATGCATTACAAAATCTTCCCAAACTTTTGCATAAACGGAGGGATCTTCAACAGGTGTATATGAGAACACAATGGTTTCAGGATCTATCCATTCATCTTCGGAAAGGGGTAGATCTGCCAGAAAATCCCCATCTCGATCACAATATTTGCTGTCAACAGTATTATTTGGATTGCAATCAGATAAATCTAAATCTCCAATTAAATTATTTGATTTATTTCCACAACTTGAAATGCTTGCACTGATTATTGATAGCCCTAAAACTATCTTTAAAAAATTTCTCATAAGTGTTGAATTTATTCTCCATATTTAATTTGCTCTAAAGAGATTAACTTTTTCCCAAAAAGAGTTTAAATTCTGATTAATTGTTTTATTTTGAGTTAGTCAATTTTTAATCAGATTTATTAGGCAATTAAATAATTTTTAATTTATTTTTAACTTTATAAATTTAGGGTGAAAGCATTTTAATAAATAAATATGATAATTCCTGAAAAGCAAAATATAGAATTTAAAGAAAATACAATTCTAGAAGTCAAATCAGGAATATTAATAATGCAATCAAAAATCAAGAATAAGAAAAATATTGTTGGGATAATAAATGAAAATGTTGTAATAAATTTGGAATTATGTAACTACGAAAATATTAAATTTATTGCGTTGACAAATTGCGAAATTAAAACAATTAAAAGAGGGCTATTTTTTTCATCTACAGACTTATTAACAAAAAGTCTAAAAAGAATTGATCAATTGGAAAAACTTTTATTAATAAGGGATATAAAAAAATCAGAAGAAAAACTAAAAGAATTTCTTTTATACTTATCCTCAATAATTGGCTTAAAAAAAGATAAACATTTTTATCTAAATTTAAAAGAATTTAATTTTACCCATAAAATTATTGGTAATTCAATTTCTTCAACAAGAGTAACCGTAACAAGAAATTTAAAAATACTAGAAAAAAAAGGTTGGCTCAAATTTGAAAAAAAAGTTATTTTAATTCCGTTTAAAGATAATTAACCAAACCTTAATTAAACAGACTTATTTTATGGCTACAAATAATATTTTATTATGTCTTGTTCTATAACATCTGTTTTTACTTTTAAAATTGAAAGCACTTTCGATGAATGGGCAGCAATATTTGATAGTGCAGAAGCAGATAAAAGGCATTCAGAATTTGATATTAAGCCACTTTTTAGAGGAGTAAGTAAGAAAGATCCTCAAAAAGTTATTGTTATTCATCAAGCTCCAGAAGGTAATGTTCAAAAGTTTGTAGAAGCTAATGGTGACTGGATGGCAACTCATAGAGTTGACTTATCAACAATGGAAGAATCATCTTGGACTTCTTCAGCAACAAAGGAAAATTGTTGTGATTAACAAATGAAAAGACTACTATTCCCACTACTAGCTCTCTCAACTATTTTCCTTGCGAGTTGTACTAGTAACTCAAACAAAATAGGTACTCAAAAGGTTTCTGAAACCCAAAGGCAGAGAGAAGTTTGTCTAGATTGGTATGGCTACAGAATTGATACCAAGAAAGCAATTAATGATTTAAATCTAAAAATTGAAACCGAATCAGAATTAATGGCTTACTGTGATTTCTTCAAGAATGTAGCTGATACAAAATAGATTTAGACAAAAAAAGAATTTAATTTTTTGAGTCTCTCAATTTTATTTCTTTTTGTGCTTGCTTGATTCTTTCTTCAAATACTGATCTTCTATATGGAGTAACTTCACCATTTTTAGTTGCCAAGATTTGGGCTTCATAAAGCCTCTTGGCTTTTGTAATTTTTTCTCTTATTTGAGAGAGCTCATTCATGATCTTATGCAGTTAATGAGAATCCCGTTCCCTATTCTCATATCATGCGTCCAAATAAATTGGATGAACGTAGAAGTAAACTAACATTCAAAAAACAAGTTTTGATTTAAGATATATTTAAAAAATCTTTAAAAGTAGTTTTTCTTAAAATAATTTTAGATAGAAATTTTATCTAGAGTTAAAATTTTCTGGTCCCCTAGGGTTTTTTAATGTTTTCTGATCAATTGGTCTAAAGTTTTTTCATCTGAAACAACAATGAAATCATCAAAGTGAATCGTTTGATCGGGGTATTTAATTCCAACTACTCGATCTCGATAGATACCGATTCTGATATGACTTTGATAATAACGTCCACGCCAATCATAAGTGACACCATTATAATCAAACATCAAATAGCCATCTTTATAAACTTTCACAAAACCATCATCATTCTTTGTATTATGGATTCCAATCTTATATGTACTCCATTTCCCTAATGGAGTGACACTGGCTTTACCCTCAACATCTCTGTCTTTACTTTTATTTCGGTACTTTTTCCATTTTTGAAACCAATTTCCTCCATAGTTTTTATACTTTGTTTCAATACGATGAAGGTGCTCTTCCTTTCGACTTTTAGATCGACCTGCATTTCCTCCGGTATCTCCTCCTATATTTAATCTATTTCCATTTTTATAATAACGTAATCCTATCAGAGGACCATTTTTTCCATCATCAATATGCATTGTGTTTTTGAATTGAAAAAATAGAACTCTATCGTCGATATGAGTAAAATCCTCTGGAAGTCTTTTTTTGAAACTTATCCATATTTCTTTACCTAATGCTCTTTTGGGTTTGACCTGAAATTCTGCTCTTTCAGTTGTTTCCTTTTCTCTTCCTTTTTGATCAACATTCCATCCATCTTTCACTGTAACTTCAAGATATTGATTGCCATCAGGATCTTTTCTAATTTTAAATGGTTTTCGACCTGTACCCTTATCGTTGGTCGTAAATTTGTTGGTTCTCAATCTTCCCACTTTTTCATTTTCAAAGTCCTCAGAGAAATTCCAAGGAGAACGACCCTTTGAGTATGAATTACCAGTGGTAAAACACATCATTATGAGAAAAATATAGAATTTTTTTATAATTACCCTACCCCGTGATCATATTGATAGTGTACGTATGGCTTAAATTGTTTCTGTATGAACTTGACTTTCTATTATTTTATATAGTCTCCTTGATTGAGGTGATTTAAGGGCATTATTGTAATTTTCAATAAATGCAGAATCATCTAAAAAAGATTCATTCTCTATTTTAAAACTTTCTTTATAAGAATATTTGATTTGCTCCGTATTTTTTGCTTGATTTGATCTTTTGGGAGAAGGTAAATTATTTAAACTCATTTCTTATTGTTATTTTTGATTTAATGTCTTCGATATTCAAGGCGTAAAATAGAGAAGACTTACATAAAAGTTAAGATTATTGGATTAAGAAGTTATTAAGTAAAAAATAAATTTGTTTAAAAATTTTCTAAATTTCTAAATTAGATATTTTTCCTAATAGTCAAAAGTTTATTTAATAAGAATTTAATTCAAAGTTAACAATAGACACTTAAAAAATAAATATGAATAAGATTCAACTTGTTAATTTCATTACTTTTTCAATTCTTGAAAGTAAAAGAGTTGAAGACAGATTATGTAGAAAAGAAATTTATAGCTATCTTACCCAACTAAATAAAAAACAATTAAAAGCAATTACAAGTGAATTTATCATCTAAAAAATCATGAAAAAGCTACTGGTTTTATTTATCCTTATTATTACTTCTTGCAGTACAAAAGATGAATTATCCATTACCCAAGATGATTTATCCATTACAAAAGATGAAATTTCGATTACGAAAGGTAAATCATCCATTAATGATGAAAAAAAATTATTTTATGTAACTAAAGAAACTGCTGTTCGTCTTTGTGGAGGGAAATCCAGAATAATTGAAAGTGAAAATGAAGAAATAATCAAAATAGAAGTAAAGGATTTTTCAAATGTTGAAAAAGAAAAATTTGTTCAATTTACTCTTGTTGAGACAGATAGAAAAGGTGGTAAATATAGAATTGTTAATTGTTATCCAAATAAAGATCCTAAAAAATCGGTAATTAAAACAATCAAGACTAATTACAAGTTAAATTAGTCTTAGGTCAACTAAATCAATTGAAAATATTTAAATCTCTATTTGTAATTCCTGTAATAACTTTAATAATTATTTTCCAAACCTCTTTGCAAAATAGATATCTTATGGCTTCTGATATTAGAGATGGAGAAACAATTTTTAGAAATGTTTGTGCAGGCTGCCATGTAAGAGGTGGATCAGTAGTTCTCAAAGGATCTAAATCACTAAAACTTTCCGACCTTGAAAAAAGAGGAATAGCAGATGTAAATTCAATAACAA
>JFLG01000078.1 GCA_000634735.1 Prochlorococcus sp. scB241_528N17 | reverse complement strand
GAATAATGACTGGGATTTAAGTTTAGAACTAATAAAAAGACACATAGTAAGCAATAGATTAACTATTACACCTCCAACAAGGAAAGAATTAGTTTGCCATTTTGAAAATTTATATTTTGGTTTGAAATCACCTCTAGAATCAGAAATTTGGACAGGATTTATAAAAAACGAAAAAATTCTTATCGAGAAAAATATTTTTAGCGAACTAACTAAAAATAGTATTTTGTGGGGTTTTGTAAGTGGAGCAGAAAGGGCATCAGCTGAATATATATTAAAGAATAAATTAAAACTTCTGAATCCTCCGCTAGTCGCGATGGGAGAAGCTCCAGATAAACCTGATCCTAAAGGTTTCATTTATTTATCTAAAAAATTACTTAATCTAGAGCTTGGAAGATCAGCTCCTCCCATAGCATATATTGGAGATACGGTAGCAGATGTTAAAACAATTATTAATTCAAGAAAAATAATTCCAGAGCAGAAATTTATAAGTCTTGCTGTCGCTCCACCACATTTGCATTTAAAAAACAGTTTAAAAGCGAGAGAAATATATGAATCCAAACTAAAGATTGCAGGAGCAGATTTCATACTGAATTCAGTAAATGATATAAAAAATATTTTTAAAAATTTATTTTTTTAAAATAAATTAGTATTTAGATTAAATCATAAACTTTAAAAAAAAAGGCTATCGTAGCTGAATCTTTTATTACTCCAGAGTAAATTAAATCTCTGATTTTCTCTTTACTAAAAAATAAAACTTCGATTTCCTCATCATCATCTTTATCTAATAAATTAGCCTCTTTAAAAATATTGTTAGCTAAAAACAAATGTATTCTTTCATTAGAATAAGATGGCGACTCAAAGATTTCTCCAAAATATTTGAAACTTTTTGAAGAATAGCCAGTCTCTTCTATGAGTTCTCTTCTGATAGTCGATATTGGCTTTTCATTATTTTTAATAGTACCTGATGGGAATTCTAAAATATATTCTTCAACTGGAAATCTATATTGATTTAAAACAATTATCTTTTCTTGTTCATTCTTAGCTATCACCATTGTTGATCCGTTATGGTCAATAGAACCATATCTCCCTATGGAGGAATTATTTAGCTTTAAATGTTCGATTTTTAAATTTACGTTTTTAGTGGTTTCAAAAATTTCTCTCTTAAAAAAAATATGATTTTTTCTGGATTCAGAGTCTGATTTCATTATTTCATATTATATAAATTATTAACCTTTATTTTAATAAGATATATTTTAAGGTAATGGCACATCTTAATTTGATGAAAAATATAAATTTAAAGGATAAAAAAGAATTCTTTAGAATGATTAATTATTTATTTTCTCAGAAAGGTAAAGAACAATATGCAGGTGAGGAAATAACAGTCTCAGATCATATGCTTCAATCCGCTACTCATGCGGTAAATAACGGTTTATCAGATGAAATCATTATCGCATCCCTTTTTCACGATGTAGGTCATTTACTTCTTGATCAAGATATCTATTCTAAATATAATGATCATGAAAAAATAGGTGCAGAATTTATTAAGGACTTTTTCTCAGATAAAATTTTTAATTGCGTAAGAATGCATGTTGATGCCAAAAGATACCTATGTACAAAAGATTCTTCTTATTTTGCAAAACTTTCATCAGCTTCAGTAGCATCATTGAAGGTTCAGGGAGGTGAAATGAATAAGGAAGAAATAAAAAGTTTTGAAAAAAATCAGTTTTTTAATGAAATTTTATTGGTTAGAGAATTAGATGAAAAGGCAAAAGATACTAATTTTAAAAACCTAGAATTGGAATTTTTTATTACAAAAATTGAAAGTATTTTTTTAAGCTAAAAATTTAAATATTCTTCAGCTATTTCTTCTGCGAGTCCAAATGATTGGGTCATTCCAGCACCACCCAAACAATTGACTATTAGGATTGAATCATCAACTTCTTTTATTAACTCAGTTCCTCCTATTAACTTAGGATATATTCCGTTCCATCTTGAGGCTATCTCAATTGAAGGAAGACTTATAAAACTCTTAACTTGATCGACAATAAATTTATTTATTTCTTCATTATTAAAAGGATCAAAAGTTAATCCATACTCATGAGAATCTCCCAAAATAATTTCACCTAATCCATTTTGAGAAATCATAATATGTATTCCGTTTTCAATTGCAAAAGGGAACTCTTTTTTATATCTATCTTTTAAAGAATTAATTGATGAACATTCAGCAAAAGAATCATAATGCGTTAATGTAAAACCTGAACAAAGTGCAGGTCCTAACTTAAAGTTTTTAGGTTGAGTAATTGTTCTTAACATTTGAAGCTTGCTTTTGGTTGTATGAAATTTCTTATATTCTTGAGGAAATAATGATTCAAAATCGGCTCCTGAACAAATTATACTTTTTTTTGTATTAATCTTATTACCATCACTTGTAACTACTAAATTTGGCTCAACACTTGAAACTGTTGTACCAAAATTAAATTCAACTCCATATTTATTCTTTAATAAAATTGTAATCTTTTTAATTGCCTCTCTAGGATCAACAATCATTTCAGTAGGACTCCACAATCCTCCAATTAATCCTTTACTTAAAACATAAGGGCTAAGATTAAAGATTTGCTTTATTGAAAGTAATTCTGCACTTGAATTTTTAAACTTAGACAAATCACAATATTCTTTCATAACCTGATATTCATCTTCTTTATATGCCAAAATAATTGAACCAACTTGATCTAAAAAAAAGTCGCTGCTTTGGGCTGTCTCAATCCATATTTTTCTAGAATTAAGAGCTCTACTATATAGCTTTCCAAAAGGTTGACCAATTGGCCATATCATTCCAAAGTTTCTTATTGAAGCTCCAATAGCTTTTTCTTCTCTCTCAAAAACTTTTACACTAAAACCTCTTTTTGCAGCTGACAATGCATGAGCAAGACCTACAATACCTGCTCCAATAATAGCTATATCAGTTTTACAATTTTTAGACATCAATAAATTGATTTAAGTAAGATGAAAATTCATTTAAGGAAGAAAAAAGTCCATCATTTTTATAAGCCTCAAGCTGTTCTTTTGAATGAGTTCCATTTGTGACTGCAAAAGATTTTAAACAGCCTGCACTTACTCCTGATTTCAAATCAGATGGGGTATCACCTATAACAACTACTGATTTAGGATCATCAATTCCTAAAAAATACATTGCCTTTTGAATCATATATGGAGAAGGACGGCCTTCGTTATTATAAATTTCTGAAGGGGTTACTGATACATCAATAATTGAAGATGAGCCTCCCACATAATTATCATTAAGTCCTAAATCCCATCCGAGATTTTTAAGTATTATGTTTGTTACTTTTCTATAAAAACCTGTGTTTAATCCAATAAAAATATTTTTTGTTTTTAAGGATCTAAATAACTCAAGACAGCCTTCTGTTGGTTCAATATCAGTAGATAAATAGTGACTTTCTAAGATATCCTTAAAAGTTTCAAAAGATTTATTCACATAAGTTTCAAATTTATTACTACCTTTACCAATTCTCTCTTCCCATAATAATTGAAAGACCTTCTTTTTTGGAATGCCATGTAATCGATCAACTTCATTTTTATTAGTATTTAAACCTGTTCTTGAGGCGGCCTCTAAAAAACATCCAGTAACTTCATTTTTATCCTTCACAGTAGTGCCAGCCATATCAAAAATAACAAGTTTTATTTTCATATTTTTTTTTCTTCATAATATTGATTTTATTCATTTAAGTTTAAGTAGTGTTTAAGTTTCTAATGGATTAATCCAAACAGAAGATTTTTTCGAAACATTCCTAGAAGTAAATTCATAAATTAACCTTACGAATAGACTTGTTAAAACGATAAGAGTAGACATTGCAGCCGCTGATGCTGTATCTCCTGCATCATCCATGTTTACAATTGAAACAGATGAAACTGGTATTTTTGCTGGGTAGAGAAAAATAATAGCTGATACAGTTATCATTGAATTAACAAAATAATAACTTCCTATCTCTAAGATTGTTGGGAGTGATAATGGTATCGTTATTCTTAAAAAGGTTTTATAAAAAGGAACTTTTAAAGACTCTGATACCTCTTCAAATTCCTTATCAATTTGTTTTAAAGTTGTTGTTGCTGATATAAAACACACTGTGAAAAAATGTATGATATTAGCTAATACAAGGATTCCCATTGTTCCATAAAGTAATGAGAAAGGATTAAATATTTGAAAATCTAAAAAGGGTACAGAGAAAGAAGGTTTATTAAAAAAAAGAATATAGGATAAGCCAAGTACTAAGCCAGGAATTGCAATTGGTAATGTTGAAAAAAAGTATATTAGCATTCTTATTTTTTTTAATGGTTTAAATTTTTCTACTAAATAAGCTGTAAAAAATACAAATATAGTCCCAAATATTGCAGTATAAATTGACATGAAAACAGTATTAAAATAAGGTTCATAACCATTTCCAGCTACATTAGAAAATCTAAAGTTTTGTAATGATAGAGAAATATCGTATGGCCATATTTTTATTAGCGAGGCTAATACTATAGATGAAAAGACCCCAATTACTAAAATCAAAATTAAACTGCAAAAAATAAACATTATTGAATCAACTATCAGATTCTTCCTTGGTTTAAACGGTATAGATTTTCCCGAAATTAGAGATGCTTCATTCTTTTGGAAATTTTTATCAATTAGAAAAGCCAAAATTGAGGGTACTAAAAGATAGATGCTAATAGTTGCTCCCATGGCAAAGTTTTGTTGACCAACAACTTGTTTATAAATATCTGTAGCAAGTACATTAAAGTTCCCCCCAACAACTTTAGGAACTCCAAAATCCGTAAAAGATAAAATAAAACATATAAAAAATGAATTCATCAGTCCATATTTGATATTGGGTAAAGTAATAGTTAAGAATTTTCTAAGTGGAGATGCTTTCAGAGATTCTGCTGCTTCATATAATCTTTGATCACTAAGATTTAATGCTGACACAAGAATAATTAGAGCTTGAGGAAAGCAGTAAAAAATTTCACCTATAATTATTCCATTAAAACCATATAGATTTATATCAAATCCAGGAATAGTCCCAAAAAATCCTTGAGTAATTAAACCTTGTTTTCCAAAAATATAAATTAAACCTATGGCAACAGCCAGGGGTGGAATATATAAAGAAAATAAGCTAAAAGTATTGAAAAATTTTTTTAATGGTAATCTTGTCCTCGTGAGAGCATAAGCATAAATAAATCCAATTAATACAGAAAAAAAAGTCGTAGTAATTGCCACCTTTAAGCTATTTATAAAGGATTGCGTTAAGGATGGATTTTGAATATAGTTTATAAAATTTTCTAATCCTATAAAATTATTTTTGTTATCACTAAAGCTTTTTAAGAATAATGGAAGTAAAGGAATTATGATAAAAAAGCTAACTAATATAAATACAAAAATAATTAAAATTCTTAATAATAAGATGTTAAAACTTTTGTTAAAATTTTTTTTAAAATACATTGACTTATAAATTACTTTCAAATAATTTAATTTTTTCTTTTTTTAATTTAATATCTATAAAATCTCCAATTTTTAAATTATTAGAGATCATTTGATTAGAAATAACGTCTACAAAAATATTTTCTTCTAGCTTAGATTCTAAAACCACTATTAATCTAAAAATTGTTCCTAAATAAGTAATTTCTTTTATTTTTACTCTAAGAATATTTTCTTCCTTTTCTATATTTTTTCTGAACTTAATAATTTCAATATCTTCAGGTCTAATACCAAGCAAGCAGTTTTCTAAAAATGAATATTCTGTATTCTGTGAAATTAAAAATCTATTATTAAGATAATAAAAAACACAATTTTTCTTATCATATTTACCTTTTAACAAATTCATCTTCCCTATGAAATCAGCAACAAACGGTGTAATTGGATTTTTATACAATTCAAAAGGTGTTCCAATTTGAGCAATATGACCTCTTTCCATGACTACAACTCTATCTGCCATAGATAAAGCTTCAGTTTGATCATGGGTAACCATGATAGTAGTTAAATTAAGTTTCTTTTGTATTAGTTTAATTTCATTTCTTAATTTTGATCTAACTTGAGCATCTAGGGCTGAAAGAGGTTCATCTAATAAAAGTAAACCAGGAGATAATGCCATGGCTCTCGCCAAAGCCACTCTTTGTTGTTGACCTCCAGATAATTGAGATGGAAATTGGTCAGAATATTTTTCTAATCCAACCAAACGAAGTAAATTATTAGTTCTTTTTTCAATTTCTTTTTTATTTATTTTTTTATTTTCAAGACCATAAGCTATATTTTGTTTTGCATTAAGGTTTGGAAATAATGCATATGACTGAAAAACAATTCCAAAGTCTCTTTTCTCAGTGGGGGAATTAGAAATTAAAAGCCCATCTTGAACAATATCGCCATTTGTTTGTCTCTCTAAGCCAGAAATTATTCTTAGCAGAGTTGTTTTTCCACAACCACTTGGTCCTAATAAACATAAAAATTCTCCCTTAAAAACATCCAAGTGAATATTTTTCAAAACAAATGTTTGCCCAAAGTTTTTACTGATATTTTTGATTTCTAAATATTTAAAACTTCCTTCTTTTTTAATCATTAAATTTAAAATAATTATTCATCTAGATGATAAATTCCATGAATTGCTAATTCATGGAATTTATTTATATGCTTTTAATTTTTACTTAGGAGCAGATTTGCCATCATAGCGTTTTGCCCACTCTGCTAGTATTCTCTCCCTATTTACAGCAGCCCATTGTAAGTCATTTTTTGCGAGCTGTTTCTCTGGATTAGAAGGGAAACCTTTAGGAAGCGGAACATCAGTTTCAACAGCTGTTATTGCAAAACTTTTTGCATATTCTCTTGAGACTTCAGGAGAAATTGCCCAATCAAGAAAAGTCTTAGCAGCAGGTTTTATTTTATCTTTTTTGATAAGGGCATTAGCTTCTACATCCCATCCAGAACCTTCCTTAGGAAAAACAGCCTCAATTGGTTGCCCCATATTTACCTGTTTTACAGCTCTGTAACCAAATGAAACCCCTATTGGATACTCTCCTTTACCTGCAGCCTTACAAGGCTTAGATCCAGAATGCATATACTGAGCAATATTTTCATGAAGTGCATCAAGGTAATTCCAACCATCCTCTTCTGAAGGTAAATTTTGTAATCTTGAAGCTACTGACAAATAACCTGTTCCAGAGGAAGCAGGGTTAGACATAACTATGTGACCTTTGTATTCTGGTTTTGTTAAATCTGCCCAAGATTTAGGTATTGATAGCCCGTTTTTTTGAGCCTCAATTTTATTAACACAAAAAGCAGAAATCCAAGAATCAATTCCAACCCATGAAGGTTTTTTTGCAGGATCCCTAAAGCTTGGTTTAACATTCGAAAGGCCTTTTGGAGCATAACCTTGAATCAAACCTCTATCATTAGCTACTAATAAACTTGAAGCAGCTAAACCCCAAACCACATCTGCCTGTGGGTTTTCAGCCTCAGCCAATAATTTCGCAGTAACTATACCTGTTGAGTCCCTAACAATATTAACTTCTATATTAGGGTAATCTCTCTCAAAGGATTTTAGATAATTTGGTATTTGGTCATCTTCTAGAGCAGTATAAACAGTAATTGAAGCCTTTTCAGAACCTTTTTTACCCCACCACCATGCATTTGCTGAAGGTGCAAGTGCTGTTCCTATAACAGCTGCCCCCATTACAAAAGAAAATAACTTTTTCATTTAGTTTGTATTACTAATTACAATATGCAAAATTGTATGATTTTTGTTTTAAAGAAAAATATAAATTCTATATAAGGTTTGGTTAAGTAATTTCTAATCTTTTTAAATTTCATTTAAGCAGTAAGCACAAATAGATTGATTAATAAAACTTTTTTCAGATTTAATTGCATATTTTTTAGTTTAAAAAAACCGTTTATATTTTTTGTTTATCTATCAATAAGAAGGCCCGCTTAATTTATCAAGTAACTCATATTTATCTCTTTTTTCATACCAATCATTTAAATCTTTTTCACTTATTGTTCTGAATAAAAATAACGATATCTTCTCCAGGTAATCAGCAATATAAATTCTTGAAATTGGATTAAAACAAATAAAAACAACAAAAATTGAACCTAACAAAAGTATTGTTTTTAATAAGCGTCCCCTCAAATTTCCCTCAAATTTTCTAGTTAAGCAGCATCTAGATTTAATTCTTCTTGTTCAAAATTTGCTTTATTTTCCTTAATTTCTTGATTAGCCCATTGCAATAATCTTATAGATAATATTAAGTCTCCATCTAACCATGCTCTAATAGCCATAGCTCTTCTAGGATCATAAAATTTTTTCTTTCTATACCAATCAAAAACATTCTCATCTGATTTGTCTCCATTGCATGAAAGACAAGCTGGAACACAATTTTCTGTTAAGTTTAAACCTCCTTTACTTCGTGGCAATATATGATCAATAGATTCTGAAGGTTTTCCGCAATATATGCATCTTTTGCTCGTAAATGTATGAATAGACTTTCGCCAGAATCTTAATTTGAGCTTAGGGCATAAATCCTCTAAAAACACTGCATCATCAATATGCATTAAGATTATTCAATTATCTATATTTATGTCATATGAAATTTAAAAATAATTTAAGAAAACGTTATCTTTAAGAAATTAAATTATTTTCAAAAACCAATCACAAAATAATTAATTTCAAATAAATTTTTAATTAATTTTCTCATCACTTTTTCTACTTTTTAGTTTGAGCTTTTCCTCTTCAGAATTTGGTTATGGGATTAACAATATACATTTAACTTTATAACTCACCTTTTCTTTATGTGGAGTCTATTTATTTAGTTGAATATAATAAGCTAAGAATTTCAAAAAAAATGTCTGATAAAAAGAAAGATACAAAAAAAGATTTTAAAAAGAATAAAGCTATGCTTGCTTACGGAGTGATACAACAAGGATCAGCAGTTGTATCAGCTGTTGCCTTAGTAGCTATTGCACTAAGCTTTTGCTCATTAAAAAAAGAATCAAAGTTCTTTAATGAATGTGTTGAAGAAATGAAAGCGACTGGTTCGCCAACAGCTGATGCGGTTCGTTTCTGTACTGGTGGTTAGCATTAGGTAAATTAAGTGTTTCCGATATTTTTATAAATAATATTTAATTTGTCTTAGTTCATATTAACCATAAATTAATTTTTTCTTATTTTCCCCTTAGTAAAACTAATAAATAAACTAACTAAAATTTAAGTGGTTATAAATTTAGGAAAATTTTATGAGTGGAGATTATGAGACATTAGAAATCAATCAACCTAAGATTTCTTATTTTAAAAAGAGATCAGAAGATAATACTTTATGGCTAGAGGAAATGATTAAAGAGATTGAAAAGATTGAAGATACGAATAACAATATATCTGATGCTGCTTAATCTACGATGGTTTGTGATTAATGATATTTATTGAGTAATCTATTGTAAATTACCAACAATAATATTATTCCACCTATACCAAGAATTGCATGGTATGGGTCATAATGATTTTGCTAAAGCTCATTTAAAAATTCCATTAATTTAGTCTTTGGGTCGAGGTAATATCAAGCGTTTCATTTAAAAACCATAAGTGACTTAATCGCATTTTTTCTTTCGATATATTTTCTGCATTTCTTTTTGTTCTGATAAATAATCTTCTTTTGCTTGTTTATTAATTTGATCATATTTGGCTTTAAATTCTTCTATAAGAGCTTGAGCATTTTGTCTTCTTTCTTTGGGCATAAAATCAAAATCTTCATCACTATAATTTCCACTTTTTAAGATAGTTTCAAACAAATAACATTCACTAGATAAATCAATATTAAATTCTTTTATTAAGAAATATTCATTACATAAACTTTCTATTTCATAAGGACTATCAAAAAGATCCTCCCATTTTGTCTCTATTGCATAAATTTTGGTAATTTTATCATTAGCAAATTCTTTGCTTTGTTTTGCAAATGATATTTTTTGCTGATAATCATTTTTTGATTTATTTATTGCAAATTTAAGGTCTTCGCATAATCTTGCTTTATCGTTTCCGAAACCAAATATAAGTGGGAAAACAATAAATAAAGCTAAGCGTTTCATTTAATCGTTGACTTTTTGGTCTAATAATTCTTTTAATTCCTTTGGTAAATTTAAAAAAGAATCTCTTAAATTTTCATTCTTTTCTCCTATATGCAGTATCCACTCTCTAAATTCTTCTGCGATTGCATAACTGTCTTCATATCTTTCTAGAATATCCATAACAGAAATTCTTTTAGTAGCCCAAAAAGTCGCTATATCTATTCTTTTTTTTTGTTTAGTATTTACTGCCAAAATTCATCTAATGCATCAAACACTCTGTTGAGATAATCGTTTGCTCCTATACATTCCCATTTCCCCTTTTCACCAATCGCACATTTGTAGTGCAGTTCTCTCTTGAGTTGCATTAGTTTATTGGTCATAGCAACCTTGTCTAGTCTTCCGTTCATAGTAATTCCCTAGCTTCTGTCAATATTTGATTCTTTAAAAAAACAAGCGCGTCTAGTTTTTCTTCTTTTTCTT
>JFLG01000077.1 GCA_000634735.1 Prochlorococcus sp. scB241_528N17 | reverse complement strand
TAACGGCAGGTCTTTTTTTGAGCAAATTTCTAAAATTATTTTTTTAATATTGAAAACAAAAAGATCTTAAATAGAAATGCTCCATAAATTAATTTTTATTATTATGTGTTTGAGTACACTTCTAATTTAATATTTAGAAGTAAAACTTTATTCTTAATGATGATTTGAATGTCTCCAATTTTTAAATGTTTAATATGTCGAAAGGATATAGAGAGATCAACAAAAACATTTTGGATAAAAAAAGGTCACTTATTATGTTCTACATGTTTGGATAATATAGATAAAAAGAAATCTTAAATTGTGAAAGATTATAAATTGATTATTTAGGTTGCTTTTATAAGTCAAATAAATATTAATTTATTATTACTGAAAACGTAGCTAGGCATGTATTCCGTTAATTATTTCAAATAATAACTATAAATTTTGATGATGAATTTAACTATTAAAGTAAAGGATCAAAAAAAACATCCTCAAGAAATTCTAAATTGGAACGTTAAACGTCAATTTGAAAGGTCTTGAGGAATTTTTTTATTTGCATCAAAAGATTGATGCTAATACTTAAATTTTAAATTCTGTATGAAAAGAATTTAGAACCAACCAGGGATGATTTGGCCAGTAGTTACGTATGCGCCTACTGCAGCAACAAAACCCAACATTGCTGCCCAACCGTTAAAACGTTCTGCTTCAGGTGTCATGATTAAAATAAGATTGTATGTGTATTATTGTAACAGAGATTATGAAGCTTTGTAAAGTAATTTTTAGTTATTTTGCGAAATTTCATTATTTAGTAGAAATAATACCTAATTTTTACAGTATTGCTACAAAAATGTATTAAGTAATATTCTTCCTTGTAGTTGGGTAATCATTGAAAGAAGAAATTTCGGATGATTCATAGCAGGTTAATTGAATTTTTATATAAAATTAGATATTATTCTCCACAACTTAATTAGATTTAAACTTTTTGTGTTTTGAGCCCCTAATGGTATTCCTAGTTTATCTAGCAATAAATTTGCCTGAAATTAAACACAGAACCATAAATTAGATATAGCTATACCTTTAAGAAGGTAAATTTTGAATTTGGGATTTATCGTCTTTCACTATTAAGAAGATGAACTCAATTATAAAATGTGGGTCGCCTGAGATTCGAACTCAGGACCAGCCGGTTAAAAGCCGGATGCTCTACCGCTGAGCTAGCGACCCATTTTGTAAAATCGAGTACATATGAAATTATCCCTTTTTAAGGTAAAAAAAACAACTTTTTATCTCAAGTTGAACAATAGAAAAACAATTCTTAACTTATGAAATAAAAAATTAAAATTTCTCTCTAAATTTACGGTTAAAAGTTAAAATAATCTAATAAACAAAAGGATTTCTAAAATGCTCAGAACAATCGTAGTTTTCGCACCAATTATTGCTGCTTTAGCTTGGGTTATATTCAATATACAAAAACCAGCTAGAGAGCAATTCAATAGAGACTTTTTGGGCAAGGATTAATCAAGTTTGATAGATAAAGAAGTAATAATTATTGGAGCTGGTCTTGCAGGATCTGAAGCTGCTTGGCAGGTGGCTAATTCTGGCGTACGAGTTAAATTAGTTGAAATGAGACCTATTAAATCAACTCCAGCTCATCATACGGGTGAATTTGGAGAATTGGTTTGTAGTAATAGTTTTGGAGCTTTAAGTCCTGATAGAGCCTCAGGTTTATTGCAGAAAGAACTTAGAATCTTTAAATCATTGGTAGTTCAAACAGCAGATAAATTTGCTGTACCAGCCGGGGGCGCTTTAGCTGTTGACAGATCTAAATTTAGTATTGCTTTAACTGAAGCTTTATCTAATCACCCATTAATTGAAATTAAGAGATTTGAACAATTGGATCTCCCAATCAAAGAAAATATAACGATCCTCGCAACTGGTCCATTAACGTCAGATGAATTGTCTTATAAAATTCGAGCTTTTACCGGTATTGATGCGTGTCATTTTTTTGACGCTGCTAGTCCTATTATTTATGGAGATACTATTGATCAAGAGATTGTATTTAAAGCTAGTAGGTACGACAAAGGAGATCCAGCATATCTCAATTGTCCTATGGATAAAAATGAATACATCCATTTCAGAAATGAACTAATAGAAGGAGAGCAAGCTAATTTAAAAGACTTTGAGAAAGAATCAGCTAATTTCTTTGAAGCTTGCTTACCAATAGAAGAAATTGCTAGAAGAGGTGTCGATACAATGAGATATGGACCATTGAAATCTATTGGGTTGTGGAATCCAAAATGGGGAGATTTATTTGATAGAGAAAATAGATTGAAAAAGCGACCTCATGCAGTTGTCCAATTAAGGAAAGAAGATTTAGAAGGGAAATTACTAAATATGGTAGGTTTTCAAACTAACCTCAAATGGTCTGAGCAAAAAAGAATATTTAGGATGATTCCTGGTTTGGAAAAAGCAGAGTTTGTCCGCTTTGGAGTAATGCATAGAAATACTTTTCTGGAATCTCCAAAATTACTTTTACCGACATTGCAATTTATGAAAAGGGAAAATCTTTTTGCTGCGGGTCAAATAACGGGGACGGAAGGTTATGCAGCAGCAGTAGCAGGGGGCTTGCTTGCAGGAATAAATGCATCCTTATTAGTAAAGGGTAAAAAACCAGTAAGTTTTCCTGATCAATCAATGATTGGTTCCCTAATGAATTTTATCAGTAACAAAAATCAAATATTATCTAATCAGAAAAAGAATAAATTCCAGCCAATGCCGGCTTCATTTGGTTTAGTTCCAGAACTAACTAAAAGAATAAAAGATAAAAGATTAAGGTACAAAGCTTATCAAGAAAGATCTACAGAAGCCTTGAATCATTTTAAAAATAAACTAGATTCTTGTTTTGATAAAGACCACTTACTCAGCAAAATTTACTAAGATTAATTATCAAAGATCCAAAAAATGGAATTAAATAAGGAAAACTTCGATGCAATTATTATTGGCTCAGGAATAGGAGGATTAGTAACTGCTTCACAATTGGCGGCGAAAGGAGCTCAAGTATTAGTTCTTGAAAAATATATTATTCCAGGCGGGAGTGGAGGCTCTTTTAAGAGAAAAGGCTATACCTTTGACGTAGGGGCTTCAATGATTTTTGGATTTGGAGAGAAAGGTTATACCAATTTATTAACTCGTGCTTTGAACGATGTGAATGAAAAATGCGAAACTATTCCCGATCCTGTTCAACTGGAATATCACTTACCACATAACTTTAATATTTCTGTAGATAAAAATTATGAACAATTTATAAGCAAATTATCAGCTAGTTTCCCCAAGGAAAAAAAAGGTATCAAGAAATTCTATGATACTTGTAAAAGTGTATTTAAATGTTTAGATTCAATGCCTCTTTTGTCAATAGAGGATCCAAGTTATCTTTTTAAAGTTTTCTTTAAATCTCCATTATCTTGTTTAGGGTTAGCTAGATGGTTACCTGCAAATGCAGGAGATGTTGCGAGAAAGTTTATAAAAGATCCTGAACTTTTAAAATTTATCGATATTGAATGTTTTTGTTGGTCTGTAATGCCAGCTGTAAAAACCCCTATGATTAACGCGGGAATGGTATTTACAGATAGGCATGCTGGTGGAATAAATTATCCAAAAGGGGGAGTTGGAACGATAGCAGAGAAGTTTGTTTCTGGTATTGAAAAATTAGGAGGAAAAGTTAGATATAAAGCAAATGTGACTGAAATCCTCTTAAAGGATGAGAAAGCGGTAGGAGTTAAGCTCTCAAATGGGGAAGAGATACATTCAAATATTATTGTATCCAACTCCACTAGATGGGATACATTTGGATTAAAAAATAATACTAAAGGATTAATTTCTAGTAAAAACGTGCCAAAAAGTGAATATAAGTGGTCAGAAACTTATAAACCCTCACCTTCTTTTGTTTCGATTCACCTTGGAGTAGAAAAAAATCTAATATCCGATAATTTTAATTGTCATCATATAATCGTTGAAAATTGGGATGAATTAGAAAGCGAAAAGGGAGTTATTTTTGTTTCTATACCAACTTTGCTTGACCCGTCTTTGGCTCCAGAAGGTAAACATATAGTACATGCATTTACTCCTTCATCGATGAGTGAATGGGAAGGCCTATCAAGGAAAGAATATTTGCAAAAGAAAGAAAAATATTTTTCTTTTCTTGTTGAAAAAATATCAACTATTCTTCCTAATCTTGAACATAATATTGATCACAAAGAAATTGGTACTCCCAAAACTCATAAAAAGTTTCTTGGAAGATATGAAGGTAGTTATGGGCCAATTCCCAGTAAAAAGTTGCTTGGACTTTTGCCAATGCCTTTCAACACTACAAAAATTCAAAACCTTTATTGTGTAGGGGATTCATGCTTCCCTGGCCAAGGCTTAAATGCAGTTGCTTTTAGTGGATACGCATGCGCTCACAAAATAGGTGCAAAGTTAAACATAAACAGTTTTAAATTGCCCGATTAAAAGGATCCTTCTGAAATGATAGAAAAATTTAAAACTCTTTTTTTTGTGAAAAGTTCGTTAATTTCTCTTTATTTAGCGCTCACAATTCCTTTACCGTTTATTTCAATCGGAAAATTAAGAATCCCCTCTATTATAGTTTTTGCCTTAGGACTTTATTTGATAATCAATATCACTAGTGATTATGTAGAAACTTGCAGTAATAAAATCTCATATAAAACTAGCTTTATTTCTAAATTCTTAGGAAAAAAAAATTGGGAGATTTCTTGGAAAGATATTAAATTAATCAAATCTTTGCCAACCAGCCAGGGTAGTAAAGTTTATTACTTTAATACTTTTCAAGGTGAAAATTTTCTTGTCCCACAAAGAGTGGAAAACTTTGAAAAATTTTTATTAATTGTTTCCAGTAATACTGGGATATCTATCAATGAAATATCTTACATATCACCTCTATGGACATATAAATTACTGACATTCATATCAGTTTTAATGATTATTGGTGAACTTTTTTCTTTTCTAAATTAAATATTATCGATACTGAATCTATAACCTTGTTGTCTAACAGTGGTTATTCCTCCACCTTCTCCCAATCCAGCCTGCTCTAATTTTCTCCGCAAAGTTAATACTTGAGTATCAACAGACCTAGGGCCACCACTAAAGGGCGGCCAGGCCATCCTTAAGAGCTCTTGACGACTTCTTACCATTCCTGGTGGCATCAAAAGAGCGCAAAGCAGTGCAAACTCCCTAGGGCTTAATTCTACGGGCTTCTCGCTTAGAGTAACTTGTCTTAAAAGAAGGTGAACTTCTAAAGGTCCAACCTCAACTTTTTCTTGTAATCCTATCCTTCCCCTTTTTAGGAGTGTTCTGCATCGTGCTGCAAGCTCTTCAAGTCCAAAAGGTTTTCTGAGAACATCATCTGCCCCTTCATCTAATAGATTTACTAATGCTTCAACGCCTGATCTTGCTGTTAAGACTATGACTGAAGACCCCAGTTGTTGAGCTAGTCTCATTGCAGTATTCTGCTCGAGGATTTCTGCGCTAACTAATAAGTCAGGTGATTGTTCTCTGCATAAGTCAATAGCTTCTGCAGCTGTACCTACTGCTGCAGCTAAATGGCCATCTTGGCGAAGCCTTTGCACGAGTACTGTTCTAAGTGTGGGGTGAGGTTCAACAACTAGAACTCTTGAGGGGGTTTGAGAGCTCGAAGGCAATTGTGAACTGCCAGGAGTTGAAGCTAAGATTTGCTCAGTTGATTGCATTCTTAATTACTGTTTGGCCAGGCAATTTTTGATCGTTCTTAATAAGGTATAACAAATGCAAAATAAAAATCAGAATTTATCGAATTATGACATCATTTGAAAACCCCAAAGCAATTCGTCACTTTCAGTCAATTTGCGATAGTTGCCAGGACTTAGTTACTCGTTTTCATACGCCATCTGATCTTAAATTATATAGTGATGGTTATCTCCAAGCATTGAGGAATTGCAGTAGTTTAGAGCAAAAGGATCAAGAGAAATTAGAAAGATTAATTGAAAGATGGATTTTAGATCCGTCAAGTTTTATTGATCCAGATGGAGATGGAAATAAAGGTTTTTTTGATAAAAAAAGGATTTAAAATATTAATTTTTATTAACCAATACAGTATTTATACTCACTAATTGTCTTAAGACGCTAATTCAATTTCTATTTTTTCTTTAAGTGATCCAGAGTTGTACATCTCAATAAGAATATCTGATCCACCAAGAAATTCTCCTTTTAAGTAAACTTGGGGAATTGTTGGCCAATCTGAATATTCTTTGATACCTTCTCTAATAGCGAAATCACTTAAAACATCAAATGTCCCAAATTCTACTCCTAAAGAATTTAGTATTTGAACTACATTATTGGAGAAACCGCATTGAGGCATTAATTTTGTCCCTTTCATGAAAACCATCACTGGATTAGATTCAATCAGTTTTTGTATTTTATCTTTTGTTACGTTGTCCATAATTTAATTTGGAGTTTCTGTTTTTAACGCCAGTGCATGGATAGCCTCTGAAGCCAATTCTTCTTTCAAAGCCGAATATACTAGCTGGTGTTGTTTAACTAATGATAATCCATCGAATTCAGATGCAATTACAGTTACTTGCAAATGATCATTTCCCTTAAGGTTTTCAACAAAAACTTGGGAACTTGGGATTTTTTTAGTGATTAATTTAATAACTTCTGTTTTCGTAATCATAGTAAATTTTAATCAACCTTTGTATTTTGTCTCAACAAATCCTAGTTGGATCAATCTTTCATAAGCTTCTTTACCTTCAGAGCTATTAGGTGACATTATTCTAATTGTTTCAACAAGTAAGGGTACTGCGACCTCAGGCTTTTCAGTTTTTATGTACAAAGAAGCTAATCGCTCATTTGATTCTGCCAAAATTTGTAATGTTTTCTTACCTTTTCTTTGCATTTCATTTGGTATTCTCGCATCAATTCCTTTGAACGATGAATTTAGATCAGAATAAAAAGAGGCAAGTTGCTTTGCTAATTTTCTAGCGTCTAAATAAAAATCCTTAGCTTTTTCAAAATCCCCGTTTTTAATATATTTATCACCTTCTTTTATCAAATATTCAACGTTTAAGATGGAAAGCTTTTTACTTTCATCTGATAGGACTCTGAATTCTTCTGGATTCTTTATTTCTGCATGAACTTCATTTTTGTAAGGAACATTTCCAAAAAATATAAATAAAATTGGCATTAATTTTAAGAATTTCATTTTCTTTTTCAATAATTAAAATTCATAGTAACTTATTGCAGATTCATCTACCTACATTTTTTAATGCTTTTTCTTCCTCTTTAGTCATTTTTTGATGTAGAAGTATATTAAAGTCCTTGATTGTAAAGTTTGGGTAATCATTAATTGGTATTGGTTTTCCAAAGGATAAACAAAATTCGCCCCTAAAGTTCGGAGGTATTTTGCTGTAAGCAATTCCAATTGGAATTATAGTAATAGAGGTCTTTTTTTTGGTAGCTAATCTAGCTAATCTATATAGTCCTTCTTTAAGAACTAATTTTTTTCCATATTTATTAATCTTTCCTTCGGGGAAAACAACTAGTTGTTCTCCTTTTTCTATAAGATTAATCGCATATCTTAAAGCTGAGAGAGAGGGCGATAATTGATTAATTGAAAAACATCCAAGTCTTTTTAAAAACCAACCTTGTATTCCTCTCATTTCGGATTTAGTAACCATAAATCTACAATCCTTTTTTGTTACCCTTCTACCCATTGCCATTGTGAGTATTAAGCCGTCCCATCTTGATCTGTGGGTTGGAGCCAAAATGATAGAGGAATTTATGGGAATCGAAAAACCATTTTTTAATATTTTCTTTTTTCTAAAAAAGAATCTCAAAACAACGTCCTGAGTAACGAACATTGCAATAAATCCCAATACAGGGTTGATTTTATGCCAAATATTTAAGGAATTCTTCTTCAAGTTCTATTTACTATATATTAATAATTTAAGTGTTTGCCTTTTTTTATTAGCTATTATTGGGCGGTTACTAGATTGTCTAGAAACTAAGATTTTCAAAATTATGGCTACTTTAGGAGTAAACATTGATCATATTGCAAATGTAAGGCAAGCAAGGAAAACTGTCGAGCCTGACCCTGTGCAATTTGCTTTTTTGGCTGAATTAGGAGGGGCAGATTCCATAACAGTGCATCTAAGAGAAGATAGAAGACATATACAAGATAGGGACGTATTTCTTCTGAAAGAGACTATAAAAACAAAACTCAATTTAGAGATGGCTGCTACAGAAGAAATGTTAGAAATTGCCAAAAAAATTCTTCCCGATTATGTAACGCTTGTACCCGAGAAAAGAGAGGAAGTTACTACTGAAGGCGGGTTGGATTTAAAAAGTAATGTGCATTACCTTAAGAAGGCTGTTGGGAATTTAAAGGATTCAAATATAGAAGTAAGCGCATTTATTGATCCACTTGGTGAACAGATAAATTATTCCAAAGAAATAGGCTTTGATTTTATAGAATTACATACTGGAAAATATGCTGAACTATCGGGATCTGAACAATATAAAGAGCTACATAGGATTATAGAGTCTACACATTTAGCAAATGACCTTGGATTAGTTGTTAATGCTGGTCATGGCCTGAACTACAATAATGTTAAAAAAATTGCATCAATTAACAATATGAACGAGTTAAACATTGGTCATAGTATTGTTGCAAGGGCTTTAGCGATAGGATTAGAAAAGTCTGTACGTGAAATGAAGTCCCTTATCACATCAAATTAAATTTCAAAATGACAACATACTTTTTCGTTGCGGCAAGTGAAAAGTTTTTAACAGTTGAAGAACCACTTGATGAGATTTTGAAAGAAAGGATGAGGAACTATAAAGAAAATAATAAAGAAATAGATTTTTGGCTCTTAAAAAATCCATCATTTTTACAAACCACCCAATTTGCTGATCTAAAAGCAAAAATTCCATCTACCCCAGCAGTTGTTTTATCGACTGATAAAAAATTTATAACTTTCTTAAAGCTTCGTTTAGAGTTTGTTGCTGTGGGGGAATTCGAATGTCCTAATGCAGAAATAATTGATCCATTTAAAGTTGAGTAATATAACCATCTAGTAAATTGCTCAATCTTTATAAGTCAAATAAAATTGAAGTAATTAGTGAGCTGTTGGCAGAGGAATTAAAAATATGTCCTCCGGCTATAAATGAGAAATTAGAAATAGTAGTCCCCAATTATTTTTTGGGGAATTGGTTACGTGAACAAATAACTATAAAGAACAAAATAAGTGCTCTTTATGAATTAAAGACAATATCAACCTATACCGAATCTTTATTGACAAATTTTTTTCCTACAATTGATATGAGCGCATGGAATTTCGAGTCAATTAAATGGGGCATTATTGATTCCTTGGAAGAATTAAATAGCTTTAAAGAATCATTTCCGCTTAGAAATTGGATTAATAAATATTTAGATAATAAAAAGACAATTGATGGAGACATATACAATCTGACAAAAAAGATCACGAATAATTTTATTGATTATCTGATTTTTAGACCTGAAATGATTTCTCAATGGAATAGATATGAAATTAATTCATCTAATCTATTTAAGAATTTAAACTCAGATCAACTTTGGCAACCTATTTTATATAAATTATTAGAGGAAAAGATATCTGAAAAGCCATCATGTTTATACATGATTGAAGTAATAAAGAATTTAAGAAAAATTAAAAAATTTAAATTTCAAGTACCAAATCAAATTTATATATTTTCAGATAATAACTTATCTAAACTACATATTAATTTTTATTCAGAACTTTCAAAATTTATTAAGGTAAATTTGTATTTATTATCTCCTGGAGAAGATTTATGGAATAGAATAAATTGTCTTGAAGGTGAATTGGAATTTGATGATAATGAAAGTAAATTCAATTTAAATAATATAAATAATATAAATATAGAGAAAATATTTGGTAAATTTGGAGCAAACTTTCAGAAATTAATTGATGAAAATATTTATACAGAAGGTATAAATTTAAAAAATAATCTCATTTATCTAGATCCAACAACTAATGTTCATAATAAGAAAGATATTCCTCTTCTTAATCAAATACAAAAAAGACTAGTTGATAATAATAGCGTTGATTTTATAGTAAGTGAAAGGGATGATTCAATATTACTTTGTGAGCATTTTAATCAGAATAGTCAATTTGAATATTTAAGAAATAAAATTATAGAAATAATAAATTCTTGCGAGAATATTAAATATAGTGATATTGCTGTTTTATCTCCTCAAACTAATTTAATTAAACCTTATCTAAGGTACATCTTTAATAATGAGTTAATTAATGGTGAAAAGATACCTTATTTTTTTATTGATGAGGATAATCATGACTCTTCATGCATTTATGAATTTCTAATTGATATCACTGAAATAGCAAGTGAAAAAATTACACTTGAAAAAATAGATTTTATTCTTTCGAAAAAAGTAACTCAGACCATTTTTGATTTTAATATTACTGAGAAGGATGAAATTATTTTCTTACTTACCCAAGCAGGGTTTCATTGGGGATTAGATGAAAAAGAAAGATTAGGTGAAGAGAAAAATACTCTAGATTGGTGTATAAATAGAATTACTTTAGGCTTAATTTATGACACAGAATTAAATTTAAGTACTTTTAATTTAAAACCATTTAGCTATAAAAATATAAGTTTGGATTTGAATAAATGGGTTAAAATATTAATTGATTTAAAAAAATATATTAATTTGATAAGGGGATCTTTTTCTTACTCGAATTGGGTTGAAAAGATAAAGTTTATATTAAAAAGTATTGCTGATTCTAATGCAAATTTCAATTTAGAAATAAGTGAAATAAATAGAATTCTTGATAATCACGCAATACCTTTAATACCTGATGATACGATCTTGTTAAAAGTTTTTAGAGAAATATTAATTTCTTGCATAAATAAAGTTAAATATCAAAGAAAATCACGAGCCAACAAGATCCTAGTAAGTGATATTGAGAATTCAAGGCATATTCCACATAAGGTTATCTTCCTAATAGACATGAATAGTGTTAATTATCCAAAATTACCAAAGAGTGAAAATATTAATTTATTAAAAAACAAATATCAATTGGGTGATCCATCTGTTTTTGAAAGAGAGAAATATGCATTTCTTGAGTTGTTAATTGCTTGCAGAGATAAATTTATAGTTACTTGGATAAAAAATGATAAGGACAACAAAAAATTAGATGTTTCTTTTCCTATAAAAGAGTTAATTTCCTTTTTTGATAGTTTCTTAAACCAAAGCCAAAGAAAACTAATAATTAAATATTCTCATTTTAATAAAAATGAAATAATTGATTTTGATAAATCTAAGTTTCTTCAAAGTAATTATTCTTTAATAGAAGATATAAATTGGAATGAAAAAAAATTTGATATTAAAAATTATAAATTATCAGAATTGATTTATTGGTTCAAGACTCCCCAAAAATATTGGCTTAATAAAAACAATATTTCTCCTAAGGAAATATTTATTCATCATCCAGACGAGGAGAATGTAAGCAATCTGCAAAAGTCTCAGCTAATTACAAAAATAATTCAGCAAGTAGAGATTGATAATCATAATATTATTGATGATTTAAATGAATTAAATATTAATGATCAATTGGCTGAAAATGGTATTATTATGCCCAAAAATAGTATTTTTACAAAAGAAAAAGAAATCAAAGACTTATTAAGCAGTCTATCTGCAAGTTTGAGTCAACATAATAATATTAATAAAATCTATGTTAAGTTCAATGCGAATAAAGAGGAATATTTAATCGCTGAGGACACCGTAATTGAATTAATTAATGCGAAGTTAAGTTTAAGTCGTTTGACTGAGGCTTGGATAAAATTACTCTTTATTTCTTCTTTAAAGAGAAATATAAAAAGGACTAAAGTAATTTTTAGAACAGAAAATAACTACAAATCACAAATTATTCAATCACCCGGAGCAACTGAATCAAATCTAATTTTGGAGGAGTACATAAATATTTTTAAAAATTATTCTGAAAAATGTTTACCTCTTCCTCCAGAAAGTGCTTATAAATATGTAGAAGCAAAAATAAAATCAAAAAATGAAAAAAAAGCGTTTATAGATAAATGGATTGGTAATAAAAATTTTTCTAAAGGAGAAAGAGATAATATCGAAATGAAAATGTGTTTTGGAAATGAACAAGAACCAGATTTCTTTCTTGGAAATAATAATTTTGATCAATTATCATATAGATTATATGGTCCACTAATTAAAGCATTAAAGAAATAAAAAATGTCTAAATTTCATTTGAAAATTTTTTTTAAAGCTGCTTACGATCTAATGCTTGTTTTTTTACAGTTCTTTATTATTAGTCTTCATTTTTTTCAATGGGAATTTCTTCCACAAAAACAAATAATTCAAGCGAGTCCTTTTTCTTATCTTCTGGGTATTTTAATTATCATAATCGCTTTCATAATAATGTTAGTTTCAATTAAAGACTTAGGTAGAAATTTATCCCCTTTTCCAAGACCTATAAACAATAGCAATCTAGTTACTACAGGTATTTATAGATTTACGCGTCATCCTATGTACTATTCTTTAATATTTATTTCCATTGGAGTTTTTATAATAAAATTATCAATTTATTATTTAATTTTGACAATAAGTTTAGCTTTAATAATTAAATTTAAGATTGCCTTGGAAGAGAAATATTTAATGAATAAATTTAAGAATTACTTGCTTTATAAAAATGAGGTCAAAGTTTAATTTAATAAAGTAATGGATATCAATCAAATTAAATTAGATAATAAGTTTAAATTAGTAGAAGCAAGTGCAGGAACTGGTAAAAGTTTTACTTTGGCTCACATAGTTTTAAGAAATGTTTTGGAGAAAAAAGTTAAACCAGATGAGATACTCTTGCTAAGTTTTACAAAAAATACTTGTTCTGAATTAAGAGATAAAATACTCTCGAGATTTCATAATTTAAAATTATATTTGCAAGGTCATAATGAAATTAAAATAGATAATACTCTTAAGGATTGGTATCTAAATTTTAAGGATAAAGATAAATCTAAGAAAAAAATAATTTTCGAAATTGATAATTTTATAAATCAATTCTATAAGTTAAAAGTAACTACGTTTCATTCTTTTTGTAATAATATTATTGATGAATATAGTATTGAAATAGGTGTAACTCAAGACCCATATATTGAGAATAATATTGATAATTTTTATAAAGATGTAATAGATAATTTGTGGATTGATGATTTTCTGAATCTTAATCATGAGATTATTTCAGCAGTTAACCAAAAAAAAATAAGTTCTAGATTTGGAAGTAGGATCAATAAGTCATTTTTTGTAGAAATTTTAAAAAATATAGATCAAGAAAATATCTGTAAATTCCAAATAAATAATAAATATAAGATTATTGATTTAAATAATTATTTTTATGAATTTTTTTATTTAAATTGGAATGAGTTTTGTTTTGAATGGAATAAAAAAGGTAAGGAATTATTTTTACAACTTATAGAGTTGGGAAAATTAATTAAGAAGAGTGGTGGAAAAAGTCAAATATATGCTGCAAAACCAAGAAATGATAAGTTTAATCAAATAAATTGTTGGATTGAAGAGATTAACAAAAAGTTTAATTCTAAAAATGATATTGATTTTATATATGATATTTCTAAGGATGATCTTTTATCTAAATATTTTTACATTGAAAATATATCTAAAGAAGTTAATAAACATAATCTAAAATTAGATTTTACTAAATTTAATTTATTACAAGATAAAATTTACAAAATAAAAGAAGGTTTTTTTACTGAATTTGTAAGAATATTTACTCAATTAGCTTATATAAAATTAATTAAATTAAAGAAAAGTTTTTCTATTTTCAACTTCAATGATCTTATAAAGACTGTAGAAAATACATTTCTAGATTCGGAAATTAGTAATAGTAATACTCTATCTAAAATTCAAAAAAGATTTAAATGTGTCTTAGTTGATGAGTTCCAAGATACAGATATTAATCAATGGAATTTAATAAAAAAGTTCTTTAATACAAAAAATCATTTTTTACTTTGCGTAGGTGATCCAAAACAAGCGATTTACAAATTTAGAGGTGGAGATATTGAAACTTATTTAGATGCAAGATCTAATGCAATTGAAGTTTTTAGTCTTACAGATAACTATAGATCCTCAAAAAAGTTAATCGATGTTCTTAATAAACTTTATAAGAATGGACTTAAACAATCAAAACTAAACTATAGTAAATTAACTTCAAGAATTAATGAAAATATTAATCCTGAATTTAAATTTAAGGAAGTATTTGAAATTGTAGAATTTTCAAAAAAAGAGACTGATATAGAGGATCTTGTAACTCATTACATAGTTAACTTTATTTTAAATAATAAAGAAATTGATATTAATAAAATTGCGATTCTTACATTAAATAATTCGCAATGCTTAGATTTTAAAAAAAAATTAAATCAGTTTAACCTCCCATGCAAAATTCAAAATAAACAAAATATTTTTGATACAGAAGCAAGTTCTCTAATATTTTTATTAATTGAATGTTTATTAAATCCGAGGTCTTTAAAAAATATAACTTTGCTTGCTACTTCAAAGTTTATAGAAATAAAATTAGAAGATTTACTTGATCATGGAATTAGTAATAATCTAGAAATTTTAATTAATAAATGCGTTACTTGGTCCCAAGAACTAAGAGAAAAAGGTTTTTTAAACATTGTTAATGAGCTACTTATAAATTACAAGTCATCCTCAATTATTCAAGATTCAGATTTAAATTCAAATTTATTTCAACTTTCAGAAATTGTTGAAATAGAATTAATAAATAATGATTTTGATCTCAATATAGTCTTGAACTGGTATAAAAATCAGTTAGATCATATTTTAAGAATTTCTACTGGAGAAGATTTTTTGACGAAAGATTATAATCTTCAAAATGGAATAAATCTTTCTACAGTTCATAGTAGTAAGGGCCTCGAATTTGAAATAGTCCTATGTCCATATCTTTCAATTATTTCAAATAAGTCAAATAAAATTAAAGGACCTCTTTGGAAATCAAATATTGATAGAAATATATACGTTAATATTTCTAATAGTTACGCGAAGGTTGAAAAATTTAAATTAATAGAAGAAGAAGATTTATTTAAGGAAAGTGAGAGGTTAATTTATGTAGCACTTACAAGGAGCAAATATAAACTTATTGTTTTTAATGATTTAGAGGATACTAATAATATTTTAAATAATGATTTGTTTAATAATTTGGATAATATCAATATTTATAAGTCTACTTTTAAAGTCAGGATAGAAAAAGAGAAAATAAAAGAAATTTTTTCTAAGTTCCAAACTAAACGATTGCTTAACAATCTTTGGAAAATCGATAACGTTAATAAAAAAATATCTAATCTATTTAATTCTGATCAATTTATTTCTTATTCAAGTTATTCGTCTTGGATTCGTAAAGATAAAAATATTGATGCAGTCATTAATCAATATAAGGATTATGAAGATAATATATCAATAATCAAAGATTCTAATTTTAAGAATTCAAAGTATTATCCTAATTATTTTTCTTATCCAAATCCCTTAAGTCAATTTCCAAAAGGAACTATTGCTGGAACTTGCCTGCACAAAATAATAGAAAGATTTGAATTTAGAAACGATAATAATCAAGAATTAATTGATTTAATTATTGAGGAATTGAACTTTCATCAAATTGATACTTCTTTGGCTTTTAAAGTAAAAGATGCGATTTTAAGAATAATAAATATATCTTTAGGAAGAGAATTACAGAATAAGAAACTAGTTGATATTCCAAATGAATACTTAATTAAGGAACTCAAATATGATTTAACCCTATCTTATGAAGGTAGAAATATTAATTCTAATGATATATCAAATTGTTTTTTTTTAGATCAGGAATATGAATTTGGTGAGGAATATGCAAAAAAAATAAATGATCTTCAAATTATGAATAAAGGCTTTCATTCAGGATGTATTGATTGTGTTTTCCCTGTAGGAAATAAATTAGAAGATAGTAAATGGTGGGTAATTGATTGGAAAAGTAATTTGATTTCTGGTAGTGATAATAGTGATTGTTTACCAAGAAATTATAACTATGAAAACATGAGAAATGAAATGATTAAACATCATTATCCATTGCAATCTCATCTTTATTTATTAGCATTGCATAGATTATTAAAGTGGCGACTTAAAAATTACCAACCACATAAACATCTAGGAGGATATATTTATTTGTTTTTAAAGGGATTACCAGATTTTGAATTATTTGAAAAATCTAAGTCTGAAGATATATCTCCAGGTATTTTTATTAGCAAAGCACCTTTAAAAAGAATTAATTATTTAGATAACCTTTTTTAGAATGACTAAAACTAGTACAGATATTGAAAAGTTCCAATACGATCATATATTTAATTTAATCTTAGGTATTTTCAAATTTAGTGAAAAAAAATATGGAAATTTCGTAAAAGATGTAATAAGAATTTTATTAGAGTTTGAAAAAAATGGTGAAACTATTATTGATGTTGATAATAGTTTAATAATATTTGAATTATTAGAAGATGGCTGGCCCAATAAACATATAGATGTTCTAAAAAACATAGGTTTGATTGGTTCATTTAATTCTCCATTCGTATTAGTAAAAAGAAAATTATCCTTATCAAAATGGTCAAAAAAGATTGAAAGAGTTATTAATTCATTTCTAAAAAAAATAGATAAAGATAATATAATGAACTCAATAATTTATAAAGATGATAATAAAATTGATCAAATTAAAAATATATTTAAATATTCGAACTTGGTTTTCCTTCAAGGAGGCCCAGGTACAGGTAAAACCACTTTAATAATAAAGTTAATACTAGAACTCCTTCAAATTGAAAACTTTTTAAATATTGGTTTGTCTGCACCGACTGGTAAAGCTACAGCTCGTTTGAAAGAAGCTCTTAATGATAAAAAAAATATTTCTTTTAGCAAATTTCTAGACCAAATAGAATTTCAAACTTTACATAGATGGATTTTAAATTCTCAAAATAAATCTCTTAAGTTGAAATTTAAACTAAAAGAGCTTGATATTTTCATAATTGATGAAATGTCAATGGTTAATATCGATTTGATTGAATCAGTTTTAAATTTGCTTGCAAAGGACTGTAAAATTATTTTAGTTGGAGATAAAAATCAATTGTCTCCAGTAAATAACTGTTCTATATGGAATTATTTATTTGAATATTCAGATAATAGTTCAATTAAATCTTGTGTAGTAAATTTAGAAAAGACTTATAGAAATATTGGAGATATAGCATTAATTAGTAGTTTAATATTTAATAATGATTTTTCTTTACTTAATCAAAAGATAAAAAAATTAGAAAAAGATAATAATTCAAAAGAAATTACTATTTCAAAGAGTAGAGAAAAAGATATTCCAAAAGATCTATTATTTTCGATTACAAGTCATCTAAAAAAGTTAAATATTTCAACTTCAAATTTAAGTAAAAAAAAATATATATTTGATGAGAGTATTGATAATTTATTGCTTAATGAAAAAGATTTAGTAGATAAGATATTTATGGATTTGCAAAGTCACTTGATTTTATGCGAAAAAAATTCCGGAATATGGAGTGTTGAATATTTGAATGAAATTGTTTTTAGTCAAAAAAAACCCTATGACCTTAAAACTCTTAAAGAGGGTGTTCCGATCATGTGTACAAAAAATAATAATGAACTTGGATTGTCAAATGGAGATATCGGAGTACTTATTGGTTTAAAAAATAAAAGAAAATATCTTTTTAGAAAATTTAATGAAAATAACGAAGAAATTGTCGCATTAATTGATCCATCTAATTTAGAAAATGTTGTACCAGCAATAGCCATTACTATTCATAAATCTCAAGGAAGTGAATCTGAAAAAGTAAACATTTTGTGGTCCCAAAATTATAGAAGAAATCAATATGCTGTAAAAGAAAGAAAAGATAATCAAAATATCTTTTGCAGAGATAATTTTGAAAGAAGGTTATTTTATACTGCTGTTACAAGGGCGAAAAAGTCTTTAAATATATATTATTTAAATTAAATTTTATTTTTGAGAAATTAGTAATATCTTAACCCCAAGATGTTAGATTAATAACTCGGCTCTGTAAGGCTAATCAACAATTTAAGTCAATTTAGATATTTGTTGAATGCCTAATCAGAAGATTATTAGGCATTTAAAATGGCTTTAAAAAAAGATAGTAACTCTCTTGGTAGTGAGCAGGAAACATCTCAGAATGAAGATTCTTCCCAATTAGAGTTTAAGAACTTAGATAACAAAAAAGAAATTGAATCTCAACTATTGGAAGTATCGAAAGGAGATGATAATGAGAATGGATTTCTTGATTTTGGGTTTAATCAATCAATCTTAAACTCGTTAAAAAATAAAGGATATAAAAATCCAACGCCTATCCAAAAAGCTGCAATTCCCGAACTAATGTTAGGCAGGGATTTACTAGGCCAAGCACAAACTGGAACAGGAAAGACTGCAGCTTTCGCATTACCATTAATAGAAAAACTTACAGATAATAAAGAATTAAATGCCAAGGTTTTAGTTATGACTCCTACAAGAGAATTAGCAACTCAAGTGGCAGAATCTTTTAAAAGTTATAGTTCTGAATCTAGTAATTTTAAGACTGTTGCGATATATGGTGGTACCGACTATCGAAATCAAATTTCTGCATTAAAAAGAAAAGTTGACGTAGTAGTTGGGACACCAGGCCGAATAATGGATCATATAAGGCAGGGTACTTTTAAAATTAAAGATATAAATTGTCTTGTTTTAGATGAGGCAGATGAAATGTTAAATATGGGTTTTCTTGAAGATATTGAATGGATAATAGATCAACTTCCGGAAAATAAGCAGATGGTTTTGTTTTCAGCAACAATGCCTCATGAGATAAGAAATATAGCAAAAAAATATCTAAATGATCCCGCTGAAATATTAATCAAAAGTATTAAAAAAGAAACTCAATTAATTTCGCAAAAATTTCTATATGTACAAAGGCATCATAAGTTAGATGCTTTAAAAAGAATACTAGAACTTAATAACGAGGGAGTAATTATTTTTGTTAGGACAAAACTACTTACTACTTCAATAGCTGAAGCTTTAGAGAATTCAGGTCATACTGTGGCAGTACTTAATGGAGACATACCTCAAAATCAAAGAGAAAATACTGTAGATAGATTAAAAAAAGGATTTATTAATATCCTTGTTGCAACTGATGTCGCAGCTAGAGGATTAGATGTTGAGAGGATAAAACTTGTTGTAAATTACGATTTTCCTTTTGACAAGGAAACATATACTCATAGAATTGGAAGAACTGGAAGGGCAGGCAGATCAGGAGTAGCAATTTTATTTGTTAATCAAAGAGAAAAACATTTTCTAAGAAACTTAGAAAACTCAACAAGAACCAAGATTGAAGAAATTAATATACCAAGTAATAAAATAATAAATGAAAAAAGGATGGAAAAACTTATAGATAATGTTAATGAGAGTTCTTTAGCTAAAGATGAAAATGAAGAAAATAAAGCTTTGATTATTGATGTACTAGATAATTTAAAAGAAAAATACTCTATGGATGACTCAAATATTGCAATGGCGGCTATTAATTTAGTAATAGGTAATAAATCATTTTTTGTTAATGACGATGATTCTTGGATTAATAAACAAAATAATACTGATCGAAATAGATCAAATAGAAATAGTAATAATCGTATGAGAAATTCAAATAGAAGAAATAATTATCAAAATGACTCTTTTGAAACCTACAAATTTAACTTTGGTAAATTTGATGGAGTTAGAGTTGCAAATATTATATCCTCAATCTGTAATTCAACTAATATAAATGGTAGATCCATTGGTAAGATACAGATTTTTAATGATTATAGTTTGGTAGATTTACCCAGAGATCTGCATAGAGAAACTAAAAATAAATTAAAAAAAATTAAAGTCAGAAACTAGTTATAGAGAATGAAAGCTAGCAAATATAATTTCTTTATTTTTGTGAATCTGATAATACTATTCAACTCCTTTAATAGTTATTATTTAGCTCAAACGAAACAAAATTCTATCATAAAATTATTTTGTCTTCATAGTGTCAAAGAGGAGATGATGAAAGCAGAAATGGTATATAGTGAAGAAATTGCGAATGAAACTTGTAATTGTTACTACGAAGAATTTATGCAAACTGCAAGTCATCAAGATGCAAAAACAAAATGTAAATTAGAAACTAAAGAAAATTTAAATCATAATAGAAAAATTTAATTATTATTTTTATGAGGTCTGAGAATAATCAAAATCCAATAATTAGACTTTATTTAAATCTGATTAAGGAAAGAAGGTTACTATTTTTTGCTTTTCTTAGTTCCATAATTAATAAAATATTAGATTTAGCTCCACCTGTAATAATTGGTCTTGCAGTGGATATCGTTGTTAAGGAAGAGAATTCGTGGATTGCTGGTTTTGGAATAAAAGAAGTTCCAGCACAATTGATTTTTCTTGCATTTGCTTCAGGAATAGTTTGGGCTGGTGAATCCTCCTTTGAATATTTATATTCGATTTTATGGAGAAATTTGGCTCAGCTATCGCAACATAAATTAAGAATAAAAGCTTATGAGCATATACAGGAATTAGATATGGATTTTTTTGAAAATGATAATACTGGAAGGCTATTATCTATTTTGAATGATGATATAAATCAACTCGAGAGATTTCTAGACCAAGGGGCTAATCAGATTATTCAGTTATTTATAACTGTCTTAATAATTGGGGGTACTATGATTTTTGTCGCTCCAAAAATCGCTTTATTTGCTTTCTTTCCTATTCCAATTATATTTTTAGGATCAATTAAATTTCAAAGGAAGCTTGCTCCAAAATACAGAGATGTTAGAAATAAAGCTGGACTGTTGGCATCAAGGCTTAATAATAATTTAAGTGGAATTCTAACCATAAAAAGTTTTACTAAAGAAAAATGGGAACTAAATAGATTAAATAAAGAAAGTCTCGATTATCAAAGAAGTAATAAGGCTGCAATAAAATTATCTTCTGCTTTTATCCCTCTTATAAGATTTGCAATTTTATTTGCTTTTATAGCGATTCTATTAATTGGAGGTTTCCAAACTTGGAATAAGACACTTGATGTAGGTACTTATAGTTTTTTAGTGTTTATTACACAAAGACTATTATGGCCTTTAACCACTTTGGGGCATGTTTTAGATGATTTTCAGAGATCTATGGCTTCAATAGATAGAGTAATTGATCTAATAGATACGCCTATAAAAATAAAAGATGGAAAAATAAAAATTGAACCTAAAGATATCAAAGGAGAAATTATTTTTAATAATGTCAATTTTAATTATCCTGGACGAGATTTAACTTTAAAAAACATAAATTTTAAAATTGAAAATAACTCAACATTAGGAATTGTTGGGTTAACAGGTTCTGGGAAAAGTACAATAATAAAACTACTACTTAGAATTTATGATAGTAATAATGGGTCAATAACCTTGGATGGGGTTTCTATTGAAGAAATAAATTTGAGGGATTTAAGAAAGTGTATCTCTTTAGTAAGTCAAGAAACTTATTTATTTCATGGAAGTGTACAAGAAAATATTGCTTATGGCTCAATTAACCCAAGTCTTAAAGATATTATTAAAGCTTCAAAGATTGCGGAAGCTCATAAATTTATTGAACAATTACCAGATGGTTATAAAACTATAGTGGGGGAAAGGGGCCAAAGGCTCTCAGGCGGGCAACGTCAAAGAATTGCGTTGGCGAGAGCTGTTTTAAAGGATGCTCCAATATTAATATTAGATGAAGCTACAGCTTCAGTGGATAATGAAACAGAGGCTTTAATTCAAAAATCGTTATCTAAAATCACAAAAGAAAGAACCACTATAGTAATAGCTCATAGATTAAGCACTATAAAAAATGCGGATAATATTGTAGTTATTGATAAAGGTAAAATAGTTGAAAGCGGAAAACATGAAAAACTATTAGATCACAACAAAATATATGCTGATTTGTGGAATGTTCAAGTAGGAATCTAGTATGAATTTCTAAATTATATTAAGAAGTTAAATGATTCAATTACGTTACTAAACATACCGTCAACTTTATTCCACCTTTCTTCATTTGTTCCCACAGCGAAAGTGTAAAGTGTTCCTCTATCAATTACGACAGTAGCTAGTTCATGTCTTGCCTGTTCATTTAAATTTAATTCATACTCTAAATCATAGAAAATATGATTGGATGCCTCCCTCTTATTGGCATTTATAAGTTTTACCTCTCTACCTGAACCTTCGGGAGCAATGACTTTATCAATTAATGTTTGACCTACTTCACTTGGGCTTCCTAATTCCTCTAATTGAACCTCTTTATTGACATCAGAAATAACTAAACTTAAGGTCTCATTACTATTTATTAAATCATGATAAATAATTTCCGGTCCTCCATCGACTTTTACTCTAGTCCATCCTGTTGGATACAAAAAGGCATATCTACCATCTGGACTTTGATAAGCTTCTAATCCCGCATTTAGTCCGCCACTACAAGCACTCAGTGTTAGGCACAAAAAAACCAAAAGTAAATATTTGAAAGGGTTAAATTTAATATTTTTCATTTTGTTTGAAATTACTAACTAAAAATATAATAAGACATTAAAAGCAAACAATTATGGCAATTCGGAATTTTGCGTCTAAATTATCTCTAGAAATAGTTTAATTTTGATTACTTATACCAAACCACTTTCAAAATTAATCGGTCATTTTGAGAAATTCCCTGGGATTGGTCCAAGAACAGCGCAACGATTAGCCCTGTTTATTTTAAAACAACCTGAAAGTACAATAAGAGAATTTTCAAAGGCTCTGTTAGAAGCACATAGTAATGTTGGTCGTTGCAAAAAAATGTTTCAATTTGACTTCTGAAGATGAATGTGAAATTTGTAGAAATACTGAAAGAAATCAAAAACTAATCTGTGTAGTAGCAGAAACTAAAGATTTGCTTGCTTTGGAGCGTGCCAGAGAATTTAAAGGCGTTTACCATGTTATTGGTGGTTTAATATCCCCAATGGATTCTGTTGGCCCCGAACTCTTAGAAATAAGAAGCTTGGTAGAAAGAGTTAGTAAGTCTGAAATAGATGAGATCATATTGGCATTGACCCCAAGTGTTGAGGGAGATACAACAAGTCTTTATATTGGAAAATTGTTAGCCCCTTTTACTAAAGTTACGAGGATTGCATATGGGCTCCCAATGGGCAGTGAACTTGAATATGTGGATGAAGTTACACTTGCAAGGGCCTTAGAAGGCAGAACAAAACTAAATTAGACAATGAGAGACAATAATCTAATCAAGAAAGAAAAAATCTTAAGACTTCCCTCTTGGATTAAATTTCCTATTAGTAAAGCTTCAGAATTCGAAAAAATACAAACACTCATCAAAAAATCAAATATTCATACTATTTGTGAAGAAGCAAGATGTCCAAATAGAGCAGAATGTTATGCCTCAGGAACAGCCACCTTTTTATTGGGTGGATCGATATGTTCTCGTTCATGTGCTTTTTGTCAGGTAAGTAAAGGTAGACCTAGTTCTATCAATATTGATGAATGTACTCAAGTCGCTGAAGCTGTGAAAGTACTAAATTTGAAATATGTTGTTTTGACATCTGTAGCTAGAGATGATCTCCCTGATCATGGTGCAAATTTATTTATATCTACAATTGATGAGATCAGAAAAATTGATTCAACAATTAAAATTGAAGTTTTAACTCCTGATTTATGGGGTGGAGGCAAAAATTCTGATGAAACGAATAACCTTCAAACTGAGAGATTGAAGATGATTTTAGAAAAAGATCCAATATGCTTTAATCATAATCTTGAAACTGTTGAAAGACTGCAAAAAGAAGTTAGGAGGGGTGCAAATTACAAAAAATCCCTTAGTTTACTAAAAAAGTCAAAGGATATTGCTCCTCATATTCAAACTAAATCAGGGATTATGTTAGGACTTGGGGAAACATTGGATGAAATAAAAAATACAATTTATGATCTTAAAAAAATAGATTGTGATCAAATTACAATTGGCCAATATTTAAGGCCTTCGTTCAATCATTTGGCAGTAAAGAAATATTGGGATCCATCAGAGTTTGAATATTTATATCGCTTCTCTAAGGAATTAGGATTCAAAAAAGTATCTTCTGGCCCTTTAGTTAGAAGTAGTTATCACGCGGGTTAACTTTCTTCAATTAAAGAGAGTTTCTTTTCAAGTGTTTTCAATATGGAAATACATTCCCCGTTCATAAGTGTACCTGCACCTCCCCAAACCAATCTTAATAAAAGATCTACTGGGCTAGAACCAACTTCTTTGACAATTTTGAATCCTATTAGCTTGAAATATCTTACAAGTTTTTTACTATATCCTTCACTATCAAAAATAGCTAAAAGTCTTACTTTGTTGCTTAATTTTTTTTCAATTGCCCAAGCCATAGTTGTTGCCCATATTAATTCTGAAACAAAAGCAGGAGCTTTACTAAGGATTCTTAATGTATCAAGTTGAATACCTTGTTTATTTAAATAAGTCCAACCTTTCATTTCTGCCCAAATCTTAATTATGTTATCTTTCTGTTCTGCAATCACGATTCTAAAGAAACATAATCCGATAGTTTCTCTAACTTGAATTTTAATTAATAATCCAATGGAACCTGCTAATTTTTCTAATTTTTCAACATTCATGATTTTGAAAATTAGTCTTTATAGATTTTATGATTTTCCACTTTTGATCTATCGATTTGTTTTTGTCTTTCTTCAAACCTTTTCCTATCATCATCGCTGAATTGGTCTATGCAGAAATGACATTGGATACCCTTTTTGTATTCTTTTCTTTCTTGATCTTGAATTGAAATTGGCATTCCACATGCATGGCAAATCGAGTAAGAGCCTTTTTCTAAATCTTGATCTAAAGCAACTCTTTTATCAAAAACATAACATTCACCTTCAAATAAGTTTTTTTCTTTTGGTATATCGTCAAGGTATTGAAGGATACCCCCTTGTAGGTGATAAATATTTTTATAACCTTTCTTTTTCAGTAAAGTAGTAGCTTTTTCACATCTTATTCCTCCGGTACAAAACATTGCTATATTTGTATTCTGTTTATTTTCTAAATGGGTTTCTAAATGATCATCTACCCACTTGGGGAATTCGCTAAAGTTTCTTGTATTTGGGTTTATAGAGTTCTGAAATGTACCTAAAGAAACCTCATAATGATTTCTAGTATCAATTACTATTGTATTTTGATTTTTAATTAACTTATTCCAATCAGCTGAGTCAATATAGGTCCCATTATTTTCTGCAGGGTTTATTTCAGGGACACCCATGGTAACTATTTCTTTTTTGATTTTTATTTTTAATTTTTTGAAGACTTTCTCTGTTGAAAAGTTTACTTTAATATTCAAATTTCTATTACCTGCGTATTCATTAAGTAAATTGATAACAAAATCAATTACATTTTTCTCGGCACAAATAGTTCCATTAATACCCTCACTTGCAAAAATTAACAAACCTGAAAGATCATTTTCATTTTCGATGTCTAATAATTTATTTTTTAGATCAAGAATTAAGTTTTCTTGAAATGGGAAGAAAGAGTAAAGAGAAACTATTTTATAATTTTTGCCTTTCATAAAGAAGATAATGTTTTTTCACTAGTTTCAAAATCTTTGTTGAATGATACTCCTACCTCTTTAAGAAGTTTTCTGTCTGATTGAAAAGATGGATTTGAAGTTGTGAGTAACTCATCTCCATAGAAAATTGAATTTGCACCACATTGAAAACATAAAATTTGGGCTTCTTTTGAAAGCTTTTCTCGCCCTGCACTTAATCTTATTTTACTTTTAGGCATAAGAATTCTTGCTGTAGCTATCATCCTTATCATTTCAATAGAATCAATTTCTTGATTATCTTCTAAACCAGTACCTTCGATAGCTACTAATGAATTTATAGGAACACTTTCAGGGTGTGGATTCATGTTTGAAAGGACTTCCAATAGAGATGCTCTATCGTAATTAGTTTCACCCAAGCCTATTATCCCTCCACAACAAACATTTATTCCTGCATTCCTTACTCTTTTTATAGTATCTAGTCTGTCTTGATAAGTTCTAGTCGTAATAATATTTTTATAATGCTCAGGACTAGTATCAAGATTGTGGTTATACGCGGTCAACCCTGCATCAGCCAGTCTTGAAGCTTGTTCTTCTGTGAGCATCCCAGCAGTAACGCATGCTTCCATCCCTAAGTCTCTTACACCGCTAACCATCTCTAACATTGCATTAAAAGATTTCCCATCTCTAATTTCTCTCCACGCCCAACCCATACAAAATCTATCTGCACCCTCATTTTTTGCTATTTGAGCTCTTGCTAAAACCTCCTCAACTTGAAATTGTGGATGACTTTTGATTTCGCTAGCACTATAAATTGATTGGCTACAATACGAACAATTTTCCTCACAACCGCCAGTTTTTACGCTGAATAATGATGCTAATTGAATGTCGTATTTGTTAAATTTCCTGTGAACAGTTTGTGATTCCCACATTAAATCAATAAGAGGCATATTAAGTATTTCCAATATCTCCTCTTTATTCCAATCGAACCTAATTTCTCTTAATAAATGATTATTCGTATTAGCCATTTTTCATTAGGTAGAATATTGAGAATCTTCAAAAGATTCATTTGGTAATGATTCTATACCTCCGAAACGTCTATTTCTTGATTGGTAGTCAATTATTGCTTTAAGAAATTCATGCTCATTGAATTCTGGCCAAAGTACGTCGGAAATATAAATTTCTGAATATGCTAATTGCCATAATAAAAAATTACTTATCCTTTTTTCGCCACTAGTTCTTATTAATAATTCTGGATCCTTAATCCCTCCAGTTAATAGCTGTGAATTGAATAATTCTTCATTAATTTCACTTGGTTTTATTTCCCCAGCAGAAGATTTAAATGCTAGTTCTTTTGCAACGTTTACTATTTCTTGTCTACCTCCGTAATTAACACAAACATTGAATAAAAATTTATTATTGTTTTTAGTAAGTGATTCTGATCTAGAGATTATTTCTTTTAAATTTTTTGGGAAAGGAGATAAATCTCCAATAAATTTTATTTTTGTTGATTCTTCATGTATTTCTTTAATTTCGTTTTTTAAAACTTCGCTAAAAAGATTGATAAGAAAATCAACTTCTTTTGTTGGTCTTGTCCAATTTTCAGTTGAAAAAGCATAAACAGTAATTACTTTACAACCTAAATTTTTTGCAGCTTTAAGAATTTTTTTTAATACACTAACGCCCTGTTTATGTCCAAATGATCGGGGTAAACCTTTTCTAGTCGCCCATCTCCCATTGCCGTCCATAATTATTGCTACATGTTTGGGCAATTTCTGCTTATCTATTTTCATTAATAAGTCATTAATTTTATCGTCTATTACTTTCCCTAAACTCATTAGTTAATCCTTTTTGTTAATAAAAATTTCTGATTTTTCTGACTCTTTTTTATTTATATTACTGACGATATTATCACCTAAGTCCGTCTTTTGGGATGAGACATTTTTACTTAAAGATGCTTTATTTGCTCCCATAGAGTTTTGATTACCAATCAATTTTGCAAGAAGTTCTTGTAATCTGCTGCTCGTTATTGGTCTTTCGAGTTTACCTTGGCTTGCTAAAGATAATGTACCTGTCTCTTCAGAAACAACAATACAAATACATCTGTCAAATCTTTCTGTAATTCCTAATGCTGCTAAATGTCTTGTGCCATATCTACTTATCCCTTGTCTTGAGAGAGGAAGTATTACACCAGCAGAAATTATTTTATTCCCTTTCACAAGGACTGCTCCATCATGTAATGGTGTATCTGTTGCGAAAAGATTTATTAAAAGGTCAGTTGATAATTGCGCCTCAATATTGGTACCTGAATATAAAAAATCTTCAGGTCTTAAATCACTTCCCAAATCTACAACTATTAGAGCCCCTCTTCTATTTTGAGAGAGTTTACCGGCAGTATCAACTAATTGAGTAATGGTAGTTGAAGTTGCTCTAAATTCCTTTGGTGGATTCCCAAGTAATACAGCTAGCCTCCCAGTACCTAGTAGTTCCATTAATCTTCTTAACTCTCCTTGCCAAAGGATCGCTAATGAGAGAGAGCAAGCGAGGACTACAGCATCAATTAATTTTGATGTTAGTGGCAAGTATGCATATCTTTGAATAAACCATGCGGATGATACTAAAAACAAATATCCTCTTAGAAGCCATAATGTCCGTTGTTCTTTTACTCTAGAGAATAATAAAAGTCCGAAACCAACAGCAAATAAGACATCTAATAAAAGCTTTAAATTTATAATTCCCCAGAAATTCACACTAAAAACAGAATTAATTTAAATTTACCTAATTTTATTTAATAAAGCGATCAGGCAAAACATCATACTTTAAAAGATCAATTGGACTTTCTCTTTTTTGAATAATCTCTGCTTCTCCATTACAAACTAAAAGGGCTGCGGGTCTTGGAATTCTGTTGTAGTTAGAACTCATTGAATTATTGTAAGCACCAGTACCAAACACACATATGAGATCTCCTGTTTCGCAACTTGCTAGTTCTATCTCCTTAAACAATACATCTCCTGATTCGCAGTGTTTGCCAGCAATTGTGTATTTATTCTTAGAATTAATATTAAAGGGGTTTTTTACTAAACATGCAGAGTAGTTTGATTGATATGTTATTGGCCTTGGATTATCACTCATCCCGCCATCAACAGACAAATAAGTTCTGATTCCGGGAATTTCTTTAAAAGCCCCAATTTTGTAAATTGTTATGCCTGCTGTAGATACGATTGATCTTCCAGGTTCACACATCAATTTTGGTAGATCTAAGTTGTGTTTTGTACAAGCTTTAACAACTGAGTTGGAAATTGTTTTTACCCATTCATCTATAGAAGGTGGATCGTCATTTATTGTATATTTAATGCCTAAACCACCACCAACATTAAGTTCTTTAATATTATGGCCAAATTTTTTGGCGTCTAAAATAACCTTTACCATTATTTCCCCTAGATCCTTATGAGGTTCTAGTTCAAAGATTTGGGAACCAATATGAGCATGTATTCCTCTTAATTTTAAATGTTTAGTTTCGCTGATGCTTGCAAATAAATTATTCAAATATTCGATTCCAAAACCAAATTTGCTATCAAATGAACCTGTTCTTATGTATTCATGTGTATGGCATTCGATTCCAGGAGTAAAGCGTATCATTATTTCTAGGTCATGATTTAATGAATTTGATACTTCCTCTAATCTTCTTAAGTCATAGTCATTATCTACAATTATTTTGATATTATTTCTAATTGCGAAATCAATTTCTTTGTCAGATTTGTTATTCCCATGAAAAACAATTTTTTCATTTGATACCCCACCCTTAAGTGCAGTTAATAATTCTCCCTCTGACACTGCATCAAGTCCTAAACCTTCTGATGAAACAAGATTACTCATGAATATAGAGCTATTTGCCTTGGAAGCATATATAGGGAGAGATTCCCCTGGGTAATATTTTTCTAATGCTTTTTTATATGCTCTGCAAGACTTTCTTAAAGTGATTTCATCTAATATGTAAAGAGGAGAATCATATTTTTTAACTAACTCCTCAATAGAACAGCCACCAACTGACAATTTCCCATCTTCTCCAATGGATGTGGTAATTGGTACGATATTTTTATTAGGACTTTCCAAGTCAATTTTTTGTTTTAAAAAAGATTGTTTTTCTTCCATGGGAGAAATTTAAATAAAGTTTTGCCAAAACTGTCATATTTTATAATGACTCTAGATTTGAACTTTTCAAATATATAGACATAATTAAATGATATCTATCAAACAAATTAATGAGAAAGATATTGATTTATGTTATGAATTAGATTCAAATACGATTTCCCTATGGAGCAAGAAACAATGGGCTAACGAATTTAAAAAAGAAGGTACAAAAATCTTTGGATTATTAATTACAAATTTAATTATTGGAATATGTGTTTTTCAGGTAGTTGTTGATGAAGCTCAAATAAATTATTTTGTTGTAAATAAGAAATTTAGGAAAAAGGGTTTTGGATCATATCTTATGTGCTATTTAATAAAAAAATGTGAAAAATTAAATCTAAAAAAAATAATATTGGAGGTTTCTCAGGGCAATGTTACTGCTGAAAGATTCTATAGTCGCTTTGATTTTTCTACTGTAGGAATAAGAAAAAATTATTATAAAGATGGTTCACATGCTCTTTTAAAAGAAAAAAAATTAACAACAAAATAATGTAAAAATTTAATTGTTCGGATAACCAGAATCCTTGAAATTACTATAATTTCTTGCTATATCACTAAAAAAGTTCAATTTAATTTGATAAATTATACTTTTAGGTATTCACAAAAGCTCATTCTGAACACAAAATTGACATATTACTGGTAGGTTATTAGTAGGAATTTAATCTTCTAATGTTTGAAAGATTTACAGAAAAGGCTATAAAGGTCATTATGCTTGCTCAAGAGGAAGCTAGAAGACTGGGTCATAATTTTGTTGGAACTGAACAGATTCTTTTGGGGTTAATCGGAGAAGGTACTGGGGTCGCAGCTAAAGTTCTTAAATCACTTGGAGTTAATCTAAAAGATTCAAGGATAGAAGTTGAAAAGATAATAGGTAGAGGTTCAGGGTTTGTAGCTGTAGAAATACCTTTTACTCCTAGGGCTAAAAGAGTTTTAGAACTATCTTTAGAAGAGGCTCGTCAACTTGGCCACAATTACATTGGTACAGAACATTTATTGTTAGGTTTAATAAGAGAAGGCGAAGGTGTGGCTGCAAGAGTACTTGAAAACCTTAATATTGACCTTACAAAAGTTAGAACTCAAGTTATAAGGATGCTAGGTGAAACAGCTGAAGTTGGCACAGGAGCCAGTACAACTAAGGGCAACTTAAAAACTGCTACTCTTGATGAATTCGGAACAAATTTAACAAAATTAGCAAGTGAATCAAAATTAGATCCAGTCGTTGGACGCCATTCAGAAATAGATCGTGTAGTTCAAATACTAGGTAGGAGGACAAAAAATAATCCTGTTCTAATTGGGGAGCCAGGTGTAGGTAAAACAGCTATCGCAGAAGGTTTAGCTCAAAGAATACAAACTGGGGATATTCCAGACATACTTGAAGATAAAAGAGTTTTGACTCTTGATATTGGTCTTTTGGTAGCAGGAACAAAGTATAGAGGGGAATTTGAAGAAAGGTTAAAAAAAATAATGGAAGAAATTAAATCAGCAGGTAACGTAATTCTTGTTATAGATGAAGTGCATACTTTAATTGGTGCTGGAGCTGCTGAAGGAGCTATAGATGCAGCAAATATACTTAAGCCAGCATTAGCTAGAGGGGAACTCCAATGTATTGGAGCAACAACTCTAGATGAATATAGAAAACATATCGAAAAAGATGCTGCTCTAGAAAGAAGATTCCAGCCCGTAATGGTAGGGGAGCCATCTATTGAAGATACAATCGAAATTTTAAAAGGTCTTAGAGAGCGTTACGAACAACATCATCGTCTAAAAATTACTGATGATGCGCTAGAGGCCGCTGCTCATTTAGGGGACCGTTACATATCTGACAGATTTTTACCTGATAAGGCTATTGACCTCATCGACGAGGCAGGAAGTAGAGTACGTTTAATAAACTCTAAACTTCCGCCTGAAGCAAAACAAATAGATAGAGAACTAAGACAAGTCCAAAAACAGAAGGAAGAATCCGTAAGAGACCAAAATTTCGATCAAGCTGGCCAATTACGTGAAAAAGAGATGGAATTGTCTGCAAAAATTAAAGAGGTTTTGGATAATAAAAAAGAATCTACATCTGGAGATCAATCTGACGCCGATAATTCTATAAAAAGTGATTCAAAACTTTTACAAAGCCCCCTTGTTAGTGAAGAGGATGTAGCTCATATTGTGGCTTCATGGACTGGTGTTCCTGTTCAAAAATTAACAGAAACTGAATCAGTCAAGCTTCTTAATATGGAGGAAACACTTCACCAAAGGCTAATCGGACAAGATGAAGCTGTAAAGGCTGTCTCAAGAGCCATAAGAAGAGCAAGAGTTGGATTAAAAAATCCTAATAGACCCATAGCAAGTTTTATCTTTTCTGGACCTACCGGTGTTGGTAAAACTGAATTGACTAAATCTTTGGCTTCATATTTCTTCGGTAGCGAAGAAGCAATGATTAGATTAGATATGTCAGAATTTATGGAAAGACATACAGTTAGTAAACTTATAGGTTCGCCTCCTGGTTATGTTGGTTTTAATGAAGGTGGTCAGCTTACTGAAGCTGTTAGAAGACGTCCTTATACCGTCGTTTTATTTGATGAAGTTGAAAAGGCGCATCCAGATGTTTTCAACTTACTATTGCAATTACTTGAAGACGGAAGATTAACTGACTCTAAAGGTAGAACTGTAGATTTTAAAAATACATTGTTAATAATGACCTCAAATATCGGTTCAAAAGTAATCGAGAAAGGTGGCGGCGGTCTAGGATTCGAATTCTCAGGTGATTCAGTTGAAGATAGTCAATATAACAGAATTAAATCACTAGTTAATGAAGAACTTAAGCAATATTTTAGGCCTGAATTTTTAAATAGGCTTGATGAAATAATTGTATTCAGACAATTAAATAAAAATGAAGTTAAAGAAATTGCTGAAATAATGTTGCAAGAAGTTTTTGTTCGACTACAGGATAAAGGTATTAAATTAAATGTCACTGATGCTTTTAAAGAAAGACTTGTTGAAGAAGGTTATAATCCTTCATACGGAGCGAGACCTTTGAGAAGGGCAGTTATGCGTTTGCTAGAAGATAGTTTGGCTGAAGAAGTTCTTTCTGGGAGAATAAAAGATGGAGATAATGCTTTAGTTGATATAGATGATAATAAAAAAAGTTACAATAAATATTTCTTCTGAAGAATCTTCTCAAGAGTTAGCAGGTGCTAACTTCTAATCATTCAAAGTAAATATGCAGTCTATCTCTCCAGAAACTATATACAGGGGGAATTCTGCTTGGGAAAAATCTTTACCTCAAATTACTAAATTAACTAAAAGTCCATTAATTCTAGGTAGAGGGATTCAAACGAATAATTTGAGAAATAATATTCTTAATGATTTAAAAAATCAAAAACTTAATGTTAATTCAGCTAATTTACAATTTGATTGTTGTTACGAAGATATTTCAAGGGTGAAGAATATTATTTCAAATAATAATAATGATTGTGTTATCGCAGCTGGCGGTGGCAAAGTTCTAGACTCTGGAAAATATATAGCCGATTCTCTTAATATTCCTTGTATTACAGTTCCCCTTAGCGCCTCTACATGTGCTGGTTGGACAGCCTTATCGAATATTTATACAAAGGATGGTCAATTCATAAAAGATGTTCCATTAGGATCTTGTCCGAAAATACTAGTTTTTGATCATAAATTTATTCAAACAGCTCCATCGAGAACACTTGCAAGTGGCATAGCAGACGCCTTGGCTAAATGGTACGAATCCTCAATAACAAGTTCAAAAATAGATGACGGTCTTGTTCAACAAGCAATTCAGATATCAAGAGTTTTAAGAGATCAATTATTAATAGATGGGGGTAAAGCATTTAAGGGTCAATTTGAAAATGATCCATCTTGGCAAAATACTGTAGAAGCATGTGGACTTACAGCAGGATTAGTTGGCGGTATTGGTGGAGAAAAATGTAGGACTGCAGCAGCACATGCAATTCATAATGCAATTACTCAGATAATACCCCCTAATAAATTCTTACATGGTGAGATTGTTGGGGTTGGTCTATTATTGCAATTAAGAATAGAAGAAATGAAAAATAATAATAAATTAGCTGATCAATCAATTAAACAATTATTTGTACTTATGAAAGAATTGAATTTGCCAACTACTATCGGACAACTTGGAATAAATGTTTTTGAAAATAATAATTTAGAGAAAATTGCTGATTTTACTTGTCGAGATAAATCTGAAATTCACTTTTTGCCTTTTGAAATTAATAAACGAGATATAATAGAGGTTATTTCAAATTTTGAACAACAAAAAATTAAAACATAAATATTTTTTGACTAAAAACAATTTTGAACAATTAAGTGATTTAAATGCAGAATTTTTTGAAAGTGTCAAATTGTCACTATTAGATCCTTTAGGTCTTTATTTGGCAAATGATGTTAAATGGATAAAACTCAACCAAAATTGGAACTCCTTAAAATTCCCAGTTGTTATGGGAGGAAAAGGTCAACCTATACTTCTTCTACATGGCTTTGATAGTAGTTTTTTAGAATTCAGAAGAATATATAAATCTCTAAAAAGAAATTTTCAAGTTATTATCCCTGATCTTCTGGGTTTTGGTTTTAGTCCTAGGTGCGCAACAAATGAATACAATTCCTCGAAAATAATTTCGCATTTAATTGATCTCCTTAAGAAATTAAGAATAACAAAGAATCTAAAAATTATAGGTGCCTCTATGGGAGGCTCAACAGCTTTAAAACTTGCTTATGAAATTCCTGATTCTATTGAAAAAATTATCCTTTTGTCCCCCGCCGGATTGTTTGGAGAACCTAAGTGTATCCCTTTCCCTCTTAACCAAATTGGGGCCTCATTTCTTGGATTGCCTCAGGTTAGAAAAAGTCTTTGCAGGCAAGCATTTGCTTTTCCAGATGAATGCGTTGGTAAGATGGAAGAGCAAATTGCTTCAATTCATTTAGGTTGTAAGGGATGGAGGGATTCACTTGCATCATTTGCAAAAAGTGGTGGGTTTGCAGGAACTCAAAAATATATCCAAAATATCCCAATTAAAACATTATGTGGAGAAAATGATCGAATTCTTGGAAAAAAAGAGCTTAAAAAAATAGGAAATATTGAAAAATTAAATTTTGTAGGGTTACAAAATTGTGGTCATCTTCCGCATATAGATCTTCCATCATTATCTAATAAAATTATCCAAGATTATTTTTTGGAATAAAAGATTTCTTAATTAATTTAGATACTTGAGAATTATAAAAATATAATACAAAACAGATGGAGTAAAGATGTAACTGTCAATTCTGTCAAGAATCCCTCCATGTCCCGGTAAAAAAGTTCCGGAATCTTTTATTTTTGCATCTCTCTTCATCATAGATTCAATTAAATCTCCAACTAATGCCATAAGAGAAATTGAAATTCCATATATTATTCCAACAAATAATGGATTTTCCCAATTCAATAAAAATGCAAAAATTATTGCTAGTAAAGTTGAACAGGATATTCCTCCAATTAAACCTTCTATAGTTTTGCTCGGAGATATTGGAGATAGAGATGTTTTACCAAATGACTTCCCAATGAAATAAGAACCGATATCACTAGCTACAATTAAAAAGCAAGAAGTTAAAGTTAAATGCAGGCCTGTAGTATTTGATAAGTTCTCAAAAGACATAAAACCCTGATTTGAACTGATTATCACTGAATCTAATCCCCTTAACTTAATCCAGTAACTAGGTAAAAAACCTAAATAGAATAATCCAAAAATAGAGGCTGCTATATCTGAAATTGTCCCAGGGTTTGGTTGAAAAAGTAACCAAGTACATATCCCAACTGAACAGATTGGCAAAATTGAATTTGAAATTTCTCCTTCAAGCACACCAATAGTCTCAAGATAAGTAGAAACTATAATAATAAAGGATGAAAATAATGTGGTTTTTGTAGCTGGCCTTATTCCTTTAAATTCTGCCATTCTAAAAAATTCTAATAATGCTAAATATGTAAGCAAAGCAGTTGCCAATGTAAAAAACCATCCCCCCATCAAAACAACAATTAAACCAAAAATTCCTATAAGTAAACCGCTTCTTAATCTCATATGAAATTGCTATGTTTCTAAGACTCTTATATTAAAATTTACCAGATCCTTGTTGCATAAACTTTGATTATTTATCCAATTAAACCTATCTATATCAATTTTTTCTCCAGGAACTAGTAAAGGTATCCCAGGAGGATAAGGGCAAATAATATCTCCAGATATTTTATTTAATGATTGTGAGAAAGGAATACTCCGACTTTTACTTCTCCAAGCAATTCCAATTTCGATTTCAGGAGCTTGAACTAATTTAAAGGGCGATCTGAGCACTTCTAAACTTTTTGATTTTTTGGAATTTAATAGTAATTTTTCCCACAACTTTTCAAATAAATTAAGAAAATCTTTTTGATTTCCAAATCCTAAGCAAAAAGTGAGAGTCATCATTTCTGGTAATTCGGCAATAAGTCCATTTTTATAAAAAAATTTATCAGCAGTAAAACCATCAATCCCAGCCTTAGAGGTATTTACTACAATTTTTAAGGGGTCTTGAGTTTCTATGAGAGGAATATTTTTTTGAATTAATTTTTTATAAATACTTTTTGCCTCTAAAATTCTTTTTTGATATTTTGATAAACTTTTTTTGTTAAGCCAGTCCCTAATAGACTCTTCACAAGAAGAAAGTAATAAAGAACTTGGACTGGTGGTTTGCAGTAAATTAATACTTTTGATTAATTTATATTCATTTATTAGATTCCCTTTGTACCAAAGTACCGCCGTTTGAGTTAATCCATTGAGTGACTTATGCAATGAATTAATCACTAAATCAGCGTTTGATGATAAGGCCGGTTTTGGTAAGTTAAGATTTTCACAAAAAAGGAAATATGAACCATGGGCTTCATCAACTAAAACAGGTAAATTTTTTTGATGAAAACAATCTATTAAAGGCTCTAAATCTTCGGCATAACCATGATAAGAGGGGTTTACAAGAATAACCCCTGCAATTTTATTCTCATTAAAATTTAATTTTTTAAATACATTTTCCAACCAAATTTTTGTAATTGGTTTGTAATGACCCGTTATGGTTGAAAATTCTAAGTCAAAAAATATTGGATTTATATTCTGCATCGCACAGATTTTTATGACACTTATATGAACATTTCTAGGCATCAGGATATTTTCGCCTGGATTTGCCATTGCAATTACTGCTGATTGTATTAATCCGGAAGCTCCATTAACTCCAAAAAAACATCCTTTAGCCCCAAATTTGTCGGAGAATTCTCTTTGAGATTTGGCAATTAATCCGCTTTGGGATAGTGGGGATCCTATTTCTGGTAGTTCGGGCAAGTCCCAATACCCAGGTGGATTTTTTAACAACTTCACTAATTTCTTTGGTAAAGCCTCCCCTCTGTTATGAGCGGGAAAGAATAAAGACTTTAAAAACTTTTTAGTTAGAAAAGATGAAATGCTCATAAAGTATTATTGACATATATACAATGGACTACATGGTAATCTTTTTTGATACTTTTTAACTTTAATGAAAAGATCTTATTCGGAATATTCAGCAAAAGAAGACTTTCTTTGGTTGATTTTGAGACCATGGATTTTTATCCCAAGAGTTTTATATATCCTTTTAACTTTTATTTTTCTTTTTTTAAGAATACTTTTTCAAAGTAACAGTAAAAATAAAAATGTACAAAAAAATCTCTCGAAATATCTTTTTGATGTAATAACAGATTTAGGACCTTGTTTTATCAAATTAGGCCAAGCACTTTCAACTAGACCAGATCTTGTTAGACAAGATTGGCTTGCTGAACTTACAAACTTACAAGATAATCTCCCAGCATTTGATCATAAAATTGCTTTAAAAATAATTGAAGAGGAACTTGGATCCCCTGCTAATGAATTATTTGAAGAGTTTCCAGATAGTCCCATTGCTTCAGCAAGCTTAGGCCAAGTTTATAAAGCAAAATTAAATAATTCTTATTTAGCTGTGAAAGTACAGCGGCCAAATTTATACTTCCTTATAAGAAGGGATATTGTAATCTTAAGGTTTTTAGGAACTTTTTTATCCCCACTCTTACCATTAAATATAGGTGTTGGAATTGGAGAGATAATAGATGAATTCGGTAAGGCACTTTTTGATGAAATTGACTATCAAAAAGAGGCAGAAAATGCTTTAAGGTTTGCAAATTTATTCAAAGAAAATCCAAATATTTTTATTCCTAAATTAGAAAAACAGTTTTCATCCAAAAGGGTAATCACAACTTCTTGGATTGATGGAGTTAAGTTAAGAGATCGATTTTTACTAGAGGAAAATAACTTAATACCTGCTTCGTTTATAAAAACATGTGTCATCAGTGGACTGCAGCAATTATTTGAATTTGGATATTTTCATGCAGACCCACATCCAGGAAATATGTTCGCTCTCAAAGGTGGAAATGCAGATTGTGGGAATTTAGCTTATGTTGATTTTGGAATGATGGATACTATTACAAATTCAGATAGACTTACTCTTATTAAGGCAATTGTTCACATAATAAACGAAGAATATTATCTTCTTGCAGAAGATTTCCAGAAATTAGGTTTTTTAACCAAAGAACAAGATCTTCAAAAACTTGTTGAACCATTAAAAGAAGTTCTAGGAGGATCTTTTGGCGCTGAGGTTGGTAATTTTAATCTTAAAAATGTAACTGACAAATTCTCAAAACTAATGTATTCCTATCCTTTCAGAGTTCCCAGTAGGTTTGCCTTAATAATTAGAGCCGTTGTTAGTCAAGAGGGTTTAGCACTAAAGTTAGATCCTGAATTTAAAATTCTAAAAATAGCTTATCCGTATATTGCCAAAAAACTACTGACCGATAATTCTGAAGAGATTTTAGACATACTTTTAGAAGTCGTTTTTGATAAAAAAGGACAAATCCAAGTAGAAAAAGTTGAAAGTTTACTAAACATTTTATTTAGAGATTCAGAGAATATTAATTCAGATCTCATACCAGTTGCGAACGCTGGATTGAAATTATTTGTCAGTAAAAAAGGATCTGAAGTTAGGAAGAATCTTCTTTTAAGTCTTATAAAAGATGAGAAATTAGAATTTACTGATGCAAAAAAACTTTTAGCTTTAATTAGAGATACTTTTAGCCCTCTAAATATTGCAAAAAGTGCAGTACAAAATATTATTTCAACAGTTTAGTTTTTATATTTATAGTTAATTAACTTACCTACAAATTTAAATCTATTAGAATTGGAAGTAATGTTTAAAATGTGAAGTAAAAGGATTATTTAGCTTTGGAAGATTAAATGAATATTTTGAAAAATCTCTTTTTATTTAAAAAAAAATCTGAAAAAAATAAAGAATTTAGTCCTGGATTGGTTGACCAATCTTTAGAAATTGCAAAGTTTGTAAAAGAAGCAAGAATTCAACAAAACCTTACAATTAAAGAATTGTCATACATTTCAAAAATCCCTGAACGAATAATAAACTCTATTGAAAATAATAATAAAAGTACTATGCCAGAGTACCCTTTTATAAGATCTATTTTAATTAAATTAGAGGAATGCTTATTATTAAAAAAGAATACATTATTAAATTTAGCAGTTAAAGAAAGAAAAATTTTAAAGAAAAGGGGAAAGGATTATATGTTAAGGAAATTCGATCTTATCAATACATGGCAAGGAAGTCTTTTGTATTTTTTTATATTAGTTTTAACTATTTTTATATTAAAGAGATACTTTATTTTAAATGTAAATGTTATAGAGATTCAAAATATTGAAAATCAAATTATTGATAAATAATTTTTAATAATATCTACATTAGAGTTCTCCCAAAATTATTTCCTAGCTCACTAAACATTTTTATATTATTTTCTATTTCTTCTAAAGGACAATTTAACTTCCATTTCCAGTTATTTTTTATGGTCCCAGGTTTGTTTAATCTACTTGAATCGTCTAGAGATAATAGATCTTGTAATGGAGCGATAAAAAGATTAGCATTTGTCTCCATGCCAATTTCTATTAAATCCCAAGAAGGATTTTCTGAAAATTTATACTCATCTTTTATTTTTTTTTGGGATTCATAATCTAAATTTCCCCACCATGAAACAGAAGTAGAGTTGTCGTGCGTACCTGTATAAACAACCCAATTTTCTCCCTCAATATTCTTTGGTAAATAAGGATTATCTTCATTGCCATCAAAAGCAAATTGTAATATTTTCATGCCAGGTAGTTCGAAGTTTTTCCTTAATTTCTCTACATCTGGAGTTATTACTCCCAGATCCTCCGCAATAATAGGTAGATAGTTACCCCCTAGATCCTTTTTTACTTTATTTAATAGTGTTTTACCTGGAGAATTTATCCATTTTCCATTAATTGCCGTTTTAGAATTGCCATTAACTCTCCAGTAACCTGCTAAACCCCTGAAATGATCAAATCTTAATATGTCCACAAGTTCAAATTGTCTTTGAAATCTTTTTCTCCACCAATTGAAATTAGTCCTTTTATGCTTTGACCAAAAGTAAGTTGGGGTACCCCATAATTGTCCTGTTGATGAAAAATAATCAGGAGGAACACCACTTTGAAAGATTAAATCTCCATTTTTAAAAATTGAAAATAATGATTTATTACTCCATACGTCCGCGCTGTCTCTAGAGACATAAAAAGGCAAATCTCCTATCAGCTTAATATTTCTTGATTTTGCAAAGTTTTTAATGACGCTCCATTGCTCATCAAGATGCCACTGCATTAATTTTTTAATAAGTATTTCTTCACTTTTTTTCTTAATCCACGATTTTAAGAACTTGTTATTTTTTATTTTAAATTCTTGAGGCCATTCCCACCAAGGCAACATATTAAATTCCTCTCTGATAACAATAAATGTTGCATAATCTTCAACCCATGAATGCCTACTGACCCATTTGTTAAAATTAATTTTTCTTTCTTCAGATTGTGAACTCCAACCTTGCAAAAGCAGGAGACCTAATTTTTTTGTTAGGTCATCCGCAATGTCAAAATCAAAATGATCTTTATTCTGATTTGTTGGACCTAGACTTTCTTTATCTGAGATGTAGATAAAACCTTTTTCGATTAAATCATCTATATCCAAAAACCATGGGTTTAGTGCAAAACTAGATGGGGAACTATATGGCGAACCTGTAGAGTCAGTAGGAGTAAGAGGTAAAAATTGCCAGTATTCAATTCCATGCTTATGAAGTCTTCTTATCCACTCTTTAGCTCCTTTCCCAAAAGTTCCACATACTCTTCCTCCGGGAATACATGTTGGATGCATAAGTACGCCTAATGATTTTCTTGCAATAATTGACTCTATAGGCATGTTTTCAATATATTTTGATTCTTTAAACTTAACGTGTTTTTAATTCTCTAAATTCAACCTTATACAAATTTTTTTTAATTGACAAATATCATTGCTTATTTTTAAGTCTGGATAAATGTAAATTCTAATTTTTAATCAACAATTTTTTGCTTAATTGAGGTGACTTTTGGAAATATCTAGTCATTATCTTTTGCTAAATTCACATAAACGACTACGATGATAATATAGTTTTATGGTGCAAATTTCGTGACAAGTTTTATCACGGCAATGCAGAATAAAGAATCGAACTTTAATCTAACTAATAGTAGATTAAGGTTAGTAAGTGGGACAACAAACCCAAAGTTAGCTGAAGAAATTGCATCATACTTAGGGATTGAAAATGTACCTTTAATATCTAAAAGATTTGCAGATGGAGAACTTTATGTTCAGATTCAGCAATCTATTAGAGGTTGTGATGTATTCCTTATACAACCTACATGCGCTCCTGTAAACGATAGTTTAATGGAGCTCATGATCATGGTTGACGCTTGCAAAAGAGCTTCTGCCAGACAAATAACGGCTGTAATTCCCTATTTTGGATATGCAAGGGCAGATAGGAAAACCTCAGGAAGAGAGTCTATTACTGCAAAATTAACTGCCAATTTACTAGAGAAATCAGGAGTTGATAGAGTTTTAGCGATGGACTTACACTCGGCTCAAATACAAGGCTACTTCGATATACCATGCGATCATATTTACGGTTCACCTGTTTTAATTGATTATCTAGAATCTCTAGATTTAGAAGAAATAGTTGTAGTCTCTCCTGATGTAGGCGGGGTAGCAAGAGCAAGAGCGTTCGCGAAATTAATGAATGATGCGCCGTTGGCTATCATTGACAAAAGGAGAGCTGCGCATAATATCGCTGAAAGTCTAACCGTTATCGGTGAAGTCAAAGGTAAAACGGCTATTCTTATAGACGACATGATAGACACGGGAGGTACAATTTGTTCTGGAGCAAATTTACTAAAAAAAGAAGGAGCTAATAGAATATTTGCATGTGCCTCACATGCTGTATTTTCTCCTCCTTCTTATGAAAGGTTGAGTTCTAAGAATCTTTTCGAACAAGTTATTGTGACTAACAGCATACCAGTTATACATAAAGATAATTTTCCACAGTTAAAAATTCTTTCCGTCGCAAATATGCTTGGGGAGGCTATTTGGAGAATCCACGAAGAAAGTTCTGTTAGTTCTATGTTTAGATAAAAAAAATTATTTTTTACAAACCTTGTAATTTCTTGAGTCTCTCAGTTTCAATCTTAAATTGTTTTTCGATCTTTTCTGGAACATTATCTGGACACACTTGAAGAGCTGATTCAACTAATTGCAGAGTTGCAATAAATTGTAATTGTTTAATATCTACTTTTTGTTCTTTCTTTTTCTCTATTATTTTTCCTCCGTGTTTTTGTGATACTACTGATGCGAAGGTTGCTGAGGCAACGTTTAATGTCTTTGGGAAATCCAAATCAAATCCTTTTCTTGTCGCATTACATAGAAATGAAACACCCATCCCATGATACAAATCTAAATCATTTTTATCGGCGGGCGAATTTTTAACATTTGCATTTACTTTATTAAATTCATTATTTGTATCAAATAAAAAAGATGAAAAAATTAGAGGAATTGCAAAAATTTTAGATATTTTTAAACTCATATTTGATTTATTTTTAATTCACATTATTAAAGATAACATTTTTTATTTTTAAACTAAATCTGCCCAGAATTTATTTAATAATTTTAATTTCGTGATGATTCTCTACTATTTTAAGCATATCTTTGTTCCATGAATATATAACCCTAAATCTATAATTATCAGAATCTACAAGTCTTGTATGTTCAAGAACATACCAATCTTTGTAAGAAGATTCAAAAATCATTTCGTGTTCGTCGACTTGTTTAATATTTGAAATACCTTCATCATTACTTAAATAAAATTTTTCCCTCTTAAGTTGATGCCCTTTTAAAAATGCATGTATTTCGCCTCGTTCTTTATACTGGGGATTTTCGTCAAAGAAATTATATTTTTTTTCTGGATACCAAGTAAATTTATAATGCGACTCCCATTCAGACTTATTCTCGAGTGCTTGAATATTTATATTCATGCTTAAATTATAAGTTTTTTGTGCTTCATCGAGAAAATACGTTCTATTAGATTTCCATAATCCAATATTCCTGGAAAACCACCTTTTTAAATTACTATTTAAGTTGATTTCAGGAGGGTTTTCACCAAAATGTAAATTTTTCTTTGGATTAATAGCAACCATTTATAAATAAAGTCCTATTTATTTAATAGCCTATCTGTAAAATAAAAAAAAATATCTTAAGGTGTTTATAAGGATTAACAGCTTTTCAACACTTCAGAGGAATTCATTTGAATGATAAAAAGGAGCTAAAATTAATACTTGTGGCGGCTAGAAATCAACTTTCTAGTAATGATATTAAGTCCCTAATAGCTTATTTAGAATCAGATGATTGTGAATTTGAGACATCTCTTCAGATCTCAGAACCCACAGAGCAACCAGAATTACTTGAATTACATAGATTAGTTGCTATTCCTGCTCTTATAAAGGTTTCCCCAGCTCCTAAGCAAATATTTGCTGGAAGTAATATTTTCTCTCAGTTGCAAAAATGGTTGCCAAGGTGGTCACAGGAAGGCTTAACAAAAAATCTTGGGATTAATCTGCAGCCATCCAAAATTGATTCAACAAGAACTCAAAAAGAATTTCTATTGGAAGACGAACTTCTTGTTTTAAGACAAGAAAATGAGACATTAACAAAAAGAATAGAATCTCAGGAAAGATTATTAAGAATGGTCGCGCATGAATTAAGAACACCTTTAACTGCTGCTACTTTGGCTGTTCAAAGTCAAAAACTCGGACAAATAGATATTTCAAAATTGCAGGAGGTTATTAAAAGACGTCTTGAAGAGATTGAACTCTTATCTCAGGATCTTTTAGAGGTTGGAACAACTAAATGGGAAGCATTATTTAATCCTCAGAAAATTGATTTAGGTAATATTAGTGCTGAAGTAATACTCGAATTAGAAAAATTCTGGAGATTAAGGAATATTGAAATTGATACTGATATTCCATCTGATCTGCCAAGTGTATTTGCAGATCAAAGAAGAATGAGGCAAGTATTTTTAAATTTAATTGAAAATGCTATTAAATTTTCTAAAGATTCTGGATCTATAAAAATCACTATGATTCACAAGACAAATCAATGGGTAGAAATAACAATTTGTGACAAAGGTGCAGGTATTCCTTTGAGCGAACAAAAAAGAATTTTTCTAGATAGGGTTAGGCTTCCCCAGACTTCTGAAGGAACTTCAGGATTTGGTATAGGGTTATCAGTATGTAGGAGAATAGTACAAGTCCATGGAGGAAGAATATGGGTCGTATCTGAAGTAGGGGAAGGTTCCTGCTTCCATTTCACAGTTCCTGTGTGGCAAGGACAAAACAAAGAGCAACAATACTTGACGAAAGGCTAGCCTTACTCTTAGTTTTTAATAAGCTGTTATGCTAATTTCCTGGCCCCATCGTCTAGAGGCCTAGGACACCTCCCTTTCACGGAGGCGACAGGGGTTCGAATCCCCTTGGGGCTATTAATTTAACTTTATAACGATCTTTTTGAATATTTTGCTTGCCTATCTACGGCAATTAAATTTTCTGAAAGATCCTTTTTCAGTCTTTTCTCTATCATCCCTATTGGCATCCATTGACAACCTTGAACAGTAAGATCATAAATTAATGAGTTTGTTGAAGTATTTTTAATATTTTGAATTTTCCAACTACCCTCAAACTTTCTGAAATCTCCTTTTATTAAATTAAATTTTAAGAGGCCAAGCTCCTTATCTTCAAATAAATCTATAGTTACTTCAGCTGAAAACTTCATGCCAAGGAAATCTTGAGCCCCAACTTGTTTAAGGTGGACATTATTCCCTTTCTGAAATATTTTTTTGCTCGATAAAAGATTTGGTATGTAGAGATTTAGCCGATCATAATCTGTTAAAACACTCCACAAAGAATCAAAACTTGCAGAAGTTGTAAGTTGAGCCGCCAGTCGTCTTGTCCCACCGGAAAACTTCTCCATGGTCTGCTCAATTGTCCCGTAATCATTGTTCTTTGAATGATCTACTGATTCTTGAGGATTATTCATAAATGAATTTTTTAATTAAATAAAAAATTATTTCTGTGTAACTATACTGATAAAAACAACAAATACTGAAAAATTAAAATAATTTCTTCTATTTATCCCGATCTCAAAACGTAACCATTTTTGTAAAATCACTACAAATTAAACTACAAATTGATAATCTTTTATAAAAGAAATCTAAAAAATGTATTCACAAGCAAAAGTAATCGCTGGGGGATTAGCTCATATACCAGTAGTAATAGCTGTTTTTTATTTTATACTCACAACTTTCAATAAAAGAGCTTTAAAATTTGTTGAAGAAGCAAAAACAAAAAAACCTGAGGCAAAAGCTGTGGACACTAAAAAAGTCGCTGTTTCAAAAATAGAAGCTCCAAAAACAGAAGCTCCAAAAATAGTTAAGAAAAAACATGCAGATGTTCCAGTCAATATTTACCGTCCTAAAACACCATATGAGGGAACAGTTATTGAAAACTATAGTCTTCTCAAAGAAGGAGCAATTGGTAGAGTTAACCACATAACTTTCGACCTTAAAGATAGTGATCCATTTTTAAATTATGTAGAAGGGCAAAGTATTGGTATCATGCCTGCTGGTGAAGATGCTAATGGAAAACCTCATAAATTAAGATTATACTCAATAGCTAGCACTAGACATGGTGATGACTTCAATGGAAATACAGTTTCTCTTTGTGTAAGACAGCTTCAGTATGAAAAAGATGGTGAAACCATTAATGGTGTTTGCTCTACTTACTTATGCGACATTAAGCCTGGAGATAAAGTAAAAATTACAGGTCCTGTTGGTAAAGAAATGCTTCTCCCTGATGAAGAGGACGCAAACATTGTTATGTTAGCTACTGGAACTGGAATAGCACCAATGAGGGCTTATTTAAGAAGAATGTTCGAACCAACTGAAAAAGAGAAAAATAAATGGAATTTCAAGGGTAAAGCTTGGTTATTTATGGGAGCACCAAAATCTGCTAATTTGTTATACGAAGAAGATCTTCAAAGATACATTACCGAGAATCCAGACAATTTTAAATATACAAAAGCTATTAGTCGCGAGCAGCAAAATTCCAAAGGAGGAAGAATGTACATTCAAGACAGAGTTTTAGAGTCAGCCAATGAACTTTTCAATATGATTGAAGATGAAAAGACACATATATATCTTTGTGGATTAAAGGGTATGGAACCTGGAATAGATGAAGCAATGACTAAGGCAGCAGAAGAAAAAGGATTGAACTGGTCAGAATTAAGACCTCAACTAAAAAAAGCAGGCAGATGGCATGTAGAAACTTACTAAACCTTTAACATTTAGATTTAAGTTTCACATACTAAATACTTTTTGGTTTAGACACAATATGTAGCTAATATTTGAAAAAAAGAGGATTTTAAATAAAGAATACTAAAAATATGCCATCAACTTTAAGTAATCCTCTAAGATTAGGTTTACGGCAGGAAAGAGTCATATCTCCACAATGTTTAGTAATTTTTGGGGCTAGTGGAGACCTTACTCATAGAAAATTAATACCAGCCTTATTTGAACTCTATTTGCAAAGAAGAATTCCTAGTGAATTTGGAATAGTTGGTTGTGCTAGAAGACCTTGGACTGATAATGAGTTTAGAGAAAAGATGAAAGTAAAGTTATCAAATCAAATATCTGGTAAAGAAAGGGAGTGGGAACAATTTTCCAATTATCTTTTCTATGAACCAGTTGACCTACAACAAAGTGATCATGTCGTAAGGCTTTCTAGAAGATTAAATGAAATTGACAAAACACAAGCTACTCATGGGAATAGAACATTTTATTTATCAGTATCTCCGAATTTCTATGCAAGTGGATGTAAAGCTCTAAAAGTGGCTGGCCTTTTAGATGACCCTAAGAAAAGTCGTTTAGTAATTGAAAAACCTTTTGGAAGAGATTATTCAAGTGCAAAAAAATTGAATAAGATAGTTCAAAGTTGCGCTGAAGAAAGTCAGATTTATAGGATTGATCATTATTTAGGTAAAGAGACAGTTCAGAATATTCTTGTTTTGAGGTTTGCTAACACTATTTTTGAACCAATCTGGAACAGGAATTATATATCAAGTGTTCAAATTACTTCATCTGAAACAGTTGGTGTTGAAGATAGAGCAGGTTATTACGAAAGCTCAGGTGCTTTACGGGATATGCTTCAAAATCATATGACTCAAATGCTTGCAGTTACTGCAATGGAACCTCCTGGAAAATTTGAACCAGAAGCGATAAGAAATGAAAAAGCTAAGGTTCTTCAAGCTTCAAAACTTGCTGACGAAAATGAACCGTGGAATTGCTGCATAAGAGGTCAATATGGAGAGGGAGGGAATATTTCAAATCGACTCAAAGGATATAGGCATGAAGATGGTGTTAATAGTAATAGCACAACAGAAACTTATATTGCGACGAAAGTTTTCGTTGATAACTGGCGTTGGCAAGGGGTTCCTTTTTATTTGAGAACAGGTAAAAGACTACCTAAAAGACTTGGAGAAATTGTCTTGACTTTTAAAGACGTTCCTGTTCATTTATTTGAATCAACAATAATAAATCCTGCCCCAAATCAACTTATCCTTAGAATTCAGCCAAATGAAGGTGCTACTTTCAAATTTGAGGTAAAATCTCCTGGTTCTGGAATGAAATCAAGACCTGTTGAGATGGAATTTTCTTATGATGAATCATTTGGAGAACCCTCAGATGAAGGCTATGTAAGATTATTAGCTGATGCAATGCTCTCTGATCCAACATTATTTACTCGAAGTGATGAGGTAGAGGCAGCCTGGAAACTTTATACTCCATTAATAGAATTGATGGATAATTCTCCCTGGAAGTTACCTATTTATAATTATGAATCTATGACATGGGGACCTCCTGAGTCAGATCAATTAATTTCAAAAGATAATATTTTCTGGCGTAGACCCTAAAAATGAAACCCCAACTTACACTACAAACCCCTTTAGAGCTGCCTTATCAGGAAATTTCTAATTACCTTAATAAATTATGGATTTCAGAAGATAAAGATAATAGTGGAGCTAATACTTTCACATTAATAGTCTGGCAGCCTGCTTGGCTAGAACAATGTTTGGTTCAAAAAGGATTAGTAAATGGACCAATTACTGGAAATTTAAGTCCAGAGATAATTGAAGTTGCTAAAAAATTTATATTAGATCAAGGACTTCCTATCACTACTTCACTTAATAGTGAAGAATTATTGAATTTGTTGAAGGAAAATTTATCTAATAAAGACTTTGAAGATTTTAGAGGACAATTTTTTGAATCAACGATAAGTACATTGAATCCAAGAAGATTAATAACTCTAGCGCCAACATTAAATAAAAATTCAGATATCAAAACTTTTGTATCCGCTTACTGTCCATTAAGTGATACCCCAGCTATGCAACCTATATGTGGGGACTTAGTTGTTATTAGGGGGGACTCGGCCTCAATATCTAATAAAGGATTAAAAATAATTGATGAATTATCTATTGATGAGTTACCTTCATGGTTGTGGTGGAATGGAAGCTTGGATGAGTCACCCGAAATCTTCGAATATTTCACTGATTATGGTCAAAGGTTAATAATTGATACTGCTCTTGGATCGCCTCAAAGATGTTTAAAAGTTTTAGATCAATTAAATAATTCAAATAAAGCTATTAATGATTTGAATTGGGTTAGATTGAAAAATTGGAGGGAATCATTGGCAATGATTTTTGATCCGCCTTCGAGGAGACCAATTTTGGATCATATTACCGATATTGACATTGATATCGCGGGAGATCATATGATTCAGGCATTGTTTTTGATTTCATGGATTAGCGATAAACTTGGTTGGTCTTTTCTAAAAGTTGAAAGGGATACAGAATCAACAAAAATAGAGTTTGAAAGAATTAATGGTGAAATAATTTCTACATCAATTAATCCCTTATCTTTGGGAAATCCAAGTATTCATTTAGGACAAGTTATTGGATTGAGGCTGATTTCAAAAATTAGTGAAGTTCAAAAAAATAACACTTGTGTAATACTTGGCTGTGAATCAGTGGAATGTATGAGACTTGAAGCAGGGGGAATGGCTAATATGGAATTAATAGAACAAGTTGTTCCAAGTTCTTTTTCTACATCAGAATACGATGTTAGTAAATTATTGGGAAGTAGTAGAGGTAATACCAGTCCTCTTTTTGAAAATTCTATTAGAGTAGCTCTTCAAATATTTAATGGTTTGAATAACTAATAGATGCCTTGTGTAATATCTTCCCCTTCAACTGATAGCGGGAAAACTACATTATCTCTTTTGCTCTCTTGTTGGGCGTTCTCAAAAGGTATAAAATTACAAACTTTCAAGGTTGGCCCAGATTATCTTGATCAACAACAACTTAGCTCTATTGGCCAACCTATTTGTAGGAATTTAGATATTTTTTTAAGTGGTGAGGAATGGGTTCAACAAAGTTTTTTTAAACATTCTTTGAAATATGAATTCGCGTTAATTGAAGGAGCAATGGGTCTGTTTGATGGACTAGGGTCAACAAGTTATTCCAGCACAGCAAATATCTCTAAACTTCTCAATGCTCCAATAATTTTTGTTGTTAATGCTAGAGGTCAAGTAGCTTCTCTTTTGGCGACTATTCGAGGTTTTAGAGATTTCGATAGTGAGTTGTCAATAGCTGGAATTATATTTAACAACGTCAATTCAGATAGGCATAAAAAATTAATCAAAGAAGTTTTTAAAAATGAAGATATCGAAATTCTTGGTTTTTTACCATCTGATTCAAAAATAACTTTAAACAAAGCTAATTTAGGTTTGATATCTCCTATGGATAATGTAAAACAAATTGATGTTGAATATTTTGCAAATTTCGCAGAAAGAAATCTTGATGTATTTTCTCTTATTAAATTTCTGAAATCTCCTCAAAAAAAGATATTTAATTCCTTCAATTTTAAAGATTTTAAAATAGACAAAAGTAAACCTATCGCAATTGCAGAAGATAAAATCTTTCATTTTCAATATCCTGAAACTAAGGAGTTTTTAAGAGAAATAGGTATACCATTGATTTCATGGAGTATTTATGATGATGAAGAAATACCTAATGAGGCTTCTTCTTTAATTATTCCTGGTGGGTTTCCTGAAAAATATGCTGATCATATAAGTAACTCTACAAAAAGCTTAAATTCGTTAAAGAAATTCCGCAAAAATGGATTTATATATGCTGAGTGTGGAGGGATGATGATTTTAGGAGACTTCATAAAAGATGAAAATGGTAAAAATCATAAAATGAGTGGCATCCTGCCTTTTAGATCAAAAAAAAGTAAACTTTCAGTAGGTTATAGATACATTGAGGGTTTAAAAGATACTCCAATAATTAAACAAAATCAATTAATTAGAGGACATGAATTTCATTATTGGGAAATTGAAAATAATTTATCTGAACTTGATTCTGGAAAAGCTGAGCATCAGAAGAAACTTTCTTCCCCATGGAAAATTAAATCTTGGAAAACCGAATACAAAAATGAAGGCTTTTTTGATGAAAAATTACACGCAAGTTGGATTCACTTACATCTGCCAAGTTCTCCAGAAGTCGCAAAAAACTTTATAAATGCCACACAAATTACTTTTTCAAAGAATTCTTAATTTATTATCAAATCAAATATTTTGAGAGGAGAACCTAAAAAAAACATTCCAGGCAAAGTGATTAATGGTCCTAAAAAACTCCCCACCAATACCTCAATTTTTGTATGACCCAGGGTTTCTTTTAACTGTAATTCAGATTGAGGGTCTAGTTTTTTTGATAATTTATTAATTTCTGCAGCTTGAATCCCAGCTGATTTTCGAACACCACTAGCGTCATACATAACTATTAGTCCTACAGCAACTGATAATGCGAATATTGCGCTATCAAATCCTAATTCATAACCTAAACCAGATGAAGCGCCAGTTATTAAGGCGGAATGACTTGAGGGCATACCACCCGTCTCGAACATAATTCCAAATCTTATCTCTCCAGTTGAAAAGAAATTGAATAAAATTTTAAAAAATTGAGCTATAAAACAGGATAATAGGCTCCAGAAAAGAACTGAATTATTAAAAAAAGAAAAAAAGTCAGACATAAATTAAAAATAATTATCTGTCTCTATTTGTAATAAAGTCGGCTAACGATATTAAATATTTTGCATCTTTACCCCAAGGTTCAATTGCTTTTTTTGCTTTTTCAACCAAATCAAATGCTCTTTTCTTTGACTCTTCCATTCCAAGTAATTTAGGGTAGGTAGTTTTGTCAGCTAAAAGATCTTTGCCGGCAGTTTTGCCAAGCTTTTCACTGCTGGAAGTTAAATCAAGAATATCATCTATTATTTGGAAGGCTAAACCAATTCCCTCTGCATATGTTGTCAGAGCTTGTAATAATTTTTCGTTAGCCCCTGCTATCATCGCGCCTGTTCTTACGCAGGCCTTTAATAAAGCCCCAGTCTTGTGAAGATGTATATATTCGAGAGTTTCAAGGTCGACTTCTTTGCCTTCACATTCCAAATCAACAACTTGTCCCCCGACTAGGCCTGGTGCTCCAGCAACTAGGGATAATTCGCCAACTACATTTAATAATCTATTTGGATCGACCCCAGGGCTTCTTAAAGAGACCATTTCAAAAGCCCTTGTTAATAAAGCATCCCCTGCAAGAATAGCTATTGCATCTCCATATACTTTATGATTAGTCGGCCTACCTCTCCTCAAGTCATCATTATCCATGGCGGGTAGATCATCATGAATCAAGGACATTGTGTGGATCATTTCTATTGCTACCGCAGTAGGTACTGCAAGAGAGGGTTCTCCTCCAGCCAGTGCGCAAGATGCTAAACATAAAATTGGACGTATTCTTTTCCCTCCAGCTAAGAGGGAATATCTCATTGATTCTCTTAATAATTCTGGGTTCTCAGGGCCCAAGGAAAAATCAAGTGCTTCTTCTACAACCTTTTTTGTGTTTTTAAGATATTTTTCAAAATCAGAAATACTATTTATAACTTCAGTCATTTTATACCTTTAGTAAAAAAAAAATCATCTTGGAGTTTATGGCAAAAGATCATTGAGGGTTGATGATAAACCAAATTGTTTTTGCCAGCTAAAAATAGTATTAACAAGTAACATTGTTACTGTCATTGGTCCAACACCTCCTGGTACTGGTGTGTAAGCAAATACTTTAGAAATGACATCCTCTAATAATACATCGCCACATAATCTAGTTTGATTTTTATTGGAACTTTTTAATCTATGTATTCCCACATCAATAATTACTGCGCCTTCTTTCACAAAAGTCGAATCTACAAGATTGGGTTTTCCTGCTGCCGCAATTAGGATGTCGGCTTCTCTGCAAACTTTATTCAAATTTGATGTTTTAGAGTGAGTAATTGTTACCGTGCCATTTAGATTCAACAACATAAGCGATAGGGGTTTCCCAACGAGCAAACTTCTTCCTATTACTACAATTTTCTTGCCTTCAATTGTAATATTTTGGGATTTTAATAAATTAATAATTCCTGCTGGTGTGCATGATCTCATCGCAGGCTCATTTTTTACTAGTTTGCCGATGTTTATCTCATTAAGTCCATCTACATCCTTGCTTGGATTAATATAGCTGATAAGTTTTTGCTCATCAAATTTCTTTGGGATGGGAAGTTGTAGCAGCATTCCATCAATATCTTTATCAGAATTAAGTTTGATTATTAATTGTTCAACTTCTTTTTGCTCTACACTATCTTTTAAATGAAAGATAAAGCTCTTTATTCCAATCCTTGAACATGCTTTTTCCTTGTTATTAACATATACACCACTCGCGGGGTCTTCACCTATTCTTATTACAGCTAAACCGGGAGATCTTTTTGCAATTTTTTCATTATTAGAGATATAGTCAGTTAATCTTTCTTCAATTTCAAGAGATAATTTTTTACCGTCTAATTTTAATGACATTTAGAAAAACATCTCCTTTTTACACCTAGCATGCCTATAATTCTAAATTATTCAAATAGATTTATCTATATTCTGTGCAAAACATCATAACTACCTTAAAGAAATTGTTTTATCTTTGGAGGCGAAGTCAAGTCCCAGTAAAACAACCAATTAAAATTTCAAGAATAGATAATCTCATAATCTTTTTAGTATGCATTTTAATTTCAATAATTTCTTCTTATAAACTACTTCTTTTCTCGCCTCTAAATATCGCAGATATTTTTTCTTGGTTCTTGACCTTTACTGAAATACTTATTAGTTCCGGAGTTTTGATATTAGTTTCAAAAAAAGAGAATCCAACAATTTCTTCAAGACAGATATTCTTGATCATTACTCTTCTTTTGGCAGTGCAAGTTACAAAATTAGCCTTGGCTTCAACTATAAGTCCATTATCTATGATAATTCCGCCGGCATTAATAATATCTCAAGGAATGGGAAGCATAACAGCTTTAGCTTGGGTATCAATAGCGAGTCTTATTTGGCCTGACCCAGAAATTGTTATCAATAACAATTTATTTTTTATTTTATTAGTTTGTGCTTCAATAGTTTCTCTTCTTGGAGGAAGAATAAGAAGTAGAGCTCAGTTACTTCAACTATCAATTTTTGTACCCATAGGATCTTTCTTTAGTCAATTGATATTAATAGGTAAAGATAAAATATCTCTTTTTAATAATCAAGATTTTGTTTTAGGTAGTGGGGATATATTTTCTGATTCCTTGGTATTGGCAATAGCTATGCTTTTTACAATTTTATTTATTCCTATTTTTGAATCGATATTCGGATTATTAACTAAAGCGAGATTGCTGGAATTGGCTGATAAAGAGAAACCTCTAATTAGAAGATTGTCTCTAGAAGCTCCTGGCACTTTTGAACATACTTTACTTATATGTGGTTTAGCAGAGGAAGCAACAAGAATGATTGGTGGTGATATTGATCTGATTAAAACTGGCGCGTTATATCATGATGTTGGTAAATTACATGCACCAAATTGGTTTATTGAAAATCAGGATGGTTCAAAAAATCCGCATGACGAATTAGATGATCCGATTAAAAGTGCAGAAGTATTACAGGCTCACGTTGATGAAGGATTGAAATTTGCAAGAAAAAATAGACTCCCTAAACCGATAGCTAATTTTATTCCTGAACATCAAGGTACCCTTAAAATGGGATATTTTTTTCAAAAAGCTAAAGAAAAAAATCTCGACGTTAATGAATATTATTTTAGATACAAAGGCCCTATTCCTCAGTCCAAAGAAACAGCTATTTTAATGCTTGCGGATGGATGTGAAGCAGCACTAAGAGCTATGGATATTAATGCATCTGATAAAGAAGCTTTGGAAACAATTTCTAAAATTATCTACTCGCGTAAAAAAGATGGACAATTAGATGATAGTAATTTATCGAAAGGGGAGATTTTTCTAATAAAAAAGGCATTCTTGAATGTGTGGAAAAGAATTAGACATAGAAGAATTCAGTATCCAACGAGCAAGAATAATACTTTTTCTTGATTTTTAATTTTATAACCTAATACTTCTTCGATGTTTCGGATTGCACCAATAAAGAAGAGCTAAAGTACTTAATAATGTTGTTAAAAGAGTAAACCCACCAACACCATAAATGTCTTGAAGAGTTATGAGCCTCACAACTGAATAAGGACCCATACCAGAAATTACCATTGATAAAGATACCAGAGTTAAAGTTACTCCCCATTTTCTCTCTGCTAAAAGAGCTGCTGAAGAAACTATTCCAACAATTGCAGCAGGCCATCCAAGACTTATGGCAAGAGTTATATTCGCAACTTTTAGTGGAGGCCCATAACTTATTATTAATGCGATTATTGGAAGTGCAATTATGTTGCCGATTAAGCCAACCCACGAAAGTGCCCAATACCCAAGTACCCTTTCTCTCATTATTTACTGCTTTAATTATTAATTTTAATCTACAGTATTAGGATACTCTTTTTTAATGCTACTTAATAATCCTAAGAAAATAATTTAATTTGTAGGATTAGTTAGAAATTTATTATCAGAATTCTCTAAATTATCAAATTGTGGATGAATTGAATTTTTTTTCTCAGAAAATATAAGTCTATTTAAAGCATTAACGTAAGCATTCGCTGCAGCAACTACAACATCTGTATCAGCAGAATGGCCAGAGTATATTTTATTATCCCTTCTTATTCTTATTGTTACTTCTCCCAAAGCGTCAATCCCTTCTGTTACCGACTTAACAGAAAATTCAATTAATTCATTAGGAACTTTAGCCAATTTATTTAAAGCCTCGCATACAGCATCAACGGGGCCAGTCCCTATTGATACAGCAGTATCCTCGGTATTATCTTCCGTGTTTAGAAGCGAAATAGTGGCAGTAGGTTTAGATGCGTTACCGCAACTTACTTGTACAAGACTTAATTGAAATTTGGCTTCTGGGAGCTGCACTTGTTCACTAACGATTGCTTCTAAATCTCGATCAGTAATTTCTCTTTTCCGGTCAGCTAAATCCTTGAAACGAGCAAAAGCATCATTTAGATCCTCTCGGCTCAAGTCATATCCCATCTCTTCTAATCTTGCTCTTACTGCACTTCTTCCACTAAGTTTTCCCAAAGATATTTTGTTATCACTCAACCCAACAGTTTTTGCGTCGATAATTTCATAAGTTAGTCTATTTTTTAAAACCCCATCTTGATGAATGCCTGACTCGTGTGCAAAAGCGTTGGCTCCCACAATCGCTTTATTCGGTTGTACAGTCATTCCAGTTAGGTTAGAAACAAGTCTAGAGGTTTTAGTTATTTCTTCTGTTCTTATAGCTGTAAGAGGAGTTGGGGAATCTGGATTTCTTTTGAAAAAACTATTAAAAAAACTTTTCCTAACATGAAGTGCCATTACTAATTCTTCTAGAGAGGCATTCCCGGCTCTTTCTCCAATTCCATTAATAGTGCATTCTAGTTGTCTTGCTCCATTTTTTACTGCCTCAAGAAAATTGGCTACTGCTAAACCCAAATCATTATGACCATGAACCGAGATTACTGCCTCATCAATATTGGGAACATTTTTATTTATATCGGCAATTAGTTTGCCAAATTCACTAGGAGTTGTAAATCCAACGGTATCAGGGATATTTATTGTTGTCGCTCCTGCAGAAATTGCTAGTTGAATCACTTCGTATAAAAATTCAGGATCACTCCTTGAGGCATCTTCACAAGAAAACTCAATATCATCTACTAATGATTTTGCATAATTAACCATTTCCGGAACTACTTGAAGAACATCTTTTCTGGATTTTTTAAGTTTATGTTTAAGATGAATATCACTTGTAGCAATAAAAGTATGTATTCTTTTTTTTGGAGCTGGACTAACTGCTTCGTAACATGCTTTTATATCTCCTTTAGACGCCCTAGCTAAACCGCATATTATGGGCCCATTTTCTTTCCCTACAGCATTAGCAATTTTATTGACAGCTTTAAAATCTCCTGGACTTGCGAAAGGGAATCCGGCTTCAATAATATCTACTCCTAATCTTGCTAATTGATGGGCGATAGCGAGTTTTTCTTCGAGATTTAAACTGGCACCAGGAGATTGCTCTCCATCTCGAAGAGTTGTATCAAATATCAAAATTCTTCCAGGATCTTTTGACATCAGAGGGAATAATATAAACTTATACTAAGCTAATTAAAAAAATTTGACTAGTTTTAGTTCAATAAAATTTGCTGAAAGTTTGTAACTTAAATAATATTGGTTAAAATTCTGAAAAAATTAATATAAAACTTAAATTTTTAAAGTATTCTTTTAAAATTAAAGCTTTCTTTTTATAGAAAATTATTTTCGATTTTTCATAGAACTATAGGAATAAATTTAAAAAGCATGACTGGGCAATACTCTAAAAATAATGTTTTAGGCCAGTTAGCGATAGTTTTACATGCTCATCTACCTTATGTCAGAAAAAATGAAAAAAACTCTTTAGAAGAGGATTGGTTATTTCAGGCTATTCTGGAATGTTATATACCACTACTTCAATCAATAGAATCTTCCAAAAATGAAAACCCTGAAAATACAAAACTTACTATTAGTTTGTCTCCAACATTATTATCACTTCTAAATAATAAAAAAATTCAAGAGACTTTCCCAATCTGGATTAAAACAAGGAACGATTTCCTAAACGAACTGCCACTAGAAGAAAAAAATGCATCTGCTTTTTTATTCAATAACCTTAATGATAAATACTCATACTGGCAAAATTGTTCTGGAAATTTAATTGAGAAGTTTAGGGCTCTAAATAACTCTGGAAATTTGGATATTCTTACTTGTGCTGCTACTCATGGATATCTGCCAATTTTAAGGGAGAACCCTGAAACTGTAAAAGGACAAATCAATACAGCTATTAGGAGCCATGAAAATATTTTTAAAACAAAGCCCTTAGGTATTTGGTTGCCTGAATGCGCATATTATGAAGGTTTAGATGAACTGCTATTTAATTCTGGAATTAGATATACAATCTTAGACGGACACGGGATTTTAAACTCCATACCAAGGCCTAGGTATGGTGTATATGCTCCAATATGTTCGAAAAAAGGAGTGGCATTTTTCGGGAGAGATAGTGAGTCAACCTTGCCCGTTTGGTCTGCTAAGGATGGGTTCCCTGGCGATAATGTTTATAGGGAATTTCATAAAGATTTAGGGTGGGAATTACCTCTCCCAAAGCTCCAAAAGAGGGGCATTTCAACAAAAAGACCTTTGGGTTTAAAGTTTCATAAGATTACAGATGAAAACATTTCTTTAGGGGAAAAAGAGTTTTACCTTGAAAATGAAGCCAAAAATAAGGCTGCGGAACATGCTGATGCCTATCTTTTAGCGAGATCCAAACAATTAGAAAAATTGACTTTATCCTCTTCCTTTAAGCCTTTATTGGTAGCTCCATTTGATGCAGAGTTATTTGGTCATTGGTGGTATGAGGGACCTTTTTTTATTGAAAATATACTAAAGAACTCTAGTAAATATTCAATTAAGCTTACAAATTTAAAAGAATTCTTAATGCAAAAACCAAATCTTCAGATTTGTGATCCATCGCCATCAAGCTGGGGGCAAGGTGGTTACCATAATTACTGGATTAATGATGCGAATGCATGGATCGTTCCAGAAATCACAAAGGCAGGCTCAACATTTGTAGATTTGTGCTTGGAAAATTTTAATAATGATTTATCTCAAAGACTCTTTAATCAAGCGGCGAGAGAACTACTTCTTTCTGAGTCTTCAGATTGGAGTTTTATTCTAAGAGCTGGAACCACAACTGAGCTCGCTAAAGAGAGAATAGAAAGGCACTTATTCAGGTTCTGGAGATTGGTTGAAATGATTAGAAATCATTCCAATATTAATTTAAAATTTCTTGAAGATATTGAGGAAGAGGATAAAGTCTTCCCAAATATTAATATTGATGATTGGCAAAAAAAAAACTAATTTAACTTGAGCATTCCTAATTTTACTTTTAGAGGTGAATTTATAAACATCTTACTCATCACATAAATAAGTTTTGGAAGTGGAAGTGTATTAGTAAGAAAACCTACCCATTCATTGGTTGATAATCTAAAGAAATTTGAGAAAAAGCTTCTTAATCTACTTTCGTCAAAACTCATCAATCTTCTTAGACCGTATTGGTAAAGTTTATGTCTTTGTGTTAACTCATAAGGCCATAGGATTTCCCAGCCTTTTGTTGCGAGTTCAAGAGAGCTTAGATTAGGTTCTTTTAAAAAGGTTGCTAATTTTTGTGCAAGGAGTGGAGCCCTTCTTAATAAAGATCCAACCATGTATCCAGATGCAGGATGAACCATACTTGCAGATCCTCCAAAACCAAGTACAAATTGTTTTTTAAATGGGAGGGGTAAATTCATAGGGAAAAGGCAATTCTCTTCATGAAAAATTTCACTTACCTTAACACCCTTACTATTAAGTCTTTTATAAAGTCTTTTTTTAAGATTTTCTTGAGATAATGCAGGATAACTAGCTAATGATGTTTCTTCAACAAAAAAAGTTTCATTTCCAAGATCCATTGCATAAAGAAAGGAAGGAGATGATAACTTTTCTTCATTATTTAAATGATTTGGACGAAAATCCATTAAAACAAACTGATCCTTTTTGACTGGTGGTGATGAAAATTTACCGACAATCCCATACGCAGCTTGTTGAGCGATTTCATTTTGAACTGGTCTTTTTATGAAATTACTTTTATGACCACTTGCGTCAATGACTAACCTCGCCTTTATTCTTAGACCTGAAAAACAAATCACTTCAGATAGTTTATTTTGCTCTTTAATATCTTTTGCTGTTTCATTCAACCATTCAATCCCATTACACTTTTTTAAAAGTTCATTTTGAAAAGCTTCTTGATTTATCAAACCATAATCGTAATTATGGTTTGTAGGATTATCCTCCTTTTCATTTTCGCCATTCCCAAAAAAACTAACTGTTTTACACCACCGATGAGATAACAAAGACTCTAATCCTAATTCCTCTAATTCAGAAGCCCAAATACCATATGTATTCTCCCATTTTTCATTTGGAGATTTAGTTGATATGCCCTTAATATTTAGATCTTGCTTGGCTAATTCTGAAGCCAAGCATAGTGCTGCAGGACCGGATCCTAAAATTAGAATATCAAGTATTTCCATATAATCTAATAAACCATTTTCTTTTAATTTTCTTTATCTTGGTTCAATTGGTCTGTTTCTTCTGTTTGTTCATGAGGAACTAATACAACTTCTGATAAATGATCACCCTCATCTAATCTTTGTAATTTTACTCCAGTAGCGGCTCTAGATTGCTGTGATATTTTATCTGCGTTTGTTCTGACTATCACACCTTTTTCAGTCACAAAAAGTAATTCTTCCCCTTCTCCAAGGACCTTCAAACAAACTAATACATCATCTTTAATTCTGAATTTTATCGCTCTCAAACCCATACCTGCTCTTTTTTGCAATCTAAATTGAGTTACAGGTACTCTTTTACCTAGTCCAAATGCACTGGCTATTAGTACCCAAGGACCTTCTGAAGAGTTAACTTCAGTATGTTCATCCGACTCTTTCGTGAGATCTTCACTTTTAGCTAATTGATCAACTAAATCAGATGTTAAAACATCCATAGATACAAGATTGTCTCCTTTCCTAAGGTTCATAGATTTAACCCCCCTTGCCGTCCTCCCTAGCGGCCTTAATTCGTTAATATCTAGTCTGAAATGAATCGCCATTCCTGCTCTTGATCCAATCAAAACACTTTCACCTTCTTTAGATAATCTAACCCAAGTTAAAGCATCTCCATCTTCAAGATTAATTGCTATTAAACCATTTGATCGAATTTTTGAGAAAGCAGAAAGTGAAGTTCTTTTTATAAATCCCGCCTTGGTTAGCATTAATAGATAACAATCGTTATCAAAAGAATCTACTGCAACTAGCGAAGTTATCTTTTCTTCTCTTGGTATTGGGAGAAGTTGAACTGATGGAGTACCTTTAGCTGTTCTGCTACTCATTGGAACTCTATATGCTGGAAGAGCATAAGATACCCCTCTATCACTAAAAAGTAAAAGAGTATCATGATCATTACAGCTTATAAATAGCTTTACTTCGTCATCTTCTTGTGTCTTTGTTCCAGCTTTACCCCTAGACCCACGACTTGTAGATTCGAATTCATTAACAGGCATTCTTTTTAAATAACCTGTTTCAGTCAATAATACTACAGATCTGTCATTCGCGATAAGATCAATATCATCTAGACCACCACCTAAATCAAGTATTTCTGTTTTTCTTGGAGAGGAAAATCTTTCATCGATTTTATTAAGTTCTTCAAGAATTATTTCAAAAATTCTTTCTTTACTATTCAATATTTGCTCATATAAGTTGATTTTTCTGGTTAACTCATCATGTTCCCCTTTAATTTTATCTGCTTCTAATGCTGTTAATCTTCTTAATTGCATTTGTAAAATAGCTTCTGCCTGAGTGGCAGATAACTCATGATCAGTTTGTAATTTTTCTTTGGCTGAAACTGTATCTTTTGCTGATCTTATTAGATTAATAATCTCATCCATAGCATTCAATGCTAATAAAAGACCTTTTACAATGTGATCCCTCTCTTCAGCCTTTTTTAATAAAAATCCTGTTCTTCGCCTTATTGTCTCCACTCTGAAGTCTAGAAATACATCTAACATTTTTCTGAGTGAAAGTGTTGTGGGCTCTCCTTTTACTAAAGCAAGGATATTTGCACTAAAGTTATTTTGTAGTGGTGTTAACTTAAATAAATTATTTAAAACTACTTGTGGGTAGGCATCCCTTTTTAGTTCAATGACAACCCTCATTCCGTCTCGATCACTTTCATCTCTAATATCAGAAATACCTTCTAATTTTTTTTCATTAACCAAGTCAGCAATTCTTTCTATCAATGCCGCTTTATTAGTTTGAAATGGGAGCTCTGTAATTATTACTGCATCTTTTTCAGCTCTACCACTGGATTTAATTTGCTCAATATTTGCGACACCTCTCATGGTTATTGAACCTCTTCCTGTTTTGAAAGTTTCTCTGATACCATCTCTGCCTAAGATTTGACCACCTGTGGGAAAATCAGGACCCTTAATTATTTCAAAAAGTTCTCTTTCTTCAATCGAAGGGTTATTGATGATTGATTTAAGACCATTAATTAATTCCCCTAAGTTATGAGGTGGAATATTGGTTGCCATTCCTACTGCTATTCCAGATGATCCATTAAGTAATAGTTGAGGAATCCTAGCAGGTAAAACTGTAGGTTCTTGCTGAGAACCGTCAAAATTATCGGCAAAATCTACTGTTTCAGATTCAATATCCTCTAATAAACTTTCATCTGTAAGAGACTGTAAACGAGATTCTGTATATCTCATTGCTGCTGGAGGGTCGTTATCAACAGAACCAAAGTTTCCGTGGCCATCTATGAGTGGCATCCTCATAGAGAAATCCTGAGCCATCCTAACCAAAGCATCATAAACAGCAGTATCGCCATGAGGGTGGTATTTACCTAGGACTTCTCCAACAACTCTTGCACATTTTCTGTATGGTCTACCGCTAGTTAAACCAAGTTCATACATTGCATAAAGAATTCTTCTATGAACAGGCTTTAATCCATCTCTTGCATCTGGAAGAGCACGACCTACTATGACGCTCATTGCATACTCAAGATATGAGCGAGACATCTCGTTTCTTAGGTCAGTCTGAATAATTCGGTCGTTATCTTCGCTTAATCCTGAGTTATCAGAATCTAAAATATCAGACATATAAAAATCCTTTTTTTAATAATAATCGCTGATTGTCATAATGAATAAAAAAAAATATTTATTTAATTCTCAAATACTCACATTTACACACAAATCAAAATAAAACCTGTTGTTTTTGAATAAACCTTGGCTTATTACCCCTTTAGTTGTTAATTTATTCAAAATAAAGAGAAAAATTCCGTGAATATTGAACTTGGTTTAAATAAAAAAGTCAGAAGGGCTTATGGCATTGATGAAATAGCTTTAGTCCCTGGTAACAGAACACTTGATTACGATTTGACGGATCCTTCTTGGTCAATAGGTGATATCAAAAGAGAAGTTCCGATCGTAGCTAGTGCGATGGACAGTGTTGTAGATGTCAATACGGCTGTAGAACTCACAAAATTAGGCTCCATAGGGGTTATTAATATGGAGGGCATACAAACAAGATATGAAAATCCTGATGAAATATTGAACCAAATAGCATCAGTAGGGAAGAATGATTTCGTTCCGTTAATGCAAAAGATTTACAGTGAACCCGTCAAGGAGGGATTGATTTTACAAAGAATAAATGAGGTCAAAGAAGGAGGGGGTATCGCCGCTTTTAGTGGGACTCCTCAAGCTGCTATCAAGTTTAAAGAAACACTTAATAATTCCAAAATAGATTTATTTTTTCTCCAAGGAACAGTTGTTTCAACTGAACATCTTGGTATGGAAGGTAAAGAAACATTAAATATTAAAGATCTCTGTCAATCTATGAATGTCCCAGTTGTAGCGGGAAATTGTGTTACTTACGAAGTTGCAAAACTTCTCATGGAAGCTGGAGTCGCAGGACTAATGGTTGGCATAGGACCTGGAGCGGCATGTACATCAAGAGGAGTATTGGGAATTGGAATCCCTCAAGCAACTGCAATTGCTGATTGTAGTGCGGCAAGAAATGATTACTTTAAAGAAAGTGGTCGATATATACCTATTATTGGTGATGGAGGAATTGTAACGGGCGGAGATATCTGTAAATGTTTAGCATGTGGAGCAGATGCTGTAATGATTGGTTCCCCAATAGCTAAATCCTCAAACGCTCCAGGTAAAGGATTTCACTGGGGTATGGCTACTCCAAGTCCAGTATTGCCAAGGGGTACAAGAATTGAAGTTGGTTCTACAGGATCCTTAGAAAGAATAATTAAAGGACCTGCCCTACTTGATGATGGGACACATAACTTATTAGGAGCCATTAGAACCTCAATGAGTACTCTTGGGGCAAAAAATATTAAAGAAATGCAAGAAGTTGAGATAGTTATCGCACCATCGCTTCTTACAGAGGGTAAGGTTTATCAAAAAGCTCAGCAGCTTGGGATGGGTAAGTAGTTCATTTAAAGCAAAATCATAAAACCTTAGTTAATTAAGTATTAAATTGAAAAATTTTCTAATTAGGAGTTATTATGAAATGATGGGGGAAACCCCATACTCCTCACACACTAAATCGCCCGATTAATCGGGCTTTTTTAGATATTTTGTTACTTATATTATTTTATCTGTAATGAAATCATCACTTAAAAGAATTGCCTGCTAAATTTTCAAAAAGGAATACTTAAATTATGTCATCAGCTCCAGCCGTAACTGATTCTTCATTTGACAAGGATGTACTTCAAAGTGATCTACCAGTATTGGTTGATTTTTGGGCCCCATGGTGTGGTCCATGTAGGATGGTCGCTCCAGTTGTAGAAGAAATCTCAAAAGACTTTGAAGGGAAGATTAAAGTTTTTAAATTAAACACAGATGAGAATCCAAATGTAGCCAGTCAATATGGAATTAGAAGTATTCCTACATTAATGATCTTTAAAGGAGGTCAAAAAGTTGATACAGTTGTTGGTGCTGTGCCAAAAGCAACTCTTTCGAGCACTTTAACTAAGCATTTATAAATTTAAAAGCTTTGCATAAAATTGGACTAATAGACTATGGAATGGGTAATATTCATTCTGTGACAAAATCTCTAGAAAGTCTTGGAGAAGAAATTATATTAATTAAAAACTTTAATGATTCCAAATTATGTAAGGCGATAATACTTCCTGGGGTTGGAGCATTTGATCCAGCGATGAATAATCTCATAAATACTGATTTGATAACTGATTTGAAAAATTGGATTAAAAGTGGGAAGTCCTTTTTAGGGATATGTTTAGGCCTCCAACTACTTTTTGAATCTAGCGATGAAGGAAAAGTTCAAGGGCTGGGGATTTTAAAAGGAAAAATACAAAAAATACCCAATATTGTTAACCAAAGAATTCCACACATGGGTTGGTGCAAACTTTTACCTACAAAACCAAATACATTATTAGAGCTTGAAGAATTAAATAATTGGGTCTATTTTGTACATTCCTATCATGCAATCCCAGATGACTTAAATATTATTGCAGCTCAGGTTGATTATGGCTCTGAAAAATTAACTGCAATGATTGAGAATGATAATTTATTGGCCTGTCAATTTCATCCGGAAAAATCTGGAAAAACCGGTGAAAAACTTTTAAGAAGATGGTTGAGTAATATTCAATAACAGATGCTTAGGGATGAAGACTAACTTAAGATTAATAGGTGGAAAAAAACTCCAAAGTCCAAATAATTCTTACACTAGACCTACAACTTTGAGAGTGAGAGAGGCCATATTCAATATATTGAACAATAGAGTTGAAAATAGTAACTGGTTAGATTTATTTAGTGGAACAGGGGCCATATCTTGTGAAGCCTATAATCACGGGGCAAGAAAAATACTTGCAATTGAAAAAAACAAAATCAACTCAAAAATTTGCTTAGAAAATTTACTCTCGTTGGAGAACATAGAGAATAGGAGAAATGATATCGAAGTTATTTGTAAAGACGTTTTGAAATGGACAAAACCAAATTATGAGAGAAACTTATCATCTAGAAATATGGATTTAACTAAATTAAAATTTGATTTTGTTTATCTAGATCCTCCCTACAATGTGGATTTCCACGAATTGGTTTTAAATCAATTATTCAATTGTAATTTTTTAAAAAAAGATTCAACAGTTATTTGTGAACATTCTCCAAGTCTATTTATTAAAAAAAGTACTTTGTGGGAAACTATAGATGTAAGAAATTATGGGCAGTCAAGAATAACATTTTTAATCAATGTCCAGCATCCCTGAGCCTCTTCTGTATTGATTCCATGCACTTACGAATAATCCAAGAAGAGTTATTGGAACTAAACCTAAAACAATTCCACAGAGAAGAGGCTCGATCATTTTTTTGCCTTTTTTGAATTTCTTATCCACAATTGTTACATAGAGATTATTTTTTGTGTCAACATCTTCATCAACTGCAGCAGAAAGAGATTTTAAAAGAGAATTCTTTAAAATTGTTTTTATTGTATTTGGAGTTTTATTGATTTGTTTTTCTATTTTTTTCGTAAATCATCATGAAAATAATAAATATATTATTGAAACTCTTGAGCTTAATGGCTCTGCTGAGGAAGGAGATGCTCTTTTTAAGATTAATTGTGTTGGATGTCATGGAATTACAGCAAGAGGATTAGTGGGCCCGGATTTACACTCAATAACTCAACGTTTGAATGATAAACAGATAATAAAACAAGTTACTGGAGGCCTAACTCCTCCCATGCCAAGTTTTGAAATTGATCCTGTAAATATGTCCAATTTATTAAAATATCTTCATAGCCTTGAGTGATTTTGGGAAAAATTTTTTCTAATTTAAATGTAATATTAGTTGAACCAAATGGCCCTTTAAATGTAGGGAGCGTTGCCAGACTATGCTCCAACTTTGAAGTTGATGAATTAAGAATTGTTTCTCCGAAATGCGATATATTTTCTTTGGAAGCAAAAAAAATGGCTCTTAAAGGTCATAAATTTCTTGAAAATTGTAAGATTTTTGATGATCTTGAAAAAGCAATTTTTGATTGTGATTTAGTTCTGGCTTCTTGTGGAAGGATTGATGTAAATAAAAATTCAATTTTTGGATCTTCTGAAGATATATTTGATTGGACTTTATCCTTTAAAAAGATTAATAATTTAGCAATAATATTTGGAAGAGAAGATAGAGGTTTAACTAACAGTGAATTGCTTCTGGCAAATAAAACTTTTAATATCCCAACTTCTCAGAATAATCCTTCATTAAATCTTTCTCACGCAGTTTCAATAGCTTTGTACGAGTTAAATAAGTCTTCAAAAAGAAACTTTGATCAAGAACTAAAAGTTTTTAATCTTGCATCATCAAAACAAATTCATGATTCTTTTTTGGAGATAGAAGAATTACTTTTGAAGGTTGGATATCTTTTAAAACATACTTCTAAGGCAAAAATCAGTAAATTTAAGAATTTTATTTTGAGATCAAATACATCAATGCACGAAATAAATGTTTTAAGAGGAATTGTCCATCAAATAAATTGGTTTTTGAACAATTCAAAAAGAAACTAGCTACATAATTAATTATTATAGATTCTCATTTCTTTATAGTTTTAATTTGAAAGGGATATTTACTAAAAACATTTTCTGAAGTAGCATCTATTGATTATTTGAATATTTAAGAAAACTAAAACTGTGCCTACAACAAAGAAAAGAAGAGTTTTTCCTTTTACAGCAGTAATTGGTCAAGAAGAAATGAAATTAGCGCTCTTGTTAAATGTTATTGATCCAAGAATTGGAGGAGTTATGATAATGGGTGATAGAGGGACTGGAAAGTCTACTACAATCAGAGCCTTAGCTGATTTGTTGCCTGCAATCGATGTTGTTAAAGACGATCCATATAATAGTTCACTAGTCGATCCTGATTTACAAAGTAAAGAAGTTTTGGAAAAAATTACTCAAGGAGAAAATCTAGAAATTATTCAAAAACAAGTACCTATGGTTGACTTGCCCTTAGGGGCTACTGAAGACAGGCTTTGTGGAACCATTGATATAGAGAAAGCTTTGAGCGAAGGTGTTAAGGCATTCGAACCGGGTCTATTAGCAAAAGCTAATAGGGGTTTACTATACGTTGATGAAGTGAATTTACTTGATGATCATTTAGTTGATGTACTTTTAGATTCGGCTGCTTCAGGATGGAATACAGTTGAAAGGGAGGGAGTATCAGTTCGACACCCTGCTAGATTTGTCCTTATTGGTTCAGGAAATCCAGAAGAAGGTGAATTAAGGCCTCAACTATTGGACAGGTTTGGAATGAGTGTTGAAGTTAAGACAGTTAGAGATGCTGAATTAAGAGTTCAAGTGGTTGATCAAAGAACTTCTTTTGATGATAATCCTGATGAGTTTTCATTGAGTGTTGAGAAACAACAGGATGAACTTCAACAAAAAGTTATTAAAGCACAAGAAATATTAAATTCTGTTCAAATGGACGATGACTTAAGATTGAATATTTCTGCAATATGTGGAGAACTAGATGTAGATGGTTTACGTGGAGATATTGTTACCAATCGATCAGCAAGGGCAATTGCAGCATTTGAAGGTAGAACTGAAGTGCAAGAAGATGACATAGCAAGGGTTATTTCTTGTTCTTTAAGACATAGACTTAGAAAAGATCCTTTAGAACAAGTTGATTCAGGTGAAAGAGTTATTCAGGCTTTTTGCAAAGTATTTGATTTGGATGAAAAAGAAAATCTATCAAAATTTCAATTATCTGCTGAAGCCTAATAACAGTGCGAATAATTGGGATTGACCCTGGATTAGCTAGAGTTGGTTATGGAATAATTGAGATAGAAAATGAAAGAAAGATATTATTAGATTGTGGCGTCATTGAGACAGGTAAAGATAAAAAAGAAGAAGATAGACTTTATGAGATATTCCAAGATCTTAATGAAATAATAAATCATTGGAACCCAACTGCAGCGGCAGTAGAAAAATATTTCTTTTACAAGTCAAGCACTACTATTAGTGTGGTGCAGGCCAGAGGCGTGATTATGATGGTATTGGCCTCTAAAAAAATTCATGTTAGTGAGTATTCACCTGCTCAGATAAAATTAACAATTGCTGGTTCTGGAAAGGCCTCTAAAAAAGATATTCTTGATGCTGTTATGTATAACTTAGATCTTGACAAACCTCCAAAACCTGATGATTCAGCAGATGCATTGGCTATAGCACTCACAAAACTAAATGAGGATGGCTTTACCTGAAAATTTAATATGACGATCTTTGAAAATAAGAAATTGGAGAGGGATACTTTTAGAAAATTAAGAGATGGGACTTCTCTTAATCAAAGAGAAAATGTAGAAAAGAATGTAAAATTATATATTGATTCACTTGTTAAAGGATATATAAATATTGGTTATATAGGCATATATTGGCCTCTAAAAAATGAAGTTGATATAAGAAGTCTTAAAAAAAAATTTAGTTTAGCTTTGCCTAGATGTAAAGATAAAAAAGAGTTGTTATTTTATCCATGGGACGAAAAACCTCTTACCAAAGATTCTCAGGGGATACTAAGTCCAAATAATTCTTCTCCATTAAGTTATTTGCAGATAAGTATGATATTTGTACCATGTCTTTCCGTGGATAAAAATTTAACAAGATTAGGATATGGAGGAGGTTATTTTGATAAATTGAGGCGAGATAATGATTGGAGAAATGTTCCATGCATTGGAGTATTAACTTCTAATTGTGTAAGTAAGATTACATTAACCAGAGCTGAGTGGGATATTCCTTTATCTGGCTTTATCACGGAAAAAGAAATATTTGTATAATAGAAGATTCATAAAGTGATTAATTTATAGTTTTAAAAATGGAAAATCAGGAAAAATACAATAATTTATCAACATTAGTTGAAAAGTTGAAGAAATCAGAAGATCCAAAAAGAAAATATGAATACATTTTGTGGTTAGGCAAAAAATTGAAAGAACCAGATAGTGAAATCCTTGTTGAAGAAAATAAAGTTAAGGGATGCGTTTCAGAAGTTTTTGTTAAGGCAACTATTAAAGCCGGTAAATTATTTTGGGAAGGATATTCTGATGCTCTCATAACAAAGGGTTTATTGGCCTTTCTAATAAGTGGATTAAATGAGTTAACACCAAATGAAGTTGTTGAAATAGATAAGAAATTTATAGAAGATACTGGTTTAAAAGCAAGCTTAACCCCTTCACGATCAAATGGTTTTTTAAATATTTTATTGAAAATGCAGTCTCAAGCAAATGAATTTTTGTAGGTCTAATAATATAAAATTAAATTCAAAGTAAAAAGAAATAAAACAATGAGAAAATGCAAAATTGGTATTGTAGGTTTTGGAACTGTAGGTTCAGGGATTTATAAAATATTAACTTCTGAACTTGATTCACATCCAATTCTAAAAGAAATAGAAATTTCAAAAATAGCAGTTAAAGATCTTAATAAAAAAAGAGATATTGAGCTAAATAATAATTTATTAACTGATGATCCATTTAAACTAATTAATGACCCATCTATAGATGTAATTGTTGAAGTAATGGGTGGGGTTGATTTAGCGAAAGAAATTATTCTGCAATCATTAAAATTAGGTAAATCTGTTATTACCGCAAATAAAGCAGTTATTGCAAGATATGGAGAAGAAATATATAAAACTGCATCTAAAGAAGGAGTGTATATATTGTCAGAAGCCGCTGTTTGCGGGGGGATTCCAATAATTGAACCCTTAAAAAGATCATTAAAAAGTAACAGTATAAAAAAAATGGTTGGGATAATAAATGGCACAACAAATTTTATTCTTTCAAAGATGGCAAATGAAAAAGCTGATTATAAGGAGACTTTAAAATTGGCCCAAAGCCTTGGTTACGCAGAATTTGATCCAACTGCAGATGTTGAGGGGCATGATGCTGCTGATAAGATTTCAATCCTTAGTGAACTCGCATTTGGAGGGAAAATCAAAAGAGAGGAGATACATTCTGAGGGTATTAGTAAAATTAATCTCAAGGATATCGAATATGCTAATAAATTAGGATTTGAAATAAAACTTTTAGCGCTTTCCGAAAGGGGACAAACAAATAGTAATGATTCACTTGCTTTGAATATTTGGGTAGGCCCTTCTTTGATTCCAAAATCTCATCCATTAGCAACAGTTAAGGGTGTTAATAATGCCTTATTGATAGAGGCTGATCCTCTTGGAGAAATAATGTTGTATGGTCCGGGTGCAGGGAGTGGCCCAACTGCTGCATCTGTAGTATCAGATATATTAAATCTGCATGCCGCCTCAGCAAAAGATAATAATTCAGTCGATCCATTGTTATCTTTTGATTTCTGGAGAACCTGTCATATCATAGAATCTTCACAAATAAACAAAAAAAATTACCTTAGAATTATATGTCTTGACAGTCCTGGCGTCATAGGAAAGATTGGAGATATTTTTGGAAAGAATAATGTATCAATCGAATCAATTGTTCAACTTGATGCAAGTGAGGACAAAGCAGAAATTGTCGTTATTACTCATGAGGTGAATAATGGAGATTTTGAGAAATCGAAAGATGAAATAAATTCGCTAAATGAAGTCAAAATTATTGCAAGTCAATTAAGTTGTATTTAAAAAAATAGTTTGCAAATTTCTTTATAGCTTGGTAAACCGAAGAAAGTAAGTGTTTGGTTTTAGAACCTTAATGATTCATTCAAAACTATTAGACAGTGAAAATAATAATAATTTAATTTCTTCTGAAAACCTTTATAAAGGTGCTTGTGTAAAAATTAAAAATAGCAATAAGACTTTTCAAGTAATTGGTTTAAATATAAGTAAAGAAATTTGTTGGGTGAGAGAGTGGCCTTTTGCCTGGAATTCAAAAAAAACATTTGCTTTAGAAATAAATCAAATAACCTTACAAATTTTCTGCTCAAATAATTCTTCAGAAAAACTAAGTAATTATGAAATATGAAAAAAAAAGTTGTTTTATCAATATTTATTATTTTAATTTCTTTTTTACAGAATTCTTGCGGCTCAAAAAGAATATCTAAAAAAATCATAGTAGCAAGTTCTGGAAAAATTGAATCTTTAGATCCAGCTAGAGCAAATACTCTTAAAGCAATTCAATTAATCAGTTCTCTTGGAGACACATTATATGAATTAAATTCTGATGGAGAATTAATTCCTCAATTGGCCTTGGGGATGCCAGTTATTTCAAAGGATAGACTTCAAATAACTATCAATTTAAGAAAGAATATTTTTTTTCACGATGGAACTGCATTTAACTCAAATGCTATGAAGTTTACCATTGATAGATTCAAAAGAATTGGAACGATGAACTATATTTTAGGAAATAAGATTAAATCAATAGAAACGCCAAGTGAATATTCAGTCATAATCAATTTGAATAAACCATCAAGTTCTTTAAATGGTTTACTCACATCAGTAAATTTAACTCCAATATCTCCTACATTTTACAAACAATATTCTGATAAGTTTCTAAATAAAAAATTCGTTGGTACTGGCAAGTATGTGCTGACTAGTTTTTCTAATGAAGTTCAATCAATTGATCCATATTTGAATTATTGGGGTGAAAAGCCCTTAAATAGCGGTGTTAATTTTGTGGGATATTCAAATTCATCATCTCTTTTTGGGGCTTTAAAAAGTAAACAAATTGACGTGCTTTTATCAAATTCAATTGATGATAGTCAGAGAAAAAGTTTAAATAATTTAAGCAAAAATAAACAGTTTAATGAAGGTAATAGCCCTTTCACTGAATTAAGTTTTATAAGTCTTAAAACTAGTTCTTATCCCTTTAATAATCTTAATTTAAGACTGGCTTTGGCAAAAAGTCTTAATAGAAAATTGATTAGTGAGAAAGTAAGTTATGGATTAAGGAAGCCCTCTAGATCAATTGTTCCTCCGATATTAAAAAAAGATAATCAAGAACTTTGGCCCAAATACGATTATTTAGAATCAAGAAGGTTATTGCAAAAAGAAAATTATTGCAATGGAAATATTCTAAAAATACCCCTTACTTATAGATCTAATGTACCAGCTGACAAGCTTATTGCTCTTACATGGCAAGAAGAAATTAAAAGTTCTTTGAAAGATTGTATTGATATTGAACTCAATGGGGTTGAATCTACAACAGTTTATAAGAATTTAAGTTTAGGAATTTATACGGCAGTTCTTCTCGATTGGACTGGGGCTTATTCAGATCCAGAGGCCTATCTCACCCCTCTTTTAAGTTGTAATGAAATAGTGGATGGCATATGTAAAAAAGGAGAATCAGTTTACAGTGGTAGTTTTTGGGGATCTAATAAAGTGGAAAGTTTATTTCTTGAGAGTGAAAAAATAAGTGGAATTAAAAGATTAGAAAAACTTGTAGAAATTGAAAAAATAGCAGCACGTTCAATACCTTATATTCCTATTTGGATATCCTCTCAAAAAGCATGGTCACAAAATAAAATATCTAAACCTATTTTTAATGGTGCAGGAATAATTTCATTGAGTGATCTTGAGTTAATTAATGAGTAGAAATTTAAATAAACTACTAAATTATTCCCTATTAAAAATTTCATTAATACCCATAATGTTATGGATAATTTCTTCATTAGTTTTTATTTTATTAAGAATTGCTCCCGGCGATCCTGTCGATGCAATACTTGGATCTGGTGCAGATGAGGTTTCTAGGGAATTTCTAAGAAATAAATTGGGGCTAAATGAACCTTTAATAAATCAATATTTTTCTTATATTAAAAATATATTGCACTTAGATTTTGGCCAATCTCTTAGTACCCAAGAGCCTGTCCTTAATATTATTATTAAGTCATTGCCTGCAAGTCTTGAGCTTGGATTCTTTTCAATATTAAGTGCCACACTAATAGGATTCCCATTGGGATTACTTGGCTTAAGAAATAGAGGGAAAAAGACTGATTATATTGCGAGAATATTAGGAATTGCCACATATGCGATCCCTCCTTTTTGGGGTGCAATGTTAGCGCAATTATTATTTTCAGTATTTTTTAATATTTCCCCAATTGGAGGTAGATTTCCAATATTTCAACAACAACCTCAAATTACAGGTTTTCTAGTTTTAGATAGTATTCTTTCAAAGAATATTATTGCCTTAAAAGATAGTCTTTATCATCTCGCACTTCCTTCGATTACCCTTGGCTTTTTATTAAGTGGTATATTCAGCCGCTCATTAAGATTAAATTTGGATAAGTCATTAAAAAGTGATTATGTAAATGCTGCTATATGTAGAGGAATATCAAAGAAAAAAATATTTTTAAACCATGCATTGCCAAATGCCCTATTGCCAATTGTCACTATTTCTGGCTTGACTATGGCCTCATTAGCAGGAGGTGCTCTATTGTTCGAGGTAACTTTTTCATGGCCAGGTATTGCTTTAAGATTACATGAAGCTATTTCTCAAAGAGACTATACCTTGGTTCAAGGAATTGTAATTTTTACCTCTATGCTCATAGTCTCTTTAAATCTCTTCGTGGATATTTTAATCGCGTATTTAGATCCACGAATAGAGTACTAATTTTTGGAAATTTCTTTTATTGTTTCAAGATCTAAAAGATGGAAATCAAGTCCTAAATCTCTTTGGTTTTTAATCACATTAGGGATCTTTTGGTCTTTAATATTTTTTAAAAATTCAACTATAAATTTCTTAGATAAATCTTGTACTAATATTGGCTCTGAACCAATAAAAGATTCACTTATTTTGAAGACGTCATTATTTTCTTTATGGCTTTTATTAATTCTTATTGGAGAAAAATGACTTGCTCCTTCAATAATTAAAAATCTATTTGATGGATTTTTTAAAGCAGAAAAGACTCTAAATTGTTCATTCATTAATGGTGTAATAAGGTCATACGTACCACCTATTAGAAGAGTTGGTGTTTTAATACCCGTACTATTTTCTTTTGGCCATACTAAACTGCCAAATGAATTAAAACCTATAATCGCACTAGCCTTATTAGTGTTGTTTTTCTTAGGGAATGGTATTTCGCTCAACTGACATTGAAGTAATTTAGATAAATTTGTTAACGCAAAGTCTTTTAATGCCGAATCGCAATTTTCCTCTAGTTGATCAGTAGGTTTATTGCCTTCATATAGAAGTGCTATTAAAGCACCAAGTGAATGCCCCATTAAAATATAAGAATCATTAGGTAAATCAAATTCTCCATTTTCATGAGCTTTTAATACAGCATCTAAATCTTTAATTCTATATAAGAAAAAGTCTGCACTTCCCGGTATTGTTTCCTTACCTTCAAGAACTTCTATGAATGAATCTAGATTACTCCCTCTATGATCAATGAATAATATTGGCCAACCTCTGTTAGCCAATTCGTTGCCAATCCATTTGAAATTATTAATTTCGCCTCCAAGTCCTGGCATAAAAATTACCAGTTCTTTATCATGATTTGTTTTATTGTTTTTCCATATTTCAATTTCAAAAGGTTTCACTCGGTGAGGGGCATAAATTTTTTTATCAATTTTTATTAGATTTTGAGTTGATTCTTTTTCAGCATTTTTAAAGTAATTATGGTTCGTTTTTTCAAGTTTATTTAATTTGGATAAAAGTTCTTGTTGCATTGATAATTCATTTTTCCAAGATGAAATTATTAAAATTAAATTATCAATATCAAGTGAAATTTCTTCTGATGGTAATGCCTTTATGATTTCTAAAGTTGAAACTTCTTTTTTTTGATCTAATAAATTTTCTATAGTGTTATATATTTCTGTTCCATTATTGTCATTTGGAACTTTAAAGCTTTTGCTTAATTCTGTAAGAATTTTACGCCCTATCCAACTTCTTAATATTTCTCTATTTAATCCCTCTTCTTTGAAAACTGGAAATTCTAAAAATTTTGATAATTCAAAAACTCTTATAAATCCATTTTTTTTTAACCAATCTAATAATTCTGTTGAATCATCTTTGTATTTTTCTAATTTTGATAATTGTTCTATAGTAAGAGGGATTTCCATCTCTTCAAACTTAATATTTATCTTTTCAGCAGCCTTTAAACCATTATTAAAAAATAAATCACAAAAACAAAAAAAAATTATAAAAATGTATTTCACTAGTGATTAGTCCAAATAGTTTACAAATTAGCAAAAATTGGTGGATTCAATTTCCATATCATTTGAGGTTAATAACCAAGATAAGATTTTTCGCTGCATTTGGAGCAGGAGGTGTTATTTATTTAACATCACTTATTTTTAATAACCTAGGATTATCGGCAACAGATATTGGCTTGGGGTTTACCATTTCAGCAATAATTGGAACTCTAACAAGACTCTTTACAGGTAATTATCTTAACAAAATAGGGAAAATACAATTTCCAATAATTTCTTCTTCAATACTAAGTATTGCTGCTAGCTTATGCCTTATTTTTTCTAGAGATACTTTTTTGTACATAATTGGACAATCACTTGTTGGGGCTGCTGCAGGAATATATTGGCCTGCTGCAGAGTTTGGGGTGCCCTATTTTTGCCTTCCAATCGAAACACGCAAAGCGTATGCTCTTGTTAGAAGTTCGGAGGCTTTAGGAATATTTCTAGGGGTATTCTTAGGGGGTTATATGACGAATTTTTTGTATTCTAAATCAATTTTTATTAATGATATATTTTGCATGATAGTTATCATATATTTAATATCTAGAAATAGTTCTTCTATTAAAAGTAACTTAGAAAATTTCCAAAAAAAATTAGTAGATCCAATTAATCAGGGACAATTAAAATGGAATAGAAATTCAACAATAATAATTTTATCTATTTTATTGATAACTACCTCTTTAGCTCTGATTCAAGTGACTTTGCCTCTGGATCTTGTTAAAGGTGGGGTATATCGGAATGCATTAAGCAAAGAAATTATTAGTCTTATAATTTCTATTCAGTTAATTTTATTGTTGTTTTTACAATGGCCTGTCGGTTCTTGGATATCTAAGAAAGGAAGATTATATGGCTTGAAATTTAGTTTAATAAATTTCTCTTTCGCTTCATTTTTATTATTTATTTCTAGTTATCTAAATATCCCAGCTTTTTATTTAATTTCTTTTTCATTGATATTAGTAAGTTTAGGTACCGCTTCATTTCTTCCAACGTCAACAGATGTCGTTTTCAGAATAGCTCCTTCAAACAAAAAAGGGTTTGCACTTGCTCTCTTATCACAATGTTTCGCTATGGGTTATTTTTTTGGACCATTTATTTCGGGACGCATATTAGATCTATTTGGTTATGCTTCAATAATCTGGCTTTCAATTTCTTGTTGTTGCTTTATTGCATTTACAATTCTATTTAAGAGATTATTTTAATTAATCTTTTCTAATTCAATAATTCTTCTCTCTCTTAGAAATAAGAAAAAAGGTGCAGAGAATGCGAAGGCTATAAGAAAAGTTCCAATGTATACAACCCACATATTCTTCATGTTTAGTTTTTTTGATTCATTTACTATCCATATAAAAATAGCGCTTGCACCTACTAATAAGTCTCTAGAAATTGACTGAGCTGCAGGGTTTGCATTCGCTAAAGAAATGAAGTTATTTATATCAAAGCTGTTTCCATATTCCCTAGCAAATTCGAAATTTGCCAACATTGGCAGAACGGCCCCTAAAATTGATAGAAAAAGGTAAAGAAAAGATAGTATCTGTTTATTATCTTTTAAAATGTTAAATGAATTCACTTGTCAAAAATATTTCTTTTAATAATAGTATTTAAAAGCTTATGGTTGTTGAAAAGAATAATAAAGTTGAAGACTATAAATTTAAAAAAGGAAATTTAAATTTTGCCGTTGTTGGTCATATTGAGTGGATAAATTTTTTAAAGGTTGATCAATTACCAAAACCCGGAGTCATTTCTCATTCTGAAAAGTCCCTTGATTATCCAGCTGGTGGTGGATCTATTATCGCGAAAATACTTTCTGATTTAACTTCAAACCAAATTCATTTTTTTACGTCATTAGGTAATGATGATTATGGAGATAAGTGTTTTAAGATTCTCTCAAATATGGGGATTAAGTTGCATGTAGCTTGGCGTGATAAACCAACTAGGAGAGGATTTAGTTTAATTGACTCTCAAGGTGAAAGAGCAATAACAGTTATTGGAGAAAGGTTAGCTCCAACTCATAAAGACAATTTAGAATGGAACATTTTAAAAAAAATGGACGGAATTTTTATTACTGCATCTGATTCAGAGATTTTTAAAATGGCTAGATCGGCTTCAATACTCTGTACAACACCAAGGGTAGGATTAAATACAATTAATAATTCAAATGTTCTTTTAGATGGATTAATAGGCAGTAATCTTGATCCCGGAGAAGTTTTTTCTTTTTCTGAATTATCGTTAAAACCCAAATATACTATTAAAACCGAGGGAGAGAAGGGAGGAATAATATTCCCAGGAGGAAGATATAAGGCTCTTAAAAACAAAAAATTAAAGGTTGATTCTTATGGATGTGGTGATTCTTTTGCTGCGGGTATTCTTTATGGAATGGCATCTAAATGGGATATAGATAAAAGTTTAAATCTTGCTAAAGTAATGGGAAGAGACGCTAGTGAATTTTTCGGACCATATGCAAATAATGTTGAAAAATAATTGAATTAACACTTACATGAGCAATTTAGATAATAAAAATAAAAATATTCTTGTAGAAAATATTATTGTTTTCTTTTTGTTTACTGTTTTTTTGGTTTTTAAATCTTTGAAAACTTTATCTAGAATTTTTACTTATGGAATCTTAAGAAAAGAAATATTAACTACTAAAAGTAACTTAGGCGTAGATATTAAAATAAAAATTAAATAGTTAATGAATATATTTTTATTTTTTCTAATTTTAGGAGTTATTTTTTTGGTCCACAAAAAAATTAAATCTAAAAAACCAAAGAACTTGAAACTATACAAATTTAAAAATAAACTTCAAAGCACGCAAACAAATATTGAAAGAATTTTTTTAAGAGAGGAAGAAAAATCCTTTTCAAATCCTAATATAAATATCTATATTGGAAATTATGATAACGAAGAAAATATTAATAGGAAATCTAATATTCACAGAGCAAGGCTTTCAAAATTTAAGAAATCCAAATTAAATGGTGAAATGATATTTCAAGATGATGAACAAAGGATTTATAAATTTAATAATGGTAAGAAAGTTTATTTATAAAAAGTTTACTTATAGTTTTTGTTCTAACTACACTCAAGACTTTCTCTGGTTGAAACGCCTGTTGTTGGATTGATCCCATCAGCAATTTCGCAAAGATTTCTTTGATCTTCGCTGTCAAGAATAGCGTAAGAAAAATCTGCTCCTTCTATTTGAGCTCCTGCAAAACTGCTACCTGATGCGATCATATTTATTAAAACAGCATTTCTAAGATCTGTTTTTTGGAAATTAACTCGATCAGAAAGAGTATCGGTCAGATCGATTCCATTTAAATTAGAACCTTTTAAATCAGAAAGGGTTAAGGTTGTGCCATGTAAATCAACGTCACTAAAATCTGCATCTCTCGCAACTGCTCCAGCTATAGATGACAAATGAAGATCCTCTCCGTGGAAATCAAATCCTGTAATATTAGATCTTACATAACTTGGAACTTCATCTCCCTCGCCCTTAACAGCTACATTTGCCCCAGCAAAAACTGGAGAGGATAAAACTAAGAAAGAAAAAGTTATGCATAAAAGATATTTTAAAAATCTGAAAAATTTCATACTAGAGAATTCGAATATTATTATTTTATAACAATTAGATAATTTTTAAAATCGATGAATAAATTTAGAATCCCTTTTTAAGATTATTTAACACTATAAATTTTAAATCTAGGCTCTAAATTAGTTATACAATCAAGAAGTTTTTTATTATCTTTGCTATTAGTAACTTTGAATTCAGATTCAACTGTACCTCCTTTATCTCTAATGGCTTGATTTAAAACTATGGAACCGTTTTCGTCAGATACCGATCTATGAAAAGTTCCTCTAGGTATCCTTAATATATATCCGCAAGATTCTAATCTAACTTTATAAAAAGGATAATCCCAACCAAAATTTACAAGAAAAAATGTTCTACCCCCAGAGATAGCTAATAGATTATCTTCTTGATTGTGATGTATGTAAAATTGCCAATTATTAAAATCTTCATCATTTGGAGGACTAACTGCAGGACCACTGTGAATAACTAGATCTCTATAATTTGATTCATTTATACTAATATCAAAAAATCTTACATCTTTTGTATCGCGAAATTTTTCATAACTTATCAATTCAAATATTTTTGATTTATTTGATTTGATAACTGGAATTTCTAAACTTGAGTTCAATTTTCTTTAAAGATTAAACAAATGAAAACAGATATATCCATCTAAGAACGTATCAATTAACACTAAAAAAGAAACATATTATTATTTATCTTTTACATCATTTAAAAGATTAAAAATTTAGTCTTTATTTAATTTCAAGAGGTTTGATTTCCCAGGATAAAGTATTTTCAAGATTATTTTTTCCTATAAAGTTTCCTGTAATTACAGAGGTTAAATTAGATTTTGAAGATGATACCAATGTTAAATATCTATCATCTACTAATCCTTTCCCGCTTGGATCAAAACCTCTCCAACCAGCACCTGGAATATATAATTCAGCCCAAGCGTGTAAATCCAACTCAGAGGGTAACGGATCTTCAAAATGATAACCACTTACAAACCTACTTGGGATACCTATAGACCTGCAAGCTTCAACCATCAGCATTGCTAAATCTCTGCATGAACCTATACGTTCTCTAAGCGTTCTGCTAGCCGGCCATGCTGGACCAGTATGTCTTTTGGTATATTTAACCCGATCTTGAATAATCTCTATTAACTGGTAGGTAAATGATAATGCGTTATTAATGCTTCCTGCTAAGGCTTCTTGGGCAAGTTCTACTGCAGAAGGGTCGTGTTGTCCATTAGGCATCCATCCCTCTAATGCTCCCTGTAAATCTCTGTTAATAATGCTTCTACAAAAAGGTAATGTTAAATCTCTATTTTTAACTCCATCAATAATGTTTGGATGTTTAATAGTTTCAACTTCGCTGATTGATTCAATAGTTAAATTATCTGTTAATCCATTGAATCTGATTCTATTAATCTCTTCTCCGCTGGCAGCAAGTAATGGATAAATAATTTCTGGTTCTGGAGTTATTTTTAATTCAAAATTCTTTAGCTTTTGGAATCCATTTGACCTTGGCTTTATACATAATCTATGCTCGCCTAATTGAACAGGGTCTTCGTATTTATATTCAAGTTTGTGAATGTATTTAATTCTCATTAATAAACTTATTAATTAATAAAATATTTTTCTTGAATGAGATCATTTAATTTATTTAAATCCATTTGCAATGAATCGATTGCCTCATGTAAACCATCATTGATTATATCTTCAATTCTGATATAACTCCACTTTGCTTTAAGCAAACCTCTCATACATTCTAATTCTGAAGGATTTTCGGTAGATGGTGAGGTATCTATCGTTTTAAGTGTATTGCTTATCCCATCAAGACAGTATCTTACTGATCTGGGGAAAATTGGATCAAGTAAAAGAAATCTCGCAACTGAATTAGGCTTTATAGAATTTTGCACTGCTTTCCTAAACATTTGATAAGCTCCAGCTGAACGTAAAAGTGCTATCCATTGCAGCTCATCAAGAACTCCTCCAAGTTCATCTAAGCTGGGTAGGAGTAAATAATATTTAACATCTAAAATTCTTGATGTTTTGTCAGCTCTTTCGATTAATCTTCCAAGAATGCTAAATCTCCAGGCAAGATCTTTGCTTAGAGTCGCATCTGTAATTCCATAAAAAAGCTGACATTCCCTCCTTATTTCACTTAATTGTTCTTGTCTTGGTTTATTCCATATTGCCTCTCCTTCTTGCATATTCCAATATAAAATATTAATTTGTTCCCACATTTCTGTGGTCATGACATCTCTGATTTGTCTTGCATTTTCTCTTGCCATTTGAATGCAAGAAATTATACTATTTGGGTTTAAACGATCTCTTATTAAAAAATTAATAACGTCATCTGGTTTTTTCTCTGGGAATCTCTTATCAAAAGATTCTCTGTCACTCGAAGCATCAATTAAAGGGAGCCAAGGTTCGGCACTTCCTGGTGGACAATCTAATGACATAGCTTCGCTCACTTCCACGAAACGAGATATGTTTTCCGCACGTTCTAAATAACGATTGATCCAATAAAGAGATTCTGCTACACGACTTAAAAGCATATTATTTACCTACAACCCATGTATCTTTGCATCCTCCACCTTGAGAAGAATTAACAACTAATGATCCTTTTTTTAATGCTACTCTCGTAAGCCCGCCTGGGCTAACCCATGAATCTTTTCCTCTTAAAATATATGGTCTTAAATCAACATGACATGGATATAGTTCTCCATCACATAACGATGGCACAGTAGATAATTCTAATGTTGGTTGTGCTATGAAATTTCTGGGATTATTTTTAATTTTATTAGCGAATTCTTCTATCTCACTGGTTGTTGAGTGAGGGCCAATTAACATACCATAACCCCCAGCTTCTGCGACAGACTTAACAACAAGTTTTGATAAATTTTCTAGAACATATTCTCGATCCTTTTGATAATGACAAATATATGTTTCTACATTTTTAATAATAATTTCTTCATCAAGATAATATTTAATCATTTTTGGAACAAAAGAATAAATCATTTTGTCATCTGCTATTCCAGTCCCAGGTGCATTTGCTAAAGCAACATGACCTGCCTTAAAAACATCAAGTAATCCGCTAACACCAAGACAGGAATCTTTTCTGAAATTAAGAGGATCTAAGAAATCATCATCAATTCGTCTATAAATGACATCTACTCTTTTTAATCCAGAGGTAGTTTTTAAATATACATAATCATCATTACAAACTAAGTCATGACCTTGAACTAATTGGATGCCCATTTCTTGAGCTAAATAACTATGTTCAAAATAAGCACTGTTAAAAATCCCTGGAGTTAGTAGAACTATCTTTGGAGTGTCAGTCCAAACAGCAAGTTCTTGAAGCGTTTTTAAAAGATATGATGGATATTCATCAATTGGTTTTACTATTCTTCCTGAGAAAAGATTAGGAAAAATATTTTTCATAACTAATCTATTTTCTAAGAAATAAGCAACCCCAGAAGGGCACCTTAAATTATCTTCTAAAACATGCCAATCTCCTTTTCTATCTCTTATCAAATCAAGTCCTGAAATTTGACACCATTTATTAAGTGGAGGTTTGAAACCTATCATCTGAGGTCTCCAACCTTCTGAACTCTCTATTAATTCTCTTGGAATTATTCCATCATTTATTATTTTTTGAGAATTGTAAATATCATCTAGGAATAAATCAATTGCCTCAAGCCTTTGTTTTAGGCCTTTTTCTAACGTTACCCAATCATCTTTACTAATTATTCTAGGAAGTGGATCAAAAGGTAATATTCTCTCAGTACCTTTTAAACCAGTATCGTTTAATCGAAAAGTTGCACCATGTCTTAGTAATAATTTTTTTGCGGCAGAATGATTCCTGTTTAATTCTTCAAGTCCCATATTATCTAAAGAGGAAAGAAGTGGAATCAATATTTCTCTAGCAGAGTTAACATTATCCTTAAAGTATTCATCAAAATTATTTTTAGGCTGATAACTTGAAAACATATATTTCATCGTTTAGTAACTTTTACTTTAGCTTTATATCTTTATTCGTATTTATAGCTACCAAAAATAATATCTCTTTACTCGATCTATATCATTATTTTGATCATTGAAGTATATTTCTTAAAAATCTAAAAGGCATGAGTTCTAGCAATTGGCAATTTGTTTTTTTTAGATATTTTGCAAGCTTTCTTTTTATCCTCTCTCACAGTTTGCTGGTTCTTGATCATCTACCAGTAGGGGCAGCGCTTCATGGACTTGGAGAAGTTTTTATTGCGCCTTGGGCTTTTAGGGAAAGAGCATGGGATCTTGTTGTTATTGCAGTTTTATTTTTCTTCTTCGATATCTGGGGACTTATAAACACTCCTTGGAATTAACTGATATTATTTATTTACTAATTCTGGGAAAATCATAATAAAAAATGAATTCTTATTTTAATCAGATTTATAAAATAATTTTTCTTTTATTACTTACGAATAGTTCCAGTTTATATGCACATAATTCATTTAATGGTGGTTGCAAAGAACATTGTGGGCAAAAAGTTAAAGTAATAAGTAATAAAAACAAATTAAAAAATATTAATGATCAAACAAATATTGAAAGTAAAAATTCTTGTTTAAATAAATCACTTTGTAGAGGTTGACCTCTTGAGATTTTTTTATTTGTTTTATGAAGTTTGTTCTCTGATAATTATCATTAAATTACCATTTGCTTGATAATTTTTATTAGGAGGATTTATTTGATTTTTAATTAAAAAAATAAAAGTATAAATCAACGGTAGAAGTAATGATGAAGCAGCAACTAAAGCGATTATTTGGTTTAACCTAATATATGGTTTTTTTACGAGATCCTCTCCGCATAATCCACAAATCAAATTACCTTTTAAGGATTGTTTTTGAAATTGATATTTAGGATTGCAATATGGGCAATAATATCGAACCATTATTAAAATTTATTGTTTTATTCATTATCTATAAAACTGTAAGAAAGTCATCTTAATAAAAAAAAGAGGGCTTGTTTAAGCCCTCTTTTATCTCTTACTTATATTTTTTACTGAAGTTAATAACGCACCTAAATCATGGATCCTTGTTGCTAACTTCTATTAAGCTAATGCTCACCAAAATTAACTAATTGTCTTTAACTGGGGCAAAAACTCTAGAATTAAGCTTGTTTCTTAAAGGGCACCTAAACGATGCAGAAGAAGGAAGCTTAGACATTAATAAAAAATAATTGGAGCAGTTAATTAAATTAGTTCGGTTTATTCCGAAATTTCAGGCAGGCTATCGATCATTTTGAAAGACCTCCTAGAACTCAACAATATAAAATTAGGAAAATATTTCTCTAAAGACAATCCGTTTTTATACGCATTGCTTTTTAATTAAAAATGTCCGAGAGTAGTAATCAATCGCGCTTATTTTTTTGAGATATTTTTAGTAAGTTTTGCTTATTTCCTTTGATATTTAATTCGTCTATCTTAATTTTAAATAATTGAGGAAATCTTTTATGAATCAATCGAAAGAAGTTAGTAAAACTGATAAATCAAATCCCATAGACGAATATTTTCAATGTCTCTCATATTGCGATATTCACCCAAAAGGGATAGATAATGACTGTGAGGTCATTTGTATGGAAAGACATTTAAAAGCTAACTATTGGTAATTAATAAATTTCTACTTCTTACTTAAATCCCTTTGAAAAAAGGTTAGTACGAACTTTAAATTTCCATACATTTACAACACCTTTTGCATTGACTGCTGCAAGTGCACAATCATCAGGTCTCCAAGATATTGCCCCTACTAAATCTCCTGCGAATGCAGCCCCAACGGGATCACCATTGCCGTCATTTTTGAGGAAACTTGCGACAACAGAACCATCCCTAGATCCTGAGGCTACAAGCATACCTTTATTTGAAAAGGCTAGGCTCGAAATAGGTTCTGTATGGTGACATAGCTCTCCTGGCATAGTCCCTTCTGGACCATTGCCTATAAAGCTCCATACTGTAATTCTTTCACTGCCGCTAGTCGCTAATAATTTTCCGCTGTCATCAAAAGAAAGGTGACTTGGTTTTCCAGGGTATCCAGTCATTTCAGCATCCATTCCTGTTGATCTTCTCCAAAAATGAACTGAATTGTCTTGACTCCCACAAGCGACTATATCTCCATCAGGGCTTAATTCCATAGAGACCAATGATCCTTGCCATTCGAGTTTTTGATTAGTTTTATTATTAACAATGTCAAAGAATGTCACTTTTCCATAGCATGCTGTTGCGAGCTCATTTTTATTTGACCACGTTATTGCACTTACTGTGCTTGGATGGTCTTCTGAGATCCATTTCTCTTCACCAATTTCATTAAAAACATATACTTTTTTTGAAGAAGCTATCGCAAGAAATAACCCGTCATTAGACCACTTGAGATGTTCTACCCAACATTTGCCAAGATCAAGTGTTTTAATAACTTTACCTTCATGGCAATTACAAATTTGAACATTTCCATCTTGACCTGATGTTGCAAAAATTTCACCCTCTGGATGAATTGCCATGGCTAGTAGACCACCAGAGTGAGTATTTTCTTTTTTCCAAATAATTTTTCCAGTATCTCCTTCAAACGCAAAAATACCACCTGCCACGTCGCCAACAATAAATTGTTTCCCTTTAAGAGCCCAGCCACATGCTATTGCATAATCGCTAACTTCAGCTGTCCATCCCTCGTGGAACATGCCTCTTGGGCTAAATGGTTCTATATCAGGCATTTATCAAAGCCTTCTTGCATCTCTTTTTCATTTAGATTTCTACCGATAAAAACAAGTTGATTTCTACGAGGTTCGTTCCCCCATTCCTTATCAGGTTGTGCAGTAAATAACATGTGTACTCCTTGGAAAACTATTCTTCTTGGGTTCCCTGAATAACTTATGAAACCTTTAGTTCTGAATATATCCACCCCTTTTTCTGAGAGAAGTCTTCCCATCCAAGTATTTAGTTTTTCTGGGTCAACATCTCCAAAACGCTCTATAGCAATTGAGCCAACTTCATCATCATGTTCATGCTCTGCTTGCCAGAACCTTTCAGTATTAAATGGAATCTCTTTATTTTCGACACTTTTAATGACTTTCATATTGAATTCTTCAGCAGTATGCTGAGTAAACAAACCTATTTTTGTTGGTTTTTCTATGTTCAGGATGAAGGATTTATTTCCTTTATCCTCCAATTTGAGATTTATATGTTCTCCACATGGAATAGTATTTCCAGGCTCTAAAGTATTAGCTTTTTCTGCATAAAGTCTTACGGAGGATTCAGCACCATTTTTAAGTTCCTCCTCATTCTCACCTTGGTTAATGAGGGCTACTAGGGACATTTCTGGATCGGGTCCTTCTTCTAGCATTAATTCATATTTACCGGCATCAAGATCGTAAACACCTGACCATTCAAAAGGATATTCTGGTTCAAGAAATGTTGGTCTGCGTTTAAGGATCTGATCAAGATCAAATGCACTTAGATTTAAGACTGTTTCAATGGGTACTTTGGCATTCTCGGCTCGAATAATTCGAGTCATTCGGTTCATATCTCTCAATCTCGATTCAAGAGTATCTAGTGCATCATCAGAGACTAAATCAGTTTTATTAAGGACGAGAACATCTGCAAATGCCACTTGTTCTGAACTTTCGTCACTCCTGCCTAGCTGTTGATCAATATGTGCAGCATCAACTAAAGTCACAATTCCATCAAGAGTAAATTCAGAACTAATCTCTTCATCCATGAAAAAAGTCTGAGCAACTGGGCCTGGATCTGCTAATCCTGTTGTTTCTACTAAAACATAGTCAAACTTATCTCTTCTTTTCATAAGGTTGCCAAGGACTCTTATTAAATCACCGCGAACAGTACAACAAATGCACCCGTTTGACATCTCAAATACTTCTTCATCGGCATTAATTACGAGACCTTGATCTATTCCTACTTCACCGTATTCATTCTCAATTACGGCTATTCTTTTCCCGTGCTCTTCACTTAAAATTCTATTAAGCAAAGTAGTCTTCCCTGAACCTAAGAATCCAGTGAGGATGGTTACGGGAACTTTATCTTTGATGCTCATTTACTGATTTTTACTAAATAAACAATAGTTTAATAATAGTAATAATAAGAAATGAAAACCGTTTTTATTAGAAAAATTTAATCTGAAAGTTTGTACCATTCAGACTCAAGATTGGAGCCAGATTCTTTATCACAGCTTCCACCTAATGAATCAACAATTGTACAAGTATTGTGAACAGCTACTGAAACCGTATTACCATCCATCATCAATCCATCAACGAATATTTGATTAGAAGCTAAAGGAACTGAACTTTGTCTACTTAAGTTCCTTAATAACTTAGATGCTGGAATTTGTTCAGGAAATATTGCCTGAACTTTCTCTTCATCTAACATTTTTAAAGTAGAACTTATGTTGTCTGGCCTTAAGCTTGAGGAGTCTCCAAGAAAGTCAAGTAAACTAATGGTTTCAAAACCAAATGCATCCCCGTAGTATTCCATTGCTTTGTGTTTAGAGACAATTACTCTGTTTTCCTCAGGAATAGAACTTACTTGTTCGACGATCCAACTATCTAAGCCTTCTAAGAGAGAATCAGCTTTTTCGAATCTTTCATTAATTAGTTTTCTGTCACCTCTATTAAAAACTGAAATATCTTTCTTTAAACTTTTGCTTATAAGATCTCCCATTTTTATGATGTTATGCGGATCATGCCATACATGTGGATCTAGACCTCCATGGTCATGATGATGATGCCCCTCACCTTCGTCTGGAACTTGTGCTATTGGTTCTACATCACTATTTGAAACGTCTTTAAAAAAGTGTTGAGTTGCTTCAAACTCAAAAGGCATGTGTTCAGTAAAAAATATATATTGACCATCTTCTTTGATATCCACGTTAAAAACAGTACTTTCTTTTCTTTGATCAAAGTTAAGAACAAAAGCTTTATTACTTGCTATCAAAGTACCATCATTTTTTCTGATTATTGAGTCTTTAGATCCTAATAATTCTTTAGCTAAATCTTCAGACCCTTCTATGTCATTAGATTTGAGAATTACCATCTTCATTGCAGGATCTGCATATTCGCCATCGACTTTTTCAAATGACCATTTGTAAGAACCCTTAGAAAGTTGAAATTTGCCTGCCCATTCGAAAGCACCTTCAGCATGATCACCATGTCCTCCATGGTCTGAATGATCATCATGACCTCCATGATCAGAATGATCATCTACTTTAGCTGAATGTTCAGAATGATCGTCATGTCCATCATGGTCTGAGTGATCATCATGACCTCCATGATCAGAATGATCATCTACGTCTATTGCACTAACACCTACAACAACAGTATTCTTTTTATTTTCCCAATTTCTCATACTTGGAGTCATTTCTTTACCAAGAGTAAATACTTTATCTGCGCTATTTAGTAATTGAGCTTGCCTTGGATTGATCTTTAAGTCATGAACATCTTGTTTTCTATCTACTAAGCATGTAACTTCGTCAGATGGTAATGCAATTGATTTAACTAAATCACAAACTAGTGGTTCTACTGCTACATATGACTTTCCTTTAGCCATAACATCCTGCCCAAAACCAGAAAATATAATTGTTCCTGCGATTACGGAATTTTTAATAATTGATTTACTCGAACCTTTTTTAATTGTTAAAAGTCTTTTGAAAATTGACATGAAAATAATTTAATACTTAAAAATGATAATCATTTTCATTATCTCTGACAAGTGAAGGTATCAAATGTTATGAAAATAATACGCAACTTGTATTATTGGTAAGCTTGTAAAGTGACTTTTTTAAAAGATTAATTAATGGCTACTTTAGTCGCTGAAAATTTAACCTTTGCATACGCAAAAAAAAGTAAGCCAGTTTTGAATAAGGTATCGGTTGAGATTAAACCTGGAACTCTAACAGCGTTAGTTGGCCCAAATGGCGCAGGTAAATCAACTCTTTTGAGAATTTTGCAAGGACAAAATACTCCAGATAAAGGCGAAATAAAAATTGATGGTGAAAATTTATATAGATCTAGAGCTCTTGTGGCACTAATGCCTCAAAGAAGTTCTATGAATTGGAAGTTCCCCATCACAGTTGAAAAATTGGTATCTCTTGGTCAAATAAAGTATTCAAAATCAAGAAGTAATAACCCATTTCAAATTAAGACTCTTCTAGCATATCCTAATTCTTGGATTAATAAATGTTGTGAACTAGAGGCGACAATGCAGAGAGTAGGCATTGCAAGTTTGGCGAATAGAAGACTCGATTCTCTTTCAGGAGGACAGCAGCAAAGAGCTCTATTAGCAAAAACTCTTATGTCCCCGGCAAAAATATTTCTTTTAGATGAACCTTGTGCAGCTTTGGACCCACCTGCAAAGGAGGATTTTCTTAAAATTGTTCGTCAACTTGCCGATGCCGGACTTTCTTTGCTCGTAAGTAGCCATGATTGGGGCGATTCTTTAAATAACTATGATCAAGTAATCGTTCTTGATAAAAGTGTTTTGGCAGTTGGTAGTCCTGACCAAATACAAGATAAATTAGAGGCAATAAACATTAGCTCTATAAACGAAAATAATTTCTGTGATTAGAAAATGTTCCTTTTTAATTCTGAGCTTGATAACAGTTTTGGCAAAGCCCGAAATATTCGAGGGTATGAAACAATAATTGGAATTTCTTTGGATTTGTTTTGGGTGTATGAATATCTTTTACCGGGCATCCTTCCATTTTTGATGTCTCACCACATTGAACACAGGTCAAATGATGAATATCTCTATCTACGGGAGTGTACAGAACCTCTCCAGTTGGGAGATGTCTAGAACGTATTAAGCCATGCTTTATCAGAACTTGAAGATTCCTGTAAACAGTCGTCAGTCCCATTGCCTTTCCGCTTTCTATCAATTGTCTATGCAACTCTTGACCAGTCAATTCATCCTCGCATTTATTAAGTTCTTCAAGAAGTTGTTCTTGTCTTTTGGTAATGTCAGACTTAGTTACCATTGTTTCCGAAATCTTTTTTTGTCCCGTATTTTTGATCATACCGAATCATTCGAATAATGTCTTTTATTAATAACAACTGGTGGCTGGTTCCATTAATAATAACTATATTCTCTGGGATTTTATGCCCAGCTATGGGAACTGTATTAATCACTCATAAGAGATTATTACAAGTTAATTTAATCTCTCATTGTGTGTTGCCTGGACTTGCTCTCGCATTAGCGCTTGGAATTCACCCCTCAATTGGTGGTGTTATAAGTGGTCTTCTGGGCTCAGTAATTGCGGAAAGTTTAACTAATAGAAAAAGTGAAAATTATGAAGCAGTTATGAATACTATTCTCGCTGGAATGCTTGGATTTGGGGTCCTTATAATCCCTTTACTCGGAATAAGGATTGATTTGGAGGCTGTATTATTTGGCGATTTATTGACAGCAAATTTTGGAGATTTACTTAGAACAATAATTGCTTTTTTAGTATTTATACTTTTAATGACTTTTGGATATGAAAAGGTTGTTTATGTGGGATTGGATCCAGAAGGTGCATCCGCAAGTGGTATAAACGTTTCTTTATTAAATCTTGCTTTGAGTTTTACGACGGCATTAGTAATTGTTAGTTCAATGTCAGCGGTGGGCGTAATTCTTGTTATTGCTCTTCTTTCTACGCCAACTTTGTTAGGGCTAAATAAGGCTCATAGTTTAAGAATTGCAATGATGAGGTCTTCATTTTTTGGATTATGCATCTCACTTCTTGGATTTATTCTCTCTATAGTCTTTAATCTTTCGCCTGGTCCTGCAATTAGTGTTATTTGTGTCGCATCTCTTTTGATTCCTAAGCTTCGCAAATAATTAAATCTTAAATGTCCAATCAGAATTTAAAGCTTGAGCTTCTGGATTGTTTTTTAAAGCTACTTCCATAGCTTCTTTTTTATTATTAGCTATAACAACTTCATCAAATTCCTTTCCATTTTTTTTGAGACTTACTTTGAAACGCATAAAAAAATTTATTAATTAATCAAAAGTTAACCACTAAGCAACTAGATTTAAATACTTTTAAAAGTTAATTGATGAAATAGAAACTTTAGTTATTTTGAAGTTTTTCTACTACAGATTCTTTCTCAATTTTAGCTACATCCTGTAATCCATTAGCATCAAACCAAGGAGCGTTTTCCCAATTAAATCCTTCACCAAACGTATTATCGGGAGCAGCTACGTACCAGTGACATGACGAATCGGGAACATCTACAGCACATTTTGACCAGTCAGCTTCCCACTGTGGAACTTGGACCCACATCACAGATGCTAATAAAAAAGAAAAAATAAAATTCATAATTATCGGTTAGCAAAATTTTGAAAGATTTTTTTCACATTCTTTCTTTCTTTTCTTCCAGTAATTCTCAAGTATTTGATATTTATGCTTATTTTTGAATTGACTTAAATGAATATTATTCTGATTAAGAACTGAAGTATTTTTGATTTTCATGACTCAAACTGTCTATGTAGAACATATTTAAGACACTTTATAGATTTTTTGAAGTGAATTTATACTTAATTTTGTCTTACTTTTGTGTAGGTAAGTATTTCTCGGGATTATTTTCAATATAAGTAACCGAATATTTGACAATACTGACTATTACTGAAAAAAGAGCAATTGCCGAAATAATAAAAATGATTTTTTTGTAAATGCTTTTCATGAATTTTTTATGTTTTTGATTATTTTTTTCATCAACGCCCAATTTTTCTGAAAGATTTAAATAATTAGTAATTTATACTGTAGCCTTTTAAATTACCTACGGAGTAAATTAAATAAATCAGAAACTCCTCACACACTTTTTTCTGATAACTTTAAAAGTACTCGACCGCAATGTTTGAGTACTTTTTGTATTTTTGCGATGTGACAGTTAAGATAGAGGTCTATTAGGCGTTACATATTTTGAAATTAAGTGTGATATTAAGTTTGTGTGTAGGAGGAATTGATTTATTCCAGTGGAAACAAGGAAACACTTGATATAAATCAATTTTTAAAAAAGATCTCTCTCTGAGAGGTCTTTTTTTTCGGTATTTTTAGGAATACATATTAAATTCTGAATATGAAAACATATATGCTTTCTTCCAAAATAATTATATACGTCATTACAAATTAGTAATTTAATTCGTTAGATTATGGTTCGTTAAATACTTCTGTTAATGAAAATACTTTTTTTAGCAATTTTAATTTGTTCAAGCTTTTTATTCCCTTCTTCATCATTTGCCTCACATATAGAACTTAAACCTTGTGTAGAGATAGCTCATTGTGTACGAGAAGAATGGGAGGTTAACAATATTGAGAAACCTTTTGAAGAGATTAAAACATTTATCGAAAACACTCCAAGAACTGAGATTGTAGAAATTGATGGCGATTATCTTCATGCTGAGGCAACCAGTAAATGGATGAAGTATGTAGACGACTTAGAAGTATCCTTTCTACCTGAATCAAGCATTTTATCAATAAGATCAGAATCAAGAGTTGGAGAAAGTGATTTAGGAGTCAATCAAAAAAGAGTTGATTTACTAAAATCGAAAATGTTTTAAGATAAAAAGTAAATAAAAATAATTTGTTTTTATTGTTTTTTGTATAACTTTTCCATTTTTAAAAAAAATTAGCAGATAAAAAAGTGATAATTGTCATCATGCCTTTATAATGGCAAACTTATTAGATTTTCTATAAAAAGATGATCATAAATTTAATATATTTATTGACATCTAGTTTTGTTTTTTACTGGTTTTATATAAACATAAAAAAAAATGGACCTAAATGGATAATCAAAGGTCTTTTTCAAATTGGAATATTGGTATTATTCATCGGAGGTTTTTTCAAAATATTTTTCACCTTACCCCCTAATTTATTTATAAAAATATTTTTTCTTATTATTTATACATGGTGCACTGTTGGAATAAATGTAAATTTCATGATCCCTTTGATTAGTTTGATCGACCAAAAAATAGTGAAAAAATAAAACTAAAATATGTCTTAATTGCCACTACAAAAATAAATCTATTTCCTTAAATCTGCAATATTAAAATTTATAAGATTTATTTTTTTCCTTTTGAAAGTCTTTTTCTTGTATACCTAGTCTTTAATGCCAAATTTGTCATTATGTATATTCCAAATAAAAGAATGACTATTCCAATAAAATATTTCATTATTTTTTATGTAATTACTATGTTTGAGATTTATTCATTATGCCAACTAATTTTAATATCTATTTCTTGAGATAAATTTCTTGTAACTGGACATTCTTTGGAAGCTTTTTTCAAAAAATCAATAGTTTCATTAGAAGTGCTCTCTGGTATAAAAATATCTATTATTAGTTCTTTTATCTTCCTTTCGCTATTTTGTGTCATTACTTTTTCAATATTTAAATATATACCTTTCAAATCGAATCCTTTCGATTTAGCTTTGATTGCCATAATGGTTAGCAGGCAAGTACCTAGAGATGTTGCTAATAAATCAGTTGGGGAAAAACTTTCACCTTTGCCACAGTGATCTAAAGGTGCATCCGTTCTAATAAGACTTCCAGATTGTAGATGAATAGCCTCACAGTTTAAATTTCCTAAATAAGAACATTTCAATCTAGTCATTTTAAAAATATTAGGAAAAAATTATTAATAAAAAATTATGGAACATAAAAAGATTATTGATTAGGAATTTTTTTATTTGCATATTAGTGGAGCATTGAGGAAATTCATCATTCAAGTTTTGAAATCAGTTTTTATATCCATATTCCTCTAAGCAATACTCAATTAATTCAATTGATTTATTAAGAGTTCTTTTGTTTTTATTTTCTAGATCGAAGCATTCATTTAAAACACGTATAGATTCATTTAAAAATGATTCTTCTTTGTTTTTTAAATCTTTAACTTGACTTATATAAATAAATTTTTTAATCCCAATAATAGAAATGATTATTGATATTGTAAAAATTGCTATTTTGACTTTATTCATATGATTAGTTAATGCAAATATTTTAATTTATTTAATATCTAATAAATTTAGATAGCAGATAGAACTAAGTAATTACATATGCAGCTGCTGTTATTGCTATGGCAGTAATTGAAATGAATATGTATGGCACAACCTTTAAAGGTATATATAGATTATTTTTAGACATAACTAGAAAATTTATACAAATAATTACATTCCCTTTAAACTTTATAAGTCTTCAAATATACAAATTAATTTCTTTGCAAAAATTCAACCCTTTTAAAGATTAACAGATTTATATTCATTGAATTTTCATTAAATAAAGTATTTCTAAATCCTGTCTTGATTCCGATATTTTTCTTTTTAAGAAGATTAATTCTTCTTGGCTCATTTTTGATTCTTTTATCATCAATTCTGCTTGTTCAATAGCATGTTCTATATTTTTAATTTTAATTTCTCTTATTGAGGGATCATCTTTACATGCTTTTTTAGTATTCGCATCCAACATATTTACTATAAAAAAATCATCTTGAATTTAATCTAAATTAAAACTTCATTATGCTAAAACCGCAAACTTAATCAAAATCAAATATTATGTGTATATAAGAACTTTAACCTTAGCTAACCCTCTCTTCAATTGATCGAGTGGGTTTTTTTTATGGTGTAATATATTCCTAGCATTTAATACTAATTTGGAAGATTCAAAACTTAATCCTGAAGAAAATAATTCAATCGAATCGTCCCCCAATTTGAATGAAGACAATAAAAATCTTAATGAGGGCATTAAAAAAGAAGAAAATGTTAAAGCATTTACAGAGTTTCTAGAGAAAGCAAGTAGTCAAGATTCTTTAGAAGAAAAAGTAAAACTTGATTCTGAGCAACAAAAACCAAAAATTGAAAAATCACTTTTTAAAAGATTTCTTAATAATGGATTTGATGGCATTTCAACTAATCCAAACTATAAAATGTTGGCATTATTAATAATCCTTTTAATTAATTTGTCTCTATTTTTTGTAATTGGCAATATGGGGAAAGCGTTTTTAAGAAATGCTGGAATTATGGGTTAGAAATTATTTATTTCTTTTTGGATAATCATCTTTACAATTTTGATTCTTCAAATGAAACTGTGATATTTTCTTGTCAAATTAATATTTAAATAAAATTTGGATAATAAAGAGCCAGAAAATCCAGTCGTTTATCTTTCTAATTTAGTCAAAAAATTAGATGTAAAAAACAGAAATGGTTTAGTAGCCTTAGCAATAGTAAACCTTTTTGTAATTCTTTTATTTAAATTTTATTTGAAAGGATCCGGATTATTATCTTGAATTTGCCTGCTGGTATTATTATTCAGCATTCTCAAATTGCTTTGCTAATCTAAATGCCTTCTTAATTATTAGAAAGCCGCCATATGCTCCTGCCAGTAAAGGTAATACTATTAAAGGGTTAGGGGAATAATCTGAATAATTTTTCACACCCTCAGCATATTCATAACCTGAACATTTAAGAAAAATAAAGCTAAAAAATGTGATACTCCAACCAATGATTGATAAAAAGCCACCTTTTTTATCTCCTTCGTAGAATCTGTCTAGACCTAAGCCCCAACCTCCTATTAGAAATATTCCTCTGATAACTGAATTTTTTTCTTGATTTCTAAGCATAATAAAAAAATGTTCATTATGAACATAACTTATTTGTATTTAAGATGTGAAATGTTTTTATTAATTAATCTTTAAAATAAATTTTTAATGGTTTTTTTTATAAATTACAAAATTATTATTCAATGTATTAATTATTAGAGATTTTATTTGAATTCAACAAGGAAATTGAAGGCCTTATATAAATAAAAATAGACCCATACATATCCTGCATAATTCTCATTTCATCGTCTAAATATACAATTGAAACTTGGCAATTTGGCGATTCTTTATTCCAAGGCAACTTATTCCATACCTCTTTAACTGGATACCATCTATCCATAAGTAATTCACTAAATAATGGAATTTTATTAAGTCCATCAACTTTGGAAACTTTTGTCTTTTGTAAGTTCATATCAAGTAAATTATTTCTTAAAACTAAATCACTTGCTAGGGTAATTACTCTTCCACCAAAAGTAGGCAACAATTTGAACCAACCTAAGATAGGAATCGTTGTGAGCCCGAATATTGTAGTGTCAAAAGTAGATATAAATTCTTTTTTTTCAAAATCAATCTTTTGAGCAATTCTCCCAATAGTTGATATGCCAAAGGATCCTACTTGCAATTGATGTAATTTAAAAAAAAGATTACTTTTAAATTCATCATTTAATGCCTTTTCAATAGCAAGGAAGAAAGGAGAACTTCGAAATAATTCAACATTAGAAAAAATCAATTCCCACTCTCCAGACAATAATTTTTCTGATATTTCAAAACTAAAGTCTTTAAGAGCATCAATCAATTCATCCATTTCATTAGCTTTTTCCTCATACATAGGAGAAATTAATTTATTTAATCTTTGCCCTCTATCTGTAACAGCAGCTATTTTATATATATTTGACTTTATCTCTCCAATTTCTTTCATAACTCCAATACAAGTAATACTAATTAATCTTAGGAATTTAATTTGAAGTTGATGGCATTTTTAATAATGCTGGTAATAAAATCAATTAATATTCTCCCCACCTTTTACCAATATCAAAACCCCATTCAGTGGTTAATCTAATTACTTCATCATGATTCTTGCATTTTGAAAGGGATAACTTTTTACTAGGATTATTTTTTATTAGCTCAGCAATTTGATTAAGTTGCTCTATTTTTTTTAGAAAATTACTTAGATCTTTATCTGACATTTATTTAGGAAGTAAATTTTTGATCATAAGTAAATATGTAATAAAGAACCCAGGCAACGCCAATAATCAGAATTGCAATCATTATATTTACTGACCAAACTACTTCTATCATGAAATTTTTTTGTATATTTTTAATATATCCAAAATTTAAACTAAATTAACCGTTAATAATTTACATCAAGATCAATACACTACTTTTTCTAAGTGTATAAAATAGTCTTAAATAGTTTAAAAATTATGGGAGAAGCTAAGAGAAGGGAAGAGTTAGGCTTACCACCTAGAGAAAAGAAAAAGGAAAAACAAACATCGAAAAATCAACTAAACAAAATTTTAAATAAATATCCTTATTTACCTTTCATTTTAGGTTTTTCATTACTAGCAATATTAATTATCGATTTAGTTAATTACTACAAATAGATATATAAAAAGAGGATATCTTTAGCAGAAGAGAAGATTATCTTCGCAATTGGGAAATTATTTTTCCATAATAAAAATAAAACTCATGAAACCGATTTACACCTCATGCGCCTTAATTTTAGGGGCACTAACTTTGTTTTCAATATCTAATGCAAATGCAGGTGGTTGCAGTGCTCATACTGAGAAGAAGGCAGAAATTGAATGCTTGTCTGACGATAAAAAATGTATAGAAGCTAAAGAAAAAGAATCACTATACAAAGTTGAGGCCTAAATGTTTGAAAATCTTGGAACTGCTCTAGTACAGGCATTAGGCTTTTTTGCTGTTTTTGGTTTTTTTGTATATCAAACTTTATTCGCAGATAGAAAACCTAAAAATTCAAAATCAAATCCTAAAAAAACAAAGATTTCCGATACAAAAGAATCAATTAAAAAAGGAACAAAAAAAGGCTTATTTAACAGAAAATCTAAACCTGTTGAAGAGAATTTACCAGTCCAAAAAAAGGGATTATTTGGAAGAAAAAAAGAAGTTTTTAAAGAAGAGATTAAAACAAAGAAAAAAGGTTGGTTTAAATAGGTAAAGGTACTTAAACTTTATTTTGATATCTTTTATACAAAAAATATTTTTAGTAACTTTATAATTTATGGAATATAACATTCAAAATGAACCATAGAGAAATTACAAAAAAATATAGCGAGTTACTTAATAAGGCTGAGTTTGCTACTGGCCGTAAGGAAGTTGTAGGTCTTTTAAAAAAAGCCGCTAAATTGAAATCTCAGATTGAAATCAATTATTAGATCTCAAAATTAGTTTAATTCTAAATGTAAAAAATTTTTTTAAATAAGTTTTTACATGAGATAATCTGCTTAGATTATTTTTCTTATGAATAAAAAAGGTTATACAACCGAAAGCGGTGGTAGACAAAATGGTTTTGCAATTGAACCAGAAATTAACCCCATATCAGAAGGCGAATCAAAGAAATCCATATTTTTATTTATTGGAATATTATTACCTTTTCTAATAGGCGGTTTTTATTATTTAAGGACTCTGAATATATTCTGATATTTTATAAGCCATTTTTAGCAATATATTCTTCTGAGCTAACTATATCTTGCATTAAGCTCTCTGATGAAGGATTAAATCCATTTTGCTCTAAAAAAGATTTAACCTTTTCAAATTTTTGCTGAATTTTTTTTGTATATGGAGTTGTCATCAAATAATCGTCCTTTTCTGTTGAATAGTTCATTTGATTAACGGATTACTTTTACAATTAAATTTTGCAAAATATGCTATTGCTAGTGAAGTTATAAATATTACATAAATAATTTAATAGTAATAAATACTTATAAGTTGTTTGTGTGAGATCGCTATTGGTTAATTTCTAAAGAGTACTTATAGTAACTAGTTCCATTAAATCTCTGGACTGCAGATATTTTTGAAATACTTCAGAATAAAATGCTTTTTTAGCAGCAAATTTTGATTCGAATTCTATTACTAATCCAAGCTGCCCTCCGTCCCATTCATTTGAGGTTGATTCTTGTATCAAATCTCTTTTTACTATTACTCCACCCACAGATTTAATCCAAGGTAATACTGTCCTAATATATTCCAGAAATAAATCAGCATTTGGAATTGAAATTTTCTTTAGCCAATAGCTCTTTGTCATCAAATCAACATATTCTGGGTAGAATATAGCACAAAGAGGTAAGTATTTATCCTTAGTTATATATTAAGCGGTTATCAGATGTATTCCGGAGATGATTTATTAAATTTACTTCTTAAATCTCCAAATTCAGAGAGTATACGTACTATTGCCGAACAACTTGAAATTGGTCATAATTTTTCCTTCAGCAAAAATAGAAATGATTTAAAGGGCGTATGGGAGCTTCGGTGGAGTAGTTCTAATAGTCCTTTTTTAAAATATTCACCTTTTATTGATAACCTTCAAATACTTGATCCCTTTAATTTAAATGGTCTTAATCTACTTAAGCCGAGAGGAATAAGATCAATTATTGGTACTGGAATTTTAATAAGTCTTTATTATATAAATGAAAAAAGAATTGGGGTAAAATTTACACATGCAGGTTTTATAGGGCCTAAATTTGGAAGAAAAAATATAAAGGCAATGAAAGAAATAAATAATGAACAATTAGGGTGGTTAGAGATAACTTATTTAAGTAATAATCTCAGAATTTGCAGAGGTGATAAAGGAACTTTATTTGTTTTAAGAAAAATAAATTCTCCGACTTTATTCAAAAATTTTAAAGAATTTATTAAAATCTATTAAAAATATAAATTAATTCTTTATCCAAATAGACTTTAATACGAAATAAATTGGAAAATATTTAAAAGATTCTTTAGGTATTTCATAACTTAAGAATTTCAGTGCTTCTTCTAACCAGTAACCAATATCAAATCCTAAAAGAATTTTTTCTATAACAAACCAAAATTCTTTATCAAATATAATTCTGAAGTTTAAGTAAATATATTCCCAATGAAAGGTATTCCAATATTGGGTTAAAAATGAGGATAAAATAAGCCAAGTTGATATAAATAGAAAACTTTTAAGAAATTTATAAAATTTTTTCATATAGTATTAACTGTCTTATTTGATTTCAAACATCCCTTATTATTATTTGGATCAAATTTTATTTCCATGAAATATATTCAAAAAGATATAAAAATATTGAGAAAATAGTAAATTTTCGCGTTATTAATACTCTATTCTTCTTTTTTTAGATTCTGTGCCTTTAGATTTTTATTCTTAAGAAAAAATCCTAAAAACAAAAAAGCAATATATATTATTAAACTTATGCCAAAAATTAAAACTATCTTTGAAATATCCATAAATGATTTTTTTTATAAATTACAGCATTTTTTGCAAAGTTTTATCTATGGTAATGATTTTTCATTTATCACGATAACGAGCTTCAATTATTAAGCTAATAATATTACTTAAATCTTATGCAAGTAGCTTTTGCCTGGAGCCTTTGTCTATCAGTTGGTGTTGTTTTATTATCAATTATTCCATTAACTATAGGGAGAGTTAAAGCGGGATATTCTGTTGAAAATATGTCTGCTCCAAGGGCTTTATTCGATGAATTACCTTCTTTTGGAAAAAGAGCAGTTTGGTGTCATCAAAATTGTTGGGAAAGTATTTCCCTACATGCACCCGCATGTCTTCTTTGTTTGATTACTTTAACTAACTCTAATATTGCAATAATTTCTGCATTGATTCATCCTATTTTTCGTTTTTTATATATTGGTGCATATGTCTTTAATATCCCCACAGCTAGAGGTTTAATGTGGGCCTTAGGAATTTTTACAACACTTTTGCTTTACAAAGAGGGCTTAACTCAATTGATATAAACTATTTAAACAATAAACTTTTCTAAATCTTTTAATTGATATTCATTGATTAGTTCCACTTTATTTGATTTGGCTAGTTGGTGAGCAGACTTTGTAAAGCCAGATTTCGAGACTATTATTGCATGTGTACCTTTCCAAAATAATTTACCAGCTGAAATTTCCTGAACTGCTTTATTTCCAATGGCTTTTTCATGATCTTTGCATTGTATACATATTCTCAAATCATTTATTGACGCAATTAAGTCAACACCTTGATCTCCTGTATTAGGGGTTTCTTTTACTTCCCAGCCATTTTGTTTGAGAATTTCCATACAATGATTTTCAAATCTAATACCTTTTTTGTAGTTTCTTTTGTTTTTACTTGAGTAGTTTTTTTCTATTAGGTTTAAGCATGATTTCTCTATTTGACTTGCTATGAAAACAAACCAATCTTCAGTCTCGAGCTTTCTAATAGATCCAACTATCTCATCATCAATAGTAGGATTTTCATTACAATACGATCTCCACTTTTCGAAAAATAATTCCATACTTCCAAATTTTTTTAAAATTACTTTTTCCCAGAAGTATGGTATACCTTCTTTAAATCTTTTAGATCCATTAAATATATTTTTCTCAATGGCTTTTTCATCAAGAGGTGGATTGCCAATCCATTTATTATAATCCTCGTTACCGTAAGCATCTATTTCCCTTAATCTGATCCTCTCCTCTAACAAATTGTATTTGTTCTCGTCTATTAAATTATTAATTGTTTGAATAAAGAAATTGGAATTTAAAGCATTATTTAATTTTAACTTTTTCTTTTTAATTTGATAATCTCTTACAATTACAGAAATTAAAAAAATGATAAAAATAATTAAAATATAAAAAATTTTCATTAATGATTTTTATTTCTATCTAAAAAGTTTTTGTTTTTCTAATAACAAAATTATTTTTTGTTATTACTGAAGATTCATTTACTTCAAACCCATTAATTGCTGATATTTCTCCTTTTATGCCTTCCAATGTTAATTGCTCGATAATGCCTTTTATTACTTCATCCTCGACCAATTTTCTATCAATTCTTTCAGGTGTAATATCTGTAAGCCATTTTGAGGTCTTTTTTTTTACAACCTCTGTAGGGTTAGTTATTTTTAAGTAGATAGCCATTTTTTAATTCATTCAGTTGAATTATAAGCATTAAATCTTCTTAACTTTTATTATTGTCATTACTTTCCCACTCAAGGAATTGAAAAACAAAAATTGCAAAGATAGAGAAAAATACTATAAACAAGCCTAACCATCCTATAAATTTATGCTCTGTAAAAAGATTTGTGAGCATTGATTTTTCTTGATATCTTGATTCCATTTCATATTGATAAGAATCAATAATTTGAAATATATTCACAATTAAGAAATTAATAAATCGTTCAATTTGCGGATAATAATTTCAACCGTTTAATTTACTAAAGGCTTCCGATAGGAAATCTGGCCTTTTTTTTATTATAGAAAAATTCAGTTTATTTATTAAGACTAAATTGACTTCAGCAATCGTTAAGATTTCATTTTTCTTGTTATGAAATTTTGAAATTACATTAATCCTAGGACTTTTATCAATATTGAATTCGCTCTCAATTGTTATTTTTTCACCAAGAAATAAAGGAGATTTATATTTTATTGAAGTATTTATTAAAGGTAAATCTAAGCCATTTTTAGTTAGTTCGAAATAACTTATACCTACTTCTGAAAGTGCATTTATTCGGCTTTCTTCAAGCCAATTAAAATATTTACCGTGCCACATTACGCCTGCATGATCTGCATGTTGAGGTAAAACAATTTTTTCTATTTTCCAAACTGGTTTTGAGTTCATCTTTTATTTAAAAAATATTTTTATTTAATTAAAAAACTTATTTTGATATTGTAGATTAATTTTGTTTATTAACATAAGAATCATCAAAACTATATTTATAAAGTTATGTTTAATCGTAAAAATAGAACTAGAAAAATGAAGAAGATTTTTCAATGGGAAGAATATTTAAATTGGAAAAATATGTCAAAGGAACAGAAATTAAATTTCAAGAGGGCGTGCTTATTCCCCATTCTCGTCTATATGGTTTATGTTTTTCTTAATCAGTACTCCTTGGCAATTCTTTTGTTACTAGGTCTTTATTTTTTAATTAGATTTAAAAATAGAAATAAATTGGGAAGATGAATATTTTTTGATTTTATTTATATAGATTTGTTTTAAAATTATCTAGTTTTTCTAATTAACTCTTTTGGCATATAACAATAGTATTAGATAGATTTTTTTTATGAAAAGAATTGTTTTGTTTTTATGTGTATTAGTTTTTTCAATATTTTCTAATACGAATAATCTATTGGCAAAAGAAATTGAAAATAACATTAAAGATAATATTTCTAATGAAATTGAAGAAATTAAGCCTGATAATAAAAAAACTAATATTTCTAATCCTTCGGTAGAAGATATATTTGGTGATGAACAAACTTTTCCATTCGTTGCAGGTTTAGGTAAAAATGCAGCCCATTGATTTTAAGGTTCTTGCTAATTTAGAAAAGATTCTTTAATACTAATGAAAGGTCTTAGGGTCCTAGAACTTTCTGAAGCACTTAATGTTGATAGCGCTGATTTATTAGCTGTTTGTGCCATTCTAAAAATAAAAGCCACATCTAGATTAAGCATGCTTTCATTTGAAGAATGTAAAAAGATAACTGATTACTATGAAAATAAAAATTAGAATTTTTTATTAATTATTTTATTTTTTAATGTCTTTAATCATTGATACTAAAGTTGAATGGATTTCTTCTTCAGATATTTCATTTTTAAAATTGATAATTGCTGATTGGCCATCGTAATTGATTTTTATATAACTATTATTAATTTCTTCCATATAAGCATTCTCAAATCTTGATATCTTCCCATAATAAATAAGATATTTGTGCACTGAATCTATGTGATCATTGTTCATGTGATCACAAACTCTTTTACTTGTTTCTTTACTAATAATTTTCATTTAAAAAATAAATTTTTTTTTAAGCTAATCTATTTTTTTCATTATTCAAAGTTTTAATCATTTTAATTATTAAATTTTTAACTTCATTTTTATCAACAGCTCTAACCAAGTCATTTCTCAAATTTGATGCTCCTTTAAAGTCTTTGCATGTCCATGAGATATGTTTCCTTGCAATTAGCAATCCGTGATCTCCTTTTTCTTTTATTAATTCATCAAGATGCTCAATAATTAAATATAGTTTTTCTTCTGTGTTTGGTTCTTTAAAATTTTTATTTTCTCTAAGGGCATAATCTATTTCTCCTATTTTCCATGGTGATCCTAAAATTCCTCGTCCAATCATTACACCATCAGCATTTGTTTTTTTTAAACAATTAAGAGCGTCATCTGGATTTTTGATATCTCCATTAGCAATTACTGGAATTTCCAACAACTTTTTAAGTGTCCCGATCATATCCCAATCTGACTTGCCTGAAAAACCCTGTTTTCTAGTTCTTCCATGAAGTGTGATCATCGTTGCTCCCGCATCTTGAAGTTTAAATAAGAAATCCTCTATATTTTCTTCTTTACTATCCCATCCGAGTCGTGTTTTTACTGTTACTGGAACCCTAACAGCTTTTACAACATTTTTTACTAATTCTATAGCAAGTTTTCGGTCTTTAATTAAAGCACTGCCTCCACCTTTCTTTGCAATTTTTTTCACTGGACATCCCATATTTATATCAATTAAGAAAGCTCCAGAGTCCTCAGCTTGTTTCGCAGCTTCAGAAACAGCATATGGCCTATTATCAAATATTTGTACTCCAATTGGACCTTCTTCTAAATCTATTTGATTGATTTTTTGTGTGCCATATCCTTTTTTAAGACTTGTGGCATTTATCATTTCTGTAAAAAGTAGAGAGTTTGGAGCCCATTTACGTACAATTCGTCTAAAAATGTTATCTGTAACTCCTGCTAATGGCGATAGCATAACCTTACTCGTAATTATCCTGTTAACTCCCCTTCCTTTTATCCTTATAATTGAAGACATATAATTTTAAATTTATTTTATCTTTTTTTATTATAAATTCAGATATGTAGATGATTTTATTTTTTTTATTTATTTCTTAATTTATAATAAGTGCTTTTACTTAAATAGGCCTAATTGATTACTTTTTTTGCTAGTTTATGTTGAGTTAAATTTTAAAAAAGGAAATTTTTTCTTGTTTATATTAGTATCTATTTTTCTTCCAATAATTATTTTTATTGCACCAATAAATGTAAATGCTATGCAAGGTAATTTAGATTTATCAAGTGCTCAAACTTCTGTAGGTAAAAGATTTGCTAAAGTTTTTTGTGATGCTAAGAGGGAGGGTTTAGATTCTGATTTTGCTAGTGAATATGCTTTGAATAATACATATTTAAAATTTGTAGCATTTCCAGATGATGACGAATATTTGGCTGATTTATGGAATTTCACCCATAATAATATATTAGATAATTGTGGTGAATTTGTAGATACAAATGATCTAAAAGACCTAGAGATTTTTTTTAAAGAAGAAGGTTTAATTGCATCAAATAGGGAACTCTACTTACCAACTTTTGAGAATAATTAGATTAAATTTTTAGCATGTACTAAAATATAAATAGAATATGAAATTTCATGAAACTACTAGGTTTAAATTCACCTGAAATATTCATAATATTAGTAATTTTGCTTTCAATTTTGGGTCCAAAAAGAGTTGAAAAAGGTTTCTTATTATTCAAAAAACTATTAAAGTTCCTCTTAAGTAAAGATCAAGATCAAAGCTCAGCAAATTCAAAAGAAAAATCAGAGGAACCAGAAGAAAGTGAAGCTAAAGAAGAAATAGTAGAGGCAGAAGAAAAATCAGAGGAACTAGAAGAAAGTGAAGCTAAAGAAGAAATAGTAGAGGCAGAAGAAAAATCAGAGGAACCAGAAGAAAGTGAAGCTAAAGAAGAAATAGTAGAGGCAGAAGAAAAATCAGAGGAACCAGAAGAAAGTGAAGCTAAAGAAGAAATAGTAGAGGCAGAAGAAAAATCAATTAAACCTAAAAAAAGAACTGTTAAAGATGAAATTATTGACGTAGAAGTTGATACTGATAATAAATAAGATTTTAAATTAAATTAAAGAATACTAGAAATTCTTGAATCCTAAAAATAGGATATCATTTAGAATAATTTTTTATTTTTTAAATTAAATAAAAAGGGTCTCTATTTTTAATAATTTAATTTGAATTATAAGAGGGTTGTTAAGAATCTAAAGCTACCTCGATAGCTGCTATTAAGTTTTCGTCAAAAGGTTTAACACCTGGTTTGAATCTTGCAATTACTTTACTATCTTTTCCTATCAGAAACTTTTCGAAATTCCATTCAACATCTCCTTCAGGTTCAACTTTGTTAAGGGTTGTGTATGGTTCTGTGGTATTGCCTTTGGCATGAACTTTTTCATAGATTTCAAACTTAACACCATATTTTGTTGTGCAAAAATCTTTTATTTCTGAAAGAGAGTCGGGTTCTTGTTTCCCAAAATCATTACAAGGGAATGCAAGTATTCTTAGGCCTTTGCTTGAATATAAATCATGTAGCTTTTGAAGATCCTCATACTGAGCAGTATTTCCGCAATAACTAGCTACATTAACAACTAAAATTACTTCCCCTGAATATTCACCTAGTTTTATGGATGATCCGTCCGAGGAAAGAACAGTAGTATTTTGTACGTCAACTTGCATGTCTAAAAAAATTCACCCTTTGAAGATAGCATTGTATAGAATTTATTGTGTTTAATTTATATGGTGGTTTTGGTTATTTCTTTTATAAGTTTTAATTTTTCATTTATTTAACCCTTTATAATAAATATTATTAATCACTTTAAATTTGGACCCTTTAGACCCACTTACTGAAATTATTAATTCCGGTCAAGGTTTTTCACCTGCAATTGCTCTAGAGAGAATTATTTGGGTAATGATTGGAATCTTTTTTTTAGGGGCAATTTCAAGATCAATAACTAATAGCATGCGAAGTCAAAATTGGGCTGGTAGAAATTTTTTATTTAGTTATTCTAAAGATAAAAAAATTACAGATGATACATCTTCACAACCTTCTGGTGATGACGAATAAGTTTTATATATATGAAAGAATCAATTTTTTATAAAAAGAGAATTTTATTGCTTGGCAGTGGCGAGCTTGGAAAAGAATTAGTAATAGAATCCAAAAGATTAGGATTAGAAGTTATTGCTATTGATCGATATGAAAATGCACCTGCAATGCAAGTTGCTGATTATTCAAGAGTAATTGATATGGGAGATAAAAATATTTTAAAAAATGTTATAAAAGAATTTAAGCCTGACTATGTTGTCCCAGAAATAGAGGCACTTTCAATTGAAGCCCTAAAAGAACTAGAGGAGGAAGGATTCAATATTGTTCCCAACGCCAGAACTATAGAAATTACTATGAATAGAGATAAAATTAGAGACTTAGCTTCTAGAGATTTAAAAATTAAAACTGCAAAGTTTGATTATATTTTTGAATTTGATGATTTAGAAAAAAAAGCAGATGAAATTGGATTTCCACTTTTACTTAAGCCTTTAATGAGCTCTTCAGGAAAGGGACAGAGTTTGGTTGAAACAAAAAATGATTTACAAAATGCTTGGGAACAGGCACTAGCAAATTCAAGAGGAAAAGTTAAAGGTGTAATTATTGAAGAATTTATTAATTTTGATTTTGAGTTTACTCTTTTAACTGTAAGAAAAGAAAATGGTGAAAATATGTTTTGTTTACCAATTGGACATCTTCAATCTAATGGAGACTATCAATGTAGTTGGCAACCTATAGAGATCAAGGAGTCCTTAATTATTGAAGCCAAGAGAATGACAAGTAGAATATTAAATAACCTTAATGGAGCTGGATTATACGGAGTAGAGTTTTTTATAAAAGGAAGTGAAGTTATATTTTCAGAACTATCTCCAAGACCACACGACACTGGTATGGTTACATTAGTTAGTCAAAACATAAATGAATTTGAATTACATTTAAGGGCTTTTTTAAATTTACCAATATCGCATATAGATCTAATAGAACCCTCTGCAACAAGAGTTATTCTCTCTAATCAAGAGTATCTAAATCCTATTTATGAGGGTCTTAATGAAGCATTAGAATTTGAAAAGACTAAAGTGCTCATTTTTGGTAAACCAGTTTCCAAAAAAGGTAGAAGAATGGGTGTTGTTATCTCATCAAATTCTGACATTAATTTGGCTAGAAAAAATGCAGATGAAGCTGCTCGTAAAATAAAAGTCAGTACTACATAAATATTAAATAAAAATAACGAAAAAAATACTTATTTCCTTTGTTTTTGTTCTATGCCTCTCTAGGTAATATTTGTGTATGTTCTCTATTTCACAATGATAGAAAATTATAAAGGTTGGGATATCACTTTAAATTGGGATAATAAAGATTATCTAGAGAGGGATACTACTAAAAGTAGTTTTTTTAATCAAAAGGAAAAATGGATTGGTGTTCACTTAAATGGTGAAAAAATCTATGGTTCTTCCCTAAAAGAAATTAGGCATATTATTGATTATCCTAGTTTGCATGCAAAGTAGGTTAAAAGATTTTTTTAATTATTCTGATTATTTTCATTATCTTCAATTAGTTCATTAGCGAGTTTTCTTAAATCTCCCTTAATGGAGACCCATGTAAAGGCGATTATAAAAATTGAAGCAGATATAGCAACGGTGATTTTTTCGATAGGTGACATTCCAAGTGCAATAGCAAACATTTCAAACAAAATATTAATTTTTTATTATATTGAATTTTTTTAAATAGTTAGAATCAAATTTTTTTTTGCAATGATATTTAATTATTCAAAATAAAATAAATAAAATTTAAATTACTTATTTTATTTATTGTTTCTGATTTCAATTTTATTCAGTAATATTAAATTATGGAAAAAAAAAAGTGCCCCCAATGCAAAAATTTAATTTTAAAAACTTCTCCAACATGTTTATATTGTGGCAGACCTAATAAATTTATAACTAAGGAATACGTAAATAAAAAGTGGAATAAAGATAATAATAAAAATATATTTGATTATATTTTTATTAATAAGTATCTTGTATTTATTTTATTTTTAATATTTACAATTGTTATTATTATATTTAATTAAATAACATCAATTAATTACTCTATTATTGCATCTAATACTTCTTTAGTATTTGTTGATAGTTTATTTTTTTTAATCTGCTTTATTGTTTCTACCATATTACTTTTGTAAGGGTCTGAATAATAATTGTATCTACTAAATACTTTAACAAAACGGGAAATTACGATTGGATTTAATTTATCAAAATCAATTATCTTTTTAGCAATATATTTATAACCAGAACCATCCATTGCATGAAAAGTACTATTTCTCGTTACGAAAGAATTTAATATAGCTCTTAAAGTGTTCGGTGATTTTGAATCAAAAAACTTATTTTCAAATAATTTTTCAATGCTGCTTGTTTTTTCATCAATTTCTATAGATGCATTGAATGAGAACCAACTATCTAAAACAACACTATTATTTTTCCATTTATTGAAGAATATATTTGAAATAAGTTTTCGTTCAGGACAATTAATCCTACTGAATGAATTTAATGCAGCTTTTGCTAGCGTCATCGAATTACTATCGACATAATTAATTATTTTGCTTCTAATTTCCTCATCATGACTGTGTAGGAGTAGTTTCCAAATAGTTTCGATTAGTTTTCTTTCATTTTTACCTTCTGGCCACACTTTATCTAGATTTTTCTTTATTTCTTCGAGCTTAAAATATAATTCTTTTTTTAATTTGGTACCGAATAAATGATTTAATTCGTCAATAGTTTTATATATCTTTAAAGGATCTATATTTTCTATCTCCGATTCAATTTCAGCAAATGTCGGAATACTTAGTAATTCTGATAAAAGGGATAAATTAATATCTTTATTTTTTATAAATGATATTAAGGTGCTTATTAATTTATTTTCAATTTTATGATCGGGTTTTTCATCTAATCTGCATAAAATAATTTTTTTATAAAATACTTTTATAGTATTAGATAGTGTAAAAAAATCTTTTTCATATTTTAAGATTAAAAATTTTTCATCCGAGGTAGTGTCTGATTCCCACTCAACAGGTGAAGAGAATTCTCGAAAATAAGTTACTAAAGGAATTTGTAGTTGAGATCTTATATCCCTAAAAATAAATTCTTGTTTTTTTGTTTTAAAAACAACCGTTTTTTCTATCGTTTTATTCTCACTGCAAAATATAGCCAGATTTATAGGAATTATTAGAGGTAAATCATTATATCGGTTCTTCTTTATTGGATTACTTTGAGAGGCTTCAATTGTAAGTTTTTCGCCTTTTTGATCCCAGATTCTCTTAAATTTAATTTTTGGGGTCCCATTTTGCTTGTACCAGATTTTAAACTTTTCAGGATCGATTTCCTCATTATGTTCTAAAATTTTATCGACAAATTGGTCTATTGTTGCAGCCTTTCCATCATATGTTGAGATGTAATTACTAAATCCTTTATAGAAATTTTCATCTTTTACAAGTTTATTAAGCATTCTAATTATTTCTGCTCCTTTCTCGTAAATCGTGGTCGTATAGAAATTGTCTATTTCTTGATATTTTTCAGGCATTACGGGATGTGATGTCGGACCGGAATCCTCTCTAAATTGATTTCTTCTAAGAAATTTCGCATCATCAAGTCTCTTTATTTCACGATTATGAACGTCTGCAGTGAATTGTTGATCTCTGAATACTGTTAAACCCTCTTTTAGAGATAGTTGAAACCAATCCCTACAAGTCACTCTATTCCCAGTCCAATTGTGGAAGTATTCATGGGCGATCACGCCCTCTATTCTTTCTAATTCTTCATCAGTTGTTGTTTCAGAATTAGCGAGTATTAGTTTTGAGTTGAAAATATTTAGACTTTTATTTTCCATTGCTCCCATATTAAAGTGCCTGACTGCAACAATATTGAACAATGACAAATCGTATTCAAGCTTATATTTCTCCTCGTCCCACTTCATAGATTTCTGTAAGGAACTTATTGCATGTTGAACATATTTTTCATCACCATACTCAACATAAATATTTATTTTTACTTTTTTATTCGATTTTGTTATGAAATTGTCTTTTACACAATTAAGTTTCCCTGCTACCAATGCAAATAGATATGAGGGTTTCGGATATGGATCTTCCCAAATTATTTCATGTCGATTTTTTTCAAGATTATTTTCTTTTACGACGTTACCATTTGAGAGTAAGACAGGATAATCATTCTTGTCGGCTTCAATTCTCACGGTGTATTTGCTTAGAATGTCAGGCCTATCAGAGTGAAAACTTATTCTTCTAAATCCCTCTGCCTCACATTGCGTAGTTATAATTCCATTGCTCTCATACATACCTAAAAGGGATGTATTTTCCTTCGGTTTAATTATTCCTTCTATTTTTAACAAAAAACTATCTTTGTTTATATTTTCAATTCTTAAGTAATTTTTTTGCTGTTTGTAGTATTCCTTTCCTAGTAGTGAGTTATCTATAAATATTTTTTTTATTAATATATCCGTGCCATCTAGAATAAGATTTTTGGTATCCTTGTTTTTTTTACCAATTTTAATTTCGTCGTAACATTAACAGCATTTTTCTTTATTACGAAGTCCAAAAAAATTTCTGGAATTTCATAATCAAAAACTTTGTAATCTTCAAGTTTTACATATCTTGAAATATCTTTTTGGTTTTTTGGTTTGTTCATCTTTATAAAGAAGTTCAGAAGTTAAATAATCTAGAATACTTATCCTGAAATTCTAAGTTAGAACTTTTTTCTTCTGATTGACAAAAATGTGCTTTAACTTCTCCAGAAGGAAGTAGTTCGAATAAAGAAGGATTATTAATATTAGGAGTTCCGTCTTTATTAAATTGGTACCTCCAGTCCCACTTCCTATCTGTAAAGGAAATGTAATCTTTTCTTAGAGAGTATGGAAGCATAAGTTTTTTTTTGTTCCAATTAATATTTATAAATGCTCCTGGCTTTAACTCAGATATCTTTTCTACTATGGAAAAGTCGCCGTTTATATTATTTCTCATCACAAGATCAAGCTTTGAATTTTCACATATGTAGCTACTATTTAAAGCTAAAAAAAGTATTGAGCTAATAAGAAAAGAATGAATTTTATGAACTCCTTTTAAGGTAGATTTACTTTCAAGCTAAATGACTTAATTAAAGATCTTGTTGGATCGATTTAAATCATAATAGATTGCATACTCTTTAGATCTATAAGATTACAATTTAATACCTCTTCGTAATCCTGAACTGAAATAAAATTATTTAAAAAACCTGAATATTTTGCATCTCCCCCTATGGTGCTTGAAAGTATATATTTTGGATTGAATTTGTTAATCAATTTAGGGATTACATCAGCACCTTTTACAAAAGAACCAACTAGGGGTAATTCTAAATTTTTTGTAGGAGTAATGACTGCATCAAGACTTTGCTTTTTTAAATTTTCATCAAGATATCCATGGGGTTCTATATAAAAACCATTATCTTGATCATCTTTAACAATATATCCGTTTTCTATTTGTGGCACTGGAGCACCAGCAGTTGCTTCAAAACTTAAATTAAAAAGATTTGTCTTTTCAGTTGGCTTCAACACTTTAATTGAACTAAAACCAATTTTTTTTAATGTTTCAAATGCACTTTTAGGGCAAATTATAGGAATATCCTTTCTGAACATTTCTAATGTTGGAACATGACAGTGGTCAGGCAATCCTTGGGTTAACAAAATAATATCTATTTTTTTATCTATTGAAATTTCTTCTTCTAATGATCCTTTAAAAAACCACTCACCTGGAGGAAATATTAAATCTCCTTTGAGCCAAGGATCAATAATTAAGTTGGTTTTTTTAAATTTTATAAGCCAACCATTTGAACCAAGGTAGGTCGCTTCAAAAGTCATTAATAATTAATTGTTTTATTTGACTATAAGGTACTTTTGGCTTTATCGAGAAGTTAATAATTTAGATTAGTTTGCCTCATTTAAGATTTGAAATGACTTTCTTTTTAGATTAAATATTAAAACTTGATTTTCTTTATAACTAATCTCAAAGTTTTCTTTTTCTAGCATTTGTATTGGTATTAGAGCTAATCCTCCTGTTCCTGAAAATATGATTGGCATGGTGCTATTTTTAGTCCCATTCATTTTTTGTAAGTCAATAGCTTGAGAAACTATTTTTCTGGCTTTATCAAATCCGTATTCTTCTATTAATTCAGGCCACAAAAAGTTAACTAATTCATATTTCGAAAACTCAATTTGTACTGTTTTCATTAAAAAATAATAGATATATAGTGATTAATTAATTACCGTATTTACTTAATTACTATTTTTAAACCTATCCATGACTAGTTGCAACATATCAACTACATCACCATCAGTTAAATTTAAATCCTTCTTTAAATCATTGCAAGTTAAATTCATTTCAAGTGCCGCTTCAGCCATATGATTAACTTTTTGGTTATCACCGCCCAATGAAATAAAGGGATTGAAGTTTTCTATCATTTAATACTTGTTGTTACCACTTAGTTCTAGCTAAGAAATAATTAATTATCATTTATTGATACAGAAGCTTATAAATATGTTATTTAATATTTAGAAAGTTTTTATTTTTAAACTAGGGATATTGATATACCTTTTGATATCAATGCCAATCTTCTAGCTCTGACTAGTAAAGGAAATATAAAATTTGTTCGTTTTTTAGATTTAAACACTCTAGAAAGTAACAAAAGTAAACTACTTGAGGGATTATTTATCTGTTTGCAAATAGTATTAATTGCATCTGCCCCATGAAAGATATCTTCATCTTTCAAGAGAATAGCTCCTTTATCTATGTCATAACCTTTATCTAAGAGGGATTTAATCAGAGTTAAATTTTTACGACCATCAAGAATTTTAATATTATTTAACTTGCTTTTGATCTCTAGGAGCTCAGCAAAATGATTGCAGAATGGGCATTCTCCATCATAAATAAAGGTATAGTTGGAAGTCATTATAAAAAAAACAGTTTTGATGGTCTTAAAGTGCGCCAACAAAATAGTAATGCCTCGATAATAAAACAAATAATAAAAATTTTGTGGATTTTTATAAATGGATACTTAAACGATTCTAATAATTACGAAGAAATGTCTCAATATAGGTATATTTTTCATAAAAATCTGTATGCTAACTCGGAGATATTATGTTTTAAAATCATGAATTTATTAGCTTCTTTTGCTTTAGGTGGTTTCAATCCATGGGCTGCAGGCTTTGGAATTGGTTCTTTAGTCCTTTTTGGTCTTGTTGGTCTTGTGGCCGGTCCAAACCTAAAGAATTTTGACCCTGATGCATAAATCATCATATTTTATATAGATTTTAAAAGACTCATTTGAGTCTTTTTTTATGCGGTTTTTTAAATTTATTTTTAGAATCAATTAAATTATATTCCGCCAAAGAAATGTTGTTGAATCCTTTTTATCCATTTACTTTTTTGAAAATCTCTTCTCTTAAAGCCACTATTGTTTTTTTATCAATACTTTTAATTAAATCAAATTTGCTTAGATTAAAAGGGGGATTAATAGGAGGTCTTTTTGCCTTGATACTCATATCGGGGATTTTTGCCTCTAGTACAATAGCTTTAGGATCATTAATTTATGCATATCGATTAAAAAAGAAATCGAATTCTGTTGATAATCAAATGCAGGATTTAGAAACTGTTAATGTTTAAGATATTTTGTGAACCAAATTCAGTTGGATAACCTAAAATGGAGTTCCAGGTACAAAATGCAAGACTAAAAATCCAAAGCCGGCGGCAAAAACTATTGATACTGCAATAATTAGAAGGCCCGATGCCATTCCCCCTTCGTTAAATGCCATTTAGTTAGTTATTTTTAAATTTATAATAGAACATATTTGTTCCCAAGTAATAGTTCTAATTACTCATATATCATCCAAATTTATTATTAATAGTAAATAAAAGTAAAAAGATGGAAGTTAATGAGATGATAAAACCAAATATTATTAATGGTTTAGATTTGACGTTTTCTTCTTTCTTAAGCTTATTTTTTGAAGAAGGAAAATTTTTATCTTTTTTTTTATAAGTAAGATTGGTAAAAGGTTTAATCACGATAAATTTTAGATTTAAGCTAATTACCCTAAAGTTTTGAACAAATCTTTATGGTAATCAACAACATTTTGACAACTTATTACAGGTGTAAATTCCATATGAATGCCAAATTTGGCTCTCCATGGAGCGAAATGCTCGAAAATTTCTTTATCACTCTCTGCCTTACATAGACAAACTACTCTACCCTCCCCCGGAGCATGAACTCTAAATAACATCTCAAATTTATCTGTTTTATCTGATTTTGCAATTTCACCGTTTTCCCATGCTTCTACAAATAATTGATAAGCTTTCACTTGATTCTCAATATCTGGGAATTGGCAGTCAGCAAGAAATAATTGCATTGGAGTATTCTTAAAGTTTTACTCATTATCCCTCAAATACTTATTTATTAATGGGTCTGTTTGAATTTGAAGATCAGAAAAAGAATATTTTACTAAATAAAGTGAGAAGAGAGAGTCTCAAGGAATTTTCCAATATCTTTTTTGTATAAACTATCTGTGATTTTTAAAGAGAATAATTCATAATCATTTATATCTTTTTTTTTATCAAAATTAATATTTCCCTTTAATGAAATATTTTTCATGATTTTATTGATCACTATTTAAAATCTAAACAAATATAAGTAAAAGACAAATTTCTTTACATTGTGTTTTTTATGAGAGAAATTTCTAAGACTAATAAATAATAATTAACTTATTTTAAGAGTTTATTAATTTTCCTAGGATATATAAAAAAGAATTAGTTAAAGAAAAAATTACAGTTAATAGAGATGCAATAACGGGTAATAAATTAAACCACAATTGCGAAGTTGTCATTTTTGAATCAATAGGCAGAAAATTGGTTCTTTTTTTAATTCTTATTTGTAACCAAAAAATAGATAATGGATAAATAATTCTTGAGAAAGTAATTATCAATGAAGGCAAAGTACCTTGATTTGAATAAAGTATAAATCCTGAAAAAAAGTATAACGCCCAAATTAGAACCCTTTGAATCAGAATTAATCCCTTGCTTTTGCCAGACATTATTAATTAATTAATTTTTATAATTTTAGTCATTTTATATCTTTCAAAAAAAATGTTATTTATAATGACTTTTTCTTTACGTATAATTTCCCATTCATTTTTAAGAAATAATTTATAACTTATTAAGCTCGCTTCAGTATAAAGAGAGTCTAAACCTTCTTTATATGCTTCATCTTCTAATTTATGAAGTAACTTAGATCCGTATCCTTTTCTTTGGAATTTACCTTTACAGTAAAATAGCGCAATTCTATCGGTGGGAAATCTTGTAGCAAAAGCAATAATAATTCCTTGTTTACTTATAAGCCATCCTTTTCCTTTAATTATTGACTTATCAAAATTTGGGTTATTCCAAGCTTGGCTTGACCAGGCTCTTTTTTGTTCTTGACTATAAATTTTTTCATCTAAAGATTGAATTGAATCAAAATAAACCTTCTTTAATTCCAGTTGATCTTTAATAGTGATTTGTCTTAAATTCATATATAAATCTTTTATTTAATATGCCTAGTAAAAATATAGTCGCAATTGGGGGAGGAGGGTTTGGACGTTCATTAGGCTCTCTTGAAATTGAAAAATATATAGTTTCTTTAAGTAATAAAAAAAGACCTAAAATTTGCTTTATTCCAACAGCATCTGGCGATAGTAGTTTATACAAACTAAATTTTTATAGAGCATTTTCTAAACTTGATTGTATAACAAGCCATATTGATTTCTTTTCTAGAACAGAAAACTTAGAAGAGAAAGTTTTAACTCAAGACATCATTTATGTTGGCGGAGGAAATACAAAAAGTATGTTAGCTGTTTGGAAAGAATGGAATTTACATAAAATTTTGCGAAATGCTTATGAAAAAGGAATTGTAATGAGTGGTGTAAGTGCTGGGGCTATTTGTTGGTTTGATAAAGGTATAACTGATTCTTATGCTAAAGAATTAGCAATAATTGATTGCTTAGGCATGGTTGAAGGTATTGCCTGCCCGCATTTCGATGAAGAGAAAGAGAGGGAACCTTACGTTAATGATGTTATTCAGAAAGAAATCATTGAATCTTGCATATGTATTGAGGGCAATTGTGCCTTGCATATTAAAAATGATTTTGACTATTCCTCAATTGATTTTGGTAATGGTAAAAACTGTTTTAGAGTTGCAATGGAAAATAAAATCCTAAAGAAAGAAATTCTTTGAAAAGAAAATATTTTTAATATCTTTAGATCTCATCATTCTTCGAGATAGAAGTAAATTCAATCCCTTTGTATTTTACGAAAGATGCAGTCCATACCTCTTTTGAGAGATTGCCAAGGTATTTTAGAAACTGTTGTGTATCTCCATCTCTTATCCATTCTGATTTAATGAATGGAAGCTCTTTCTGCATTCTTTTAGGATGCATATGAACAAGGAGCAGACCTTTTTCTTCAGAAGCCCTTTTTAAAGCACCTTCATCACTTCTTTGAAATACTCTCAATAGAAGATTTAAAATTACCTCTTCTCCAAGTTTCTTAAAATATTCTGATTTCTCTAAATTATCTTTAATTTCTTTACCTCCAAGAGGCATTGCTCTAACTAAGTTTTGCTCTATTAAAGCTATTGCAATTAGATAATCTTGGCTAGCCATATTCTAAAATAATACATTTTTGTTATTCTAACCTCTCGAGTTCATGAAAATCTTTCATGGATTAAATATCTGCGATAAAAAGAAAGGAAATAATTTATTAATTATTATTCAATACAATTGAACTATTGTTTTTTATTTTAATTAGTAAGATTAAAAATTTTATTTTGCCATGAGGTTTTTTTTATTTTTATTTTTCGGTATTTTTGTTGGTCTTTATTTATCATGGCCCGGTTTAGTAATACCAGGAAATTGGAAATGTTTTAATCAAATTATTGCAAAATCTTCAGAAGATAAAATTTCTTTAAAAGCTGCACTAGAGATTTCCCCCAGTTATTTTCTAAAGGCTAAGAATAAAAAGAAGACTTCCAAAATAAGAATCGTAGCAGATGCGTGTTTTCGTTAATATGTTGATTGATTAAATATGACTACTAAAAAATGAACAATAATATAAGATTTGAATTGTCATTTAAAAATATTTCTCAGTTAGACGATAAACTTAATTTCTGCAAATTAAATAATATCAGAAATATTAATATTCCATGTAAAGGACTTATAAAGAAGGATTTATTTAATTCAACTATTAAATATATATCAAAAAACTATAATAATTTTAATGTGACCTATCACTATAGTCTTTATCATCAATATTCAAAAAATAAAGAAAATTCGTATCAGGAGTTTTTAGATTTTGTTAAAAGTTCTCAGACTAATAAAAATTTTGAAATTCTGCTTGTTTCGGGATCAAATAAGAAAAAAAACTTTGACTCAGTGCATGTATTAGCTTATTTAAAAAAGGAAAAAAATTTAAAAGTTAAATTAGGTATATCTTACAATCCATATTTGAAAAAATATTATAATATTTATTCAGAAAGAGAAAGGTTCGAACAAAAATTTTCGACTGGGTTAATAAATTCAATTTGGTTTCAATATGGTACAGATATTAAAGTTCTTCAGAATGAGGTGACTTATCTTAAAAAAGTAGCAAAAGAAGAAAAATTAAATTTATTTGGAAGTTTATTTATTCCTTCTAAACAATTTATAGCACGGTTTAAATTTCGTCCTTGGAAAGAGGTATATATATCTGAAAAGTGTCTATATGCCTTGGAGAATTTTTTTGATTTCACAAAAGATTTAGTTAGTTTTTATAAAAAAAATAATATTATACCTGTAATTGAATCTGATTTTTCATCAACAAAGAAACTTGATTCTGTTTATAGTTTTTTAGAAAATAAAAGATAATTTCTTTTGATATTAAACCTATGAAAAGTGCTGTTACATATGACTTATTAATAATAGGTGGTGGTATATCTGCGTGTGTTTTTGCTTCGAAATATCTGAAAAATAATATTACAAAAAAAGTTGGATTAATTGAAATTGGTCGTGGACTTGGAGGGAGATCAAGTACAAGAATAAGCAAAAAATTTGAAGGATGGAAACTAAATCATGGTTCTCCAAATTTTAATATATCTAACAGTAAAAATAATCTTCTATTAAAAAGATATATTGATGAATTATTGGAAAATAAATATATAAAAATTGACGACTCAGAAATATTTCTTTTAAATGAAGATTCTAATTTAGAAACCAAAAAAAAATCTGAATTTTCTTGCGGGGTTAATTATTTATCTTTAGATTCCATGAGTGAATTATCGAAAAAGATAATTGAGTCTAATAATTTAAAAGAGGAAATTGATTTTTTCTTTGAAACTTTAATAGTTGATATGAAGTTTAATGATAAGGAATGGTTACTAACATCAAAAAATGGCAAAAAATTCAAGTCTAAATATCTAATTTGTTCAACTAATTTGTTGTTACATAAGCGGTCTTTAGAATTATTAAACGTAAATCAAATACCATTAAGAAAAGCTATTCCCATTCATAACGATAAAAAAATAGATTTATTATTAAATTTTTTAGAAGAACAAACATTTATTCCTAGGTTAACTTTTTTAATTTATACAAATGAAAATTATAGTTATAAAGATTATTATTCTAAAAAACAAAGGTATTTTTATTTAAAAAATAATTTAGAAAAAAAATATAGATTTGAAAGAATTATTTTTCAGTCGCAAGATAATAATAAATTAGGAATCGTAGTTCATTCAAAAAATATTGAGTTAATTAATTCATATATAAGTGCAAAAGATGAAGAAGTTTTTAAACAAGAAATAATTACAAGTTTCAATAAACTTTTTGAAGAGAATTCTGTAATTAATAAATTAAATTTTGATGAAGAAATATCTATTATGAAATGGAGAGCTTCACAGCCCTCGGGAATTGCCATCCCATTATCTTTACAATTTAGTAGAAAATATAGAATTGGATTTTGCGGAGACTGGTTTGAAGGAGATGGATTTGGCAGAATTGAAGGCTCAATTTTAAGTGCTTTAATATTGGAGAAAAAAATTAAAGACTTAATTAAATAATTTTTTCAGAATGTGATCTATATCAGTGTTTTTTTCAATAATGAATTTATTTGTATTATTTTTTATGCTGTCAGTTTTGAATTTATCGTAATAAATGTCCCAAGATTTTAAAAAATCATTCTCAGCTTGTTTTTTATCCTTCCCCCTTTCTTTTATATCTCTTTGGACAACTCTTTTCATGCACTCATTTTTTTTTGTTTTTATTTCTAAAAAATTATAATCCTTATTATTTAAAGTGTTTGAGAATTCTTTAGCAAATATACCCTCAACAATTAAAAAACTAATATTATTCTTTTCGTTTAAGGTATTTTGAATTGTTTTCTTTTCGAAATTATAATAACGATCATAGATTGAAATTCCATTCGTATAAATAAAATCAAAATCTTTTTTGAATAGTTTGTTATTAAAACTAATACTTCTATCAAAAAAACCTTCTACGAGTTTTGGTAGTAATTTACTTATTAACCCTGTCTTATAGTAATTGTCGGTACTTAACACAATACCATTTTTATTTTTTTTTATTATTTGATTTGATAAAGTTGTTTTCCCGCTTCCAGAAGGTCCACTTATAAAAATAAGCTTCATTTTTATAATCTTTTCTTTAAAATGATTTTAACTTTACTATTAATAAATAACTTTAATTTTTGAAAGTACATTTTTTCTTTTTTTTTGTTTTCAAATAATTTTGAATACCTTGCAATAGCTCGTAAGCTTGCATAAATATTAAATGTGTGTCTTTATATAATTGTAAATAAATTATTTCTATTCAATTAGCTATTGTCTTGTTATTAATTCCTCTGGAATTTGATAATATATTAAATTGATGAGCTAATTTTATTACTTATATATTGCAATGATTTCTAAATTTCTCAGCAAACTAAAATCAATTTTTTTAAAAAGTGCAGTATCTCCTGAAACTCCTTTAAAGAAAGAAAAAAAAGCAGCAAAGTCTGTGAAGACAAAAACAAAAACTAAATCTGTTAATTCTAAGAAAAATATTGAAACTTTGACTACACTCCCAGGTGTTGGAGCAAAAAGCGCAAAAGCTTTATATGAGGCTGGATTTAAAACAACAAAAGCAGTCATTGCTGCTGATGAAAAAGATCTTCTTGCTGTATCAGGAGTTGGAATAAATCTTATTAAGAAGCTTAAGAAGCTTAAGTAGTTAAAATTTTATAATATAAAAAGCATCCAAAAACTTTAGGAGATATTACAGATTATCTTCTTCTGGCTTTTCTTCTCTGTTGCAATTTTCTTTTATATTTTTCAATAGGCGTTTCGTGATGTCTAAGTCTTTTTAAATCTGCAAAAATACCCGACTTAGAAACTTGTCTCTTAAATCTTCTAAGGGCAGATTCAATTCCTTCGTTCTCTCCAACAGTAACTTGTGTCAAAATTTTCTAAATAAATTTTATTCTAGCACCTCAACAGATATATTTAAACTTCTGCATTAGGGTTAATGGTTTATTCGGCTAATTTTTTGCCCAATCTATAAATCTTTTATTTTTACTTCTTATATCTTGTAATGATTCAAAATAATATTTTTCCCAATTATCTTTAGGAAGGCCAAGGAATAACATTAGATTTAATGGGTATTGATCGCTATCAGAACAATTTCTAAAATCATCCCTGAATAAAAAGATTTCCTTTTTTAAAGCAATTGCGATACCTAATTCAATCATTACCCCTTCATCTGGAGGATTTCCATTAACAATCGCAAAAATACAATCACATTCTTTTAAATCATGGAAATTACTACTTGCAACTTCATATGCCCATTGACTTTCTAATTGTATTAATGGTTTTGCTCTCTCAAAAGGTTCAAATACCTCTACGTTTAAATCATTGAAGATTTCAATAAATTCATTTAAAAGCGTTTTAGATTGTTTTGAAAATCCATATGGATTTGCCAAATATAATTTCTTACTCAACTTAAACCTCTTTTTTTGATGTACTCTTCGCGGTCACTGTTTGAATTCAAAGTATTTTCCCAAGGGAAAACTATCCATTGGCTTTTTTTAGATATAAATACTGTATTCCACCATGTTGGTTTGATTTTACTAAATAATACAAAAAACATTGCTCCTTCAATATCCTTGAAGGTCGTTAATGTAAGACCAGTTTCAAAAACATCATCTACTATTAGTGAATTTTTTATTGGTTCTGAAATTAATTCAATTTTTAATTTATGGCTTAGTGCTACAGCAAGACATAATCCACCACGAGGAACTCCATATATTCCAGAAAACTCCTTAAACCTACATTTATTTGCTATTTGTTCTACGCTTTTATCAAATTCGTCCCAAGTAAAATAACTTATCATCTTAATTTTCGTTTTTTTCTTTTGTAATAGCGTAATTTGAAGCAATAACGCTTAAAAGTGCTATTACTTGCTCATTTGGACAACTAGTATTTTTTTTTAAATTTTCACATTCATTTATTATCTTGGCGTATGTATCCTCTACAATCCCGTTCATTTGATCGATACTAAAAGAATATGGTTTATTCATTTTTTAATTAATAGTTATTTTATTTTTACTTAAATATCCAACGAAGTAAATATTTTGAGTATTAAAAAGATAAAAATTATTCCCACATGGGATCATTTAACTTATCAATTCTATGTGAAGAAGGAATATAAGTATGTAAATTTTCAATTTTTATAGCCCATTTTTTCGAGTTACCCTTTAAACTTTCGCTTTCAATTAGGTTTGTTAGAGGAATTCTTTTTCTAACTTTAAGAAGACCTAGACAAGCTTCCCATGCTTCTTGATTTTTATAAATATCTAACCAAAAATCAAAAATATTTTCCAAGATTTCTAAAGGGAGATCAAATGAAATTCCCATTGAAGGACTTCGTATAAAATGATTTTTGTTTTTTAGTTCATTTAATAAATTATTCAAGTTTAAATTAATAGCCAAAAGAATATCTTTTGCTGATTCATTACCTATTAATTCTTTTCTATGACAATCTAAAAGATTATCATCATCCAGGATATTTTCATCGCAATTTTTTATTCCCACTATCCAAAAACCTTCTCCATTATTTACGCCACTAGCAAGAAATAGATATTGAGGTGAATTCTCCAAGATTTCTAATCATTTTTTCCATTTTTAACATTTTTTGCATGATATGAAAATAATTTTTAGTGCAATTAACAATATAAACTCCTCGTAAAAAAAATTAAATTGTTATTATAAAAATTTAGAATATGTTTGATTTAAAAGAACTAAAACTTATGTTTTTGGATCCTACTGATTTGATCATAAACAATATAAATAATTACCTTTGTAGTAATAAAACAATTAAATCTATTTTTTCTTAGGAAATAATTTTCCTATTTTCTCTTTTTGTAAGTACTCCTTTTTAGTTCTTATCTTTTTATCTTCTACTGATTCTTTATTAGTACTTACTGCATAAATGATGTAGAAGATCATTCCAGTAAATATCAATCCTAAAAAAATAATCAATATTCCTAAAGGTTCACTGGGGCTGAAAATTTTGAGATCTAAAGCTGTATTTAGGAAAATTATCATCAATTAAGTAATTCCTTAAAAAAAATTATGGAAATCTAATTGATTTCTTCGTATCCAAAAAATGTAGCATTGTCTGAGTTTTTATACCCGTTAGCTGCTTCCTGTGGGTTTTGACTGTCAATTTTTCTTGCTTTAGCATGAATCATGTTGAATGGAAAAATTACAGCTCCTACGAAAAAATGAAGGATTAAAAAGTCTGAAGGCAATCCATTTGTCCAGTCCGGAAAAAATAGCAATGTCATTAATGATTCGTACATATAAGTAGTCAAATAAACTTTGACTATTATTGCTGAACTTATCGCAATACTTTTAATTTTTAATAAATTGAAATTTAATTTACTGTTAATAATTATCAGGTAAAATTTTAAAGACAATTAGAAAAAACTAATATATTATTAATAAGGATTGATAAATACCTATTGTTAAAATTCATTTTTGGTTTTCTTTTTTTTATAGTTTATCTAGTAAAACCTTCAATAGGTTTAGCTTTTGACACCTCAGACCCTAGTGTTAGTTTGCTACAAAATAGGATTTCTAATAATTTCTCCAGGGAATATTGCAAAGATATTCAAATTGGTTTTTCTAAAGATGAAGCAATGAAATCAGCTATTGTAAAAACTGAAAATATTATATCTTTTTCTTATAATCCACAGAAAAAATGGATTGAGAAAAGTGACTTGGCTAATCAAATTTCATTACAAGTAGTAAATGATTGTGGCAATTCAATTGGATTGATTGGAAAGGAAGGAGTTGATTACTTTAAATCATATTTTCTTGAAATTTATGAAAAAACCACTCCTGACAAAAATTTTTCAAGATAGATTAGGTTAATGAACAATATCTCAGACAAATTAGTAATGATAATCATTTTGATTACTATTCTTTTTGTATTTGGATTGATTTTTTCAGTAAAGTCACCAGAGAGAAAGGTTTTAGATTCGCCAATAATGTGGAAAGATGACTTTTCTAATATTGCGCTTTACAAAAGCGATAAAATAAATTTAGAAATAAAAAGGATAATTTAAAAAAAATTTATTATTTATCATAATAGGAAGATCCTATTCAACCATATTCAAAATTATTTTTTTATCTCAATCAATTTAATATTCATTTTAATTTAGGTAGTTCAAAAGCATTGACGCTAGTTTTAAATCCTCATTAAACCATGCCCTTATCGCCATAGCCCTTCGAGGATCATAAAAACTTTGTTTTCTGTACCAACTAAGAACTTCTGAATCTGACTTCTTTCCATTACATGACAAACAACATGGCACGCAATTACTTGTACTACTAATCCCCCCTTTTGACATTGGGTGAAGGTGGTCAAGCGACTCTGATGGTTTACCGCAATAAATACATTTATACTTAGTAAGTTTATTAAGTGACTCTCTCCAATTTTTATTACTTATCTTGGGACAAAACTGATCAAGGTAAATTGCATCTTGTTTATGCATAATATTCTTGAAAATTTTTTTTTGATAATAACAGTTTTTTTTAAACTATGATTGAAAAAGATAAAATTAGACCTTAAAAGTTATTTGCTCTTTATGAAAATAATTATATTTCCTTATTACTAGCAATTTATAGTCAATGCTTTATCTATTAACAATATCATTTGGAAGTTTTGATCATTCTTTATTTCGAAGTATTTATATCTTTTTGATATCCTTTTTTTCTAATACGTTCTCAGCAATTTCTGGAGGAGGAGCAGGATTACTACAATTGCCAGCATTGATTTTATCTGGTGTTCCTTATTATCAGGCTCTGGCTAGTCATAAATTAGCAACAGTGGCACTAGGAATAGGCGGTTCTTTAAGAAATTACAAATCCTTAGGTAATGATATAAGTGTTGCTTGGCAAATTTTAATTTTTGGGTTACCAGGAGTGATTTTAGGGTCTTTTATAGTTGAATTTATATCAGAAAAGTATCTTTACTTAATTTTAGGAATAATTTCTATATTATTGGCTTTTTATTCATTCCTTAAACCAGATTTAGGTTTATCATCAGGTAATAGGAAGCTTAATTTATTTCATAAAATTAGATTTTTAATTTTTATTTTCCTTATAGGGATCTTGAATGGTTCTATTTCTTCAGGAACTGGATTGCTAGTAACAATACTTTTAATAAAAACTTTTGAAATGGATTTTCTTCGAGCTATAAGTATGACATTCTTTACTGTTGGGATTTTTTGGAATTTTGTCGGAGCAGTTTTTTTGGCAAGAATAGGATCGGTTCCTTCAAATATGTTGATAGTATTAATAATTGGTTCCTTTTCAGGGGGATATTTCGGGGCTCACCTGTCAAAATTAAATGGGAATATTCTAATTAAGAAAACTTTCATAATAGTTTGTGTTTTAGTTGGTATTAGTTTATTGATCAAATCCATAAAAAGTTTTTTATAAATTAATTGAAAATATTAATACGATTTTGGTTGAAAAGTATAATGCAGGTATATTAGTTAAAAAAATAAATTAACCATAAACTTTATTCATTTTCAAAGGTGTTAATGAATAACTAGTTTTATAAAATATTACTTTAAGAGATCTTATCTTAAAACCCATAAAAAAAAGGCCTCACATATGTGGGGCCGGGTGATGGGGAATCTTATTTTTAAACCAATTCCTTAAAAAAATCAACCCCCTATCTGTAGCGCAGAACGCAACCAAGTTAAACACTACAGATAGTGCTTTAATAATTTTCTTATATGTATATTTAAAAATTCTGAAATAATTTTGTAATTATAAAATTTATGAGTAAAAATTTTATTTTATGATTTCAAATGTTTTTGGTAATTTTACTTGTTAAAAATATCCTGCACAGTATCATTCGTAAGAAGTTTGCTTGAAAAAAGCTTTAATGATTGAATTAACTTTATTAACTCTTTTGAATTATGTTGGGGATAATTTCTGTGAGTATAGAAATCTAGGTCATGATAACTATAAATCTTTACTTCTTTCCTACAGTGATGCAAGTAATAAATTTGGTCCATTAGAAGTTAAAAAGGTTATTGAGAAGTCAGAAAATTTTAAAGTTACTGCTGTTGCTATCGCTGCAATTAAGTGTCCTCAGCATATAGTTAAGTAATGAAGTTTGAATTAAAAACTGAAAAAGAAAATTATTCAAAATCAGTTTCACAATTTTTCGGTATTGTATTTTTGCTCACTTTAATAATTATCCTTTGTGATATCGCTCTCAAATTAGGAATCATATCTAGAAATCATAAAATTGAATACAACTGTAGGCTTTTATCTGTTGAAAAATCTAAACTTCACTTTAAGAAATTATCTAGTCTTTCTAATCTGAAAAGTAAACAATTAATCTGGGAATTATGTAAGGAGGTTATTAAGTAATATTTAGCTAGATGCTGAGGAATAAAATTTTAAAGCAAATAACCAGAATTTTCTTGAAGTTATAAGAAATACTGTGGCGACTATAACTTCAAGCAATATTTTCCATAATTGAGAAACACCTAGAAAAACCTCAGAAGGAATTGTAGTTATAAATGCAATAGGTATGAAAACACTAAAAAATATTCTTAGAGAAAATGAAAATGAATTTAAAGGAAATCTTCCAATATAAAGAAATGATCTTAAGACTTCTATAGCATTCCAAGTCTTAACAAACCAAATAGTAGTTGTACAGATAAAAAACCATAGGCTATATAAAATAAAAATCGAGCAGATTATCGTAATCAAAAATAAAGTCAGAAAACTTAAATTTAAATTTATTTGATTTATTCTCATGCAGAATAACAATAAGCAAAATCCAAGTATTATTTCTAAAAAACCAGATGGATTTATTTTTTTTAATGAAATAAAAAATTGACTATCAATGGGTTTTAAAAGTACGAAATCTAGTGTTCCTTCTCTAATATGTTTAACTATTTCTGTGAGGTTAGGATTAAACCAAGTATTTGTTATTCCGTTCAAAATTGTGTAAATAGACTGAATTATTAGTGCCTCTTCAAATTCCCAGCCTCCAATAGTCGCGTTGTTTTGAAAGAAAATAGATATTAAAAAAATACTCCCTATTAAACTCAAAATTGCAGTAATTAAATCAATTAATATATTTGTTTTATATTCCAATTCAGCAGCTAAAGAAGTATGCAAAAAATTTTTATAAACTTTTAAATATTTTCTTAGATTCATGATCCCATAGCAGTATATTTTTTCGTTCCTGCAGACCATATTTTTCTAAATACTAGAAAAAGAAACACTATCCATAGTATTTGCATGCTTAAGCCTCCAAAAACATTTGTTTTATTGCCTGAAAGTAAGTTTGCAGGAAAATCGATTAGATATGGAAAAGGAGTTAAATAAATCCAAGATTTTACATATTCGGGAAAAGAAGCTACTGGAGCTAAAAGACCTGAAAGAAATAAAGTTGGGATGAATAATAATCTTTCGATTGATGATGCTTTTTCTGTCCAGAAGCAAAAACATGCAACTATTGATTGTATTAAAAATTGAATTAAGAAGGATAAGAATGTTGATATTGTAGATAAGAATAAAATACTCAGATTTGGAATCCATATACTTTCTGGATTAAATATAAAAAAGAAAAAGGCAATTATTAGCGCAAAAGGAAATCTTGTTATTTGTTCAGCAATATGTTGAGCAAAATATCTGAAAAATGGATTTAAAGGTTGAATTAGATAAGGGGATACTCTTCCTAAAAGAGAATCTTCTTCAAAGCTAAATACAACCCAAACTACAGAAAATTGCCTTACAAAAAAAGCACACAAGAAATACCTAGAAAGCATAATATCACTAATGTTTATTGATTCGTTAAGGTTGTTGTTTGTCCAAATATTTAACATGAAAAAAGGAATAATCCCTGAAATTGCCCATAATGCAATCTCTACCCTATATTCCAACATGTTTGAATATTGTACCTTTAGTAAAGTGAATATTTTTCGATTAAGAGAATTAGATATCATAATCTTTTTTAACTAAAATTTTTCCAATAATTTCATCTACAGGCGGTTCATTAATATAAAGGTCTTTTATATCAAAATTATTTAGGATAGTTTTCAATGAAGAAGTAAAGTGGTGGTTTTCAATTATTATCGTGATTTCATTCTTGGTTTTATTTTTAACAGAATAACCTGAACTCTCTAATTTAGTTGCATCTTTTTCGGAGTGACAAACTATTAATATTTCCTTAACAGGAGATAGTCTTTTTAATAAGAGATCAAGTTTTCCATCATATGAAATAGATCCATTTTGAACACATATAACCCTTTTGCATAAAGAAGTAATATCTTTCATGTAATGACTTGTTAGGCATATCGTCGCGTTAGTTTCTTTATTATATTTCTTAAGAAATTTTCTTAAATTCCTTTGGGCATTTATATCTAAACCAAGTGTAGGCTCGTCTAAAAATAGAATATTTGGCTCATGTATCAATGCCGCGAGTAATTCTGACTTCATACGCTGTCCTAAGGATAGTTTTCTAACAGGTATGAATAGCTCATCATCAATCTCAAGCATATCAGATAATTTTTTTATCCTTCTTTTTGCTTCGAACTTATCTAATTCATATATTGACGCATTTAAATAAAATGATTCAATTGGTGGAAGATCCCAAATAAGCTGTTGTTTTTGTCCCATTATTAGGGTTATATTCTTTAAGAAATTTTCTTTTCTCCTGAAAGGTAAGTGGCCTGAAACTATAATTGAACCTTCACTTGGATAAATTAAGCCACAAAGCATTTTTAAAATTGTTGTTTTCCCAGCTCCATTAGCACCTAGAAACCCTACAATTTCACCTTCTTTAATTTTAAAACTTATATCTTTTATAACTTTTAAACTTTTTGTTTTTCTTCTAAAAAAATGTTTAATTGTTCCTTTTAAGTCTGGTTCTTTAGAAGAGATATCAAATGATTTAGATAAATTTCTAACATCGATTATATTTTGTACCATTGCAATTACTAAATTTTTATTTTAAATACTTATAAAACTTCTCTATTTTAGAAAATTTTTTTATTTTTTAAAAAATATCTTTAATTGATATAATCAGCCAGATAAAAAAGTTAATTGGATTAAGTAACTCATTTACTTTATATTTATTTTCATAATTTAATCTTCTTAAAAAATCTAATAAAAAATTATTATTATCTTTTTTATCATTATTTTTTTTAATTACATTACCATTTTCGTCAAGGAGATCAATTTCATCTTCAAAAAACCATTGCTCTTTTCCATTAGATAATTTTAATATAACTCCAATACCTTTACCGTCAGTTATTCTGAAATCACTTATTTTAGCCACGGAAGAATAATTTATAGCATCAATAACTTCTTTAGTAAGCCTATCCTTTGATTGTTCAAGGTTTATTTGAACTGAATTTCCTATCTTTGCCTTGTCTAAAATTGACATTTTTAGGTTATTATACTTAGTGATGTAGGCTTTATGTGAAAATTATGAATAATTAATTTAATTAATTATGATTTTTTGAAAATCGCCTCAAGAATCTTTTTTATTGAAATTGTTAATACTCTCAAGAATACAAAAAAAAGTCCTAACCAACCTAAAATTACAGCTATTGATAATAAGCTTGAACCTAAATCACGCTGGAGCAAATTCTGCATATTATTTTCAAAATTAGATAGATTTAACTTTACTTTATTAAAGTAATTATCTAGTATGACAAATGGCCAAAATTCAGAATTATTTAAATCTATCTTAATTAAGTATATTTAATAGAAATGATTTGTAAGCTAATATTTATTTAGATAATTAAATTCAATATTTTGGATCTGTCTTTGAACTCATACATTGGAATATTTTTTATAATTATTGGTCTACTAGTTAGAATTGACTTGAAGTTCTCAATTCAAAAGGATTTTAAATAATTTCTAATAAGCTCTTTTTAGTACTATATAAAAAACTTCGTTTCTATCATGTTTTTATAATTTCTATAACTATTCCAAATACTAAAAAAGCAGCTGTGAAGAGGCTTCTAAATGGTGGCGGGGGGGAGATTTGAACTTCCGACCTTCGGGTTATGAGCCCGACGAGCTACCAGACTGCTCTACCCCGCGTCACATATATAGCATACATCTGAATGGGTTATTTTTCCTGTTTTTTAGGATTCTTGGAATTTTACTTTACCTTTAACTTCTAGTCGCACTCCTTCAGAAAAATTAAACACATTTTCTTCTATGTCTTGAATTCTTAAGTCAGATATCCACTCTAACTGTTTTAGTAAGTGAAGACTAACAGCATGCTTTGCTCTTTTTGATCCGTCTTCTACTTTTAAAGCTAAACCTATCCCTTGATTTACTTTACATAGACACTGTATTCCCTCGGCTCCCCCTTTACCTATAACGTTCCCATGAGAAGCTTTAATTATTTCTGTATCAAATTTATTGTTATCACTTATCATTGTGGGATTTAAAATCATAGCTCTACTAATTTGTTCTAATTCAGCATTCTCGGAACTGCTAAGAAGTGAATATAACCTCGACATTTCTAATAGTTTTAAATAAAGAGTTGGTGCACCACAATCATCACGTTCTGCGTTTATTTCAGATGACGGGATTTCAAGTAATTCAGAAACAATTCTGAATATTTCTATTTGAAGAGGATGATCACCCTTTAAGTAACTATCTAATGGCCAATTCATTTTTTTGCATGTAGCTAAAAAAGCGGCATGTTTACCCGAACAATTATGTTCTAATGGACTTGTCTTAGATTTTGGACATTTTAGATTATTAATGTCAATGTCATATTCCCATAAAATTTTAAATGCTTCCCTTGAATGAAGTTTTGATCCACTATGTGATCCGCATGCTAAAGCAATTGATTTTGATTCATTATTGATTTTTGATGCAGCTCCACTACTAACGAAAGGTATTGCTTGAAAAGGTTTTAGTGCTGACCTTATGAAACTTTTATATTCTGGATTCCCTGCACACATTAAAACCCTCCCTTTTTTATCAGTAATAACAGCATGAATTTTATGAATCGACTCAATATTGGATCCTCTAATTAAGGTTGCTTGTAAGGGAGGATTATTAGAAGTGTAGAGGTTTTTGAAATTAGAACTCATTTAGAAAATTTTATATTGAAAAATCAAAATGCCAGACAAAGCTATGACTGAAATAATAGAAAAAATTTGAATTAAATTTTTTAAAATTGGCTTTACCTCAATTGAAGCAATAAGTGATTCTTTTTCTTTCAAAACTAATGGCTTCTCCCATACTTGACCGTCATACCAACCGGATTCCTCGTATTCAACTTTTTCAGATGTTAATCTTTTAAAAATATGATTCCAACCTAAATATAATCTTATTGAAATTAAAAGAGGTATTGATAAGCTGCTAAAAAAGCTTAATAGAATATACTTTAAAGTGGATGTTTTGAAATATACACTTCCTGAAGAAATGACAAGAAATAGAACAAAAGCTCCTACCCAGAACTTTATCAAAATAAGAATTAGTGACTTTTTTGTTTTTGGCCAAGAAAAAATTTTAGATTTTGATAATTCTATGAATTCATTTGTTGGTTGTTGCTCTCTAGGGACAGGACACTTAGATTCTTTCATAAAATATATTATGGAAATATAAGATTTTCTCCATTACTCCAAAACGATTCAAGGTCATAATATTTTCTTATTTCTGGTTGAAAAATATTTACTATCAAATTACCATAATCCAGTAAAGCCCATTTCGCTTCGTTAATCCCTTCTTTTCGTATAGGTTCAATTTTAGCCTTCTCTCTTAGTTCTCCTTCTACAGAGTTAGTAATAGATCTGACTTGTACATCAGATAATCCTTCTGCAATCAAAATCCATTCACTTATAAAAGATACTTTGTCTATTTTTATAAGTTTTATATCTTTTGCCTTTTTTTCATCACATGCTTTAGCCGCCATTAAAACTAAACTTTTATTGTCCATAAACATTTTCGCTTGAAACTGATTTTTCTGAACCTTCTTGCTGAGATAATTCTGATCTTGCTTTTTCGGCACTTTTTCTTAAGGCATCTAATCTATCTTCAAAGAAACTTCTTTTTTTCTTTTTTCTTGTTTTATCTATTAACTCCTTTAGGGCCCCTCCAAGACTTTTATAAGCATTTGGAATGCTGTATCCAAATCTACAAGCAAGATCTATAGCTCTTTCATCTGCATAAATAGCATCTTGAAGTTTTTTTTCAGAATTATTTTTTAGATATAATCTATAGCCTGCAAAACTTGATAAACCAAGAGCAAGTAATAAAAGTAAACCATCTTGTACCCACAACTCTCCTATAGCCCCTCCAAGTCCTATGGCGAGAGCAGCCATTTCCCATCCATCTCTGGGAATTGTGTCATTCTGAATTTTCCCAACCTCGTGCCAAAATAATAGATTTCTGTGGTCAATAGCAAAGTTATCCCATTCATCTAAATCTATCTGTATTTCTACTTCGTCACGACCGATTTCCTCAAGTGTTATTAAAGGTGGATCTATAGCTGCAGCAGCTTCAACAAATACCCAACTTTCATTTTCTGGAGGCAACAAATTTTTAAGTCGCTGGAGTTCGCTCATAAAATATTATTTTCTTTCAATACTATAGAAACAAATGTTGCTTTTCAAGTAAGTTGATTAACATCTAATGATTTATAAGTAGCATGTGATAAATGAAGGGTTTAAATTATGCCTCAAAGAGGTGATCTAACAAAAATTCTTATTCTAGGTTCGGGACCGATTGTTATAGGACAAGCATGCGAATTTGATTACTCTGGCACTCAAGCTTGCAAAGCTTTAAGAAATGCTGGTTATGAAATTGTATTGATTAATTCAAATCCAGCATCAATAATGACTGATCCTGAAATAGCAAGCAAAACATATATTGAACCATTGACTCCTGAAATTGTTTCTCAGATCATTTTAAGGGAAAAGCCTGATGCGATTCTTCCCACTATGGGAGGTCAAACCGCTCTGAATCTTGCTGTTAAATTATCAGAGTCAGATTTTTTAAAGCAAAATAAAATTGAATTAATTGGTGCTGATTTAAAAGCTATTAATAAAGCTGAAGATAGAAAATTGTTTAAAGAATCGATGGAGAAAATAAATGTAAATGTTTGTCCTTCTGGCATCGCATCTAATCTGGATGAAGCTGTGGAGGTATCCAAAAAGATTAGTTCTTATCCTCTAATTATAAGGCCTGCATTTACATTAGGTGGAGTAGGTGGTGGAATTGCTTTTAACCTTGAAGAATTTGTCGAGTTGTGTAAATCAGGTTTAGAGGAAAGTCCAAGTAATCAAATATTAATTGAAAAATCACTTATTGGATGGAAAGAGTTTGAACTAGAGGTAATGAGAGACACTGCTGACAATGTCGTAATAGTTTGTAGTATTGAAAATTTAGACCCAATGGGTGTTCACACTGGAGACTCGATTACTGTAGCTCCTGCCCAGACTTTAACAGATAAGGAGTACCAGAGATTAAGGGATTTGTCTTTGAAAATTATTAGAGAGGTTGGAGTTGAAACAGGAGGGAGTAATATTCAATTTGCAATAAATCCATCTAATGGAGAGGTAATTGTTATAGAAATGAATCCTCGTGTAAGTAGATCCTCCGCTTTGGCAAGTAAAGCAACTGGATTCCCCATAGCTAAGATTGCAGCTTTATTATCTGTTGGCTATACACTTGATGAGATTATTAATGATATTACAAAAAAAACACCAGCATGTTTTGAGCCATCAATTGATTATGTAGTTACTAAGATACCAAGATTTGCTTTTGAAAAATTTAAAGGCTCATCTAATACTTTGAGTACTGCTATGAAATCTGTTGGTGAGTCAATGGCAATAGGTCGATCTTTTGAAGAATCATTTCAGAAAGCATTAAGGTCATTAGAAGTAGGTGTTTTTGGATGGGAATGTGATGCACAAGATGAATTTAAAGATGAGAGTCAAATTAAAAATAGTTTAAGAAACCCTACCTCTGAAAGAATTCTCCTAATTAAAAAAGCTATGCAGCTTGGGAAGACTAATAATTATATTCATGAAGTTACAAATATAGATTTGTGGTTTATCGAAAAATTACGTAATATCTTTAATTTTGAAAATGATTTTTTGAAAGATAAGGAACTTTATACTCTTGATAGGGATTTGATGTTACATGCTAAACAACTAGGCTTTTCAGATCAACAGATAGCAAAGTTAACTAATTCTGATTTTTTTGAAGTAAGAAGATATCGAAAAAAACTTAATATAATTCCAATTTATAAAACTGTTGATACTTGTTCAGCAGAATTCTCATCCTCAACTCCCTATCATTATTCAACTTACGAAGAGTCTTTCATTAATTTTAATTCTCAAATTTTTGATAGCGAGATTTCAGAAAATAGTAAATCAAAAAAAATTATGATTTTAGGAGGAGGTCCAAACAGAATTGGTCAGGGAATAGAATTTGATTACTGTTGTTGTCATGCATCATATCAAGCTTCTACAAATGGCTATAAAACAATAATGGTTAATAGTAATCCTGAAACTGTATCAACAGATTATGATACTAGCGATATTTTATATTTTGAGCCTGTAACTTTGGAGGATGTGCTTAACATAATAGAAGCTGAAAATCCTTATGGTTTGATTGTTCAATTTGGAGGTCAAACTCCACTGAAATTATCATTACCTTTATTTGAATGGCTTAAATCTAATGATGGGATTAGAACCGGATCAAAAATTCTTGGGACTTCTCCAATATCTATCGATTTAGCAGAAGATAGAGAGGAATTTACAAAAATTCTTGAAGAATTAAGTATTAGACAACCTTTAAACGGTATTGCTCGTAATCAAAATGAAGCAGAATTAGTAGCAAAAAATATAGGATTCCCCTTGGTTGTAAGACCTTCTTATGTTTTAGGTGGAAGGGCAATGGAAATTGTTAAAGATGAGAATGAATTATCGAGATACATTTCTGAAGCAGTTAAGGTATCCCCTGATCATCCTATCCTTCTTGATCAATATTTAAATAATGCAATTGAGATAGATGTTGATGCTTTATGCGATTCAGAGGGTTCGGTTGTAATTGCTGGCCTAATGGAACATGTGGAACCTGCAGGAATTCATTCAGGAGATTCAGCTTGTTGCTTACCATCCATTTCTCTTGCAACATCCACAATAGATAATGTTAGGAACTGGACTAAACTAATTGCACAGAGGTTAAATGTTGTTGGTTTAATTAATTTGCAATTTGCAGTAATAAATACAAACAATAAAGAAAATAAATTATTTATTCTCGAAGCAAATCCAAGAGCATCCAGGACTGTTCCATTTGTTTCAAAAGCCATAGGTAAACCTGTTGCAAAATTAGCTACTCAGTTAATGCAAGGTTCTACATTAGAAGATCTTAATTTCACAGAAGAATTTTCTCCAAAATATCAGGCAGTAAAAGAGGCTGTTTTACCTTTTAAAAGATTTCCTGGGTCTGATACATTACTTGGCCCTGAAATGAGATCTACTGGTGAAGTAATGGGTTTAGCTAAAGATTTTGGAATTGCTTATGCCAAGTCAGAATTGGCGGCAGGTAATGGTGTTCCTTTAGAAGGAGTTGCTTTTTTATCTACAAATGATTTAGATAAAAAAAATCTTGAGGAAGTTGCTAGAGAACTTTTGAATTTAGGATTTAAATTAATCGCAACAAAAGGTACAGCTTCATATTTGGCGAATTTAGGAATTCAAGTTGAAGTAGTGCTAAAAGTTCATGAAGGAAGACCAAATATTGAGGACCTAATTCGTTCGGGACTTGTTCAATTAATAATAAATACTCCAATTGGCTCACAGGCTCTTCATGATGATGCTTATTTAAGACGTGCCGCTTTAGAATATAATATTCCAACTTTTACAACTATTCCTGGAGCAAAGGCGGCCATTAAGGCGATTAAAGCTTTGCAATGCAATAAAATTAATACTTACTCTCTACAAGAAATCCATAATTATTAAAATTTTATTCTAAGTTTTTTAGTTTTTCTCTTAATTGATTAACTAAAGAGTTTCGACTAATTGAAAGTAATTTGAGAGTGTCTTGATGCATCTTAAGTTGTGTCTCCGCTATTTGTAGTACTTTTATAGATTCTTTTATTTCATTAGAAAGTTCATTTATTAAATATTTTTTGCCTTCAAAGGTTAAAACTGGATTTGCAGGGTCATTTTTATTTTCGCTCATTGATTTACTTTTTTAATAATTAAAATAGAACTATAATTTTTTAATCAATTGTTTTTCACATAATTCTTTATAAATTCCAGGTTTATTTATTAAATCAATGTGTTTCCCAACTTCAATAATTTCACCTTTATCAAAAACAACTATTTTATTGGCCTCTTGAGTAGTGGCTAATCTATGAGCAATTACAATAACTGTTCTATCTTTCATAGCTCTATTAAGTCCTTTTTGTACTTCAGATTCTGATTCTGCATCTAACGCACTTGTAGCCTCATCTAAAAGAAGAATTGAGGGGTTCCCGAGTATTGCTCTTGCAATTGCTATCCTTTGGATCTGACCACCTGAGAAATTTAATCCTCTTTCAGTTATCTCAGTTTCATATTTCTCAGGAAGCTTTTGAATGAAGTTGTGGGCGTTTGCTTTTCTTGCTGATTCTATAACTTCTTCTTTGGTGAATTTTCTGCCCATTCTTATTACATCAATAATTGTTCCTGTAAACAAAAAAGGCTGTTGTTGTACTAATGCAATGTTTTTTCTAATATCTTTTGTATTTAATCTTTTGAGATTTTTATCATCTATAAAAATGTCTCCATTATTTGGAGTTATAAACTTTAATATCAAAGCTAACATTGTACTTTTACCAGCTCCAGAAGCTCCTACAAATGCGGTTACTTCCCCTCTTTTAATTTCTAAATTGATATTTTTAAGTACTTTATTATCTTTTTTGTAAGCGAAATTTACTTTCTTGAAAGTTATTTTGCCTTCAAAATTGGACAATCTTTGTAAATTTTCTTTATCATCTTCCACAGGTTCTAGATTTATGTTTTTCAACCTTTTTATTGAGGCTTCTGCCTGTTTATAGTCATTGAAATTTGTACTTACATGGCTTATAGGATCAATAAGCATTAATATTGCTGCAAAAAAACTACTAAATTCTTCGCTTGTTAGAAGGCCTAGATTGATTCTTGCGGCTCCTAAACCTAATATTGCTAATATTCCAAATGCTTCAACAAATCCTACAACTGGATGTTGAAATGCAAGTAGTTTTAATGTTCTATATTTTGCTTTTTTATTTTTACTTAATCTTTTATAAAATCTTTTCTCAATCCAATTTTCTGCAGCAAAAGCTCTTATCGTGGACATTCCACTTATAGATTCACCTATTAAACCTGCTAATTTACTTGTTGATTCTTGACTTTTTTCGGATGCTATTAAAACTCTTCTTCCAAAACTGTTAACTGAAAGAATAATTAATGGTGCTAAAACAAATGTTGATACTGTTAGTGACCAATCTAAATAAAACATGTAGATTATTACCGCTAACAACTGTAAAGTGCATGGAAAAGTATCTTGAGCTGTTTTATAAATAACTTCGCTTACTCTGTCGGCATCTTCTGTAAGCCTATATGTGATGTCCCCTGCTGAAATATTTTCAAAAGAATTCATCTTTATTTTCTGAATTCTACTAAATAAATTTTCTCTCATCACTTCACTAATTTCTAAAGATGGTTTTGCTATGAATACATCCTGTCCAAATTGAGCAGTTTTCTGAACTAAAAATACAAATAAAGACTTAATTATTATGCTAGAAACTTTTGAGAGATCACCTGACCCAATTGCTGGGATTAAGTTTCCAGCTAAATAAGCTAATAAAGGCCAACAAGCTACGTAAAAAAGCATGCATATAAAACCCTTTATAAACCTATTTGAATATGGTCTGACTGGTGGTATTAGTCTCAAGATATTATATATTTAATTGTTTATCCTACTTTATCAATATCTTTGGGTATAAAAACAATGAAATTGGATCAATTCTTAAAATGGCAAAATTTGGTATCTTCTGGTGGCGAAGCAAAAATTTTTATTAAATCTGGTTCTGTTAAGGTTAATGGTGTAATTGAAACTAGGAGAGGAAGGAAGTTAAACAAGGGAGATAAAGTAATATTTCTAAAAAATGAATTAATTTTTGAATAGTTAGCTTATTCAACTCACTTTGTATTAATATATTTTTCTTGGAGATAGTATTTTGAGAAAATCTGTAATTGCTGGTAATTGGAAAATGCACATGACTTGTGCTGAAGCTAAATCCTATTTAGAAGATTTTATTCCTTTAATAAAAAACATTAAAGACGATCGTAAAGTTGTTATTGCTCCACCTTTTACAGCTATTTCAACCTTTTCTGATCATTCTGATTTTGAATATTTAGATATTTCTAGTCAAAATATTCATTGGGAAGATCAAGGAGCATTTACTGCAGAAATATCTCCAAAAATGCTTCTTGAACATGGTGTCTCATATGCAATCGTTGGACATAGTGAACCAAGGAAATATTTTAGTGAAAGTGATGAACAAATTAATAAAAGAGCAGTTTTTGCTCAATCTAGTGGACTTACTCCAATAGTTTGTGTAGGAGAAACATTAGAACAAAGAGAGAGAGGAGAAGCTGATAGAGTTATTACTAGACAGGTTGAACAAGGATTAGAAAATACAGATCCATCTAATTTAATTGTTGCCTATGAACCAATATGGGCAATTGGCACCGGTAAAACATGTGAGGCAGAAGAAGCTAATAAGATATGTTCTTTGATTCGGAAATTAATAGGTTTTGATGATGTAGTTGTTCAATATGGAGGATCTGTTAAACCTAATAATATTGACGAAATCATGTCAATGAGTGATATAGATGGAGTGTTAGTTGGAGGGGCTTCATTAGATCCGAATAGTTTCGCGAGAATTGCAAATTATCAATAGGGAAAATCCATGGCCAAAAGGCTGGGGCCAAAAAACTTCAATTATGGGAGTTATTAATTTAACTCCAGATTCATTTAGTGATGGTGGGGAATTAAACTCTTCAAAAAAAGTTTTAGATCAAGTAAATTATTTCTTGAGGAATGGTGTTGATGTTATTGATCTTGGTGCTCAAAGTACGAGACCTGGGGCTGAAGAAGTTGGCTCTAGTATAGAAATAAAAAGATTGATACCATATCTAAAATTAATAAAATCTGAATTTCCAGATGTTTTAATTTCTATTGATACTTTTAATTCTGAAGTAGCTTACGAAGCTCTTTTAAATGGTGCTAATTGGATAAATGATGTCACGGGAGGAAGAAGAGATATAAAAATATTGGATGTTGTATCAAAATTCAACTGTCCATTCGTCATTACTCATAGTCGTGGTAATAGTCAAAATATGAATCAACTCTCTAATTACCAGAACGTATTGAGTGACGTTAAGTGCTCGCTTGATAATCTAATAAAGAATGCTTTAGAAAAAAATATATCTGAAAGAAATATAATTGTTGATCCCGGAATTGGTTTTTCAAAGGATATCTTTCATAATTTGGAAATCTTGAGGAACTTAGATGTATTTAAAAAATGGAATTTGCCAATTTTGATAGGTGCATCTAGGAAGAGATTTATAGGAGAAATTTTGAATGAGGAAAATCCAAAAGAAAGGGATATAGGAACACTTGCAATAAGTTGTCTTTGTTCTCAATTTAATATTGACATTGTGAGAGTTCACAACGTCAAACTAAATTATCAAGTTCTGAAAGTAGCTGATAGGATTTACAGAAAAAAATAAATTTATTATTCTTTAACTCCTTCGATTTTATCCTCTACTTCTTGGTATAGTTCTTTCAGCTGTTCTATATTCTCATCTGAAGTTTCCCAATATCCCCTACCATTGACTTCTAGCAATGTTCCAACAATTCTTCTGAAACTATTAGGATTAAGATCCATTAATCTTTTCCTCATCTCTTCGTCATTTATAAATGTTTCATTAGTTTCTTCATATACAAAATTATCTACTTGACCACTTGTCGCGCTCCAACCAAGAGTGTAATTAAGTCTGTTAGAAAGTTCTCTAACTCCTTCGTAGCCAGATTTGAGCATACCTTCATACCACTTAGGATTTAATAGTTTTGTTCTTGAGTCTAATCTGATAGTTTCTCCAAGTGTTCTAACTTGAGCATTAGAAGTGGTTGTATCCGCTATGTAGCTACTTGGTTCTTTACCGTCATCTCTTAATGTCTTGATCAATTTTGTTGGATCCGAATCAAAATAATGACTTACATCTGTTAATGAAATCTCTGATGAATCAAGGTTTTGAAATGTAACGTCTGCAGTTTTCATTACTGACTCAAATACCTCTCTTTTTTGGTTCATTTCACCTGGATTATCGGCATTAAAAGCATATGTTTTGCGAGATAAATACATTTCTTGTAATTCATTTTCTTCCTCCCATGTTGAATTCTCTACGGCTAAATTAACATTTGAACTGTAACTGCCACTTGCATTTGAGAATACTCTCGCTGAAGCTTCTCTGATAGACGTGCCCTCTTTTTCTGCTTGTTCTAGGGAATGTTTCCTTACAAAATTAGATTCCAATGGTTCATCAGCTTCAGCTGCTAATTTGACTGCCTGATCAATTAATGCCATTTGATTGATAAATAGATCTCTAAATACTCCTGAACAGTTAACTACTACATCTATTCTTGGCCTACCTAATTCTTCTAAAGGAATTAATTCTAGTTTGTTAATTCTTCCAACAGAATCTGGTTTTGGTTTTACCCCAACAAACCATAAGATTTGAGCTAGTGATTCTCCGTAAGTTTTGATGTTATCAGTACCCCATAAAACACAAGCTATTGTTTCAGGCCAAGTTCCTTGCTCTTCTTTTTGTCTTTCAATTAATTTGTCAACAACAGACTTCGCTGCAGCTACTGCTGCTGTTGTTGGTATTGATTGAGGATCAAGAGCATGGATATTTTTACCACTGGGCAAAACACCTGGATTTCTTATAGGATCTCCACCTGGTCCAGGTAAAACATAATTACCATCTAGTGCTTTAATGAGGCTTTCCATTTCTTTGTCTGCGCAGACCTGTTCCAGACAGAAAAGTAAGTAATCAAATAATTTATTTAATTCCTTCTGATTAACTTCATTAAATCCATTTAATCTGCAGACTCTTAGCCAAGGGGTAGGTAGATTTAGACCAAAAACTTTAAGTAAATCGAAAAGTTTGGAAAGAAGTGATTTTTCCAAATAAACTCTGCCATCAACAATTTTTAAAGAGTTGACCATCGCAAAAATAGACTCTCTTGCTGTCTTTATGATTTTTTCATTTAACTCTACAAATTTAAGTTCACCTTTATTATTACCATCATAAATTTGTTCGATAGTTAGACCGATGGATTCTGCGAGTAATCCAGGAAGAGATCTTAATCCTTCTTGCTCTCTCTCTAAAGATGCAATATTTACAAGTGTTGCAACAGCTTCTTCTGCAGTTGGAGCTTCTCCAATAGTATGAAGACCGCAAGGTAACAATCTACTTTCAATTTCCATCAACTGTTTATAGACATTTCCAACAAGTAAATCTCTTTCATCTATTGAAAGTTCTTCTACGTCTTTTGAAGGAAGATCTACATCTTTGTCAAGGTTACATTGTTTAGAAGTCTCAACTATTGCATTAACAATTTGAATACCCCTGCTATTTTCTCTTAATTGTTGATAAGAACCAACAAGTTCACTTAGTTCTTTCAGTCCTTTGTAGAGTCCTGCATTTTCCGCTGGAGGAGTAAGATAACTAATAGTAGAGGCATATCCTCTTCTCTTCGCAATTGTTGCTTCAGATGGATTATTAGCAGCATAATAATACAAATTAGGCAATGATCCAATTAAAGAATCCGGATAGCAAGTTTCACTCATGCCCATCTGCTTCCCAGGCATAAATTCAAGTGAGCCGTGAGTTCCAAAATGAAGAACAGCATCAGCCCCCCAGATTTTTTCCACATACGTGTAATAAGCTGCAAAACCATGATGAGGACTAGCACTTCTTGAATAGAGCAATCTCATGGGATCACCTTCATAACCGAATGTAGGTTGAACTCCTATAAAAACATTTCCAAAATGTTTTCCATAAATAAGAAGGTTTTGTCCGTCACTATTAAGGTTTCCAGGAGGTTTACCCCAATTTTCTTCAAGTCTTTGTGAATATGGTGTGAATTCTTCGTATTCTTTTACTGACATCTTATGAGCAATATTTAACTCTGGAGAGCCATCCATAGCTTCAGGGTTGTTAATTACTTTTTCCATTAATTCTTTTGAATTACTTGGAAGTTCATCTATTTGATATCCTTTCGATTTCATTTCAAGAAGTACTCTATAAATTGAACCAAAAACATTCAAATATGCTGCAGTACCAACATTTCCTTTGTCTGGAGGAAAACTAAATACTGTGATGGCTAATTTTTTATCCTTTCTTTGTTTAACTCTTAAAGTTGACCATTTTATTGCTCTTTCAGCTATTACATCAACTCGATCTTGGAGCGTATGCGCCTTACCTGTAGCATCATCACGACCTGAGAGAATAATAGGTTCTATAGCACCATCAAGCTCTGGAATTGCAATCTGAAGTGCTACCTGAACAGGGTGTAAACCTAGATCACTATCTTCCCATTCTTGCGTGGTTTGGAAGACTAATGGAAGTGCAACCATATAGGGTCTGTTTAACCTTTTTAGGGCTTCAATAGCTTTAGGATGATCTTGTCTTGCTGGCCCACCAACTAGTGCAAATCCTGTTAGAGATACAACTCCATCTACTATAGGTTGATCCTTGTTTATGGAGTCATAATAAAATTCATTAACTGGTTTAGAAAAATCTAGACCTCCACAGAAGATAGGTAGTACTCTTGCACCTCTGTATTCCAATTCTTGAATAACAGCAACGTAATGAGCATCATCTCCCGTAACGATATGACTCCTTTGAAGCACTAAGCCTATTATTGGAGTTTTGTCATCTTTAGGATTTATATCTTTCCTATTATTTTCCCAATTTTGATATTCTTTAAGACTTTCAAACATGCAAGGAGCAAGAGGATGCCAAATTCCTAAATCTGGGAATGTTTCAGGGTCTTGAATTTTGTATTCTTCTATTTGATCTTTTATGCTCTCTGAAACAGCGTACTTTTCAGAAATCATTAACAAGAAGTTTTTTAAGTTATCAGTGGTACCACCTAACCAGTACTGAAAACTTAGTATGAATGTTCTTGCATCTTGAGCTTTTTCAACTGGTAGATATTTAAGTATTGAAGGTAATGTATTTAATAACTTCAACATTGAATCTTGGAAACTTGCTCCATCAGATTCTTTTTTCTTTTTTATTAAATCTCCAATAATGCTTTTAGATTGACCAAGTTGGGCCATACTGAATGAACCAAGCTTATTTAATCTCATTACCTCTGGCATGGAGGGGAAAACAATTGAAGCTTTAAGTTTGTCTTTAAATGGAGATACGGCATCAACCACTTTTTGAGCAAGGTCTTCAATGAAAATTAGAGAAGCAACGAATATATCTGCATTAGCTATATCCTTTTTAAAATCTTTAAAATTACTATCATTCCTAAGTTCTTCGATAAGATAGCCGCTTAGGTCTATACCTATTGGCCCATTCATATTATTAATTGACTTTGCAGCTTCCGTTAAGGAATTTTGGTATTGTGGCTCAAGGACAACATAAACTGCTTTTATTACAACTTTGTGTTTGTTATCCTCAACAGGAGATACTCTGCGGTTTGCTGAGCGGACCTGCGTAAACATTGATTTTCTTTAAGTATTTCTACCAGCCTACGAATGAAAAGACGTTATTGTGTGCAATATAAATAGCGTGTAACAACCTTTTAAAAAAAAATTTTTAAAAAAATGATTGAAAATTCTAAAAAAACCATACCAGTACTAGTATCCGGAGCTTTAGGTAGGATGGGTAGCGAAGTTGTTAATACTGTATTAAATTCTACAGATTGTGAACTTGTTGCAGCAATTGACATAAACGAAAAGAATAATGGCTCAAATATTTCTGAATTATTGAAGGTAAAAAATTGTGATGTTTTTGTTTCAAATGATTTTGAAGGAACTTTATGTTCTGTTAGTCAAAATTATAGAAATGAAAATATCAAACCTGTTCTGGTTGATTTTACTCATCCTGATTCTGTATATGAAAATACCAGATCAGCTATTGCATATGGTGTATCACCAGTAGTAGGAACCACAGGTCTAAGCCCTTCGCAAATACAAGATTTGTCTGTTTTTGCTCAGAAAGCATCAGTTGGTTGTGCAATTATTCCTAATTTTTCAGTAGGTATGGTTCTTCTTCAGCAGGCGGCATCGGTAGCTGCAAGGTTTTATGACAATATTGAATTAATAGAGATGCATCATAATCAAAAAGCTGATTCACCTAGTGGGACGTGTATAAAAACTGCAGAAATGATTGAAGAATATCCAAAGAAATTTAATCAGAATTTAGTAAATGAATCTGAGTCATTGAAAGGTGTACGGGGTGGGCTCAGAGATTCAGGAATTAATATACATTCTGTACGATTACCAGGATTACTCGCTCATCAGTTAGTAATTATGGGATCTCCAGGAGAAACTTACACAATTAAGCATGACACTATTGATAGAAAGGCATATATGCCAGGAGTTTTACAGGCTATTAAAAAAATTGGTAATTATGAAACTTTAGTTTATGGACTTGAAAAATTAATTTTTTAAAATGTTAATTCCAATTAATTCGAGTCAAATTTCAAAACTTATTCCTGCAGTTGGTACAGGAAGTCAATTTAAGTACGCGTTGGGGAATCCGAGAAAAATTCTTCAAAGAGTAATAGTTTCTTCAATTGGTGGATTTATCTCATTAATTATTAGTTCTACTGGAGATCAAACTAATAATTTCTGGTTATTCCTATGTGTAGGTTTCTTTTTGTATATCATCTGGGGCCCAATTCTTGAATCAAGTAGAAAAAATTTGCAATTAAGAAAATATAAATTTTTTTCTATATTTGATGGCTATATATCAGATATCTATAAAACAGAAAAGATTGAAAGTTCAAGAGAACAATCTAATAGGCAAGGTAGATTAGAAGTTATCGAAAACAAAAGGACTTGGTTAGTACTTGAATTAGAAGATGAAGATGGTTATTTGGAAAAATTAAGTTTTCCTATGGAAAATAAGCACAGTCAAATTAGGGTGGGTTCGAGTATTAGATGTTTAATAACATCTGATACTCGTAATTTTGACAGAGATTTTTATTTGACCGATGCTTGGCTTCCTGAAATTAACTTATGGGTTGGTGAGTACCCCTATTTATTAAGACCAGCATTTGAGGAAATTTGCTATATTTATTTGAATAGATAGTTGATACTCATATATGATGAACAATAAATTCAATTTTAAAATTATTGGATCAGGTCCCACAGGTTTATTACTTTCAATTGCACTTTCAAAATTTGATTGCAATATTTTTTTAACTGATTTATTAACAAAAGATAGATTAATTGATAAAGATAAAACTTATGCAATAACTCACTCAACAAGAAAAATCTTATCTAAATTCAGACTTTGGGAAAAATTAGAGCCATTTTTATTTGGCTTTGATACACTTTCAATTTCAGATAGCGTAACTACTTCTTTTACCAATTTATCAACTTCTGACTTAGATGATGATTTAAGTTCTGCTGAAAATATTGGCTGGGTAGTTAAACATTCGGATCTTATGAACGTATTTTTTCAAGAGATTGATAATTATGAAAATATTATTTTTATGACACCAAAGAGATTGTTACGTAAAAAAATAATATTTGATTATCAATTCTTTTCGACAGGAGCAAACTCACTTGATAAAAAATTCTTAGATTTTGTTGATATAAAAAAATCTTATAGTCAGTCTTGTTTAACTTTTAAAGTTTCTCTTAGAGGTCATTGTGAAAAGCGTGCTTATGAAATTTTTAGAAAAGAAGGCCCACTTGCATTATTACCTTTAGAAAAAAACTTATATCAAGTAATTTGGACTTCCAGTTCATTAAAGGCAATTGAAAGGTTAAATTCTGACAAGAATTTTTTAATGGATAATTTATCAACTATCTTGCCAGATGAATTTAAGTTGGACCAAATAATTGGTGAATTTAATATTTTTCCTGTTTCATTATCCTTAAATTTACCAGTTTTAAATTTTAAAAAATTTGTTTTTGTAGGAGATGCATTTCATACATTTCATCCTGTTGGTGGTCAGGGTCTAAACACTTGTTGGAGAGATGTTAATACTATCTATGATCTGTTTAATAAAAATACTGCTATTACTAAAATGCAATTGATATTATTTAAATTTAAGTATTTTTCAAGCAGGATTTTAGATATTATCTTCACAATTTTTATAACTGACTCATTGATATCAGTTTTTGCTAATAGAAACGTTTTTTTATTTCCAATTAGGAAATTTTCATTTTTACTTTTAAATAAATTTCTTTTTACAAGAAAATTAGTCCTAAATCAAATGACTAAATCTCTCATTTACTCAAGTATTAAATAGAATTCATGAATGATTATATATCTAGAGAAATGATAATTTATTTATTTAATGTATTAGGCTTAGATGAATCTACTATTGAACTTGGTATAAAATTATCTATAAAAAATAACACTCCATTACCAATATTATTATGGAGTTATGGAATGCTAACTATTGAAGAACTAGATAAGTTATATTCATTTTTATTTCAAAAAATGGATTAATAATTCTGTTATAATTAATCTATATTCTAATAAGGAACAATTACAGTTTTAAATAGAGGTAATCAGGTATCAAGAAAATCTATTGAGAAGCTTGATTTATTAATATTAATACTAGAAACCATTGACTTAAATGGCATTGAGTCACTTTATTCTTTATCAAATAGACTTAATTTAAATAATGTTTTACCAAATAAAGTGACTATTTGGAAATTAAGGAACAATAATCCATTGAGAAAATCTTATGTTACTAACAATATAAAACTTAACGAATTCAATGCCTTAATTAGAATTACAGTTGAAATGTCTAAATATTTATATCCTTACATCAGAGAGATAATGAAATCTAAAGAAAATATTGAAGATAATTCAGTTATTTGGAATGATTTTAATAAGAGGTTTATTGAGTTGATCAAAGAGAGATTTAATATAGATAGTATTAGAGTTAAAAAGCTTTTAAATCAAGCTGAAAATGATGAGATTATTATAAAATCTTTGCTTACTTTATCTTTTTGCATTTCAAATCAGGGTTATCAAAAGTTAAAAAATTTTTTATATGATTTTTAATATGATGCAAAATAAATTGTCATTTCATCAATCTTCAGCAAGTCTCGAAATAATCGGATTGCCAGATTATTCCAATAATGAAAATAAAGATCAAATATCTATAATTTCTGAGTGGAAATTAACCATAGTTGATAAACCACTTATTGAAGGAAAAATCGAACATTTAGGACCTATTATGGATGCTTTTTATATTTATTCAAATCTTTTAATCAAAAACGAAATCCCAATATATGAGTCTAAATTAATCGATATAAAAGCCGATAATCTTCACATACATAATATTGTTCTCAAGAGCTCTAAACCAAATGTCAAGCCTTTGGTTTTAAAGATTGGTAATTCATTGCTTTCAGATACTATAAATTGTTTTGATCAGTTAAACGAATCGCCAAAAGTAAGAATAAAAAAAACTGATATATCTACTAACATTCCAAAAAAATTTAAATTTGGGCTAAATAAAAAAGTTAAATTTCTCAATTTCTTTATTCCACCGTTTTTTGCAATTTGCTCTTTAATTCTATTCTCTTCTTCTTTTATTTATTTTTATAGTCCTTTTGAAAATATAGAAAAAAAAGAACTAACAAATCCTGAATAAAGAGCAATTAGCATCTTAAATACAAACACGATACTATGGGTTAATTTCTTTTCAGAGTTATTCAAATTTTTTCTTTGAGCTTTGATTTATGGCAGATTTAAACATCCCAAATTTGAATATTAAATCTGATAAATATATTTTTAAAAAAAAATTAAATTTGAGAAGAAAATCTAAAAGAAGACTATTTACTGAATCTTTCTTTTTGTTTATTTTGAGTGTTTTATTAGTTTATGTAAATTATTTAATTCCTAATAAAAATTTGCTGTTACAAAATCTACCTTCGACATTTAATAAATCTTTTTTATTATTGATTGATCTCTTTTCATATCTCTATGAGATATTTTTGGTGATTTTTATTTTTGTATCTTCTTTTGCTTCTATTATTTTAATGATAGGTTCATTTAATAGGTTATTTAAAGTCTCTAAGAGAAAGTCAAAACAAATTGTTTATAAATAATTTTAAATAGGTTGCATTAAGCCACCACTTCCTGAATCGGAATCATCATCATCATTTTCTGTTTCTTCTCCAAATAATGCAAATATACCTAATACAATTGATGAAAGAATAATTGATAAGGGTAAAATCGATGTTTGGATTCCGACGTCTATATATTCACCCATAAAATAAATAAATTTTTATAAACCTAACCGAAATCAAACTGATTCGCGGATATTAAATAATTATTTAATAATTTAATCTCTTTTAATATGTTCTTTATCGAAATTCTTTATTTCTCTCTCAAAAGAACCGAACCACAACATTAGTTGATCAATTTGATTTTGAATTTCAGTTGCACCTAAGCCCCTTATAGTGATGATTGAAAATTGTTCGCCTTCATTAAAAATAAATTTATTTTGAACACTACTTGCCAGTGAATTTTTAAGAATTTTAAAAGTAGAATTTTTTAATTTTGTCTCTATCAAGATGTTTGGCTTTTTGAGCTTGATCTTATTAAAACCACATTTTTTAGCTAGTAATTTTAGTCTCATTATCATAACTAAGGACTCAACAGGTTTGGGTAAGTTTCCATATCTATTAACCCAGTCTGTAGCTAATTCAGTTAATTCATCATTATTTGAACATTCAGTAACAGATTTGTAAGCTTCAAGCTTCGCTTCTCTGTTTAATATCCATGTTGCAGGTATAAATGCATTTATTGGTAGATCAATTTGAGTGTCGTTAACTTCAGGTATTTCTTGCCCGCTGATTTCTGAAATAGCCTCATGGAGCATTTCTATATATAAATCATATCCAATAGCATTAACCTTTCCACTTTGTTCTTCTCCTAGTAAACTACCAACACCTCTTATTTCCATATCTTTCATTGCAAGTTGGTATCCACTACCTAGTTCTGAAAAGTCTTTTATCGCTTTCAATCTTTGTTTTGCAGCTTCATTAATTTTATTTATATTTGGATAGAATAGCCAAGCATGTGCTTGTACACCGCTTCTCCCAACTCTTCCTCTAAGTTGATAAAGCTGAGAAAGGCCAAATTTGTGGGAATCTTCAATAATGATTGTATTTACTTTAGGAATGTCTAATCCACTTTCAATTATCGTTGTGCATATCATTAGATCTACTTCTCCATTATTAAAAGCAATCATTGCATTTTCAAGCTCTGTTTCGTTCATTTGCCCATGAGCAACAATAAATTTTAAGCTGGGAAACATATTATTTAATTTGTTTACAGCTTGATCTATATCAGAAATTCTTGGAAGAACATAAAAAATTTGACCTCCCCTATCAACTTCTTGGTTAATTGCAGTTCTTATAACATCCATATCTATTTCAGATAAATATGTTTTTATTGATCTTCTTGATGGTGGAGGAGTGTTAAGTAAGCTCATTTGTCTTAGTCCAGATAAGCTCATATAAAGAGTTCTTGGAATTGGAGTTGCCGAGAGAGTTAAAACGTCTATGTTGGTTTTGATTTTTTTTATTTTCTCCTTTTGCCTTACTCCAAATCTTTGTTCTTCATCAATAACTAGTAGTCCTAAGTTTTTAATTTCTATTTCTTTTCCTAAAATTTGGTGCGTTGCTACAACTAAATCAATTTTGTTATTTTTCAAACCTGCATAGATTTCCTTTCTTTCATTAACGGTTTTGAATCTATTGAGTAATGATACTTTTATTGGGTAAGGTGAAAATCTATTACTTATTGTTCTCCAATGTTGCTGAGCTAGGATTGTCGTAGGTGCTAGTAATATTACCTGTTTGCCTGATGTAATAGCCTTAAAAATAGCCCGAACAGCAACTTCTGTTTTGCCAAATCCTACATCTCCACAAACTAGCCTGTCCATTGGCTTATCGCTTTCCATATCAGATTTTATTTCTTCTACAGCAGTAATTTGGTCAGGTGTTGGTTGATAAGGGAATGATTCCTCTAATTCATCTTGCCAAGGACCATCTTCTGGGTAAATGTAACCCTTTAATTTTTCTCTCTTTGCATAAAGTTTTAAAATATCGACAGCAACATTTTTGATTTGTTTCTTATTTTTTTCTTTTATTTTTTCCCATTCTGTCCCTCCTAATTTATTTATTTTCGGCTTTATTTTTCCGCTTGATCTATATCTATTAACACTACCAAGTTGATCAGCGGCAACACTTATCTTTCCATCTTGATACTGAATGACTAAATAATCTCTTGAATCTCCAGTTATATTTATTTTTTCTATTTTTAAAAATTTTCCTATTCCATGATTTTTATGAACTATTAAATCACCGGGACTAATCTTATTTACATTTATATTTGAATTGACACTTCTTTTTTTTCTTCTTATGAATACATTATTAAAAAGAGATTGTTGTGAAAATAATTCTTTATCTGTTATCAGGACAACTTTCCATATCGGAAGATAAAACCCCTCGATTTCGTAATTGTTCTTATTTTTTAAAATTAGGGGAGTTGAATTATTAATTGACTTATGTGCTTCATCAATATCATTAGGATTGTTTAAGAAGTTTGCATTACATTCGTGTTCAAAAAGTAAAGTCCTTGTTCTCAATGGTTGTGCTGATAATATCCATACTTTTTCATTATTTTTTATATTTTTATTTATATCATTGGATAATTTCCCTACATTTTTAGAGTATGAATTTAATCTTTTATCGTTTAACAAAAATCTATTATCAATATTGATTTTAGATTCAAATTCATAAAATTTTATTAAATTAAAATTTCCTATCGAATTTAATATTTCGTCAAACTTTAAATGCAAATTAGGTTTGGCCACTAAATTAATATCATTATTTTTAAGGTTCTCATTTAATTCATACGTACAATTATCAAAATTACTTTCTGAATCTAGATACCAATTATTTGCAAATTTTTTACAATCTTCTAATTCATCAATTACAAGAATTGTTTCCCTATTTATGAAATCTATTATGTTTGACGGTTCTTCTTCAATTATTCCTAAATAACGATCGAGATTATTTTTATTTATATCTTCTGAATCAAAAAGATTGTTCTTAGATAAATTATTTAACTTATCTTTTATGAGCAAATCAAATCCAGCCTGTATTATTTCAATATTATTTATACTTTCTAATGTTTTCTGTGTATGTGGATCATATTCTCTTATTTTCTCAATTACATTATCAAAAAATTCTAATCTTATAGGAAACTCATTATTGACAGGATAAATATCTATTATTTCCCCTCTCCTACTCCAGAATCCTTCAGTTGAAGTTACATTATCCTTTGTATAGCCCAGTAATGTAAGTTTATTTGCTAATTCTTGAATCTCGATTTGAACCCCTTTTTGCAAATCTAATCTGTTTTCAATTAATAGGTTTTTATTTATTAGATGAGGTTGTAGTGATCTCTCCGTTGATATAACAATATTAAGTTCATTTTTCTCTTTTTTTATTAATTTGGATAAAACAGTAAGTTGACTAAATTCAATCTCTTTGGATTTATTAATTGATGAGTATGGTAGATGTTCTGTTGGAGGATAATATAAAACTCCTTTATCATTTATACTTTCAAAATAACCAATCCATTTGTACGCAATTTCTACATTAGGACAAATTAATAATATATTTTTCCCTTCTTTTTTTGCGATGCTATCTAATATTATTGATTTTGCGTATCTACTTGAACCAACAATATTTAATTCATTATTTTTAGAAATTCTTTTTATTAATTCATAAGTAATTTGTGAGTTCGAAATATAATCAACTAAAGTATTTAAACTCATTTATAACTATCAATCTTGATTACAAATATCCGATACATTATATTAGATTTTATACTGATTGTGAATAATATTTGATGGATTCAGCCGCAATAAATTCTTTTATACCCACACTAGATCAGGTAGACAGCTGGTACGAAATCTTTACACTTTTACCAATATTAATTGCTCTAGAATTATTATTGTCGGCAGATAATGCTGTAGCACTAGCTTCTCTTACTAAATCCCTCGACAGTTCAGAATTAAGGTCAAGAGCCTTAAATATTGGTATAACAATATCTTTATTATTTAGAATTATTCTAATCATATTATCTAATGTTCTTCTAAAGTTTATTCTCATTAGAGTTTTTGCTGGTTTTTATTTAATTTATTTATTCTTCTCTAATGTTTTTTTAAATTCAGATATAGAAAACACTGAAAATGGGACAGATAATAAAAAAAATAATTTTAGGTTTTTAAGGGTTGTAGCACTTCTTTCAATTACTGATTTTGCTTTTTCCATAGACAGTATCACTACTGCAGTAGCTATAAGTGATCAATACATATTAATTATATTTGGAGCAGTGATTGGAGTATTAGCCTTAAGATTTACATCGGGGATTTTCCTAAAGCTTCTGGATATATTTTCTAGATTAGAAACAGCCGGTTACGTAGCAATTTTAATAGTTGGGATTAAACTTTTACTAAATACGTTAATTAAAGAATCTATTCTTCCAGACTATTATTTTTATTTTTTGATACTTTTTGCTTTCATTTGGGGATTCTCTAAAAAAGAATCTAAAACTTAATCTGAGAGATATTCACATGCTGATGGCTTTAACTGTTGAATCAATTGCTTTTTGCTAGAAATGTTTTTGCCTTCAAGTTTTGCTTCTAATAAAATAATCGGATCAGTTTTAGTTGATATTATAATTCCTTCATTTTCTATTACAGCAAGAATAATACCTGGTCTTGAATAATTGCTCAACAAAAGGTATTTTTCATTTTTAATTACATCACTAGTCAAAACTTTGATTTTAAGTATTTTAAGGTTCTTACCTCTAAAAGTTGTATTTGCTCGAGGGTATAATGCTTTTATTTTTTGAGAAATTTTAATTGCCTCATTACCCCAATCAACTTTAAAGTCAGATTTTTCAATCATTCTTGCGTAAGTAATTTCTCTTCCAAGGGTATTTTGTTTTGTTAATTGAGGATAAGTATTTTTATTAATATTTTCTTCGATTAAAGATGTTGCATTTAAAAATAATTTTGCCGATAAAATACTAAGTTTTTCCGATAGTGTATTTAAATTATCGTTATTATTAATTTTAATTTTTTCTTCCAACAATATGTCGCCAGTATCCAGTCCCTCATTCATTTTCATAATTCCTACACCAGTAAATTCATCGCCCTTTATTAGGGACCATTGAATTGGGGCGGCACCACGCCATCTTGGAAGTAATGAAGCATGTGCGTTCCAACAACCAAATTTTGGGATTTCCAATATCTCTTTGGGTAAAATTTTCCCGTAAGCTATAACAATAAATAAATCACAATAAAGTGATTTAAGTTCATTTATAAAATCTATATTGCCCCTGATTTTTTCTGGAGTATAAATTTTTATAGATTCTTTCTCAGCAATACTTTTTACAGGTGAGGCTATTAATTTATTTCCCCTAGATCTCTTCTTATCCGGTTGGCTAACTACTGCAATTACCTCGTGCTTGGATTTAATAAGAATATCAAGACTAGGAATTGAATATTCAGGTGTTCCCCAGAATATAATTCTCACGCGTCACCAGTTATTGATAATTCATCTACCCATATATGTGGAGAAATTCCACTAGTTGTTACCTCCTGGCTTGATTCAATATTTACTATATTTTTCAAAAGATATTTGATATCCCCTGCTACGGTGGCAGATTCTATTGAGATTTTTTTACCGTTTTTGTAGAGCCATCCATCAAATGGAAGAGAAAATGAACCTTGACTTGCTCTGACACCTGCATGGATTGCATTTAATTCTTCAATATAAACAAATTCTCCATCATAGGTAGAGTGATCTAGTGATGTTTTTAGATCAAAGCTTTCTTCTGATTTCTCAACTACGATCCAATCAGGAGATACTGAGACTTTTGATCCTAGTCCAGCGTGGCCAGTGGGAGTTGTTTTAAATATTCTTGCAGTTGATTCAGAATGTATAAAATTTTCAATTCTCCCTTTGTTAATAAGACATAGTCTTTTGGTTGGGGTTCCCTCTCCATCAAATGGTGATGAAGAAATATTCTTTTCGTGAAGGCCATCATCATAAATATTAAGTGCTTCTGTAGATAGTTTCTCTCCGATTGAATTTTTATTAGATAAGCTCACTCCATCTATGATGCTTCTAGCATTAAACATTGAGCTAAAGGCGTTAATGATAGTTAAAAAAGACTCTGGGGAAAAACATATTAAATATTTATCAGTTTTAATAGATGAATAATTTAAATGAGAAATTGTTTTATTTGAAGCCTCTTTAATACACGACTCTATATCTATATCATTAGCTCCATATCCAAGTTTTACGGAACCAGAACTACGAGGCTTCTTATTTTTCTCTTCTGCTCTTGCATATAAATATAGTGCGGCTTGACTTTTTGAATAACTTCGAAAGGCACCCTCACTATTTGCATAAACTCTCTCAAAGAAACTCTCAGATAAACCATTATATGGAACAGATTTTATGGATTCATGACTTTCTATTAGTTTTACCTCCGCTTCTCTTAAAAGTGTAAGTAATTTTTTTATTCCAACAGGATTTCTTTTTTTTACTTCCTTATCTTTAATAGGATCCTTCGCTAGTGGTGAAAATTCTGTAGATTCATTCTTATTTCCGAAATCAGAAGCTATATTTGCTTGCTTAAGAGCCTTTTTAATACCAGATTCACTAATATCACTTGTTGTAGTAATACCAACTAGATTAGATTGATTCCAAACTCTTATAGTTAAAATTTGCTTTTGTGATGCCTTAAGTTGTTTAGCCTCTCCTTTATCTACTTGAACAGAATAATCATTAGAAAAGCTTGCTCCATAATCCCATTTTTTAAGATTTAGGAAATCTGCAGCTTTGGAGATTTGAGTTGTGATTTCTCTTGAATTCATTTCCTATCTTCCGCCAACAGTGATTGAATCAACCTTAATATGAGGTTGGCCAACAGTTACGTTGACACTTCCACTAATGGATCCACAGAATCCAGGGGCTAGTTCGAGATCATTTCCGCACATTGATATTTTTGGCATAACTTCTTTAGCCTCACCGATCAATGTTGCTCCCTTTACTGGACTAGTTAATTTCCCATTTTTAATAAGATATCCTTCTTCTACCGCAAAATTAAATTGTCCTGTAGCACCTACACTGCCACCACCCATTGATTTGCAGTAAAGTCCTTCACTAATACTATTGATTAAATCCTCTTTCGAGTGTTCACCTTTAGCTATATATGTATTTCTCATTCTTGAAGCTGCGGCAAAAGAATAATTTTGTCTTCTTCCACTTCCTGTTCTTTTATGGCCAGTTCTTAATTCACCTGCCCTGTCGGATATGAATTTTTTTAAAATTCCATCTTCTATAAGAACTGATTTTTCGGGTTCCATACCTTCATCATCTACTGATAATGAACCGAAGGATCCTTCTGATATCCCTTCATCTATTGCAGTTACAGATTCATGTGCAATTTTTTCATTCAATTTATTCTCAAATGGTGTTGTTCCTCTCTCTATTTGAGTGGTTTCAAGTAAATGACCACAGGCTTCATGGAATATAACGCCACCAAATTTATTAGCTAGTACAACAGGCATTTGTCCTGCATCAACATAATCTGCATACAACATGTTCATTGAACTTTCAAACACATCATTAGCTGATTTTTCGTGATCCCATAATCTGAATTCATTAGGCATTCCTGATGATCCAAATCTTCTACTTCCACTAGATCTATATTGGGCATCACTCGCAATTACGTTGAGTCCAACTGTTTGATGCAGTCTAATATCAGAGACATAGGTTCCGTCACTGGAGGCTATAATCACTTCTTGAAGATTTCTTGAATAACTTCCTTTTCTAGTTATTATTTTATTATTTTTTTTTAAAGACTTTGTGCTAACTAGTAGTTTTTCACTTATCTCATGAATAGATGGGACTTCATTAATCCATTTTTTCTTGGATAAACTATAGTCCCTATGTTCGTTTAAACCGTTAAATACTTCTCTTTTGTTGTCTGTTATGTCTAACATCTCAATAGCTTGAGATACCGATCTCATCAAGCCATGCTTTGTTAAATCATTTGTACTTACGAATCCATCCTTTTTTCCCTTGAAGATTCTAATGCCAGCACCCCTTCCAAATGATGGACTTACACTTGTAATAAAATCTTCTTCTGCTAACACGCTTGAGTTGTCAGTATTCTCTATAAATATTTCTACAAAATCAGCACCAAGTCCAATGCCGTAGAAAATAATTTCTTCTAAAAAATCTTTATTGCAACTACCAAAAACGATTTCATTTGATTTGATTTGTGACGAAAGCATATGAGTCTATAAATCTTCTCTGTATTAAAGATTATCTAATCGAAGGTTGGAAATCTTTGCTATCAAGAGGTTTCAATAAGTATAGTCTTAATAACTGGTAACCGTTTGATAAATATTTAGGTAATTTTTTAAAAGTTTTAGATACTTTATTTCCATCACTGTTTGCAATATCGGAAAGAACCTTATTATTCTCTACTATTTTATCTAATCTTCCATAGAAAGATTTATCATAAACGTCCATTACTACAGGGAAAACTCTAGCTGCAGTTTCATTTGTTTTATTAATAACAAACTGGTCGTAATCTCTGGCATCTAAACCTAAAGAACTGTAGAAATCTTTTTTAATTCCCAAATCCCTTGCATACATAGTTGCAAATACAGCTAATAGAAAGAACCTAGACCATAACTTGGATGTTAATGGAAGATTATTCAAAAAATATCTAAACCTATGGAAGTAGTCAAATAATGGGTGTGTAAAAGTAGAGCCGCCAATGGTAATTTTTTGGCTTAAAGATTTAACAGTACGTGGTTGTGCTTTCATTAACGCGTCAAAGAAATCCCCATGTCTATTTTCATCTTGACACCAATTTTCAAAGTAATTAAATAGTGGAAAAATTTTGCTATCAGGGTTCTTTTCGAGATGTCTATAAATTGCTATGTATCTCCAATAACCTATTTTTTCGGATAAATAGGTAGCGTAAAAAATACTTCTTGGAGGGAAATAAGTGTAATCTTTATTGGCTGTTAAAAAACCTAAATCTAACTGAAGTCCAAAGTCACTCATTGATTTATTTAAAAAACCTGCATGTCTTGCTTCATCTCTGGCCATATGAGCAAAACATTCAGCAAGTAGAGGGTTTTTGACTTTAATTCTCTTACTAAGTTCCTTATAAAGTAAAAAACCTGAAAATTCTGATGTACAACTTCCCTCGAGAAAATCAACAAAAAGCTCTCTTGTCTCAGGATCTAATTTTTCTGCAGCGCCTTCAAATTCACTATTTCTTACAAAATGATGTCTATTGTAATCTTTCCTAAATTCCTCACAAATAGCCTCCAATTCCTCCTCGTTTATTGATAAATCCATATTTTCCATAGCCTCAAAATCTGTTGTATAGAATCTTGGGGACAAAATTGTTTCTTTTGCTGGTATCTTTCCATTATTAATATCTTTTTTATTTTTTGATTCAACAGTTGATTGAGCCATTTTTTATTCGGTTTATTAATACTATTATTTACTATGATTTGTATTTTCGAGGGAAAAGTTAACTTGGTGTTATTGTTTTTCTAATTAACTCCTATTAACTTTTGCCCATTCAATCTTTGAAGTACTCTTGAAATTATTAATTTTAGGGTAATTCTTTTTTCGTCAATAAGAAAGGATTCAATAATACTCGGTTGCTGATTAGGTTTTGATAAAGAAATACTTTTTAATGAACTAATGTCATCCTTCTCAAAGGATAACCAAAAGTTACATGTATTTTTAATTTCACAATTTATTACCCAGCATTTATCTCCAGCAATAGGTCTATTTGTGTTAGTGAGGTTAATATTGTTTATTTCTAATCCTCTTTGATTAATTTCCTCAGTAAGTGAAGGAATTAGGTGCATGTTAATAAATTCTTGGAAAGGCTTTTTCTCTACTGGGAGTTCTTTTTTTGGTTTTGTTATAGGTTTTTCGGGATTATTAATTTCATTTTTCATAACAACTTTAGTAGCAGAATCACCATTATTTAAATCCATATTGATAACTTTTTCTGATTTAAGTTCTTTTATTTCCTCTGAGATTGATTTAGTAGTGTTGTCAGACATTTCTTTATTTACTTCATTATTTTTGTCTAAATTTTCTTCCATAAAAAATACTATTTATTTCATTATAAATTAAAAAAACATTTTTTAATTAATTTATTTTTCTACCAATCATTATCAGCATTATCCCAGTCATCTTTAATATCTTGATTTGAATAACTTTGATCTTTTTTAAAATTATTATCATTCATATTTTTGACTACTCTGTAATTAACAGAAATTGTTGGTTGAGTTTCTCTAATATCCCTTTGTGGCGGCATCTCAACGTTTGGTTCCATTTCTTCCTCATTATTGATAGATACAAAATCATCTTCCACATTTTTTAAAGTTGTTTTTCTGAAACTAGTACTAGTTATTGTTGTATTTATTAAAGTGCTTACAAATAAACCTGAAAAAAACGAAATACTGATTAACTTACCTATACTTACTTCTTGGAGGGTCCATTTAAAGTATCTAAATGAAGTCTTCTGATTATTATTTGTATATAATAAAATTTGAAAAATTATTATTATAAATAGAGTTAAAAGTAAATATTTTTTCTTAAACATAATAATAAAAAGTTATCTTAAATTTTTTTGGTTAATATTTCCATAATATATTTTGTAAAAATTTATTTATGTTAATTCTAAATCAATTTGATATTTAAGAATATCGACTTTTATTATTTTTACTTCTATTGCATCTCCAACTTTATATGATTTTTTAGATTTTCTTCCAATCAATAGATTTTGCCTTGACCTGTATTCATACCAATCATTATTAAGAGTGCTTACGTGCACTAAACCCTCTACATTTAGTTCTGATATCTCAACAAAGAAACCATATGTTTGTACTGATAAAATAAACCCACTATAAATATTACCTAGTAATTTTTCTGCTTTTCTTACTTTTTTTATATTTATCATATTAGATTTATATTGGTTAACTTTGTACTTGAATTCATTAAGTTTATCTATCACATACTTGTTAAATAATATTTCTAGATTTTTTGAAATTGATGAATTAAATATATTCCAATTTACTAGTTCTAATGAATTACTTTCCGATATATTGATTGCATCAATATTATTTTTCTTTGATTTCTTACCATTTACTATCATATTAAAAATACAGTACTGGTTAATAAGATTAGTAAAGTCAAATCCAGGAATTGTCCATGGAGAAATAAATAATTTTTCTGATTCATCATTATTAGGATCTTTAGATATCAACCTTATTTCATTGTCCTTAAATTCATTAATTAGAAGTTTATGTAAGATTCTTTTTTTATTATCATCGCCACATAATTTAATTACTTGACTAAATGTCAAATTGCCATCTTCATTAAGCTCTATATCATTATCAATAAATTCTGAATATTTGATGATTTCATTTGCATTAACATAATCTATTTCATTTGAGAGATGTCCTGCGCTTTTTAAGCCATATTGATTTGAATGTTTGAACCATATTAAATTAGCTTCATATAGTATTGGTGAAAGGTAAGTTTGGCAATCTTCTTTATTTAATGATTCAAAATATCCTTTTGAATATTCAGCTGGATTATGAATAAAAAATTCTTCAAGTGACTCAATTTTATTAAGTGGTGCAGGAATTTCAACCTTACCCTCCAAGAGATGTTTTTGTCTGAACGAACATGAAATTTCAAGTATTTTATCTAAATCGTCGATATATTCTTTTATAGGTTTTAATACCCGAGAGGTTATCCTTGATTTAGTTTTTCTAGATAGAAGCGCTTCAGTATGATCACTTCCAACATTAAGAGTGCATTTTACTAAAGTAAGATGGAACGACCAATCAATTATTTCATTATCACTATTTAAATGCACACAGAGGCTTATCGCTTCATTCTTTTCACCAACTTTAAATTCAGAATCATTTCTTATGGCTTCACTAAGATAGTTTTGCCAATCATTTAATAACGGTAATGATTCAAATCCTTTAAATAAAATTTCTAGAGATTTTTTACTATTTAAGTCTACTCTTTCTGCAAGGTTATTTGTATGTATCCATAATTTAGTACTTTTATTTTTTCCCTGATCTATCTGAATCATTGGGAGCATTGGAGAATTATTAGAATTCCAACTTTTGAATAAATAAGAGTTTTTATCTGTAAGGTCTATTCTCTCGCTTTGTTCTATTTTTTTTGATTCAATATGATTTAAATTATATGAATTAACGATATTGCTTTTAGATAAAACAAAGTCTGTATCATATTCCTCATTATTGTTAAGTTTTAGTTCTTGTATCACATGACCTAGTCCTTCTTCTTGACCTATTGGAAATCTATCAATCTCAACTTTTACTATATTCTTATTGTCTGGTTTGAATGTGTATTTTTTATTCTCTTTCGGAAGTTTAATTTTAGAAAGGATCCTATCGTCTATTGGGATTGCATATACTTCATCGTTTATTATTTCTACTTTAGAAAGAAGTATTTGATTTGATCTTTCAAGAATACAATCAACTATTCCTTCAGGTGATCTTCTTCTATATCCCTCTTTTATTATCCTTACTAAAACTTTATCTCCATTCCATGCATAGTTAAGTAGATTTTCTTTAATGTAGATATCTTCTTTGTCTTTTCCTCTTACAGCAAAGCAATAACCTTTGCTACTACATCTTATTTTGGCGACAAGATGATCATTATCCTTTATGCAAGTATATTCATCATTTTCATTTTTATTAATTATTTCAAGTTTTTCTAGAGCTGTTAAAGCAATATCTAATTTATCCTTATCAGATTTCTTTGTTATTTTTAATAATTTGCATAATTTTTTATATTCTAACCCTTCTGATTGATTAAGATTATCAATTATTGAAGATGATGTGAACATGATCTAAATGAAATTATAAATTAATTTAGGGGTATACACTTCATTATTACACCTTATTATCCAAGCTTAAAACTAATTATTTTCTTTCTCTTCTTTTTCTTCTTTTTCGATGGTGAAAGAGTTGATAAAAAGCCTTATACCAATGATGAAAAATGTAATGGAAGCTATTGACTTAAGAACTACTTCGGGTAAAAAACTTGAAATAGAACCACCTGTTAAAGCTCCGAGTAAACTTGCAAAAACAAGTGCTGAAGAAGATCCTAGAAAAACTGCTAATGGTTTATTTGAAGTGCCACTTATAGTTAAAGTAGCTAGTTGAGTTTTGTCGCCTAATTCGGCTATGAAAACTGTTAGAAATGTTGATAGTAATAAACTTAAAACCATTTATAAATAATTTTTAAATGTTTCATAAGCTAAAAATATACTTATCAATATCATTAAAGTACCAGTAGATAAAGCAAATTTGCTAGGAGATATTTTTTTTGATACCCACTTACCAATAAGAACTCCTACTATGCTAGAGCTTATTAATGCTAGAGAACTTCCAAGAAAAACTATTATTGGTCTGCCCGATTCAGCAGAAAGCATTAATGTGGCTATCTGAGTTTTATCGCCAAGTTCAGCAATAAAAATTGTTGTAAATGTAGTTATAAATATTGAAAAAAAACTTTTTTCTAGCTTGTTTTCTTTTTTTTCTAATTTACTATTCATTTTCCTGACACAGCAATTCTAAAAGTTTTCATCTCTTTACTTTGGTATCCATAATTTGATGAAATATGTTGTTTGCAGCAATCTATTAAAAATTTATCACCAGATTTCAAATATCCTTTAAATGAAGTTGAAAATTCACTTACCCTGCAAAAATGTGGTCTGGATTCATAAATTAAGCATTTTTTATTTTCTCTGTCCAGATTTTTACACCAACCGTCTTTAGCCGTCATTGAATTTATCAAAGCTATATCTTCTTTGTTAAGTTTGTTAGCCAAATCGCTTCTTTCATTCAGATCGAATTTACAACAAGCTCCACAATTTTCTATACATGTCCATGATTTCATAATTTAATTCAATCTTGTAACGTATCAGTACAGTTTCGTCATTTATTTGTAAAAATAGTATCACAAAACATATTCATTAATCATGGCAACACTTATTCCTTTGGCTGTAGTTGCGTTAGCAGGACCAGCAATAATTGCTCTTGTATTTTACCGTAAATAAAAGAAATTCCTTTTGGTGAGCTATCTTGAGGGTGTGTATTGGGATTTAGATGGTACTATCGCAAATACTGAATTAGAGGCCCATTTACCTGCTTTTAATAATGCTTTTAATGACCTTGGTATTGATTGGAATTGGGAGACTAATACATATATAAAACTTCTGAAAATAAATGGGGGCAAAAATAGAATAGCTTATTACGCTAAATCTAATAATGATAATTTCTCAGAAGATTTAATTCTAAAAATTCATGAAACAAAGCAGTTTCATTATTTAGAAATTATAAAAAAAAATTGCATTAGTTTAAAAACTGGTGTTTTTAGATTAATAAATGAATTACATAGAAAAAAAGTAAGACAATTTATTGTTACTTCAAGTTCAAGAATTCAAGTCAATCTACTTGTTGATTATCTTTTTAATGGCTTTAACCCTTTTGAGTTCATTATTTCAAGCGAAGACGTTGAATTAAAGAAACCAAATCCATTGCCATATTTAAAGGCAATCAAATTAAGTGGTATAAACAAAAACAACTCAATTGTTTTTGAAGACTCCAATCCAGGATTGAAATCTTCCTTGGCAGCTAACTTACCTACAATTTTTGTCCCTTCAAATATCCCAATTGTTCTTGAGGAAAATATTAAATTAGATTGTATTTTAGACAGTCTTGGTGATGAGAATAATGTGGCAAATGTAATTAAAGGCCCTAAACTAAAAAAATCATATGTTGACTATAGTTTTCTAAGTGATTACTTAGTCTCTTTTAGTAATGCAAAAAACTAATTTTTCAAGAATCACCTACCATTTAAATAGTTTATTTTTTGGTTTTCTAAGTGATACTTGGAGGACAAAATCTATTGGACTAATTTCTGTTTTGACAGGTTATTTTTTGTTCGCAAATTTTCTTACAAAATTTATATCTGAAGGTAAAAATGAGTTAATTATGGTCCCAATAATTATTGTTTTCATTGAAATCATTATAAGAATTAAACCTCTCGCAAGCTCAAAATTTTATTATTTATGGACCGTAGTTGATAAATTAAGAATTGGTGCAATTTATGCCGTTATACTTGAAGCATTTAAATTAGGATCATAAAAGCTACTCTTCTTCTTCTTCTTCAATAGGATAAACAAATCCTTGAGCTTTCCCAGTTAAAACTGATTTACCTAAAGATATTGCTTTTTGAGCTGCTATTGCTGCTTTTCCTTTCCAAACAGCGTGCCTTTGGTTCCTTTTGCTTTTAGATTTTTTCTTCTTTGGTACAGCCATTCTGTTTCTTTATTTTCATATAATAATATAACCTTTAACTGGTTATCTCCAAAACTTTTGAGTATATTTTGTTTATATACGTCAATTTTTTTAATAAGCATATATGCTTTATTAATCACTTATAAAGATTAGTGTTTAGATCAAAATTCTCATATTCAGATTCTAAATCAAGTTATTCGGATCTTCTAGAAGATATAGAAACAGGGAAAATAGAATCAATATTTTTCTATCCTAGGCAGAGAGAAATTGATGTTCTGTATAAAAATGGGGATAAATTTAAAATACCTATCCTTTACAACGATCAACTAATCCTTGAAAAGGCTACTGAAAATAAGATAGATCTAACTATTAACAATAGTAGAAAAGAAGCCTCAGCCGCCAATTCATTTGCCTCAATAAGTCTTTTCCTGATTTTCATATTAGCTATAGTCTTAATCTTGAGGAGTACATCAAAATTGGCTTCCAGAGCTTTTGGTTTTACCAAAAATCAAGCTAAATTTGTAACTATTGATGATGTAGAAACGAGATTCGATGATGTAGCTGGCGTCCCTGAAGCCGCTGAGGAGTTAAAAGAGGTAATAACATTTTTGAAAGAACCAAAGAAATTTGAAAATCTTGGAGCAAAAGTTCCTAAGGGAGTTCTTCTAATAGGCCCACCAGGAACAGGTAAAACATTATTAGCTAAAGCAATTGCTGGTGAATCAGGAGTGCCTTTTCTCTCAATATCGGCATCAGAGTTTGTAGAACTTTTTGTTGGTGTTGGAGCAAGCCGAGTACGTGAGCTGTTCTCTAAGGCTAAGGACAAATCTCCTTGTATAATTTTCATTGATGAAATTGATTCCATTGGTAGGCAAAGAGGGTCTGGGATCGGAGGTGGAAATGATGAAAGAGAACAAACCCTTAATCAGCTTCTTACTGAATTAGATGGTTTTGCTGATAATTCTGGGATTATTGTTTTAGCAGCAACAAATAGACCAGATATTCTGGATGCAGCATTATTAAGACCAGGTAGATTTGATAGGAAAATTGAAGTTATGCTTCCAGATTTAGATGGAAGAAGAAAAATTCTTTCAGTTCACTCACTTTCCAAACCACTTTCAAGCGAAGTTGACTTAGGATATTGGGCTTCTAGAACAGTTGGATTTTCAGGAGCAGATCTTGCAAACTTGATGAACGAGAGTGCTATTCACTGTGCAAGAGACGAATCTAAATTAATCAGTGATCTTCATATAGAAAATGCTCTTGATAAAATTACCATTGGCCTGAGAAGCTCATTAATAACTTCTCCTAATATGAAAAAAATCATTGCTTATAACGAAGTAGGTAGAGCAATTGTATCTGCTGTTAGAAATGGAATTGAATCAGTTGATAAGATTACTATTTTACCTAGATCTGGATCTATAGGAGGATATACAAAAATATGCCCTGACGAAGAAGTAATTTCTAGTGGCTTGATTTCAAAAAAATTATTATTTTCAAAAATTGAAATTGCTCTAGCCGGAAGAGCAGCAGAAACGATAGTTTTTGGTGAAGGTGAAATTACACAATGCTCCGTAAATGATATCTCTTATGCGACAAATATCGTAAGGGAAATGGTTACAAAATATGGGTTTTCAATTATTGGTCCAATTTCAATGGATTCTGATAATAATGAAATGTATTTAGGAGATGGATTATTTAGAAGAAAGCCTCTCATAGCTGAAAATACCAGTTCTAAAATAGATAATGAAATCATAAATATTTCCAAAATTTCATTAAATAATTCAATAAAAATATTGAAAAAAAATAGAGTCTTACTAGATAAATTAGTTGATATACTTTTAAATCAAGAAACTATTGATAAAAAAGTTTTTAAATTAACAGCTTCTAAATTGTTGAAAGTTTGATTTAATTGCTTTAAATTAAAAAAAATATTTTCTTGATAATTAAAAACAGTACAACGAAGTTATTAGTTACACTTTCATTCTTACTTATTCTTCCATTTGTACAAAAACAATGGTTTAATTTGTATTCACTCTATATTAATGATATTTCCTTTTATTCAATCCTTTACTATTTGAGCGGTGCAATATGTCCATCTTTGGTGTATGTAAACTCTTTAAAAAACTTTACTTACTATAATTTTTCTAAGAATAAAATTCATAGTATAAAAATAATTAAAGGAAAAAGATTATTATTCTTAGTAGCAATAAATTTAATATTTCTCTCTTACTTAATAGCTCATTACATATATATAAATTTTGATCTTATATTTAACTTATTTCTTGAAGGAATTAATGTACCAAAACCGAATATTATACTGTTAAGTTTTTTTATATTTTTAATTTCTATCCTATTAATTTTTAAGAAATCTAGGTTTATTTTAAAAAAAATAATATTGGTAAATTTTATTTTGATTTCTCTCTATATTTGGCATCTTCAAATTAATAATATTAGTGTTGATGATCAGTTTTATATTTATAGATATTTTGGTTTAAATGACTTAAATTTAATTAATATTTTTATCCTAGTTGCCATTGAAATTTCTTTTTATACTTGGTCTTTCTTATCATATAAAACTAATTTGAGCGATTGGATCGTGCCCAAACCTCAAAAAGGGGATGTTATCCCCTTTTTGAATATATTTATTTTTTATTTTTTTATAATTATTTACTACTCAATACTTATTTAAATGTTTCTAATTAGTCTATAGCGCAGAAAAATATTCTTTACTACCCTTGGGGTCCTCTAACATTGTTTTCTCCCCGGGGGTCCAGTTTGCTGGACATACTTCATCTGGGTTTGCTGCAACGTATTGATAACCTTGAAGAATTCTTAACGTTTCATCAACATTTCTACCTACAGGAGCCTTGTTGACAGTCGTATGCATGACTACTCCTTCAGGATTGATAAGAAATAAACCTCTATCAGCCTCTCCATCATCATTTAGAACATTGTATGCCTGGCAAATTTCTCTTTTTAAGTCAGAAACTAACGGATAGTTAATATCACCAATACCACCTTCATTTCTTGGAGTTTGTATCCAAGCCAAATGACAGTGTTTGCTATCAACTGATACCCCAAGTATTTCCGTATTAATTTCCGAGAAATCTTGGTATCTATCACTAAATGCAGTGATTTCAGTTGGACATACAAATGTAAAATCTAGTGGGTAAAAGAATAGAACAACCCATTTACCTCTTAGACCTGAAAGTGTAATCTCTTTAAACTCTTGATCATATACTGCTGTAGCACTAAAATCTGGTGCTTCTTGGCCAACTCTTAAGCTCATGAAAAAATTTGTCCTTATTTAAATTATGTATGGTCTGATTGACCGTAATAAGTATTATAATTTTATTAATAATGAATTAGCAAGTTTTTTTTTAATTCAATGAAATGGCACTATTCTTTTACTAGGAAATTTACAATTTTGAATCACAATAAACTTTTAAAAAATCTCAAAAAGGAGTTAATTAAATATCCCATTAACAGGCTTGAAAATAAAAATTCGAATTAAAAGAAATTTTATTTCATTTAAGATTCCTTAAAAATAACTCTCTATAATTAGAAATATTCTTTTTAATATTTTTAAATATGGCTAAATATATTGAAAGACTAAAGGAAAAAGTTAAGATAAAGAAATTTGATTCTAATCAGCCAATTGGAGCTTGGATTTTCGTTGTAATTTTGAATATAGTTGGATTTGCGGGTTATTTTTACTTAAAGATAAATCATATACAACTAGGTAGTTAAAAACTTATCTTATTTCCTTCTTAATTGAGCGACAAAAATTTTTAAATCTTTCATTTCTCGTTAAGTCAGGTAAGGTCCAAATTGATTCTGTCTTAGGTAATGGATCTTTGCTCCATTCTTTGAATTCTTCCATTATCGAAACGTTATTTAATTTTGATGTATACTTTTTTCGTTTTTTTAAATATTTTCTTATTACTGTAAGATTTGCCTCAATATATTCCCTCATGATAAATAATTTGTCTTTTATTAATCTATCATCTAGCAAGTTCTAATTTAAAAAAAAGATTAATCAGACATTTTGAACTGCTTGAAAAAGTCCAAACGAATAACCTCCTATCAGAATCCAGCCAAGTACGCTTGATATTATTGTAGATCTTCTATTATGTCTTCTTAAAGCTGATTCAATCATTTCATTAACTTCATCTCTATTAAGGTATTCTTTCTTTGAGTTTTTTTTCATTTTTTTCTTTTTACAATAAACGAATTTATAAGAAAGTGAGCTTAAGATATTCTCTTATAAGTAAAAGTTTTATTTTTGATGATTTTATAAATATTATTTATATTTAGCATAAAATATATAATGAAATTTTAAGAGAAATTTTTAAATTTATAATATAAAGTATTTGAATTGAAGGAATATAGTTTTTTACACAAACAATGAATATTAATGATGAATCTGTTTTAGAAATGCTTAATAAACTTATTGTTATTAATAGGCTAAATAAAAATCAAATTCTTCAAATGGTTAATTTAGTTTCAATATCTAATAATATCAATGATTTAAAGGATAACTTGAAATGGGAAAGTTCTAAATCATTTCATCAAAATATTTAAAATTCATAAACTCATTGTTTGATAATTACTAATTCTTGAAATATACATAAGAGATACTTAACAGTTAATTGAATTAATTAGTAGTTTTATAAATAATTTATATAAGCTGCTCAAATAAATGTTTGATAGTAATTTTTCTCATAAGAAACTTGCTCTTGATTACTATAATTAAGTGTTGTTTTCTTATCCTTGTTAAATGATTTTATTAATATTGAAGATGTGATTATTATTATTAGTATTATTAGTAAATCTCCAACAGTAATCCCTCTCTCCTTTAAATTCATGATAAAAAATATATTTTGTTTAAATATAGCCTTTATTATTTAATAAACTAATATTTTTTACAAACGTGCTAAAAACACATATGAAGGAAATATAAAAAGAATATAAAAATATTGAGACTATAATCTTTTAAGTCATATAAAAAAAATAGATGAATTTATTAAATGGAAGTCAAAAAAAAAATTAGTAGTTATAACACTCCTTATTTTTTCTCTAAAGAGATGATTATCACAAAAAAATCACTTAACGAAAATCAACTCAAATTTACTTATCAAAAACAGTTAATCTCAGATCTAGATAATAAGCACAAGGAATGGTCAAAATCGATTAACAGAAAATTTTAAAAGCTTTCGTTGATTATATTTAAAAGTTTATTTCTTTTAATTGTATTTTTTTCTTCCCAATTAAGTGTTACTTCATCATTAATGATAGGTTTTGCTTCATAAGCTAGATACCAAAGAATAAATCCGACAGGAAATAATAAAATATGCATAGCAAAATTAGTTGACTTAAATCAAATATAGTGCAACACTTATAATGTGCAAGTGTTACACTAATTTTTTTTAATTATGCCCTCTCCGAGGAAAAGAATTGGGTTTTTGCCAAGTGAAGAAGTGCATGAAATTATTGAAAAATTGTGCACAGCTAATGAGTTTAGTCAGTCAAAAGTTACAGGTTTATTGGTTGAGGAAGCCTTGAGGTCTCGAGGGGTGTTAAATGAATCTTCTGGTCAAAATCATAATGATAACAACAATTTTATTAACTTTTCTTGTGATCGCGAAACATTTTCTAAAAACAATAGATCTTCACTTAATGAGGACGAATATGCAGTTAATAAAAAAGTATTATCTGATGATATCAAGATGATGCATGAATTTATTGAGTTTAAGTATTTTAAGAAAGTTATGAAGCGAAATAACAATATTATTGAATAAATAGTGTCACACTATTAATGTTCATATGAGAATGTTTTTCAATGGAATTTAGAAATTAAGCAGAGATAAATATTTTTGAATATTTCTAATCAACTTCTTAAAGAAGGATCCAAAATAAATTGAATCTTTAAAAATTCAGCGGACTAAATCCTCGTGGAGATATGAACCTTAGCCCGCTTTAAAAAAATAGCAACAAAAAAAAATAAATACAATAAGTATGTAAATTTACTTTTGATTTAAAATTAGACTATAACTCTAAATATAAATGGCAGTAAGTAAATTAAATGAAAATACACAGGATCAAATATGTGATCTTCTTGAAAATCTTCAGCAAATAGAGAAACTTAAAAATAAAGATATACGAATTTTGCTTGATAAGATAGTCAGAAAATATGGAGGAAAAGTAGTAAATAAATGAAACGCCTATTAATCCCACTACTAGCTTTCCTTACTTTACCAAGTTTTGTAGATAGCTCTCACTTAAATAATCAGAGAGAACTTATAGTCACCTCAGAAAGTACTAGGGAATCAATCGAATTGGCAAAGTACCTTAAAGATAATGGTATAGTTAAATATTCAGCATATTGGTGTCCTAATTGCCTTAATCAAAGTGAATTATTTGGTAAACAGGCTTATAGAGAACTTAATGTAGTTGAATGTGCAAAAGATGGCATAAACAGTCAAACTCAATTATGCATTGATAAAAAAATTAAAGGGTTCCCCACATGGGAAATAAATGGAAAACTAATTTTAGGTGTACTTTCACTAAAAGAGTTATCAAAGTTGACTGGTTTTAAGAATTAAGAAAAATGTAAGATGATTAATGGATCTAGATATTAAAGGTTATTTCTTGAGTACCTTTAATACATCCTCCAGCTGGATAGTTAATTACTTTTTTTGATATTAATCCAATACTTATAGCAACTATTCCAATACCAAATAAAGCTCTTGATCTTTTACTTGAGATGAGGTTTTTCATTGGGTATTTTTAGTATTAATTAGTAGTGATTATTAAATTATAACGTGAATTTTTTTGTTAAAAAAAATAACAAGTAACTCTAAATCTATAAATTTTTAAAATAAGTTTTAGATATTAGATATCTTGAAAATCCTTAATCAATAAATGCTTATATATCTTTTTTTCAGTATTTTTAGTTTGTATTTGACAGTCTTTTTATAATTAAAAAAGGGACTTATTTTTTTATGAAAAATAAAGAATTTAATGTGACTCAAGGAATGGCTTTATTACTTTTGAAGCCATTAAATTTACCCGCTAACTACGTCCTAAATCTCATAATTTATATAACTAATCCCAGTAACAATATTGGATACTAATAGTCTTCCCAAACTGGTTTGGTTCTCCTCCAACCTTGAGCGATTAACTTTCTCCATTCATCTCTAGCTTTATCAACTTTAAGTTCTTCTCTGGTTGTCATAAGAGGTGGTTCTTTTCCTAAAACACCAAGAATTCTTCCAGAGTCAATAAAAATATATTCAAAAAATTTATCTTTATTTTGATTATTCTTTGAAAACCTTTTAACCCTTGAACGATTCGAATTTATAAGCCAAAAATTTTCTGTCAATCTTACTTATTTTATGTTCTCTCAATTGGAGCCATTGTTAATCCCTTGCTGAATAGTTGCTCATGATATAGCTCTGCCTGTTCAAGATTACCTCTCCATACTTCTGCAGATCCTGTCTTGTCAACTTTGATGGTTAGATCCCATGCCCTTCGTTCGCTCATGTTCGGGATTATTGTTAGAAGACAATTTGCAACATGCTGAAAAGTATTAAAATAGTCATCAAGAACTATAACTCTTGCTTCAGGATATTTTGTTTTAGATTTTTTTGAATCTAAGACTGTGCCGAGTGAATTAAACATTATTGTCCTTATTAGTTTAATTAAATTAAAATTTCACCTATGTTCTTCAATTGAAAAGTATTTAAAATGTCTCGAGCGTGACTTGAACACGCGACCTGCGGGCTATGAATCCGCCGCTCTAACCAGCTGAGCTACCGAGACATGGGAATATTGTAAGGCATTGGTTGTACTTAATTACCATTTTGAAAATTTATTTGTTTGTGGGCCTCATATATTGCAATTCCGCATGCTACAGAAAGGTTTAGACTTCTAACACCTTTTTGATCATTGTTTCCAGTCTGTATATTCGGCATAAATATTGATATTAAAAAGTCGGCTTTATCAATAATGGAATCGGGTAATCCTGAATCTTCTCTCCCAAATAGCAAAATATCATCTTGCTTAAATTTAAAATCTTTCAAATATAATCCATTTTTTTTACTAAAGGAAATTATTCTTTTTGTTGATTTTGACTCTAAAAATTTATCAAAATTCTTATATTGATTTACAGTAACTAGAGGCCAATAGTCTAAACCTGCTCTTTTTAAATATTTATCTTCTAGCTTAAAACCCAAGGGCTCTATTAGATTTAAAGGTATATTAAATGCAGCACATGTTCTGGCAATATTACCAGTATTTTGTGGGATTCTAGGTTCAAAAAGAGTGACTTCCAATTTTAAGTAGGTATTTCAATACTTATTTCATCTATTTTGATCGCTCTGCCGTTTATAGCCAACCAATTATCTTTTGATATTTTGGTTATTCTCTTTTGAAGTTCGCCGATTCTTTCAATATATTTATTACCAATTTTATATTCAGAGACCAAACTCCAACCTACTTGTTCTCCAACAATAATTGTTATGCTTTTTCTTTTCATTAAGAGACTTATAAGTGAATGCATTTTTGTTGACCATTCATTTTGTTCCTTGCCAATACTTTTCATAACGAATCCGCCAATAGAATCTATTAATAATGAACCTTTTTCTTGCCTTAATGTTTTTAATAGATCTGTCGTTTCTATTAATTTCCAATCTTTTGGCCTTCTTTTTCGATGTATATTAATTTTATTTTGCCATTCTTTATCATCCAAATTGTTTTCAGATAAGGCAATATATGATAAGTCTTTTACCTCCTTTGCAAGATGCTCAGCGAATTCACTTTTACCACTCTTTGTCCCCCCTGTAATAAAAACTATATAAGATGAATATTCACTAATACTTAAATCCACGGAATTCATAAATTCTCTATTATTTAGAGAAATACCACCATGTTGCTAAAGGAATAATTGTGGCGGCGATTAACAAACCTATAACTATATATGTAGCAGTTGAACTCTCAGTATCTTTTGATCTCATAGTGTTAAAATTTGGATCCACTACAGGGTTGTCAATAGATGAGGGCTGACTTTTTTCGTAATTAATAACAGTCTTCTGTTGAGTAATACCTAAATATTTATTTATACTACTAATTTCATTTGCGTATGTAGTCGAAGGGATAAGAATTAAAATAATGCCAGTAAAGATAAGGGAAAATATATATTTATTGATGTTTAGGTTCATTTTGAGAGGTTTTGGTTAATTATATATTAAAAACCATATGTTTGAGTAATTATAAATGTACTAAACAATATAATATTTGGATAATCTAATTAGATATAACATATTTAAAATATGGGATTCAATGGGAAATCATTAATTTCAGTCGGTGTAATACTCTTTATTTTTCAGATAGCAAATTTCATTTCAATAGAAACAATCACTCCTGAGCTTGAAAGAGCACAAGTTTTAGCTGCAATAGCTTCGTTAATTATTATTTTGATAGGTTTTTTATTTAAACAATTCCAACCTATAGCTGGTGAGAAAGCTGTTTTAAAAGGAGAAAATAAGTTTCTCTTCGATAGAAACATGCCGGATGAAGTTATTGATGAACTTGCATGGGGTTCTGAAGCGATATTAACTTCTACAGCAGCAGCAGCAATATTAATCCATAATGATGGCGTTAATATATTGAGGAGGGGGATCACTTCAAGTAATGATTTTAAACCTGGGGAAACTTGTCTGAGATCTATTAAAGATATGAAATTAATATCATTGGCAAACACTAAATTTTATCCTGGAAGAGATGAATTTTTTAATTTTTGTGCTGAAATTCCATCTATTTTAGTTGTACCTATAAATAATAAGGCTTTTATATTGATTGGAGGCTGGAGTGCAAAGTGTTTTACTAAGTCCGATGAACAATGGATTAAAAACTGGTCCAAAAAAATTAATAATATTTTCTCAAAAAATAAAATTTAAAAATATATTATTGATTTAACTCTTTTATCTTTTGCTTTAAAGCTTACTGATTCAGTATTTAAATTATAGAAAGCATTTTCTGAGTTTATTTCATATTTATTTTCGTTATTTTCATTTTTAATTATATATTTTACTGGATTAAAAAATTCAATTATGTTATCTGAACCCAATATGGCTTTTCCTGAATTTAAGATGATATTTTGATTTTCAAATCTTATATTTCCCTCTAATAGATAGTTAGTATTTTCTATATTCCAAATAAAATTATCAGCATTTAAGATATCCTCATTATTTTTTAAAGTTTTTAATTTAACATTACCTTTCAATTTCAAGAGTTTATTGTTGTCCGATAATGTAGATTCTTCTGAACTAATAATATATTTAGTTTCTTTCCCATTAAGAATATTAATAATAGGTTTTTTTAATTCGAATTTTAATTCAATATTGTCATAACTTGAATTTGGACTGGTAATAGAATATATTTTATCTCCACTTTTAGAGAAAATGGTCATATCTAAACTGTCTATTTTTTGTATAACTTTATTTTCATCAATTACATTTGGGGCGCAACCAAGCATAAATAATGGAAGGAAAATTATTAATCTATAATTTTTGCTCATACTCAAGTTTATTTATGATTGGAGTGGGTTTAGGAAGACTTGAGTTGCTAACTAATAATCCCCAAATTAATTGTTTTTTCCAAGGAATTTCCTCTCTGTATATAGAACCAAGTTGTTCATTAATTTTTGTAGATAATTCGGGCAATAAAGGTAGTAATAATAAGCCTATTATTCGGGTACTTTCTAAAACGTTATAAATTATTTCTTTAACTACAGGTAGATTCTCTTTCTCTTTTATTAGCAGCCATGGCTGATTATCATTCAAATACAAATTTGTATTAATTGCTAGGGTAAGTATTTCATTAGCGGCAAGATCTAATTTGTAGTTATCAAAATTAAAAATATAGTTATCAACTGCAATTTTTGCAAAATTCTGTAATTTATTTTCATTTAAAATTTTTTCATTATTTGGCACTTTATTATCAAACCATTTTCTAGACATAGATGATGTTCTATTTAATAAATTACCAATTGTATTAGCTAAGTCATTATTGATGATGTCAACAAATCTTTTATCTTGAAAATCGCCATCATTTCCTAGTGATATATCTTTAATGAGGTACCACCTTACAGGATCATTTCCATATTTTGTAAGCAATAAATCAGGGTCGAGTACATTTCCTAAGCTTTTACCCATTTTTTGCCCCTCTCTTGTAAGAAACCCGTGCCCAAAAACCTTTTTAGGAACTTTCATTTTGGCAGAAATGAGCATTGCAGGCCAATATACAGCATGGAATCTCAGAATATCTTTACCAATTAAATGAACATCAGCTGGCCATCCTCCATTAATTGATTTTTCCAATGAATGTTCTGTCGCATCAGAACTAATGGCACTTACATATCCAAGTAAAGCATCAAACCACACATAAAAGGTATGGTTATCGTAACCAGGGACCGGAATTCCCCATGTAACATTTGTTCTTGAAATTGAAAAATCCTTTAAACCTCTAGAAACAAAATTTATAATTTCATTCTTTCTTTCTAATGGCTCTATAAAAGAAGGTTCGTTGATTATATTCTCGATTTCTTTTTGATATTTTGAAAGCCTAAAAAAGAGATTCTCTTCATTTTTCCATTCTAGATTTTTTTGATGTATTGGACACTTGTATGTTGATGAGTTTTCTGGATTATCTTTAAATTCTTCACAACCTACACAATACCAACCCTTTTGAACTCCCATATAGATATCATCTGATGCTTTTACTCTTTCATAAAATTCATTAACAACAAATTCATGATTTTTTGAGCTTGTTCTTATAAATTTGTCAAAGGATATATTCCAATCTTTCCAATTACAATTAAAGACTTCTGAGATTTCATCACAATGTGATTTTGGTTCAATACCCTTTTTATTAGCTGTTCTCTGTATTTTTAAACCATGTTCATCAACACCAGTGATGAAAATAACATCTTCTCCTGCAAGCCTTTTATACCTAGCTATTGAGTCACAAATTATTGTTGTATATACACTTCCTAAATGAGGTTTATCATTAACATAGTATAAAGGTGTAGTAATGACAAAAGTCATAAAGCTTTTTTATTAATACTAACAGATATTTTTTAAACTAATAACAACCCATTATATTTAATATCTTATTAATAAATAAATTCTAAAAGATTACTATCATTTATAATATATTTAACTTTATATATTTTATTACTATATATTTCTATTGATACAAAAAGAGTAATAAGTATTTCTAGTGAATAATCAGGAAAATAAACCAAAGCAATATTTTTTTTATTATTAATCCACTTAACGAATATTATTTTATAAAAAGGTTTTTTTTCATTCTTAAAAAATAATTTTAAATACTTAAATTTATCATTTTTAAATATATTATTATTCTCTGATTGTCTATTTTTTGAATAATCAATAATCTTAGAGACTGAATCTTTACTTAGAACTTCGTAATTATTAATTTTATTATAGACTTGCCTTTGTATAATTAAATCAAGATATCTTCTTAATGGTGATGTACATTGTACATACATTTTAAGGCCTAATGATTCATGAATTCCCGGCTTAGTAGTGATGTAACTTCTTCCCATATATTGTTTTAATATTATATATTTAATATCACTATCATTGTATCTATTGAGTATTTCAGATGGATTGCAGTTTATTTTTTGAATCCTAAATGCAGCTGCTAAATCATATTTATCTATAAATAAACTTGTTACGTAACCCATTAATATCATTGATTCTGCAACTATAATTTGTGATATTGTTTTCTCTAATTTAGTTAGTATAATCTTATCCTCATATAATTTAATTTTATTATTAGGACTTTCAAAAATAATTGCTCCTTGTTTCTTTCTGAATGTAATACTTTTTTCTAATAAATTTTTAATCTCAATTAATTCTATTTCTTCTTTGGGTTCTATTTCTAATATTTCATTTGCATCTTCATATGTTAATTGATATTTTGGTTTTATTATTGCTTCAGTTATTTCATATTTATTTATTGATCCATCGTCATTGAATTCTATTGCTGCACTAATAGTTTCTGAAACTTTATTTTGAGCTAGATTTGCCTTTTCAAGAATATCCTTAGGAAGCATTGGAACATATTTATCAATTAAATATAAACTGCTATTTCTCTTTCTAGCATTTAAATCAACATTAGAGTCATGCAAAAAGAGTTTGCATGGATTACTAATATGTATCCATAAATTTTTTTTATTTCCTTCTTTTATTTCTAATGAAATAGCGTCATCAACCTCATGTGGATCATCAGAGTCAATAATATATGTTTTTAAATCAGTTAAATCTTTCAAATATTTGAAATATTAATTATAGTGCCAACAATATTAAATATGAAATTATCCTTCAGGATTTACAAAGGGTAAAAGAGCTACAATTCTGGCTCTCTTAACAGCTAATGTGAGATCCCTTTGTTGCTTAGAGGTTAAACCTGTCATTCTTCTTGGTAGGATTTTGCCCCTCTCAGTTATGAATTTTTTTAGAAGTTCTACATCCTTATAGTCAATAGGTTCTCCTGGTTTGATAGGTGATAATTGTTTTTTAAAAATTGAATTTGGCATGATTTAATTTGATTTGATTACTTAATTTCTTTGTGAATTGTCATTCTGTTTAAATGAGGATTAAACTTTTTTAGTTCTAATCTTTCGGTTGTATTTCTACGATTCTTTTCAGTAGTATATCTTGAGACACCATTAGATCTCTTAGGATCTGTGCTTGTCCTAGCTTCAGTACATTCCAGGGTCACTACAACTCTTGTCCCTTTTTTGGCCATTTTAATTAATACTTTATTGTATAATTTTCTATTGTACATCTTCAACAAACTTTTTTGAAGATATACCCATTTCTTTTTTCATCATTGATTAAAAAATATTTATGAAAGTTTCTCAAAATTGGTTGAAAAATTTAGTAGAAATTACTTCTACTCCTGAAGATCTCTCTGAGAAATTGTCTATTGGTGGATTTGAGGTTGAATCATTAGAAGATTGTTCAAAAAATGTAAATGGTGTTGTTTTAGGTAAGGTATTATCTGTTTTAAAACACGATGGATCTGACAAACTTTCTATTTGCCAAGTCGATATTGGTAATTCAAGGAATTTACAAATTATCTGTGGTGCGAGCAATATTAAACCAAATATTTATGTCTATGTTGCCACTGTCGGCGCGAAATTAAATGCAGTTGATTTAAATATTAAAAAAAGTGAAATTAGAGGTGTCATTAGTGAAGGAATGATATGTTCACTGCAGGAACTTGGTTTAGAGGACTCTAGCGAAGGGATAGAGATCATTGATGAAAGTTTGGCCCTAAAACATGAATTGGGCACTCCAGGGTCTGAATTGCTTCAATTAAATGATTTTATATATGATTTAGCCATTACAGCTAATAGACCTGATGGAATGTCTGTTATAGGTATAGCCCGTGAAATTTCTGCCCTTTTAGAATCCACCTTAAATTTTCCAGAATTAAACCATAAATATAATATTCATTTACTTAAGGGAATTAAACTTTGTCCCGAAGCTATAGAATCTAATTGCATTTATACAATTAGTTGCATTGATGGAGTAAATGGAGAGAAATTATCGCCAAATTGGCTTAGAGACCGTATAGAAAAATCAGGTATAAAATCTATTAATCTTCTAGTTGATTTGACAAATTATATTCTTTTAGAACAAGGTCAACCTTTGCATGCGTTTGATAAAGATAAACTGTCAAACTTAATTGGTAAGAAAGTTTCTCCAGAAGATTTCTCTGTAAGAAAAGGCAAGGATAACGAAAGCCTTATTTGCTTAGATGGTAAAGAATATGCCTTAAATGACAAAATCACAGTTATTACTTGTTGTGATAAACCAGTTGCTATTGCAGGGGTTATAGGCGGTTTAGAGACTTCTGTAAGTAATACTACATCATCTATTTACCTTGAAGGCGCCGTTTTTAATCCAGTTACTATAAGAAAATCTTCCAAGGCGGTTGGCATAAGAACAGAATCTAGTAGCAGGTATGAAAAAGGGATTTCATCAAAAAATACAATAAGTGCAGTAACTAGGGCAATTAACCTTTTAGAAGAATATTTTTCTATTAATTCATCAATAATAAATACTTCAAATTTATTAAGTAATGAGGATATATTTATTAAACTACGGAGAAATCGAATACATAAAATTCTTGGTCCATTAATAATTAACGATCAATTTGAAAAAAGAAATTTATCTGATAATGAAATAGTTGATAAATTAACACTCATAGGTTGTACTTTAAAGAAAAAAGAATATGGCTGGGATGTAGCAGTAATTCCTAATAGATCACATGATTTAACAAGAGAAATAGATTTAATTGAAGAAATAGCTAGATTAATAGGGTATGACAGATTCGATTTAAAACTTCCTAATCCAATTAAGCCTGGAAAATTGTCATCAGAACAGTTGGCATTGAGAAAAGTAAAAAATGGTTTTATAGAAAATGGTTTTAACGAGGTACTAAGTTACTCTCTTGTTCCTGAAGATGATGAAAAACTTATAAAAATTTCTAATCCTTTGTTATTAGAAACAAGCTGTCTTAGAGATAATATTTGGAAAGAACATTTGGAGATAGTGAACCGTAATATAAAAGCTGGACAAGCAAGTTGTTACATATTTGAAATTGGAAATATTTTTCAAAAGAAAAATGAGTTCATTCAAGAAGAAGTTCTGAATGGTGCTATTTATGGAAATAAAAAATTTGGCAAATGGATAAATTCGGGTAAAGATAACGATCTTAATTATTTTCAGGCCAGAGGAAAGTTAAAGGAGGCTTTATCATCTTTGAACATAAAAATTGATGATAAACCTACTGATTCAATTGATTTTCTTCATCCAGGAAGAACAGCAAAATTAGTTATTGAAGGGAAAGATGCAGGTTATTTTGGTGAAATACATCCAAAATTAATATTAGAAAGGAAGTCATTAAAAAAAATTTATTTATTTAACATAAATGTTTCTAATCTCTTAGGAGCTAGTACAAGAAAAAATAAATGGATTCCAATATATAAGCAATACCCAATTGTTCCTAAAATGGAAAGGGATATAAATTTTGTTTTCAGTAAGAAATTTTTAATTAGCGAAATAACATCACAAATAAGAAAAACTGGGAAAAATCTCTTAGAGGAAGTAAATTTACTTGATGTTTTTGAGGATACTAAATTTGGAGATGATCATGTAAGTTATACATTTAGATTATCTTATAGAGATAAAGATAAAACATTACTGGACTCGGACATTACATCAGTACATTCAAATATCATTTCTAATGTTGAAAAATGTTTTAACACTAAATTGAGGAATTAAATGTATTGCAAGTCTCATATGAGACTATAAACTAGTCTATATATAATTCTTATATAAGATAAATAATAATCCTATAAAAGTAATTAATGTTGTATGATAGAGTCCATGATCAATCTGCTATCTTTACTTCTATCATCAGTGCTGTGGGTACAAGTACCTCAATGGTCAGATGACTGGTCAAAATGTGCTGTTGACATACCAGATGCATCATGTCATTGGTATATAGCTGCACCAGATAATACTTTTGGCGAAGGTTTTGATTGGGCTAACGCTCCTTGGTTTGATGCTAATGGATTAAGTGATGTACCTAGTATTGATAAACAAACTGCCATTGAAAAGCTTCAATCTAAGTAGTACTGTCTTTAAGGCAGTTCAAGGTGACTAAAAAACCATTGATAGCAAAACTTTTTAGGCGTTATTAATTTCTTGGACATTGAAAGGACGTAATTTTTTCATTTATTATTCTATTTTTAATTTTTCATAGGCAATAAACAGTTTTGGCATGAATCCCGCAAATTGATAAATGTATTTATCTTATATATCTATTTTAAGACTATATATTAGACTTATAATAAGTCTTATATTAGAATGACTATACAAAGAAAATTTTTAATTTTTTAACGGTCTACTTTATTTTAATTTCATTTATTCATAGTTATTGTTTACATAAATTTGAATATAGATAATTAATGAAAATTAGAAATTTTCAGCTTAGCGGCTCTCTTATATAAGACTATTATCTAGACTTATAATTAGTCTTATTTGAGAATTAAAATACTAATTTCTATATAGATTTTTTAGCAATTGATAAGCTTCATTTAATTTTCTCATTTGATCTGTTGATCCCCCAGCATCTGGATGAGTCTCTAAGGCTATTGATTTATAGGCCTCCCTAATTTTACGGAAAGTATGAGCGGATCCTGCGGATGTTGATAAATTCAATAATTTAAGTGCTCCATGTACTGTCATTGTTGAGTCCAAAGTTTCAAATGAATTTGATCTATTATTTCGCTTAAATCTACTTACAAACCTTCTCATAAGTGTTGGTATTCTATTTATTAGGTCTGATGTAGCGAAAGGATCTTCTAAAACGCCAATCATTAATAAAACAATTTCAAGGGATGGATTTTTCTTTATCCAAAATGGGCATAATTCTGACATTAATTTATTGGCTGCACTCCACGTAAAGGGTAGATTTTCTGTTCCATCAAGATTTGGCCATATATCCCTTTCAAACCAATCCATGGAAGCTTCTACTACATGATCATTAGGAACTGATCCATATAAGGTTTTCCAATGACTAATTAACTCAATTCGACATTTTATTAATTCAGTTTCTTTAATTGTATTAATTTGAATATCATTAATATTCCCCTTTAATTTTTCACTATTAATACTTCTTCTTAGATTCTTTACTTTTTTTTCAATAAAATTGGGAAGGCTTATGTTTGAGTTGGATTTTTCTTTATATTGACTGTTATTTATAAATCTTTTATTCAAAGATATCTCTTTAACTTCTTTTTTTACGTCTGATTTAATTAATACCAATGCAGTATCTTCATCAATATTTAAATTATCTTTATTATTCTCGTTAAAGTCTATTTCTTGCTGTTGGTTCTTAGGTAGTAAATCATCTTCTTGAAGAAGTTCTTTAAGTATCTTTTCTATTACAGGTCCTCTTGCTCTAAATCCCCACTCTTTTCGTAATTGATCAAACTTGGATATAAGTTCCTCAGGTAAATCAATTGAAATTCTTTTTGTATTTGAACTTTCAGGAATATTCAATAATATTTTCTTAATAGTATGGAATTTATTTAATTTTATTCAAAAAAAATTGAAAGTCCATACGGAATATTGTTTTTAAATTAAAACCAATTTATTTTTTTGTCACAAGTCAATTAAGTGTCTTTTTATAATAAAAATAAAAAAATGTTAAATTGTTATTTCAAGTCATCTAAAGAAAAAAAGAGTTTTTATCAACATAAGAAATTAGAAATGCTCAATTATATCAAGGATTCACTTGAACGTAAAATTGCCTCAGTAACAGCATCTATTGAAGTTCTAGAAAGCCAAATAAGTAGGGATAAGGAAGTTGAAGTAACTAACTAGTATTCAAACAAAACTTTCTAGAAGTTTTTCAGGGCCGAATTTCTTTAAATAATTAATATTTGAATTTTCAGTTACTAATAGATATCCTGCAAATCCTAAACCGTTAATACTGAAACCATGAATATGATCATTTTTTCTTTTTATAATAGCGATCCATTTATTAGTTATTAAAATATTGTAAGGATATATCGGTTTCTTATCACTACTAGGGTCTCCAAGTCCTAATTTCTTGCATAATTCTAAGTAAACTTCATAATGAGTTGATGGATTTTCTAAAAAATTAAATTTGGATACAATAATATTTTTTTTAAGCTTACTATCTAGATCTTGATATGAGTTCATCTCTAAAAACCACTTTTCCCTAGGGCATGATATCTCACCTTTAGATCTACGGAGAAGTTGAAAATGCCTGTGAGGTTGACTTGCTCCCGCAATAGGAGAACTATTGAAAAACCATAATCCACTAGTATCTTTATTTACTTGTTGGATCGCTCTCCAATCTTTAAGATCTAACCATCCATTTTGAGGTTTCCATTCATTTGTAATAAGTAAAATATGACCTTTTTGTACAGGGTACTTATTTAATATTAGTTGATGATTATCACCAATTTTATCAATTTCTAGTATCTTTTCCCAAGGACAAAATGGATTTTGCTTAGGACCGTAAATTTTTTTTTTATTAAATTTTGAAGTATCGAGTTTCCTAATTATGAAGTCGTCTTTTTCATATAAATCTCTTGTAATAATATCAGTTTTGAGAGGATATAATGATTCATCATGAATCGATAATCGAGTTTGTTCTAGTGCTTTTTTCCAATATATTTCTAAACTCATTTAAAAAAATTTATCATTATCATTTTAAAAAAAAATATAAACTTGTAATTACTTTTTATTAAATTGATATTCTTTCAATTTTTCTAGAGGTACTGATTCTAAGACTACCATATTCGTTGATTCTAATATGACTTTTGGTGCAAGACCGTCTAATAATGCTTGCTTCCACCTATCAAGACAAATACACCAATGATCACCATCCTTTAGTCCTGGGAAGGAATAAATAGGCATGGGAGTTATTAAATCATTACCTTGTGATTTACTATATTTCAGGAAATTATCATCCATTACACAACATATGGAATGATTCCCTCCATCATTTTTGTCATAGTTGCAATATCCATCCCTGAACCACCCTGTCATAGGTGCGCAACTACAAATCTCAATTTCTTCTCCAAGGACATTTAACTGATTTTGATTATTTATGGTCATAGATTTTTTAATAATAATAAAACACCAACATTTCTTTAAAAAAGGTTGACGAATATGGGGGGTAAGGAGGTAATAATTCTAATAAGGTTTTTTTCATTATGGATTGGGACTTTACTGAAAACATTGCATTTAAAGCTCTTTATGAAGCTTTTAAAGATAGTGATGAAACTTCCGCATTAGAATTTTTATCTAGTGATGGTGCTTCATATTATCTTGAGTTAACACAGGATGCCGCGGGTGAGGGAATTGATCTGGGTGATAATGAAACGATGGAAGAACTACAGGTAGAAATTATTGAATATTTAGAAAACAACTAAATATTTAGCTTAAGCGCTGAAATATTTAGCTTTTGAGTGTAGTGAAATGATAGCTGTAGTACTTTGTTCTGGATGAAGTTGTTCAGATTCATCCATGGTCAAGTTTATTCTTTTTGCATCCAACAAAGATAATTGTATGTTTGAATCAGATACTTTTGGACATGCAGGATAACCAAAAGAATATCTAGCTCCTCTATATTTTTGAGCTAGTATTTCTCTATTGTTGTCTGGTTCTTCGGACCTAAAACCACATTCAATACGAATTAATGCATGGACATACTCAGCTAGAGCTTCTGCTAATTGCACTGTAAGTCCATGGAATAACAAATAATCGCTATATTTATCTTCTTTAAATAATTTTTGAGAATATTCACTAGCAATATCGCCCATGGTTACTGCCTGCATAGGAAATATATCTATCGGTTTATCATTTTGCAAATCACAATAAAAATCAGCTATGCATAAATTATTTCCAGATTTTTGTCGTGGGAAATTATATTGGGAAATTTTATTTAATGATTTCTCATCAAATAAGAAAATACTATTATCTTTTCTCCCGCATCTGAAATATCCATAAACTGCTTTGGGTGATATAAGTTTTTTTTCTATAATTATCTCTAACCATTTATCTAACAATGGTTTAGCAAATGAATCCAAATAGTTATTGTATTCATCTACGCTTTGGTTTTTTCCTTTTTTTATTTGCCATTGCCCGCTAAATAGAGCTTTTGTATCTAAATAAAATATTAACTTATTTAAATCTATATCAACATCTTTTAAGACTTTCGTTCCCATGAATGGGGGTTTAATTGGATCTTCTTCACTTATAAATTTTGATCTTATAAAATTTTCTTTTAAATTTAATTTGGAAGTCTCGGTATGTATGGATATTGATTTTTTAACAGCTTGAGAATTGGATTTTGATGAGGCTAAATTAATATTTATACCCTCATTGTTAATGAAACCCTCTGTATTTGACCAATTACCCTTTTTCTTATTATCCATATATTCATTCATAAATTTAAGATCAGTGAACGCATCTTTTCCGTACAATATTTTCCCTTTATATATTTTGCTGCAGTCCTCATTTACAAATTTTGGGGTTAAGGCTGCGCCTCCTAATATTACTGGTACACTAATATTTTCATTGTTAAATGCCTCTAAATTATCTTTCATAAAAGCAGTTGATTTAACAAGTAATCCGCTCATAGCGATGCAATCTGCATTGTGTTTTTTTTGTGCATCTATAATTGCTGAAACATCTTGCTTTATTCCTAGATTTATTACGTCATAACCATTATTTGTAAGTATTATATCTACCAAATTTTTTCCAATATCATGTACATCGCCTTTGACAGTTGCAATTAAGAGTTTTCCATTTGATATGTTTTCATCTACAGTTTCCATATATGGTTCTAAAATTGAAACAGCAAATTTCATTGTTTCAGCGGATTGGAGTACAAATGGTAATTGCATTTGACCTGAGCCAAATAAATCTCCTACAACTTTCATCCCATCTAGTAAAAAGGTATTAATTATTTCAAGAGGTTTATATTTTTTTAACGCTTTATTTAATTGATCCTCTAATCCTATTTTTTCTCCATCAATAATATGATTTTTCAGACTTTCTTCAAGAGTTAGGTTTTTATTTTCTGAAGATGCTTTTTTGAAATCTTGGATAGATAAATCTTGAAAAGCCTTTGTTAATTCTACTAATGGATCATAAATACAAATATCATCTTCAAATTTTCTTTTATCATAAATCAAATCTAAGCAAAGCTTTTTAGTTTCTTCAGAAATTTTTGATAATGGCAAAATTTTATTTGGTGCGATGATAGCAGAATCTAATCCTGCTTTAATGCATTCATCTAAAAATATTGAATTTAGATTAATTCTTGATAATGGTGAAAGACCAAAACTAATGTTTGATATCCCAAGTATGATATGAATATCTGGGAAATTTTCACGAATTTTTAATATAGCGCTAATAGTTTCTTTAGCGTTTAATCTATCTTCTTCTATCCCTGTAGATATTGGCAGAGCTAATGGATCAAAAAATAGCTCATAATCTGACAAACCACATTCTCTTGTTCTATTAATCGCTCGTTTGACAATCTTATATTTTTTTTCTGAATTCCTTGCCATTCCATCTTCATCAATTGTTCCGACAACAAGACCTGAACCATACCCTATGGCTAAATTTAGAACTTGATCAAACCTTTCATTGCCATCTTCGTAATTGGTTGAATTTATAATACATTTACCACCAGCTGACTTTAATCCACTTTCCATTTTGTCAGCATCTGTAGAGTCAATCATTAATGGTAAATTTATATTGGTAACTAGTCTTGAAGTTATTTCTTTCATATCTTTCACTCCGTCTCTGCCTACATAATCGACATTTACATCAAGAACGTGAGCATTTTCTTTTTGTTGTTGCTTGGCAATTGCAACTAAGCCATCCCAATCGTCTTTATTTAATAACTCCCTTACCTTTTTCGATCCACTTGCATTTAATCTTTCTCCTACTATCAAAATTGAATTGTCTTGTTTATATGGCACAGAGTTATATATTGATGAGGCAGATGGAATAAAACCGCTTAAATTTTTCTTACTATTGTTGTTAGTCCTTTCATTATCAATAATTTCATCGATTATTGAAGACAGGTATTTTATATGCTCAGGTGTTGTCCCACAACATCCACCTATTAATTGAACATTAAAGTCATATATAAAATTCATTAACTGCATCTTTAATTCTATTGGCTTTAATCTATAATGAGCTAAACCACCAATATTTTCAGGAAGACCTGCATTGGGAATACAGCTTATAGCGAAGGGTGAATTTTCAGACAAATATTTAATATGTTCCTTCATTTGCTCAGGACCAGTTGCACAATTAAGTCCAAGGATATCTATATTAAATGGCTCTAATATTGTTAATGCAGAAGCAATATCAGATCCAACAAGCATAGTACCTGTTGTTTCCATTGTTATAGATACCATTAAAGGTATATCAATATTTTTACTTTCAAGAATTTCTTTTGATGCTAATAAGGCAGATTTAATTTGTAAAACATCCTGACAAGTTTCAATCAAAAGAAGATCAACTCCTCCATCTATAAGACCATAAATTTGTTCTTTATATGATTGCTTTAATTCATCAAAATCTATATGTCCTAAGGTTGGTAATTTAGTTGTTGGCCCAATTGAACCTGCTACAAACCTCGGTTTATCAACTGATGAGTATTTGGCAACAGCTTTTTTTGCTATGAATGCCGCATTTTTATTTATCTCATAAGCCTTATCCGCAATATCATATTCATCAAGAACTATTGATGAGGCTCCAAATGTATTAGTTTCTATAACATGACAACCTGCTTCTAAAAATGAATTATGAACCTTCTCAACTACCTCTGGTGATGATAAAACAAGGTTTTCATTACATCCCTCTAATTCTTTTCCTCCAAAGTCATCTGCAGTAAGATTTAAGTTCTGAAAAGATGTTCCAGTACCTCCGTCAAAAATAATTAATGGTTTTTCATCTCTATTTAGATAGGTTCTGAAAGATTCCATTTTTAGGTAAAAATTAATTTATTTTAGTGAAATTCTTGTTACCCAATTATCATAGTCTTGAGAACGCCCTTCTGTTATTTCTATAAGCTTACTTTTTAATTTATTCATTATTGGTCTTTCAACATTTAATTCAGTTGATTCAATTTTTTTAACTGGTGTAATTTTTGCTGCTGTACCAGTTAGAAAAACTTCATCTGCTATTAATAATTCTGTTTTATCAACAGGCCTCTCAATTACATTTATTCCAAATGATTTTGCTAATTCAATTACACTAGCTCTAGTAATCCCCTCAAGGATATCTTGATCAACACCAGGAGTGATTAAGTCTCCATTCCTTACAATAAATAAATTCATACCACTAGCTTCGCTCACCTTACCACCTGAATTTAATAGCAGGGCCTCATCAAAACCCGATAAACTAGCTTCTGTTTTGGCTAACGAACTAGTAATATATGCTCCACTTATTTTTCCTCTTAAAGGGAGAGATCTATCTTCTTGTCTTGTCCAACTACTCATTCTACAAGAAACACCATCTGGGGATAGATAATCTCCTAGTTCAATACAATAAATAAAGAAATTTGTTTCAATATTGTGTAACCTTGGCGCTATACCTAAATCGCTTGTATAAACAAATGGTCTTATATAAATAGGTTTTTCTGGCTTGTTTCTTTTTATAACTTCTTCTAAGGCTTTAAAAATATATTCTTCAGAGATTTCAGTTAAGAGTAATTTTGCACTTTGAGATAATCTTTTTATATGTTTATCAGTTCTAAACAAAAGGAATTCTTCTTTGTTTGTTGGGTTAGGTATCGCTCGCATTCCTCCAAATGCTGCAGTACCGTAATGTAGTGCATGAGTAGCTATTGATATTTTTGCTTCTTTAAATGGAATACATTTACCTTCGAACCAGGCGTATGGAAGAAATTCATGCATATTTAATTTATTTAATTAAGGTAAACTTGTTTTATCCTACTTACGTATTCTAAACCTTATTTATATATAAAAATGCACAGGATATTAAATATAGCAGGAAATGAAAAGAATAAGGATGATTTAATTGAGCAACCAGCCGCAGATTTTATTTTCATAACAAGTGTCAAGGCTGATTTAAATCTTATATCAAACTTATTGTTAGAAGAAGAATTTGCTTCATTAAAAAATAATATAAGAGCTTTAGAAATTTCTAATTTAAATTCCTCAGCTCAAATAGATAATTATTTATTAAAAACAATAAATTATGCAAAAGTTGTCGTACTTAGAATATTTGGAGATAAAGGTACATGGAACTATGGAATTGAACAACTTTTAAATTGGCAAGCAGTTAATAAAAAAAGGAAGTTAGTAATTCTATCAGGTACCATTGATCAAGAAATTTCCTTATGTGAGATAAGTAGTATAGATAAAAATATTGCATTAAATATTTCTAGATTACTAAGATCTGGAGGTCTGGATAATTATAGAAAGTTTCTTAATTGTTTAAATTATTTAGTTGTAGATGAAAAATTAATTCCTGATGATTTTTTGAATATTATTTTTTATGCAGATCCCTATTTACATGATTGGAAAAATGAAAAAGGCGAAAAGATAGGAATAATATCCTATAAATCACTTTTTTTGGCTAATGAAATTGAAGTAAACGAAAAACTTAATTTGCAATTAAGA
>JFLG01000076.1 GCA_000634735.1 Prochlorococcus sp. scB241_528N17 | reverse complement strand
AATTTGCAATTAAGAAAATGCGGATTATCTCCTAAAACATTTTTTATTTCAACACTAAAAGATCATATTATTCAGAAGAAATTAATAGACATTTTTAAAAAAGAAGATATTAAACTAATAATTACCACAACTTCATTTTCTTCATCTCAAATCAAAAATAACGATTTAATTGAAAATTCAACAAATATTTTTACTTCTCTTAAAATTCCAATTTTACAGCTTCTTTCTTCTAATAGATCAAGAAGAAAGTGGTTAAATTCTTCTATTGGCATGAATTCATCTGATCTATTAATGCAAATAATTATTCCCGAATTTGATGGAAGAATTACTACCTGTCCTTCAGCATTTAAGGAAATAATTTCTAAGAAAAATTCACTATATAGTGAAATAACTAGTTACAAAGCTGATCAAGTAGGTATTCAATGGATTACAAAATTTGCAACAAATTATGTAAAACTTCAGAAACTTAATAATTTTGATAAAAGAATTTGTTTAGTAATAAGTAATTATCCATTAAAGAACGGAAGAATCGGTAATGGCGTTGGTTTAAATACACCATCTTCAATAATAAATATTCTTAATTGGTTAAAAGAAGAAGGTTATGACCTTGGATCTTGTAATTATCCTCAAGATTCTTCGGAATTAATGTCAATGCTTATAAAAACTAGAACTAATGATATTGAATCTCAAAATAATAAACCATTAGATTACTTACCACTTAGTGAATATTTAAAATATTGGAATTATTTAGAACTTGATCCCAAAAATATTATTGTTAGTCGTTGGGGTAAACCATCTGATGCGATCGATCTAGATAAAAAAGGGTTCTCAATAAATGGTATTAGATTTGGAAAAATAACATTATTGATTCAACCCCAACGAGGTTATGACGCTTTCACTGATAGAGATATTCATTCTCCCGATCTTCCACCTCCCCATAGATATTTAGCACAATATTTTTGGATTGAAAAAGTTTTTAATGCTAATGCTATGTGTCATATTGGTAAACATGGGACTGTTGAATGGTTACCTGGTAAATCTATAGGTCTCAGCAATAAATGTTTTCCAAATATTATTTGTCCAGCAATACCAAACATATATCCCTTTATTGTAAATGATCCTGGAGAAGGATCCCAAGCTAAAAGAAGAACTGCAGCAACAATTATTGATCATTTAACCCCTCCTTTAGATAGGTCAGAATTATATGGAAAATATTCAATATTAGAAAATTATTTAGACGAATATTTTGAAGCAAAATTATTAAATTCTAATCGGATTGAAATAATAGAAAAATCCATTTTTGAATTAATCAAAAAAGATTTTAGCGAAATTATTTTAAAAAATAAAAATAATCAAATAGAAGAAATTGATTCCTTTCTTTGCAAAATTAAAGAATCTCAAATTAGGACAGGTTTGCATATTTTTGGCAATAGGCAGAATGACATTAATGAAATAAATTTATTCTTGTGTATTGCTAGAGTACCAAATGACAACCGAATTGGTGTTATTCAATATATAGCAAAACATTTAAAACTAGATTTGAATCCTTGGACAAATCAATATGATCAAATGTTAAGTGAAAAGGATAAAAAAATATTTTTAACTTTTTCCAACAAAAACATTTTAAATTTTAGAATGGCTATTGATTTTTTGGAACAACAAGCAAAGTATTTAATATATTTGTTTTTTTACAAAAAGAATACCAATATAAAAAATCTAGAAAAATATAAAAATCAGAAAATAATAGACTATTTCTTTAATGAAAAAAAACATAATAAGTATTTTTTATTATTAAAAAAAGAGATTCTATATCCAATCATTAATTCTTCATATAATGAGAAATTATCATTTATTAATTCATTAAATGGACAATATGTAAAAAGTGGTCCATCTGGAGCCCCTACGAGAGGTAAAACGGAAACTTTACCCACTGGTAAAAATTTCTTTTCAGTTGATTCGAGAGGACTGCCAACTGAATCAGCATGGAGTGTTGGTTGTCAGTCCGCTTCCCAAATACTTGATTTATACAAACAAGATAATGGAGAAGATTTAAAAAATATTGCAATATCTGTATGGGCAACATCCACAATGAGAAATGGTGGTGAAGACATTTGTCAAATACTATATTTATTAGGTGTACAGCCTATTTGGGATGGGCCTTCAAGAAGAGTAGTTGATCTAGAAATCATTCCTTTATCTGTTCTCGAAAGACCAAGGGTTGATGTTACATTAAGGATCTCGGGAATGTTTAGAGATGCCTTTCCTCAGTTAGTTAAATTAACTTCTAAAGCAATAAATCTTGTTTCTAATCTTAATGAGGATGATAAATTTAACCCTCTTGCTGGGGCATCAAGGGATGGTGATTCAATTAATCGAATATTTGGCTCAGCGCCAGGTTCATATGGAGCTGGTCTGCAAGAACTAATTTCAAATTCTAATTGGGAAAATATTGATGATTTTGGAGAATCTTTTCTTAATTGGAGTAAGTGGATTTACAGTGATAATCTCGAACCTATAGAGGATAAAAAATCATTAGAAAATGCTCTTAAAAATGTGCAGTTAGTTGTTCATAACCAAGACAATAAGGAACATGATATTTTAGATTCTGATGATTATTATCAGTTTCAGGGTGGATTATCTTCAGCAGTAAAAAAATTGAGTGGTAAATTACCTGAAATGTATCATGGTGATTTATCAAAATTTGGATTATCTAAAATTTCAAAATTACAAGATGAAATTAATAAAGTTGTTATATCAAGAATACTTAACCCTAAATGGATAAATGGAATGAAGGATAATGGTTATAAAGGAGCTTTTGAATTTTCAGCTACACTAGATTACTTATATGCTTTTGATGCTTCTACAGAAGTAGTCTCAGATTGGTGTTATGAGGAAGTTTATAAATCATGGTTATGTGATCTGGATCTTAGGAAATTCTTTCTAGATAATAATCCATGGGCTTTAAGAGATATTGCACAAAGATTTCTTGAAATTGTCAATAGAAAAATGTGGAATAATTGTTCATCAGATGTCAATGAAAATTTAAAGAATATAATTATTAATACTGATTCAATAATTGAAAAAAACGAATTCTGAATTATCTACCTAATAGCGAAAATCCATGACTATCTGTTCCGCATGTTTTTAGCAATGAATATTTATCTGCTAATTTATCTATTTCTGAACATACAAATAAACTAGGATTCCATACTTCATTAAGTTCATAATCGTACCAAACCTCTATTCCATCAATACCTTGTATTTTGGCCTCTGGAATTAATTTATAAAAGGGAATCCTGTACCTCGCTGGATGTGCGAGAAATGATAAACCACCAGCTAAATTTATTGCCTTAATAACTGATTTAATATTTAAATCACTACCTATTGGAGACTCTCCAAGGATGTAGGGATTTAGGTATTTACTTTTTATATCTATTCCCAATCCAATTACATGTACTAAACATCCTAGAATCAAACAATTAATTTCTATTCCCGAAATTAATGTAAAAGAATCTTTAGGATAATTTTTGAGTATATTATTTTTTTTTATATATTCATGAGCTTTAATTGTATGATGATCAGTAATTGATAAAAATTTCAAGTTATTTTTATAAGCTTGTTCTAAAAGTTCACATGGTTCTAGACTTCCATCACTAAATTTTGTATGACAGTGAAAATTAATATTTTTAGGACAACTATTTTTATTAATATTGGAAGTTAATTTTACTAAGTCTTCCCTATTCATTACGTAATGAATTCTCATTTTTCTTTCTAATCTTTGCATATAATTGTATTGATCCCAACATGAAAATAATTAGTCCAACAACGCTCCATGTAGCAACACTAGTTGGGAAATTATTTTTAAAAATAACTAAAAGTACAATTATAAATAATAATAATGTAGGCAATTCATTTAATAATCTAAGGTTTTTTGCTGAAATGGTTGAAGTACCATTTTGTAATGAATACATTATTTTATAACAATAAGAATGATAAATTACTAATCCTAAAACAAAAGAAATTTTAATTTGCAACCACTTCTCACTTAACCAACTTGGTTGCATAATAACCATGCATATAGCCATACTTAAAGCTAATATCATCCCAGGTGTTGTGATTATATTCGCCAGCCTTTTTTCCATCAAGGTGTATTGTTTATTGAAGGCAATTTTTAATTCATTATCCATATTTTTAGATTCTTCATGATATATAAAAAGTCTTACTAAATAAAAAAGTCCCGCAAACCAAACGATTACACCAATAATGTGAAGTGATTTAAACCAGAGATATGCTTCAGCTGCCAAATTAGTAGATTAATTTAAAAATATATATTTTTAATATAGTTATATTTAACAATATCAAGAAATCTATTTTTCAAAAATTAATTAATATTTATAACTCGTTAAAATATTCATAAATATCATTTACTGAATTTTTTCCAAGTCCTTTAACTTTTGATAAATCCTCTTTACTAGCTATTCTTATCGCGTCTATTGATTTAAAATGCTCAAGCAATTCTCTTATTCTTGATGGCCCTAATCCACTGATTTGGGACAATTGAGATCTATTCATCCTCTTTGATCTTTTGTCTCTATGAAAAGATAATGCAAATCTATGTGCTTCATCTCTTACCCTTCTTAATAGAAGAACACCTTTTTGATTTTCATCAGTTTCAAGAGACTTAGTAAAGTTTGGAATAAATATTTCTTCATTTTTTTTTGCTAATGAA
>JFLG01000075.1 GCA_000634735.1 Prochlorococcus sp. scB241_528N17 | reverse complement strand
TGCTAATGAACATATAGTTACTTCTTCCTCAAGATTTAATTCTTTTAATGCTTTAAGAGCTGCATTTAACTGTCCTTTTCCTCCATCAATCATTATTAAATCAGGCCAATCTGATAGAAGTACATTGTCTAATTTACTATTCGTTTTATCATTTAATATTGAAAAATCTCCTCCATTTTTTTTAAATATTGACCATTTTTTAAACCTTCTATGTATTACTTCATATATCGAAGCAAAATCATTTGGAATAA
>JFLG01000074.1 GCA_000634735.1 Prochlorococcus sp. scB241_528N17 | reverse complement strand
ATGTATCGTTTTGAGTTTCAAAACCATAAGCTAGAGCTGCAGCAGTAGGTTCATTTAGAATTCTATCTACTTTAATACCAGCTAATATTGCAGAATCCTTTGTAGCTTGTCTTTGAGATTCATTAAAGTAGGCAGGGACAGTAATTACTGCAGAATCAACAGTATCTCCTAGATATGTTTCAGCATCATTAATTAATTTTCTAATCAATGAGCTCACTAATTCTTCTGGTGCATACTCTCTTTCTGTATTTGGACTAAGAACCCTAACGTTACCATTGGTATTAGCCTTTACGTTATAAGGAACAGAAATACTATTCTCATCCAACTCATCCCAGTCACTACCAATAAATCTTTTTAAGTTATAAAAGGTATTCTTAGGATTTAGAACAAGCTGCCTTCTCGCTTGCTCTCCTATTACTATTTCCTTGTCTTTTGTAAATCCAACTATTGAAGGTGTAGTTCGGGAGCCCTCAGAATTTGCAATAACAATAGGACGACCAGCTTCTATAACTCCGACAACAGAGTTAGTAGTACCTAAATCAATTCCAACTATTTGCCCCATGATTTTAGATTGCTAAATTAAAGCAAAATTTACTAATAATTTAATTAATTTTTATCTTAGATATCTACATATAATAGTAAAAATCAAATATTTTCAACTTAATTTAAAAAAATAAGATTATTTATAACTTGTCAATTAGTTTACTATTTATTTTAAAACATTCTTTACAGACAAAGATTTGATGTAGTTAACCAAAATAAACTAATATAAAACGGAGAGAGAGGGATTCGAACCCTCGATAAAGTTGCCCCTATACAGCATTTCCAGTGCTGCGCCTTCAACCACTCGGCCACCTCTCCCAAGATAACCATTTTACCCCTTGATCATCCCATTTTAGAGGAAAGTTATTTGAACAAGACTTTCACAGTCACGATTAAAAATAAGGAAACCGGAAAGGTTTACCAAGAACAGGTTAATAGTGATGATTACATACTTAAACAATTTGAAAAGAAAGGGTTTAAACTTGAATTTTCATGTAGAAATGGTTGCTGTACAAGTTGTGCGGTTAAGATAAAATCTGGTAGTTTGCAACAACCTGAAGCCATGGGCGTATCTCAAGCCTTAAAAGATAAAGGTTATGCTCTACTTTGTGTCGCTAAAGCAACTTCAGATCTTGAGGTAGAGACTACATATGAAGATGAAGTTTATGATTTACAATTTGGACAATTTTTTGGCAGAGGTAATACAAGAGTTGCGCCACCTTGGGAGTTTGAGGAAGATTAACTATCATGTTTGAATTAAATGAAATAGAGAAAATTGCTAATCAATTTAACTTATCCACTTTGTATGATATAGCAAAGAACTCCGCTCAAATTGGTAATGAAATTCTAAAAATTAATTACAATAAAATTCAGAAAATATCATCAAAAGGTAGGAAGGGTGATCTTGTTACCAATGTAGATTTGGAAGTTGAAAATAAAATAAAAGAATATTTATTAGAAGAGACACCAAATATATCTATAAATGCAGAGGAATCGGGTAAATTAACCAAATCTTCGGAATTAACGTGGTGTATAGATCCATTAGACGGTACAACAAATTATTCCCATGGATATCCTTTCTTTGGGACTTCTATTGGTCTTGTATATAAAAATAAGCCAATTATAGGAGCTATATCAGTACCTTATTTAAATGAACTATATTCAGCTTGTATAGGTTTAGGCTCATTCTGCAATGATAGTGAACTTAAAGTGTCGAATCCCTCTAATCTTTCTGATAGTCTACTTGTAACTGGTTTCTCTTATGACAGATTTGAGACAGAGGATAATAATTATGCTGAATTTTGTTATTTAACACATAAAACTAGAGGTGTTAGAAGAGGAGGAGCAGCAGCAGTTGATCTCGCATTTGTTGCGGCAGGTAAGGTAGATGGATATTGGGAAAGAGGATTGGAGGTATGGGACCTAGCGGCCGGTGCTATTATTGTTAAAGAGGCTGGTGGTATTATTTCTGATTATCCATCAGGCCAATTTAATTTAAGTTCAGGAAGAATTTTAGCTTGTTCTCCCAGCCTTGAGAATGAATTAAAAAATGAACTAGATAAAGTTTATCCATTTAAAAAAAATCTCTATACCTAAAATAAGTTAAATATTAAGATGACAGATATAAAGGAAATTAAATTAGTCGATGTAAAAAATAACTCAAACATCATAAATAATCTAAATAGTATTTATAAACTATGGGGATATGAAGAGGTTTCACCCTCATTTATAAATACTTTAGAGACGATAAAAGGCCGTGGCATTATTGACGAAAATCAGGTTGTAGGAATAGTAAGTAATAATTCATTATGTCTTAGGCCAGAAATGACAACATCAATTGTTAAATTGTCATCTACTAGACTAATAAATAAGAAAAGACCTATAAGATTATTCACTAACGGAATGGTTTTTGATAAAAAACAAACTAATGAAAATTCATTTAACTTACATGAAAAATTGCAGAGTGGAATTGAATTAATTGGATATGATACAAAATACCCAGAAATTGAAGTTATTAATATTTTGTTTGATTCAATCGATAATATTAATTTGAAGGATGGTTGTAATTTATTTCTACTAGTAAGCACCACAAAAATAATGGACTTGATACTGAATAAATATAAGAATAATAATTTTGAAGAAATCAAGAAAAGTCTGGTTGATTTTGATCAAGATAATTTATCTAAATTAGGAATAAATGAAGATGATAAATATATTCTTAAAGATCTTTTATTCACACGAGGAGAGCCAATTGCAATATTAAAAAAATTAAAAACTATATATGGTACTAGTAAAATATTAGATGACTTAAATTTTTTATTTGAAACATTATCAAAAATATCAAATAAATATGGTGTTAAATTACAACTTGATCCCACTTTTCAACCTCACCTGAATTTATATGAAGGAATAGTTTTTCAACTAATAGGGGATAATGGTAAAAATAAAAGCGTCATTGCAAAAGGTGGCAGATATGATGAGTTAGTAAGATCATTTAGTCCTAAGGAGAAAATATTCAATGGTATTGGATTTATAATTTCAGTAGACATTTTAAGAAATTTAATTAAGGAAGAAAAGACAGATAAAAAAAGGATTTTATTGATGTTTAAAGATTCTTATTTGTTAGAAAAAGGTATGAATGAACAAAAAGTACAACAGAAAAAAGGAAATATTGCTGTCTTACATTTAAATCCATGTGATGACTTGGCTAAAGCCAATCAAATTATGAAAGAAAATAATTGTAGTGAGATTTTGTGGGTTAAATAAAACCTTTAAAAAATTTATTTAACTTTTAAATTCATATATTGTTCGGACAATACTCCTTATTAAACTTGATTAACTAGTTTTTAAGAAATAAGATTTAATATGTTTGATTTTTTTTAAATGGAAAAAGGCAAAATTCGTATAAATACCGAAAATATTTTCCCAATTATCAAGAAGGCAGTATATTCTGACCATGAAATCTTTTTAAGAGAACTTGTTAGTAATGGAGTTGACGCAATTAGTAAAAGAAGAATGGCCTCTATTGCAGGTGATTGCGAGAATACTGAGGAAGCTCAAGTAAAAATAACAATTAACCGTGAAAAAAATACGTTAACAATTTCCGATAATGGAATTGGAATGAATGATGAAGAAATTAAGAAGTACATAAATCAAGTTGCATTTTCTAGTGCTGAAGAATTCCTTACAAAATACAAAAAAGATAATGATGAATTCATAGGTCATTTTGGACTAGGTTTTTATTCAAGTTTCATGGTGGCAGATAGAGTTGATATATTAACTAAGTCGGCAATTGGGGAATCAAAAGCTTTCAAATGGTCTTGTGATGGATCGCCAAATTTCACGTTAGAGGAATCACAAAGAGAGACAATTGGCACAGATGTTATTCTTCACCTACTTGAAGAAGAAAAAGAGTTTATCGAGCCTGAAAGGATTAAATTACTAATAAAAAAATATTGTGATTTTATGCCAATAGATGTCTTATTAGAAGGAGAGGCAATTAATAAGAAAAATCCTCCTTGGAGAAAACAACCTAGTGAATTAAAAGATGAAGATTATATTGAGTTATATAAATACCTTTATCCTTTCCAGGGAGACCCACTGTTATGGATTCATCTAAACACAGATTATCCATATGACATACAAGGGATATTGTATTTTCCAAAGTTGTCAGGTAGAGCTGATTGGGAAAAAGGAGAAATAAAACTATTTTGCAATCAAGTATTTGTAAGCGATTCAATTAAAGAGATAGTACCAAAATACCTTTTACCTCTTAGAGGAGTTATTGACTCTACAGATATACCACTAAATGTTAGTAGAAGTGCATTACAAACAGATAGAAAAGTAAGGTCTATATCATCATTTATCTCAAAAAAAATCGCTAATAAACTGAAGGATTTGATAAAAAATTCTCCAGAATTTTATGCAGAAATTTGGGATTCAATCTCTGCTTTTATTAAAATTGGTGCTATCGAAGATGAAAAGTTTGCTGATTTAGTCAATAACAGTATAATTTTCGAAACAATAATAAATTCAGATAAAGACGTTACTAAAGATATTGAAAATAAATCCCTCATCAAGTCCAATGATAAATATTTCACAACTCTCTCAAATTACAAAGAACGAAATAAATTAACTGATTCTAAAAAAATAATTTACTGTTCAGATTTGATTGCGCAGTCTAGTGCATTAAATATCTGTTTATCTGATAATAAAGAAGTTATTAAATCAGATCCCTTAATTGACGCACAATTTCTTCCATGGTTGGAAAGTAAAAATGAAGATTATCAATTCCAAAGAGTAGATTCAGAAATAAATGAACTAGAAGATAAAGAATCAAAAGAAATTGTAGATAAGGATGGCAAATCAAATACAGATAATCTTAGAGATACGATAGTTAAGGCCCTTAATAATGAGAAAGTAACAGTTAAAGTGCAGTCACTTTCAAGTAAAGATGCTCCACCAGCGATGATCTTGCTTCCAGAACAAATGAGAAGAATTAATGATATGGGAGCTTACATGGAACAAAAGATGCCTGGCTTACCTGAATATCATGTCCTCTTAATTAACAAAGAACATCCACTTATTGTTGGTCTTAATAAAATTACAGGAAACAAAATAATTATTGATGAAAAAGATCCTTTCGAGAATCCATTGGCATCAAAAATTGCAAATCATGTTTACGATATGGCCAAGCTTTCCGTTGGTGGATTAGATCAAGAACAGATAATTAATTTACAAAATAATAATGCTGAATTAATTTCAGAATTACTTAATTCAACAAATTGAGTCATGTGTTAGAATTTTTTAAAGTTATAACTCAATAAATATGTCAAGAGTTTGCGAACTGACTGGTGCAAAAGCTAATAACGGGATGGCAGTGAGTCACTCACATATTCGTACAAAAAAATTGCAACAAGTTAATCTCCAAAAAAGGAGACTATGGTGGGAAGAGGGCAAAAAATGGGTAAATTTAAAAATAAGTACCAAAGCTCTTAAGTCTATACAAAAAGTAGGTTTAGATAAATTTGCTAAATCAAATGGAGTTGATTTAAAAAAATTCTAAATTTGATGAGAAATTTAGTTGTAAGTATATTGATACCATTTATTCTTTTATTTAATTGTAATTCAGCCTTATCTTTTGATTTTGCTCCTGAAGTAGGTGATTATGCTCCTAACTTTCAGTTAAGAGGATTTAATAAAAACATAAAAACAAAAAAGACATGGGGATTAAGTGATTTTGAAGGTCAGTGGCTAGTTATATATTTTTATCCAAGAGACTTTACAGCAGGTTGCACTCTTGAAGCTAAAGGTTTTTCGGAATTAAAAAAAGATTTTTCAAAATATAATGCCGAAATTCTAGGCATTAGCGCTGATAATGAAGATTCTCATGAAAGTTTCTGCAGCGAGAAATCCATAAACTACACTTTATTATCTGATCCTAACGGAATTATTAGTGATAAATATGGTTCCTGGATTCCTCCATTCTCAGATAGAAATACTTTTTTGATTTCTCCAGATGGGAAAATTTCTTATAGATGGATAAGTGTTTTACCTATAAATCATGCGAAAGAAGTTCTCAACGTTTTAAAGAAAAAAATATAAAATTTTGCACGAATTATCATTTGGAACTTGGTTAATACATATCTCATCAGTAATAGAATGGATTTCTGCCATATTAGTAATAAACAAAATTTCTACATATAAAAAATATAATTTATTTTTTTGGTTAAGCCTTGCTATGGTCCCAAACTTAATAGGTGCTATGTGTGCGATCACATGGCATATCTATGACAACCAAGATAATCTTTACGGTCTAGTCTCACTTCAAGGAATATTTACATTTATAGGAAATTCAACATTAGCCTTAGCTGCAATAATAATTTTTAAAGGGAAAGAGACTTATGAATGATTTATTTTTTAGATTTATAGAAATATTAGGTTCAATTGATAACACATTATTGTTCGCAGTATCAATAATTCCATATGCAATATTTTTGTTTTACTTATATAAAATCCAATCTGTTAATATTTTTGTAAAAACAGGATTTTCCCTAACTGTTTTATTCGTATTCATAACTATATTGGTATCTATCTTCACACTAAATTACTATGATAAAACTCTAGTTGAGGTTGACTTCCTGCATGGCTTTGCAGAATCCTTCCTTACTCTAAGTGATTTTGTTATTTTGTTTGGATTTATAAAGTTGTTAAATAGCTTACAAGTAAACAACTCTTAAGACCTTTTACAATTTTGTGTTTTTTAGGTAAAAGTATTAGAGAATATATAAAAATAACGATTTTTTATGTTTACTACATTATTTGCAGCTGCAGATCCAGCAACTTTTTCTTGGTCTCCAAAGTGTGCCGTCGTAATGATTGCATGTAATGTTTTTGCTTATGCAATTGCTAGAGCAACAATAAGAAAACCTAATGAAGGTTTTGAAATACCTAATTCAAAATTCTATGGTGGTCTAAGTCACGCATCAGTTGTAGGTGCTAATTGCCTAGGTCATATTTTCGGAATTGGAGCAATCTTGGGATTAGCCTCACGTGGTGTTTTATAAAAATTTATTTATTAAATTTTTAATTATCTAACTTAAATTTCTTAACAATTTTATCTGCCATCTGATCAGGCATAAGTCCTAATTTTTCTTTACTCTGGTCAGGTGAAGCATGATCAACTAAAACATCTGGGATACCTATTCTGTATACAGGAATGTTTATTTCATTATCGTTAAATAATTCAACTATTGCGGAACCAAATCCACCTATTAAAGTCCCTTCTTCCATAGTTACAACTTTTTGAATCCTACTTGCTAAAGGCATAATAAGATTTTTATCTAGAGGTTTCACAAATCTTGCATTAACAATACATGGATTAATGTTCATATTTTTTAGGATTTTTGCTGTTTCAATAGCTGATGCAACCATTGATCCATAAGCAATAATTAAAATATCTTCTCCTTCTTCAAGTATTTCAGCTTCGCCTATATTTAAAGGTTCCCAACCCTCATCCATTACAGCCACTCCTAACCCAGAACCTCTGGGTATTCTTAGTGCTGTAGGACCGTTATGGTTTATTGAAGTTATTAACATTCTCTGTAATTCAGACTCATCTTTTGGGGCCATCAATACGAAATTAGGTATAGATCTCATATAACTGATATCGTACTGACCTTGGTGAGTAGGACCGTCGGCACCAACTATCCCCGCTCTATCAAGTACGAATGATACAGGTAGATTTTGTATCCCTACATCATGAATTAATTGATCGAAAGCACGTTGAAGAAAAGTACTATAAATAGCAACAACAGGTTTAAGACCATCGCAGGACATTCCTGCCGCAAGAGTAACTGCATGTTGTTCTGCTATTCCTACATCGATATATTGGTCAGGAATATTTCTTTGCAATATATCTAAACCAGTTCCTGTGGCCATTGCAGCTGTAATGCCAACGACTTTGCTATCTTGTTCACATATTTTCAATAACGTTTGACCAAATATTTTACTGTAACTAACAGGCTTAGGTTTCTTTGATGGAATAGATTTCCCAGTAGTCAGATCAAATGCAGACTGTGCATGATATCCTACCTGGTCAGCTTCTGCATAAGGATAACCCTTCCCTTTTGTTGTGACAACATGAACAAGTACAGGTTTTTTAAGTTTATGAGCAGCGTTAAAAGTATTAACTAAATTTCCAATATCATGACCGTCAATTGGTCCCATATATGTAAATCCAAGTTCTTCAAAAACAGCACCAACCTTAGGCACAGCCAATCGTCTAACGCTTCCTTTAATATTTTTCAATTCTTCTGGTAGATCCTTCCCAATTAAGGGAATATTTTTTACACTTTCTTGAACACTATCGGATAAAAATTGCAATGGAGGACTAACTCTTACCTTATTTAAGTAAGATGAAAGGGCTCCAACTGGAGGTGAAATAGACATATCATTATCGTTTAATACAACAACTAAAGGAGTATTTGGTAAGTGTCCTGCATGATTTATAGCTTCTAATGCCATTCCTCCAGTTAATGCTCCATCTCCAATAACAGCAACACATTTATAATTCTCACCTTTTCTGTCTCTTGCTATTGCCATTCCTAAAGCAGCAGAAATAGAAGTGCTTGCATGTCCAGCACCAAAATGATCAAATTTACTTTCACTTCTTTTTAGATATCCAGCTACTCCATTTTGTTGTCTTAGTGAATCGAATTGACTGAAACGTCCTGTTATTAATTTATGAGGATAACCTTGATGTCCTACATCCCAAACAACTTTGTCGAAATCCAGATCAAGAGTTTGATATAAAGCTAATGTAAGCTCAACTACACCTAAACCAGGGCCAAGATGTCCACCGCTAGTAGATACTACTTGAAGGTGTCTTTCTCTAATTTGACAAGCAATTTCCTCTAATTGTGAAACTGTTAAGCCATGAAGTTGATTAGGATGACTTAACTCACTTAAAAGCATTTAACAAAAATTGGTATCTATCTAATCTAAAACGTCAAGGTGCAAAATGAGTATTTTTTTGGAAATAGATCATGTAATGTTTTATTAGATTAATAATTAATGCTAAAAATATATATATGAATGATTATTTTGAAAAAATACTTCAAGCTGAAGTCTATGAAGTAGCAAAAAAAACGCCCCTAGAAAAAGCTCATAATTTAAGTAATACACTTAATAATGAAGTTTTTCTAAAAAGAGAAGATCTTCAAGATGTATTTTCATTCAAAGTAAGAGGTGCATATAACAAAATGAGTAAGCTCACCAATTCTCAGCTTTCTCAGGGAGTAATTACTTCAAGTGCTGGTAATCATGCTCAAGGTGTTGCTCTTAGTGCTCTCAAGCTAAATTGCCAAGCGACAATATTAATGCCCATTACAACACCTCTTGTAAAAGTTAATGCTGTGAAAAAGTTAAAAGCAAAAGTTATATTATTTGGCGATAATTATGATGAAACTTACAAAGAAGCAATAAGGATTAGCCATGAAAGAAATTTATGTTTTATTCATCCTTTTGATGATCCAGATGTAATAGCAGGACAAGGAACCATAGCTATTGAACTTGAACAGCAACTAAAGGAAAAACCCTATGCAATTTATATTGCTGTTGGTGGTGGTGGATTGATATCAGGAATTTCATTGTATATTAAAAAAATATGGCCCGAAGTAAAAATAATTGGTGTAGAGCCTGAAGATGCAGACGCTATGACAAAATCTTTGGAAGAATCAAAAATTGTGGAATTATCTTCTGTTGGTCAATTTGCAGATGGAGTGGCGGTTAAAAAAATTGGTAAAAATACTTTTGATATTGGCAGAAAATATATAGATAAGATGATTACCGTTAATACTGATGAAATATGTGCAGCTATAAAAGATGTTTTTGAGGATACTAGATCAATACTTGAGCCTGCAGGAGCATTATCAATTGCAGGGATGAAAAAAGATATTTTAAATTCGAAATATTCAAATAGAAAAATGGTTGCGATTGCATGTGGTGCAAATATGAATTTTGAGCGGCTTAGATTTGTCGCTGAAAGAGCAGAACTTGGAGAGTGTAAAGAAGTAATGATGGCTGTTGAAATTCCTGAACGTGCTGGAAGTTTAATTGATTTTTGCAAGTTACTTGATAATAGAAATTTAACTGAATTTAGCTACAGGATGTCGAATTCTAAGAATGCACAGATCTTTGTAGGAGTTCAAGTTTATGGATTAAATGATAAAAAAAAGCTTTTAAATGTATTTAGAAATTCTGAATACTCATTTATAGACATAAGTGATGATGAATTATCTAAAAATCATCTAAGACATATGGTAGGTGGAAGATTGCCTAAGAATTTTAAAGAAATGAATAATAGAAACTTTGTTGAGCTTTTATACAGATTTGAGTTTCCTGAAAGGCCTGGCGCATTAATAAACTTCTTAAATAATATGAAATCTAATTGGTCTATAAGCGTATTTCACTATAGGAATTATGGAGCTGATGTTGGGAAAATTGTTATTGGAGTTTTAATCGATAAAAATGAAATTTTAGAGTGGAATAAATTTGTAAGAATACTAGGCTATAAATTTTGGGATGAAACTCAAAACGATACATATAGATTATTCCTTGGTGCATCAGATTAAATTTAAGGTAAATTAGGAAAGATTTAGGTAATTAAAATCAATCAATCTGATCTAAATACCACGCCAATATCTGATATAGATCTAGTTACTAAAGTTGAAGCTGTTCTATATTTGAAAGGCAGACCAATAACAAAAAAGGATCTTTCAGAAATTACTAATTCTGATTTAAATTCAATAAATGATGCGATTAAAGATCTGAAAAATAAATACTCTAATCCCAACTCGGCTATTGAATTAAATGCAGTTAATAACAGTTTTTCACTCGAACTAAAATCTAGTCTTAATGAATTCGTTGATGATTTACTTCCTTCTGATTTGAAAACATCTGAATTAAGGACATTGGCTACTATTGCCATCAAAAAAAAGATCCTACAATCGGATCTTATACTTCTTAGAGGTTCAGGTGCTTACGATCATATTAAAGAATTATTAGAAAAGAAATTTATCGTCAAACGAAAGCAAAAAGATGGTAGATCATATTGGTTATCATTATCAGAAAAGTTTTTTCAAACTTTTGCTGTAAGTAATGAATATCTCACAAATATAGGAAGCAGTAATAATAAGCAGCAATAATAACTAAATGTTAGGATATAGTAAATTACGATAAGATAATGTTATCTGAGATTTTTGCAGTTCTGGGCCAAACTTTATCAATTTATTCATTCATATTGATAATAAGAATTTTACTTACATGGTTTCCAGGTATTGATTGGAGTAACGGTGTTTTATCAGCATTAACTTCTATCACTGATCCTTATTTAAACATTTTTAGAGGTATTATCCCTCCAATAGGTGGATTTGATATTTCATCCTTATTAGCTTTTTTACTTCTAAATGTTATACAAAATTTAATTACAAATCTCCAGTATGCAAGCTTAGGTTATAGCTAAACTTATCTATCATCTCCAGAACCTCTTATCTTTCCTTTGGCAGCTCTTAATTTTAATTTTTCAAGGTTTTGTAATGCAACATCCTCTAAATTGAAATTTAATTCTGTACAAAGATTTGATATGTACCATAAAACATCTCCTAACTCTTTTTTAATACCTAATTTTGATTCGTTATCAAATATTCCATTTTTATCTCTTATAACCTTTTTCACTTTTTCTGCCACCTCACCAGCCTCTCCAACTAAACCAAGAGTTGGATAAATATTATTTGAGCCTAAATCTGGATATTGTGCTGTTTCTCTAGCTTTTTTCTGATAAGTTTTAAAATCCATGACTTAAATAACTAACTTTGGGTATGGTAAATTTATTTATATCTAGCAATATTATCTATATATGTCGAATATTGATTTAAAAAGAAGAACAAAAATAGTAGCAACTATTGGCCCTGCAACTCAATCCGAAGAGATAATTACAAATTTAATTAAAGCTGGAGTAACAACATTCAGATTAAATTTCTCACATGGAGATCATAAAGATCATGCCGAGAGAATAAAAACCATAAGGGAAGTATCAAAAAAGTTAGAAATAGATATTGGAATATTACAAGATCTTCAAGGACCAAAAATAAGATTAGGACGCTTTAAAGATGGGCCAGTAAAAGTTAAAAAAGGTGATAAATTCACACTGACATCAAACGAAGTTGAATGTACAAATACTATTGCAAATGTAACCTACGACAAACTTTCTCAAGAAGTTAGCCAAGGGAAAAGAATACTATTAGATGATGGCAAAATAGAAATGATTGTAGAAAAAGTTGATAAAAAAGCTAATAATTTAGATTGCATTGTAACTGTAGGGGGGGTTCTTTCAAATAATAAAGGTGTTAATTTTCCAGATGTTCAATTATCAGTAAAAGCATTGACAGAAAAAGATAAAGAGGATTTAAAATTCGGTTTATCTGAAGGAGTGGATTGGATAGCGCTGAGTTTTGTAAGAAATCCATCCGACATAAACGAGATAAAAGATTTAATAAATAAAAATGGGCATTCAACTCCTGTAGTGGCAAAAATAGAAAAATTTGAAGCAATTGATCAGATCGATACTGTATTACCCTTATGTGATGGGGTTATGGTTGCGAGGGGTGATCTAGGAGTAGAAATGCCTGCTGAAGAAGTTCCCCTTTTACAAAAGGAATTAATAAGGAAAGCTAATACCTTAGGTATCCCAATAATTACAGCGACTCAAATGCTTGATTCTATGGCTTCTAATCCAAGACCAACAAGGGCTGAAGTTAGTGATGTTGCAAATGCAATTCTGGATGGAACAGATGCAGTAATGCTTTCAAATGAAACTGCAGTTGGCGATTATCCTGTAGAGGCAGTAGAAACAATGGCAACCATAGCAAGGAGAATTGAAAGAGATTATCCACTAAAAGCTATTGAAAGCCACTTACCTAGTACAATTCCAAATGCTATTAGTGCAGCAGTAAGTAATATAGCTAGACAACTTGATGCTGGAGCTATTATCCCTTTAACAAAATCAGGTTCTACAGCTCGAAATGTAAGTAAATTCAGACCACCAACACCTATCCTAGCAACCACTACAGAGAGAAGTGTAGCGAGAAGATTGCAACTTGTTTGGGGTGTTACTCCCATAGTAGTTAAAAATGATGAAAGAACTGCTAAAACATTTAGTTTAGCTATGCAAATTGCTCAGGAAATGGGGATCCTAAATCAAGGAGATTTAGTAGTTCAAACTGCAGGCACATTAACTGGCATTAGCGGTTCTACAGATTTAATAAAAGTCGGTTTAGTAAGAAAGATTGTATCAAGAGGAATTTCAATAGGGGAAATCGGTGTTACAGGTAAAGCAAGAATAATAAAAAATAATCTAGATATGTCTCTAATTTGTCCAGGAGAAATATTATTTGTTCCGGAGGAATTAATGAAAAATATTCCAAAAAGTAAAAATATTGCGGGTATTGTTACGAACCAAAATGTAAATGATGTTTATGATTTATTTAATAAAAATAATAAAAAAATTTCTACAATTTGTAATTTAGAAAATATGGATAATCATCAAATTAGCAATGGCGACCTTATTACACTGCAGCTAAATGAAGGTGTTATATACATGGGGCAAATTGAAGATGATGATGAAGCAATAGATAAATATAAATATGTCTAGGAATCTATCAATTAAAGAAGCCTTAGGCATGGCCACAAAAACCTTAGTTTCGAACAAATTGAGAAGTTCGTTAACAATGCTTGGGATTATTATAGGAAATGCATCTGTTATTACACTTGTTGGACTTGGAAGAGGTGCTCAAACATTAGCAAAAAACCAATTAAGTAATTTAGGTGCGAATGTATTATTCATTGTTCCTGGAAATAATGACACAAGAAGAAGAGGTATTTCATTTCCTAAAAACCTTGTGTTAGAAGATGCATTAGCAATAAGCAATCAAGTTCCAACAGTTAAAAAAGTAGCTCCTCAAATTTCTGCTAACGAAATAGTACAATCAAATTCTAAAAGCCTAAATATATCAATTGCTGGAGTTACTCCTGAATTTCTTGAAGTAAGAAGCTTTGAAGTAGATAAAGGAAGATTTATATCAAAAAGTGATGTTAATAGTGCAAGAAGTTATGTTGTAATAGGTCCTGATCTTAAAGACGAATTTTTCAAAGATAAATCTTCATCTCTTGGAGAAAAAATCAGAATTAAAGACCACACTTATGAAATTATCGGAATTTTAAAACCAAAAGGAGCTGTATTTGGAAGCAATCAAGACAAAAATGCTTATATTCCACTAACCACCATGGTCAATAGAATTACAGGGAAAGATCCGACATATGGAGTAAGTTTAAGCTTTATTAGCGTTGAAGCGATTAACAAAAATGCAACTAGTGCCGCTAAATTTCAGATTACTAACTTATTAAGGCAAAGACATAAAATAATAAGAGATGATGACTTTGCGGTTAGATCACAAGAAGATGCACTGAATATAGTAACCAACATAACTAGTGGACTTACGTTTTTATTAGCTGGTATTGGGGCAGTATCTTTAGTTGTTGGAGGCATAGGAATCATGAATATTATGCTCGTATCTGTAAGCGAAAGGACTGAAGAGATTGGACTTAGAAAAGCAATAGGAGCTAAACAGTCAGATATATTAATTCAATTTTTAATTGAGGCATTGATTTTATCTACAATTGGAGGATTAATTGGAACAACAACGGGATTATCAGGTGTTTATCTTTTATCTCTAATAACACCACTTCCTGCATCAGTAGGAATTACAACTACCTTTTCCACCATGATCATTTCAGGATCAATAGGTTTAATCTTTGGAGTTTTACCTGCAAAAAGAGCTTCTAAATTAGATCCAATTGTTGCATTGAGAAGTTTATAAATAGAATTTATAATAATGCTCAATTTTTATAAATTAATTGAGTTACTGGTAAGTCTTCAATCACTAGTAATATCATCAATGTTACCTGTTTATATTCCACTACCTTTTATCTATAAATCTAGTAATAACTTTGAGTTGCCTATCACATGGCAAATTCCAACCATAATTTTATTAACACTAATATTTCATAAAAAAGTTGTTTTCAGAGCTTTTTCTATGTATATAATTTTGGGGTTATTTATATTTCCTGTCTTTCATCAAGGAGGTTCAATAGGTTATTTGCTTACTCCAAATTTTGGCTATTTATTAGGTTTTTATCCATTAATCAAAATAATCGATAATTTAAATACTAGAAATAAAATAAACGTTGGAAACTTTTTAAAAAATGGATTTATAGCAATAGGTGCTATGCATTTAACTGGAATATTTTACAACCTCATACAAACTATATTTTACAGTCAATTTAATTTATTCTTTTATAATTTAGGGAAATACTCATTAGGTAAGATTGGATATCATTTCTTAATGCTTTTTCCACTTTTATTACTTATTAAACCTATAGAACGTTTAAAACGTAGCAAATAATGATTATTAAAATAAAAACAAAATTATATTTTTTATCTTTAAGTATTTTTATTGTTCTAATAGATCAATTTACGAAATATTTAATGCTTTATAATAATAAATTATTCATTAATAAAGATTTTCTTTTATTCAAATTAGACTTTGTAAAAAATTACGGGGCAGCATTCAACATATTTAGTGGTAGTAGAATATTTTTATCTTTAATAAGTATTTTTTTTTCAATTTTACTTATTTATTTAATATTTAGGAAAAATACCTTAAACATAATAGATCTATATTCTTATAGCTTTATTCTTGGTGGAACTATTGGTAATGGTATAGACAGGATATATAAAGGTTTTGTGGTTGATTTTATAAATTTAAATATTATAAATTTTCCAGTATTTAATACTGCTGATATATCTATTAATATTGGTTTTATTTTTTTACTCTATAACATCTTTAAAAATAATCGATAAAATGAATTACTTGAAATTAAAATATATAAAGTATATTGCATTAATATTATTTGTATATATTTTATTTTCGACATTTATAAGAATAATAAATTTTTATACCATTTTATTTTTAATAGTAATTATTTATATATTTTATAATTTAGATAAAAAATTATTTAAAAAAATAGTTTATAAAGTTATATATAAAAATAAAAAACATACACTTTCATTCAAAAATACATATGGCGCTGCCAAATTAAGTTTGGAAGGGGTAGAGAAAATTAATAAAAAAATTAACGATAAAGTAAAAGTTGAATTATTAAATTACCAAAAAAATAGACTAGAGTCCCAATTAAAAACAGGAGATTATAAAGTTACTCTTTTTGGAGCAGGTTCCTCAGGCAAAACATCGATAGCAAGATCTTTATTGAAAAATATTGTCGGACAAACTTCAGCAAAAATAGGAACAACAAAGCAAATTAATAGCTATAAAATTCGTATTCCAATCTTAAAAAGAAATATTAATATAGTTGATACTCCTGGTTTATTCGAACCTTCTGAATTAGGAGAAGAAAGAGAAAAAGCAACAATTATACAAGCATCAAATTCTGATATAGTTCTTTTTGTATTAGATCAGGACATAAATAAATACGAAAATTATTTAATTAAAGAATTATTAAAATTGCGGAAAAAGATAATAATAGTTCTCAATAAATGTGATTTGAGGTCTAGAGATGAAAATAACGTTATCAGAGAAAATATAATTTCTATAACCTCCGCTAGAAAAAATAAAATTTCAGTTGTTCAAACAATTGCAGTATCTCAACAATCTCCCTATATAAAATCTGATTCTTTATATTTAGTCCCTGAGGTAGGAAGTTTATTTAGAGAAATAATAGAAACGCTCGATAATAATGGTGAAGAATTATTGGCGGATAATATTCTTTTTCGCTCAAATAAGTTAGGAATTAAAAGTAAAAATTTCGTGCAAGAACAAAGATATTTAATGTCAAATAAAGTGATAAATAAATATATGTGGATAACAGGAGGTGTGATCCTAGTTAATCCACTACCAGCTGTTGATTTCCTTACTACTACATCAGTAAACCTTCAAATGATAATGGAATTATCAAAAATATATGAAATAAAGCTTACAAAAAAAGATGCAAAAGATTTAGCGACTTCATTGCTAAGCGCATTGGCAAAACAAGGAATACTAAAAGGGGGTCTAGCAATTCTTTCTCCTGCTTTAGCTACAAGCTTGACTAAAATAATATTATCTAAATCTATACAATCAGTAACAGCAGGCTGGTTAATAAGAATAGTAGGACTAAGTTTGATTGAATATTTTAATAATGGGCAAGATTGGGGTGATGGAGGAATTCAAGAAGTAGTAGATAAGATATATAAAATAAGTAAGAGGGAAGATATTTTAAACAACTTCTTTAAAGAAGCTATTTCAAAAATTGAAATAAAAAAGTATTTTAAATCAAATAAAAGTTTGCCTCCACTTACTATGTAAAATTCGATAATTGATCATTTAGATAAGTTCTGAAATCAAAGATAGTTATTAGTAGTAAATAAGCAATGCAAATAGCTATAGAGATAAACCCTGTTACTATTGCAATAATTTTTGGTCTACCCATATTCATTACTTAAGCATCTAGAAGTCTCAAAAGTTCTTCAATATGAGAATCTTTTGTATTGTAATTTCCCATAACAACCCGTAAAAAATATTTACCTTTAAATTTTGGTCTAGAAAGCATAAAATTATTGTTAATTAGTTCGTTTACTTTAGATTGAGTCCATGCATCAGAGTCTTTTTGCTCAAGTTTATTTGGTAAGAATGAAACAATATGAAGAGGACCTGAATATATATCAAATTTATTTTTACTAATATTTTTTACAAAAAAATCTTTTCTTTTAATTGATGATCTTAATATATTTTCTATTCCTTTGAGACCTAAAAAACGTAAACCAAGCCATAGTTTTATAACCTCTGCAGGTCTAGAACCTTGTATGCCTATTTCTCCTCTATTTATAGTATTTTCTTTAGATGATAAATATGGTAGTCCAGTATTAAAAGTATTTTCTAAAGTACTCATATTTGAAACCAATAACAAAGATGAAGTCTTTGTAATGCCAATAATTTTTTGTGGATTTATCGTTATCGAATTAGCCTGATTAATATTATTTAGACCTTCTATTGGAATAGAAGTTATAGCAAAAATCCCTCCAATTGAACCATCAATATGTAACCATATGTTTCTTTGTTTACAGATTTCACTTATTTCTTTAATAGGATCAATTGCTCCTCTTACAGTTGTCCCAAGGGTGGCTACAATAGCAAATATTTTTTTATTTTCTATTGAACATTTATCTACAGAGTTTCTCAGATCCTTAATATCCATCCGACCTTGATTATCAGTTTTAATCCTGACAAGATTCTTAGTATCAAGACCCATTACTCTTATACATTTAACGAAAGAAGAATGAGCATCTTCACTAACAAGTAATACAGAATTAGGATTTGTACCTAATCCAGCATTATTTCTAGCTGCAATAAGTGCATTCAGATTACTTAATGTACCTCCGCTAGCAGCTATACCTCCAGAGAAATCATTAAACCCTATTTTCTTGGCAAACCATTTACATAATGATTCCTCAAGCAAGGTTACACTTGGTGATAACTCGTAAGCGAGAAGATTATTATTTAAACCAGCAGCAATTAAATCTCCCAAAATAGAGAAAATTAAAGGTGGGGGGTCAAGGTGAGCTAGTGAGCCAGGATGAACGGGATTAAATGAATTATTCAAAAGAGATTCAATCTCAGAAAACAAATCTTCCTCAGAGTTACCATCCTCCGAAGGCATAATACAATTGAAACTGTCATCAAAAGGTAAAGGACCATTTTTATCAGCTTTAGAGAACCAGTCACAAAGAGTTTGACTTGCTCTATTCAGAAGAGTAATCAATTTGTCATTAGTCCCTAAATTTGAGGGGAAATATATATCTTTATTATTAATTAAATCTTCAGCCATCAGATAAGATATCTATTAATAATTCTATTCTCAATCTTGGTAAATGAGATATATTTTTGAAAATGGAAATAGTAATGAAGAACAACAACAAAAAAATTCAAAATACACTTTGTGGATGAATTCGATATTAAGAAGATCCAAAGAAATTGGAAAAGTTGAGCTGCCAATCTGTTCAATAATTTTAGATGAGAGAGGAAGATGTATCGGGAGAGGGGTTAACAGAAGAAATATAAATAAAGACCCATTAGGTCATGCTGAAATAATGGCACTTAGGCAGGCATCTCTAATAAAAAACGATTGGAGATTTAATGAATGTACTATTATCACAAATTTAGAACCTTGTACAATGTGTTCCTCTGCACTTATTCAAGCACGGATGGGTAAAGTTATTTTCGGGGCTTACGATAAGAAAAGAGGTGGATTAGGTGGTTCAATTGACCTATCAAAACATGAAAGTGCTCATCACAAAATGGAAATAATTGGAGGTATCCTAGAAGATGAATGCAGTAAAATTTTACAGATTTGGTTCAAAAAGTTGAGGACTCAAAAATAGAAAATTTCTTTAGCTCAGTATCAAATAGGTTTAATAATCTATCAACATTCTCCTCACATGAATTAAAACCCATTAGCCCTACACGCCACACCTTCCCGGATAATTCTCCAAGTCCATTTCCTATCTCAATTCCAAAGTTTCTTAAGAGATGATTTCTAAAACCATCCCCATCAACTGCTGGAGGTATTTTAACTGTGGTTAAAGTTGGCAATCTATAATCCTCTGATACATGTAATTCCATTCCAAGACTTTCTAACCCATTCCACAATTTCTTTGCATTAGTATTATGTCTATTCCAAACATTTTCTAAACCCTCATTCGCAATTAATCGTAAACCTTCACGAATCGCAAAATTCATGTTTACTGGAGCAGTATGATGGTAAACACGATCAGAACCCCAATACTTATTTAATAGAGATAAATCTAAATACCAGTTAGGTACTTTTGTCTTTCTTGAACCTAGTTTTTCTTCAGCTCTTTTATTCATCGTGAAAGGACTTAATCCTGGGGGACAACTTAATCCCTTTTGACTACAACTATATGCTAGATCAATTTTCCAGTCATCTATCAATATTTCTAAAGCGCCAAGTGAAGTAACTGCATCAACTAAAAACAAGCAGTTATTTTTTCTACATATATCTCCAATACCATCAAGAGGTTGTAAAACACCACTAGATGTTTCAGCATGGACGATAGCAAAAATAGCTGGTTTTTTAGTCTCTATTTCATACTTAATTTCTTCATAAGTAAAAGCCTCACCCCATGGTTTTTCAATAACTGAAACTTGAGCTTTATATCTAGTTGCCATATCAACTAATCTATCTCCAAAATATCCCTTTTTAGCAATAAGAATTTTTTCGCCTTCTTCAATAAAATTAGCTATTGAAGCTTCCATCGCTGCACTGCCAGTGCCACTCATTGGGAGTGTAAGACGATTATTGCACTGCCAGGTATACCTTAAAAGTTGCTGTACGTCAGACATTAATGATATATAAGCTTCATCTAAATGACCAATAGGATTCAAAGAAAGAGCACTTAAGACTTCTGGATGTGCATTTGAAGGTCCAGGTCCTAATAAAAGTCTAGATGGAACATAAGTCTTTGAAAGATGAGATAAATTCTCTTTATTTAAAGCCGGAATAAGTTTTGCTTCTGTCAAAGAATTAGATTCAATTACTTTTAAATTAGACTAATATCGTCGCTTAAGCGATATTTTTTTATAGAAATTAATTCAATTTAAATAATTAAGTAAATAATTATTAAAGTTATGACTTGAAACACTGAAAGAAGACATCTAGTGTTGAAAAAAGTTACGTTTGATACATAATAAGAATCACCAAGTTATTAATTTCATAGAAGGTATCTCAAAAGTTATGTCTAAGTCTCCACAAGATGTTTTAAGTCAAATTAAAGATGAAGGAATTGAACTCATCGATTTAAAATTCACAGACATCCATGGTAAATGGCAACATTTAACTCTTACATCAGACATGATTGAAGAGGATTCATTCACGGAAGGTCTAGCATTTGATGGTTCATCAATAAGAGGTTGGAAAGCAATTAATGCCTCCGATATGTCAATGGTTCCTGATGCAAGTACAGCATGGATAGATCCTTTTTATAAACATAAAACTCTGAGTATGATCTGCTCTATTCAGGAGCCTAGAAGTGGTGAACCCTATGATAGATGTCCTAGATCTTTAGCTCAAAAGGCTTTGAAATACTTGGAATCTACTGGGATTGCTGATACAGCATTTTTTGGACCGGAACCAGAATTCTTCCTATTTGATGACGTGAGATACGACTCTAAAGAAGGTTCCTGCTTTTACAGTGTAGATACAATTGAAGCTCCATGGAACACAGGAAGAATTGAAGAGGGTGGAAATTTAGGATACAAGATTCAATACAAAGAAGGTTATTTTCCCGTTTCTCCAAATGATACTGCGCAAGACATCAGATCTGAAATGCTACTTTTAATGGGTGAATTAGGCATTCCTACAGAAAAGCATCACCATGAAGTTGCTGGTGCTGGCCAACACGAACTTGGAATGAAATTCGATTCTTTAATAAATTCTGCTGATAACGTAATGACTTATAAATACGTTGTCAGGAACGTTGCAAAAAAATATGGAAAAACTGCAACGTTTATGCCTAAGCCTGTATTTAATGATAATGGAACAGGAATGCATGTTCACCAAAGTTTATGGAAGAGTGGGCAGCCACTATTTTTTGGTGAAGGAGCATATGCAAATTTATCTCAGACAGCAAGATGGTATATAGGAGGTATACTTAAACATGCTCCATCATTCTTAGCATTTACTAACCCAACTACAAATAGTTATAAACGATTGGTTCCGGGATTCGAAGCACCTGTAAATCTAGTTTATTCTGAGGGTAATAGATCAGCTGCAGTAAGAATACCTTTAACAGGTCCAAGCCCTAAAGCTAAGCGATTAGAATTCAGATCAGGGGATGCACTTGCAAATCCTTACTTGGCATTTTCTGTAATGATGCTTGCTGGTATTGATGGAATTAAAAACCAAATTGATCCTGGCGATGGAGTAGATGTAGATTTATTTGAACTTCCAGCTGATGAACTTGCAAAAATTGATACAGTACCTTCATCTCTAAATGACTCACTTAATGCGCTAAAAGCAGATAAGGATTATTTATTAGCTGGTGGAGTATTTACTGAAGATTTTATTGATAACTTTATCGATATAAAATACGAAGAGGTACAACAACTAAGACAAAGGCCTCATCCACATGAATTCTTTATGTATTACGATGCTTAACTAAAAGAATACATAAGTTTAAATTAATCAATTTGAGAAATATCACAAAATATTCTCAAATTGATTTTTTTTTTGTTGGAATATATATATATAAATTGAAAAATGGCTAGGGAATCTATTTCAAAAATTGCATATAAAACGCTACAACAAAGTAAAAGCATTGCAGGTTTCGCTCACAAGCAGATCAGTTCAAGATTAATGAATTTTATCCTTCCCGATTCGAAGCTTGAAAATTTTGATATAGATAAGGATCTTCTAATGCAAATCCAAAATTCAATGGATCTCTTAAGAGAAGAAGATTGGAACGATGCAGAAAAAAATGTATATCCAAAAAAATTATTGTTTGACGAGCCATGGCTTAGATATCTAACTCAATATCCTAAAATCTGGCTAGATATGCCTAATACATGGGATAGACGCAGAAAACAAAACTTTGATGATCTTCCAAAATCAATTGATAAAGATAATTATCCTCAATATTACTTGAGAAATTTTCATCATCAAACAGATGGTTATTTATCAGATTTTTCAGCTAGTATTTATGACCTACAAGTAGAGATACTTTTTAATGGAAGTGCTGATTCAATGAGAAGAAGAATAATTAAGCCAATAAAAGAAGGACTTAAAATTTTTAGCGATAGAAAAAAAAGTTCTATAAAAATACTTGATGTGGCTACAGGATCAGGAAGAACATTAAAACAATTAAGAGCCGCATTTCCCAAAGAAAAAATTATAGGGATTGATTTATCTGATTCATACTTAAAAGAGGCAAGTAGATATATTTCAGATTTAGATGGTGATTTAATTCAGTTAATAAAAGGTAATGCAGAAGAATTACCTTTTGAAAATGATAGTATTCAATGCATTTCTTGTGTTTACCTATTTCATGAATTACCTCGAACAGTTAGAGCTAAAGTATTAAATGAATTTTTTAGAGTTCTTGAACCTGGTGGAATATTAGTATTAGCTGATTCAATTCAAATAAGTGATTCTCCTGACTTTACATCCGTAATGGAAAACTTCTATAAATCTTTTCATGAGCCTTTTTATTGTGATTACATAAAAGAGGATATAGATTCTAAAATAGAGGAAGTAGGTTTTAAAGATGTAAAATCAAATTCCTTTTTTATGACCAAAGTATGGTCTGCTGTAAAGTAAATAAAAACTTTTATGAACTATTGGGATAATGATACTATTAAGATTGTTCAAAGTCTTAATGACAAATTAAAAATTGATCATTCTAAATGGCATAAAGATAAAGGAAATAAATATAAACGATCTGCAGAACTAATTTCGGCCGGATTATGCCATTTAATTATTTCTTGTAATGAGAAAGAAACTATTGAGTATATAGAAGAAGGTATTAAATGGTTAAAAGAAATTAACGTTGATCAACCTTGCCCTAGTAAAAATCACCTTTTTAAAGCCAACTGAAGCCTATTACCTTTACTACTCCATCTAATATCATCAAAACATTCATTAATAATGTACAAGCCACGACCATTTACACTGCTTATTTTTTTTGGTAATTTGTAATCTCTTTTTTTTATTTCTAAACCAGTACCTTGATCTTGAATTTGCCAAACACACCAATTAGGTGTAATTATTCTTCTTACTCTAATATTTTTTTTTGGATCTAATTTATTACCATGTTTTACGGCATTAACCAGGGCTTCATGTAAACCAAGTTTTATAAGATAGCTTGATTGAGAATTTTTAATAGGTTCTAATAATTGATCGACAAATTCATTTAACTGTAATGATGATTCGAATTCGTAGTTTGACCAGTTAATCTTTGGTCTTTTGAAAAATTTTTTTAAAATATTTTTGCCCCGAAATAAGGACATAATAATATTTTGATACTATCTTAATTTTAACTTATTAAATACCTCAATTTAAAGAATATTATTATGCCTCTCTGCAATAGCAGGATGTCTTAGGATAGAATCCATAAGTCTTACTCCTCTTAATTGATTTATTAATGGCATATGTCCATCAGGAGCATCCAATGACCAGCAAAAAGATCCTGGATATCTAGTCCATAATCCCTCTTTTTTCCAACCTATTTTCGGCCACATTAATTCATATTTTTTTCCTACTGATTTTAATATCTTTGCCTGAATTGAGAATCCAAATCTACCTGTAGAATAAATAGTCCATAATCTATCTATTGTTTCTAAATCTTTACCTGACATATTCTTAACTTCACTATAGAAAACATATCCACGTTTTTCAGCTAATTTTCCAGCTAATTTTCGTAAATAGGAACTTGTTAATCTATCTGCCTCCTCAAATTTTTGCTCAACTAACATCAATTGCAAATCTTCATAATTAATATCAATATCTGAATATGTATTAAACCAATTATTGAATTTAGAGTTTATAAAGAATTCGGGCTTAAATTTTTTTAAAACTTGCAATATCCAACCCGCAGCCCAGTCATCTCCATCACTATCGAAAATATCAAAAAGTGAAGGGCCAAGATTATATATATTTTCGAATTCAGATTCTATTTGATTTAATGTATTTATTCTTTTTCTTTGATTGGAATCTACAAATTTTTTTATCAGATCTAATGTAGCATTATCATACTTGTCTTGTTCTTGGTCATTCATTTTAAAAAATCAATCTAATAAAATTAAAAACTATCCATGTATTTCAAAAGAAAAGAGCTAGAGAAATTTAGAAGTTTTACGGGACCACTTATAGATGTTAGAAGCCCGAGTGAATATTATAAAGGACACCTGCCTAATTCTATTAACATTCCACTATTTGATAATAATGAGAGATCTATAATTGGCACGATTTATAAAAAAGAAGGAAGAAAAAAAGCAGTCATAGAGGGATTAACATTCTTTGAAAAAAAAATGGAGTCACTTCTTGATAATTTATTCAATAGTATTGAGTCTTATAAAACTATTCCTAATAACAATAATGAATATTTCATCAGAATATATTGTTCCAGAGGAGGAATGCGTTCACAAAGCATTGCTTGGTTACTAGAAAAATATAAATTAAATCCAATAACACTTAAGGAAGGATACAAAAAATATAGAAGATGGGTATTAGATAGTTTCTCAAAAAAGTTAAATATAGTTGTTATTGGAGGAAAAACAGGAACAGGGAAAACAAGATTATTATCATTACTAGAGAAATATAAATATCAAACCATTGATCTTGAAGGATTTGCTTGTCATAGAGGAAGTACATTTGGGGGATTAGGTATGAAAGAACAACCTACAAATGAACAATTTGAAAATATAATTGCAGATAAATTAAATTCTTTTAATTGTTCTAATAATATTTTTGTAGAAGCCGAAAGTGCAAATATTGGTAAATGTAAAATTCCTCATGAATTCTTCAATCAGATGAAACATTCTAGGAGAATTGAAATTTTAAGAAGTGAATCTAACAGGTTAGATGAGTTGATAAATACATATAGTGTTTTTAAGAAAGAGGAACTCCAAGAATCTGTATTAAGAATAAAAAAAAGATTAGGCCCGCAAAGAACAAAAATAGCTCTGGAATCAATTAATAATGAGAAATGGGACTTAGTTTGCAGATCAGTTCTTGATTATTACGATAAGTGTTATGAATTTGAAAAGGTTGGCAAGACAAATATACAGTTATTAGATTTAACCGACAAGAAATATGATGAAAGGATTCTAGAGTTAATAAATAATGTTTTATAAAATAATTACAAACGAATGTGAAAAATATTTCCTAAAATAAAAAATTATTAACTGAATATTATGACAGCAAATAAAACTGCAAAAATACAATTTTATGAAGGAACTGATGAACCAGTAGTGCCTGAAATAAGACTGACTAGGAGTAAGGATGGTACAACAGGCCAAGCATTATTTTTGTTCGAAAAACCTCAGGCATTATCTTCAATTACTGATGGAGAAATCACAGGTATGCGGATGATTGACTCCGAAGGTGAAATATTAACTAGGGAAGTTAAAGTAAAGTTTGTTGATGGAGAACCCATATTTTTAGAAGCAGTTTATATTTGGAAAAACACATCAGACTTTGAGAGATTTATGAGATTTGCGAATAGTTATGCCAAATCAAATGGATTAGGATATTCTGAGAAGAAGTAGAATGTTCTGAAAATTGAATAGTTCATCATATTTCAAGTTAGTAGTAATTTTAATCACTTCTTTAATACTATGGACTTTAAGAGATTTTCTCCTCTTAATAATTTGTTCTTTAGTTATTTCAAATATTGTATGTAATTTATGTAATCAAATACAAAAGGGCTTAAAAATCCCCCGATCGCTTTCTTTGTTTCTTGTATTAACCGTTATATCAGTAATAGTATTTACTATTTTCATTCTTGTATTGCCTCCGTTTATAAAAGAATTCAATGAAATACTAGTTGATATTCCAAACGGCTTATCAAAAATAAATATTTTGATTAATACAAATTTGAACAAATTTAATAGCTTATTATATGGAGAACAATCAGAAAATGTTATAGACATATTCGGTCTTTTAAATAATGTAGTTACCATTCCAGATGCTTCAACTATTGCAAAAGCTATTCAAGAAAGCTTTAAAAATTTAATAAATATAGCGGGGAATCTGGGTTCAGGTCTTTTGAAATTAATATTCGTATTAGCAGTGAGTTTGATGATTTCTATTGAACCAAAACAGTACAAAGAAAATATACTTCTTTTAATTCCAAAAAATTATCGCAATAAATTTAGAAATATTCTGGAAAAATGCAATATTGCATTAGCAAATTGGACCTTTTCTATGGTTATAAGCTCATTATCAGTAGGTCTATTATCATTAATAGTTTTGTCTATACTAGACGTCAAATATGTTGTCTCAAATGCTTTAATAGCAATGGTTCTTAATATAATTCCAAATATAGGTCCAGTTATTAGTGGTATATTTCCAATCTCAATTGCACTACTTGATAATTTTTGGAAGCCACTGGCTGTTTTAGGAGCATATGTAATAATTCAAAATATTGAAAGCTATATAATTATGCCTTCTATAATGAAGAAAAAAGCGAACTTACTACCTGGTTTGACATTAATATCGCAATTTGGATTTACTTTCATTTTTGGTCCTTTAGGTTTAATACTTTCTCTTCCATTAGCTGTAGTAATTCAGGTTTTAATCAAAGAATCATTTAAAGATATTTAAAAACTACTTAATTAATTTTTTATATAAATATGGGTAGGAAAAAAGTATAAAGAAAGCTAAGGGATGTTTACCAATAGCAAAATATAGTGAACTAAATGTAAAATGATCAAATAATATTCTTAACTCGGTAGAAAGATCTATTAAAACTAAAGAAAATAAAATTATCAAATAGTAATTCAATTTCATAATTTTAGAAGGTTAAACTCAGTCTTTCAGCAACAAAGATGGAGCCAATAAAATACTTGAATAACTTCCAACTATTATTCCTAATGATAAGGCCAAAGAAAACCAAAATAGTGAGTAAGATCCAAACAAAATTATGCTTAATAAAGGGATAAGGGTTGTAATACTTGTAAAAGTTGTTCTTCTAAATGATTCGTTAACTGATAATTGAATAGTTTCGTTATAGCCTTCTTTCTTTGATTTTAAATTCTCACGAATTCTATCAAATATAACAACTGTATCATTTACAGAATAGCCAGCAATAGTTAACAATGACACAGCAAATAAACTGTTTACCTCGACGGATAATATTATTCCCAACCAAGAGAATATACCGAAAACAATTAATAAATCATGGAATAAAGCTAATAATGCAAATAATGCATATTTTTTGTCAAATCTAATGGTTATATATAAAGATATTGCAAATAAAGAAACCAACAATGAAGTAACACAATTAGTAAGTAATCTTTTCCCAAGCTTTGGACCTATTAATCTTGAGTCCTTACTCTCATAATTCAGAGGTCCAATAATATTATCAAGATTAGTAATAAGATTATTTGATTCTTCAATACTTAAATAAGGTGTTCTTATTGATATTAATTTATTATTATTTTGGAATTGTAATTTAATATTATTTAAAACATTTTTATTTTTAGAGATCTCTCTTAAATTTTCCAAAACTGAATCTGGGGAAAGATTAGAACATTCCGCTTCACAAAATCTTTCTATTCTTAGTTCATTTCCCCCAACAAAATCCATCCCTAAATTTATAGGTTTATTATAAGAAGTATTAAATGTAGAATATAAAATTCCTAGTAGACTCAACAAAATAAGAACAGTTGAGAAACTAATTATCTTTTTTTTATTTTTTATTAGTTCAAGATTGTATTTCATGGGAACTTAAAAAAATTTTTAATTTGAAAAATTGTTCTTTGGCAGATAGAGATTTTTCTGCCTCAAAGATTGATATGTTGTAAAAAATCGCAAAATAGTTTTAGAACAATTTAATGAGGTAAACAAGCTTATTAAGACTCCAATACCTAATGTTGCCGCAAAACCCTTAACAAAATTTGTTCCTAATAAAAACAATACAAAACAACTAAGAAGAGTTGTAATATGGCCATCAACTATGGATGAATTAGCTCTTTGAAAACCGCTATCAATAGATCTTGTAAGAGTATTACCGTCATATAATTCTTCTCTTATTCTCTCAAATATAAGAATATTTGCATCAACAGCCATACCAATGCTAAGAATAAGACCAGATATTCCTGGCAAAGTTAAAGTTACAGGAATTAAAGAATATAGGGCCAAATTAAAGAAACCATATAGTACTAAAGAAAGAACTGAAACAAAACCTAAAATTCTATAATTAAAAATCATAAATATACCAACAAAAATTAGTCCAATAATTGCTGCATAAAGACTTTTTAAAATATTTTTGGATCCCAAAAGAGCCCCTATAGTATTAGTTTCTACTATTTCAATCGGCAATGGTAATGAGCCTCCTTTAAGTTGAACTTCTAATTCTCTAGCATTTTCAGCACTAAAATTACCACTAATTGTTGCTGATCCACCTGTAATACCGGTATTAGCAAACTGATTGCCAACACTAGCTTCACTTATTGATTCGCCATCTAGAATGATCGCCAAAAGTTGATTAGTTCCAGCAATTGACTTTGTAATATCTGCAAACTTGTCACCTCCCGAATTACTGAAAGTTAATAAAACTTCCCAATTACTATTTGTTTGTTCTTGTCTCCTTCCTGCGTTAATAAGATCCTTACCAGTTAAATCTGTTTTAATAAATAAATTTGTAATTTCTTTATCAACATACTTTTTAATTTCAATTAACTTCCCATATAAATCATTACTAGTAGTCGAGTAATTTAGTTCTTGCTCTATCTCTTTAAGATCATCTTGAATAATATTTAAGAAATTATCATCATATTGACTTTTTTCTGAAGAGGAATATTGATCAATAATTTCTTTAATATTTAATCTCTGAAGTTGCAGAGTTTTCAAATTGGTAGATGTTCCTGCTTTTTGGGTCCTAAACTCTAATAAAGCAGTCTTACCTAAAACTCTTGAAGCAACTAATGGATTTTGTTCTCCAGGTAATTCTAAAATTAATTGATCTCCCCCTAGGGTTTGCAAGTTTGATTCTGAAACTCCTAAGTTGTTAACGCGTCTATCTATAACCGAATTAACTGCATCTAGTTCATCCTTCGTTACCTTGCCTTCCTCTTTAATAATTTGTAGAGTAAGCTGAGAACCGCCTTGTAAATCCAATCCCAACTGTAAGGGATAATTTATTAATAGATAAACAGATAAAGTAAGTAGAAATATAATAAAAAAAAGCCAACCTTGCCTTTTTTTCATTGTCTATATACTCCCACTAATTAAGTTTTCAACTTTTTCAACTATTTGATGTGGTTGGATTATTGTCAAGTTTTCAAGATTTCCATTATAAGGAGTTGGAATATCCTGACTAGATAATCTAATTGGTCGGGCATCAAGATCATCGAAACACTCTTCTGTTATCAAGGCAATTAATTCTGCGCCAATACCTCCAGTCTTCATACATTCTTCAACAATAATTACTTTATTTGTTTTTCTTATTGATTTTGAGATGGTTTCCATATCAAATGGTTTTAAACTTATTAAATCTATTAACTCAACATCTATTCCTTTTTTTTCTAATTCTTCAACAGCTTTAAGGCAGTGATGTCTCATTCTTGAATAAGTCAATAAAGTAATATCTTTTCCTTCTTTTACAACGTCAGCCTGATCTAAAGCGCAAGTATAATCACCCTCAGGTAATTCTTCAGACAAATTGTATAGAAGAACATGTTCGAAAAATAGAACCGGATTATCATCTCTTATAGCTGCTTTCATTAAACCTTTAGCATTTGTAGGTGTACTACATGCAACAATCTTTATGCCAGGAACTGCATGAAAATAAGCTTCAAGTCTTTGACTATGCTCAGCACCAAGTTGACGACCAACTCCTCCAGGTCCTCTAACTACTGCTGGTATTTTATAATTTCCGCCACTTGTATATCTTAGCATACCCATATTATTTGATATCTGATTAAAAGCTAAAAGCAAAAAACCCATATTCATACCTTCTACTATTGGTCTTAAGCCAGTCATTGCTGCACCAACAGCCATACCCGTAAAACTATTTTCTGCAATTGGAGTATCTAAGACTCTTAACTCTCCATATTTTTCATATAAATCCTTAGTTACTTTATAAGATCCTCCATATTGACCAACATCTTCCCCCATTACGCAAACATTTACATCATTTGCCATTTCTTCATCAATCGCCTCTTTCAAAGCATTAAATAATAATGTTCCAGCCACAATTAATTACCTAATTAATCACATATACAATCCTACCACTTTGAATAATTCAACCTCCTTCAGCGAAGGTTATGAGTAGTAATATTGATAAAATCATACCAGGCGAAAGTAAAAGAACTAAAAGGCCTAAGTCATGTAAAGACATTCAAAGAAAGTGTTTTCTTAATAATATTGGCAATTCAATTTTTCTTCAGAAAAAAACTTCGAATAAATACAATAAAAAGTCCTATACCTATAAAAGCAAAAGAGAAAGTTAGCAAAAAAGATAATCCAATTATTAAGGTATTAATACTAGAAGAAATATTTTGGACTATTTCAGAAGAATTAGATGGTTTATGTATGGAAAAATAAATTGCAATTTTATTACTTAAAAAATAAAAAAATATAAATAATAAAAAACTTGTTAATGATCCTACAATAAAATTTAATGGTCCTTTTTCGGGAATATTTTTTTCAATATTCTCATTTCTATTATCAGCCACAATAAAATTTGAATAAAAAAAAATTTAAATGAATGTTATTCCCTTTTCAAGGAAAGTGCAAACCCATGAATCGTAACCTTTATTTCTAAATATTTTATAATTTGCGGTTAATTCTTTTTTAGCAGTCTCTATATCTTTAAAGAGTGCAAAGCATGTAGGGCCTGATCCACTCATTGAAAATGTAAGACAATTTTCTAATTTAGAAAGTAAATATAATGCCTGCTTTACAGAATCATTTTCATTTTCAACAACTAACTGCAAATCATTTTTAATAGATAAATGTTGATTATCAAAATTTAAGTTATTTAAGCCATTATCTCTTAAATTTTTTCTTATGTTCTCAATTATTTCTCTATCAGTAAGATATTGATCACAAAATCTATTACTATATTTTTTATAAGTTTCAGCAGTTGATACTGATACATTCGGATTTTTTAAAAGAATTGCTCCATATTCAAGAGTTGAATCTAATTTCTCCAAAATTTCGCCTCTTCCAAAACATAATTGAATACCACCATTTATAAAAAATGGAATATCAGATCCTAAAGTTGATGCTAATGAACATAAAGTTTCTTGGTCTAATTTCAAATCCCATAAATTATTAAGACCAATTAATGTTGCTGCTGCATTACTAGATCCACCAGCTAATCCTGCGCCAATTGGGATATTTTTTCTTAAAAATATATTCGCACCGTAATCTATATTTGATTTTTTCCTTAATAGGTTTGCCGATCTAACAATTAAGTTATCATCAGATAGGCTTAAATCATTACAATCAGACTCAAGTTTAATTAAACCTTCATTATTAATTTCAAATTCTAAATAATCAGCAAGATCGATGTTTTGCATAATCATTGCTAACTCATGAAATCCATCCTCTCTTTTACCAATAACTTCAAGGTGCAAATTTATTTTGGCAGGAGATTTTATATTAATTTTCTTTTTAGCTAAATCTTGCATATACTTAAATTTTTATTTTTTAATTTTAATACAATTTTCTGCAAGCTTAATCCATTGGTCAATTGAAATATCTTGTGGTCTTAAATTAAAACAAACTTTTGAAGATTCAGATAATTCATTTATCTCTTCATTTGAAAGTATTGAATTAAGAGTATTTCTAAGCATTTTTCTTCTTGAATTAAATGAAATTCGAAGAAGTTTATCTATATATTTTTCTAAACCATTATCTAATCTTAAATCATTTTTAATTGGTTCGAAAACTACTAAAGAAGAAAAAACTTTTGGAGGCGGACTAAATGATGAAGGCGGCACATCACATATTCTTTTTATTTTTGATAAAAGTTGCATTCTTATACTAAGCGCACCAGCATTGGAACTACCTTCTTTTGACAAAATCCTATCTACAACGTCTTTCTGCATTAAAAATATTATTTTTTCGTAATTATAGTTTCTTATAATACCCAATCGACCTATGAAAATATCCAATATTGGACCAGTTATATTGTAAGGAATATTTGCAATCACTTTTGTAATCTTCTTATTAATCGAATCTAAATTTACAGAAAGAATATCTCCCTGCTGCAGTGAAAACTTATCATTATTATTGAATTTATCATTTAATAAATTTATTAAATCTTTATCTAATTCAATTGCATGTAATTTTTTAATTTCTGAATCTAACAACTTAGATGTTAAAGCTCCTTTACCAGGACCAATTTCTAAAATAAAGTCATTTTCATTAAGAACAGCAATTTCTTTAATTTTTTCTAATATTTTTTTATTTACCAACCAGTGTTGTCCAAATCTTTTTTTTTGATGATAGTTTTTAGAATTCATCTAAAAGATAAATAATATGTTTAAATTAAATATAAATTTATTTAATCCTTTATATCATGAGCTTATCAAAAAAAAATTTAGATAAACTCAATAAATTTAAAAAAAAGAAAATTTTAAATAACGAAAGTAAAAATATAAATAATTACACAAATATAATTAATAATGATAATTTAATCCCCAATCCTCTTAATTCAGAAGATCCAAATAAAATTTTTTATTCGTTAATTGATAATTCAGAATCTTTAGAAGAGACTTCTAACGTTAATAATTCACTAAGGAAAAGTGAGCTTAATCAAATTAATATGAATTCAAAAAAAGATATTTTTTCCAAGAAATTAACAACCGAAGAGGAACTATATGACGAATTTAATTATCTTCTTGATGAATAATTAGTTTTGATATTTACTTATGATTCAGAGTAATAGATTAGCAATTTATGCAATCGGCAAAATAAAGAAACTTTGGATTAGAGATGGAATTAATCAATTCAAAAAAAGAATGCCTGAACTTATCATTAATGAGTCAAAGACTTTTAATTTAAATAATCTTAGATCCAATAACAATATTATTATTTGTCTAAGTGAAGAAGGAAAACAGTTTAATTCAGTTGAACTATGTTCCTTACTCTTGAATTTTAAAAATAAAAAAATTAATTTCTTAATCGGTGATACTGATGGAGTTAGTTCAGATATAAAAGAAAAATCAGATCTTGTACTAAGCTTGTCTCCTTTAACTTTTCCTCATGAATTAGCTAGATTAATCCTAATCGAGCAAATCTATAGAGCTATTTCTATATCAAACAACTCCCCTTACCATCGTTCTTAAAAAGATTAGATTCAATCTAAAATTAATCTATAAAAGTTTAATAACTAACTATTTTTTGATTTTTGCTGTATAGTACATATATACTATTAATTTCATCTTGGATTCTTTTGATTCAACTACTAAAACATTTAAAATCCCCTTATTAACTGATTCGGTATCAGCAGGGTTTCCTTCTCCTGCAGATGACTATACAGAAGAAAATATTGATTTAAACGAACATTTAATATCTAATCCTTTTAGCACTTTTTTTCTTAGAGTTAAAGGTGACTCAATGATAAATGCAGGAATTAAAGATAAAGATTTAATAATCGTAGACAAGAGCTTAACAGCCAGGCCAGGGAATATCATCATTGCAATGATCGACGGAGAATTTACAATAAAAAGATTATCTATAAAAAATAATGAATTATATTTAAAATCAGAAAATCATAATTATCCTGATTTTAGATTTAAAAACCATATTGATGTACAGATATGGGGAGTTGTTATTTATTCAATACATAGCTATTTATGAGAATTTCAAATATTGATGCAATAGCTCTTATAGATGCTAATAATTTTTACGCGTCATGTGAACAAAATATTAATCCTCATTTGAGAAATAAACCAGTAGTAATTTTATCTAATAATGACGGATGTATCATTGCAAGAAGCCCTGAAGCGCGAGCTTTAAAAATTAAAATGGGAACTCCGTATTTCAAGGTCAAAGAAAGACTAAATAAATTAGATGTAGCAGTCTTAAGCTCAAACTACTCGCTTTATGGGGATATGAGCAGAAGACTAATGAATTTACTGAAAAACTACTGTGAACAGATAGAGATTTATTCCATTGACGAAGCATTCGTCTCGATTTCTAGACCTAATGATGAAAATCTATATCCTTGGGCAAGAAGCATAAGATCATTAATATATCAGAATCTAGGGATTACCATAACAGTAGGAATAGGAGAAAATAAAGTAAGAGCAAAAATTGCTAATAAACTAGCTAAAAATATTGATTATTCAGCTGGAATATTTGATTTAGCTAGAATCGAAAATGAGAATAATTATTTGAAAAGAATTAGTATAGATAAGATATGGGGAGTCGGGAAACAAACCTCTAATTGGTTACAAAGTAAAGGTATTAAAAATGCGAAAGAACTAAGAGATATGGAAGAAAATGAAATCATTAAGAAATTAGGCATCGTAGGGAAAAGACTGCAATTAGAACTGAAAGGCCATAGATGCCTGCCCATAGAAAAAAACAAGAAATCAAAAAAAGAAATTCAGGTGAGCAGGAGTTTCGGCACGCCTATCACAAAATTAGAAGACTTAACTCAAGCACTGGCAACTCACGCAATAAAAGCCTCTGAAAAAATGAGAAGTCAGAATTTACAATCATCTAATATTAGAGTATTTGCTAGAACCAGTAAATATTCAAGTCAAAATTATCAAAGAAGTGCTCATAGAAAACTTACAAATGCAACAGATGACACAAACAATATTTTAAAAATAGTAGTTGAATTATCTAAAAAAATTTATAATCCCGAATATAAATTCTCAAAAGCTGGTGTTTTAATGCAGGATTTAACAAATAGCGAATATTTACAGCAATCAGTTACCAATTACAAATCTCAGAAAGTCTTACAAAAATCAACAAATCTTATGAAAACGATTGATTTATTAAATAAAAGATTTAATAACAATGCAATTACATGGGCCATTACAAAAAATCCACAAAGTTGGAAGATGAATAAGAATTTCTTAAGTCGCTCATCTACAACTGATATAGAACAAATTCCAACTATAGTGAAGTAAATAAAATAGAATGGAATTTATATTATTTTTGAGCAAATTAGATAAAGAGATTCTTAACTTATTAATAAAAGCAAACTACATAGTTGAAGAAAATAAAATTGAATGTCTATTAAACAAAGAAATAAAAGGGCTACATAATTTTAAAGAAAATAAAATAATAATATGTACTGAAAATGCAAAAAGGAAAACAAATTTTAGAAATAAGAATCAACAACCAAATAAAGATAACTTCAAAACAGAAAGGGCGGTAAGAAAAGCATTAAGACACGAAGCAACTCATGCGATACAAAAATGTAATGACAATAAAACAATAGGGGATATAAAAAAATTAGAAAGCAAATTGCATCAAAGTAAAAGAAAAGCGTTAGAGTTCTCTAGTTCAAATTTTTCTGGGACTTATGCGAAAGAAGTAGAAGCTTATGTTCTTGAGGATAAACCCAAAAAAGTTAAAAACTTGATTAAAAAATACTGCCTTTAAATTAAAACTTTTTATATTAACTAGCGAGGAAATTGCCACAACGTTGTTTGTCTAAGAAATTTATATGTTGTCTTTCTAGGTAATATAATTCCTGAAATTTAATGGCATCTGAGTTTAAATCCTTAAAAAGATCATCTATCTCTTTATTTGTATTTGAAGAACCTGAAGAAGGATTATCAATTAAAATAGATATACAATTTTCTAAAGTTTTTAATCTTTGAGATCCCCAAGATTCTATTAAGTGTCTACATCTTTTTAGAGAATTATATTTCTCAAGAAGTGATAATGTTCCCAGTAAATTGTCCTTAGGATTACTCAGCAATGTTAAAAACAATTCATTTGGATTAATAAAAATATTAATTTTATTTGATGATTCAGGATTATTGAGAGCTAAGTAATCAGGCAGAAGTGAAATTAAGTTAATAGAAGAAAAATCTTTTTGAAGATTTTGACTATTTGATTGTTTTAAATCATTTAAGTAATTTAAACCTAAATTATTTTGTTCAATTTTTGAAATAGCTTCCCATAAGCTTTGAATATAACTAGTATTAAAACCATTAATTTCTCTTTTGAGAAATTCATCACGAATAAATAGCCTAAGATCTGGACAATGTAAATAATAAAAAATTATTTCCGATTCATTTTTTTCCCGTCGAGAAATTTCATTTGGTTGTTCAAATTTTTTTGATCTACCATGCCAACGAAATCCCTTTACTTGATTTCTTAAATCTTGTTCAAACTGTATTGCTAACCTAGCTTGTCCCTTACTTAATTGTTCGGAAACTTTTTGTAAATAATGAGTTCTGGTTGATGATTGAGGTAATTTACTCAACAATTTTACCAATGAAGAAATAACACTTTGGAAAATTTCAGACTTAGTTAAATCTTGATCTTTAAAAATCTGATCAATCTCCCAATCAATCCAAAAGGATGAATTATCAATTAAATTAAAATAATCTTCAGGTGTATGACTATTCAAATATTCGTCAGGATCTTTAAAATTACTTAATTGAAGTATCTTAAGATTAATTTGATCATGAAGGGATAGGGTCTCAACTTCTTTAATTACTCTTTTTGTAGCTAAAATTCCTGCATTATCAGAATCAAAATTCAAAATTATATTTTTATTATCTGTACATCTACATAGTTGAGAAATTTGATACTTATTTAATGCGGTACCGAGAGAAGCAACAGAATTAGTTATACCCTTTGAATGAAGAGAAATAACATCAAAGTAACCTTCAACAATAATAGCTTTATCTCTTTTTCTAATATCACTAGAAGCTTTTTCGAAGGCAAACAACATTTTTCCCTTTTCAAATATCTCTGATTCAGGAGAATTAAGATATTTGGGTTCTTGACCATCAAGAGATCTGCCACCAAAGGCAACTACTCTTCCCTGCATATCATGTATTGGAACAATTAATCTATTTCTAAAACGATCATAAATCTTGTCAGAATTATCTTTAGAAATTGCAAGACCTGAAGCTAATATTAAATTAATGGGGAATTTTTCTACCTTGGAAAGATAATTAAACAAATCATTCCATGAATTTGGGGCAAAGCCTAACTCAAAGTTATCAATAATCTTGTTATTCAAGTTTCTCTTAGATGTTAAATATTTCATGGCTTCAAAACCAAGAGAATTATTTAATTGAGACTTAAACCAATTTTTAGCGACTCTTAATATTTTATAAAGCTCTTCCTTTCTAGATAGTTGTTTTTTATAAGCTTCTACTTGGGGGCCCTCAAGATTTTCAACATTAATATTATTTTTTTTAGCAAGAGAAAGTACAACATCTGAAAAATTTGCACGAGTAAATTCCATTAAAAATTTAATAGAGTTTCCACCTGCACCACAAGAAAAACAGTAATAGAATTGTTTAGTTGGTGATACTGTCATAGATGGCTTAGTATCATCATGAAAAGGACAAATCCCAACAAATTCCTTCCCTTTCTTCTTAAGAACAATATGTTCAGATATAACGTCAACAATATCTGCTTTTTCCTTAACCTCTTGAATAGTTCTTGGGTGTATAGAATGAACCATTGAGATTTTTATCAAAAACAAATAATGATTTAATTGTTATAGGTCAAAATCAAATAAGAATCTACTTAATTTCACAATTAAAATATTTTTTTAAATGATAAATATCGCAGAATTAGAAAAAAAATTTAATTCATTGAATAAATTTAATTTGGTATTTGCTTCATTCTTCTTTAGTTTGATGACTTTATGCGTAAAAAATATTGATAAAAGGATACCTATTTATGAATTAGTTTTATTCAGATCATTGTTGAGTTTAATTATTACATTATTCATAATTAATCTAAAAAATATAAATCCTTGGGGCAACAATAGACCATTACTTATCTTAAGAGGTGTTTTAGGAACTTTAGCTTTAGTTTGTATTTTTTATTCTATAAGAAATATGCCCCTAAGTATATCTACTGTCATTCAGTACACATACCCTATCTTTATATCTATATTCGCTGGCATATTTATAAACGAAAAAATAACTCGGAATATAATTTTTGCTTTACTTATTGGCTGGATTGGAATATTAGTAATATTAAATCCAAGTCAATTATCAAATATAAACGTTGAAATTGAAAATGTTTCGATTTCGATTGCATTTCTTGGGGCAATCTGTACTGCATTGGCTTACGTTACAGTTAAGAAACTTTCATTTACTGAAGATGTTTATGTAATTATTGAATATTTTCCACTTGTTTCTTTTATAGCTTTATTACCAATTGTATTAATGAACTGGGTTACCCCAACATGGAATGAATTAGTTTGGATAATTGGCATTGGCTTATTTACTCAATTAGGTCAGACTTTCTTAACTGTAGGATTAAAAAATTTACCTGCTTCTGAAGCTTCAACAATTAACTATTTGCAAGTTTTATTCGGTTCAATTTGGGGGATTTTGTTTTTTAGTGAAATAATAAATATAAATTTTTTATTAGGAGCTTCGCTAGTTTTATTAGGAACTATTATATCTACTACCAAAATAATCAAAAGGACATAGAATATAGTTATTAAAATAAAAAAAAAGTGAAAATTTTCTATTTAGCTTTATTATTTTGTTTTTCTCCTATTGTTCAAGTTAATGCAACGACCCCAAAGTCAGTAACTTGCACAAGAACTGAATACAGAGAGGAATACATTCCTGGAACCAAATCAAATCCAGGTTACGTAAAAAGTTATGAGGTGGACGTTGTAATACCTTGCGGAGGTCAAAGTACAGCTGAAAAAATAGATGATAATGACTGTAGTGAAGGTTCTGTTATAGGAGGTCTTCTTGGTGCTGGAATAGCACTATCTTCCTCTAGAGGGAAAGATAGATTTTGGGCAGTACCTGCTGGCGGAACGGCAGGAGCACTAATTGGTTGTCAGGTGGATGGTGGTTAATTGATTAGTTGGATAAATGGAGAATTGGTTGAGTCATGGCAAACTAATCAAAAGTTTTTTGCTTTAATAAATTGTCAAGGATTAGGATACGAAATACAAATACTAGAATCATTTTTTCTCAAATTAAAAACAAATCAGATATCTAATAAAAAAATTACTCTTTGGTTAAAACATATTAAAAAAGAAGATTCAGATTTATTATTTGGCTTTACATCAAAGGAACAAAGGAACTTCTTTATTGAAATTTTAAGTATCCGAGGTGTTGGATCTCAGATCGGTATGGGTATATTAAATAAATTCTCTATTAGTGAAGTTATCAATGCAGTAAAAACACAAAACGAAAAATTAATTTGTTCCGTACCTGGTATAGGTCAAAAAATGAGTGATCGGTTAATTTTAGAACTAAAAAATAAATTTAAAAGTGAAATGCAATTTGAAGAACAAAAAGCAAAAGATGAATATGAGATTAAGGATCCAGAAATTAATAAAATTATCGAAGATCTTCAGTTAACTCTTCAATCATTAAATTATAAAAATAAAGAAATCAAGACTATTTTGCCAATTATTATTAATCAAATAGATTTCCCTGCAAAAAAAGAAAATAATTTATCATTTGAAAACTTATTGAAATTAGCTATGAATTATCTAGATAAGGAAAATAGTAATATAGCTAGCTGACGTAGTATCATAGAGTAAAAGAAATAAAATTTATGTCATTAGATACAGCTGAAAAACAGAAGCTGATTGAGACTCATCAAGTACATCCGACTGATACAGGTTCAGCCGAGGTTCAAGTAGCACTGCTTTCAAAAAGAATATCGAAATTAAGTGACCACCTCCAAGGAAACATTCATGATTTCGCTTCAAGGCAAGGATTATTAAAAATGATTGGTAAAAGGAAAAGATTACTTTCTTTCATAAAAGACAAAAACGTTCAGAAATATCAAGAGCTAGTAAAGAAAATTGGAATCAGAGGATGATTTCAATTAATGAAAAAAAAGCAATCTAAAAAAAAGACACAATATAAAAAGAAAAAAAATTATTCTGAAAAAACTGCGTTTGCTAATCTAGAAAAAGCATCAAGTACTGCAACTACCCCCAAAAGATCATCAACTGGGATACCAAAATATGTTGCTGATAGGATGGCAAGAAGAATATTTTTTACAGCAGGAATTCCCACAATATTAGGGATGTCGGTTTTCGTAGTTAGCTACATTATAGTAACGAGAAATATTGCCGAAATACCTCCTTCCTCAACAATTGCAATTTCAGCTTTGTTTTTCTTGTTAGGTCTAGCAGGATTAAGTTTTGGAATATTATCAGCTAGTTGGGATAAGGAGCCTGGATCTTTTTTTGGTATTGAAAATATTCCAATGAATATACAACGTGCAAAAGCTGCCTTTAAACCTGCTACTCAAAATTTTGAGGATAAAAGTTAATCTAAGAAACTAAGGATTTCAAATTAACTTGGAATGATTTATCTTCTAATAATTTGCATGCGCCTTGAATATCTCCAACACAGAATTGTTCACCAAATTTAACGTAGGTAACACTATTTTTATTTCTTACTGCAGCTAAAACTGGAATCTTGATTCCACATCTATCTTTATCTGGTTTAAATTTAGTTAAACAGTTTCTCAAGGTATTTTGTACTCTTACATCTGATGCTTGAGAACTTTCAAGATTAATGATAAGTAATTTAAGGTTATCTATTTCTCTACAATCATCAATTATTAATTGAGTCTTATCACTTTTTTTATCTATTGTTCCCCACACCAACAATCTAGTATCCGTCAAAAGAAATTCTGATAATCTTACATAGGTTTTAGGAAAAACTATTGCTTCGCAACTTCCAGAAAGATCTTCTAACTGAACTATAGCCATCCTATCTCCTTTTCTCGTTGTAATTTGCTTTAAATCAGGAATCATTCCAACTAAAGAGACTTTGGTTCTATCTTTTGTTTCTTCTAACTGAGAAATGCTTACAGGTGATACGAGTTTTGCTGGCTTAGTTAAATGCTTTAGAGGATGATCAGATAAATAAAAGCCTAATAGCTGTTTTTCTAACTTTAATTTCTCAATAAGTGAATAATCATCAACCTTAGCTAATTGTGAGTCTGAAAAAGCAACATTAGAAAATTCTTCTTTAGAGTCAAATAGATTTCCTTGGCCAGATAATCTATCACGATTTCTTGAAGAGGCCCACTCAATAACATGCTCAAGATCTGACAATAACTGAGCTCTATTATTATCATTTGAAAACTCGTCTAGTGCTCCACAATGAATAAGAGATTCAAGACTTCTTTTGTTAAGAATATTAGAAGGCAAACGGTCGCACAAATCCGATAATGACTTAAAGGTTCCAAAACTATTTCGGTTTTCAATTATATTTCTTATTGCAGAATCCCCTAAATTCTTAATTGCAGATAACCCGAATAAAATCTGATTATTCTTAATAGTGAAATCAACCCCAGAAAAATTAATGCTCGGCGAAATAACTTCTATTCCCATGGAATAACAATTAGAAATATATCTTTGCATCTTGTCGCTAGAGCCAGAATTAACGCTTAAAAGGGCTGCCATATATGCGACAGGAAAATGGGCTTTCAAAAATGCAGTTTGATAAGTTACAGCACCATAAGCAGTTGAGTGGCTTTTGTTAAAACAATATTCTGCAAATAAAACCATCTGATCAAAAAGATCATTTGCTAATTTTTCATTTACACCTTTCTTCATAGAACCATCTACAAAAATATTCCTATGCTTTACCATTTCAGAAACTTTCTTTTTCCCCATCGCTCTTCGAAGTAAATCAGCATCACCAAGAGAATAACCGGCTAGGTCTTGAGCAATTTTCATGATTTGTTCTTGGTAAACCATAATTCCATACGTTTCAGTGAGAATTGACTTAATAAAAGGATGAGGGAAATCAATCTTTTCATTCCCATTTTTTCGATTTATAAATTTAGGTATTAGGCCTGCATCAAGAGGACCAGGTCTATAAAGAGCAAGTATGGACGAAATATCCTCTAGAGAGTAAGGTTTGAAATCCTTAACGACCTGTTTCATTCCGGAAGATTCAAGTTGAAAAATACCTTCAAGATCTCCTCTCCCGATAAGCTCAAAGGTTTTACCATCATTTTGTGGTAACTCATCAATGTTTATTTTCCTTCCAGTAGATTGATTAATAAGAGAAACTGTCTTTTCAATCATCGTAAGATTCTTAAGACCCAAGAAATCCATTTTCAATAATCCAAGTGATTCGATATCGTCCATAGAATATTGGGTTATTATTTGCCCTTCATTATTTCTTTGAAGAGGTACAAGTTCGTCAAGAGGATCTGATGCGATAACAACTCCAGCAGCATGAACTCCATATGTTTTATTAGTTCCTTCAATTCTCAAAGCCAAATCAACCCATTTTTTCACCCTATTATCATTAATATATTTTTCTCTAAACTCCTGGCTAGGTGAATTCTTGTCAATCATTTCATTTAATTTATAAGGTTTTCCTCTTACAACCGGTATTAACTTAGCCAATTTGTCCGCTTCTCCATAAGGTATATCTAAAACCCTTGCAACATCTTTTAAAACTGCCTTAGAGGTCATCTTATTGAAAGTAATTATTTGCGCAACTTTATCCTCTCCATAACGATTAGTAACATAATCAATAACTTCATTTCTTCTATCAATACAAAAGTCGGTGTCAATATCTGGCATTGACTTTCTTGCTGGATTTAAAAATCTCTCAAACAACAATCCATGCTCAACAGGATCTATATTTGTAATTTGAAGAGCATAGGCTACTAATGAGCCTGCTGCAGAGCCTCTACCTGGTCCTACAGGGATAGAGTTATCTCTAGCAAATTTGATGTAGTCCCAAACAACCAAAAAATAATCTGGGAAGCCCATATCTTTAATAATTTTTAATTCGGAAGATAGTCTTTTTTTATAGTTCTCATCAACTTCTGTAAGATCATTTTTTTTAAGTCTATTTAAAAGGCCTTTATTAGATAATTGTGTAAGAAAAGAAAATGAATCTGTATCTTCGTTAAGAGGGAATTTTGGCATTCTATAATTACCAAACAAATCAAATTCTTCAACTTTCTGAGAAATTTCTACTGTATTGTTAACTGCCTCAATAATTGATTCATCATCAATATGATCTTTAAAAAGTTCAAGCATTTCACTTTCACTTTTAATATATTCTGTACCGGTATATCTCAATCTTTTTTCATCACTTATTAGTTTTCCTGTTAATACACAAAGCAAAGCATCATGAGCTTCAACATCCATGCTTGATAAATAGTGGGCATCGTTGGTTGCGATGACTTTTATTTGATGCTTCTTCCCAATTTTTATTAATTCCACGTTAACAATTCTATCCTCAATAGAACCGTGATCTTGTATTTCTAAATAAAAGTCATCTGCAAATAATTTTTTATACCAAAGTGCTATATCCTCTGCTACGTCTAATCTACCTTTTAAGATAGCCTGAGGTATCTCTCCACCAAGACATGCTGTAGAAACTATCAAACCATCACTATATTTGCTTAAAAGAGATTTATCAATACATGGTCTAGAAAAAATGCCTCGACCTCTCATCCCATTTAGGTGACTAATTGTTGTTAACTTTACTAAATTCTTATATCCAGTATGATTTTTTGCTAACACCACCAAATGATATCTTTTTTCTTTTTTTGGTTGAGGATCATCAATAGAACCATTAATCACATACATTTCATTACCAATAATTGGTTTTATACCTTTCTCTTTACACTTCTTGACCAAATCAAGAACACCATACATAACTCCATGATCAGTAAGAGCAATTGATTCCATTCCAAGATCACAAGCTCTATCTACAATTTTTGAAATTTGACTGGCACCATCAAGCAAGCTGTAGTCACTATGATTATGAAGAGGAACGAAAGCCATATTCAAATAATTTATATATATAAGATAGAGAAAATTTCTAAAAGATCTATACTTTGTGATTACAAATTAATTATTAATACAAATTTAAAATAAAGGTCTTTTCTTAATTACCTGAGCATCAATTTCAAAGATATTCGCGGCATTCAATATTCTATCTTCTTCTAATACATTGCCTATTAATTGTATTCCAATAGGTAATCCTCTAGTATCAAAACCACAAGGAATACTAATTGCTGGGAGGCCTGCTAAATTAGCAGGAACAGTTAATAGGTCAGACAAATACATTGAGAGTGGATCATTTAGAAAATCTCCCTTCAAAAAAGCAGTGGTTGGGCATGTTGGAGTTAATAAAACATCTACTTTCTTAAAAGCATTATCAAAATCTTTTCTTATAAGTGTCCTAACTTTTTGTGCCTTCTTGTAATAGGCATCACTGTATCCAGCTGACAATGCATAAGTACCTATCAAAATTCTTCTTTGTACCTCATCTCCAAAACCTTCAGCTCTACTTTTTGAGGTCATGTCTATAAGATTTGAACCTTCATTCGATCTGTATCCATATTTAACTCCATCATATCTAGCTAAATTTGCAGAGGCTTCAGATGGTGCAATAACATAATATGTCGCAATTCCATCGTTAAATCTAGGACATTGAACTTCAATAATTTCAGCACCTAAAGCTTGGAATCTATCAACTCCAGAAAGAACAGATTCCTTAACTTCTGGATTAAGCCCTGGGTGTTCAAAACATTCTTTAATGATTCCAATTTTTAAACCCTTTATAGATTTATTTAAGTCAGTCAAATAATTTGGTACTGGCTTGTCAAGACATGTTGAGTCAAAGGGGTCTTTACCAGATATTGAATAAAGAATTTCGGCCGCATCTGAGACGGTATTAGTAATTGGGCCAATTTGATCAAGAGAGCTAGCAAATGCTACAAGTCCCCATCTACTAACCCTTCCATAAGTAGGTTTAAGACCTACGACGCCACAAAAAGAAGCTGGTTGCCTTATTGATCCTCCTGTATCAGAACCTATAGCCGCTGCACAAAATCCAGCGGCAACTGAAGCTGCACTTCCGCCTGAACTACCTCCAGGGACTCTATTAATATCCCAAGGATTTGAAGTGACTCCAAATACAGAAGTTTCCGTTGAACTACCCATTGCAAATTCGTCTAAATTTGTTTTTCCTAAACAAATTGCCCCTGAAGACCATAATTTACTCGAAGCAGTGGATTCATAAGGCGCAACAAAGCTTTTGAGCATTTTACTTGCACAAGTTGTTGCAACTCCTTTGGTACAAATATTATCCTTTATTGCTATTGGGATCCCCGCGAGAGGAGGCAGTTTTTCTTTATTTTGAATTAATTTATCAATTTTCTCTGCTTGCTCAATAGCATTATCTTTTGTAATACAAATATATGAGTTAATTTCAGGATCTTTTTGATCGATTTTTGCAAAGATATCATTAACTAATTCCTTAACAGAAGCATTATTACTGGTAATTTCTTTTCTTAAAGAATTAAAATTCATATCTTATTTATTTCTTAAAATCAAAGCTATCAAACAGTTAATGGTTCTTCTTTTTTGCAACGCACTAAACTGTGTTTAATATTTTTAGACCCTTCATCAGTAAGATCTTTTATAAAAGAAGACATATTTTCCTTTAAACTACGTTTAGTAATAAATGGTCCGAACCAGTAGGTACTACTAGGTTGATCTGTCTCAATTTTAGCCCACCAAGCTAAACCGAGTTTGTTTCCAAAGTTTCTAATCAATTTTATTGGCCTTTAAGACCATCAATTCTTGTTAAATTCTATACAATTTTGTAGTGAAAATTCAATAAATTTTTATTAATCATATAAATGTATTGAAACAACAACATTTTAGTGGTCTATAAAATGTGATTAGAAACAATAAAAATTATTTACTTGTCAAGTGAAATAGGGATATGGCGGCCG
>JFLG01000073.1 GCA_000634735.1 Prochlorococcus sp. scB241_528N17 | reverse complement strand
GCGGCCGCCACAGAGGCATTTAAACTTGAAGTTTTACCTTTAAGAGAAATACTTAATATAAAATCGCATTTTTTTTGAGTAAGCAAAGAAATACCCTTTTCTTCAGAGCCAACTACAACTACCAAAGGTGCTTTTTCTTGAAAATTTGAGATAGATATTTGACCATTTCCAGATAAGCCAACAATAAGAAAACCATTTTTTTTAAGTTCCTCAAGTGCTCTATTTAGGTTAACAACTCTACTTACATGAAGATGTTCTAAGGCTCCTGCAGCTACCTTGGCGACAGTTCCAGTCAATCCTGCAGACCTTCTTTGAGGAATAATTAAACCTTTGCAATCAAATGCTTCCGCTGACCTTATGATCGCACCAACATTATGAGGATCAGTTATACCGTCTAATGCGACAATTATAGGATTTGTACAATTGTGTTTAGAAAAATCAATTAATTGATCTAGCGATATTGTTTTAGAGCATGCCAACTGCAATGCAACGCCTTGATGTGAAGCACCATATGTCAATTGCGAAAGCCTTTTCCAAGAAACTTCTTCAATAAGCACTCCTTTTGATTTAAGATTCTTAAGCAAAATGTAGAATTTTTCTGAAGAAAAAATTTCCGAAGTGCACCAAATCCTATTAATCGCTCTATCGCTACTAAGAGCCTCATAAACCGAATGTTTACCCCATATCCAATCATCAAAATTTCTCTTATTAATAAATTCTTGATGCATATCAGAATTTTTATTAGGAAAATCTGTTTGTGATTTAAAACTTGGATTTCTTTTTTTTAAAGAAGAAAAAGTATTATTTTCATCATTTTTTTTTAAATTTTCAACTTTCTTATTTTTAGCGGAATTGTTCAAAAATCTATCATTTTTTTCTGAACGATTTGTATTTTTTGAGTAATAACCAAAATCTGAATTTTTTTTGTATTCTTTATTATTTTTTCCGCGAAATTTATTTGAGAAGTTTTTCATAGATTCAATTCATTTTTAATTCTAAATATTCAAAAAGGGTTGATAATCTTTGAGGATCTTTTAGAAATAGCCAGCCAATAAGAGTCTCAAAACCAGTTGCTCTAGAATATATGGTTGGGTCAGAAGACTTTGGATATCTCTTTGTTTTATTTCTAGCACGCCTAATTAAATCCATTTCATTTGAATTTAACAAATGTTCAATTTGACTTAAAGATTTTGACTGAGATTTTGCTTTTACTTCGTTTACTACAGATAAATGGAGGTCTTTAGATTTTAAAGGGAAATGAACATGCCTTAGTCTTTGGTGGAGCTCCCATACCGAATCTCCAAGCCAAGCAAGTTGAATAACACCTATATCCTCGGGAGATCCATATGGAACCAAATTTTGAATCCAATAATTCAATTCTTTAAATAATTTAATGCATCTTCAAGGCTTGACTTCAAGTTAAGAAAATCCCCTAAACGAACAAGTTTAATTGTTTGGGCCACTCTCGAATTGCCAACGACAGAAAAACCAAGTTTCGACTTTTTGCATTCTTTTGAAGTTTGAACAAGTGCTCCAAGACCCGATGAATCTAAAAAATCTATTTTTGTAAGATCAATAACGAATGGAAGGTCATTTTTTAAATTATTAGTAACAAAAGTCTTAAATTGTTTTTCTGAAAAAGCATCTAGTTGGCCTTTAAAAGTAAAAACCATTATGTTTGTTTTAACCTCAAGGTTTCCTCTTAAAGAAACGGTTAACTTCTGGAAATCTTCTATGATTTAATACCTCCAAAAAATTAATATATCAAATGTAATTATCAAATCAAATGAAAACAATATGTCAACATCTTTCTAACATTAGAGAAACAAATTTTTTAAATAAATAATCTGAATCATGCGGGCCAGGTCCTGCTTCTGGATGATATTGCACACTAAAAATAGGTTTATTATAAACCTCTAGGCCAGCCACAGTATTATCATTAAGGTTATAGTGGGTAATTCTAACTATGTCCTTTGAGAGAGAATTGGGATCAATAGCAAAACCATGATTCTGACTAGTTATCTCAACTTTATTATTTTCACCACAAGGATGGTTTAAACCACGATGTCCAAAAGGTAACTTATAAGTTGAACCTCCTAATGCCAATCCAAATATTTGATGGCCAAGGCAAATACCAAACATAGGTATCTCACCATATTCAATGAGAGATTTTGCTAAGTCTATACCTTCAGAAACAGATGAAGGATCGCCGGGACCATTTGAGAAAAATACACCATCCGGCTTGTTAGACAGAACATCATTTAGAGAAGATTTAGAAGGTAAAACCAAAACTTCACAACCATGGGATACAAGTCTATTTAGAATTGAATTTTTAATTCCAAAATCAATTGCTACTATTTTTAACTTTTTAGAATATTCGTCATATCTTTTTCTTAGATCAAAAATAGTTTGCGTATGACTTTTCCATAAATATTGTTGCTTTGTTGAAACAACTTTTGATAAATTTAATCCCTCCATCTTTGGAGTATCAGAAATTTTCTTTAAACAACTATCATCAGTTTTATCTAGAGAGGTAATAACTCCATTCATCGCGCCACTAGACCTTAAAATTTTAACAAGGGCTCTTGTATCAATTCCATGTAGACCTATGATATTTTTCTCAACTAACCATTGATTAAAATTCTTTTGTGATCTCCAATTGCTGCTATTCGATGAAAAATTTCTAACAATTATACCTTTAACATTAATATTAGATTCTGAATCTTCAAAATTAATACCAGTATTTCCAATCTCTGGATAAGTAAATGTTAATAACTGTCCATAATAACTTGGATCAGTAATAACTTCTTGGTAACCGGTCATTCCCGTATTAAAAACTATTTCACCAATGGCTGTACCAGAAGCACCAAAAAAGAATCCTGGGAAAACAATTCCATTACTTAAAACTAATTTCGCGTTTTTCTTATATGGATTAATCATCAATTTGAAATTAACTAATTTGCGGATAAATAATTTTTTAAAAGTAAAAACTTATTCCAAGGATCTCCTTGTTTTATAGAAAATAAAGCTTTATTAAATCCTTCTTTTAAATCATCCTCAATTCCTGCTGCCCAAAGCACTAAAGCAGAGTTCAAGGCAACTACATCAATATGAGATTTTTGTCCGGAACCATTTAAAACAGACTTTAATATTTCCTCGTTAGAATCAATATCAGAAACCACAAGTTTTTCGTTAGAGATATTTTCATAGTTAAAATCTGTAATATTTATTTCTGAAAACCTTAATTCACCATTTTCAACAAATATTAATTTATTTTCTCCTTGAAGCGAAGCCTCATCAAGGCCTCCGGACCCATGAACGACTATTGCTCTATTCATACCCATTTTTAAAAGGGCGCTTCCCATAGGTTTTAAAAGATCCTCAGAGGCAACACCCAAAACTTGTGCATTGGGTCTTAAAGGATTTACCAATGGTCCAAGTTGATTAAATACTGTCCTTATGCCAAGTTTCTTTCTTAATGGAGCAAGTTTTATTAAAGATTTATGCCAAACAGGTGCGAACAAAAAAGTTATTCCAATTTCACTTACAGCTTTGATTACTTTTTCTAATGAGCAATTTAAATTCAAACCAAGATTCAACAAAACATCAGCAGAGCCAACTTTCCCACTAGCACTTTTATTTCCGTGTTTTGCAATTTTTACCCCACAAGATGCAGCTACAAATGCAACTGCAGTTGAGATATTAAATGTATTAGCTCCATCACCCCCTGTTCCACAAGTATCTACCAAATACAAATTTGGTCTTGCTACTGGCAATTCGCAAACATTTAAGAGTTCCTCAGCCATAGAACTTAATTCGACACCTGTAGAACTCTTTGCTCTAAAAGCACTCAAAAAAGCTCCTGTTTCAACATCTGAAATTTCATCATTAAGCCATTTTTGCATTAAAGATCTAGAAGTTAATTCATCAAGGTCCCTTCCCTCCAACAGATTATTCAGGATTTCAGAGTTTGATAGATTAGAAGACATTTATTTATGGAAAAAAAATTATGCAGATAAAATTCAATTTGAGGTATCAAAACCTGAGCCAACTAAATCTTTATTTGTATTAGAGGGCCTGAAGCTTTTTGACCAAATAATTTTTGTTTTTGAAAAAAGTTCATTTTTAGTGATCTTCCAAAAATTTAAAATTTTTTCAATATCGTTTTTAATTTCAATTTCTCCTGGAAAATTAGTATAACGATTTATTAATCTAGCTAAATTTATATAATCAAGATCTTCTGGTGTTTTTTTTGTGATAAGGGAATCTATAATGTTTTTGTCTGTTTCGTGTAATGGATGAGTTTGCTCGTTACCCATAAATAAATACTGAATCATTTATAAAATTAGCTCACATATTCAAAAATGAAACATTATCTTAATCATATTGGCAAAATAAAATGAAAACATTAAAGATAAAAGTTATATCTAAATACCTAAGACCTTACAAAAAAGAATTCTTATATGGAGCTTTAGCTCTCTTAATAGTAAATATACTAAGTGTTGTTATACCCTTAGAAGTAAAAAATATAATTGACCAATTACAAAATGGGTTCTCTTCGGATTTTGTTATTTCTAAATCTTTATGGTTAATATTTTTAGCAACTTGTATGGGGTTAATAAGATTATTTTCTAGACAGATTGTCTTCGGAATAGGTAGAAAAGTAGAAGTAAATCTTCGTCAAAAACTATTTGACCATTTACTTATTCAAGATCCAGAATGGATCCAAAAAAAAGGTAGTGGAGACATTATTAGTAGAGCTACAAGCGATGTTGAAAACATAAGAAGACTATTGGGTTTTACAGTTTTAAGCTTGTGCAACATTGTCTTAGCTTATTCATTCACTATTCCTTCAATGTTTTCGATTAATAAAACATTAACAATTTCAGCTTTAATGATATTTCCATTAATCCTTGGAATTGTAAGTCTATTTGGCGGAAGAATGGTTAATCAAAGAAAAGCTCAACAAGAATCATTGTCAAAACTTAGTGATCTAATACAAGAAGATCTATCTGGTATAAGCGCCATTAAAATTTATGCCCAAGAGAATGCTGAGAAAAAAGAATTTAACATATATAATGATGCCTATCGAAATTCAGCGATAAAACTTGCAAGAACAGCTAGTACTCTATTTCCTTTGTTACAAGGGATTTCCTCAATTTCATTATTAATTTTATTATCATTAGGAACTTTTCAATTAGAGAGCGGATTTATTTCTATAGGCGGTTTAGTAGCTTTAATTCTTTACGTAGAAAGACTTGTCTTCCCAACAGCTCTATTAGGTTTTACCTTAAATACTTTTCAACTTGGTCAAGTAAGTTTAGATCGTGTTGAAGAAATCTTTCAGAACAGCCCAAATATTGTAGATAGAGAAGAAACTAAATTTTTAAAAAGAAAGATTAAAGGATTATTAGAAGCAAAAAATTTAACGATAAAGTATCCCGGTTCAAAATTTAATTCATTAAATAGTCTCAATTTTAAAATTTATCCTGGAGAACTTATTGCAATAGTTGGCCCAGTAGGTTGTGGAAAGACAACACTAGCAAAATCTCTAGGACGGACTATTGAAATACCAGACAATCAATTATTTTTAGATGAAATTGATGTAAAAACTTTAAAATTAAGAGATCTTAGAAAAAATATTTCAATCGTTCCTCAAGAAGCATTCTTATTTACTTCTACAATCTCAGAAAACCTAAGTTTTGGAGAACCCAAAGCATCTAAATATTTAGTTAAAGAAAGCGCAACAAAAGCTGGATTAATAGATGATATCAATAGTTTTCCACAAAGGTTTAAAACTATTGTTGGTGAGAGAGGTATTACATTAAGTGGTGGACAAAGGCAAAGAACTGCACTAGGTAGAGCACTACTTGTTGATTCTCCTATTATTGTTCTGGATGATGCTTTAGCAAGCGTAGATAATAAAACAGCAGCAAGAATAATAGATGAAATGAGTGATAGAAGTAATAAAACAATCATAATGATTAGTCACCAACTTTCTGTTGCAGCTACATGTGATAGGGTTTTAGTAATGGATAAAGGAGAAATAGTACAAGAAGGGAATCATAAAGATTTAGTAGAAGTTAATGGACTATATAAACAACTTTGGGATAGAGAACTAGCTAACAGAATTGTTAAGAGCTAAAAGTAATTTTTTTTCTTATGATAAATAAATTTAAATTATGTTTAAATTCCTGAAAAACATTATGAAAAATGATGAGTTAAATTTAACTAATGATGCTTATTCATTGCATAGAATATTAAAAACAGATATCAAAAAAAATCCGAATGAAGAAGAAGATGAAATAATTTTTGGATGTGGTTGTTTCTGGGGTGCTGAAAAATGTTTTTGGAAACTTCCCGGAGTTATCACAACATCTGTAGGTTATGCTGGAGGGGAAAAAAATAATCCAACTTATTATGAGGTATGTTCTGGCTTAACTGGTCATTCAGAAGTTGTAAGAGTGCTATGGGATAAGAGGGAAATTGATGTAAGTGATTTATTAAAAATGTTTTGGGAATGTCATGACCCTACTCAAAAAAATAGACAAGGTAATGATATGGGAACACAATATAGATCAGCAATTTATTACAAAAATGAAAATAATACTAAAATCATACTAGCCAGTAAGGAACAATATCAAAGGGAACTAAGCAAAAAAAATCTTGGTTTAATTGAAACGGAAATAAAAATGATTAATTCATATTTTTATGCGGAACAATACCATCAACAATATCTTGCATCAGCTGGAAGCAGGCAGTATTGTTCCGCTTCACCTACAAAAGTTAAGTTAGGAGTTTTTACTGGAAGCAACTATAAATTAGAAGACCATATATGGGAAAACTTTAATTGGGAAGTTGACAAGTGTGTATTGAGATCTGATAACAATCCTATAAAGAATAACATTTAAATCAATCTAATCTTTATAGTAAAGAAACGGGGCGTAGCGCAGTTTGGTAGCGCACCACTTTGGGGTAGTGGGGGTCGTGGGTTCAAATCCCGCCGTTCCGATTATTTTTCGTCTTCATTTATAAGAGATTTGTATAATTTATATGAACTTATGCCTACTGCTATAAATGTAAAAGAAGAAAAAAAAGCTAAAACCAATATAGTTAGATTTGAAACTTCCACTTCACCTAATTGGAAAGATATAAAAATGTTCATTAGAAAGAATTTTTTAAAACATTAACACAATTGCAAAAAAATTTTTTTCATCCAATTATAAATTCAAAAGAATTACTACACCAAAAATAACTCGATAAATAATAAATATTTTCAAGCCATTTGCAGAAAAATACTTTAATAAGAAATCTATTGCTAATAGAGAGGACACAAATGTCGTAATAAGACCAACAAAAAGAGGGGAAAAACCTAATACCAAAAAATCATTAAAAGAAGAAATTAACTCAACAATTGCAGCGAGAGAAATAGCTGGAATCCCTAAAAGAAAAGAAAATCTCGCAGCATCGCCTCTCTCCCACCCTGATATTAAAGCACTAGAAATAGTGATACCCGATCTTGAAACACCAGGAAAAATTGCAAATGCTTGAAAGAAACCTATCAAAAAGCTATTTGAATAATTATGGTTTTTAATATTAATAGAACCTTTTCTCGAAATATCTGCCAAGTACATAAAGAAAGCCATTAGAAATGAGACCAATGCTATTGATAAATTTGAACGAAGAAAGTTTTCAAAAAAATAAGGGATAAATATTTTTATACTCCCACCAAGCAAAACAATAGGTATAGTACCAATCAAAATAGATCTTAATAATCTTTCATGTAAGAGATATTCAAGAAATTTTTTGGAAGATTGACTTCTGAAATTAAAAATATCATTCCTAAAATAACAAGCTATGGCTAGAACACTTCCAAGTTGAATAGTAGCGGACAAAGATGCTCCAGGATCATCAATCCCTAAAAAAAGAGATATAACTTTTAAATGAGCTGTACTACTTACAGGGATAAATTCAGTTAAACCTTGAATTAATCCATATAAAACAAATTTTAAATATTCCAAAAATTATTAAATTGCATAATTAATTAATAGCAATTTACATTTAAAAATTAAAAGCTAGTATATAAAAATGAAAAAAAAATCTATTTTAATATTATTTTTTCTTTTTTCCTTAATCTTTTCTGGTTCTGCCAAAGCTGAGTATTGGTTAATAATTGGAACTTATAGACAAGGACCTGGAGGCAGGCCAGAGGTTAGTGGAATAACGAGTCCTTCCTTACATTCTATTCCAATGAAAGATTTAGATACTTGTAATATGGCAGGAGAAAAAATTACTAATGAAATATATAAACCAGTTTGGCAATTTGATAGTAGATGGACCTGTGTATTTAGAGGTGATTAATAGTAAAGTTACCTTTTAACATCGTGGGCACAACCATCTCCTTTATAGTTTTCACTCTCGTAAAAATCATTTTTTGTCCCAAAATAAACTGTTAATAAAACGAAAGGTAAGCTTAATATAAATAAAATAGTTGTTAAATCCATAGTGTTTACTTATTCAAGAAGGTTATAAAAAATTTTCAATATTTTATTAACTCCTGTTTAATAATCAGTGGGTCCTTTAATACCAAGATAAAAGAAGGCTCCTAATCCAACTAAAAGTAAAACTCCAGCGACAGCTGCAGAGGGAACAAAACCTCCTATTGCAAAGGAAGAAAAATAATTCATCTATAAAACTAAAACTAGTTTGATAATATCAATAAAAACTAGGTATTTGTAAAAAATTTTGACTCGAAGACAATTAGATAATATCTGTTCTATGCCACTAAAGTCGAATCTTCGTTATCAGCAGAAATTCTTATTCTCTCTTCCAACTTAGGCCCATATAATTCATTTCCCCAGATTTCAACTCTTGAATCGTTTGGGGCCATAAAAGTAAGAATGTCAGTTGGAAATAAAACTCTCTCTAAGAAAAAATTTGATGGGCCAATACATCTCAAGACAACCATCCTACAGCCTTCATTTTTGTAAGAAAACTCAACCATCCCAAAGCATAAAAATATATTCAACTAAACACTATTTAGAGCTAAAAAAATGTATAAAAAATTACTGAAAAAAAAGAAATTTAGAAAATGCTACAAATTCAATCCTGCCTCAACTAAATTTCTGTCTTGATCAATTAATAAAAGCGCATAGGATTTTATTACATCAAAACTTTTATGAGGAATTGAGACATTAAGCATTCTCAAGAAATTAGATAATTTTTCATCTTTAAGAGCATTACCTTTATCTAAAAACATTTCTTTTTCCTGATTTATTTTCCAAATATTCATATATTCAATCTTCAAAGGCTTTAAGTGCCAAATATTATCTATTAAAGTCCAAATATCCAAATAATCGTTTAGGTTATTTTGAATTTTTAATATATAAGATGATTCATGAAGACTCAAATTTGTTGTATTTATGGGTCGATCATTTATATCAATAGGATAAGGTTTTATTCCCAAAAACCATCCCTCAAGAATTAATAAATCAGGCTTATCACATCTCCAATGAGATCTATCTCCTAAACCACTTCTCAAAGATTTATCGAAAACTGGTACATTTAATTCTCCATTTATCTTCCAATTTAATAATTTTTCATGCATTAATTTTACAGAGTGACTACCAGGAAACCCTCTCGAAACATTCCATGGGTTATTTTTAATTGCTAGTTCCATTTCATCTGATGGGAGATAAAAGTCGTCAATTGAAATAACCGCAATTTTAAAGTTTAATTTTAACGATATAGCTTCGAGCCATTTACCTAATGTTGTTTTTCCTGTACCAGGCAAGGCTGATATCCCAATTATTTTTCTATCAGAAAAATTATTTTGAAATTTATATGCTTGAGATAATAGAGGTAAAGCTAAACCCCAAATCCAATCATCATTTACTTTATTGTTCCAATATTGATCAATTGAAAGAATGTTTCTTTTATTATTCCAAAAATTGAACCAGTCATCCAAGGATTCCCAACCAATATCAATAATTAATTCTTCAAATTTATCAAGAGGAAAATTAATATCTAAATCTTTCATCTTTCTAAATTAGTTTTCGCTTATTTATTAATTTATTGATTTCATTTTTCCAACCATATCCATTTGGTTCAGAAGCCAAAGTAAATTCCAAACCTTTTAATTGATTTAGTAAATTTAAGTTAGGTCCATCTATTCCAGGAATAACTATTTTAATATCTGAATTTAATAGTAGAGGCAAATCATTTGGAGAATCGCCTAAACCTATAATTTCAATATTATGAACATTTGAATATTCTTTAAGAGCATTTATTGCTTTCCCTTTATTCGATTTTGTAGATAATAAGTGACTCATTCTATTGCCCTTAAAAATTTCAACATTGAATTTTTTACAACAGATATTAATTTTCTCTTCTAAATAACTTGGCGGATTTAAGAAAGGCATGCTCCAGTGTCTATCACGCATTAAGTTCAATGAGTTGCCTTCTAAACCTGTAAGCTGAGTGGCTTCTTGATCAGTGAGATTATTAAGAGGAGTAAGTTTGTAATCAATTTCTTTAGAAATAAAATTTAAGATTTCTTCAAGAGATTCGTATTTTATTCCAAGAATAATTTCTCCATTTACTCTTGCAAGAGATTCACCATATATTGCCGCACCATTCTCAACAATATATGGATCAGTTAAGTTAAGTTCCTTCCTAATAACTTTTACTTCAGAAGCGGTTTTGCTTGTACAAAGAATTACGGGTATAGATAATTTTTGTAGTTTTTTTATAGTTTCTTTAGCAGGTGATAAATCATATGAGTGATCCATTAAAGTACCATCTACATCACTTACTACCCAAACAGAAGAATTTTCTATCATTTTTATAAAGCACTAAGCCAAATTACTTGAAAAGGATCAAGACTAATATTTTTGCAATTGTATTTAGTGGATGTTAAAAAATCATGGGTATTGAAATCATTATCAATTATTTTTGGTAGATCATTATCATTCAATTGATAATTAATTTTATTTTCAGTCATATTATGGATTGCAAAAACAGACTTTGGACCCTTACCTCTTTTGATTACAACAATATCACTTCTACCTTTAGACAAACATTTCATTTGTGAACGAGGGTGAAATTGCTTTAATTCTGATCTGACATCCATAGCATTACGAAGATATTTTAAGTTTTTATTAGCATTAGATTCAGGATTATTTAAAACAGCTGAAAGATTTTCTGATTTAAACTTTTCTCTGTTTAGATCTCTTCTTTGACCGGTCATAGAAAAGCTTTTGATATCATTTTCTGAAGCTAGTAATGCTGGCAAATAAAATGCAGGGACCCCTTTAAGAGCCATTACTAACAATTGACTCAAAATAAATCTCTCATATTGAAATCTTTTAGCATCTCTACTGGAGTCTTCCATTGCACTCCACCAACTAATATTCAATTCATAAGGTTTATCATCACCATTTGATAAACGTCTATGACTTACCAAGCCTCCTCTTTTCTCACAATTAATTAATAAATCCTTAATTCTCTGCTCATTCATTAAACCCTCAAGAGCTCTTAGCCCAACACCATCATGGGATGCAGTGAAATTAAATAAAGTAGTCTCTTCAGGTAATATGGGCCAATCAAAAATCCATGAGTTTAGAATATCAGCTCTTGAAGTAATAATTGCCTCTAGGAGAAGAGGAGGCAATGGGAAATTATATGCCATATGGGCTTCATCATCATCAATGAGATAAGATAGATTCTCCTTCTGAGGAACATTGGTTTCTGTTATTAAAACGCCATCATCAAGAAGATTATTTAAAAGAACTCTTAAGAGTTTGACAATTGAATGTGCTTTAGGTAGGTGTAAGCATGTAGTCCCTGATTCCTTCCAAATAAAACCTACAGCATCAAGCCTTAACCACTTAATTCCATTAGATAAATAAGTGGTAATTAAATTTAAGAACTCAAGAGTCATTTTAGGATTATGCCAATTCAAATCAATTTGATCTGGCCCAAAAGTTGTCCAAACTTGTTTAGGGCCATCATCAGTATTTATTTGAGAAAACAAAGAGGAACTTCTAGGCCTAACTACATTTGACCAGTCAAGATTTTGCTTCGGTGAAAAAACATTTGATATACCCGGTTCTTGAGATTTAATAAATTGTTGAACCCAAGGGTGAGATGATGAGACATGGTTTAGTACTAAATCAGCCATCAAATCATGATTTTTAGAAATACTTTTGAGATCATCCCAACCACCAAATTTTTCTTCTAGAGAATCATAACTTGAAACTGCGAAACCTCCATCGCTAGTGGATTTCAGAAAAGGAAGAATATGTACAACTTTAGAAAGACTGCCAAAATGTTTACTTAACAACTTCTTAAGAGTTATTAATGTTGCCTCGCCATTTTTATAAATACTATCTGCATAAGTTATCAAAACTGAATAAGATTCATTCCACCTTTCCTTATCTCTTATTTCTTCATAAGCAGATTTCTCTGAGAAATCATCTAAAATCTGTAATAATTGGTTTGAAATAAAATTAATTTCTTCTGTAGTATGATTTGAATAAATTGTTTTTAACAATTTATCAATTTTTAATCTATCTAATTTTTTCTCTGAATCAATTTGCTTCACTTTGAAAAAATCATCGAAGTATTAATACCATTCTGCACATCAATTAGAAAATGGACTTTCAACAAGGTTTAATCACAACAATACATGAATATGGAGTTACAGGAAATTTACTTAAAGAATTAAACAAAAGTCTTAAAAGAAGATCAACTAGCATTTTAATCCCTTGCTTATATGAAGAGTTTGAGCGTCCAGCACTAAAAGATATAAGAGAAGTTTTAAAAAACCTTACAGGCTTAAATGAATTAGTAATTGCTCTCTCAGCAAAAACTGTTGAGCAAGTTAAGGCAGCAAAATCATTTTTTGACTCAATGCCATTCCCAGTTCACGTTCAATGGACTAATTCTCCCTCTGTAATTGAGCTATTAAAAAGCCAAGAAAAAAATGGATTAGAACTTTTAGGAACTCCAGGTAAAGGATGGGCTGTATGGCAAGGCATAGGAGTTGCGACTAGAAAATCAGAAGTTGTTGCTCTTTTTGATGCTGATATAAGAACTTTTAGTCCTCTATATCCTTCAAGAATGATACTTCCACTTCTGGATGAATCATATGGAATATCATATGTAAAAGCTTTTTACAGTAGATTATCTCTAGAAACAAATCAATTGCAAGGTAGAGCAACAAGATTATTCGTGGGTCCTTTACTAGCAAGTCTTGAGCAGTTAGTTGGTAAGGGTCCTTTTTTACAATATCTTCAATCATTTAGATATCCTTTAGCAGGCGAGTTTGCTTTTACTAAAGACCTTGCTATGAATTTAAGAATACCTTGTGACTGGGGTTTAGAGATAGGTTTATTATCAGAGGTTTATAGAAATGTAAGGACCTCCAAAATAGCCCAGGTTGACCTAGGTTTATTTGATCATAAACATAAGAATATTGGAGATTCTTCTAAAGAAGGATTGCAAAAAATGTGTACAGAGATACTTTCAAGTGTTTTAAGAGGTCTCATGGAACATCAAGCCGAGACCTTAACTAGCACTCAACTAGCAACTTTAGAAGTTCTCTACAAAAGAGTTGGAGAAGATCGGGTAAAACAATTTGGATTAGATTCAGCAGTTAATCAACTTCCATATGATAGGCACGAAGAAGAATTATCAGTACAAAAGTTTGCGAAACTATTAAGACCTGCTACAGAGGATTATCTGGCTTGTCCTACGACACTTCAATTACCAAGTTGGTCAAGGGTTCTTTCTTGTGAGAACAAACTGCAAGAAGATTTAGCTATTGCGGGGTCAAAAGACATAAAGATAAGTGAAAAAGAATTAATTAAAAACTTCTAAAGCAAAAAATACCTTTGAGCCATTGGGACTACATCAAGTGGTTCACAAGTAAGAAGTTCTCCATCAGAAAAAACTTCATAAGTTTGAGGATCAACTGAAATATTTGGTAGTTTACTATTAAGTTTTAAGTTTGATTTATTGATATTTCTGGTATTTTCTACGGCAATACATTTCTTTTGTAAGCCTAATTTATTTGGAATATTTTGTTCAATTGAATTTTTACTTAAAAAGGTAAAAGAACTCTTAATTAGAGATTGGCCGAAACTTGCAAACATAGGTCGACCATGTACAGGACCTGGAGTAGGAATTGAAGCATTTGCATCACCCATTTGGGACCAAACTATAGATCCTCCTTTAACAACTAATTCAGGCTTTACCGCAAAAAAGGAAGGTTTCCACAATGCCAAATCCGCAATTTTACCCTTTTCTATAGACCCAACATGTTTATCAATACCATGAGCTATTGCAGGATTAATTGTGACTTTAGAAATATATCTCTTTACTCTATAATTATCGTTCCTATCAGAATCCTGCGATAGCGCTCCCCTTTGGACTTTCATTTTATGTGCGGTTTGAAAAGTTCTTGTTATTACTTCACCAACTCTTCCCATAGCTTGAGAGTCACTGGCGATAATTGAGAAGGCGCCAATATCATGAAGGATATCTTCTGCAGCAATAGTCTCTCTTCTGATCCTTGATTCAGCAAATGCAATGTCTTCTGGTATTTTAGAATCTAAATGATGACAAACCATTAACATGTCAAGATGTTCTTCTAATGTGTTCCTTGTATATGGTCTTGTTGGATTTGTACTACTAGGAAGAACATTTTTTTCTCCACAGATTTTTATGATGTCTGGAGCATGACCTCCACCTGCTCCTTCGGTATGAAACGTATGAATAGTTCTTCCTGCAATAGCGTTGATGGTATCTTCAACAAAGCCTGCCTCATTCAAGGTATCAGTATGAATACATACTTGTACGTCAAAATTATCTGCAACATTTAGACAAGAATTAATTGTAGAAGGAGTGGTTCCCCAATCCTCATGAAGCTTCAATCCACATGCACCAGCCTCAACCTGATCAATAAGATTGCTCTCATTTGTTGAGTTTCCTTTTCCAAAAAAACCTAAATTCATGGGAAACGCTTCTGCAGATTGAAGCATTCTTGAAATATGAAAAGAACCCGGAGTACAAGTAGTGGCATTTGTGCCAGTTGCAGGTCCAGTTCCTCCTCCCAACATGGTTGTAATTCCAGAGGCTAGTGCTGTCTCAATTTGTTGGGGACAGATAAAGTGAATATGTGTATCTATTGAACCTGCAGTAAGAATATGCCCCTCTCCAGCTATTACTTCTGTTGATGCACCAATAACAATATCAACATTATCCTGGATATCAGGATTGCCAGCCTTACCAATTTCAAAAATCATTCCATCTTTTATACCCACATCAGCCTTAATTATTCCCCACCAATCTACGATCAAAGCATTAGTTATTACGGTATCTACAGCTCCATCAGTTCTTCTTACTTGAGACTGTCCCATCCCATCTCGAATAACTTTACCTCCACCAAATTTAACTTCATCTCCGTATGTAGTTAAATCCTTTTCTACTTCTATAAAAAGTTCGGTATCAGCGAGCCTTACTCTATCTCCGGTAGTGGGTCCGTAAGTTTGAGCATAAGTTTTTCTATCAATTTTATAAGACATAATTTTAACTATCTAAAGAACCATTAACTATTGAATTAAAACCATATGCATTTCTTAAACCTGAAAATGGCACTAATTTGACATCTGTTGTATCACCAGGTTCAAATCTAATTGCTGTTCCTGCAGGAATGTCGAGACGCATACCATGTGTTATTTCTCGATCAAAAATTAAAGCCTTGTTTGCTTCATAAAAATGATAATGAGATCCAACTTGCACAGGTCTATCTCCAGAATTAGAAACCGTTACTGATTTAACTTGTTTACTAAGATTTAGTTCAATTTCACCTTGTTCAGGAATTATTTCTCCAGGAATTAAATTACTCATAACTAATTAATCGGATTGTGAATAGTAACTAATTTTGTCCCATCGGGGAAAACCGCTTCTATTTGAACTTCATCAACCATTTCAGGAATGCCCTCCATAACTTGTGATTTTGAAAGCCAGGTAGTTCCCTCTGACATTAATTGACTTACACTTTTACCATCTCGTGCTCCTTCAAGAACTTGAAAACTTAAAAAAGCAATTGTTTCAGGATAATTAAGCTTAAGACCTCGACTAAGCCTTCTTTCAGCTAAGAGTGCAGCAGAAAAAATCAATAATTTATCCTTTTCTTGAGGTGAAAGATGCATAATAAAAAATTAATCTATAAATTCTTAAAAAAAAAGTTCTTTCTGAACATAATTAATAATTCATAGAATCTTGTAAAGGCCATACACCTTGATATTTTGGCTCACAAAATCCACAAACAGACCTAATTTGTTTCCAAATACAAAAAAAACATTTTCTAGCATCTTGAGAAGAACTCCCTAGAAATCGTACAGAGATTCCATTTTCAAGGATTCCAATAGATAAATTATTATTAGTTTCATTGAAAATCGTTTTTATATTTCCTACAAGATTATTTATTTTTGACTTGGAAAAATCTTTTTCGCAAATCCAAATTAAGGATCCAAAAACGGGCATGTAATCCATGCCTGACTTCGCCACAAAACTTGCCTTAGATAATTCAATCTGATCAACATATTCCCAATCATCAAGTAAATCATTATTTCTCATAATTTCTAATTTAGACCTAAAAACTCCACTCTCAATAGATTCTCCGGAAGAAGATCTTCCAAGTCTTATTAAATCAGTAAATAAAAAACTTGAAGTACCTGAAATAGATACTTTAAAAATTTGCTCATATAAACCATTTGCAAAGATGATTGTTTCTTGGGGGAGATACTCTAAATGAGAATTGTCAAGAATGTTTATGAGATGCTTTTGTTTTGAAAAACTTCCTTTTGGATTTATTTTAGATCTGCCAACTGATCCATATACTTTCTGAGCTGAAGAAGTCGTCAACAAAACCTTAGAATTTTCTTCAATTTTTACCTTAAAGTCGAGTAAATCACCTCCTACCAATCCCCCTGCAGTATGTAGAACAGGCAAAATGCATCTGCCCTCTTGATCATGAGTAGACTTTAATAACTTATAAGGGGAAGTTGATTTAGATTTAAAGATTGTTTTATCAACATTTCCTAAACTTGCTTTATTATTGAAAAAATTTAAGAAACAATTACCTTCCCATGAAGTTTTAATCATAAATTGTTTTCTTTAATTACTAAATTAAAGTAACCAAAAATTTTGATTATGAGAATGAATAAACAAATTGTTGTAACTGATTGGATTAAGGAAAAACCGAAGTTAGGTTTATTTTTAAAACTTACCTTAAGTTCTGATGAAAGAAGAATCTTAAGAGGTAAAAGATTAACTGATTGTGATCAAGAAATAATTTTACAATTACCTAGAAAAGGCAAATTAAATGATGGAGATATTCTTTCAACTAATAATTCCAATTTTTATGTAGAGATAATTGCCAAAACAGAAGATTTAATTGAAATAAGTTCAAATTCTAAAATTGAGCTTATTAAGACTGCTTATCATCTAGGAAATAGGCATGTAGAAGTAGAAATTGAAGAAGACATTCTTCTAACAAAAAGTGATTATGTTATTAAAAATATGCTTCTTAATTTTAAAGTTGATTTAAAAAATACGAAAAAAAAGTTTTTTCCAGAAAGAGGAGCCCATAGTCATGAGTAAAAGTCACTTATTAAAATATTTATTAATAAGTCCTAACTTACCAGTTGGAGGATTTTGTTATTCGGAAGGAATGGAGAGTTATCTTCATAATAAAAATTTAACAGATTCAAATTCAGTAAAAGACTTAATCATAAGTGAACTAAAAATTGGTCAGATAAGACTAGATGCAAAACTTTTACTAAATTTTTTTGATATTTTCAATGAGATTAACGACGGTAAAAATTTAAAAGTTAATTTACAAAAGCTCATGAGTTTGGATAAATGGATCCTCTCATCAAAGGACTCTCTCGAAATGAGAGAACAACAAATTCAAATGGCAAAATCTCTCTTTGACTTAACCAAAGAATTTGGATTTGTATTTATATATGAAAATAATAAAAAATGCTCCTGGTCATTAGCGTGGAGTTGGGCTTGTTATTGTTTTGAAATTACCAAGTTAGAGATGGTTGAAAATTTTTTCTATACTTGGAGTGCAAATCAACTTAATGCTGCATTAAGAATTATTCCTATTGGGTCAACAAAAGCACAATTAATTCAGAGAGACTTATTAGAAATAATTTCAAAAGTTTCTAAAGAAATTATGGACAAAGAAATTGATGACATCTATTTTGGCAATGTAGGTTTAGCTATGGCACAACAAAATCATAATGACCTTTATACAAAACTTTTTAGAAATTAATTTATGAGCAGCAAATTGAGAGTAGGAGTTGCTGGGCCTGTAGGTTCAGGAAAAACTGCATTAGTAGAGACTCTATGCTTAGGCATGAAAAAAAAATATGAGATAGCAGTTGTCACCAATGATATCTACACCAAAGAAGATGCTAACTTTCTAATAAATAAAAAGGTTTTAGAGGAAGGAAGGATTATTGGTGTAGAAACAGGAGGTTGTCCTCATACCGCGATAAGAGAGGATTGTTCATTAAATAAAAATGCAGTTTTAGATTTAGAAAATAAATTTAATCCTTTAGATTTTGTTTTTGTAGAAAGTGGAGGTGATAATTTAGCATCTAGTTTTAGTCCAGAACTTGTAGATTTATCAATATATGTGATTGATGTATCTGCCGGAGACAAAATTCCTAGAAAAGGGGGGCCAGGGATAACAAGGTCAGATTTATTATTAATAAACAAAATTGACTTAGCAGATAAAGTTGGTGCAGATTTAAATATTATGAAAAGTGATACTGAATTTATGAGAAAAGGGAAACCTTGGTTTTTCACCAACCTAAGTAGCGGCATAGGAGTTGAAGAAATAACTCAATTTTTAGAATCACAGATACCCAACAATCGAAACTAGAAAAATGTTTATGACCAAATATATTGGATTCAACAAAAAGTTACGACTGATACAAAACTAATCCTCACTCGTTAATAACTTTTATTTTATCCCCCTAATGAGGGTCAATTACCTAATTTATCCTAATTCATGAGAATTTCAAGGCGTATTTTGGCAGGTTTAGCTACTGCCTCACTTGCAGTCACTGCAACTTCCTGTGGTGGAGGCGGAACCTCCGGAAGTTTCGATGACACAGTAACCGTTGGTATTTTGCATTCATTATCCGGAACAATGGCTATCTCTGAATCAACTCTTGTTGATACAGAAAAAATGGCTATTGAAGAGATAAATGCTGCTGGTGGTGTTACAGTTGGCGGCAAAAGCTACAAAATAGAATACATAGTTGAAGATGGTGCATCTGACTGGCCAACTTTTGCTGAAAAATCAAAGAAACTTATAGACCAAGACGGAGTTCCTGTCGTATTTGGTGGATGGACATCTGCAAGTAGAAAGGCAATGTTACCTGTCTACGAATCAAAAGATGCGTTCCTCTATTACCCAATTCAATATGAAGCTCAAGAATGTTCAAACAACATTTTCTATACAGGAGCCACACCTAACCAACAATCTGAACCTGCTACAGATTTCATGTATAAGCGTTCTCCTGCAGCTGGCGGAGATTTCTTCCTTGTAGGTTCTGATTATGTTTTCCCAAGGACTTCAAACACAATCACAAAAGCTCAGGTAAAACAGTTAGGAGGTAAAGTTGTTGGAGAAGATTACCTTCCATTAGGAAATACTGAAGTTGCTCCAATTATCTCAAAAATCAAAAAAGCTTTGCCTGACGGTGGAATAATCATTAATACTCTTAATGGTGACCAAAACGTTGCATTCTTCAAACAGATTCAAGACGCAGGTATCACACCTTCAAGTGGGTACTATGTAATGAACTATTCAATTGCTGAAGAAGAGATTAGTACGATTGGTCCTGAGTTCCTTGAAGGTCACTACGGCGCTTGGAATTACATGATGTCAATTGATACTCCTGCATCTAAGAAATTTGCTGCAAGTTTCAAGAAAAGATGGGGAGCAGATAGAGTTGTGGCTGATCCTCAAGAATCTGCTTATAACATGGTCTACTTATGGAAACAGGCGGTAGAAGATGCTGGAACATTCGACGACAACGCAGTAAGGGAAGCCCTTGTTGGACAAAAGTTTGATGCTCCACAAGGTCCTGTTGAAGTTATGCCTAATCACCACTTATCTCAAACAGTAAGAATCGGTGAGATTAATGCAGAGGGTGGATTTACAATCCTTGAAGAGACAGGAGTCGTTCTGCCTCAAGCATGGAACCAAAAGCATCCAAGTTCAAAAGGATTTGCATGCGACTGGACAGATCCTTCAAAAGGGGAAAAGTATAAGCTTTAATCTAATTAAAACCTATACTTCAAAATAAAAGGAGGTTAACGCCTCCTTTTATTTTATATAATCAAATATTTTCTTTTTTTAAATTGGAGTTACTTCTCGATAGTCTTTTTAATGGTGTTGCAATCGGATCTGTACTACTAGTTGCTGCATTAGGTCTAGCAATTGTTTTTGGTCTTATGGGTGTAATAAATCTTGCCCATGGAGAACTTATGATGCTTGGGGCTTACACAACATATGTAACACAATTAATTTTCAAATTACCTATATTAAAACCTTTCTACAATTCGTACATAATAGTTTCTATTTTCCTTGCTTTTATTGTTAGTGGAGTAGTAGGCATCCTCCTTGAAAAAACTATAATAAGAAAGCTTTATGGTAGTCCACTAGAAACACTTCTCGCAACTTGGGGCGTAAGCTTAATTCTTCAACAATTTGTCAGAAGTGTACCTTTAGCCTATGGGACCGGTCTAGTTATAAGTCTGTTAATTGGTTTATTCTTACCAACAACGTTCCCTTCAAAAATAAAAGAATCAATAAATTTCAAATATTTTAAATTTAGTTCTTGGATATTTGCTGCTTTAACTGGGGTCCTGACAGGTAGCGTAATCTCATCCTCTGTAAGCAAACTTAGTAGAGCAAGCGCTCGAAATGTTGATGTAACAGCACCCTCATGGATGAGAGGTCAAGTTGAAATTATTGGCACTGCATTTCCTAAAACAAGATTAATGATAATTGTCATTACTCTAATCTCTGTAATAGCAATAACATTATTTCTTAATCAAAGTGCTTGGGGGATGCGTATAAGAGCAGTTACTCAGAACCGACAAATGAGTGATTGTCTTGGTATATCTACTGAAAAAGTGGATATAATTACTTTTGGGATTGGATCTGGCTTAGCCGGAGTTGCTGGGGTAGCAGTATCTCTTTTAGGTTCTGTAGGACCTAATGTTGGCGGAAACTATATAGTTGGTTGTTTTATGGTTGTAGTGCTGGGAGGAGTAGGAAATTTATTAGGAACAGTACTTGCTTCATTTGGAATAGGAATAATGACAGATTTAATTGGAGCTGGCAGGCTCTTATCAATATGGCCAGATATGCCTTTACCTTTATCAAACACAATTAACTTTTTTGCGACCACAAGTATGGCAAGAGTAATGATATTTGCACTAATTGTTATATTTTTACAATTTAAACCTACAGGTTTATTTCCTCAAAAAGGAAGGATGGTTGAAAACTAATGTCCTTAAGTAAAATTAAATTTGATAAAAAAATAGTATTATCATTCTGGATAATATTAATAGCCTTAATTATTGCAGCACCAACTCTACTCCCTGTATTTAGACTAAACCTCTTAGGAAGATACTTGTCCTTATCCATAGTTGCACTTGGTGTTGATCTTATTTGGGGATATACAGGTTTACTAAGTCTTGGACAAGGTATATTTTTTGCACTAGGTGGATATTGTGCAGCAATGTATTTACAAATAACCAGCTCCTCTGAATTTCCAAATAATATTCCTGAATTTTTTGCTTTATATGGTGTTGAAAAATTACCTTTTTTCTGGGAACCGTTTAGATCGCCTGTTTTTACCTTCTTAGCTATCTGGGTAATTCCAGCATTGGTTGCAGGATTAATTGGATTTCTTGTTTTCAGGAATAGAATCAAAGGGGTTTATTTTTCTATACTTACCCAAGCTTCTCTGCTTGTATTCTTTAACTTTTTTAATGGACAACAAAAACTTATAAATGGAACAAATGGATTAAAAACGGATGTAACACAACTATTTGGTCAGATGGTAGGGTCTGAGTCCATGCAAAGAATATTCTTTTGGATAACCGCCATACTAGTAATAGCTGCATGGTTTTTTGCAAAGTGGGTAGTTAAAGGAAGATTTGGAAATATCCTTATAGGAATACGAGATGATGAACCAAGAGTTAGGTTTACAGGATACAACCCTGTTATATTTAAGACGATAATATTTTCTATTGCTGGAGGTCTCGCAGGAATTTCGGGAGCTTTATATACCGTTCAGTCTGGAATAGTATCCCCTCAATTTATGACGGTTCCCTTTTCTATAGAAATGGTTATATGGGTTGCTGTTGGAGGAAGAGGAACATTATTGGGAGCAATACTAGGAGCAGTTTTCATAAACTATGCAAAAAGTCTTGTAAGTGAAGCTTTACCTGCTAGCTGGATGTTTATTCAAGGAGGGTTATTTATCTTAGTTGTAACAGCTCTGCCAGAAGGAGTTTTAGGATGGATTCAAGGAGATGGTCCTAGGAATCTTCTTCAAAGATTTGGGTTGAAAAGAAAAATTGAAACCTATCCAAGCTTAGAAGTTAACAATAAGGAGGGGGATAATGAGTAATAAGGATCTTCTAAATTTAATAGATATTACTGTTAGTTTCGAGGGTTTTTTAGCTCTCAACAAACTTAATTTAAATTTAAAGAAAGGAGAATTAAGAGCTGTAATAGGACCCAATGGCGCAGGTAAAACAACATTTCTTGATGTAATAACTGGAAAGGTTAAGCCAACAAAAGGTGAAGTAATTTTTAAAGGGAAATCTTTAGTAGGTAGAAAGGAACATAAAATAGCCAGACTTGGAGTTGGAAGAAAGTTCCAAAGTCCAAGAATCTTTGAAAATCTAACGGTTAAAGAAAATCTTGAAATTTCGGTGACAACTCCTAAAAGTCCCTTAAACCTTATAAATAAAAATATTAAAGATGAGCAGCTTACTGAGATTGATCGTCTTATGAAGATTGTTAATTTAGCTCAAAAAGTTGATTCTAAAGCTGGGTCTTTATCTCATGGCCAAAAACAATGGCTCGAGATAGCCATGTTAGTAGGACAGAAGCCAGATTTAATGTTAGTAGATGAACCTGTTGCTGGTTTAACTGATGAAGAAACAGATCTTACAGCTGATTTATTAAAATCTTTATCAGGCGAAAATACTGTAGTGGTAATTGATCACGATATGGAATTTATAAGAAGACTTGATAGTAATGTTTCAGTATTAAATCAAGGCACAGTATTATGTGAGGGAACAATGGAAACCATACAAAAAGACAAAAAAGTTATTGATGTTTATTTAGGAAGACCTGAAGACTAGTTATGGAAAATTTACTCGAAATAAAATCCTTAAATACTTATTATGGCGAGAGTCATATTCTTAGAGATGTAGATTTAAACGTTAAATCAGGAGAAATGGTTTGTTTGATTGGAAGAAATGGAGTTGGCAAAACAACTTTATTGAAATCACTAATTGGTTTGTTAAAACAAAAAAAAGGAGATATTTATTTGATTGGTGAAAATATCAACAGAAAAGCACCTCATCAGAGGGCTAGGAAAGGAATGGCTTACGTCCCTCAAGGGAGAGAAATTATTCCATACCTATCAGTTGAAGAGAATCTTATGTTAGGGATGGAGTCTCTACCGGGTGGATTATCTAAGAACAAGAAAATAGATCCATTTATCTATGATCTCTTCCCAATCCTTAAAGATTTTCTTCAAAGGAAAGGAGGAGATCTTAGTGGAGGACAACAACAGCAATTAGCTATTGCAAGGGCATTGCTAGGCAAACCTCAACTTCTATTGCTTGACGAACCAACGGAAGGTATTCAGCCAAATATAGTTTTAGATATTGAAAATGCAATTAACCAGATAATTAGAGATACAGGAATTGGTGTTTTATTAGTTGAACAACATTTGCATTTTGTAAGACAAGCCAATAGATATTATGCGATGCAACGTGGGGGTATTGTCGCTAGCGGAAATACTAGTGAGTTAAGTCAAGCGGTTATTGATAAATTCTTGAGTGTTTAAAAGATTATTATTTTAGATTAATAAAAATAAGTATTCATTTTTCGCATCTTATAAGATCTATACTGTTTGGATGCTCATTTATATACTTATTAAATTCCATTGCTAATGTTCTAGCCTCGTAAGCGTCAAAAGCATAAAAACAGTTTTCTAATCTTATATTTTGAAAATCACGGTAATGCACTGTATATGGCTTTAAAATATTATTTTTGTTCATTTTAATTTGCTAAAAAGCAATTATGTACATTTCAACCATGCATATATTCGTAAATTTAAAGCACAAATTTTGTTGTTATCAAAATATATTGACTTAAATTATGTAATTAAAAATACTTTATGAAGACAAAAAGTAATTAATCTATTTTATTTTTTTTTAGAATCTTGCTTTTTACCTTCTATTAAAAAAACAAATTTTGATAAAATATATCCAAAAACTGGGATCCAAAACTTTTCATAAAAATATTTCATAAAAAATTAAGCAGCTAATGATTCGTTATCTTCAATTTCAGTTTTATTAATACACTTCAAATCTGTTGAATTAAATAAATCCTGCATAAGCAGCAAATCAAGTTCCCCTCTCAACAAATTAACATCGGATGAAAGTAGATCATCAACAAAATCATCAAAAGTATCTGAAAGAAGATTCACAATTAAAAAATTATTTTTGGTATTATCATCGCACTAACAATAAAAGTCAACCAAAATATAAAATTAACTTTTGAATTTTTTGAAAATTAATTAATAAAGCCTAAAAAATTAAATAATAAATATAAACAAGCAAAATAACAGATTTAATATCAAGCTTAGGGTTTTTGAATTAAATTTCATTATCGTGCGTTTCTTAATTTTATATCTCTCCTGATTTGCATTATCAAAACGACAGTACACATATTCGCTAAAAAGAAATTTAAAGAATTCATCATCAAACCTTTTAATATATTTATAGCAAGACTATTGATGTGCCAATTAGGAAAGAATCACTTAAAAATTTTTTAAACGTAATAAATTTTTATATCAATCAAATTGGATATTATTAGCTAATTTTAAATATTATTTTTTAATTAGCTCGAAGTAACCATTTTTATTTAATAAGTATTTATCAAACCAAAGACTTAATAGATTGTCTAATCCTATTCCATTCATTTTATTTATTTGCGAAGTCTTATAGTCTGAGAGTGCAAGCAATAAATACGGAAAAATCATATCAGAAACTCCTTTGGGCAGTTTTTCTAAAGGAACTCCATGCGCTCTGTCCCATAAAATTTGCATATCCTGAGAGAACAAAGAACTCCAATAACTAAAATTACAATATAACTTGTCTGGAGGGAGTAGATTTACAGATGGAACTGGGAGAGATGAATTCATATGAATAATTATTTTTTAGATTAATTGAATTTAGGTTTTGAAATGTCGAAAAATAACTTTAATATGCGAAGCTCCTAATAAATACAAATTAAATTTAGCGCACAGTGTATCACCTAGCAACACTTTATTAAGTGTTATATTTATCCATCATTTCCTGAAATTTTAGGAATGACAAAAACTTTTTATAAGTTTGCAAGTCAAAAGCCTCCTGATTCTCCTCATTAAAATAGGTTGATTTACTAGGAATAAAATGCTTGCCTAAGTTATTATCAATTGAAAGTTTTGCTTTATCTAAAAAGTCACCAGAATTATCAATTAAGTTTTGTGAATTATATTCATTTAACTGATATGATTGAGTTACTTTACCATTTTTTTTGTTAAATATACCTCTTATAGAAAGTGCTTCTTCTACCAAAATACTTATTATTTTTGAATTACTTAAATTGTTCTCTAAGCTCAACTTATCAATTATTCTCATAACATCTTCTCTAGGAATAAAACCAACTCTTTTTTTCTTGGTAGGCATTTAAAGATTAATTAAAGTTCAGCACTTGACTGTAATAAGTGTTGCACTATATTCATTATAAGTCAATTAAATGCTAATGATTTTACCAACAACATTACTTTTAGGAGCCCTTGGATATCTTTTCTACAACTCAAAAAAAGAACTCTCACTAGATCACCATGAACATCTAGAAAACCAAAAAGAGAATGATGATTTGTATAAAGATTTGGAAGATCTATTTATTTAAAATTACTGTATATGCATTAAAGAACTTTGTTTCTTGACTAAAGATATACAAAACCTTAAACATAATTAGAATGATAATAAAGCTATAAATTAAATGACTGTCCATCAAGATTACGAAATAAAAATCAATCTAAATGAATTGATTGAGAAGAGAATTCCATGTTGTGATTTACTTCATCCAGATCATTGTCTAACAGAACAACAAGTTTCTGAAATTGCACATGCTATACGTATGGATTTAAATTTGCATGATCTTTACAAGCAAGTCGATAAACACATTATGAATTATGTAAATGCAGCTGGCATTGATAACAAAGATCATTGGGTTGAGCCTCATCTTCCAGATTTGGAGAGAGATTTAAAAGAAGAAGTAGGTATAGAGTTTGATTAAACTTTTCTCCTAAAAAAGATTAATATATGTATTTTTTTTCTAAATCATCTATTAATTTATAAATACTTTTAGCTGATCTTTTTCTTTTTTTTAAAATTGTAAAAACTATAGATCCAATGAATAATACAAAAATAGGTATGAAAATAATAATTTCATGATTCATAACCATCAAACAGAATTATATTATATAAATTATTAAAAACTCTTAATCAATAAAATAGGTACTTTATACAAATATATTTCACTATAAACAATTAAGATTTTTTATAAAGAAGTAAAAGAATTAAAATTTTTTGTAAATTATGTAGATATAAATCTTCAATTCAATAAAGATAATGATTAATTATTTTGCTTTAACAATAACTGAGATGGGGATCGGTAAAATAGAGTTAGTAGTTATTGGCGCAGTAATTTTAATATTTCCAATTTTATTTGTTTATGCATCTAAAAACCTTGATGCTAAGAGTGTTTTCGAATGGATGATGGAGAAACCAAATGATTGGATAGGTAAAAAATAAAAATTTAAAAATTACATTTTTCTAATTAAATTTTAAATTTTCTAAATTACTAATTTCAAAATCATAAACCTGGCAATTATTTTCTAAATCATTAACTATTGAATTTTTTAGAAGAGAATAATCTATCAAGTTATTTAGTTTATTATTTTTAAATTCCTTGTTAGTCTCTCCAATAGCAAAAGCCAAAGCTCCTTCATAAGAAATACCGAATTTGGTAGTGTTGCAGTAAGTTCTAGTGAATTTGTTAGAAATCTTTTTAGTATACTTTTCAAGAGTCTTAGAAGAAGTATCTAATGAGTAAACTGGACTACTAAATAGAAAAAGCAAAGTTAAAGTGAATATCGCAAAAACCCTTTTGATCATAATATTTCAAAAATTGCAAATTTAATATAGTTTAAAATTTAACTCTGCCTATTATGTTTTATTAAAAATTATAGAAATAAAAAATTTGTTAACCAAAACAGCTATTTCATATTTTGGATGATAAAAACTCTCTAAATGAGTATTTTATAGTTTGAATTTTTTTTGGTAATTTTTTTAAAAAACGCCTTAATGCTTTTGGCATAATAAAAAATCCATATCAATAATTAATAGATAACAAATAATACATCGATATTCAATAAATAATTATCCAAAAATAAGTAAATTAATTATTAAATATATGGATTGAGCTATGGAAATGTAATTAAACATGAATTATTGTTTAATAAAGTATTAAATACAAAATTAATATGGCACTACCAGAACTTATTTATGCACCTATAGATGGCGGAACAATACATAGATATGAAATTAGTGGTGGCAAGAGAAAATTTTTAAGATTTATAGGTTGTTATTTGGGTCAATGTAATTTCCACAAAAATATTGATGATGCTATTGATTACATAAAAAATTTGAAAGAATCACAAAAGATACAAAAAACATGAAATAAAGATACATAGATACGAAAGAGACTCAATATTTTTCGATAACTAGATAATTATTGCTACAAATAATAGAGAATTTTCTTTTTATAAGAAATTGATTATTTACTTGGGTTATAGTTCCGAAAGATATACAGTCATTTAAAAAAAGAAATTAATTTATGGAAAACAGACAAATTAATTTTTTTAAATCAAAAGACTTTAATACCGTTCTTAAGCCATTTAAAAAAGGAACGGTAGTAAAAATTGACTCGTTTGATATTAGAGAAATTCAAAAAGATTTAAATATAGGTTTATTTGGTTGGTATGCAATTTGTCCTTCTAAAGAACTAAAAAAAAATAAGCTCTATTATTTTTCACTATATGATGAGCCTCTTGTGCTTTATAGAGATGAAAATAAAAACGTTAGGTGCATTAAAAATATTTGTCCACATAGAGGGGCCTCCTTTTTCGGAGGGACATTATCAGATGGAGTAATAACTTGCCCATATCATGGAGCTAAGTTTTCATCTGGAGGAAGTTGCCAAAATCTCGACAGAATAACATGTCGCCATATAGTTGATAATAACTACGATAACTACGCCAAAAGAATTCATTTATCTCAATACAAAACTTCAGAAAAAAATGGATATATTTTTGTACATTTTTCAAAAAAATCTGAGACTGATTTAAATAATATAAATGAAGATACACCTATAAGTAACTACGAATTATTAGAAAATGGTTTTTTACATAAGGATTATGTCTTTGAGGAGGTATTAGTCGACTTCAAATGTGATTGGTCAAGGATTATTGAAAATCACCTAGATATACTTCATATCTTTTGGGTTCATGGCGATACAATTCCAGATAAAGATGTGAATAAAAACGTATTAGTTAGTTTTAATCAGAAAATTAATATTAATCCCAAATACATTGAAAGTATTTATTATTACAAGAATGACCCTACAAAAGAATTTATTAGGATAAAGTACATACCTCCTGGAAGGATATTAATTTACAAAGGCGATCCTTCTTCATCAAGATATTTACAAGTTTTAGATCATATCCCTCTAGGAAACAATAAAGCAAGAGTGATAGTTAGACACTACAGGAAATTTCTACAAAATAAACTGCTTAATAATCTCTTATTATTTAAAGAGACTCAAAGAAAGATTTTTTATAAGATATTCGATGAGGATTATATGATCTTAAAAACACAAACATATAATCACGATATGGGATTTATAAGTAAGGATGAAATTAAATTATTGGGGGAGGATAGGATAATAAATTATTTTTGGAAGTGGTACAAGAAGTCTGAAGATAAAGATGAACCATGGAAAAATATTAACAACACCAAAAATCTTGATGTATATGACAAAGTGATATTGAAATATCCTCCTGAGATAAAGAAGTTAGAAATTGCAAATAATATAGATATTGTTAGAAAAACATTTGTAAGATTTGCTGCTCCACTTATATTTTTTATGTTAATAATATAATTTATGAAGAAAGTAGATAGACCTTCATGGTTGAATTGGCTTTATCTCTTCATATTTATTTTAAGCTCGATTCAATTGATTATATTTTGGAGTAATAAGTTTTAGTGTTTAATAAATTTTGGTTTGATGCACAAAATATAAATTGTATTAAAAATGGCTTTAGAGTAATTAAAGATTTAAATTTAAAGATATCGTATTCAGAAAATGTAATATTAATTGGACCAAATGGTTCAGGTAAATCATCTCTAATTGAAATAATAAATAGAAACATATACCCAGTAGTAGCTAATGAATCGAAACTGAAGATATTTGACAAAGAACTAATAAATTTATGGGAACTAAGAAATAAAATAAGTACCGTAAATAATGATATAAAAAAAAGAATAAATCCAAATATACAAGTTTTTGATTTAATTTTAAGTGGACTATATGGAAAATATTGTTACGTACAAAAAAAATCTGAAAGAGATTCTTATAAGGTAGAAAAAATCATGAAGAAAATGAATATTTCTAATTTATCTAAAAAGAATTTTTCCTATTTATCAGATGGAGAAAAACAAATTTCTCTAATTGCAAGGGCATTAATCAAAAAACCCGAAATCTTAATCCTCGATGAACCAATTGCAAATTTAGATTATAAATCAAAGTTTTTTTTAATTGATAAGGTTAATGAATTATCAAAATTAAATACGAAAATTTTATGCGTCACTCATGATATTTCAACGATTACCAAAATTTATGACCGGGTCATAATGCTAAAAGATGGTAAAATTATAGCTGATGGAGATCAAAATAAGGTTATGAATAGTGAAAATTTTAATAAGTTATTTGGTATTCAAGTAGAGGTAACTAATAATAATGGACTTTGGAATATAAACAGATTATCTAAATAATAATTATAAAAATAGCTATCGCAATAGCAAGAAATACTAATTTTTTACTTTTTAAGAATGAAGTGGATTTGTTTTTAAATGAAGAAGATCCACATTTAGAACATACAATCTTTCCTCCTAAGGATCGGTCTGAGACGAATGAAGAACTTCCACAATTAAAGCAAACTCTACTCACGCTCATTTAAAATAAGATATTTAAAATTCTACCTAAATTATATTCATAAATACTTTGTAAAGAAAAACTTCAAAAATAATATGATAATGAGAATCTATTGCAATAAGTAATTTTATAGTGCATAATTGATAATAATTCTCATTATCATATTTAAATTAATGAATTTCCATAGTTATGGAGAATCTCCCTCAAAATTAGTAAGGATAATAACTGGGCAATCTGTTTTAATAGACCCTTCATCAAGACCAAAAGGTACCTGCTTAGAAGTTCAAAGTGGAATTACTAGGGTTTATTGCCCTTGTGAAGAAACTGAAGGAATGACACTTGCATTTTTACAATCAGGTGATCAACTAAGAACGGACCTTTTATGTAGCGAAGGTGTTTGTGTTGAAGCATTAACAGATTTGTCTTTTCATAGCAATGTAAATATTGATCAGAATGTTGGTTTTGATGCAGTAAATGAATGGACTTTGCAACTTCTTAGGATAAGACACTTGGGAAATGCAGAACAGCGATTACAAGCGTTGTTTTCAATACTTGTAAATCGTCTAGGTAGAAGATGTGGTCAATGGTGCGAGCTACCCTTTAGGTTAACGCACGAAAGGATTGGAGAATTAATCGGTTCTACACGCGTAACATCAACAAGATTAATTTCTAAATTAAGATCATCTGAGTTATTAATATCTCCAATTGGAACCCAAACAGTCAGTGTTGCGCCTTCTTTTATTGAAACATCACCGCTATAAAAAAATGAAGGAATCAGAATTACTTACAAACAACTTGTTAATGGAAGTTGATTTTTTATCGAATAGACTCAGAAATATCAAGCAATCCTACAAAACTACAGAAAATAAAGCATTGAAGGAAAGGTTATTCACTGAAAACAAAAATATTTTTAAAAGAGTTAAAGAGATTTACAAAATAGCTAAACTCTTAAATAAAAATAATGGGAAAATCAACTTTTCGAATTTACTTTTCGAAATAACCAAAAGGACATTGAATGAAAATAAATTTGAAAGTAATTTATTTTTTCTTTAAATCACTATCTATTAATAAGATTGCCGAAGGTTGATTAGAAGCAAACTTAACCTTGCCAAGTATATTCGCAAATTCATCTTCTGATTGTGTTTGAGCCTCTATGATTGGATCTAAAAATACGTTAGTTCTTGTATCTGAAATTCTTTCTGATATGGAATAAAGTTGTTGAAGAGATGAAGTTAAATCAGCCTCCATATTAAAAGAATAAGAAATAAGCTCCTCTATAGAATCCCATGTTTGTATGGGTGAGGGAATTTCATCTAATTTTACACTTTGTCCTCTTGCGATTAAGTAATCTGCAAATTTCTGAGCATGCTCCATTTCACCTTGTGATTCACTTAGGAAATGAGAGGCAAATCCATTTAAATCACGTTCTTGAAACCATAGATACATAGAAAAATATTGAACATTGGCATATCTTTCCATTGTTAGGTGTTCAAAAAGGTTATCTAATAGATTATTGTCTATCGGTTGAGCAACGGCTCTTCCTGATGGACCAAAATTAATTAATTTCTTTGTTTTTAAATTATTTTCATTCATTTTCGTATGTAGATCTAAATAAATAATACAACATTTTGTATAAATTAGTAATTGATAAATCCTTTAAATTAAATTAAATAATATGATAATGAAAATCACTCGCAATACTATAAATGAATTTAGAGTACAGTTTTTCTGAACTGCTATTAACTAATAAAATATATAAAAGTAAAAAAAAGAAATGTAAAAAGAAAAAATGTTCTAATTGGAAGGGAGGGAAGTGTAATTGCCTATAAATAAATTCTATATATATACTTTATGTGCTCCAGGATATAAAAAATAATAACTATTTTTATTTATAGAAAGAGAACATTTATCACCATTATTTAGGAGATTATTGATATCAGTTCTAACCCGCAATATGTCTCCATTAATAGTTACTTTATATATAAGAAATTCTCCAAGAAATTCTTTAGATATTACATTCGCATTACCAGATTCTGATCTTTTAATTGAAATAAATTTAGGTGAAATTGACATACTTTTAATATTTGCATTTTGTAAAACCCCTGAACTATTTATCTCACCAAAACAAGAAATATATGAATTACCATTTTTTTTGAGATTAACAATATTATTACCCAAAATAAAACTACTAACAAATATGGTCTTAGGATTATTTAGAAGGTTAATTGGTGTATCAATTTGGTGTATTTTCCCATCATTCATAACAGCGACTTTATCGCAAATTGACATCGCTTCTTCCGGATCATGAGTAACCATCAATCCGCTTGCATTACAACCTTTTAGGATATTAGGGAGTTCACTTCTCAATTTTAGTTTGACATGCATATCAAGACTACAAAAGGGTTCATCTAATAAAATAAAATTTGTACCTGGAGCAAGAGCTCTCGCAATTGCGAGTCTTTGTTTCTGGCCTCCAGAAAGTTCGTGTGGGTACCTACCAACAAAACTATCAAGACCAACAACATTTAATAAATAATCAACTCTAGATCTGTCTTTTTTGTTTTTCAAGCCAAAAATTACGTTTTCCAAAACAGTTAAGTGAGGGAAAAGTGCATAGTCTTGAAAAACCATACCAATATTTCTTTTCTCAGGACTAAGAATTTTTTTGCTACTTGAAATTTCCTTATCATTTAGAGAAATCCTCCCTTTAGAAGGATATTCGAACCCCGCAATTAATCTTAAAAGAGTAGTTTTTCCGCAACCAGAAGGACCAAGCAACCCTAAAAATTCACCATTTGCAATATTGAGGTTAATTTCGTTTAATATCCAATTTGAACATTCTCGTTTATCATATTTATGATGCAAATCATCAATTATTAACGCATCATTTTTCACTACTTTCTTCTTATTAAATATATTAAATTAGCAGAAAATATTCACCTTAAATATCCCTTGTATAATTTTATACACCATTTAATTTTCAAATTTTAATGAGAAAGTCTGAAAGAGCTGAAATAATAAGCAAGGAACTCAAAAAGCTATATCCATCGCCTCCAATACCCCTTGATCATACAAATGCATATACTCTTCTAGTAGCCGTAGTTTTAAGTGCTCAATCAACAGATAAGAAAGTTAATGAATTAACAAAAAGCTTATTTAAAGTTGCAGATAATCCAGAAAAGATGATGCAGCTAGGTATTAATGGCATTTACGAATACATAAAATTTTTAGGTCTATCTAATCAAAAATCAAAGAACATTTATAACTTATCAAAAATATTGATTGAGAAGCATAATAGTACGGTCCCAGATTCTTTTGAGGAGCTTGAATCTCTTCCAGGAGTAGGTCATAAAACAGCATCAGTTGTAATGTCTCAAGTGTTTAAAATACCCTCATTCCCAGTAGATACTCACATACACAGGTTGGCACAAAGATGGGGCCTATCAAATGGCGATAGCGTAGTTCAAACAGAAAAAGACCTAAAAAAAATATTCTCTGTTAATGATTGGAATACCTTACATTTGCAAATAATCTTTTATGGCAGAGAATTCTGTACAGCAAGAGGCTGTGATGGAACAAAATGTTATTTATGTCGCACTCTTTATCCCAAAAGAAAAAAGAAATTTATATGTAAAAAGCCTTAAGAAATTTATATAATATTTAAATTAGTTTTTTAATCATGAAAATAGCAATTACTGGTGCATCGGGGAAAACAGGTTATAGAATTTCCGAAGAAGCAGTTAAGAAAGGATATAAAGTAAGGCAAATCATTAGAAAGAATTCAAAAGTCTCAGCAGGACTAGAGCGTTTAGAAACAATTAGGGTTTCATTAGACAAAAAAGGAGAACTTGATAAAGCTTTAAAAGATATTGATGCTTTGATAATTGCGACTGGAGCCAGAGCATCATTAGATTTAACTGGTCCTGCAAAGGTTGATGCATTAGGTGTATACAGGCAATTAGAGAGTTGCAAAAGAGTTGGTATTAAAAGAGTTATTTTAGTTAGTTCCCTTTGTACTGGTAAATTATTTCACCCATTAAACTTATTTGGTTTAATTCTTATTTGGAAGAAATTAGGTGAAAACTTTCTACGCAATTCAAATTTTGAATGGACTATTATTAGACCTGGAGGATTAAAGGAAAATGAAGATATTAAATCAGAAAATATAAATTATTCAAAAGAGGATACTCAAATTAATGGATCAATCCCAAGAAGATTAGTTGCGCAATGTTGTATAGATTCTTTAAAAAACAAAGAATCCATAAATAAATTAATAGAAGTTACAAGTTCAAATGATAATAAAAAGATATCTTTTAAAAAAGCTATGCAAATGATTTAAAAGATGCAAATATATAAATTAAAACTATGAAAATAAATCCCAAAATTGACGCATTACAATTAATGCTTACTGATTTAAGAACTAGAAACGAGCCAATAAGACATAAAGCTGCATTTAAAGGCTGTCAACCAGAATTTCAAAGTCTTGTATCAAGATTAATAAAGCAGTTAGAGGACGAATTAGTTGCTGAAAAGCTTACTAATCGTGATAGTTAAAATTTTAGATTACTTAAATGAAATTAAGTTATCCAATTTTGCTTGTTCTGAAAGTTCATCATATCCTCCAAAAAATTTATTATCCAAAAATATTTGAGGGAAAGTATTGTTGCTACTTTGAGTCATAATTTTTTGAAAGCTCTCATCATTGTCTATTAGAGTAACTTCATGAGGGATAGATAATGAATTAAGCAACCTAATTGCTCTTTTAGACCAAGGACAATCCTTTAAAATATATGCTTTTACACGTGATTCATTAATGATTAAATCATGATTTGAGATATTAATAGTTTTCTGTTCAAAAGAAAGTAATAATATATCAGTACCTTTTTTTACAATACATCCCTCCTCAAGATGGCCGCCAAACACATTACAGCCCTCATCTGCAAAACTCAAATGTAAATGAACATCTCCTTTATTAAAATGTCCGTTTAAAGAAACTATCTCTAGATTTCCTTCAAATTTATTTATCTCTTGATTACCTGGGCATTGAATACAAACTTTTCTAAGATTACCAACCACTCCAGAAACATATCCGTATAAATTATTCGATAAAGAATATTCTTTAATTGAATTTATCAAATCAGATTCTGGAGATAGCTTTAGGCTATGAGGCTGCATTATTTATAAGGAATTAATTTGTAATATAAAACATCATCATTCATAAAAAGAAGTTGAGTTTATAATCTTTAGGATTCAGATTTAAAATAAATTTTAGAATCTAGCATCAAAAACCATTTAAAATTTTTACTAAAAATTTAAGCTTGTTGAGAGTGTAATATATTTTTTATATACAAAAACTAATTTGTTATTAAGAAAAAATCTACAAAATTTGGCATTGAATTTTCCCAATTTATTATCGATATCTCGCCTTTTCCTTGTATTTCCATTAATACTTTTTTTAGAAATTAACAGACCTTTTTATGTCTTTATATTGATTATTATTGGAGGTTTAACTGATTATTTTGATGGGTTAATTGCCAGGAAATTTAATCTTAAAACCAGATTAGGAGCTATTCTTGATCCCTTAAGCGATAAAGTATTCTATTTAATTCCTTTGACCTTCCTTTGTAAAAATAATTTTATACCCTTCTGGTCTTTGTCATTAATTTTATTTAGAGAATTAATTATCTCTAGCCTAAGGAACTCTACAAAAGACGGTTTACCAGCATCATTGTTAGGAAAATACAAAACATTTTTCTTTTTTATTTCAGTAATTACCTTCTTTACACCATATAAAATTAGCTTATTGAATAATTTGGCTTTAATTTTTTATTGGTTAGGTTTCATCCTGACTTTTGTGACTTTATTAGGCTATTTAAGAATTAAAAAGAATATTATCTGAATTTTCATCAAACTCCTCACTCTTTTTATTACTGAAATCATTCACAAAACTATCCTTTAGACCATTAAGCAAATCAAAAGTTGGCGCCCACTCTAAATCACGTTTTATCTTAGAGATATCAGTCTGATAATGATTTAATCTAATTGGAAATCCCTTTCGAGACTTAGGATCTAATTTTTGATAATCAAATGTTCTTAAAGAAATCTCATTTTGGTCTAATCCAAGAACATTCGCACAGAAATAAATTAAACCCTTGATTGTTACTCCTTTTTCACCTGAACAATTGTAAATATTATTTTTGGAATTTTCAAAATTTATGCATCTTATCATTACATCAGTTAGATCCGAAACATGGCCTAGCTGAGTAATTAAAGAACCGTCACCAGGGATTGGTATAGATTTTTTAGTAAATAACCTTTCAAAAAACCAATTTTCAATTTTATTATAATTGCCTGGTCCATAAATATAAGTAGGTCTAAAACTTGTAAAAGGGATTTTTTGGTTTTTTAACCAATTTTCTGTCTCAAACTTTCCTTTATGCCTACTTTCTGGATCAATTGGATCAACTTCGGATAAGGGTAGTTCACAATTATCTTTATAAACACCTGCAGAGCTGACATATATATATCTCTTGAAAGAGTTATCTAAATTTTCTATAAGAAGTTTGGTTTGTTCTAACTCTCGTCCAGAAATATCATAAACAACATCATACTTTTTATTTCTTAGCTTGAGGATATCTTCTGAATTATTTCTATCACCCTTAATTAAATTTGTTTTTTCAGGATTACTTTTATTACCTCTCGTGAAAATATCAATATCATAATTTTTACTTAATAACTTTCCAACCAAAGACTTGCCAACAAATCTAGTGCCACCCATTACAAGAATTTTCATATTCGAAAAATATTTAACTGAAGTAGTAATCTTAAATAGAATTACATATTGAATAGTACTACTAATAAGTAATTAATGAAAAGGATGATTCTATGGACCTAATACCAGCAATTGATTTAATGAATGGTAAGTGTGTAAGGCTTTTTAAAGGCGACTTTAATAAAAGAAAAGACTTCACAAAAGAGCCTCATGAGCAAGCTAAATTTTGGGAAAGCGAAGGAGCAAAATATATACATATAGTTGATTTGGATGCTGCAAAAACTGGATCCCCAACAAACGATAAATCAATAAAAAAGATTGCAAAAACAGTTAACATACCTATTCAAATAGGTGGGGGGATAAGGTCTCAAGAAAGGATAGAACAATTATTTTCTTATGGTATTGAGAAAGTTATCATGGGAACCTCTGCAATAGAAAATAAAGAACTAGTTAAAGACTTATCAAATAAATTTCCTGGAAGGATAATTGTTGGTATAGATGCAAAAGATGGAAAAGTGAGTACAAGGGGTTGGCTTGAGCAATCTAATATTTTGGCCACAGATCTAGTAAAGGAGTTTTCTTCATTTAAAATTGCTAGTTTTATTGTTACAGATATAAATACAGATGGGACTTTAGAAGGGACAAATGAAGAATTCATAAAAAGCATACTTGAAATTACAGATATTCCAGTAATAGCTTCAGGCGGTGTTGGTTCAATTTCTGATTTATTATCGTTAGTAAAATTTGAAAACTCTGGACTCTTTGGAGTAATAGTAGGTAAAGCTCTATATGAAAATAAATTCACAATAAACGAAGCGAATAATGTATTGTCAGCAGAGAGATTAAATGACTTTGATTTAAACACAAATTACTACGCTTAAAAGAGTATAAAAATTCTATTAAGGCTGGTGTTTGCAGTAATTGTTAGTTAATTTTGAATAAGAGATAAGAAATCTAGTCTTGGAATTAATTTCAAAAAAATCGATATTGATTATTGCTCCAAGCTTAATAGCAGAATCTTTATCGCTTAAGTTAACATCACTAGACCAAAATTTAGAAATTAATTTTAATAATGGAACAGGTGATAAAACTCCAGATTTAGTTATATGGAATGTTCTTAATTTCCAATCAGAAGATCTTGTAAGGTTAGAGTTTTTAAAATTAAGAGAAAGATATGATGAGTCAAAGTTTCTTATAATTCTCTCTGGCGAACTTGTTTATGAAGCAAATAACCCTCCATCGTTAAATGCTGAAGGTTTTCTTTTAAATCCCAGTGCAGAAAAAGTTCTTGAATCTATTGATACCATTTTAAATGGAGGAAGGGTATTTGATATTGAAAATAATTCCCGAGTTCAATTAAACAAAAATAAGCCTCTCTCTTTTAGTCAAAAAATTCTAACTTCAGGTCTTAAACAAATCGATTCTGAAATTAATCATATATTCAAATATGTCAACTCTGATTCAACACCAGAATTTTATAAATTCATTTTAAAAGGAAGATTAAGAGAACTTATTACTGCAAAATCTTTTCTAATTTTCTTATGGGGTAATTCACTAGAACTTTATACAGAGGCGGTTTACACTGAAAATAAAATTAATCTTGAAAATAAGAACACTGTTTTCATAAAAGATAAAAACACCGCAGAAATATGGAATTTGATTTTAGATAGACTAAAAGAAAGGTATAGCTCAACTAACTTACAAGTTGAATTTAATAATTCATCAATAATTCTCTCTGGAATAAAGAAAGAATTCATTTCGCGACTAATTTGCAAAATGTTAGATGAGTTAGATAATTTAGTAAAAAATATTAAGGAAAACTATAAGGAGAAAGATTTTAAAGATGATTTAGATTCTCTTATAAAAGAACTTAAAGTTAATACAATTTCAAATATCACAGACAGTTATTTTCGATTAAAAAAAGGAGGCGAATCTATTTCAATAAATGATTTTATTTATAGTGAGATAAGTTGCGAAGAGATAGATAGAGAATCACATGAATCAATAATGTTTATTGAGCCAATTATTAAAAATGAAGCTCTTGACTATGATGGGAAATTACTCCCTCTATATGAAACAGAATCGTTTTTGATCCTCGAAAGTATAATTTCAAATTGGACAATAAGGAACTGTAATTTATTAGCCTCTGAAATCTTTAATATTTGTTCTTCTTGGCCTGAATTAAGAACTGTACTTATAAATCCCGAATTACAATCGACAAGAAATTTTGAAAGATTTAGAAATAATATTAATAACTACAATCGCTGGCATGACTATATTTATATGCCTATCTATTTGTATGAGAGTAAACGAGAATATATTGATATTATTGATAAAAAATTTACCCGTTACTTTAAAAATGAAAATAGGGAGAAAGAATTAGAGAATCTAGAATGGCTACAAAAACAAGTTACATTATTAGTTGAGATAAGAGATGCAGTAGCACCGCAGTTAGAAGTTGCTGTAAAATATATCGGTAATCTTTTTGTAACTTTCCTTACAAAGGTCGTTGGCAAAGCTATTGGTTTAGTGGGGAAAGGAATCCTTCAAGGATTAGGAAGATCAAGTTCAAAGTAAGTTTTTAAACTTTAATGAAAATAATTCAATGGATCCTAATAGCATTAATTTTCTTAAGTCCATATAAAGCAAATGCATCTAGAGATTCTGATAGTTACGATGGCAACATCTTTCCTATATACGCGGGAAATGGGGCAATAGTTCCTCCCCAAACAACTCTTCAGGAATCATTAAAAAATAAAAGAGTAGCAGTTTTATTTTTTTATCTTGACGATAGCTCAGATAGTAAAGCTATGGCTCCGATAATATCTGGTTTAGATTTGATATGGAGAAATAATATAGATATCATTGCTCTAACTACTGATGAATTACAGGATAAAGAAAAGTCTGATCTTAGAAATGAACCTAATTATTATTGGAACGGATTAATTCCACAAACCGTAATTTTAAATAGCGATGGTGAAGTTAAATTTGATGAAAATGGAATGATTAATATCGATGAATTAAACAAAGTTATAGGAGAACTAAAAGGAATTAATATAGAAGATACGACATTTTCTGTAGAGAGTTTTAATGAATACAACAGTATCATTTCTGAAAAAAAAGATAAAAAAAAATTAATTAAAAAATGATATTAATAAATATCCTCTTATTTCTTTTATTTTTTTTAATTCTTTCAGATTTATATATTAAAAACTCACCCAAATCAAAATTAAATCTGGTACCTATAAATTATAAAATCAAAAAAAAAGATGGTTTAAACGAATTAATTATTGATTTAAAAATAACTAATAAAAGTAAAACCAAAGAGACGATGGTATCTAATATAAATTTTGAATTAGATTTTTTTAAAAATAAAGGTAACGAATATTCCCAAAATTTTAATTATCAAGAAGATATTTATATATATGAAAATAATAAAATTAAGAATTTAAATAATTACTGGCCAACAACAATTATCAAGTCAAATTCAGAATTATTTGTAAGAATCATATATAAATTTAGCAATAATAATTTTAGAAAAAAAATAAAATATTTATGGTTAAAAGTATTTTGGGAGAACTATGGACATTTTGGTATTACAAATAATGAGGATTGTTTTTTAATTAATTTAGATAGTCAAAAACAAAGGCCGAAAGAAGTTTCTGAAATTACTTTAAATAATAAATATAAAGCTTTTGCTATTAAAACTGATATACTTGGTTGCTTTGATAATCCAGTAAGTACTGTGATTGAATACTGCAAAGGAATTGTAGAAAAAAATGATATTTTAACAATCGGCGAGAGTCCGCTAGCGATTATGCAAAATAGATATATTTCCCCTAAAAATTTAGAATATAGTTTATTTTCGAAAGCTTTATGTTATTTTTTTCACCCTACAAGCAGTCTCGCAACAGCTTGCGGAATGCAATTATTAATAAATAGAATCGGAGTCACAAGAATAACCTTTGCACTATTAATTGGATTTCTCTTCAAATTATTTGGTATTAAAGGTATGTTTTATAGGTTAACTGGTTCAGAATCATCCCTCATTGATGATATAAGCGGCACAGTTACACCTTACGACAAGAGTATAGTTATGGGTCCTCTCAATGCGGATTTATTTTGTAAGGAGGTCTCGAACTATCTAAATATAGATGTTGCTGTTGTCGATGTTAATGATCTTGGAGGTGTGAAAGTCTTAGCAAGTTCAAGTAAAAAAGTAAATAAAATACTTAAAAGAAACTTATTATCTAATCCAGCTGGCAATGGAGATGAAAAAACCCCTATAGTATTAATAAGAGAAAAAAAGTAAATGAAAAAAGATACCTCTTATTCTTTTCAATCTAAAAAAGGAATGGAAGTAACTTTTGAAGAACTCCATATACGGCACATTAATCTTTTAATAGATATTAAAAATAAGGAATTGAATAATTGGTTTTTAAAGATGGCAATTATCAATACCTTTGATGACTTAAAAATCTTCTTGAATAATCTTAAGAAAAATAAAAATAAATGCATAATTGCTATATATGGAAACGAAATTATCGGTTATTTGAACATTTTCCCATTAAACAAAAAAGAGACTTGCTTAAAAATATCTAAGCCCAAGTTGATAAATAGCAAGTGTTCTTTAACCGATAAACAATTAACTTTAGGATTGATAAAAAAATCTATCTCAATAAAAGAAACCAAAACTTCAAGTTGGATAATTAATTCAGATATAAATAATGTTGACCTCATATCAAACTCAAGAGAATTAGGCTTTCAACCTTTAGGAGAGATAATCCTTTGGGATGGATCTGATCTAAATAAACCTAACAATCAAAATACCAATGCCTATACATTAATTAATGAATTCCAAAACATAAATAAACAAAATATATTAAAAATAGTTAATTTCGTAAGATCAAATCAATCTCCCTTAATAAGAAATATTTTAGATTTTGATCAAGAGGATATTCTTAAAAGAAATAACTCTAAGAGTGGTGCCTTAATATATGAAAATTCAGTTTTATGTACAATTTTAAAAGATATTAATTATCAAAAAGAAGAAATTTATACTTTAACTATAAGTAGATATTGGGATAAGAGATTCAATTCAATTTTAAAAGAATTTATAAAAAGATTTTTTGAAAAATCACCTGTTTCATATTTAAAAACCTATAAAGAAAATTCTCAATTAAATGTTTTTCTCGAAGAGTTTAATATCAAAGAAAAAAATCAAGAAATAATTCTTATTAGGAACACAATAATTAAGAATGAGTCCAAACAAGTAAATATAATAAATCAATCTTTGGAATCAATCTTTGAAAAATTAAGTCCTCAAGGTAATCCATATCCATCTCCTTTTCCATTAAAAACAAAGTGAAATTTTGCAAACCCAAACCCAAGTCAATTTTGAGTTTGGATATAGGTACCAAAAGAATAGGATTAGCTTATTGTGATCCCCTCTGCATAACATCAAATATACTTCCAGCAGTGAAACGATTTGAAAATAATCAAGAGATTAAAATCATTAGAAATTATATAAATGAATTTAATTTGACTGGTTTTATTGTGGGTATACCGCTAGATGAGGAAGGTCAAATGACCACTCAAGCTATTGACTGTAAAAATTACGGTAAATTACTTTCAAATGAATTAAAGCTTCCATTTTCTTATGTCAACGAACATAGTTCAACTTGGGAATCTTCAGAAAGATTTGGAATAAAAAAAGACAAATCCGGATTGATTGATAGTTTTTCAGCAAAAATAATACTTGAACAATGGATCGAAGAAGGTCCTGAATTAGAAGAAATAGCTGGTAAACGTCAGATAAAATATTAGTATTAAAAAGGATAGATAATTTTTAAATGAAAGAAGCCAATTCAAATGATAATTATGATGCACAGACTCTTTTATTAAATGACTCAAATGGAAACGAGCTATTTTGTTATCTTGAACAATTAGTAAGTGTTGAAGGCCAAGAATATGCTTTATTAACGCCAGTTGATACTCCAGTAAGTCTTTTTAAGATAAATGAAAAAGATGAACCTGAACTGATTGAGAAAATAGATAAAAATGAACAAATACTAAAAAATGCTGAAGCAGTCCTTCAAGAACATGATTTAAGACTTATAAGATCTGCAGTTACATTAACAGTATCAGGAGAACTTGAAGAACCAATTTACGATGAATTAGAAGAAGATTACGTCGATGATGATAGTGAGAGTTATGAATTGCTCGTTAACTTTAATCTTTTTGACCAAGAATATGGCTTATATATACCAATAGATCCTTTTTTTTATTGTTGGTAAATTAAAAGACAATGGTGCCTTATTAGTTGAAGATGATGAGTTCGATAAAATTCAACCTTTGATTGAAACTGAGCTTGAAAAAAGTAGTTCTTAAAATAAATGAGATCTATCCTAAATATCAATTGGGATTCAGAATTGCCAATATATAATATTTCTCAATCTGAGTTGCAAAAAAAAGGAATTAATTCTTTATTGCTAGACGTGGATGGGACTCTAGTAAATAGAAAATCAAATATGATCCCAAAAGCTGTAAAAAATTGGATCATAGAATCTAAAAAACTTTTCTCCTTATATCTAATAAGTAATAATCCATCAAAAAAAAGAATCGCAAAAATAGCGAAAGAATTAAATTTAAGGTATAAATACAATGCATCAAAACCTAGAAAAAAAGTAACTTTGTCTGCTATCAAAGAAATTGGCAGAGAGCCAAAAAATATAGCCATTATTGGCGACAGAATTTTTACAGATATTATTGTTGGGAATAGATGTGATATAAAAACAATATTAGTTAAGAGATTAAATAGAGATGGCTTGCCTATAAAATTTAATTTAACTTTGACAATAGAAAAATTAATTTCTCATTTTATAAAATGAAAACTTGGGTTATAAAAATTGGTACTAGTATATTAAGAGGAACAGAGGAAACATCTACAGAAGAAGTTATTGAAAACCTTTCTAGATCCTTTACAAGTTTCCTTTCAAAAGGAAACAAATTAATTTTAGTAACTAGTGGAGCCGTTGGATTAGGTTGCCAAAAGTTAAATATTAAAACAAGACCAAATGATTTAAGTACCCTTCAAGCTACTGCTGCAGTAGGTCAAGTTAATTTAATGTCCATATACGATAAAGTATTTAATAAATTAGGTCTTAATATTGCTCAAATTTTAATAACTAAAGCTGATTTCAATTCACGAGAATCCTTTAAAAACGCTTCTAAAACTTTAAAAAGATTAATCGAGTTGAATGTTATTCCAATAGTAAATGAAAATGATACCGTATCAAATGAAGAGCTTAAATATGGAGATAATGATACCCTCTCTGCTTTAGTTGCCTTGGCTACAAATGCTAACAAGCTTATTTTATTAACCGATATTGAGAATCTATACTCAAAAGATCCACGTAATAATAAAGATGCGCAACCTATTAAAGAAGTTCATAATAGTGAATTAAAGGAAATTAAAGATAAAAATATTCAAAACTCAAAAAATGAATGGGGCACAGGAGGAATTTCTACTAAATTAATTTCTGCAGAAATAGCAACAAAAGGAGGAATCGAAGTCCAACTAGTTGATGGAACTAATAAAAAAAACTTAATTGAAATATTTAATGATAATAAAATTGGAACTTTATTTTATCCAGTAGAAAAACCTATTGGAAACAAAAAAAGTTGGCTTTCACATGCAATTCAAACAGTAGGAAAAATTACTTTAGATGATGGAGCTTCTTTTGCAATTAAAAAAAAAGGTGCCTCACTTTTAGCGGTTGGTGTTAAGAATGTAGAAGGAAACTTTACGATTAATCAGGCAGTTAAAATCGTAAATACAAATGATAAAGAAGTTGCAAAAGGTTTAGTATCAATAAGTAGCGACAAATTAAGAAGTATCTTAAATAATAAAGAAAATAACAACTCCTCGATAATTGTCGTTCATAGAGATGTTCTTGCTCTCTCTTAGAAAAAAATTAAAACTGAAAAATGCTTTTAAGTGATTTAGTTGATCTAATAAAAAAAGGAAATTCAAATTTTATTAGTGCCAATATTTTCGAAGATTTAAATATAAATGATGCTGCCTCATTAGATGCTGCAGTTAAACATCAAATTTCTTTTTTAGAAGAAAATAATATTCTTAAAGAAAAATTAGATCAAACTAAAGCATCAGCAATAATAACTACTAACAACTATGAAATCGTTAGTGCCCTAAAAAAACTCAATATATCAAACATAATCGTTAAAAATCCAAGAATTGCATTTGCAGAAGTATTGGATTATTTATATAAAACTATCAATTTCAAACCAGGAATTCATGCTTCAGCAGTTATAGATAAAACAGCAATAATTGGAGCAGATTGCCATATTGGACCTAATGTATATATTGGAGAAAATACCGTTATTGGAAACAATAATAATATTCTTCCTGGATCATCAATTTTAGGTAATGTTCGAATAGGAAATAATAATATAATTCATCCAAATTGTGTTATTTACGAAAATACCACTCTAAAAAATAATTGTGTAATTAATTCAAATTCTGTTATTGGATCAGAGGGGTTTGGTTTTATTCCTGAAAATGGCAAATGGGTAAAGATGCCGCAAAAAGGTGGTGTAAAAATAATGAGTTTTGTAGAAATTGGAACTAATTGTTGTATTGATAGACCCGCAGTTGGATTTACTTTTATTGATGAGGGAACAAAGTTGGATAATTTAATACAAATAGGTCATGGCGTAAAAATTGGAAAGAATTGTGCATTTGCAGCTCAAGTTGGTATCGCTGGAGGAGCAAATATAGGGGATGGTGTTATTTTGGCAGGACAAGTAGGAGTCAATAATAGAGTAAAAGTTGGTAATAATGTCATTGCGAGTTCAAAATGCGGAATCCATTGTGACATTGAAGATGGCAAGGTAGTTAGTGGTTTCCCCGCGATGGAAAATAAATCATGGCTAAGGAGTTCAAGTATTTTTAAAAAATTACCAGAATTAGCAAAAAAACTTAGACAATTAGACAAGCAATAATTTATTGTTCTATTAAACAAAAATTTAAATGAAGAAATATAAGATTGTTTTATTGTCAGGAGATGGAATTGGACCAGAGATTTCAGAAGTTTCAAAAATAGTTTTAAAAAAACTTTCAAAAAATCATAATTTCGATATTGAGATTATTGAAAAATTATTTGGAGGGATAGCGTATGAAAAATATGGTACTCCTGCTCCAGATGAGACACTAGAACAATGTAAAAAAAGTGACGCAGTACTTTTAGCATGTGTTGGAGATATTAAATATGATTCTCTTGCAAGAGAATTAAGGCCAGAAAGTGGGTTACTAAAGTTAAGATCTGCCCTAAACCTTTTCGCAAATATCAGGCCTGTCAAAATAAGAAAATCTCTATTAGATGCAAGTACATTAAAAAAAGAAATCGTTGAGCATGTAGATCTTATTGTTGTAAGAGAATTAATAGGAGGAATTTATTTTGGGAAACCAAGAGGACACATAACAAATACAAAAATCCCAAAAGCTTTCAATACGATGGTTTATGATTCAACTGAAATAGAAAGAATAACCGAAATAGCAATAAAAATTGCTAATCAAAGAAATAAAAAAATATGTTCTGTTGATAAATCAAACGTTCTTGAGGTTAGTCAATTGTGGAGAGATACAGTTTTAAATATCACCTCAAAAGATAAAAATATATCTCTAAGCAATATGTATGTTGATAATGCAGCAATGCAATTAGTTAGAGATCCTAGTCAATTTGATGTGATTTTAACTAGTAATTTATTTGGAGATATTTTAAGCGATTTAGCCGCAATGTTAACTGGTTCTATTGGTATGCTTCCATCTGCTTCTTTAAACAATAATGGCCCAGGCGTTTTTGAACCTGTTCATGGTTCGGCTCCTGATATAGCTGGTAAAAACATAGCTAATCCTATTGCAATGCTTTTATCTGCTTCCATGATGTTAAAAATTGGATTAAATGAAGAAGAAGCTGCAGAAAATTTAGAAACTGCCATTGATAAAGTTTTATCAAAAGGATTTAGAACAGCAGATTTAGCTGATGGGTCTACTGAAGTTTTATCTTGCAGTGAAATCGGAGATAAAATAATGGATGAAATTTAAAAAAAAATTAATAAATAAAAAAATATTTTTAAGTAAAACATAAAGTTGGCATATGACCTGTCAGAATCATTAGATATTGTTTTTAAAAAATGTCAAAACGTCATCCAGTAGTTGCTGTAACAGGATCTTCAGGAGCAGGAACAAGTACAGTAAAAAGAGCCTTTGAGCATATTTTTGCCAGAGAAGATATTGTTCCCGCAGTTGTTGAAGGTGATAGTTACCACAGATTTGAAAGAATGCCTATGAAAAAAGCTATGGCAGACGCTCTTTCAAAAGGTGAAAATTTCTCACATTTTGGTCCAGAGGCTAATCTTTTTGACAAGCTAGAAGAACTTTTTAAAATCTATGGTGAAACTGGAGGAGGAAAGAAAAGATATTATCTACATAGTCTTGAAGAAGCAGAAGAACATAATACAAGACTTGGGACATCCCTAGAACCTGGACAATTTACTCCATGGGAAGATATTCCTGAGGGAACAGATGTACTTTTTTATGAAGGTTTGCATGGCGGGGTAGAAGGTGATGGATACAATGTTGCCTCTTATGCTGATCTACTTGTTGGAGTTGTTCCGATAACAAATTTAGAGTGGATTCAAAAAATCCATAGAGATAACGCAGAAAGAGGTTACTCAGCGGAAACTATTGTAGATACTATATTGAGAAGAATGCCTGATTATATAAATCATATATGCCCACAATTCAGCAAAACCGATATTAATTTCCAAAGAATTCCCACAATTGACACTTCTAATCCTTTCATATGCAGGAATATCCCAACTCCTGATGAGAGCTTTGTGATCATACATTTCAGAAAAGGGGCAAGAGAGAAATGGGGGATTGATTTTCAATACTTGCTTGGAATGATTAATGATTCATTTATGTCAAGTCCAACAAGTATCGTTGTAAATGGAGGAAAAATGGGATTCGCAATGGAACTAATTCTCACTCCAATAATTCATAAAATGATTGAGGAGAAAAATAAATAATAATTAATTTTCGATTATCAACGTAAATCATTATTTTTAAATTTTAAGAAGTTTTTAATCTAGAGGATCTCAAATTTTTATATATCTTTCTTGATAAAAGTACCTTACTTAGATTTAAATAGAAAAAACAGGTAACATTGTGTCATTAATCGACTGGTTTGCCGCAAGGCGTAAAGATCAATTTGTTGGGAAAGTTTCCCAAGATACTGACGAAGGAGATGGATTGTGGGTTAAATGTTCAGAGTGTTCGCAAGTAGCCTATAGAAAAGACCTAATTTCAAATTTCAATGTTTGTAGTAATTGTGGACACCACAATAGGATTAATAGCGATGAAAGGATAAATATAATTGCTGATAAAAATTCATTTAAAGAATTTGATAGTTCACTAAGTCCTACAGATCCTTTAGGTTTTAAAGATAGAAGAGCGTATGCTGATCGAATTAAAGAAAGTCAAGCAGGTACAGGTTTAAGAGATGGAGTCGTAACAGGTATCTGTTCTGTGAATTCAATGCCTTTAGCATTAGCTGTTATGGATTTTAGATTTATGGGAGGATCCATGGGTTCAGTAGTTGGTGAAAAAATTACAAGGATAATTGAGAGAGCAACTTTGGAAAATTTTCCAATTCTTATTGTTTGCGCATCAGGCGGAGCAAGGATGCAAGAAGGTATGTTAAGTCTCATGCAAATGGCAAAAATATCTGGAGCACTAAAAAAACATAAAGAGAAAAATCTCCTATATATGCCCTTATTAACTCATCCAACTACTGGAGGGGTAACAGCCAGCTTTGCGATGTTAGGTGATTTAATTTTGGCGGAACCTAAAGCACTTATTGGATTTGCTGGAAGAAGGGTTATAGAGCAAACATTAAGAGAAAAATTACCCGATAATTTTCAAACAGCTGAATATCTGCTTGAGCATGGTTTTGTTGATGTAATTGTGAAACGAAAAGATCTCAAGGATACTCTGACTAAAATTTTAAAAATTCATGGTGTAAAAGAACTTGCAGAAGCAAATATATAAAATGAGTATAATTTCAAATTTCTTTTATTTTTCTTTAAGCCTTTTATTTTTTATTTTAAATTTTGCGCCATATTCTTATGGGATAGGAAATGTTGACTGGGTCCTACTAAAAGAGAATAGTGAAGGGAAAGAATGGCTTGATAAAGGCAGTATTAAGCCTTTTCCAAATGGTGAAATCAGTGTCTTAACAAAGTTCTTCAAAAATCCAACTAATTCTGATGATGATGGAGAGTTATCACTTTATGTAATGAGAATTAATTGCGATGAAAAAAAGTTTAAAGATACTTCCATAAATGGAATACCTCAATTCAATTCAAAATGGCAAACTTCAAATAATGATGAACTCATAGATGTTGTTATTGAAAATAGTTGTTCAGAATTTATTAATGGATAAGAATGAATTCTAAAAATAAAAAATTAAAAATAGCAATTGCTGGACTAGGGTTTGGTAAAAATGTTCATTTAGAGGCATTAAAAGAGTCTGATTACTTAACTCCTGTAGCAATTTATCATTACGAGAAAAAACAAAAATCGATATTAGAAAAAGAAACGGGCTTAGATTTTTTTCATGATTGGAATGACTTAATTAAATCTCCAGAAATTGATGGGATCATTATTGCTACCCCTCCTGAATCAAGATTTAAATTAGCAAAAAGCGCACTTGAGAACAATAAAAATTTGCTACTAGAAAAACCTGTTTCAATATCTTCCCTTGAAATTGAAGAGCTTCAGAGAATATCTTTGATTAATAATTTAAGCGTATGTGTTGATTTTGAATATAGGGCAGTACCTCTTTTCCTTCAGACAAAAAAACTTATTGATGAAAATATCTTAGGAGATATATATCTAGTCAAATTAGATTGGTTAATGGGCAGTAGATCCGACCCCAAAAGATCCTGGAATTGGTATTCATTGGAAGAAAAAGGTGGAGGAGTTATTGGCGCTTTAGGTACTCATGCATTCGATATGTTGAATTGGTTTTTTGGAGAAGCAATAAACGTGTCTGGCAAGTTAGCAACATCAATAAAAAAAAGACCTTTACCTAATTCATCTGATTTAAATGATGTTACGAGTGAAGATGTATGTTTAGCCAATATAGAAATATCAAACTACAGCTCAAATCTTGTTCCATGTCAGGTATCTTTATCATCAATTTCTAAAAATGGTAGAGGATTTAGTTTAGAAATATATGGAAGCGAAGGTTCACTAATTCTTAAAAGCGAAAACCAAAAAGATTATGTACATGGTTTTAATTTGAAATATTCAAACAACGAAAATAAAATACAAAATCTAACTGCAGATTTAAGTTTTAATTTTGAAAAAACATGGACTGATGGAAGAATAGCTCCAGTTTTGAGAATTCAAAATTTATGGGCTCAGAGTATAATTAATGGAACACCTGTAATCCCAGGCTTATGCGAGGGACTTGCAAGTCATAAAGTTTGCGAAGCTATAAGAGAATCGTCGAAGAGCGGGTTAAATATAAAAATATAGATTTTGTATATCTAATTACGTGACATTTGATCCCTCTTTGTACTAAACTCGCGGAAACAAGTGCTTTGTATAGCATCTAACTTATTTTAATTATGGCCCTCGTTCCACTAAGACTACTTTTAGATCACGCTGCTGAGAATGGTTACGGTATTCCAGCTTTCAATGTTAATAATCTTGAGCAAGTTCAAGCAATCATGGAAGCAGCATATGAAACTGATAGTCCAGTTATCCTCCAAGCTTCAAGAGGGGCAAGAAATTATGCAGGAGAAATTTTCTTACGTCATCTAATCCTTGCCGCTACAGAAACATATCCAAATATTCCAGTTGTAATGCACCAAGACCATGGTAATGAGCCATCAACATGCTATTCAGCAGCAATAAATGGTTTCACATCAGTAATGATGGATGGTTCTCTAGAGGCAGATGCAAAAACACCCGCAAGTTACGAATATAATGTTGCAGTTACCAAAAAGGTTGTAGATTTTGCTCATTCAGTTGGGGTTAGTGTTGAAGGAGAATTAGGTTGCTTAGGTTCATTAGAAACAGGGAAAGGAGAAGCTGAAGATGGTCATGGTTTTGAAGGTGAACTTTCTACAGATATGCTTTTGACTGATCCTGAAGAAGCTGCAGATTTCGTTGCTAAAACAAAAGTTGATGCATTAGCTATTGCTATAGGTACAAGTCATGGTGCTTATAAATTCACAAGAAAACCTACAGGAGAAGTTCTTGCAATAAGCAGAATTGCTGAAATCCATAAAGCACTTCCAAATACACACCTTGTAATGCATGGATCTAGTTCAGTTCCTCAGGAATGGTTGGATATCATTAACAAATATGGTGGTGAAATCCCTCAAACATACGGTGTTCCTGTTGAAGAGATTCAAGAGGGAATAAGAAATGGAGTTAGGAAAGTCAACATTGATACAGATAACAGGCTTGCTTTCACTGCCGCAGTAAGAGAGGCAGCATTTGCTGACAAGGCAAACTTTGACCCAAGACATTTCAACAAACCTGCTAGAAAATACATGAAACAAGTTTGTCTTGACAGATACAAGCAGTTCTGGTGCGAAGGTCAAGCAAGTAAGATCAAGCAAAACAGCACCAATTACTTTGCTGATCTTTACGCTAAAGGTGATTTAGATCCAAAAGTAAAAGCTACTGTTTAATTTCTTCCCAAATTAAATAAAAAAAAGACCTCCAAAATTGGGGGTCTTTTTTATTTCAATATTAATGATTTTAATGTAAAGAGACCATCAGTCCCACCAATTGTCTCGTCACATGCACGCTCTGGATGAGGCATTAAACCTAGAACATTTCCCTTTTCATTAGTTATGCCTGCAATATCGAATGAGGATCCATTAGGATTATTTTTATATCTCAAAGCAATCAATTCATTATCTACAAGTTTTTTTAAAGTATCAGAATCACAATGATATCTTCCTTCCCCATGCGCTATTGGCAACTTAATAGTTTGTTTTTCACCTCCGTTATTAAACCAGCCTCCTTTTGAAGAAATGATATCAAGTTCAACATCATCACAGATGAAATTAAGATTTTTATTTGCAGTAAGAGCACCAGGCAAAAAGCCTGATTCTGTCAAAATTTGAAACCCATTACAAATTCCTAAAACTCTTTTCCCGCTTTTAACAAACTCATCCAAGGCATTTATTAATGGAGAGAATCTCGCAATTGCTCCGCATCTCAAATAATCACCATAGCTAAATCCTCCAGGTAAAACTATTGCATCTACATCACTTAAATCTGAAGACTCATGCCACAAGTATTTTGTTCTTATGTCTAGACAACCTTCCAATGCCCATGAAACATCACGATCACAATTAGAACCAGGGAAGACAACAACTCCTACAGTAAAATTATCCATCTTATAATTTTTCTAGTGAATACTCATAATCTTCAATAACAGTATTTGCGAATAACCTATCACACAATAAATCAATTTTTTCTCTTACTTCGTTTTCACCATTACCTTCTATTTTCACTTCAATCATTTTTCCTATACGTAATGATTTTATTCCCTCGGCTCCAAGTTTTATAGAAGCAGATTTAGTAGCTTCCCCTGCTGGATCTAAAACTGAGGGTCTTAGTCTTACAAAAACTTTTACAGCAAATTGGTCCAATTAAAAATTAATTTCTACTAGAAGATTAGTTTAAATTTTAATAAAAAGTACTATTGATTAATAAACAAATATTTTTTTACCTTAAGTTTTTCTGAGTTTTTAAATGTCTATGTAGCCTCTACCAAAACAAACTAAACAAGTTTTTCTTGAATTTTCAGGTGTTTTAAAATTTCCTGACCCTCCACATTTTGAACATTTTATTTTATCAATTGAAGAAACTTCGTTAGATATTATTTGTTTTAAAGCAATTTTTGAATTTTCCATCTTGGGCTGTCTACTGAAGTAAGTATCCCGACAAGTAACTATAAAGTCAAATTGCTATTTTTGGGTCACTTAAAATCTTAAATTTCTCTTTAATTTTTTTATTGAAAGTTTGTATAGATTTTTCATCAAAGGAAATTATTACTAATTCAAGCCCAGCATTATCATTTGGTCTCCAACAATTGTCTGGGGCTTCTTCAAACCAAGTATTAATTTTCTTTCCAACAATTTGTATTTGTAAAGGCAATGATTTGTTTGGTATCCATATACGTCCTTTTATTCGAAGAATGTTTAATTCATCCAAGATTTTTGACATCTCCTTTTCAAAGTCATTTTTTTCAAGGAAATAATTTAATTTAAATGAATCTGATACAAGTTCAACATGATTATGGTCATGTTCTTCAGTTAAAAACTCTTTATAAGTCTCTTTTTTAAAATTTAAATCAAATAGATAGTTCAAATCAATTTTGCCATTATTGGATTTAAGGACTGGTGTAGATGAGTTTAGACTTCCTTGAATTTTATGTTTTACAACGTCAAACTGATCATCATTTAAGATATCTGATCTAGAGACTAAAACGATATCAGAAACTTCTAGTTGCTCCTCAAAAAGTTCATCTATAGTGGCGTTGTGATCAATTTTATCTGTTTCATTATATTGTTTTGTTATTTTATTTAAATCATTAATTGGTGAACCATTAAGCATTGATTCTCCATTAACGATACCAACAACAACATCAAGGTAAATGGAAGACCTAATTTCAGGCCAGTTAAGTGCTTGAATTAAGGGAATTGGCAGTGCCAAGCCACTTGTTTCGATAATTATTGATTCGATAGGAGGATTAAATTCTAGGAGAGCTTTTATTGATGGAACAAAATCATCTTGAACAGTACAACATAAACATCCATTGTTTAATTCGATTACGCAGTCGTCTTCAGATTCATCACATTTATCACAACTTTTAATCAAATCACCGTCAATTCCAACATCACCAAATTCATTAATTATTAAACCAAATTTTTTATTACTCTCTTTTAATAAATATCTTAGAAAAGTTGTTTTACCTGAACCAAGAAATCCTGAAACAACTATAACTGGTATTTTTTTTTCATTTTTTATGATTAACAGCCTAGGCTATATTCTGTACTCTCTCCTGTAGAACTATTTGTGCCATTAGCAATCGCACATAATTGTTTTTGTTGTGTACGACTAAGAACTGCATCAGTAAAATCTGCACCATCTATTTTTGCTCCTTCAAAATTACTCTCCATTAATAAAGCATTTGTAAAATTAACATCCGAAAGATCTGCATCTGTAAAATCTGTTGCATAAGCTAGTGCATCTCTTAAATTGGCTCCATTAAACTTCGAATTTTGCAATTTACTATTATTGAACACTGCGCCTTCTAAATTACTTTCACTAAAATTAAACCCATTCAAATCAAACTTAACGTATTCGTTACCGCTTAAATCTTGACCATGCATATCTGGCTCTAAATTAAGGTCTTGCTGGTTTCTAATCTCAGGAGGTCGTTTAGCCCATGCAGAATTTACAGAATTAAAAAATAAAATCCCAACGAACAACAAAGTAATTAATGCATTCTTTAGTGAGGGGAAAACAATTGATTTAATCATAATAAGACTGTATTTTAGAACTTAAGTATTTAAAGTTTGTAAGAGTATCTTAAAGGAAAATATATGGCAATGTCACTAAAGGTTATTGTTCCTCCTCATCCATTAATAAAACATTGGCTTTCAATATTGCGAGAAAAAAATACTCCAGATATTTTGTACTCAACAGGATATGAGCAATTAGGGAAATGGCTTACATATGAAGCATTACGTAATTGGCTGCCATATAAAAAAGAAATAGTAAATACTGATAATGGGGACACGGATGGATTCTTTATTAATACTGATTATCCAATAAAAGTGCTCGCAATGTTGCCCGAAGGGTTATCTCTTTGGTTTGGATCTAAAGAGGTAATTCCTAATTCAACCCTCTCATTAGGAGAACTTCCTAAAACTATTGAATCAAATGAAGGAGTTATATTTTATTCAGAACAAATAACGTCAAAATCAACCACATTAGAAACTTTAATTAAATTAAAGGAATTAGGTGTTGATTCAAATAGGATTCTTTTAATAACTGCTATTTGCTCAAATAAAGGGTTAAATGAAATTGCGAAATTACTCCCTAATCAGGTAATTTACACTTCTTGCATAGATGAGGAAGACGAAAAAACACAATTATTAGTACCGGGTATTGGGAATCCTCTATCGCGTTTAAGTACTATATTTCAAGATAAGAACTAATATAGAATATAGGAGTAAATATTTTACCAATGTCTGAATACAGAGATTCGTCCTCAAATAATCTTTTATCATTAATAAGCGGTGCTTTTATTGGAGCAGCAGGTCTAGCTTGGTGGTTAATATCCGAAGCAGACAAAAGAAAGGAGGAAAAAAAACAAAAAGCAATGATGTATTCCTCCAGAATTCAAGACGGCTCAGAGGCGATTGATTCAAATGAAAATATAAATGAAGTTGAAGGAGAGAATCTAGAGAAGAAAGTTGAGCAACTTAATTCTGCAATTGCTGATGTAAGGAAGCAACTTGAAGAGTTGGGGCAATAAAATAAAAAAGGTTCTCAAATAATATGAATAAACTCAGATCATCTGCAATAACCCAAGGTGTGCAAAGATCCCCCAACAGATCGATGTTAAGAGCTGTTGGATTTAATGATGAAGATTTTAATAAACCTATTATTGGAGTTGCAAATGGATACAGCACCATAACACCATGCAATATGGGTTTAAATAAGTTAGCTCTAAAAGCTGAAGAGTCTATAAAAAGATCAGGTGGGATGCCTCAGATGTTTGGGACTATAACAGTAAGTGATGGGATTTCTATGGGAACAGAGGGCATGAAATATTCCCTAGTTTCAAGAGAAGTTATTGCTGATTCAATTGAAACAGCATGTAATGCTCAGAGTATGGATGGAGTACTAGCTATAGGTGGATGTGATAAAAATATGCCGGGGGCTATGATTGCGATTGCAAGAATGAATATTCCCTCAATTTTCATTTATGGAGGGACAATAAAGCCTGGGAAATTGCATGGAGAAGATCTTACTGTTGTTAGTGCATTTGAAGCTGTTGGACAATTAACATCAGGCAAAATTAATGAAGAAAGGCTAATCCAAGTTGAGAAAAATTGTATTCCTGGTGCTGGTAGCTGTGGAGGAATGTTTACGGCTAATACAATGTCTGCGGTTATTGAAGTATTAGGGTTAAGTCTTCCTCACAGTTCCACTATGGCTGCTGAAGATCTTGAAAAAGAACTAAGTGCAGATAAAAGTGCTGAAATATTAGTCTCTGCAATAGAAAAAGATATAAGACCTCTAGACCTAATGACAAAGAAAGCATTTGAAAATGCAATATCAGTAATTATGGCAATTGGCGGATCAACAAATGCGGTATTGCACATCTTAGCTATTGCGAATACTGCAGGAATAGATATCAACATTAATGATTTTGAGAGAATCAGACAAAAAGTACCCGTTATTTGTGACCTTAAACCGAGTGGTAAGTATGTGACGGTGGATCTTCATAAGGCAGGTGGGATTCCACAAGTAATGAAAATACTTTTGAATGCAGGATTAATTCATGGCGATTGCAAAAACATTGAAGGCAAAACCATCTCAGAATACTTACAGAATATTCCAGATAAGCCTCCAACAAATCAAAATGTCATAAGAGACATAGATGACCCTCTTTATAAAAAAGGACATCTAGCGATATTAAAAGGTAACTTAGCTAGCGAAGGTTCTGTAGCCAAAATTAGCGGAGTAAAAAACCCTGTATTAACAGGTCCCGCAAAGATTTTTGAAAGTGAAGAGGATTGTTTAAAATCGATATTAAATAACGATATCAAAGCTGGTGATGTTGTTGTTATTAGAAACGAAGGTCCTGTAGGAGGTCCAGGCATGAGAGAAATGTTAGCTCCAACATCTGCGATTGTTGGTCAAGGGCTAGGAGAAAAGGTGGCCTTAATTACCGATGGCAGATTTAGCGGGGGTACCTATGGTCTTGTTGTGGGTCACATAGCTCCAGAGGCTGCCGTAGGAGGAAATATTGCTCTAATAAAACAAGGTGATTTAATTACAGTAGATGCTGTAAAACAACTAATTGAAGTTGATTTATCTTACGAAGAATTAGAAAAAAGAAAAAAAGATTGGGTAAAACCTATTCAAAAATACAAAAGAGGAATTCTTTCAAAATATTCGAGAATAGTAAGCACATCAAGCTTAGGAGCTGTTACTGATTTATAAATCAGCTCAAATTTTATTTTCTTAATCAATAAAACTTTTTATCCTATTTGCTAAATTTTCCAATCTAGCGCTGTATTTTGGTGAGTTGCATTTTTTTCCATTATTGCTATCCATCCATAATGTTTTAACTCCACACCATAATATTGGCTCATCGGGGAAGTTAAGCTTAGAGATTACTAAAACCAACTCTTTATTTGATTTAAAAAGTTCTAATTCAAGATCATAAATTTCTAATCTTTTGCCTTCTTTATCTCGACACAAGATATTAACTGTTAAATCAATATCTTCATCTTCGAATTCATATTCACCATTTATTTTTACTACAGAATGAACAAAAGGTTTATTTGTTAAATCTGCTGACTTAGCGATTAAGCTCTCTATATTTTTAGATGGATTTTCAAATAACACTTATTGATTTAATTAAAACTTTTATTGAACCCTGTTTAAACTCATTATTAAGTAATCCATCATCACCGAACTTAGAATGTAGTAGTTGCAATCTTTTAATTTTAGATGGCTTGAATTTAAATGGAAAACGTACTTTATTAGCTCTTACTGAAGGTTTTAACTCACTAAAGGGAATTTGAACATTTGTTGTCCCGAATTTTTTTGTTGGGAATGATTTAATCCATCTAAGTCCACCTGGAATAAATTCGGTTAGTCCTAGTAGATCATCTTCACAAGCGACAGCAAATTTAAAAGTTCTTCCTTGTCCATCAATATTTAATTCAAAGGATGAATACTCAGATACATTTAAAGAAGGTTTATATATAGAAGATCTACAACTAACAAATCCTCCTGCTTTCTCGACAATATTACCCTTTAATGTCAAACCCGAATTTGAAATTTCACAAAAAGCTGAACTTGATCCGCCCATAACAGTATCATTTAATGTTTTCCAACCATCAAACTCCTTTTTCTGGAATAAAAATTTTTTCTTACTCATTAAATAATTTAAATTATTAATAGACTTTAACTAAATTTCTAATTCTTTTGCTGATTCCTGATCACAAAATATTGAAATTTGATTAATAGATTTTATTAATTTTGATGGTGTTCTATCTGGTGGCTCTTTTTCATCTAATAACCTCTCAAGAGCAATTCTTTTAGAAGCTCCACTAACTAAAAATACTATCTTTGAAGAAGCCGAAAAAACCTTTGGAGTTAATGAAATTCTTTTTAAACCTTTACCTTCATTAAAAATAACAAAATCATCTACATTATTATTTTTTTGATAAGGGAATAGTGAGGCTGTATGACCATCGTCTCCAAGACCTAATAATGTTAAATCAAAGGTTGGAGGGTTTGATCCGCATTTTTCAAATAATTTAGAAATAAATTGATTTTTTATAGCTTCATCATCAGCATTTAAATCATTGAAAATTTCATAAAAAAAAGCTTTAGATCCAAAATTAGTTAACAATGAATTATTCAACATTAACGAGTTACTCAATTCTGAATTTGGATCAACACATCTTTCATCCCCTAAAAAGACATCAACCATATCCCATCTAAGATCACTTTTAGATAAAAGCTTATAGACAGATTTAGGAGTTGAACCTCCACTTACACAAAATTTGAACCTGTCTTTCTTTTTTAAAGTATGAATAATGTGAATTTCAATAAACTTAAAAACCGCTGTAGATAGCTCTAACTTGTCTTTGTAAATGTTAAGTGTATATCCATTTTTAACCTTTTCAATCATTTCATCCATTCAGTATGAAAACTACCTTCCTTATCAATTCTTTCATATGTATGAGAGCCAAAACAGTCTCTCATTGCCTGTACAAGGTTCTGAGGAAGTCTATTAGTTCTATAACTATTCAAATAATCTAAGGTACTGGATAGACATGGGACTGGTATACCAGCTTTTGTCGATAAAGAAACAACCTTAGCTAAGTTATCTAATCTTGTCGCAATTTCATTATTGAACCAATCATCAAAAATTAAATTTTTTAGATTAGGGTCTTTGTTATAAGCATCTTGAATTTTACTTAATAATTTTGATCTAATAATGCAACCACCTTTCCATATTTGAGCAATTGACGGCATATTCAAATCATAGTCATATACTGCAGATGCTTCTCTTAAAATGTCCATACCCTGGGCATAACTAGCTATTGTGGCAAGGACTACAGCATCAAATAAAGGTTTCATTCCATCTGATATAATTCCTAAGTCAAAATCCTCTATCTCTTTAGATGGAATAGTTTTTTCAATCTCACGACGTTGCTCTTTTAAAGAACTCATTACTCTTGCATTTAAAGATGCATAAATAGTTGGGACTGATACCCCCAGTTCTAGAGCACTTACAACAGTCCATAACCCTGTACCTTTCTGACCAGCTTTGTCTAATATTTTTTCCACGACATCATCTCCAGTTATCTCATCTTTTTTATTTAGACAAATCTCTGTTATCTCAACAAGATAAGAAGCTAATTCATCAGTATTATTCCAAATACCAAATACCTCTGACATTTGCTGACCGTTCATACCTTTGACTCTCTTCATAAGGTCATAAGCTTCTGCAAGTATTTGTTCAATTCCATATTCAATTCCGTTATGAACAGTTTTCACAAAATGACCTGAGCCTCCTGGTCCAACATATGCAACACATGGTCCGTCTTCAACTTTAGCGGCCATTTTTGTTAATAAGCTTTCTATTGCATCATATGAAGCCTTAGTACCACCAGGCATCATACTTGGACCCTCTAAAGCTCCTTTAGCCCCTCCAGAGACTCCCATCCCAATGTATCCAAAACTTTTACTTTCAAGAGTATGAACCCTTCTTTCTGTATCTTTAAATTGAGAGTTACCGCCATCTATTAATAAATCTCCTTCTTCGAGATATCCAGAAATATTATCAATGACAGCATCTGTTGCGGACCCAGCTTTTACCATCATTAAAATTCTTCTAGGTCTCTCTAGCTTATTAACAAATTCTTGAAGAGTTTCAGCTCCTTCTATATTTTTTCCAAGGCCACGACCTTGTAAAAATTCTTCGGTTTTTGAGTAAGTCCTATTAAAAACTACACTAGAAAATCCATTTCTCTCTGCGTTAAGAACTAAATTTTCGCCCATAACACCAAGACCTATCAAACCAAAATGTGCCTTGGACATAAAAAATTAAAAAACTCAATAAATACAGTGTGCCTGCAACTCAACAAAATTGCTCAAAAAAAAATACTTTTGTCAGCGAAAAATGATGGAAAAGATTTAAATAACAGTACCGTTTGCAATAGTTGCATTTTTAACAACTACAACAATCCCATTTCTGATATAAAAGCCTAATTCTGGCTTATCTGCTTCTTCTACTCGATCTTTATTAATGATCACGACATTATCGCCAATTCTTGTATTCTTATCAAGAATTGCTCTTTTTACAGTAGTCCCTTCACCTACTCCGAGAGGCGTTCCGCCCCCTTTTCTTAATTCAATCCTCTCTTCAGGGGATTCAAAGAAATCGGCTCCCATAACAAGAGTATCCTCAAGAACCGAGTCACTTTCAATCCTGCTTCTTACACCTAAAACACAATGTAAAATACTGCATGACTTCAAGATTGTGCCTTCACAAACAATTGAATCAGTAATTTGAGCATCTACAAGTTTAGAAGGGGGTAAAAATCTAGGTCTAGTATAAATTGGAAATTTCTCATCATAAAAACTAAATGGGGGTTTTGGTTGCTCAGTCAATGCAAGGTTTGACTCAAAGAATGCCCCAATTGTGCCTATATCTTCCCAATAATCATCGAATACATAACTTTTAAGAGTATCTCCTCTATTAAGGGCTTCTGGAATTATGTCCTTACCAAAATCCGTATAATTAGGAAATTTATTTAGAAGATCGAAGAGAGTATTTCTGCTAAAAACGTAAATCCCCATAGAGGCTAGATATGGTTTTTCGGCGGCTGACTCCTTACTTAATCCAAATTTTGAAGTATCTACTGCCATAGCCTTCAACTTCTCTCCAGTAGGCTTTTCACTAAATTCTTTTATATTTCCTACATCATCGGTTCTCATTAAGCCAAAACCTTCTGCTTGAGCTTCATCAACAGGCAAAGCTGCAACAGTTAAATCAGCACCACTATCTCTATGGTGTTGAACAAATAAACTGTAGTCCATTCTATACAGTTGATCACCTGACAAAATTAAATATTCATCAACATCCCATTCTTGAAATAACCATTGGTATTTTCTTACAGCATCAGCAGTGCCTTCAAACCACTTCGGACTATCAGGAGTCTGTTGTGCAGCTAAAACCTCCACAAATCCTTGGCCAAAAGGACCATTTAAATTATAAGTTCTTCCTATATGTCTATTTAGAGATGCACTATTAAACTGGGTCAATACGTACATTTTTTCAATGCCTGAATTTATACAATTACTAATCGGAATATCTATCAAACGATACTTACCTGCCAATGGCACAGCAGGTTTAGCCCTCATTTTTGTTAGAGGGTAAAGTCTAGAACCTTTTCCTCCTCCGAGGATTATGGCCAACACACGCTTCATTCAATCTAATGGAGGTAGATATACAACTATTTAAAGTAACTGATTATGGGCATATTTAGAAATACAAATGGTCAGTTTACAAAGGTATTTCGATAAATCACTGGAAAAACTTAATATAAATCGAAAAAAGTTAGTTATTTTTATCCTCTTCTACCAAAGAAAACAATTTTTCAACGATTTTCAAAGAAACTTGTCTTTCTTCTCTTGATTGCGGACTTCTCAACTTGGTGACCGGCGTATGAAGTATTTTATTAATTATTCCTTTAGTCAGAGCTTCCACAACTTTTCTTTCTCTAGCCGAAAAATCTGGTCCCATTCTGCTAAGTGCTTTTTGCAATTCCTCTTTTCTAATTAACTCCAAATCTGATCTAAGTTTATTAATTACTGGAACGGCCTCTAAACTTGCCCACCATTCAAGAAAAATGATCCTTTCTTCTTCTACTAATGATTCCGCTTCCTTTGCTATCTTCTGTCTAAATTCTTGATTTCTTGAAACGACCTCTTGTAAGTCATCAACATCAAATGATTTAACAAATTTGTGTTGTTTGACATCATTAGATATATTTCTCGGTACACCAATATCAATAAATTTAAGTCTATTACTCAAATTTATTTTTTCAATTTTTGTGAGATCAATAATTGGCTCTTCAGAGGCAGTACTGGTGAAAACAAGCGAAGATAATGATATGTTTTCATCTAATTCATTTAACCCTTTACAAACAATCTCTAAATCAGGGAAGTCTTGAGCAAGATTTAATGCTCTATCAATATTTCTATTTAAAAGGATAAGTTTATGACATCCTTTTGATTTTAAATGAGTTATTAAAAGCCTACTCATTCGTCCGGCGCCAACAACAAGAACCTTCTCTGATTCCAAACTTACAAGAGTATCAAAACCCTTTTCTTGTCCAATTTTTAATTGAGCCAGTTCTACCGCTGCTGAACTGATTGACACAGCTCCAGTCCCTAAATTTGTTTCGGATCTTACTTTTTTACCTGTACTAACTGATTGAGTTAATAATCTATTAAGAATTGGTCCAGTAGATTGATTCTCTTGACCTAATCTCATCATTTTTTTTACCTGCGAAAGGATTTGTCCTTCCCCTAAAACGAGGCTATCTAGTCCTGCCGAGACTTTCATCAAATGCAAAACTGCTTTTTCCTGTCTAAAGCAAAAAAGATGTGGATTTAAATCTTCAAAAATAATTCCAGAATACTCTGACATGAATTCTTTAATAGATGAAATTCCAGTATTTTTATCCTTTACTAGCGCATATATTTCCAGCCTATTACAAGTACTTAAAATTGACACTTCTAGTACATCAGAGAAAGCTTTTAATGCTTGCAATGACTCTGTTATGGATTGGTCAGGAATACTTAACTTCTCACGCACTTCGACAGGTGCCGTGCGATGACTCAGTCCGACGACAACAATATGCATAAAATCAAAAGTGAATTTTTAAAGGCTGATACTCTTAGCACCATCTTTTATATGGACAGTATTTGTGAATCTTGCAGTACTATCTAATGTACTAATAACTAGACTACTTGTTCTAACACAATCCCTTTCAAATTTAACTCCGTCAAATAATAAACCATCAGTTATTCCACTGCCAGCGAAAACAACATTTTCTCCCGATGCCAATTCATTTGCTTCATAGATTTTATCTATATCTGTTATGCCCATTTCATTAAGACGTTTTATATTTCCTTCTTTTGTGTAATCAGCCCATTCAGAAGTTTGAGCGATTGCCGGATCATAAACTAGTTGTCCTTGAAAGTGTCCGCCCAGAGCTCTCATTGCAGCAGCTGAAATAACACCCTCTGGAGCTGCACCTATGCCCATTAAGCAATGTGTTCCAGTTCCTGCGAAACCGCATGCAATCGCAGCTTGAACATCACCATCAGAAATCGGTTGTACTTTTGCACCACATCCTCGAATCTCTTTAATTAAATCTTTATGTCTGGTTCTATCCATTACAACTACAGTAAGCTCATCAATAGAAAGGCCCAAGCAATCACTTAGTATTTTCAAGTTTTCAGTAGCTGAATTTCTAATATCAACTTTACCTTTAGCCGCAGGAGGCGCTGCTAATTTATTCATGTAAAAATCAGGAGCATTGAAAAGACCACCCGTATCAGAGGCGACTAAAACCGCCATAGAACCTCTTTGATTATTCGCACAAAGATTAGTTCCTTCACAAGGATCTACTGCAAAGTCAACCCCTGGGCCACTTCCACTCCCAACCTCTTCACCTATATAAAGCATGGGTGCTTCATCTCTTTCACCTTCACCAATAACAATTTTCCCTTTCATTTCAATTTTGCCCATTCGCAATCTCATTGCTTCGACAGCTGCAGCATCAGCTTCATCTTTTTGACCAAGTCCTGTTAGTTTTGCTGAGGCAATAGCTGCTTGCTCGACAACTTCGAGAATTTCTTGAATTAAAGTTTGATTCACAATTAAATTTTGAGGATTTTCTAAAAGGTTTTGAGTATGATCTCATATAAAATGCAATTTTTTATGAGAATTATTATGCTAGTAAGCTTTTTTTAACTCTTTACAGCTGATACTTTATCAGGCCGTGACTTGAAATTAGGAATAAACAACTAAATATAGTATCTTTATTAAATATTTTAAAAATTAAATGACTGAGTCAAATCAAGAAACTTTAACTGGTGCAAATAGACCAATTCAAATAATTCCTTCAGTTTTACCAGCAGATTGGGCAAATATGGGGGCATGTGTTAAAGAGCTCGAGGAAGCTGGGGTAGATAGAATTCAATTTGATGTAATGGATGGAAATTTCGTACCAAATCTTACATTTGGTCCTGAAATGATCGCTGCATGCAGGAAATATTGCAATGTCCCTTTTGAAACTCAATTAATGGTAAGCCAGTACAACTGTGAAACAATGCTTGAATCTTATGTAAAAGCTTCAAAAGGGGCAAATGGTGAACCAGGAGTAGTAATAGCTCATGCCGAAGCAAATATTCATTTGCATAGAGTTCTAGGAAGAATAAGAGATTTAGGAGGATCTCCTTCTGTTGCATTGAACCCTCATACTCCTTTTGAAATGATTAAAAACATAATGGATATGGTTGATCATGTTTTAGTTATGACAGTTAATCCAGGCTTTGGAGGACAAGCTTATATACCAACCATGCTTAATAAAATAAGAGAAATAAGAAACTTTATTATCGAAAAAAACTTAGATGTCGACATTGAAGTTGATGGGGGGATAAAAGCAAATTGGACTATTTCACAATGTGCCGATGCTGGTGCTAATTGTTTTATTGCAGGTAGCGGAATGTTTGCTTACCCAACTTTAAAAGAAGGATGTGATGACTTGAGAAAAGTTGCACAAGAAGCACAAAAAGGGAATGTCCTATCAGAACCTCAATAAATATTCTGGATGATTAAGAAATCACCCAAATATCCATCCATAACTATGCAAACCTATTCCTAAAAAATTAACTCCTAAATAACATACTAAAACAACTAAAAAGCCTGTAGATGCTAATAATGCTGGTTTGCGTCCTTGCCAACCCTTGCTTATTCTCATGTGCAGATAAGCGGCATAAAACAACCATGAGATAAATGCCCATGTTTCTTTTGGATCCCAACTCCACCATGTCCCCCAGGCCTCATTAGCCCAAACTGCACCTGAAATTAAACCGAGAGTCAAAAGAACAAAACCTACCAATATAGAACGATAACTTAATGTATCTAATTCTTCTGAATGAGAAAATTCAATAGGTTCAACTAAATCATTTACGGGATAGCTATTTGAAAGTTTAAATCCTCCTATACCTGTAGAACTACTTCTGATTTGAAGTGGCTTATTTTTATTAATAAACAAAACGGACATTGAAAGTAAAGAACCTATTATTAATGCAGCATAACTAAGCATTACGACGCTAACATGCATTACTAACCAACTAGACCTTAAAGCTGGAACTAAATTGGATGATAATTTCAAATCCTCAGGTAAAACAAAACAAGCAAAAGCGACAGTCAGTAACTCAATAGGTATAGCAATTGAGGGAATTATTGGAGCTTGGTATTCTCTTTCAACCAATAGTTGACCTAATGTGATACCCCATGTAAGGAAATAAAGTGATTCATACAAATTGCTAATAGGAAAGTGCCCAGAAATTGACCACCTAAAAAGTAATTGTAATGTTATTAATAAGTTCACTAAAATCGTAATGAGTCTTACAGCAGCAGAAGACTTTTTTTTAAAAACTGCACCCAAAGATATTGGTAAGTTAATTAATAAAAAATAAAAAACTAAAAGACCTAAAACTGAAACCGGTTCATATATTAAATTTTTAAAAAAATTATCTAGTATCATTTCTAGAAATTTCTCAAGTTTTAATATTCAATGACAACCAAATAATAATTAAAATCATTCTCATATGAGTAAATCTTTAATAATAAAGTTTTAATTTATTTTTAAAAAAGCATTTCAAAGTTTGAAATTATGTCCTAGATAATACTTCTTCACTATTGGATTATCAGCCAATTCACTTGATGAACCGTTAGCTAAAATTTTTCCTTCACTTAATACATATGATTTGTTAGTAATTAGAAGGGTTTCCCTCACATTATGGTCTGTAATGAGAATCCCCACCCCATCACTACTTAATTTTAGAATTAATTTCTTTAGATCATTAACAGCTAGAGGATCTATCCCAGCAAAAGGTTCGTCCAATAACAAATATTTAGGTCCTTTTCTGCCTATAGTAAGAGCCCTTGCAATTTCACACCTCCTCCTCTCTCCTCCTGAGAGTTGATAACCATAATTATCTACAAAGTTATTCAAATTAAATTCATTAATTAATTGTTCTCTTCTATTTCTTATTGCTGCTCTACTATAAGATGAATTTTGTAAAGCCAAATCTATATTATCCTTAACTGTGAGGTCTCTAAATATACTCGCTTCCTGAGTTAAGTAACCTAACCCAAGTCTTGATCTAATTGGTAGAGAAAGATTGGTTATATTTTTCCCGTTCATTAAAATTTCACCTTTATCTGGTTTTATATTCCCAACTGCAAGATTAAAAGTTTTGGTTTTCCCAGCTCCATTAGGTCCCATCAAACCTACAACTTCCCCTGGATTAACAATTATGGAAACATCATTTACAATTAATCTTCCTTTAATTGAAAGGGATACATTATGAATATTTAGGTTCATTTTCCTTGAGATCGATTAGTTTTTTTACTTTCTTGAAAAAAAATTAAATACATAATAATAATTTAATTGAAGATAAACATATATTCATCAAAGAGGTTTCAAGAAAGGCTTATCGTTCTCGTTTAATAGTTCTCTATATTGTAATTTCCTTAATAAATCTTCTAAACATTCGCAAAAGGATTCAAGATCAATCCCTAAATCAATCTTGGTTCTAGTTTTTATTCTGCCTAAACCCTCTCCAAGCAAAATAGTAGCTCCATTTAAATTACCTTTACTTAAGTGAAACTGAGAAACAGATACTTGTAAAATTCCTTGGATAACTTGTCTTTCGTCACCATCTACGGAATTCCATATTTCTTCAAAAGCATCATGAGCCTCGTACCATTCATGATTGTTAAAAAGATTTAAAGCTGTAAAAAGGGAATCTTGAAAACTTTTTGCACTTTCTTCGTTCATTAAAGCAATTACTAATTTTTTTTCTTTTTATTAATTTTTCTCATTCTTATTGAATCCGGTGTTACCTCTAGCATTTCATCTTGACCAATATATTCGAGTGCTCTTTCAAGGGTAATGTCCACAGGTGACTGCAAAGTATCAAGTTCTTCTGCCCCTGCAGATCTCATATTAGTCAACTGCTTAGTTTTACATATATTCAACTCAAGATCCTGAGGTCGATTATTCTCACCAATTATCATTCCTTTATAAACTTTAACTCCAGGTTTAATGAAATATACTCCCCTATCTTCAGCATTCTTTAAAGCATAAAATGTGGCTACACCTTCCTCAAAAGCTATAAGAACGCCATTCCTTCTGGTTTCAAAGTCTCCTGTTTTAGGTTTATATTCATAAAACGAATGGCTCATGATACCTTCACCTCTGGTTATCCTTACAAACTCCCCGCGAAATCCAATTAATCCTCTTGATGGTACTAGAAATTCTAATTGAGTTCTTCCATCTGAACTTGTCTGCATGTTTTTCATCTCTGCCTTTCTAGAGCCAAGTTTTTCGATGCAAGAACCAACAGATACTTCAGGTACATCTAAAACCAAAGTCTCTATAGGCTCACATTCAACATTATCAATTTCTCTGAAAATTACTTGAGGTTGTGAGATTTGAAACTCAAAACCCTCTCTTCTCATAGTTTCAATCAATATCCCTAGATGTAATTCTCCTCTTCCTGAAACTGAGAACCTGTCAGGAGAATCAGTTTCTTCTACTCTCAGAGCAACATTTGTTAAAAGTTCCCTCTCCAATCTATTTTTTAATTGTCTACTAGTAACAAATTTCCCTTCTTTACCCGCAAATGGTGAATCATTGACAACAAAAGTCATATTTAAGGTAGGTTCATCAACTTTGATTAATGGAAGAGGATGAGGAGAATCGGGACATGCTATTGTCTCACCAATATTGACGTCATCAAAACCAGAAACAGCAACAATATCACCTGCAAATGCTTCATTTATATCAATTCTTTGTAATCCTTCAAATCCTAAAAGCTTACTAACCTTACCTTTAATAGTTTTTCCGTTTTCTTTAATTAAACTAGCTTGTTGGCCATTTTTTATAGTTCCATTGTGGATCTTCCCGATTACTATTCTGCCTAAGAAATCAGAATAGTCCAAAGTAGTTATTTGTAGCTGAAGAGGCTTATTAGAATCACCTACTGGAGGAGGAACGTGTCTAATAATAGCTTCAAAAAGAGGCATCATATTGTCACTATTAGATTCCATCTCTTCTTTTGCGAAACCAGATAAGCCACTCCCAAAAAGATAAGGGAAATCACATTGATCATCATCAGCACCTAACTCCAAAAACAAATCAAGGACCTTATCAATTGCTATTTCTGGTACTACTCGTGGTCTATCAATTTTATTTACAAAGACTATAGGCCTAAGTCCTTTTTCTAATGCTTTTTTTAGAACAAATCTTGTTTGAGGCATAGGTCCCTCATTTGCATCAACAATTAGCAGACAACCATCAACCATTCCCAAAACCCTTTCAACTTCTCCTCCAAAATCAGCATGTCCGGGTGTATCTATAATATTAATTCTGGTATCTTTGTAGTTAACTGCAGTATTTTTTGAGAGAATTGTTATCCCCCTTTCTCTTTCAAGATCATTTGAATCCATTACACATGTAGGGATAACTTCATTGTCTCTAAATATTCCTGATTGAGATAACAATGCATCTACAAGAGTTGTCTTCCCATGATCTACGTGAGCAATAATTGCAACATTTCTAATTTCTTTTATCGAAGATGACATTTATAGAATTTATATAAATATTAGATTGGCTTTATTAAGGCTAACTCAAAGTATGCTTATTATGAGAATTTTCTCTTTAAGACTTTGAAAAATATAATTTATTGAATAGTTAAATTAATCAATTAGATTTATAGTTTTCTATTTGAGCTTTCAAAAACTTTTAATGCTTCAATTGACCCTTCATATCTCCAATGCCAGGGTTCGTAATCTATATATTTATTATCTTTGTGGAACGATAACTTAAAGTGAAATTTAGCTGCATTTTTTATCAACCATTTAAAGGCGTCAGTATTTTCGAAGTCAGTTTCAAAGTCTGTCTCTCTTTGAGTAGCATCACCAATATCGATTGCGAAACCTGTACTATGTTCGGAATAACCCGGAGGGGCTGAAACTCTAGCTCTTTCTGCCGCTTCTTGATTTCTAATAGATTTTAAAGAATAAAAGATATCTTTTTGCAAATTTATTGATCTATAACCACTCAAGAAGACTAGATATATCCCTTCCTTTTTGGCTTCTTCTCTCATCTTTAATAGAGAATCGCGCATATCCATATGAACTTCAATATTATGCTCAATTAAAACTAGTTTCTCTTTAGAAATTTCCGCATAGGGTAAATGACCTAAAATTCTATGGTCGTGATTTATCTGAGCCTGAAAATTGATATTATCAAGAGATCCAATTTCTATATTTTTTATTAATCGCAATGCAGCGACAGAAAAAATAAGAAAAAGAAATGGAGAAAATATTAATAGTTTTTTTAATAATGTTGAATTTGGACTGTTTAAGTAAATTCTTTTGGCAAGTGGTATATCAAATTGATCGATATCTTTGTTTAGTTCCAATATTTAGAAGTGAATTTGGAAAAGATATTTCGATATTAACTATTATTTTAAGAAATGCACTTTTATAAGCAAAAAAGATGTAGTTTTTATATACAGTATTATTTTTTTTCATATGTTGAGGGTAGCTGTTATTGGTGGAGGTCCAAGTGGTTCATGTGCGGCAGAAATACTTGCTAAAGCTGGAATAAAAACTTGGCTCTTCGAGAGAAAATTAGATAATGCGAAACCATGTGGAGGAGCAATTCCACTTTGCATGGTAGAAGAATTTGATTTACCTGAGTCGATTATTGATAGAAAAGTAAGGCATATGAGAATGATATCTCCATCAAATAGAGAAGTAGATATAAGTTTAGATAGAGTTTATGGGAAAAGTGATAATGAGTTTATTGGGATGTGTAGAAGAGAAGTTATGGACGCCTTTATGCGCAACAGAGCATCAGATCTTGGTGCTACATTAATAAATGGATTAGTTACTTCAATTGATACTGGCGATAATAATCAAGGGCCATATAAGCTTTCCTACTCAGATTTTACGAATGGAGATAAAAAAGGGGAACTAAAAGAGCTTACTGTTGACCTTTTGATCGGAGCTGATGGAGCCAATAGCAGAGTCGCAAAAGCAATGGATGCAGGTGATTACAAAGTTGCAATAGCATTTCAGGAAAGAATTAAATTGCCTAAGGAAGAAATGAGTTACTACGAAGATCTTGCTGAAATGTATGTTGGAACTGATGTTTCTCCTGATTTTTATGGGTGGGTATTTCCTAAATATGATCATGTTGCTGTGGGCACAGGAACCATGCAAAAGAATCAGTCATTAATTAAAGGACTTCAAGAGGGTGTAAGAAATAGGGCAAAGAAAAGACTTGTTAATGGTGAAGTAATAAAGGTAGAAGCTCACCCTATTCCAGAGCATCCAAGGCCAAGAAGGGTAGTTGGGAGAATGGCATTGGTTGGTGATGCAGCTGGTTATGTTACAAAAAGTTCTGGAGAGGGTATTTATTTTGCTGCCAAAAGCGGAAGAATGTGTGCTGAAGAAATTGTTGAAGCATCAAAAAATGGTCAAGTAATTCCATCAGAAAAAGATTTAAAAAACTATCTTAAAAAATGGGATAAAAAATATGGCACAACTTATAAGGTGCTAGAAATCCTTCAAAATATTTTCTACAGAAATGATTCTGCTAGAGAAGCCTTTGTTGAGATGTGTGATGACATGGATGTTCAAAGACTTACTTTTGATAGTTACTTATACAAAAGAGTTGTCTCTATGAAACCATTACAGCAACTAAAAATTACGATGCTTACACTTGGTTCGATTTTAAGAGGGAAAGCCCTAGCGCCTATAAAATATAAACCCGTCGATAGTGCTGTTAGGGAAAATAAAGAGGTAGAAAAAATGCTAGAAAATTATTCAATAAAGGGAGGAATTAAAGTTAAGAGTTCAAAAGTGTAAAGTCGGCAATTTTTAGAGAATAATTTCTAATTAAGCTCAACAAATTGAGTCTATTATTTCTTATTTTTAAATCCTCTGACATTATTAGGACTCCCTTTTCATTATCAAATAATTCCTCGATAGTCTTTACATTAATCTCGAACAAATTTAGAAGTTCCAAATAATTGCAATAACCTTCCGAAAAAAGTTTTTCTAATTCTCCAATAAATTCAAAAACTTTGAATTCACAATCTTTTTCAAAAAGTTTTGTGTTTACATAATCTCTTGTTGAGAGAACATCTCTTGAAATATCACTTTTATTTGCTAATTTGCTTACCCTAGTAATTACCTTTTGGATTTCAACAAAATTATCCTTTTCGTTAAAATTGATAATAGAATTGATCCTATTTTTAAGATCAACAATATTCAATACTCTTTTTTGAGATAATTCATCAGAAGAGCAAACGGCCTTTATTAATTCTTTACTTAGAGATATTTCTTCTAGATGACTAACAATTCTTTGAACTAAAAATTCATTTAATTCATTAAATACTGTTTCTCTTGAGAAGTTAGAGCTATCTACAGC
>JFLG01000072.1 GCA_000634735.1 Prochlorococcus sp. scB241_528N17 | reverse complement strand
TTTAAACTCTCAAGATTTCAAAGAGAAAAATGAATCAGATAAAAATAAGATAATCTCTGATATTTTTGAGAAGTTAAGCTTATCTGCTAATAAAGCAGAAAAAGATATTGGAATCTACAAAAGCAGCATATCAAAAATAGAACAAGCAAAAGAATTAATTGAAGAGCTCAGAATTAAGGATAAGAAAAAAGACCCAAAATAATAATATCTATTTTTCTAATCTTTTTTTATC
>JFLG01000071.1 GCA_000634735.1 Prochlorococcus sp. scB241_528N17 | reverse complement strand
TATTGAAGATAAAATCTTCAAAGATTCAATAAATGATTTTCAATTTGAATGGAAATACGACGGTATAAGGATGCAATTAATTAAAAGATCAGGAAATGTTTCGTTATGGACAAGAGGGCAAGAATTAGTCAATGAATCTTTCCCTGAATTAGTAGAGAAAATGTCGCAAATAACAGATGATTTTGTTCTTGATGGGGAATTATTAGTTTGGAATTTTAAAGAACAAATTGCCTTTGATTTTTCTTTACTTCAAAAAAGAATAAATAGAAAGTCTCCTACTAAATCAATCCAAATAAAATATCCAATTATCTTTATTGCCTACGATCTTTTAGAGATTAAT
>JFLG01000070.1 GCA_000634735.1 Prochlorococcus sp. scB241_528N17 | reverse complement strand
CAACTGGATGCTGTTCTAATTTACGCTAAGGGCGGTAGCGGCAGAAGAGCTGGTCTGTATACAGATTACAGTTTTGCATTATGGAAAGGCAAAGAATTAATTAAATTTGCAAGTGCATATTCTGGTTTAACGAATATTGAGATTAAAGAGCTAGATAAATGGATAAGAAAAAATACAATAGAAAAATTTGGTCCTGTTCGATCTTTAAAACCAGAAATGGTATTCGAAATATCTTTTGAGAAAATACAAATTTCTAAACGTCATAAGTCAGGCATAGCAGTACGATTTCCAAGAATAACAAAGTGGAGAAAAGATAAAAAAATTAATGATGCAGATAGCCTAGAAAATGCTTATGAACTGATGAAAAAAATATCATGAAAAATATTACAAAAAATAATAAGCAAAATAATTTAATTTCTAAAATTAAACAGTTTTTCTCCACAAAT
>JFLG01000069.1 GCA_000634735.1 Prochlorococcus sp. scB241_528N17 | reverse complement strand
AGTAGCGTCCGCACAAAGTACTTCTAAACCATTTTCTTCAGCAATCTTTTTTCTATCTTCATCACTCTCAACAACAATAATTGGAATATTTTGTGTTTTTATCTGGTTAGATATTTCCTGACCAACCCTCCCATATCCACACAAAATTACATGATTTTCCATTTTTCTAAGAAGTCTTTTAAAACGTAATTCGTTTACTCTTTGAAAATAGCCGGATTCGAATAATCTAACAGCTTTTTGAAAGGTAAATTGAATAAAGATCAATCCGCCTACGATTACTAAAACAGTT
>JFLG01000068.1 GCA_000634735.1 Prochlorococcus sp. scB241_528N17 | reverse complement strand
CTATTCAATTCTCTTTATATGCCATCAAAACGTTGCAGGAACCTTTAGAACCTAATTATTTGATAGATAAAAATTCAAAAAAAATAAAAAATTACATGGGTAAATTTTGGAAAAATGCCGAAATAACAAATGGGAGATTAGCTATGATTGGTTTTTTTAGCTTTGATAATAAACTACGGTTTTTTTGGGTGGATAATACCTGGTTTTATTTAAAA
>JFLG01000067.1 GCA_000634735.1 Prochlorococcus sp. scB241_528N17 | reverse complement strand
TGAGTTAAGTTCTAAATTTTTATTTACTATAAAAACACTTTTAAATTCCTTATCGACTAACTTTATTTGCTGTAATAACCAAGGTTTATGAATATTAATTTCTCTAGCAGTGGGTTTTCTATTATTTGATGGACGACATTTAATTACATTACAAAAATAAACATCCTTTTTATAATCAATTCCAGCTTGTATTAATAATTCGTTTAATAACTTACCAGATTTACCTACATAAGGTTTTCCTTCTAAATCTTCCTGGGCTCCAGGTGCCTCACCAATTACTAACAA
>JFLG01000066.1 GCA_000634735.1 Prochlorococcus sp. scB241_528N17 | reverse complement strand
AGGTTATTTAATAGGTCCCAAAGATGTAATCAAAGCATCCTCAGCATTACAAAGTCAAAGTACAAGTAGTGTTTGCTCTTTTGTTCAAAAAGGTGCTTTAGAGGCTTTAAAAATTAAAAATGAGTTTTTCTCAATGATAAATAGCCATTATGATCAAAGAAGAAGACTTCTCTATGAGGGCCTTAATAATATAAATGGGATTTATATTGAAGAACCTAACGGAGCATTTTACGCATTTCCAAAATTACCCAACTCTTCAATTACTTCTGTTGATTTCTGCAATAAAGCTCTTCAAGATTACGGATTAGTTGTTGTACCTGGAAAAGCTTTTGGAGCTGATCGATGTATTAGAATATCTTGTGCAGCTTCAGAGAATAAAATAAAAGATGGACTTCAGAGGCTTGAAAAAACAATCTCTGAATACTATTAATTTAACTTAGTTATGTTTAATATAAAGAATTTCCTACTAAGTTCATCTCTATTATTTTCTGTTTTTTCATCACCTGTATTCTCAAATCCCAAAGTTTTAAAAGTTGGCGCAATACCTGATCAAAACCAAGATGTTTTGGACAAAAGATTTAATTTATTTTCAAAAGAATTATCCAAACAACTAGATGTAGAAGTTAAATACATTCCTGTTATTAATTATGTTGCAGCAGTCACTGGATTTAGAACTAAAGATTTAGATTTAGTTTGGTTTGGCGGTTTATCAGGAGTTCAAGCAAGATTACAAACACCTAAATCAATTGTCATAGCTCAAAGAGATATCGATAAGGAATTTAAAAGTGTTTTTATAGTAAATAAAAATTTAGAACTTAACTCAATTTCAAAGATTAAAGGACTTAAAAAACTAAAGAATTTAAGATTTACTTTTGGCTCTGAAAACTCAACTTCTGGAAGATTAATGCCAGAATATTTTTTAAATCAAGCAGGGGTAGAAATTAAACATTTTAAAGGGAAAAAAGCAGGTTTTAGTGGGAGTCATGATGCCACTATAGCTTTAGTTAATAGTGGGGCATTTGATGCTGGAGCTTTAAATAAACAGGTTTGGGAAAACAATCTTAAAAATAATCCCAAAAGAACAAGTAATTTAGAATTGTTCTGGATCACACCAGAATATGTTGACTATCATTGGGTAGCTCAAGGTGATCTTGAAAATAGATTCGGGGAAGGGTTTACAAAAGAACTTAAATCAGTAATTCTAAATTTAGATATAAAGCAAAAATCACATAAACAGATATTAGATATGTTCAATACAAAAAGATTTATAAAGGCAGAATCAAAACAATATAAAAATATAGAGGAAATCGGGAGGAAATTAAATAAAATTAGATGAATAATACTGTCTTAGAATTAGAAAATATATCTTATAAATACAAAAATGATCTGATCCTAAATAAAATAAATTTAAAAATAAATTCTGGGGAAAAAATTGCACTTTTAGGTAAAAGCGGTTCAGGAAAAACTACACTTATATCAGTACTTAATGGCACAATAAAGCCAACTCAAGGTGAGGTTAAATTATTCAATAAAAGTTTCGAGGAATTAGATAGAAAGCAGAAAAGTAAAATAACAACTATATGGCAAGATTTAAGATTAATAGAAGATCTCTCTGCAGAACAAAATGTTAATTGTGGACTACTAGCGGAAAACAATTTTTATTTCGCTTTTAAAAATTTACTAAATATAAGTTCTTTTAAGAAGGCGCATAAATATATGAAATTATGTAGACTTCATAACTCTATTTACGACAAAAAAATCAGAAAACTATCTGGGGGGCAAAAACAAAGAGTGGCTATAGCTAGATCATTAATTCAAGAATCAAATATATTACTTGCAGATGAGCCTTTTAATAATCTAGATCCCAAATTGATAACAACAATTAAAAGCCTTCTGCTAGAAAATGTAGATAAAAATAATACAAAAAAATTCCCAAAGACGGCATTAGTTGCATTACATAGATTAGATTTGCTGAACGATTTCGATAAAGTTATTGGAATAAGGGATGGTAAAATTTTTTTCAATATCAAAAGAAATAACTTAAAGAAGATTCATTTAGAGAAAATATATTAATTAGTTGAACAAATTAAAATTAAACTATACCTCATTATCTTTTCTTCCAATTTTGGTATGCATACCTCTAGGGTATCAATTAATAAACAATATTCATTTTGGAGGATTTAAATTATTCCAAGAATTCTTAATTTCTGCATTTAATCCCAAGATCGATAATGAAATTATTATTACCGTAATTAAGCGATTAAATGAAACTATTTTAATTGGTTTTTTTAGTTGGTTAGTAAGTATTATTTTTGGAGCAATTTTTGGAATAATTTCCTCAAATATTTTTTATAAAATCTTTAATATTCCAAATTTTTTCTACCGCATAATAAGGTTTTTTCTAACAATAATTAGATCTATACACGAAGTGGTTTGGGGAATAATATTAATGCAAATATATGGAATAAATTTTTCGATTGGAATAATAGCTATATGTATACCTTATATTGCTGTAAATTCAAAAGTTTTTGCTGAACAATTAGAAACTATTGACTACAAAAGTTTTGAATCTATAAATCAAATAAATGCACCTAAATTTTCTTCTTTACTAACTTTAATATGGAATCCAATAATAAATACATTTAAAAACTTTGGTTTATATCGATTAGAGTGTTCAATAAGAAGTACTGTGATTTTAGGAATTTTTGGTATTGGAGGAATAGGTACCAATATTTTTTTATCTTTCCAAACTTTGAATTTTAGAGAGTTATGGACTTATTTATGGTCCATAGCAATTTTGATAATTCTTTCTGGATTAATATTCAAAAAAATAAAATTTAATACTACAAATAAAATCCTATCTATTTTTTTTATTGCAGTTTTTTTCATAACAATTTTATTTTCTTTTTCATATTTTCTTTATTTTATTTTTAATAATAATTTTGAAAATTTTAATTCCGTTAGTTCTCTTTTTAAATCAAGTTCAGATTTAAGATTATTTGATTTATTAAAACTTATATTAGAAACAATAATTTTAAGTCTTTTATCAACAGGAATCGCAATTAGTTTACCTCCATTAGTAATAGGAAATTTTAACAACAATAGTTCTAAAATTTTTATAAAAATTTTTGCATTTTTATTACGTTTAATACCTACCCCTGTAATACTTCTAACTCTATTAACTTTTAATAATCCTTCTTTATCTTTAGCAGCTTTAACATTAGGTCTCCATAACGCTGGTATTACTAGCAAATTACTTTTTACAAATCTAGATAGCCAAGACAAGAGAAATTATATTGCAATGAAATCTCTAGGAATCTCAAAAATGACTAGTTGGCTTTTAGGTTTATTTTCTCAACAAGCAAAAAGTTACTTAGCATATTGCGCTTATAGATCTGACATCATTATTAGAGAAACTTCAATTGTTGGGGTTATTGGAAGTGTTGGTCTAGGTTGGCAATTGCAAGAATCACTAAGTTCCTTCGCATGGCAAGAAGTTACAATAGTTTTGATAGCTTATAGCTCCATTGCAATAGTTGGCGAATTAATAAATGGTAAAATCAAAAATAGCTTAACTTGATTTGTAAGAATAATTTGTTGAATCAAGTAATTATTTTTTTCCGGTTGTAGTGATTAGTTTACCAAAACAGCTTGTTGTAATTGGAGATAGCTCAGTTTATGGATGGGGAGATAATGAAGGCGGCGGATGGTGTGAGAGGCTTAGAAAAGATTGGTGCAACAACCAAAATGGGCCAGTAATTTATCAACTTGGCGTAAGGGGAGATGGGATAGAAAAAGTTTCATCTAGATGGGAAAAAGAATGGTCATCTAGAGGAGAAACTAGAAGAAATAAACCTAAAGCAATCCTACTTAATGTTGGTCTTAACGACACTGCAGCAATTGGTCAGAAAAACGGAAGACATCAATTAGATATAGATGGATTTGAATATGGGTTAGAGAGACTTATTTATGAAATGCACTCCCAAACAAATGTCTTTGTTATTGGTTTGACACCTGTTGATGAAAGCAAAATGCCGTTTGCAGGATGTCTATGGTACTCAAATGATTTTTGTAATTCTTATGAAAGGAGAATGGAGGAAGTATGCCTCAATCAGAATGTCCCATTTCTGCCTACTTTTAGAGAAATGTACTCTGATAAAAGAAGTAAAAATTGGATTACGCACGATGGGATTCATCTAAATTCCGAAGGTCATTTCTGGCTTTTCCAAAGACTTAAGAGCTGGGAGATTCTTACAAAATGGAGCGAATCCTAGGTCTTTCCAAATATTTTTAATTTAAAAAATATGAATATAAAGTAATCGCAAAGATAGCAAAAATAGAAGCAATGCTTGTCTGAATAGCATTTACTAATTCATTACTCAATTTATATTTATTTTGAAATTTAGCTCCAATAATACTTTCAGAAAGTGTTGCCAAGAATCCAGAAACAATAACAACTATAAAATGATATTTTGTAGTAATAATTGATAGACGAAGCATTATAAAAGCCATAAATATTGATCCCAAAAAACTAGCTAATGTTCCCTCTATACTTATTCCTCCTTCAGTTCCTCTCTCAACCTTTTTAAGTGAAGTAATTAAATATGTGTCTCTACCAAATCTTTTTCCAATTTCGCTGCCAAAAGTGTCCGCCAACTTTGCAGCAAAACTCGCAGCAAAACCTACTTTATACATCACTAAGTTTGCAGCATTAAATTTGGTCATAATGGCAAGAAATAATCCTGTAGCTGCTGAGCCCCATACATTCTCAGGACCTCTTCTCCCACCTCTTTTTTCAGCTACGCCTTGTTCTTTTTTAAATTTAAAACCTATTTTTGTAACGAGAGATCCAAATAATAAATAAATTACAACTGACATCCATCCCTGCCAAGACAAGCATCCCCACAAAATTGTGCCTAAGATCCCTGCACTTATCCAACCACTTCTTGTCATCAAAGGAATCTTGCAAAAGATATAAATCAAAATAAAATTGATGCTAAAACCTATAAAAAACTGATTTCTAATAAAATCCATATTTATCTAATTCCTTAATTTCAAATCAATTCTCCACTGATTTAGAATTGATGATGCGTTTATACTAGCCGTTGAAGTTCTTAAGATAGTGTCGGAAAGTTTAACAAAGGTAATATTATTTTTATTAAAAAAATCAATTTCTTTGGATGACCAACCTCCTTCAGGACCAATTACATTCCAAAAAATACCTCCTTTTTTATTTTCAAATTCTTGTTGTTTTCTTAACCATTGATTTAAGTCATATAGTTTTTCTTCTCTAGTTATAGAAATAGAAACTTTTTCTTGATTATCTCTACTTTTTAACCATTCAATAATATCCATACCATTTAAAATAGCTGGCTTCCATAACCTCTCACTTTGCTCCACTGCTTCTTTGATAATTGAATTCCATCTCAAAAGTTTTCTAGAAAAATTTAAATTTTTGTTTACCTGTCTTTCTGAAAATAATGGCTGTATGAAATCAATTCCTATTTCAGTACACATTTTTAAAATATCCTCAAACCCACTTTTTGGTATAACAACAGCTATGCCTAATAAGAAAATTTCTTGTTCTTGAAATAAGTAAGGTTTTCTTAATTGAATTATTTCTAAAAAATCATTTTTAACTTTTATAGCTTTCCATAATGAACCCTCTCCGTTAGCTATGAATATTTCTTTACCATTTTTTATCCTCATTACTTTATTTAAATAATGAGCCTCTTCTTTAGAAAGTTCTAAGTTTTTGTTCTTAATATTTTCAATTCTCTCATGGGAAATAATTAATCTTGTTAAGTCTTCCATCTAAAACACTTAATCTTTGAAAACTAAATCTTCATGTTCTTCAATTGCCCAATCATTATTTTCACCCCCAATAATTAACTCTTCAATTTTTACATAATTATTTGATATCTCATTCAAAGAATTAATTAATATATCTATTGAAATAGAGTCTGAAGTTCCAAAATCAACCCAACATCTTCCCCACAGGTTTTGATATTCCATAATTCCTAAATTGTGCATTAAGGCTGGAAGAGATTCATTTTTTTGTTCATTATCGTAGGACATCCAACTTAGATCGGAACCCTCTTCATGAGTTTGCAAATTTTCAGAATTAAATCCACCTAACCTTCCTAAAACGTACCAACTATCAAAAACACCATCTAAATAATTTTTTTCATCTTGAGTTGGTGACTCTGAAAACCTGATCCATATCCAACAATTAAAAGGATCAACTTCCCTAAAAATAATATTCATATTGACTAATATCTTTTTAGATCTACCGCTATTATAAGTAAGTTATTACTAGATTCAAATTCATACCTACAACTTAATTAATAATGCTTGATTTAAAAGAAATATCTTATCAACCCCAAACTGGTGAAAGAAAAATAATAGACAATTTAAATTTAAAAGTTCATGAAAATGAAATCATTTTAATTTGCGGCAATAGTGGTTCTGGGAAAACAACACTACTCGAAATAATAAGCGGATTAACAAATCCACAAAAAGGAAAAATTACTTGGAAGAATAAAATTTTGTCTTCTAGACAAAGAAGATGGTTTTGTGGGGTAGTATTCCAATTTCCTGAAAGATACTTTATAGGTACAACCATTGGGAAAGAATTAAAAATAGGCCATAAATCTTTAAGAGAAAAAAATATAGAAATAGTTTTAAATAAAGTTGGTTTAAAAAAAATTAATCTGACTCAACCACCAGAACAGCTAAGTGGCGGACAACAAAGGAGGTTAGCTGTAGCAGTTCAACTACTTAGAAACCCCTCAATTCTTTTACTTGATGAACCAACTGCGGGATTAGACTATTCAATGAGAAATGATGTGAAGAATTTAATTCTTGATTTAAAAAATAAAAATACAATACTTATTGTTACTCATGAACCTGCCTTATTTGAGGGAATTCCTTCTAGGATATTATTCTTGGAAAAAGGGAAAATCAAAAATTTTATGAAAGAAAATCATGCCGGATAGGATAGTTCGGGCTACTGCAGCCAATGGAGGAATAAGATTAGTTGCTGTCTTAACAACAGAATCTTCTTTAGAAGCAAAAAAAAGACACAACCTTTCTTATTTAACCACCTGTATCTTAGGCAGAGCATTTAGTGCTGGCCTGCTTTTAGCAAGCTCGATGAAGATAATGCATGGGAGAGTTACATTAAGAGTTAGATCTGAGGGACCTTTAAAGGGATTACTAGTTGATGCAGGTAGAGACGGGAAAGTTAGGGGTTATGTAGGGAATCCTAATTTAGAATTAGACTTAGTCAAAATAGACAGCAATAAATATTCTTTTGACTTCACAAAAGCATTAGGTACAGGATATTTAAATGTTATTAGAGATAGCGGAATTGGAGAACCCTTTACAAGCACAGTTGAATTAGTAAATGGTAATATTGCAGAAGACTTAGCTTCATATTTATATCATTCAGAGCAAACTCCCTCTGCTGTATTTATAGGAGAAAAAATTCAAAATAAAGGTGTTATTTGTAGTGGTGGTTTATTAGCTCAAGTTTTACCAAAAAAAGACACTGACCCTTTATTGGTCTCACTACTTGAAGAAAGATGTAAAGAAATTAATTCTTTCAGCGAAGACCTATTTCAGTCAAAAGATAATCTTCTTTCGTTAATTAGAAATATATTTCCTGATATTGACGATAAATCAATCTCTGAAAAAGCCCGTTCCCAAGAAGTAAGTTTTAAATGCAAATGTTCCAAACAAAGAAGTTTAAATGCAATGAAAATGCTAGATAAGAGCGAGTTAGAGGACATCCTCAAGAAAGATGGCAAAGCAGAGTTGGTTTGTGAATTTTGTAAAAATAAATATCTTATAAATTATGAAGAAATTAAATCGATGGTAGAAAATCAATCATAAAAAAATTACGCCTAGCCATAAAATAACCATGGCCGGAATACTTTGAATTTTTTGTATTGATAAGGAGTTGTCTGATACTTCCTGAATGAAAGAATTATTTTCGAGCAATCCACCAAATATTAATCCTATCGACAGAAAGGTAACGCTCCAACCCAGAGAAGCTATAAATCTTTTCCCAGATTTAATTTGAGTATAGGTAAGTATTAATGTTGAGATAGAGAGTAAAAGTCTATTATTTGAGTCTGGACTGATAAATAACAAAATTAAAAATAAAATCCCAACAGATATTTTTATTGAAAGATTATCAAATGAGGGGGTAGTTATTTTTGGCAGACTATATTGACTTGAATTGTTAGAGTTATTATTTAAATTTTTTATCTTGGAGAGAAGTGGGAAATTATTATTGGTAAATTGATTAATTTGTTTTTCTTTTTTTGAGGCACTCACTGCTTCATAGCTTACATTTCCTGATTGCCTGGCTTTCAAACTCCCCATGAGTAATTGATCAAAGGAAGATTCAATTTTCGCTTTTAAAATTAAATCTTCACCAGCCTCTTTAACTTTAATATCTCTAGCCTTCTGAATATCCTCAAAAGCAGCACCTTCTTTCACACCTAAAATTTCATAAGGTGATTTTTCGTTATTATTTTTATTACTGTTTGAATCCAAAATTTTTTACCAATACTAACAGATTAACTAATTTTATAATCCATTAAGACTTTATAAAACAATTGGTTCGACTCCACTAACAACTGGAGCAACTTTGTTTAAATTTAATTGATTATTGTCTTCAACAAATTGATTTAGATTCCACTCATTTTTGAAAAGAATAACTGGCCTATTCCAACAATCTTTAACAATTTTACAATTGAATATTCTGCCTAGTTTTTCAATGGCTGGCCATCCATCAGAAATCCATCTAGCCAATTGATATGGCATTGCTTCGAGATTTGCATCTACACCATATTCACTTTTTAATCTGTGAGTTACTACCTCCAACTGCAACTGACCAACAGCTGCGAGTATGGGGTCTCTTTTGCTCTCATCAAAGTCATATAGAATCTGAACAGCACCTTCTTCTCGAAGTTCATTAACACCCTTTCTAAAGTTTTTAAATGCTGAGGGATTTGGATTTCTTAGCCAGCTGAATATTTCAGGACTAAAAGATGGTATGCCCTCATATTCCAGATGAGCACCAGTATAAAGAGTATCTCCAATAGAAAACATACCTGGATTATTTAAACCAATAACATCTCCAGGATAGGCATCATCAACTACTTCTCTATCTTGACCAAATATTTTTTGTGGTCTTGATAATCTGATTGTTTTCCCAGTTCTGGAATGTTTAACTGACATATCCTTTTCAAATTTGCCACTACAAACTCTTATAAAAGCAACCCTATCTCTGTGCTTTGGATCCATATTTGCCTGAAGCTTAAAAACAAACCCACTAAATTCATCGCTTGCAGGTTCAATATCCCCTTTATTACTATTTCTTGAAGTAGGTTTTTGTGCCATTTTTAAAAAACTATCTAAAAATGGCCTTACACCAAAATTAGTCATAGCAGATCCAAAGAAAACTGGGGTTAAAGAACCATTAAAAACTTTTTCTTTTTCAAATTTCGATCCTGCCTCATCCAGAACCTCCAATTCTTCAATTGAGTTTTCAAGTAAATCTCTCTCAACATATTTTGATAGCTCTTTATCTTCAATACTTAATCTTTTCTCATTAGATTGTTTCCCTCTCACGGCTTTATCAAATAAAATCACCTCTCTCGAAAACCTATCAATAACCCCTCTAAATTCCTCGCCACTCCCAATTGGCCAGTTTATAGGTAGGGTATTTAATCCCAGTTCTGATTCAATTTCATCAAGTAAAGCAAATGGCTCTCTTCCTGGTCTATCCATTTTATTTATGAAAGTAAATATTGGTATTTTTCGCATCTTGCAAACTTCAAACAATTTTCTAGTTTGAGGTTCTAGTCCTTTAGCCGCATCTTCCAACATAACTGCATTATCAGCAGCAGCTAATGTTCTATAAGTATCTTCGGAGAAATCTTGGTGACCTGGTGTATCTAATAGATTGATTACTGATCTTTCATATTCAAATTGCAATACAGTTGATGTAATTGAAATACCTCTTTGTTTCTCAAGTTCCATCCAGTCTGAGGTAGCTTTTCTCTGATTACCCCTAGCTTTTACTGCTCCTGCCTGTTGAATGGCACCTCCATACAAAAGAAGCTTCTCGGTAAGAGTCGTTTTCCCAGCATCTGGATGTGAAATAATAGCAAAATTTCTTCTTTTATTTACCGCATCCAGTATTTCTTTATTATTTAAAATTTTAGTACCTAAGCTCATTTATATAATATAAAGGCCTTTCACTTAGTTATTAAACATTACCATAGACTATTAAATAATTATCACCTTCTTCAAATACATCTAAAGAAGATAGATCATTCTCTAAAGTGTAATTTTTCAACTCTTTAAAAGTATAAGAAGCTCTCAAAGATGCATAATAATCACTAGTTAAAATCTCATTATATTTAGTTGAACATTGTTCTTTGAGTTCTAAAGCAGACTTTTCATCTAATGGCCTTTTTAGGTCCTTGTGAAAATTTACTGTGATATTACTAGACAAACTTCTTATAGTGTTGAAGAAATCTTCAAGATTGGTAATGTGATGAATCAAACTGTTGCTTACCAGTAAACTAATTCTTTTTTTAAGTAAAAAATTATTTGATTTAATGTCTTTTATGTCAGAACAAATGTAGCGTAAATTTTTTAATTTTTTTTGATTAGTAGAAGTACTTTTATTATATTCGGCTCTCAAAATCATCTCTTTAGAACCATCTATCCCAACCACTTCAGTATTAGGCCATTTTATTGCTAATTTCTCAGAAATATTTCCTGGGCCGCATCCTAAATCAACTATTAAATCTTTTTCACCTAAAGAAATATTTTTTCTCAAAAGATAATAATTTATTTGATTGATTAGATTAACTTCCCCTTCTGAAAAATCAGCTTCATCATAAGAAATGACCTGCTCTTTTTCTTCCATTAATTCAGGTTCGGGTACTCTTTTCATATCCTTTCTTGAAACAAAGATTTCATATTAAACATAATTCTACACAAACCGTTAAATAGTGGTAAGAATAGTTGCAGACGCCACAGGTAGAGTTATTCTTCCAGTACGGGTTATTTACATACGTTTTTTTATCGTGACTGTTGCACCAAATAAAGCTTCTTCAAAGAGCAATTCCAATAATCATAAAAAAGATGATTTTCCAAAGACTGCGCCAGCTGCTTACCCAGTTTTTTTCAGATCTTATAGTAGAAAAACTTCATCTGGCAAAAGGGAGAACTGGAGCGAAGTAGGCGAAAGGAATTTATTGGGATTAAAAGAATTAGGAAAACTTTCTGAAGAAGAATTAATCTTAATGAGAGAGATGCAAAGCAACCAAAAAGCTCAACCTTCAGGAAGATGGTTATGGATAGGCGGAACCCCTTGGATTAATAAGAACCAAAATTTCTCAGGAGCATACAACTGTACTTCAACAAACTTAATTGATTGGGAAGCCTTCGCATTAATGATGGACTTAGCAATGATGGGATGTGGAACAGGTGCAATAATTGAGCCTCATTTTATAAATAATCTACCTACGGTAATTAACAAAATAAATATTAAATCAGTCAGTGAAGTTGGAATAACTCCTAAAGATCAAAGAGAAGAAAAGTCATCATTAGAAATTAAAGGAAAAGATCTTCATATCAAAGTTGGAGATAGCAGAAGAGGGTGGGTAGATAGCTATAAATATCTTCTTGAGGCATCAAGTAACGAGAGTCTTGAAAGAGAAATTGATGTTTATATTGATTTAGAAGATATTAGGCCTGCTGGAGAATCATTAAAAGGTTTTGGTGGTATGGCAAATCCTATCAAATTGAAAGATCTTTACTCTAGAGTCGCATCACTTCTTGGAAAGGCAATTGGTAGGAAATTAAGTACAGTAGAGTGTTGCTTATTAATTGATGAAGCTGCAGTAACCATAGTTGCTGGGAATATAAGAAGAAGTGCTGGAATGAGACAATTTGCTTCAGATGATAAGGAAGCCGCATCAGCAAAAGAAAATTTATGGAGTCAAGATGAGAATGGTAATTGGAGAATAGATCCTGAAAAAGATGCCCTCAGAATGGCCAATCATACTAGGGTTTACCATACAAAACCCACTTACCAAACTGTTTTGGATGCAGTAACAAAACAATTCCATTCAGGTGAGGGAGCCATTCAATTTGCTCCAGAAGCAATCGCAAGGTCAAATGCAGATATTCTCAAAGATGATGAATTGAGAAAGGAATTTATTGAAATCTACTCGGAACAAGGCAAGGATGAAGCGAGAAATTGGATAAATAGTAGTTATGGTCCTTTTTCAGAAGAAGAGTTAGACCACAGGATGAGCCGATATGGACTTAACCCTTGTGGGGAGATCTTGGGAAATGATTTCCATTGCAATTTGGCTGAAGTTCATTTAAATCAGATTGATCCAGGAAATTTTGAAGAGCAAAAAAAAGCTTTTAAAGCAGCCGCTCTTTCTGTAGCATGCTTACTTAATCATGAATTTGAAGTTGAGCGTTACAGAAAAAGTAGGGAATATGATCCTATCGTAGGAGTAAGTTTCACTGGATTATTTGATTTTTGTGTCCATGCCTTTGGGACGCCATGGTTGAAATGGTGGGAAGCAGGAAGGCCTAATAGCGAAGAAGGAAAGGTTTTCAAGGAGAAGGAAGCTAAATTCTTAGATTCTTGGAGAAAAATAGTAAAAGAAACTGTATGGGAATATTGTGATAAGCATAATCTAAGGAGGCCAAATAGATGTACAACAGTTCAGCCAGCTGGAACTAAAAGTCTTCTTACTGGAGCAGCTCCAGGTTGGCATCCTCCAAAGGCTCAAAGATTCATAAGAAGAATAACTTTCAGGAAAAATGACCCAATCGCTTTAGCTTGCATGGATTATGGTTACTCAGTTGTTCCATCTCAATCTGATAAAGATGAAAATGGTTGCTTGCTCGATAATCCATTTGATCCAAGATGTACAGAATGGTTAGTTGAAATCCCTACAGAAGTTAGTTGGGCAAATATAGACGGCGCAGACCAAATAGACATCAATAATTTCTCAGCATTAGCTCAATTTGATTTTTACATGCAAGTGCAGAAATTTTACACAGAGCATAATACCTCTGCAACAGTAGAATTTAGAGAAAATGAAATCGAGGATTTAGCTAAGGCTATTCATAATGCAATAGAGAATAATGAGGGATATATTTCAGCAGCATTGCTGGCTAGATTTAGTGCTAACGCTACTTTCCCGAGATTACCCTTTGAACCAATAAGTAAAGAGGAATATATATCATTGCAGAATAAAGTAATAGAAAGGAAAGTCAATAACGATTTCTTTGACGCTCTTAATAAATATGATGTTGGAGAACTATCTGAAGCAGGACCAGCTGGTTGTGATTCAGATAAGTGCTTGCTTCCTCTTGCTAAACCAAAAGATTAAATTTTGAATAATTTGTAAATAAAAAATATAAATTAGTTTTTAAAAATTTAATTTATGGCTATCTCTTAAATAGGGACATAAATTATTTATGACATTAAGCTTAAATATTGGGAACTTGTTTAATGATTCCTCCAGTCATGCATTGGTGGATGAGCTAAGAAAAAGAACATCAGAAGAGGATATCTTAGATTTTGAGGAAAAATTTAACTCCAAAAACGAAAAAAATCTACATGTATATATATGTAGATTTCTAAAAAATAGATCAATATCCAGAGGGCTAGCCTCTAGATGGTTAATAACCATAATTGAAAACAAAGAATCCAAAATTGATGCTTTGCAAAAATAAAATATTTAGGTCAGCCCTGATAGTTTCCATAGAGCAATTCCAAAAATTGAGAATCCCATAATAAAAGTAAAAGCCAAAGCATTTACCAATTGGACCTTATCATTCATTCTGTTTGCGAATGGTAATAATTGAGCAAATAATGGAGTCTCTTCAACTATTGCAGATTTTTTTACTGTAGGTTTTTTGCTTTTAGAAAACATAAAACAAATTTTATAATCTTAAGAATTTTACATTTAAAAGTTCATTAAATAAAAAATACTTCTCAAAAACGAACAAAATGTAACCTGTGAGAAATTAAGCCGGGTTTATGATAAAAATATTTATCATAAACCTAATCTATCATTAATATATTAAGTTTATTTATTAAAAACCTAGACAAATAATTTTAATGGATGTTATTATAAATTTGTAGCAACCGCTACCAAAACGTTCAACTTGCGTATAGCAAGCCGCAAATCGACTTAAGCCATGGAACGGGGACTTAAGCGAAACCGGAGCTAAAAAAATGACTCTAATCTACAGAGGACAAAAGTACGTCCAGAACAAAGAAGCAGCTAAAAAGCAGCACAATGAACTAACTTATAGAGGAAAAACTTACACAAGCTAGTTTATTTCACCATTAAAAAAAAGCCACTTTCAGTGGCTTTTTTATTATCCATTCTTAGACTAAACAATAACTTAATACTTCTCAAAAGCATTAAAATAATATGATTCAATTGCATTTATATATTAGATAACAATGGCAGACCAAAAACCTTTATTTAAAGCACCATATGACATAAAAGATGTTAGTGCTCTTTTTGCCATAGTTGCCTTCGTTTTAATAATCGCTGCCTTAGTTGGGAATAACTTATTTGGTTTATTTCAACAAAATGTCAACTTTGGGTGATTTTTTGAAAGCAGACTAGATTTTTTGTGGACTCATTTTGTGGACTCATTTTTAGACTAAATTTGACTAATGATAGATTGTTATAACCATTTAACTCATCATTAATAATAAAAATTCCTATTTCAAACTAGTTTCTTGAAATAATTTTTAAATCTTTGAATTTATAGACTATGACTAATTTCTTATGTTATAGATTTTAAGTTCAATTAAACTTAAGAACACCTTGGAGGGGTGGTCGAGTGGTTTAAGGCTCTAGTCTTGAAAGCTAGATTTATGTTTAGTTGTGCCAATAACTTTCATATCTAACTTGACATGCGTTTCCGAACTGTTTCCGAAAAAATAAACCACCTTTTGATATAATTAAAAAGCAAAAAATTTAATATTTTTCGCCTGGAGGGGTGGTCGAGTGGTTTAAGGCTCTAGTCTTGAAAACTAGCGTGTCTGCAAGGGCACCGTGGGTTCGAATCCCACCCCCTCCGTACTACACAACTGACTTCTAAAGAGATGACTTCTTTTAGGAGTTTTTTTATTTTCTGTAATTTTAAGCAAGTTCCTTAGAGTTCTTCTCAGTTACCGTCTATTAGGGAACAAAACGGGTACATTTCGGGTATAAATAAATATTGACAGTAGATATAAAATAAGGGGCAATTAGATCCTTTTTTGTGAAAAGATTTTTAATACCTTTATTAGCTACTCTTGCTTTACCTACTGCTGTTAATGCAGGAACTGAAAGGGAGATAGCAGAGTTTTGTCTTAAAGCAGAAGATTTTTCTGGTTGTGTTAAAGAAATGTCAGCTGAAAAGAAACCAGTTTTAAATAACATAAATGAAAATATTAATGGGGAATCTGATTTTTTTGATCAAGCAAATTCAAAATATTTAAATGAGAATGACTATCTAACTGCAATAAACTATTTAAATGATGCTATTAGAATTGACCCAAAACAATCTAAACCCTATTTCGTCCGTGGAATAATATATTTTCTTGAAATGCAAGATTATCAAAATGCATTATTAGATATTCAAAAATCAGTTCAATTAGATAATCAAGATTCGGATAACTTTATGACTCTAGGATATTTAAAAGCATTTTATTTTGATAAAAAAGAATCAGGTCTTGAAGATTTAAATAAAGCAATCGATTTGAATCCGGAAAATTCATTAGCTTATTTGTTCCGAGGAGAAGTAAATAATTTGATTTATTCCAAATATTATGATGATTCAGATTTCCGAAAAGCTATTCAGTTTGCCAATGCGTCAACTAATGATTTTTCAAAATCAATCGAACTTTATAAAGATAATTTTAATCAATACTATAAAAGGCTATTTCCTTTTGGATATTTACATTATTTGTATGGATCTAGAGGGAGAGTTAAATATAATCTAGGAGTAGATTACAAAAATATTAAGGATATAAAAAATAAAGACTTATCAAAGGTGCTTTTAAATTCATCTTTATCTGATTTTGATTTACTTATAGAGAATGCGCCAACTCTTGATGAAGTAGAAAATTTGAAGAATCCAAGTTACAACTTTGAAGTAGATTTCATAAAACTTACGGGTTATTCCTGGAAAGGTGATACTTACAGCTGGCTAAATAAATTTGCATCTGCCTGTAAAAATTGGAAAAAGTCTGATAAAGCCTGGAAATCATTAGATTATGACGTTATGACTAAATATGCATCTATTTCTGATGGTTGGTCTAATTATGGGATGAATTGTACAAGAGGATTTTAAAGAAATTACTATTTAATAAATCGCTTACTACTTGCAAAATCCTTTAAATATTTATTGAATTAATTTCTTTATAAAACGGGTACATTTCGGGTATAACTGTTCCTTAAAGGATAGTAAATAGATTGATATAACTAGAAAACAACTAGACTTGAAAACTAGCGTGTCTGCAAGGGCACCGTGGGTTCGAATCCCACCCCCTCCGTTTTTAGAAACCTGTCATAAGGTTTCATAAGTCTTCATAAGCTTTCAAAATTATTTTAATAGTAGACATAAAGCACAATCAGCAAAATTTAGAATTCTTAGCCTCGTCATAACTCATCACTTACCTTCATAAATCGTCAACAAATTGTTGGCAGATTTGTTGGCAGATTTTTAATAACTGTTGGCAGATTGAATTAAGATTTGACAGTCGCTCTAAAATAAGTTGACAGTATGAATCTTATAAAAAGATGAATTTAAAATCTGAAATTGCTTTCTCTTTTTATCTGGAACGCTTTTCTATGGTTTTAAATGATTCTGATAAATTATCTGCTAATAAAACATTATTAGATCAAATAGTCCTGGTAACTAATCCAGTGTTGAATTTTGAGTCGGATCCAAGTAGTTCTTATGTAAATTTCATTTTAGAAATTTTCGATCAAATCAAAACTCAAACTGCACTTGAAACTTATTCCAGAAAAATCATCAATAGTGAAAATTTTAAAGAGATAATGGATAATGAGAAAAAAGCTGATATTGTAATTCTTGGTAAAGAACGAAAATATTACGACGATATAAAGTCCTTTCGGGAAGATTTAAATTTTGAATCTTGCCACAAAATCATTATTAAAGCTATGGATAAAGCACTATTGTGTAATTCAGATGATGAATTTCCTGAGGAGAATAAAGAACTTTTAAAACATAAAAAAAGAATGATAGAACATAATAAAGCTATGGATGAGTATGTTGATCTTCTTTAAATTAAATTCCAACTACTTGAACCACACATTAAATAAGCAATTGGTTTAATGAGAGAATTTTACAGAGTAATGCTTGGAAGAAAAAGCATATTTGCAGAGGAATGTAGAAATGGAGGATTCATCTTTGCAAATTTTGATATTGATCAAGATTTAACCGATTCTCTTCCTGAAAATTGGAGAGATTTTAATAAAGAGTTTATTCCAATATATTTAAAACAAAATCCAGAAAAGAGCAAAGTTGCAGCAGGATTAAGTTGCGGATTCCTTTGGACAATTTCTAAGAAAATAAAAAAGGGTGATATTGTCCTTTCTCCCGATGGAGAAGGGAGTTACTTTGTTGGCGAGGTAACTGGCGATTATGAATATATTCCAAATTCCGATAAACCACATAGAAGAACAATTAAATGGGAATCAGAAAAAATTGACAGGTCTGATATGAGTGAATCTTTAAGGAACTCCACTGGATCTATTGGAACTGTTTGTCAGATCAGTAAGCATAAGGAAGAATTAGAAAAATTAATTAAAGGGGAAGTGCTTCATCCTGTTATTACTACGACAGATGAAACTATTGAAGATCCCACCGTATTTGCTCTTGAAAAGCACTTGGAAGATTTTTTAGTTGCAAATTGGGGACAAACACCTCTTGGTAAGAAATATGATATCTATCAAGATGAAGAGAATTTTGGACAGCAATTCCCAACTGATACAGGACCAATTGATATTCTTGCAATAAGCAAGGATGAAAAAGAGGTACTAGTAGTTGAATTAAAAAAAGGAAGAGCAAGTGACTCAGTAGTAGGACAAATTCAGAGATATATGGGTTATGTAACTGAATTTGTTGCAGAGGATCACCAACGAGTTAAGGGCGTGATAATAGCTCTTGACGAGGATCAGAGAATAAAATTTGCACTTAAAGTAGCACCAAATATTGATTTTTATAGGTATCAAGTTAAATTTGATCTTATCAAAGAGTGAAAGAGATTTTCAAAAATAGAAAGCCAATAATCTGTCCTTCCTGTGGATATAAACCAGTTGCAAAAATAATATATGGTTTACCAAAAGATCCTGAATCAAGTCCCTATGAAAGAAAACTATATGAGCTTGAAGAGGAAGGTAAAGTTGTTTTTGGTGGATGTATTTTTACTAACGAATCTCCAAAATGGGAATGCTCAAAGTGTAATCAACAAATATGGAAAAGATAAAAATTAATGATTAGAGTCTGTTTAGATTGAAGCTATTTCTACCCGAAAAGTTTGTTGGCAGATTTGTTGGCAGATTCAACAATCGATTTCAGATTTTCACTGTCATATGTTGTCATAGCTTGTCATTTTGACTTGAAAATGATTCCACCCCCTCCGTTCAAATAAAAAAAACCGAATAATACAACGCCTTTTCGAAACGTTCTTGTTAGGATTAATCTTTATTTAGATTATGAGTAAAGGATTTGCCACAGAAAATCACATATCCAAAAAATCGAAAAAAAAAGTTATTTCAAATGAACCGCAAGGAAGATTAATATCTTGGTCTCCTTGGCCGCCTGCTAATTTTCAAACACGATATCCTGCTTTCCCTTTTGTTCTTACAATATTGATTATAGTAATTGGGCAATGGTACCTTTCTCTACTCAGATGACCCAAAACTGTTTTTTTTATTTAAATTAGGATAAATTAAATTTTAGAATTTATTTTGTTTTTTTCAATTTTATTATTTGCCCACTTTCAAGCGGCAATTATCCCAATATTATTAGGTATCAGTTCGATCAATAAATTCAAACATATAAGCAAGAACAAATTGATACCTTTCGGTTTTATTTTTTTAGGATTGGCATCGATTTCTGAAATGATAGATCATACCCAAACATCTTGGATTTATGTAGATCACTCCTCTTTATTTAATTGGTTATTTTATTCTTTTCTATCTTTAGGTCTAACATGTTTATCAATATCAGTTATAAAAAATAAATTTATTCAAAAAACTAATATTTGTATTTCTTTATGTTCAATAATCTCATATTTTTTATTTGATAAAACTATTACTCTCCTTTTTCAAGTAATAATAAGTATCTTTCTAATAATAAATTGGCAAAGATTTTTTAAAGATTGGCTTTTTATTCTTTACCCAATATTTGGTATTATTTTTACGACTTTCTTTGGCACAAGGCTCTCAATTAGTGGCGATCAATTTTGGCATGTTTTAATAGGCCCATCTGGAACAATTAGCGTTCTCACCTTTTATTTAGTATTAAATAGATCACACAAAAAATTTACTTAAGATTCTTATGAAAATATTTGTATTTGTAAGTTTTATAGTGTGCTTAGTCACAATAATCTCTCCAGTTGAAATCTTTGCTGATACGGCACTTGATGTTTACATGAACGATTTTTATTCTAAATCGAATGAAGCTAGCCAGATTCTTAAAGAAATCGAAAATAGTCTAAAAGAGGGGTCAAGAAAAAAAGTATGCTCTAGGCAAAGAGAGGCAGCAAGATTAGGCCTATTAGCTAATAAATCATTAATTAAAGCCTTTGAAATTGAGGGGGCTAATCCGCCAATACAAGCAATAAAGGCAAGTCAACAAAGATGGGAATCTATTCTGAATGAGTGCTGAAGAAAGTCAGTAAATCTTTAAATCTTTTTAAATTTGCATTCTTACAGATTTACTAATTAAGGGAATTTCAGGTTCAACTCCATAAATACATTGAGAAATAGAATAAATAAAAATACATAGTGTAAATATAAAAATTATTGAGCCTAATTCAACTATTGGAAATATTCTCAAGAGATATGAAATTATTATCAAAGCAATATCAATAAGTAATGCTTGGCATGCGTTATATCTAACGAAATAGGGAACATTTGGATTTCTTACTAATCCAGCAAACAAAATTATAAATAATAAAAAACTACCAAAAGGCAAAGATTTTTCAACTATTGCTATCGGGAAAGTTAGAAATAATAGTATTTTTAAAAATGAATATTTATAGAACAAATAATATCCAAAAGGTATTGATGCCTTTAATGGCAAAGTATACAAAAATACTGATGAGAGTCTCTGGAATATCTGATTCAATATATTATTGAAATTTAGTATTCGTATTTTAACCTAATTTTCTGAACTTAAAAAAAGACTAAGCCTCAAAAATTAAACTTTGGCAGATGGTTATTAAATATAAGATAATTGATTGGGGTTCATAATTTAAGATGCGTATTCTACATACAATGCTGAGGGTCGGAGATTTAGATAGATCCATTGATTTCTACGTCAATAGATTAGGAATGAATTTATTAAGGAAAAAGGATTACCCTCATGGAAAATTCACTTTGGCATTTGTTGGGTATGGCTCAGAAAAAGAAAACACAGTAATTGAATTAACTTATAACTGGGACAAAAAGTCTGAAGACTATGAGCTTGGAGATAAATATGGTCATATAGCTATTGGAGTAAAAGATATTCATCTAATTTGCCAAGGATTAGAAAATAATGGTTGCAAAATAACAACAAAACCTAAAACAATGAAAAACAGTACTACTGTCTTGGCTTTTGTTGAGGATCCTGATGGTTATAAAATTGAACTTATTGAAAGAGATTAAAAGCTCAGAAGTCTTTAATTAAATAAACAAATAACCCAAATTTAAAAAGATTGAATAGTCTAATATATCGTTTTCATTTAACAAAAAAATATCTCTAAGTTCATATTGAATAGATTCTGCAGTTTCAATTCTTTTAAAAGATTATTTCTAAGATGAGGAATTATTAAAGAAAACATTAGAAAATTATTTAATCTATATTAAGTCTATTTAGAATGAATAGACAATCTATTTAGATTTATATATCATAGAATTATCGCATAAAGCTTATGCCTAGTAATTGGTCAAAAATAAGAGATGAATGGCTTGATAGAACCGCTGTTGCGAAAGATGATGCTAAATGGGCATTAGAAGCTTTAATTAATTCTGAAGAAGAGTTATTTGAAATAGAGCAGAAAATAAAGAATAAAGAGGACGCTATAAGCCAAGTAAAATTTTTGAAGAAAAAGGTTAAAGAAACTATTTCCTCTAAAGAAATTAGTCTCGATGATATTGCATTAAATACTTCAAATTCAAACAAAGTACAGATCTCAGTACCATCAAACCTTACTTATCTTTTGAAAGTTTGGGCCGCAGCAGAAGGAAGAGATCTATCAAGTGTTGCTTTTCAATGTTTAGAAACTGGTATAAGGGAAATGAAAAGCAAAGGTTCAATACCTTCAGTAGCAGTAAATAGATATGACTCGGCCTGTCAAAAGAGGATTGCACTAGCAGAAGTAAACAATCTATTGGAGAAATACGAATTTGCTCAGGATGAAATCAAATAATTATGAATAACAGAAAAATCATTAAAGGATACAAAACATTAATATCATCAAGATTTAATGTAGATACTTCTGAAGATAAATTCAAAGATGGAATAATTTATACTCTTTATTCTGATGAATTTAATTCACTTAAAGTTGGTTTTGCTGAAAATGATAAGGTTCTAGAAAAAAAATTATCAAGTGAAGCATTGATATTACTGGATATGAAAAAAGGCAAAAAGAAAGATCTACGTTTATTAGTAACCACTCTAAAAGAACTTGGCATAAAATATTCAGACAATTTTTATTTCAAATACTCAGGTTCTTTAATGAAACATTTATCTACTTTAGGTTGGCCTGTTGGAAGATCACTTTATAAACAAAGAAAGATTAAAAAAGAACTTGTATGTGCATAAATTTAAATGTAATCGCACTCTAAAGTTTCTCTAGTTTCTCTATTTGTAATTGGATTAGTTCCAGTGGCACTCTCACAAAATTTCCTAATAATATCTTTTGGCAAAAAAACATTTGTGAAGTCTGCGCCTTGTATCTTTACATTTTCAAACTGTGTACTATAAGCAAATGAATCCTCTAAGTTAGTATTTGATAAATCTGTTCCATCTAAAATAGCCGAGTCTAAAGTTACTTCTCTTAAATTCGAGTTACTTAAATTAGTATCTTTCAATTTTGCTCCATAAAGAGTAGCATTTTGGAGCTCACAATCTGATAAATTTGCATCTTGTAAATCAGTCAAATAGAAAGTTGCTCCTTTTAAATCAGATCCAGAAAAATCAGCTCCAATTAAGGATTGTTTACCATAATCCAATGCAGCGAAGCTTCTAGAAGGGAGGGTTAAAACAATCATTAAAACAGTTAAAATTATAAATCTCATTTTTTAAGTAGTATTTCAATAAATTCTAACTTCTTAAGCTGAAATCTAAAAATTAATTATTTACTGAATGCTATATTTATTGAAATAACAAATCACGAACTAGGTTTTGAATATAAGTCCTTATGATGCAATTGTTGTTGGTTCTGGAGCTACAGGAGGAATAGCAACACTTACATTGGCAGAACAAGGAATCAAAGTTTTAGTAATAGAAGCAGGGCCTCAAGTTAAAAGGCATGAAGCTAGTAATGATGAGCCAAAAAGTACATTCAAAAGATTATCAGGAGTTTTAACAAAAAAACATGCCAATCAATGCCAACATCCTGGTTACTGGAAAAATAATCCTGACTTATATTCAAATGAATTGAAGCATCCTTATGACTTCCCAAAAAAAAAGCCATTTCTTTGGACCCAAGGTAAACAATATGGGGGGAGATCATTAACTTGGGGAGGCATAACATTAAGACTTTCCTCAGAAGACTTTCATCCCGCTAAAAAAGACGGATTCGGACCAAACTGGCCTATTTCATACGATGAACTATCCCCTCACTATGATTTCATTGAAAATTTCTGCGGCATCTATGGACGAAAAGATGACATTAAAGAAGTCCCAAACGGTAAATATATTGGAGAAATACCTCTTACAGAAAACGAAAATGTTTTTGGCAACAAAGTAAAATCAAAATTAAACTATCCATTTATCCAATCAAGAGGATTTGACCGTAATTCATCAGTAAAAGAAAAAAAATGGCCAAAGTCCTCTAGCTTAGGAAGCTCTTTAAAAAAAGCTTTAGATACTGGAAATGTACAAATAATCTCTAATTACCTAGTGGAGTCTTTTGAGATTAACAAGGCAACAGAGCTTGCCTCAAAATTAACGATCGTAAACCTAGAAAATGGACAAAAAGAAGTATTGAATTGTGATTTAATTTTTCTCTGCGCATCAACAATTTCAACACTCAGAATACTACTCAACTCAGAATATAAAACAAATTCCTCAGGGTTTAAAGATAATTCTGGAAAATTAGGCAAATACCTCATGGATCACATATCTATCTGTAGATTTTTTTCAGTCCCAAAAACAAAAAACTTAGATAAACCAGTAGATAATTCTCCCGATCTTTCTGGAGCAGGCAGCTTCTTTATTCCATTTGGTTCAAATTTACCAGAAATTGACGACATAAATTTCCATAGAGGTTATGGAATCTGGGGGGCAATTGATCGATTAGGGATTCCTACATTTTTGCAAAAAGACACCAACTCATCCATTGGCTTTCTTATCGCCCATGGCGAAGTCCTTCCTAGAGAGAAAAACTCAGTTTCTCTCTCACGAAAAACAGATGAATGGGGTATCCCAATTCCCTACATTGAATTCGAATGGAGCAAAAATGAATTAAATATGGCTAAACATATGGAAAACACAATACGTAAAACAATCAAAGCTGCTAATGGAGAAATAAAAAATATTAATGAACTAATGAATATCCCATTAGGGAGTCTATTTACAAAAAATTTGATCGCACTTTCAGATAGTCCTCCTCCTCCTGGATATTACATTCATGAAGTAGGGGGGGCACCAATGGGGGTAGATGAAGAAAATAGCGTAGTTGATAAATTTAATAGATTATGGAGATGCAAGAATGTACTTGTATTAGATGGAGCATGCTGGCCCACATCATCTTGGCAAAGCCCAACACTTACAATGATGGCCTTGAGTAGAAGAGCCTGTTTAAATATTAAAAAGACTTAGATGGTGTAAATAATTGATTTAAATAAATTTCTGAGACAGCATTATCTGTACATCCGTTTTGAACGAGAAAAGTAGCTAATGCTGAATTTATAAGCTTATATTGATCCCAAGTTGGGTTACTTAATACGAAATCTTTCATAGTGTTATAAAGAGTTTCTGAAAGCTCTGTTTCTAAAGAGACTTTATTTGGAGAACACTCGACAAGTTTCTTATCAGTTAAATTTGACTGGCTGATTTGATCCATAAATCTATATTTTTCTGCATAACTATAATGATATTTATTTCTAAAAAAATCAAAAAAAATCTGCATTTAAACTTTTCAATTTATCAAATGAGACTCATGTTATAAGTTAGTTTTTTAAAAACTTACTTTTTAAAAAAGGAAATTGAATAAATCTTAAAGAAAAGTCAATAATAATGTTGATGTCCTGTTTTTTTTGAAAAATACTGGCATTTCTAATTCAATGTGGATTTGGACGTGGAAAACAACCTTTAAATTGTGGAAAATCTAGTCCAAAATACTTTCAAGAATTTATATTAAGAATACTTATATATACTGAGTCTATTAAGACTAAGTCGAGAAAGAGACAGATGATTAATTGATTTTCAACGGATTTTCTTAAGATTTAGTCTTTATTAGGCAAGCGAAGCGTGACAGGTCCTAAAGGGTGTTTTGAGTTTGGATAAATACCATGGTGATGGTGATGGTGATGGTGATTATGTTCATGTTGATGAGCCTCCACATGTTCATGTTCCAAGTAATCTCCTCCTCCTGAGTTTGATTTTTCTTGGTTATGAGTTGGTATTTGATTTTGTATTTCACAAGCACCATTACATTCAGGATCACATAAATCACAACTGATACCCAAGCCCTCTACATGGTCATGATGACTTTCTTGTACCATTCCAACTTCTTTTTCAAAGCCAAATAAATTTGACCTATATTTACAGGTTGAGCAATTCATAAAATTATTACCTTCGTTATTAAGAATCTCTTCAATCCTTTCTACAAAAGTGTCGACCACATAAGCCTGTGACGAAAGATATTTTGCATGTATAAATGAAATATTTGGATTATTAATAGCAACTAAATCACTTTGCCTTTTTATTCTTGTGACAAGGACACCTGAGAAAAGGAAATAAGGGAAAATAATTATATTTTTATAACCAAGTCTCGCAACATTTTTCAAGCCAGGTTCAACTAGAGGGAAAGTTACCCCAGAAAAAACTGTTTCCCCCCACCCTAAACCAATACCTTCTACGATCATTCTCGTAATTTTTGAAACATTGGAATTCGCATCTGGGTCAGAAGAACCTCTACCAACAACAACTAATAATGATTCTTCAGGTTTGAGTGTATTATTTTGTTTAAATACATCTTTAACTCTTTCACAAGCTGCACTAATCATTAAATTATTAATACCTAATTCTCTTCCATAAATTATTTCAATACCTGTTTTACTTGAATAATTAATAAGCAAGCTAGGTATATCATTTTTCACATGGCCAGCAGCGAAAAGCATTGCGGGTATTGCAATTACTTTTTTTATAGAAAGATCTCTTAATTTGTCTAGAGCATCAACAAGTGAAGGTTTAGCGAATTCCAAGAAACCATATTCAACCAAATAGTTTGGATATCTTTTTTGGATAAACTGAGTTAATTCTTGAAATTCAGTAATGGCTAGTTTATTCCTACTGCCGTGTCCACAGATAAGTATCGCGACTTGATTATTTAACTTCGAATCTAAATTATCCAAAATCAAGTTATTACTTATACCATAATAGTAAAGAACAATATCATGTAGTGAAAAATAATAGTTTGCTTGAAGTTCCAAATATCAACTCAAAAGATGCAAAATTAAAGAAATTAATTTATGACGTTGATGAGTCCTTATTTTATCAGGATAACTATTCTATTGAAGAATTCGAGCATCTTTGCGTATGTAGTGGAGGTACAACCTCTAGCTGTGCAAAAAATGGTTTTACAACTCTTGATCTAAGAAAAAATTACAACAAAATTCACCTAGATAGAAAAACCAATTTAGTGACAATTGGAGGTGGAGTAATAATGGGAGATCTAGTAAATCATTTACAAAAACATAATCGAAGTTTTCCAATCGGACTTTCTAAACTTCCTGGAGCAGGCTATATACTCACTGGTGGAGTAAGCCCGCTCAGTAGAGCCTACGGATTAGCCATTGATAATATTGAATCAATAAAAGGTTTCTTGGGAAATGGCACATTTATCTCTTTAAAAAAAAATCAAATAAATCCAGAAGAACAATTGATTTGGGAAGCAATTAAAGGCGCAGCACCCTTCTTTTCAATTATTACTGAAATAGAACTTAAGACTATCCAATCTAATCCAATAAAGGTTATTGAAGGATTTGTAAATCTAAATGAACTTTCAGAAATAATAAAACTATCAGAGGAATTTCCAGAAAATATTAGTCTTCAATGGATTTATGCCCAAAAAATTTATATATATATTTTTGCTGAGCTTAATAATTTAGAGGATAAAAGAACAGAAGAAAACTTAATGCTTCTAGACAAATTTCCTGCTCTAGAAAAACAATTTTATGAAAACTTTAACAAAATTAATTTTTTCCCAAAGGAATTGAATTTATATGAGCTGAATGCAAATAACCATTCTGAGGTAATTAGTCTTCTTGGAGAAGATTTAAAAAATGATATCCCAATTTTTATAAAATGTTTGAGTGAAATAATGGAAAATAAACCTAATAATTCCTGTTATATTGCTTCTCAACAATTAGGTGGCAAAACTAGAAAGTTAAATCATGGAGCAAGCTTTTTTGTTCATAGAAAAAGTACTTGGAAACCATGGATATATGCATCATGGAAAAAAAATGATCTTCAAGAAAAAGAAGTCGCTCTGGAATGGATTTATAAATCATGGAGCAAGCTAAAAAGGTTTTATCCAAATATTCACTTAGCCCAATTGCATAATCATTTGAATTCTCATGAAGAAGAAATTACATTAGCCTTTGGAAATAGAATGAACGAATTAAAAACTTTAAAGAATATTTTTGACCCACAAGGTATTTTGCCTCCACTATGAGGTAACTTCATTAATTATAAAGAAACTTAAAATGTCAAATTTCTCAAGATATTTATCTAAAAATTGGTTAGATGATCCAAAGTCAAATATTCTCTCTGGCTTAGTTGTAGCTTTTGCAATGATCCCAGAAGCAATTGCTTTTTCAGGTATAGCTGGTGTAGATCCTAAAGTTGGCCTTTTTGGTGCATTTTGCCTATCTATAACGATTGCCATTGTTGGAGGTAGAAGGGGGATGATCACTTCAGCCACAGGTTCAACAGCTCTTTTAATGACTGGACTTGTTGCTTATGGAGAATCACAAGCTCCTGGATTAGGAGTCCCATATCTCATTGCAGCTGGAATATTAACTGGAATTTTCCAAATTCTTTGGGGGTACTTAAGGCTTGCCTACCAAATGCGATTCGTTCCAACAGGAGTATTAAGTGGATTTGTAAATGCATTGGCACTTTTAATATTTCAAGCACAACTACCTCAGTTAGGAATAGGGATTAAAGAATCAAAAGGATTAGTTGAACAAACTATCAGTCAATATCCAATTAACTCTCAGATTCCAGTAGTTTGGATTCTTGTAATCCTAGGATTAGTAATTATCTATGGACTTCCAAAAATCACAAAAGTAGTCCCATCTCAACTTATCGCAATAGTAGTAATTACTCTTATAAGCATATTTTTTAATCTAGATGTCCCAACAGTTAGCGATTTGGGTAAATTGCCTGATGGATTGCCAAGTATTTCTCTTCCTTTTGGATCAATAGAAAATGGGAAAGTACCTTTTAGTCTTGAAACATTAGGGATAATTTTACCGACTTCACTTGCAATATCTCTCGTAGGTTTAATGGAAACCTTTTTAACTCAAGACATTTTAGACGATGTAACTGATACAAGTTCTAATAAAAATAAAGAAGCAAGAGGACAGGGAATCGCAAATATTGTGGCATCCTTATTTGGTGGAATGGCAGGATGTGCCTTAGTTGGGCAATCTGTTATGAATACTGAGAATGGTGGTAAATCTAGATTATCAACCCTCTCCTCAGGTATATCTCTACTAATTATGATTATTCTCTTGAAGTCTTGGATTGGAGCAATCCCAATGGCTGCATTAGTAGCAATCATGATAACGATCGCAATAAGTACAGCAGATATAAATGGATTAAAAAATATTAGAAAGATACCTAAAAGCGATACTGCAGTCATGCTTATGACTTTCTCAGTTACTATGCTTACAAAACCTCATAATCTTGCGCTTGGAGTTATTGCAGGAGTTGCATTAGCTGCAATTCTTTTCAGCAGAAAAGTTGCAAAAGTTATAACTGTCTCAAGAGCAAAAGAAAATAATTTAACTACCTATAAAGTAAAAGGACAATTATTTTTTGTAAGTAAAATTTATTTTTTACAAGGATTTGATATTCATGAACATCCAGAAAATATTGTAATTGACATGTCTTTAGCTCATATTTGGGATCAAAGTGGCGTTGTTGCTCTTGAGCAAATTATTAGAAAATTCCAGAATGGTGGATCTAAAGTTGAAATTGTAGGATTAAATAAAGAAAGTCTTAACCTATTTGAAAGATTAGGTGGTATGGAAAGCGCTCACTGAAAAAAGTTAATTAAGACTAACTTGTTGATAACAAAACCAAAGCCATTGCTGAAAAAGCAAATTCCTATGAGATCTCCAAGCGGTTTTTGAACTATTTAGATCAAAATTTTCTGGTGGAGGAACATCTCCCTTTTCTTTGTCTCTTTCAATTTCACTAATAATTCTATGCACCGTATACTCAGGATGACCTAAATGCATAAGTTGTTTTTGATCATTAGATTCAAATATTGTATATCCAACGTTTTCTCCATAAGCCAACAAATTCAATTTCCCTTCTTTTTGGGCCTTCTCCATTTCCAAATCTGGTAATCCAGCAAATCTACTTTGAGGACAAATAAATTCATCATCTTGTGTACCCATCAAAGGGTGTCCAGGAACAAGACTTTTTAAAGGGAATACCCCAAATAATTTCCTATCAAAAACTTGCTTATCAACCCCTGCCAAATAAGCCAGAGCAAAGCCAGCCCAACATAATCCAAGAGTACTCGCACAAGAATTTCTGGCTTCATTTACAATTTTCACAAATTCATCCCAATACTTAACCTCCTCAAAGGCTAGGTGCTCAATAGGTGCTCCAGTAATAATGATTCCATCTAACGGTTCTGGATTATTTGCTTCTTCCCAAGTTATGTATAGATTATTTAGATGATTAAGATCCCATGTTTTATAAGAGTGAGTTTTAAGCTTTATCCAAACTGGCTCAATTTGAAGAGGAGATAAACCAAGTGGATGTAGTAAGTTAAATTCATACTGTTTGCCAAGAGGCATGATATTTAAAATACCAATCCTAAGAGGACGTATATCCTGTCTTTTTGCCAATTCTGGTTCGATCCAAGATATATGATTTTTCTCGACATCACTAATCTTGTGATAGTTACTAGGAATTATTAAAGCCAATAAATCTACTTTCCTATGTGATTTGTGAAAGTGCTTGTTCGAAATCTGCTTTTATATCATCAATATGTTCGATTCCTACAGAAACTCTTACCATTGTAGGAGTCACACCTGCAGATAATTGTTCCTCTTCAGATAATTGCTGATGAGTTGTTGAAGCAGGATGAATTACTAATGTTTTTGAATCACCCACGTTAGCAAGGTGGCTCGCCAATTTTAAGGAATCAATAAATTTTACTGCATTTTCATAACCCCCATTTAGGGAGAACATAAGCATGCAACCCATTCCCCTTCCAGTAGTATATTTTTTAGCACTAGAGTAATATGGATCAGATTCTAGGCCAGGATAATTAACACTACTTACATTAGAATTAGTATCTAACCATTTTGCTAATTCAAGAGCATTAGAAGTTTGTCTTTCTATTCTTAAACTTAGAGTTTCCAAACCCTGCAATAGCAAGAAAGAATTAAAAGGACTTTGAGCTGACCCCCAGTCTCTGAGGCATTCAAGTCTTGCTCTTAAAGCAAAAGCTATATTTCTGTTATCAGGTACTCCCAAAGATTTGCAGATATCACTACCGAAACCAAAAGCGTCCCAATGAACGAGCCCATGATAAGCAGCGCTTGGCTCACTCATTAGTGGGAATTTACCATTTCCCCAATCAAAGGTTCCGGCATCAACAATAACCCCACCGATGCTTGTTCCATGTCCACCGATCCATTTCGTTGCACTTTCCACAACAACATCGGCTCCAAAATCAATTGGTCTTATTAAAGCACCACCAGCACCAAGGGTATTATCCACTATTAGAGGAATTCCATTTTCCTTCGCCAAAGCAGAGAGTCCCTCAAAATCTGGAATGTTGAACCTAGGATTTCCCATTGATTCAACATATATTGCTTTGGTTTTATCATCAATTTTATTTCTAAAACTATCGATACTATCACCATCAGCAAATTTAACTTCTATTCCTAATCTTGGAAATTGTACTTTAAATTGATTGTAGGTCCCACCATATAAAAAAGATGTAGAGACAAAATTATCCCCTGCTGTCATGCAGTTCACGATTGCCAGGAATTGAGCAGCTTGACCTGAGGATGTTGCGAGTGCTGCCATACCTCCCTCCAAAGCTGCCATCCTTTTTTCGAAGACATCTGTGGTGGGGTTCATAAGTCGAGTATAAATATTTCCAAATTCTTTTAATCCAAAAAGGTTAGCTCCATGCTCTGCATTATCAAAAACATAGGAACTAGTTTGATAGATGGGTACTGCTCTAGAATTTGTAGTTGGATCAGGAACTTGGCCTGCATGTAGCTGAAGTGTCTCGAACTTTTGGTTGCTCAAAATTTTTTAAATAATCCTATTATCTATTTAACTTAGAAAAGTCCAAAAAAAAAACAAAAAAAAGATAAATATTTATAAATCCTTTTTTAATGAGGGGTAATTATCTTTCATATATGTACTCAAATCCTCTGTTATCGCAGATCTGAGTTTCTCAATATTTGCAGAATCAATTATTGGAAAAGTTTTATTAGCCTCAGGATCTTTTTCAGTAATTGATTTCCAATTCTTACCAACATCTTTTTCAGAGTTGTTAAGAACCTCATCAAAATTGAAACACTTATCATTGTTCTTAGCATCAAATTCGCTAAAAGCTTTATTTATAAGCTCTTTTCTATTTTCATATAGATTCTTTGCTTTTAAAGTATCTGGAAGACCCAAAACTGGTTGTAATTCCTTAAGAAGTTTTATTTCCTCTTCAATTAAGAGTGTCCAAACACCATATTTATTTTTTGGAAGATTAGAATTACTAAAAATATTAATTTCATCAAGGTAAAAATTTAACCATAGATAATAAGATTTTTCTTCAATAGTTTTTTTAACGGATATCTTTTTATTTTGGATCTTTGGGAGTAACTTTTCTGCCTGCTTTAAAAACTGTCTGTCTTCTCTTTCTAAATTTATTAATCCCCATCTTTGGCTGTAGTCCCATAAATCTTCGTATCTTGTTAAGTCTTCTTGATTCCAACCAAGAGCTTTAAGTTCATGAGAACGATGAGTTAATTCCTTTTTCAAAAAAAACCTTTTAAACCATAATAATTCTAACCCTGCAATCAAGATTAGTAAATAAATTAAGAACTTTGCTTTCTAGCAAATTAGAAAAATAATCAATTATTAAAATATTTATTAATAATTTTCAATACTTTAATATAACTAGGATTTTTTTTAGAAATTTGATTACTGTATTCATTTGTTTTAAGGGCATTTTGCTCTTTTTCAATAAATAATTTCTTATAAAAGTTTTCAATATCATCAAAAAGATAATCTCCTTTTAATTTTTCATTTAGTTCGAAAGATAATTCAGATTTCACAGATTCTTGGCAAAAATTAGTGATTTCTTCTGAACTAATTAAAAGATTATAAATTTCTTTTTTTTCTTCTGAATTAGCATTAAAGCATAAATAAATAAGATTAATCATTGAACAATTGTTATTTTTAATTTTGAATTCTTTATAAATGTCTGGCCAAAATTTTAAAGATTTTAGACCTTCTAAACCTCCTTGACTGAGAGAGTATTTATTGCACCAATTTACAAATTCTGAGACATCTTTAGGACATCTGTTGAGTTGCAAAAGCATATCTGATAAAACTTGTCCTGCTTGAAAATTCCGTGTTGGTTTTCCTTCAGTTGGTAGAGTCATACTTCCTAAGACATCAGCCTTAACAGCATTTAATTGAGAAAAAGTATAATCTCCTTTTTCACAAAATTTATCATTAATTATTTCCCTTGCACTTATTATTTCTTCACCATAACCAAGTTCTTTTAATGAAAGATATTTATTTTCTAATTTATTTTCTTTTCTAACTTTCATTGATACTGATGCGGCCTGATCTAAACATTGAGTTAACAAAATCGTATTAATGCTAGGCAGCATTCCTGGCTTATCGGAATGAAAGTTATTTACAAAACCTGCAAATATTGATGAGATATTTTTTATTGATTTTATATATTGACATTCAATATTGTGAACTCCAGGAGAAACTTGAATTTTCGGTGATAATTGATTCAAAATGCGTCCTCCTATTAATGCTGTTAAAGCATCAGGATGGCAGAAATTTGCAGTAAAACTATCATTAGGATTTCGTAAAGCTCCGTGACGATGAAATCCTGTAAAAAAAGCTAAATTTGGATATTTATTACAAAGAATAAAAGGGTTTTTATTTTTATCATCAATACAAAAAGACCCGACTAGACAGCCAAGAACCACATTTTCTCTTTTTAAATTTTTTCTGAGTTCTAAAGCATTTTTAACATCATCTTGTATGTGATTACTATTTGAAGCAAGAATAACCATCTCACATTTCAAGAGAAGATCTTTTAGATCAAAAGACTTTATTTTTCCCTCTGAAGAATAATTTCCCATTCTCTTAATCTTTTCAATAATCTCATTATCCATATCAGAAATAACATCATTTGAGAAAGCACCTAACAAATCTCTATCTTCCCTAGGAGCCAAGAGAATATTATTTGATTTTCCATGCATAGCACAGTTGTATGCTAGTGATGCAGGATATAAACCAACACTGTAAAATCCAACTTTGCTATTCTCTATATCTTCAATCAATGAATAAAAATATTTTTCATCTTTGATGTTTTCTACGAAATTATTCTTCATTTTTGGAAACTCTTGATAATTTTTTTAATTTCTTACCCATACCAACATTTTTCTACATTAAAGCAATTTTTGACCATAGCAAATTATTTATTGAAAATATTGAGTTTTTTAATTTATAATTTCTAAGAAAGTGGAAATTAAAAGAAAAATAATTAAAAATATGGAATATATGGCAAGTAATTTAAATGAACAAAAACAATTAATTTCTTCTAAAAATATCTTATTTATTCAAGACATTGACGGAGTTTGTATCCCTTTAGTTAAAGATCCAATGACTAGAGAATTAGAATCAAACTATATCTATGCAGCAAAAGAATTTGCCGAGGAATTCTTTGTTTTAACTTGCGGGGAACATGAAGGTCCAAGAGGAGTTAACAGAATAATAGAGAGGAGTTTAAGGAGCACTAGTGAACCTAAAAGCAAAGAACTTTATTTAAGAGGTTTAGCCGCCTGTGGAGTAGAGTATCAAGACAGTAATGGTGAAATAAGTTTTGAAGGAGTCTCAGAAAAAGAACTAAGTTTTTTATCTAAAGTACCTAGTTTAATAAGACCAAAATTTAATTATATAGTTAAGAATATTTTCCCTGAACTTAGCCAAGAGGATATCAATTTTCACGCAGTTAAATCAATATGTGAAACACGCTTCTCGCCAACTATTAATTTCAATAGTCTATTTGATTTAGTTCATGAAGATTCTGATAAAAGAAAGCTTATTCAAATTAGTTTTGAAAAAATGATGAATGAAATCATTTTAAAAGCTGAATCCGAAGGCCTCAAAAATTCATTTTTCCTTCATATTTCACCAAATTTAGGTAATAAAAATGGTAGAGAAACAATTAAACTTTCTTCTCAAGATGATATCGGATCAACAGACATACAATTACTAATTAAAGGAGCACTTAAAGATTCTGGAGTTTTATATCTTTTAAATAAATTTATTGCGGATAAGACTGGTAAAGCTCCTTTTGGAAGAAATTTTAATTTTAGAAACTCTCCAAATTCTGTTAAGGAAAAAATTGATTTATGCAAAAAAACTATTCAAAAAGAAGATATGCCTTTGATTGTAGGAGTTGGTGACACAGTCACATCAAAAAAAAATAATGATGAAAAAAGTTATTCAAGAGGAGGAAGTGACAGGTCTTTTCTAGAATTAATACAAATATTAGGTAATGAATTTGGGATTAGCAATAAAATAATTTTTGTAGATAGTAGTTCTGGTGAAGTTGAAAGACCCTCTACAAAAAAAACTGGTTTAATAGGGATCAGTGATGTTCATGACAATTTAAATTTTGACATAGTTTTTAAAAATGGTCCCAAAGAATACATAAGTTGGTTTATTGAACTTGCTAATAAGAGATCAAACTTTAAAAAAAATATTTGACTTTTTTATTTTCGAATGACAATTTATAAATAATAGATTCATGAAAGAAAAATTCCCCTCAATATATAAAGAACCTATAGAAACATTGCAAATTAACATAGGTTATAAATGCAACCAGGCTTGTAAACATTGTCATGTCGATTCGAGTCCCATAAGGACTGAACAGATGTCCAATGAAATAATATCTCTTATTCCAAAGATAATTGAAAAATACAACATCAAGACTTTAGATATTACAGGTGGTGCGCCAGAACTTCACCCAAAATTTAAAAACCTAATAACCAGCTTGAACACAAAACAAGTTGATATTATTGATAGGTGCAATTTGACAATTTTTTTTGAAGAAGGTTATGAAGATCTTCCTCAATTTCTTGCAGAAAATAAAGTGATAGTTACTGCTTCGCTACCATGTTATGAAAAAAATAATGTTGATTTTCAGAGGGGTTTTGGCGTTTTTGAAAAAAGTATTAATGCCATAAAAATTCTTAATGATTTAGGCTATGGAAAGAAAGAAAATGGATTACAATTAAACCTTGTTTACAATCCTGTAAGCCCAATTCTTCCTCCCTCTCAGGAAATATTGGAGAAGGATTATAAAAAAATTCTATTCGAAAAATACAATATCGTTTTTAATAATTTATACACAATAACTAATATGCCAATAAATAGATATGAAGAATCTCTTAGAAGAGAAGGGAAACTAAATACTTATTACAAATTACTAAAAGAAAATTTTAATGAAAAAAATTTAGAAAATCTAATGTGTAAAAAGACAATTAGCGTAAATTGGCTAGGAGAAATTTATGATTGTGACTTTAACCAACAGATAAATTTCCGAGAGAATAAAGGACCAAAGACACTTTTTGATCTGTTGGATGAATCATTTACTTTTGACTACGGGGTAGCTGTAAAAGAACATTGTTTTGCTTGCACTGCAGGTGCAGGGTCAAGTTGTGGAGGGACTTTAAGTTAAAACCTGCTAAATGCAATTAGGACAAATAGCTCTTACATTTAAAGAGGATTCAATTAGTTTAAAACCATTAACTTTTGCTGCAACTTTGCCTGCCTCTAAAACCTCATCATTTTCGAATTCTTCCGTTCTTCCACACCTAATGCAAATCAAATGATGATGATCCGGTGTATCGTTACTAAGCAATTCATATCTGTGTCCACCCTCACTGAGTTCTAATTCATGAAGCAAACCCATTTGTACTAAAAGTCTTAGAGTTCTATAAATTGTTGCTAGTGAAACTTTGGAGCTTGTTTTAACTAACTTTTCATGAACCTCTTCAGCACTAAGATGCTTTCCAGAGCCAATATTTTCAAATAAATTAAGAACCTTTAACCTCTGAGGAGTTAATCTCTTCCCATCTTTATGTAATCCATCACCAAGAGGAGATGTGATTACTTTGTATTGAGAGGATAATGACAAAATAAACCCTGGGCTATTCTCAATAATAACTCTAGATGAGAGTAAAACAACTTATTTATTTAAAATGTTTACTAAAGTTCTTCAAAATATTATGTTGAATGTATCTTTATAAGTAAATGATGAATAATCAAGAAATCTCTTCAGATAAATTATCATCGAAAGTAAACGCCTTGATAATTATTGATATTCAGGAAAAAATAATAAGACCAATTTTTAATAAGGACTCGATAATCAAAAACATTAAAAAGCTAATAAATGCTTACCAAATTTTAGAAGAAAACATATTTATATCTGAACAAAACCCACTCAAATTGGGAGTAACGATAACTGAATTATCACCCATAGCAGAATTTAGAAAATTTGAAAAAATGGAATTTAGCCTAGCTAAATTAGAAGATTTTTTGAAAGAACTTAAAGATAAGAAAATTACTAAATTGATAGTTTGTGGGATCGAAACGCATATTTGTATTCAACAAACAGTCTTAGATTGTTTACAAAAAGGATTTGAAGTTATTCTCATATCAGATTCCATGGGAAGTCGAAATAGGGTAGATCATGAAATAGCATTACAGAGAATGACTCAGAGCGGGGCGATCTTAACAACAACTGAATCAATAATTTTTGAATTATTAAAAACTGCGGATAGAGAAGAATTTAAAGAAATTAGAAACATAATAATAAGTTAAAGAAAAATAAAGACTGGTTTGTTATTTAGAGATAATTTAAAATCTTATTAGAGATAAATTTTAAGGGTTTATTTGAATATGAAATTAGTTACTGAAAACTTCCTTCTGGCAATATCAATTTTTTTTATAGGAACTTTATTGTCGATAATAATTTCAAAAGTTTCAAAAATATTTTTTAAAAAGATTTCCAAAAGAACAAAAACAAATTTCGATGATTTTATTTTTGAGGTGATCTCTGGAATTATAAAACCTATAGGTTTCCTCCTCTCATTTTATTTTTCAATTGACTATTTTTTTGCTGATGAAATAACTTTCATCTCTGTCTTATTGAATATTTTGAAATTATTTATATTAATAATCATAATAAAAGCACTCAACAAAGTTTTAATAAGATCTTTAACAGAATCGACCTCGAAAATTAATGATTCCTCAATTAGTTCGATGGTATCTTCACTAACTCCATTGATAAAAGCATTAACATGGACTATTGGCTCAATTTTTTTCTTGCAAAATATAGGTGTTCAAATGACTGCTATTTGGGCTTTACTAAGTGCAGGAGGTATTGGTGCCGGATTAGCTTTGAAAGATCCAGTTCAGGAGTTCTTTGAATATATAACAATTTTGCTTGATAAACCTTTTCAAAAAGGTGAGTTTATAAAATCTGATGGAGTCCTCGGAATGGTTGAGAGAGTAGGAGTACGATCATCAAGGATAAGAAGTATTAATGGAGAAGTAATAGTAATGAGCAATAGCGCCCTAACAAATGGAATAATTTCAAATTACGCACAAATGGAAAAAAGAAGGTTAGTGCATAAATTGGGAGTTGTTTATGAAACCTCTCCAAAACTTATGAAATTGATTCCAATAATAATTAAAAAAATAGTTGAAGAGACAAAAGATGCGTCTTTTGATAGATGTCATTTCACAGATTTCGGCGACTTCAGTCTTAATTTCGAACTTGTTTATTACATCCCAACAAATAATTATCTCGCCGCAATGGAAGCTCAACAATCTATAAATTTAAGAATTATTGAGGAATTTGCGGTTAATAATATAGAGTTTGCATTCCCAACACAAACCTTAAATATTGAAAGTAACAAAGCCAAATGATCTACAAATCTCTTCACTTAAAATCCAGAGTTTTGAAGCCAACTCAGAATTATTTGCCTCATCACTAACATTACTTTCAACTAATTTATGTTTTTTAAAAGATATAAGTTTATTACTTAAATGAACGTAACCAATATTATTTAAATTTGAATCAAAAACAATTTCAGAAAGTATCATACCAGCATTTTCTATACTTTCAGAAATTCCTAAAATATTTTTTGCAGCTTTAGAAAAAATTAAATATCCAAAGAGATTAAAACGCTTACTGTATCTAAAAAAACCAAGATCATCATTTGGTATTACTAGACCAGGAGCCCAAGTAATTACAGAAATTTTACTCGAGGAAGTTTTTAATTTTTTTTCAAGTTCTTTAGCAAACAAAATATTACATAACTTACTATTTTTATAAGCTTCATCAGCATTAAAATTTATAAATTGCCCAGTTACTTTTTTTCTCAAATTAACTAGGTTATTAAGTCCCGCTTTCTTTCCTATATTGCCACCTGAACTTTTGGGGTCGTGTACATCTGATGATGTAATAATGATTCTAGATTCATCTTTATCTCTAATAAAATCTTTTAGGACATTGACCAAGTAAAAATGTGCAAGATGATTTACTGCAAAAGTTAGTTCTACGCCTTGCTTTGATACTTTAGGGTAAAAAGAGCCTGTATATTGCAATCCTGCATTTAAAACAAGAACATCTAAAAAAATCTTTTTAATAATAAAGTAATCTTTAATTTTTTTAATATTCTCTAGATCTGAAAGATCACAATTTTCAATAATAATTAAAAATTTACTAAGATAATTTTTATCAAAATATTTCTCGATTTTTCTGAGAAATTCATTCTTTCTAAATTCGTTTTTTATTACAACATATAAAATATTTTTCGTCTTCAGTAAATTAATAATGGCAAAAAACCCTATTCCTGAATTACCTCCAGTAATTAAAATTTTTTTATTTTTAATCATTTAAATTCCTATATTTTTTTTATGATAAAAAAATAAATAAATTTTTTTTTATTTTGTAATCTTATAAATTATTGTTAAAACACTGAAAACTTAGTCGCTAGTATTTGAGTAATTTGATTATTATTAATCTACTCTCATTATAAGTATTGGATGAAAAATATAATTCTGGGTTCAGAAGTAATAATTTGTTCCATAAATTTCTTTAATCATAAGATTTATATTTAATGTCAAAAGAAAATATGCCAGATGTTCTTGTTTTGGGTGCAGGGCCTGCGGGTATGGCTATTGCCTCAGCTTTAGGGAAGGAAAAATTAGATGTTGAAGTGCTTTCTCCAAATGGACCAGATGAACCTTGGCCAAATACATATGGCATTTGGGGGAAAGAAGTTGATCAACTCGGGCTTCAGGATTTACTTGAATATAGATGGAAAAATACTGTAAGTTTTTTTGGGCATGGCGCTTTAGAAGAGCAGGACGACGAGAATAAAGCCACGGAACATTCACTAGATTATGGACTATTTGACAAGAAGAAACTCCACAATTATTGGTTTAAAGAATGTAATAAGTCTTTTATTAAATGGCATCAAGGCTTTGCAAACAAAATACATTTTGAAAAATACAAAAGTACAGTAACTACAAAAGATGGCAAAACTTACTCTGCAAGATTAGTAGTAGATGCAACAGGGTATGATCCTGTTTTTCTTAAATTAAAATCCTGTGGTCCTTTGGCAGTCCAAACTTGTTATGGGATAGTGGGTAATTTTAGTAAACCTCCACTTAAGAAAGGGCAGTTTGTATTAATGGATTATAGAAATGATCATCTTAACGATGAGCAAAAAAAAGAACCTCCAACTTTTCTTTATGCCATGGATATGGGGGATGGAAAATATTTTCTTGAAGAGACATCTCTTGGTTTGGTAAATCCTCTAACAATGGAAAATTTAAAAGAGAGACTAGAGAAGAGGCTTTCTTATCGTAATATATCAATCACAAGCATGCAGCACGAAGAGCTTGGCTTATTTCTTCCTATGAATATGCCAATCCCAGATTTCAAACAACAAATACTGGGATATGGCGGTGCTGCGTCAATGGTACATCCTGCATCTGGATATTTAATTGGTAATGTTTTAAGAAGAGCTCCACTTGTCGCGAAGGCAGTCTCAGAAGCAATTAAAAACAAAAATCTAAGTACCTATCATATTGCTAGAAAAGGTTGGGAAACTTTATGGTCAAAAGAATTAATTAGGAAGAAATCACTTTACCAATTTGGATTAGAAAAACTCATGAGGTTTGATGAGAAACTATTGAGAGAATTTTTTGGCAGTTTTTTTCAACTACCTAAAAATCAATGGTATGGGTTTCTAACTGATACTCTTTCTTTAAAAGAGATTGTATATGCTATGTGCGTAATGTTTATAAAGGCTCCATGGAGTGTAAAGAAAGGTCTTATGATTATGCATGGAAGAGAATTTAAAATGTTACTTAGGATAATATTTCCAAACATATAGTTAAAAAATGAGAACCATATTAATAAGTGGAGCCAGTAGAGGTATTGGACTAAATATTGCACATAAAGAATTAAAAGAAGGCAATAGAATTAGTGTTGGCATAAGAGATTTAGAATCATTAAAAGGAAGCGCTATTGATCCAAAAAAATGGCCAGAAGGGAAAATTATAATCAATCATTATAATGCTTTAAAAAAAATTACAGCCGAAAATTGGATAAAGAATACCGTAGATGAATTTGGAGGATTTGATTCAGTAATAAATTGTTCTGGAGTATTATCGAAAGTTCCTTTCTTATACAAAGATGGTGATGAAGTAGATATTTTAAATACATTAAATATAAATTTTTTGGCAATTTGGCATTTATGTAGGCTTTCTTGGGATCATTTATGTACCTCTGGTAGAGGAAGAATTATTGTTTTAGTTTCAATGAGTGGGAAAAGATCCAAAGGGGATTTAGCCGCTTATTCTTCTTCAAAGTTTGCTTTGATGGGATTATGCCAAACTATGAAAAATAAAGGTTGGGATAAAAATATAAGAATTACTGCAATTTGCCCAAGCTGGGTTAATACAAAAATGGCCCAAAATATCTCTTCTTTAGACAAATCAAGCATGACACAACCTGAAGATATTGCTGAAATATGCTCAACTATTCTTAAGTTGCCTACCCAATCAGTTCCATTTGAAATCGCCTTAAATTGTAACTATGAAATTTAACCTAAATTAAAAATTAAGTAAGCCATTGAAAGCATTGAAATTGCAATAAATAAACCTTTTATTCGATTAGTTAACAATGAAAAAAGAGATAAATCTTCAGAAAAGTATCCGCCAAAACTACCTGTAATAAATAATATAACCATTGGTAGAGATGCCATTCCGAAAGAATAAGATATAGATCTTACAAATCCAAAATTTAAATAATTAAAAATAAAAGAACCTAATGAAAAAAATAAAAAAGATGCAAATAGAGTTATAGAAACTTCAGCATCTAAAGTGTGAGGTAAGCTACCCTTTAATTCAAATTGCTTTTTACATTCTCTAATTTGTCTTTTAGAAAGCTTTAAATAACCAGTTTCAGGAATTCTTTGCGACTTATATTTTCTTAGTAATCTTGCTTCAAGAGTTTCTGGCTCCTTAGTCATAATTGATGTTAATAATTCATCTGGCTTTAATTTTTTAATTTTCTTTTCAAGATTATCCGTTTTCCCAATCCTATAAAGGTCTCCTATTCTAATAAGGTAAACATATCCCGACATTTGCGTTGTAAAATTAATACTGTTCCTACTTAGATAATACTAAAAGAATTAGGGAAATTAAAAGTTTTTACAATATGAAAAACGATATTTTATATTCATTTCGAAGATGTCCATATGCAATTCGTGCAAGATGGGCCCTGTTAATTTGTGAAATAAAAGTAGAGATAAGAGAAATTGATTTAAAAAATAAACCTCTAGATTTTTTAAATAATTCAAAGACGAAAACGGTGCCAATTCTTATAAAAAAAAATAGTGAAGTTATTGAAGAAAGTCTTGAAATCATCCTATGGGCTCTCTCAGAGTCGAAAAAGGAAAACATCAAATTAATTTATTTACCTGAGAACAAAAAGGAAGATATTTTTGAAATAATTAATGAAAACGATAACGTATTCAAATATCATTTAGATCGATTTAAATATGCCACAAGATATAAAGATAATGATCAAGAATTTCATTTTACAAATGCGATTAAATTTATAAATAGATGGAACGAACTTCTTGCCGAAAAAAAATACTTTTTTGGAGATAGCCCAACAATCGCTGATTGGTCTATTTGGCCTTTTGTAAGACAATTTAGAATCGCTTGTGAAAGTCAAAAAAGAACAAATTGTTTTGAATCATCAATAAAAAACTGGTTAGATTCGTTTGAGAAAAATAGAGAATTTAAGTCGTTAATGCATAAATACGAATTATGGGAACCAAATTCTAGAAAGAATTATTTTCCATCTAATTAACTTTCCAACAACTTCCTTTTCTCAATTATTCTTGCTAACTCCAAAAAATATCCTGCGGTCCTAAATTTGCCTATATTTTTTTCCTTAAAATCAAGATCGCTTCTGATTTCTGCGGTCTCCGCCATAAGCAAATCTAAATCATTTGATCCAAGACTATACAATTCACCAAGTTCTATTTCCCTTCCAAGTAAATGACTCCTAAACCACTTACCTTTATTTTCTTGAGGTGGAATATCGTAGGGTTTAAATGACATTAAAATAAAAAATTTAGGCTTTTTACCATTCTAGAGTTCTTATTAAAACTTTTTCATCTCTACTTTGTTAAAAATCAATGCGATAGAAAGAATTGCGAATGTAATTAAGGCACAAATTTCTGTCCAATAATCTAACCCAATTTTAGAAATCATTAATGGTGCAAGAACTGTGAATAGTCCCCCAGAAAGAATTAATTGAGCAAATAGCTGTTTTGAGGTAAAAATTGGTAAAGTCTTAGAAATATTTTTAGGATCTGCAAGCCTTAAAAGAAGTAACCCAGAAGCTACTACACCAGTAGAATTCCCAAACTCTATCAAACTTTTTTCAAACCAATAATCATCAAAAATAAAGTATGCGAAATAAGCAATGCAGATTAAATTCCAAAATAAACCGAAAATAGTAAATACTAAAATAAGTATCCAATTATCAAAAACAACTGCAATATCTAAACTCGCCATAGCTGTAAAAATCAATAAGTCTGTTGATAAAATACCAATCTCCCTTTGCAGAATATTTGAAATAAATTCTGTATTTTTGGTTTTTTCTAAAATATATCTAATAAGGAGCGAACCTATAAGGATAAAAGGAAATACCGGTAGTGAAAAAATAATTTCCTTCGAAAAATCGCCAAAAGAACTTGAAATATACCTTAAAAATTTAAGAAGCAAAACACCAAAAGAAATTGCCAAACCAGAGAATCCAAGATTTATTATAAAAATTCTAAAATCTGCAAAAATTCTAATCTTATTTTTTCCATTTAAAGTATCTTTTTGTTCAAGGATTTCCTCAGTATCTGAAAGGCCTAAAGTTCTACCAATAAAGATAAATATGCTACCCAATATTGAAGAGGATAAAAGACCCATTGTTGCCATAGCTAAACCAAGATCTAAACCATTTGGGAAACCTAGTTTATTAAAACTTTCACCGATTATTGATGCGGCTCCATGACCGCCCTCAAAACCTACCTCTATTAAACAACCCATTAGAGGATTTGCGTCCATAGATGGAGGCAGAAAATATTTAACGACAAGGCCGCCGACAAAAAATTGTCCGAAACCTAGTGAAAGAGCTAATAGAAATTGATTAAAAATCGGTTTAACTAAACCATTTATATTCGGTATAGGTCTTCCCATCATTAAAGTTGCGAAGACTAATGATAAAAGAGGAGTAGGAAAATTACTCCAAACATTTATTGTTTCTTTTGGTAAAAAGTGTATCGCACCAAATGGGCCTATAGATATACCTAAAATTCCTGATATGACGGCTATCGGCAATCCAAATCTCTCGAGTTGAACAGCTAGTTTAAATTTCCTTCCAAAAATCAACAAAAAAAATATAACTAACAATCCAAAAAAACTTATCAATAGAGAATTTGAAAAAATATCTTTATTCTGTATCGAAAAAATATTCAATGATTTCAAAAACATATAATTCTAAATCTAAATTAATAAACAAAATTTTTCAAATAAAAAAGGCTCCGATAATAGGAGCCTTTTGATATTGGTAGGAAATTTGAAAATTAATCTTTAAGAGTAACTGTTGCACTATCAATATTACTGATAGCATTTGTAACTCTCTTGAAATCAAAGCCTAGTGCTCTTAAAGCATGCCATAGATGACCTTGAATAAAGAAGAATCCAAAATAGTAATGAACATTAGCTAACCATGCCCTTGAAGTGTACTCACCATCAGGAAGATCAACAGTATCTACCCAATAAGGAGAAATACTAAACTTCAATTCAAGTGGTTCACCAAAGAATTCAGTTGGATAAACTGTTGTGTTAGCTGCACTCCAGAAAGCTGCAATAATAGCCATCCAGCCTATTCCAGCTAGTGACCATGATAGAACAGCTTCTGCAGAGAGAAGTCCTTTACCTTTGAATTTGGTATATTCACCAACTTGCTTAGTAGCAATATGCCAAGCACCACCAGTGATCTCAACGAAAGCAAGGAAAGCATGACCTCCCATTACTTCTTCAAGGCTATCAATAGTCAAAAAGTCTGTTTGGTGATTCCAAATTTTGGCCAAATTTAATTCATACTCAACCTGTCTTACAGAACCAATAGCTGGATCATAAATTCCATGAACTCTTGCCCATTCGACAAAAGCAATAACTGCGAAACCAAGAATAATTAGATGGTGACCAAGAATAAATGTCAATTTGTCTGGATTATCCCATTCAATATTGAATTTTCTAGCTCTTGCTACATCAGAATCTTCTAGATTTCCTGGAAGAAGTAAAGAGTGTAAAAGTCCTCCGGCTGCTAAAACCATAGAAGAAACTAAGTGAACTATTGCTATCGCTAGAACAGGTTTAGTATCTCCCATCGCAACACCATTAGCATCAAACCCTATTCCAAGAGTTGCTAAGTGAGGAAGAACGATTAGAGGTTGATGACCCATTGGGACGCTTGGGTCAAATCGTGAAAGTTCAAAAAGGGTGAATGCACCCGCCCAGAAAACAATTAATCCTGCATGAGCTACATGAGCAGCAATGAATTTTCCTGAGCGATTTGCTACACCTGAATTACCAGCCCACCATCCGTAGGTAGTATCTGGATTTCCATAGGTTTGCATTTAGGAATTGATTAGCTTAAACGTTTTGAGAATACTTTATATTTCACCAAACAGTTGAATTCATAACAAAATTGTAAAGGTTATTAATCCTAACTATTACTAAACAAAAATTATTCGTAGGGCAAGACAAGAGTAAAGAAGGTAGATTTAATGAAGGAAAATTATTCTCAGAGATATAAGTTCTATCAAATAAACCAGTATTTTTAAATTCAAATAAGTCAAATAAATTTCATTTTGCTGACATTAAAGGATGTTTTGTTTCATTACACCATGGTGGTTATTGCCTCATTTTCAAACAATTATTAAATATGGGATAAGACATCTAATATTATGACTACTTCTCAAGAGTCTTCTAGAAAATTTTCACTTGAAATGAAATCTGAAGTTCATTACAAAAAGGCTGCAAAATCTTACAGAAAATCGAAACAATATATAAATATGATTAACTTATATCCAACTTTGCAAAACACTCTTATTGAGTGTAAGGATGAGAATCTAATCGAATGAATATTCTATATATTTTCCCAAATTAATCAGGATACTATCATTTTTTAGGCTGCGATATTATAGTTTTCTTCAGAATAAAATTTATTAATTATTTCTCTGCACATTTTTACATTGTAAAGCGCTTTGGGTTTCCAAGGTTTTTTCTGACCGAGTGGAGAGCTTTTCCAATGAATCCCAGGCTTGAGTATTCCATTTTCACGTAAAAAAGAAAGTTTAATTTCAGTTATTCCAAGTTTTTCAGAGGTCAACTCAGATGAGTTCCACATATCCCCTAACATTGAATTAAGTAAATATAATTAATCCTTGATAACGTTAATTTTATTTTTTTGAAAGGGGTAAAACTTTTAAATAATTATTAAGTCACAAAAAACCTAGTATTTTCAAAGAAAAGAGATTTGAAAGATTTATATCAAATTAAGAAATATTAAATAAAGAATCTTCATTAATGAATATCTCATCGATACCCTTTCCCTTATTGATGGATTTATAGTTAACGTATTCTTCTGTAATCGATTGATGCTTTGAAAGATTGATCCAACCCTTCTGCCAATTTCCACTATTTATTAATTCTTCATAAGTAGTTTTTAAGTTAATTTCAGAATCAAGGACAGAAACCATTAAAAAACTAATATTTCCTTTTTCTTTAGTCTCATTTACTAAAACAAAATGTCTTAATCCATTTATAGGTTTATTAGAAGTCCAGTAATTTTCCATAATTATTTTTTCTTAATGTTCCCCCTCAGAATTTTTTCTAGATATTTTCTTATATTCATTTCTAATTTCGTCTAATAAAAGTTTTCTTTTATCCATGTAGTTAAGAGAATCTTGTTTTGTTAAGTTATATCTTTCTTTTTTAGTTAAATTCATCCAATTATTAAGATTCTTTTTATTAAAAGTTGTTATTTTTTTAGAATTAAAAACTTTTTGTTTTCTATTTAATTTTAGAGAATTCCTTAAATTAAAAAAAATAATTATAAAAAGAAAAATTATCACTATTTTCAAGAACATCACTTTACAAGTAAGTTATTGTTTATCCAATTTTCTAATTTAATATCATTCTCAAAAGATATAACTTCCTCTTCATTCCCATTACCTGATTGATCAAAGAGTCTTATAATAAATTCCCCATTAACTGCCTCATCATCACCAATAACAATAATACTTTTAGATTTAAGTTTATTTGCCTTTTTAAATTGCTTAGAGAATGAGGCTCCGCTTAAATCTAACTCAACTAACAAATCGTAATTTCTTAATTTTCTAGATAAATCCATTGCTAATGATTCAGCAACTAAGCCTTGATTAATGATATAGATATCAGTATTTCTTGGAATTTCAAGCTCTTTTCCTGCGAGTAAAATTAATCTTTCTAAACCAATAGCGAAACCAATTGCAGGAGTGTTTGGCCCTCCCATTTGTTTTATTAAATCGTCGTATCTCCCTCCTCCGCAAACTGTAGCTTGGGAGCCCAAAGCCCCACTAGTAATTTCAAAAGCTGTATGAGTGTAGTAATCTAAACCTCTTACAAGATTAAAATTTTCTACATAAGGTATTTTTAAAACCTCTAATTGTCTTTTTAAGTCTAAATATCTGTTGTGACTTTTTTCAGATAAAAAATTAAATAATCTTGGTGCATTTTCAAGAACTTTTTTAGTTTGAATATTCTTTGAGTCCAGAATCCTCAAAGGGTTTTTAGAAATTCTATTCTGAGAATCTAAATCTAGAGAATCTTTATTTGTTTCTAACCATTTTATAAAAGATTTTTGAAAATTTGATCTGTCATTAGTATCACCTAACGTATTTATTTCAAGATTGAGTTCTTTTATTCCTAATTTGCCTAATATATCCCAAGCTAAAGCAATAATTTCAACATCACTTCTAACTGAATCATGTCCTATAAACTCAACACCTAATTGATGAAACTGTCTTTGCCTGCCTGCTTGAGGTCTTTCGTATCGAAACATAGGACCCATGTACCAAAGTTTTTGAAGAGGATTAGAAGATATTCCGTTTTGTATTAACGCTCGTGCGACTGAGGCTGTTCCTTCAGGTCTTAGAGTGCAAGATCTCTCCCCCCTATCAAGAAATGTATACATTTCCTTACTGACAACATCTGTTCCTTCACCAATTCCTCTTATAAATAATTCGGTCATTTCCAATATTGGTGTTCTTATTTCTTTGATAGATGCTCTAGAAAGCTGCTCTAATAAAATTTTTTCAACATTTTGCCACTTTATTAATTGATCAGGGAATAGATCTACTGTTCCTCTTAGGTTTTTTAAGTTATTCAAAGTTCTAAAAAATAATTCAAAATTTTTAATTCATCTAGAAATTAATCTTTGATTAGTTATTTTGTGAGACAATTTTAATTTAACATTTAGAAAAACTATTGGGAATTAATAAAAGTAAAGAGAATCAACATTGCGGTACAAAGCCAAAGAAAATTGCTTTTGGAATAGCACCCCTTGGTATAGTTTCAATAGGAATAGTGCCAATGGGAGTAATAAGTATAGGGGTAGTCCCAATGGGTGTATTTTCTTTTGGTGCAGTCGCAATGGGAATAGTCAATTTATCAGTAGTCGGGATGGGAATTATCTCTGCCGGTGTTACTACTATGGGGATATGGGAGTATTCACCTAATTCTCATAAAAATCATCATAATCATTCCAAACAAATTTCAAATTCAAATAAGGAAAATATGATGTCAGATCTATTTAACACTAAACAAGAAGCTGAAAAGGCTGCTTCAAAATACGGATGTATTGGAGCACATAAAATGGGTAATAAATGGATGCCTTGTAAGATGCACTAAATATTTTCTTAGTCAAAAATTAAATAAATATTAATTCAAAATCTCAACTCTAAAATCAAGATTTTTTGCTTCATCAGTAGTTAATTTTCTTGCCCAAGCTCCTTGCACAGGACTATTCCATCTGAACCCAGCATTTTTAGCTAAAGACCTATCTTCATAACTAACCAAAGCCTTGTATAAAAACCTCGGTTCAGTAGCTTTAAGTAAAAGTTCATCTAAGTTGTCGCATTTTTTGAAGACCTCAGATATGTAAAAGCAATCAGATAAAGCTCTATGTAAATTCCAAACTGGTATTGAAAAAGATAATGCTAGATCAGTTACTGAAGGTCTTGTTTTTAGTGATTTTTGAAAAGACCAATTAATATCCTCTAAACTACATATCCATTTCTTATTAAGCTTAGGCAATCTTCCTTTTCCAAACCATTTCTTATCAAACTCCACATTATGAGCAACGATGAAATCTGAAGAATCAACAAGTTTTAGAAAGAAATTCAATCCATCTTCCCATGGTTGAGAGATATTAGTTACTTCTGCAGATATACCATTTACATGTTCGGCTTCATTATTATTAACTGGAAATAAAAAAGAAACTTGTGAAAGTACACATTTAAAAGATACATCAAATAAAATGCAACCTATTTCTATCACTTCATCTTTATTTTCGTCTAAACCTGTTGTTTCAGTATCAAGAATTAAAATTTTTTCAATTTTTTTATTTTTATTCGTTTCTCTCTCTTCAGAGGGATTGGTGTTAATTTGATCATGAAGAAAATCCAATTGATTTAATTCTTTTTTGTTAAATAGTTCCAATTAACTCAAAATACTTTCATTTATCTTGACGCATTTAATAAATATTTCTTTTAAATTAATATAAATTAAAAAACAGTTTAGAAAATATTTTTTGAAACATTTTTAGCTTATGAAAGATGACTTTTACAAAATTTCAGTATAACAATTTCTGTTATTGGCCTTCAAATCCCAAAAAAATTGTTGAATTTATTGGTGGAAGTTATTTAGCTTCTAAGCCAGATTTAACTTATAGAAGATTCATAGAGAGTTTAATTAATAAAAATTATGCAGTACATGCATATAAATACACACCGCAATTTGATCACCAACAACTTGCTATCAAAGCATGGAAAGATTTTAAGAATTGCCGAATATCTTTATCCAAGAGAATAGGGGCATCAATTCCTTCAATAAGAATTGGTCATAGCCTAGGCTGTAAACTTCATTTAATTTCTCCTGATGGGGGAAGAAATTGCGAAAAATTCATATCTATTAGTTTTAATAATTTTAGTGCTAACAAATCAATTCCATTATTGAAACAAATTTCTCAAAAATTAGAATTCAACAGTGAATTTAGCCCAAGTCCTGAAAGAACTTTGCGATTAATTGAAAAAACATATAATCAAAAAAATAACTTCCTAATAAAATTCAACCAAGACGAATTAGATCAAACAGATAAATTATTTTCTTGTCTGAAAGCAAGAAAAGAAGATAATTCTAAGGGGGTAATGCTAAAAGGTACGCACACTATAATCGCAAGCGCAGGACTAAGAGAAAATTTTTTGGGAGACTGGGCTGATGATGAATTCAAAAGAAATACTATAAAAAAAATTTCCAATTTAATTGATGAATCTATTTAGGATAATTCTTTCAGCTTTTCCAAAACAGAACTATCTTCAAGAGTGCTAATATCACCACTAATTTTTTCTCCAGCAGCCAAAGATCTTAAAATTCGCCTCATAATTTTTCCACTACGTGTTTTCGGAAGAGAGTCAGAAATTATAATTTTTTCAGGCTTTGCGATAATTCCAATTTCATTAACAACATGATTCTTTAAATTCTCTACTAATTCTGAAGAACTTTTCACATCTTTCTCTAGAGATACAAAAGCGACTATAACTTCACCTTTTAAATCATCTTTTTTGCCAACGACTGCAGACTCTGCAACTGATTTATGACTTACCAAAGCAGATTCTATTTCCATTGTTCCTAACCGATGTCCTGAAACACTTATGACATCATCAACTCTTCCCATAATCCATATATATCCATCTTCATCAATGCGTGCTCCATCTCCAGCAAAATAAACATTTTTTTCTCCTTTAAAGGTAATATATTCCCAATAACTCACCAAATATCTCTCTGAGTTTCCGTGAATTGTTCTCATCATTCCTGGCCAAGGTTTCTTAATAATTAAATAGCCACCCTCGTTCTCCTTAACCTTATCTCCATTCTTATCAACAATTTCAACTTCGATTCCTGGCAGAGGGAAAGTGGCGGAACCTGGCTTTGTAGCAACGACTCCAGGCAAGGGACTTATCATCACGCCACCAGTCTCAGTTTGCCACCAAGTATCAACAATAGGGCATTTATCTTTACCAATAACATCCTTATACCACATCCATGCTTCAGGATTAATTGGTTCTCCAACAGTACCCAGAAGTCTAAGACTGTCCAAATTATATTTATCGGGTATTTCACGCCCAGACTTCATAAATGCCCTTATTGCAGTTGGTGCAGTATAAAAAATAGAAACCTTATATTTCTGAACAATCTCCCAAAAAGCGCCCAAATTTGAGGGTCTTGGCACTCCCTCATACATTAAGGTTGTAGCACCATTAGATAAAGGCCCATAAACTATGTAACTATGACCTGTAATCCAACCAACATCAGCAGTACACCAGTAAATATCGTCATCTTTTAAGTCAAAAATCCATTTAAATGTCAAATGGGACCAAAGGTTGTAACCACCTGTAGTGTGAACTACACCTTTGGGCTTTCCCGTAGAGCCTGAAGTATAAAGAATAAAGAGTCTATCTTCGCTATTCATTATTTCTGGTTCACAATGATCTTTTTGATCTTTTAATAATTCGTGCCACCAAAAATCTCTATCATCAACCATCGAAATTTTTTTTTGGGATCGTTGAACAACAACTACTTTTTCAACAACTTTATCTGCCCCACTTTCAATGGCCGCATCAACTGCTTTCTTAAGTTCAATCACCTTATCTTTTCTAAAGCCACCATCAGCAGTAATAACAAATCTGGCGTTTCCATCAATTAACCTATCTTTTAAAGCTTCTGAAGAAAATCCTCCGAAGACAACTGAATGAGGCGCGCCAATTCTTGCACAAGCTAACATCGCAAACATCGCTTCAGGAATCATCGGCATATAAATACATACCAAATCTCCTTTTTTTACACCAATTGCTTTTAATGCATTTGCTGCTTTACATACCTCTTTTAGAAGTTGTTCGTAAGTATATTTTTTGCTATCTCCTGGTTCGCCTTCCCATACAAGTGCAGTCTTTTCTCCAAGCCCTCTTTTAATATGTCTATCTAAGCAGTTATATGTAATATTGAGTTTTCCTTCTTTGAACCATTTAAAAAAGGGCGCATTTTCATTATCTATTACAGTTTGAAATGGCTCAAACCAATCTAATTCAGATTTTGCAAAAGATTCCCAAAATTGAATAGGATTATCTGATGCTTGTTTTTTTAGACTTTGTAATTCTTCTTGAGTACTAATATTTGAGTTTTCTGCAAATTTTTTTGATGGAGAGAAAATTCTCTTTTCTTCAAGTATGTTATTGATTGAATTTTTTTTATCTAATGACATTAAATAAATCTATGCTTAATAAATTTAGTCGAAAAAATTAAGGTTTTCAAAAATTTTAATATTAATTTAGCTCAAAGATTTATTTCTATTAGATCTAATAAATACGGCTTAGAACAAATTCTGGAAGAGCAATTAAAGCTCTTTTATATTCTGAATCAGGAAGCCAGACTATAGCTTCTTTAGAAAGCATTGCAAAATCCTCTGCTAGTTTCCTAGAACTTTCAATAGCTTTAGAGTTCATAATGATATTGAGAGCATCATCTAGATCATCTTTTTCAGCAAGTTCTCTGTTTATAAGAACTGACAATTGTTTATTTTCTTCTAAGGCGTATAAAACTGGGGCGGTAAGATAACCACTAGCAAGATCACTTACAGCAGGTTTTCCAAGTTGTTTGTCATTTCCAGTAAAATCAAGAATGTCATCTACAACTTGGAATGCTAAACCAATATTTTTGCCAAAATCGTACAACGAGTTTAAGTTTTCGTCATTAATCCCACTCAAAACTCCAGCTGCCTTGCAACTATTTGCTATTAATGATGCTGTTTTACAATAACTTTTATTGATGTATTTGGAGAAAGACTGAGCCGAATCAAATCTATTTAAATTTTGTTTGATTTCACCCTCTGCTAAATCCATTATTACTCTACTAAGTAATTTAACTACATTTACATTGTCAAGATTTGCTAGGTGCCAACTTGCTTGAGCGAATAAAAAGTCACCTGCCAAAACAGCTACTCTAGTATTGAATCTGCTATGAACTGTATCTACTCCTCTTCTTGTAGAAGCCTCATCAACAACATCATCATGGACTAGTGAGGCTGTATGAATCATCTCAGTTATTTCAGCAAGCCTTTTATGTTTGCTTGTCAAGCAAAATTCAGGAGATATAGCTTTTGAAATCAATAAAACTATACCAGGTCTCAACCTTTTCCCCCCAGCACTGAAAAGGTGTTCTGCTGCTGCTTGAAGAATTGGATGACCAGCTCCTATTAGATTTTTCAGTTCTAAAATAAGATCATCAAGATCATTTTCAACTGGTTGTAGTAGCTCTGTTACTGTATTCATGATTGACCTCTTCTATATCTTAAGGAATCAAACATTACTTCGGAGGTTAACCAACCTAATTTCTTTATTAATTCCAAGCCAAAATTTTATTTTTTTGGAAAACTCATCTCTTTCTGAGGTAACAAAAAATTTTACATTTCCGAGAGAAATACTCTCATAGCGGTCATTTTTTGGAATAGCAAAAGATTCATTAAATTTTTTTATTAATGCTACCGATGGATCAATAATTTTTATATTTGAATCTAATTTTTTTCTTAAAAAGTCATAAATTAAAGGATAGTGGCTACATCCAAGTATTAATTCTTCAATATTTTTGTTTATTAGTGGTCTTAAGTATAAGTCTGAGAGACTATTTAACTTGTCAAGATTTAATTTTTCTTTTTCAATTTCTGATACAAATTCTGGACATTCTTGCTGAAATATTATTGTATTCTCTTTTTTAGCATTTATAGCTTTCTTGTAATACGATGATCGAACAGTTGTTTGTGTTGCTAAGACACCAATTATTTGTTTATCAACTATTTCCGATACTGAGTTTATAAGATCAAAACAAGGAATCTTTAAATTATCTTCCAGAATATCAAGCGCACAAGCATTTGTAGTATTACAAGCAACTAAAAGTGCATCCAAATTCTTATCAACAAAAAAAGTACAAATCTCCTCTGCAATTAATCTTATCTCTTTAGAATTTTTGTTCCCAAAAGGTATTCTTTTTGTATCCGCCAAATAAAAAACTTCTACATCTTTACGTGTTTTTAGTAAAGAATTAAGGATAGTAAAACCACCTATTCCGCTATCAAATATACCTATTTTAAGTTTCACCCTACTTTATCTAGATATTCGAGGATGCCTTTTGCAATTGCATAGGCTAATCTTTTTCGATGGGTTATTTTTTCTAATCTTCTTGCATCTAATCTTCCTGTTAAAAAGCCAATCTCTACAAGAACTGCAGGCATCCTAGTATTTTTAATTACATAAAATCGACCTTGTTTAACTCCTCGATCAGGACTCCCCGGGGAAACTCTTAAAATTTGTTTTTGAATTCTTTTCGCGAGTAATCTTCCTCTCCACCCTCTGTAATAAAAGGTTTCTAATCCATTTATGTCTCTTCTTTTACCTCTTGAGGCATTTGCATGAATACTTACAAAGATATCTGCATCCGTGTTATTTGCTATGGAAACTCTTGGAGGTAAATCCAAATCAACATCATTAGTTCTGGTCAACCTTACTTTGACACCTTTCTCAGAAAGTAAATTTTTAATTATTTTTGAAACCTCTAGAACAACATCTGTTTCTCTAATGCCACCAATACCTATTGCTCCTGGATCAGGTCCTCCATGCCCGGGATCGATTACAACCTCAAACTTGTTTCGTTTTACCTCTGGGAGTTTCAAGTAACCATAATTGTTTTTCTTCTTATGAATTAAATTTTTATTTGCTTTGATATTTCCTCTTTTCTTTTCAACTAAACCTTCACCAATCTTTTTAAATGAATATTTTGGCTTAAATAGTTTAATTCTCCATCTATTTTGATCTAAGCCAACCATTTGCCATGTTAAAGGTTTCAAATAAGTCTCTTCCTTGAATTCAATTACTAGTCTTGTTTTACCCTTATCTGGTTTACCTAATCTAATTTCTTTTATTGGGCCATTACCGTTTATTGTTCTGGGATTTTTTAATTCTCCTGGAAAATCTACCCAGAATCTATCTCCCGAAATTTGGTTAGCCTTCTGAAAGTATGCTTTTAAATTTGTATTTGATTTAGTTCTTAATTCTAAAACCCCATTAGTATTAATAGCCCATGCTGCAAGAGCACTTGAAGATTTAACTGGAAGGATTGAAGAATTTAAAAATAAAAAAATGGATAAATAACGAGAAAGTTTATTATCTAAAAACTTTATCATTAGTTTGGAAACAATTTGTTTTTTCTATGTTTAAGGCTTGGCATCTGCTCCCTAATTTTCTTTACTCTTTCTTTATCAGCAGGTGCTATTGCAGCTCCCTGAGTTTTTCCAGCATCAGATAAAACTGTACCCCAAGGGTCAATTACCATTGCATGGCCATGACTTTGCCTTCTTCCATAATGAATCCCAGTTTGAGCTGGAGCGACTACATATGCTGTATTCTCAATTGCTCTTGCTTGTAATAGGATTTGCCAATGATCTTTTCCAGTAAATGCTGTAAAAGCTGCGGGAATCATAATTAGCTCGGCACCATTGGAAGACAAATATCTATAGAGTTCGGGAAATCTAACATCGTAACAAATCGACAATCCTATTTTGCATAAACCTGGGACATCTACTACAGGTGGATAATCTGCTCCAGATAAAATAGTCGATGATTCTTTATATAAATTTCCATCTGGCAAATCAACATCAAACAAATGAATCTTGTCGTATTTTGCCAAAATTTGTCCATCTTTCCCAAATAAGGCTGATCTATTAAAAGTATGACTATCATCACCAGCAGGGACGGGATACCCTCCTCCCAAAAGAAATACTTGATATCTTTGTGACATAGTTTTTAGGAAATTTGCACACTTCTCAGACAATTCAGAAGCTAATCTAAGTTTTTCATCATCTCCTCCCAAAAAAGCAAAATTCTCAGGCAATCCTATTAACTCAGCACCTCTTCTAGAAGCTAATTCAATCTGTTCTTCTGCTTCAGTAAAATTTGCTTCAACATTTGAAGTACTTGTAATTTGCAATGCAGCTACCAAAAAATCAGTCAAGACTTTACTCCTAATGAACCAATTCGTAAATCATGAGGCACGAATCACACCTCTTTCAACTTGAGCTGGAACAATATCTAAGCAATCAAGTTCAGAGCAACATTTAAAATCATCCTCATAATCTCCAAGACTTGTCAATCTTTTGCCATGGGTTGCTGTTTTTAAACATTTCAAAATATCATTTTTCCAGATATCCCAAAGTGCCAAAGCAGCTTGTAATTCATCATTCAGAATATTAATTTCGAAATCACAATTCTGTTTTAGGTATGAGGCCAAAGCACCAGCAGCTAAAGAATCCTCAAGTGAATAAGAGCCTTCCCAACCACTACCAAGTATTAAAACATTTTCACCTTTTAATGAAATGATTTTTTCGGCAACTGCTTTCCTATTTGGGAGCCCCATAGCAAATAAATGCTTAGCATCTTGAACTTTTTGCAATGATTTAGTCCCATTAGTCGTACTCATAAATAGTCTTTTACCTTGAACAACTTTTTTTGTAACTGATAAAGGAGAATTTCCTAAATCAAAGCCCTCAATCTTCTTTCCGCCTCTCTCTCCGAGCATTAGTCTCTTTTCAGCTTGCCATTTAATTGCCGATTCTTTTAATAAATCTAAATCTGCAAAAACTTGTATTGAATCAGCTCCATTTTTTAAAGCCCAAGAAATTGTGGTTGTAGCTCTTAAAACATCAATGACGACTGCGATGTCTGGACTATTTTCAGGAACATCCTTTGCAACGTGATAATAAGTAAGATTAATAATCAAATCCTTTTTCTGAATTTATTATAGAAAACAGTTACTTAATTTGATTATTTTTTTTTTAAAAACAAACTTATTGATAATATAAAACTAATTTGTTTAAACAGAAATCTTATCAAGTAATTAATTTGCAAATGAATAATATCCGCACAATAAAAGGTGGAGTTAATTTAAAAGGAAAAGTAAAAGTGCCTGGAGATAAATCTATTTCTCATAGAGCTCTAATAATTGGAAGTATTGCTAAGGGGGAGACGACCATTGAGGGGTTCTTACATTCTGAAGATCCACTTTCAACTGCTGATTGCCTAAGAAAGTTAGGTGTAAACATCCCAGAAATAAAAAGAAATGAGCCTTTTACAATTTCAGGATTGGGTCTTGATGGATTAAAAGAGCCAAAAGAAATTCTCAATTGTGGGAATTCAGGAACCACTATGAGGTTATTAATGGGTTTATTGGCCGCACAAGAAGGTAAGAATTTCATCTTAACCGGGGACGCTTCTCTTAACGAAAGGCCAATGCGAAGAGTTGGTAAACCGTTATCTTTGATGGGTGGCAAAATTTATGGAAGGGAAGGTGGTAACAAAGCTCCAATTTCAATTGATGGAAAAAAACTTAAGGGATGTGTTATTGGAACTCCAGTGGCAAGTGCTCAAGTGAAATCGGCAATATTATTGGCAGGCCTCAATGCTTCTGGGACTACTTCTGTAATTGAACCAGCATCATCGAGAGATCATACTGAAAGAATGCTAAAAGCATTTGGAGCAGACATCAGTATCAGAGGAGAATTAGGAAGGAATGTAGTTATTAAGTCAGGAAGCAACTTAATTGGTCAGAGAATATTGATCCCTGGAGACATAAGCTCTGCTTCTTTTTGGATGATTGCTGCATCTATTGTTCCAAATTCAGAGGTTTTAATTCAGAATGTCGGATTAAATCCAACTAGAACAGGGATTTTAAATGTAATGGATTCAATGGGGTGCAACTATGAGATTTTAGATAAATCGACTATTGCAGGTGAACCAATTGGATCTATTAAAGTAAAGACTTCATATAATTTAAGATCATTCACTATTGAAGGAGATATTCTCCCAAAACTTATAGATGAAATTCCTATCCTTACTGTGGCTGCCTGTTTTTGTAATGGAATTTCTGAAATTAAGGATGCACAAGAATTAAGAGTTAAGGAGACCGATCGATTAAAAGTCATGGCACGACAGTTACGAAAATTCGGCGCTGAAATAACAGAAAAAGAGGATGGGTTAATTATTAATGGGCAATCAAAATTTCATTCTGCGGAGGTAGATAGTGAGACAGATCATCGAGTAGCAATGAGTCTTGCTATTGCTTCACTTCTTGCTAGAGGCACCTCAAAAATCATGGGGTCTCATGCTGCTAGCGTCTCGTATCCCAGTTTTTGGGAAGAGCTGGCTAAACTTACTAACTAGCCTAAAAAGTTTTTGTCTGAATTAATAGAAGTTTTAACTAAAGATGGTAGTTATTCTTTAAGAAGTGTGTTTTTTCAAGAGAACTTCCATAGTTTATTGGGCGCATTGGAGGAAACAAAGTCAAAGTTTACAGATACTTCTAATTTGCAAAGATTTAAAGGCAAATCTCTTAATGTTTTGGATATATGTTTTGGTTTAGGATACAATTCCGCTTCTTTATTAGATGAATTAATTAAACAAAAATCATATTTAAATTTGTATGCATTGGAGATTGATAAAAAGCCTCTTGAATATTCGATTAGAAACGAATCTTTCCTTAAATTATGGGATCCAAAAGTCAAAAGAATATTTGAAACAATTTATCGAAAAGATTACTTTGAGGATCAATTTTTTAAATGCAGTATTTTGTGGGGTGATGCTAGAGAAAAAATAAACATTATTCCTTCCTCTATTAAATTCGATCTGATTTATTTAGATGGTTTTTCTCCTCAAAAATGCCCACAGGTATGGACAATTGAATTTTTATCTAAAGTCACAGAAAATCTTAATCCTCAGGGTTATTTAATAACTTATTCTTCATCAGCGGCAGTAAGAAAAACATTAAGAAATCTTGGATTAGAAATTTTTACTATTAAGCCAAGTTTTAAAAACAGACCTATTTGGAGTCAGGGAACTGTCGCAATATCAAAATTTGATAAGAATAAATTGAAACCTAATTTCAATTTTGAAAAATTATCTTTAATGGAAGAGGAACATCTATTAACTAAAGCCAGTATCCCTTATAGAGATCAAGATTTGAACTCAAGTAAAGACGATATAATCAAGAAAAGATTAGATGAGCAATCATTATCAAATCTATTATCTACAAATAAATGGAGAGAGAAGTGGGGAATGACGAAGTTATCCTTTAAGAGTTAGATTTAAATTAGGATTTCAAATAAACATGTTAAGTATTGCGATATTAGCGGCAGGCAAGGGCACTAGGATGGAAAGCTCATTGCCAAAAGTTTTACATAAAATTTCTGGCAAAAGTCTTCTACAAAGAGTAATTAATTCTTGTGACGAATTAAAACCTGATAAAATTTTCGTAATTACTGGACATAAATCAAAAGAAGTACAAAAGTCAATCCCAAACGATAAAAAAATCGATGTTGTAGTTCAAGAACCTCAATCTGGAACCGGTCATGCTATCCAAGTACTTTGTAAAGAAGTAAAAAAACATGAAGGAAAACTTTTGGTACTTAATGGCGATGTGCCACTTATTAGGCCTAGAACTCTAAAAAGACTTTTGGATTTACACGATTCAAAAAATGCTGATGTTTCTTTAATTACCACAAAGAAAACAAATCCCCATGGATATGGCAGAGTTTTTTTGAAGGGGGATTTTATAGAGAGAATTGTTGAAGAAAGAGATTGCAATGATCTAGAAAGAGAAAATCCATTAATAAATGCAGGTGTTTACTGTTTTAACTGGGGTAACTTGTCAAAAATAATTAATACCTTGCAAAGCAATAATAATCAAAAAGAGATTTACTTAACAGATACAATATCTTTGCTAAAAAATTCCTTAAGTCTCGAAGTAGAGGATAATGGAGAGCTTCAAGGAATTAATAACAGAATTCAACTATCGGAGTGCGAGGAATGTATTCAGAATTCAATTAAAGAAAAACATATGCTTAATGGTGTAACTTTTATAAATAAAGCAAGTTGTTCAATTAGTGAAGAAGCTGAAATTGGTAAGGATGTAATCATAGAGGCTAATACGCATATAAGAGGATATACGAAAATAAATAGTCATTGCATTATCGGTCCAAATACTTTTATTGAGAATTCTAATGTGGGATTAAATTGTGAAATTTTAAACTCTACAGTTTATGATTCTCAGATAATGGATTATATAAAAATTGGCCCTTATAGTCATATAAGACCTAATTCCAAAATATTTTCCCATAGCAAAATAGGTAATTTTGTTGAGATCAAAAATAGTCAACTAGAGGAAGAATCTAAAGTAAACCATTTAAGTTATATTGGTGATTCTATTATTGGAAGATCTACAAATATTGGAGCAGGCACTATTACTGCAAATTTTGATGGAAAGAAAAAATATCAAACAAAAATTGGTAAAAATTCCAGTATTGGAGCAAACACAATTTTTGTAGCACCAATAAATTTAGGGGAATCAGTAACAACAGGTGCTGGTTCAGTGATCACAAAAGACTCTGAAGATAATTCATTAGCGATCTCAAGAACTAAGCAAGTAAATATAGAGAATTGGAAAAAAAAATCCTGATCTAGTTAATTAATTCAATAATTTTTTCAAGTTGCCAACATCTGCTCCCTTTTATAAGAATAGAATCACCTTTTTTTGTAGATTTGTTTATCTCTTGAGGTACATCTTTAATACTATTTAAAACTAAGAATTTGTTCTTATCTTTTAGATAATTTGTGTAAATTTTTTCATTTTCTTTATCACAAATAAATAAACACTTTTCTATATCTGAATTATTTATTAAGTTAAATATTTCTTTGTGATATTTTTCAGATTCTTTTCCCAATTCTTGCATACTTCCAAATATGAAAAATTTATTTCTCGGTTTTTCTAGCAGGTTTTTAATACATGCTTTTACTGACTCAGGCGAAGCATTATATGATTCATCATATATTGTTGTTTTTACTGATTTAAGAATTTTATTCCTTCCACCTAAACTTACAAAATCAAATTTGTTAAAACTTGCAAAATCAATGCCTAACTCTCTAGCAACTGCATAAGCAAATAGGAAATTCGAAGCATTGTGAAATCCCTCAAATGAAATTTCAAAGGTATTTTCTTCAATTAAAATTGTTTTATTAGAAGGATTATAAAATCCTTGCAAATTATCATCTTTTTTAAAATTTTCCTTTTGATTTTCTATATTTAATAGTTTTACTTTTATCACTCTGCCTTTCCAAAATTCTTTTAAAGTTTTTTCTAGGAATGGATCATTTGCTGGAATTATTACAACTCCTTCTGGATTTAAGTACTTACTAATTTCACACTTTGCATAAGTAATATTTTTTTTCGAGCCTAACAATCCAATATGAGCTGTGCCAATGTTAGTAATAACTGCAATATCAGGTTCACTATATTTAGATAAATTCTCGATCTGTCCAAGACCTCTCATCCCCATCTCAAGAACTAAAGCTTTATCCTCCAAATCTGTAGCAAGAATAGTAAGACCAACTCCAATCTCATTATTGAAATTTGCTTGAGATAATTTAATTCTTCCAAGTTTATTTAAAACTCCACCAATCATTTCTTTTGTTGTTGTTTTACCCACTGAACCAGTTATTGCAACAATAGGGATATTTAATTTTTTTCTTTTTAGCAATGCTAATTTTTGAAATGCCTCTAATGTGTCATTAACAACCCAATAAGGAAAATTACTAGGAAGTAATCTCTGCATACCTTTTTTTATTACTACTGATTTAACTCCTTTATCTAAAACATTTGGAAGAAAACTATGTCCATCAAAATTTTTACCCTCAATAGCTATAAAAAGATCATTTTTTAATAAAGTTCTACTATCAATACTTATATTTTTAAAATTTAAAAAATCTCTTTTCCCCTCGCTCAGATTTTTAATATTCCCCAAAACATTGTTTAATTCTAATAAAGAGAATTCCATTAAAAAATTATGTCATACTTTTTTTAAAGATGGATCAGCTGATTGTCCATAAGAGAATTTTTCAACTTCAGCAAAATCTGGAGATGGTTCTTTGATTCCACAAACATCCTGATACATAATTTCGTATTCGAGTGCGGATCTTTGCCAACTAAACTCTTGGCTCATTGCTCTTTTTTGCAATAATTCCCAACTATCTTTATGCCTAAAGGCCTCCCAAGATCTTACTAAAGATGTATAGAAATCTATAGGTTCAAAGCGATCAAAGCAGAAACCTGTACCACTATTATTTTCTGGATCATGAGGTAAAACTGTATCAACTAAACCTCCAACTCGCCTTACTATGGGAATAGAGCCATATCTCATCGCTAGGAGTTGACTAATACCACAAGGTTCAAATCTACTGGGCATTAAGAATGCATCAGATCCACCATATATAAGCCTTGATAAAGAATCATCATATGTAAGAAATACTGAAAATCTTCCTGGGTAATCTAATGCCAGTTGCCATAATCCAGACTCTAAATATCTATCTCCAGTCCCTAGAACAGCTATTTGAGAATCTGTATAGGCTAAAAGTCTTCTTGAAACTTGTAGAAGCAAGTCAACCCCTTTCTGATCAACTAACCTACTAACCATACCTAAGAGATATTTTTTAGGATTAACTTCGAGACCCATTTCTCTCTGCAAAATTTTCTTATTTTCTAGCCTATTTTCTAAATTCTTAATGCTGAATTTTGCTGGTAAAACTGGATCTTTGGCTGGATTCCATTCATCAAGATCTATGCCATTAAGAATTCCCCTTAATTTACCTGAAATGTAATTAAGTAATCCTTCAAGACTTTCCCCGTATTCATGGGTTTTAATTTCATCTGCATAAGTCGGAGAAACAGCATTCACTCTATCTGCGTACAACATTGCCGCAGCCATTGTGTGGTCTCCATGCATATACCAGGGACACCAAGTCATTTTTTCTAGTTTCCATCTCCAAGGGCCTTGATATTTTAAATTATGAATTGTGAAGACAGTACTAATTTCGGGGTCCTGATGCATCCATACAGGAATCATTCCAGTGTGCCAATCATGGCAATGGAGAACTTGAGGTTTCCAACAATTCCAGGCAAATTCTGCAGTGGCACTAGCAAAAAATGTAAAGCGCCAATCCTCATTTTCGCCTCCGTATATTTGGTCAGAGTCAAATGTTGGATGACCCACTAGGTAAATCACGTAATTATGAATGGGATGTTTTGCTTCATATACGGCAAAATCAGTACCCATTGTATTTGCGCTAAAAACTGGTTCATTCGATACCTCTAAAAGACTCCACAATTTTCCATATCCTGGAATTATTACCCTTACATCGTGACCAAGTTTTATCAAAGATGGAGGCAACGAACCAACCACATCTCCCATACCTCCAACTTTGATCATTGGAGCACATTCGGCAGCGGCAAGAAGAATTCTCATTGATAATTATTTAAAAAAGTTCTTTTGAAAAATAAACTAGGGTGTCCACTTATATTCAGAGAAGTCTGGTGGACGCTTTTCAAGAAAGGCATCTCTACCTTCTTGTGCTTCTTCAGTCGAATAAAATAATTGAGTTGCATATCCAGATAATTCCTGAATACCCGCAATCCCATCATTCTCCGCATTGAATGAAGCTTTAAGAATACGAATAGCAGTTGGACTATTTCGTAAAATCTCTCTTGCCCAGATTACACCCTCAGCTTCTAATTCTTCAATCTTTGTAATTGCATTTATCAAGCCCATCTCAAGAGCTTCCTTGGAATTATATTTTCTACATAAAAACCAAATTTCTTTTGCTTTTCTTTGACCAACAACCCTTGCTAAATAACTAGATCCAAAACCGGCATCAAAACTACCAACTCTTGGGCCTGTTTGACCAAATATTGCATTTTCAGAGGCGATACTGAGATCACAAATTAAATGAAGTACCTGTCCTCCTCCAATTGCGAAACCGGGGACTAAGGCAATAACCACTTTAGGCAAACTTCTTATTAATCTTTGAAGTTCAAGTACATTTAATCTCTGCTTCCCTTCATCATTTTTATACCCGTTTTTACCCCTTACACTCTGATCACCTCCAGAGCAAAAAGAATAAATGCCTTTCTTATCAGGTCCCGCACCTGTAAAGAGAACTACGCCAATAGTTTCATCATTTCTTAAGATATCAAATGCGTCAATGAGTTCATCTACAGTTTGTGGCCTAAATGCATTTCTTTTTTCAGGCCGATTAATTGCAATTCTCGCAATTCCCTCATCTGATTTGTGAAACAATATATCTTCATAAGATTTGCACTCTGACCAATTTAAAGTTGTTTTACCAGGTAATACTTTCATGAAATCTAATTATTCAAAAATAGAAAATGATAAATTTAACTGCCAAATATTTTTTCTAGCAGGGCATTTTTTTCACAAATTTCATTTTCCGGGTCAACGTCAACTTTAATTATTACAGATTTCTGGATAGAAATGCTCCAATCGAATGCCTCTCGTAATTTTTTAAAATTTGCCACGCTTATAAAGTCTACCTGATAGCCCTCTGCGAGTCTTGGCCAGTTTATTTCTTTTGGCATAAGAAACAGTTTTTTTAAATCATCTTCTTTTAAATTTTTTTTATAAATACGATTAAATATATTTCCGCCATTATTATTAATTAGAAGAATTGTTAAATTCATATCGATTGAATTTTCAATCAGCCAACCGTTTATATCATGAATAAAAGCCAAATCTCCAGTTACAAGAAGTAGAGGATTTTTAATTCTAGAAATACCTAATGCAAGAGATAAAGTACCGTCTATGCCAGAAGCGCCCCTAAAGCTGAAACAGTTTCTTGTTAAAGTACTATTCTCAGAAAATGTGAGCCAATCTCTAATTGGGCTACTTGCGGAGAGCATTATAGGATTTTCAGCTGGCCAAAGTTTTGGGACAAGGTTTGCAAGCATATACTCAGTAATTTGATTTTCTTGAGTAATTTTCTCTTTTAAAATTTCTTTAATTTGCTCACCTTCCTCTATAAGATCTTGGGCTAACGGCGTAAGAGACTTTTTGTTTTTTTCGTTAATTGATAATTCTTCTATTAATAGAGTAGTAAAATTTGAAAGCCCAAAATCATATTCAAATGATTTTTTTATTGGGTCCAATTTTCTATAGTTTTTTTCTTTTATAAGAATTTGTATACCTTCGAAAGTTGTTAAAAATTTCTCCAAATCAATTGAAGATGACATGGGGCCAAGCCTCAAAAGTTGATGACAATTTATTGAATTTTTATTTTTTCTTAAGACTAATTCCCAATTCACAACTAATCCTCTCAAATCAGAATTAACTCCTGAAACGGGATCAGCAAATACTGGCCAACCAGTAATTTCCTGCAATCTTTCTAAAGATTTATTGAAAGAAATTAAATCATTTATGGAACCTTGATAGGGTCCTACCAAAATAATGCCGGATTCATCTAAATTTAAACTTTTTGAAATTTCTAAGAATTTGTTTTTATCAGATCTGATTTCAACTTCCTGAAATATATATTTTTTCTTTAAATAAATTCTTTCAAAAACCTCTAAAACATTTCTTTTATTTAAAAGTGAAATACCTAAAGGCTTATCAATAGGAATATTTAAATGAATAGGCCCAGGGAAAGTTGATATTTGTTTTTCAGTAATTCGAACTAAATTCAGGATTTCGTTTTCTTGTGTTTCATGAAGTCCATTTAGATTTGTACTTAAAACCCTTCTGCAGACAGAAGTCAAAAAATCTTCTTGATTTACTGTTTGATTAGCGCCACAATCTTTTAATCTTAAGGGTCTATCAGCAGTAAGAAATATAATACCTTTACAAGATCGGTCTGCCTCAACTGCTGCTGGCAATAAGTTACTTACGGCAGTCCCAGAAGTGGTAATAACTAAAGAAAGATTACCCGATGCAGAAGAAATCCCAAGAGAGTGGAATCCCGCAGATCTCTCATCTATTGAATTAAAAATATTTACCAGTCCTAATTTATTTAATTCTCCAGCAGCTATCGCTAGGGGTGCTGATCTACTACCTGGACATAGTATTAAATTTTGAACTCCTATTTTTATTAAGAGATTCAAAAGTTGTAAACTTCTAAGAAAATTTTTGCATTCAATAGATGATGTCATAATTTATATAAATGCTTTGAGATTTTCCCTATAACTGAATTAAATAAAACATGTCTACAACTCAAGAAAAAAGAAATTCAATACTAAAGGATTTAAAAAATCTTTTAATCTGGATATCTATAGCTTTAATTATACGATGGCAGGTTATAGAGCCCAGATGGATACCATCCGGTTCAATGCTTCCAACTCTTCAAATACAAGATAAAATTCTTGTTGAGAAGGTAACCCCCAAAATCACTTCCAAATCAAATCTTTCAAAATTAAAAAATAAAATAGTTGTTTTTAACGTTCCGGAACAATTAATTAATGCTGGTTACGAAGCAGATACTGCACTAATAAAAAGAGTAATTGGAATACCAGGAGACAAAGTAGAGGTAAGAGACGGTAACCTTTACTTAAATGATATCGCTCAAAAAAATTACGTTTTTGACAAAAACATTAATTATTCTATAGGGCCTTTTATTGTCCCAGAAGAATCATTATGGGTGATGGGAGATAATAGAAATAACAGTATGGACTCACATATTTGGGGATTTTTACCCTATGACAAGGTTATTGGTAAAGCTATTTTCAGATATTGGCCGTTTAATAAAATTGGACCTATTCGGTTCCCTGCCCTTAATAAATTAGATTAATGGGTACGTGATGTTGTAGGGTTTTTATATCTTGAAGTTGTAGAAATGTTTAATCCAGAATTTCTTGCTACTGAAAATAATGATCCAAACGATGAGAATGATTTAATCCAATATTTACAAAAACAATCTCCAGAAGTTTTGCAAAGAGTAGCAAAATCAGCTAGTGAAGATATTCAAGAAATTATTAGACATAATGTTCAAGGTCTTCTTGGAATGCTTCCTTCAGATCAATTTGATGTAAAAATAACATCTTCAAAAGACAACATTGCTAATTTATTATCTTCTGCAATGATGACAGGATATTTCTTAAGACAAATGGAGCAAAGAAAAGAGCTGGAACAAACTCTTAAAAATGATGAGAACATGTCTATTGAAGAATAATTGTTTTTAAAGATTTAGTTCTTCAGGAATTATTCCTAGTTCAAACAACTTTTTATATAAACCCATCAAAAATTTATTATCCTCAGGAAGTTTGTCCCACTTTTGGGAATTAATTTCATTAATTAATTTTTGACAATCTTCTATTGTAAATTTTATAGGGGCCGTAAAATGAGCTGGAATTAAATATTCCATATCTTCAAAACACTTGATATTTTCTAACCATTTGAGTAAAACTTCTTTTGAGCGCGGAAAAATTAATTTTTGTAAAACTGGTGCAATTTGAATCTTAGGAGTATCTTCACCCATTATTTCAACAAGAGAAGATTCCCAATCTTCGTCCCATAAAAAGGGATAAATACCGAAATGAGATCTCCAATTCCTCAGATCTTTTTTGAATGAATACTGAAATATTTTTTTTAAAGGTGGAATATTTAATTTACCTGGTTTTAAAAAAGATGAAAACAAGACTAACCTTTTCCATCCTTTTTTTCTTTGTTCGATGGCGTCAATCAAAGGTTCATCTCCTCTCTCTCTAGAATGAAAAAGAAGTGGAGTTGGATCAAAATCAAATATCTCAGGGGGAGTGGAGTCTATTCCAACTATTGCGTCTGTTACATGAAGTGTTTTCGTAGGATAATGGAAACAGCTTATCTCCTGATATCTTCCAAGTCCTAAATTTAGTGGGCCTAATGAAGACCATTTAAAGTAGTTTGTATGTGGAGTACCTTCCTCAAACAGTATTCTTGATCTTTTTGATGGAATTCCTAAGAAATCTAGCGGTAGATTTATGGGGAAACTCCATTGTCCAGGACAAAGCCAAATTTCTGCATCTTTAAAAGTTCTTGAAAGAGCTGGCAGTCCGATTTTATGTTCTAATCCAGAGGCACTCGGTAGAATTATTGTTTTTACTTTGCCATGAATCGCAATTAATTTTTCTAACTCATTTATTAATTCTTTTGTAGGAGGCAGTGGATTTATTAGCATCAATCCATTATCAACCTTTATTACCGTCATTCTTATTGGAACCGCAACATAATAAAGTCCCTGTATTTGTTCCAAGGACCATATTTGATCAGGAATTAGTTCTTTTAAAATTGTTTTCTTTTTTCCATAAGGATATAAGGGGAATAATGGCCACCAATTCCACTTGTTATTTAAAGTTTCATCCACCACAATCATTTATACCCAGCAAATAATTTCTTTAACTTAAATATTCCATATCTTGGAGCGAATAAAAAAGCAAATAAAAATATAAAAGTTTGTGCCAAGACAATTGATCCACCTGTTTCAAGATCAAACCAAAAACTAACATAGATTCCTATAAGGCTTGAGATGATTGCACTTAATACTGAAATTACTGTCATATTATCAAACTTATCCGTAAGTAAATATGCTGTAGCCCCTGGTGTAATCAACATTGCAACTACCAAAATAATTCCAACAGACTGCAACCCCACAACAGCTGCCAAAGATAAGCATGTGAGGAGTAAATAATGAAGAAAAAATACATTAATCCCAACTGTTTTAGCATGCCTAGGATCAAAACAATAAAGCATTAAATCTTTTCTGAAAATTGATAAAAGGGTCACCACCAATAAAGAAATGAATATAGTTTGTTTTACATCTGAAAGTGATATTCCTAATGGACTACCAAAAAGAATAGAGTGCAGATCAATATTACTTTTAATCTTAGAAACCAATACTATTCCAAGAGCGAAAAATCCAGTAAATACCAACCCAATAACAGTATCTTCCTTAACTCTGGATTTCTGCTTAATAAACCCTATCAAGGCTACAGAACCAACTCCGAAAATAAATGCCCCTAAGGAGAAAGGAAGACCTAATGCATAAGCAACCACAACACCAGGCATTACCGAATGTGAAACTGCATCTCCCATTAAAGCCCATCCTTTAAGAGTCAAATAACTTGATAGAAAACCACAAACAGCTGCAACTAATGAACTCATAAGAAGTGCTTTTCTCATAAAGTCATGAGTTAAAGGATCTGTGATGAATGAATCTAAAGTTAAAAAAGAACAAAGCTCCATATAAATTAAAATTTAGGATTCAGGTCCAAACAAGAAATCAGGGGAGATCCCTCCAAAAGTGGTTGTAATATTTTCAGGGGTAAACACTTCAGAGGTTTCACCATAAGCTACAACAGTTTTATTTATTAAAAGAACTAAATCACAAAATTCACGGACATGAATCATATCGTGCGTTGATAATAATATGGTTTTCCCCTCATTTTTAAATTGAATAAATAATTCCGAGATAAGTTTTTCAGTTCTTATATCAACACCTGAAAAAGGCTCATCAAGAAGAAGTATTGATGCTCTTTGCGCAATTGCTCTGGCTAAAAAAGTTCGTTTTCTCTGACCTCCGGATAAGTTTCCAATAGGTGTAGATAAATGATCAGTAAGATCAACTCTCTCAATAGCATCTTTAACCGCCTGAACATCAGACTCTCTAGGACACCTAAAAATATTCATCGAACCATATCTTCCCATCATCACTACATCCCAAACACTTATTGGAAATTGACTATCAATTCCCTCATTTTGAGGAACATAAGCAATTGTCTGATCTTTTTGAGCAGATCTTACAGACTCTCCATTTATTCTAATTTTTCCCTTTGAAATATTTACAAAGCCAGTTAAAGCATTAAAGAAAGTTGTTTTACCAGCCCCGTTCATCCCTACTAACCCACAAATCTGGCCAGCTTGCAATCTTAAATTGGCATCATACAAAGCCACCTTACCGTTGTAATCTACGCAAATATTCTCTGCCTCAATCCTAAAGTTTTGATAATTGATTGTTTCCATAATTCAAAAAAGTCCTTTTTTAATCAAATCCAAATTATGCTCAAGCATTGTTATGTATGAACTAGCAGGCCCACTATCATCAGATAATGAATCAACAAAAAGATTTCCTCCAAAATTAGCCCCAGTTTCGTTTGCAACAACCATTTGAGATTCGTTACTTACAGTACTTTCGCAAAATACAGATGGAACTTTTTTTTCTTTAACTAGTGAGATTGTTCTTGCCATTCTTTTAGGAGTAATTTGACTCTCAGCATTAACTGGCCACAGATAAACTTCCTCTAATCCATAATCATTTGTTAGATACGAAAAAGCACCTTCACAACTTACTAGATACCTCCTGTCTTTATTTAAGTTATTAATAAAAAGTGAGAATTCTTTATCTATTTTAGATAGTTTATCTTTATAAATTTTTCCATTTTCTTCAAATAATGTCCTTTTGGATGGCCTCAATTCTGATAAAGAATCCACGAGAATATCTACGTATAGCATCCCTCTTTTTGGAGAAATCCAGGCATGAGGATTGGGTTTCCCTTTGTAAAAATCTTCACTGATAAAAATAGGATCCAAATCTTCCGCGACAGTAATTCTTTTAACTTTTAAATTAGAAACAAATTTTTCAGCCCATAATTCAAATCCAAATCCATTATCAATAAAAACAAAAGCATTAGAGGCATTTACCAAATCGCTTGGAGTTGGTTGGTAGCCATGAACTTCAACTCCAGGTTTCGTTATTGATCTAACAATAAAATCATCTTTGACGACATTGCTAATTATATCCGCCAAAACAGTGAAACTTGCCAGTATTACTTCTTTAGTTTCATTTTTATTTGATATTCTCTTACATGAGCCTGAAGCAATAGAAAGCAGAAGTATCAAACTTAAAAAAACAATATTTTTTTTCATATTTAATATTCAACCCAAGATTATGAATTAAAAGATAGTTTCATAAGTGGTTTTCTAAGATCAGAAATAAATCCTTTCCAATTTATTTTTTCTTTTTCAAAAGCTTCTTCAACAATTTTTTCAGAATTTTTCTTTATAAAATCCAAATCAGGTTCTTCTACCCCTTTTGTTATTGCCATAAAATCAGCCAAAGAACTTGATACTACTCTTGTTAAATAAGCAGCACTTACAGCCTGAAATGATCCAGAGACAAGCCAATTTGGGCCATGTAATTTTGTTATGCCAATTAGAGTCTGTCCACTCCATTCAATAACTCCCTGAGCAATTGCAGTCTTTAAAATCTCTTTGGATACTTTATCTAAAATTTCAGGAGACCAATTACATCCCCATATAGACTTAATTTCTTTAATCATTAAAGAATTTAATACTGTCATTGCCATAACATCAATTGATGGAATAGGAGATAAGAAAACAGTTGTTGCGACAAGAATTTGATTTTTTCTTTGTATACCTTTTAACTGCATTCTTCTTATACCTTCAATTTCAGATTGCCAGGCAGCATGAAGTTCTTTCAAGAGCCTTTTTTTTGTATTTTCAATATTTTTAGATGAACTTATGAAAAACTTCCTTAAAGAAAAAGGTATATTTGTTATTTCACTCTTATTCACATCAAAAGTAATAATTTTGTTTAAAAAGTCACTTGAAATTTGAGACTTTAGATCTTCTATCTGATTTTTGGCTTCTATTTGGTTCGAAGTTAAAGCCACCAACCAGATTGGCATATTTTTAGGAAACTTTTCCAGCCACAAAAAATCATTTGCCGACAAAGGCAAGTTTATAAAATACAGGATTGCATCACTCCTCAAAGCTTCTTCTGAAATAACTTGAGAAGAATTGTATTTAGGCAGTTTTTCGTATAAATCAAAGTCAAACTTATCTGCTTTGAAATTACTTTTCAAAACAGTTTGAAAACTTTGATAATCTTTTTGTCCAATGCAACTTATTTTTTCTTTTTCACATCTATTAAGAATAGATTCAAGTGTTTTTTGTCTTTTTGAATTCTGTTTTTCTAATTCATTTGTTGCTTCAAGTTCTTCAAAAAAATTTAAATCTTCATTACATAGATTTATCCAACCATCTAAATTATTTGGCTCATTAAATTTAGGCTTATCATTCTTCAAGTAAAAATATCCCCCCAAACACAAAGCAAAAAATCCTATTGAGCCTCCTGCAAAATGAATTAAGTCACTGACAAACCATTCCCCAAAACATAACAATAATAAAATAATAAGAAGATTTTTTTTTGGAAACTTTATGAAATCCTTTAAAAGGTTGTCTTTACTAATATCAAACACAATACTTTATTTTTCTAATTTTATTTTAATGCAAGTTGTGAATGAGAAAAGCAAAATTTCATAAGTCGTTAATCAAAAGATAAAAATTTAAGCTTTTTAAAAAGACTTATTGCATAACAAGATGGTAAGTTAATAGACTATTTAAATAACTTAAGAAACATTAAGATGTCTAATTCAAATTTCAGCAATAATCCTGGACAAGAAAATTACAGAGGTCGTTCTAACAATGAAAGATCTAATTTCAGAGATAGATCGGGCGGCAGAAGAGATGGAGGGGGATTCCGCATAAGATTAAGTGATAACGAAATGAAAGCTGTTAAATCAATACAAGAGACCTTTCAATTAAGATCTACCGTTGCAGTTCTGGGTTTCTCTGTTAGAACACTTAGCGAAATGATCAAAGACGAAAAATTGATTGACTCAATCAAAGAATATGCAAAGAATAATAAAAACTCTTCTCCGAGTAGACAATCACAAAATTCTTATGAAGAAAAAACAAAAACAGCACCTGATCCTTTTGCAAGACCTGTAAAAAGTACATCAACTGAGGAGATCCAATCTAGCGAAGTAGAAGAGGATGGCAAATAAAAAAAGAATTCTTTCGGGAGTTCAACCAACTGGTGATTTACATATTGGGAATTGGCTTGGGGCCATAAATAATTGGGTTACGCTTCAAGAGCAATATGAAACATTTCTATGTGTAGTTGATTTGCACGCAATAACAGCCTCATATAATCCCAAAGAATTATCTCAGAACACTATCTCTACAGCGGCTTTGTACGTCGCTTGTGGGATAGATCCAAATATATGTTCAATTTTTGTCCAAAGTCAGATTTCGGCGCATTCAGAACTTTGTTGGATATTAAATTGCATGACCCCAATAAATTGGATGGAAAGAATGATTCAATTTAAAGAAAAATCCATACAACAAGGTAATAATGTATCTATTGGATTATTTGACTATCCAATACTTATGGCTGCAGACATCCTTCTTTATGATGCTGACTTCGTACCAGTAGGTGAGGATCAAAAACAACATCTTGAACTTGCGAGAGATATTGCACAACAGAGAATTAATGCCAGATTTAGTAAGGATAAAAATATTTTAAAGATCCCTCAACCAATCATCTTGAAGAATGGTTCAAAAATAATGAGTTTAATTGATGGTTCAAAAAAGATGAGCAAAAGTGATCCTAATGAGGGCAGTCGCATTAACTTATTAGATCCTCCTGAAATAATCACAAAAAAAATTAAAAGAGCAAAAAGTGACAGTTCTATTGGAATTGAATTTAACAACCCTGAGAGACCAGAATCAAAAAATCTTTTGATGATTTATTCAATATTATCTGGCAAAGAAATTTCTCAATGTGAAAATGAATTCTCAGAGACTGGATGGGGGACATTTAAAAAATTAATTACCGAACAACTTATTGAATCACTTGAACCTATTCAGAAAAAATATAAATTATTAATTAATGATCCCTATCAACTAAATAAAATCCTTAATGAAGGGAAGGAAAAAGCTGAAGATTTAGCGAATCAGACTTTAAAAAGAGTTAAATCAAAATTGGGATTTTTTGAAATGGAGAAATAAATTATGCCAATAATTACCTTGCCTGATGGTTCAAAAAAGGTTTTCGAAAAATCTGTAACTATTCTAGAAATTGCCCAGAGTATAGGTGCTGGATTAGCTAAAGCAACAATTGCTGGGAAAGTAAATGATGTTCTTCTTGATGCAACAATCCCCATAAATAAAGATTCCAAAGTTGTAATCATCACATCAAAAGATAAAGAAGGAATTGAAATTATAAGACATTCTTTCGCTCACCTTATTGGTCATGCAATTAAACAAATTTACTCTGATATTAAAATGGCGATTGGACCTGTAATTGAAGATGGTTTTTATTACGATATTTTCTCTGAATACAGATTTACTCCTGAAGATTTAATAAAAATCGAAAATAGAATTAATAAATTAATAAAAACAAACTATGACGTTGAAATTTTACAAGTTTCTAAAGAAGAGGCAATTAAAACTTTTAAAGAAAGAGATGAGACTTTTAAATTAAGAATAATTGAAGAAATTCCTGAAGAAGGTCTCATCAATTTATACAAGCACGAAGAATATATCGACATGTGTAGAGGGCCTCACGTACCAAACACAAGACATTTAAGACACTTTAAATTACTTAAATTATCAGGTTCATACTGGAGAGGTAATAGTGAGAATGAATCATTACAGAGAATATATGGAACTGCATGGGCAAAAGAAAAAGAACTCAATGACTACTTAACAAGAATTGAGGAAGCGGAAAAAAGAGATCATAGAAAACTTGGTAAAAAACATTCACTATTTCATATACAAGAAGAATCTCCAGGAATGATTTTTTGGCATCCAAATGGATGGACAATCTACCAAGTACTGGAAAAATACATAAGAGAAATACTCAAAAAAAATGATTATTTAGAAATTAAAACCCCACAAGCTGTTGATAAATCTCTTTGGGAAAAATCCGGTCATTGGGAAAAATTTAGAGACGATATGTTCACTACTGCATCAGAAAATCGAACATATGCAATTAAACCAATGAATTGTCCATGTCATATTCAAGTATTTAATCAAGGTTTAAAAAGTTATAAAGATTTACCTATTCGTCTTGCGGAATTTGGTTCTTGTCACAGAAATGAGCCCTCTGGAGCACTTCATGGCTTAATGAGAGTAAGAAACTTTACTCAAGATGATGCGCACATATTTTGTACAGAAGAGCAAATTCAAGAAGAAGTATCTATTTTTATAGATCTTGTTTTCGAGGTATATAAAACTTTTGGTTTTGATGAAATCATTATCAAATTATCAACTCGTCCTGAAAAAAGGGTAGGTAGTGAAGAGATTTGGGATAAATCAGAAGAGGCTCTTACAAAAGCTTTAGATAATAAGAATCTAAAATGGGAACTCCAACCAGGGGAAGGGGCTTTTTACGGTCCAAAAATAGAATTCTCGTTAAAAGATTGTCTTAATAGAGTTTGGCAATGCGGAACTATTCAGGTTGATTTCTCAATGCCTATTAGATTGAATGCAACTTATGTAGATATTGACAACGAAAAAAGAAATCCAGTTATGCTGCATAGAGCAATTTTAGGATCCTTTGAAAGATTTATTGGAATATTAATTGAACAATATGAGGCAAAATTCCCAATTTGGCTTGCGCCTTATCAAATAATTTTGTTGAGCATTACTGATAGAAATATTGAAAAGTGTATAGAGTTTAATAAATTAATAAATAATAGTGGTTACCGATCAAAAGTTGATATTAGGAACGAAAAAATAGGATATAAAATACGAGAGGCAACTCTCGGCAGAGTTCCTTTAATTGCAGTTATTGGAGATAAAGAAGAGGAAATTGATTCAGTCGCCTTAAGAGCTTTGAATGGAAAAAATTTAGGAATTTTCAACTTACCTAATCTTTTCAAATTATTGGATGAACAAATAGAGAAAAAAGGGAGAAAAGAATAATTTCTAATATATGAATTTTCTCGCTTGTGATTTAGGAGGAACAAAGGTTCTGTTAGGAATTTTCGAAAAAGAAAGAAATAATAATTCGCCCAAGTTAATAATTAAAAAGAAATATTTATCTTCTGATTGGAGTTCTTTTGAACTAATCCTAGAAGATTTTCTGAAAAAAGAATGCAAAAATATTTCTCATCCTTCTTCTGCATGTTTTGCCGTAGCTGGTCCTTTATCTAACAACAAAGCAAAAATCATTAACTTGTCATGGAATATTTCTGGAAATGCTTTAAAGAGGAAATTTAATTTTAAAAGCTGCGAACTAATAAATGATTTCGCTGTACAAATTTATGGAATACCTTTTTTAAAAAAAAATCAATATTCTACTATCCAAAATGGATTCTATTCTGAAGGTACTAATAATGATTTGCATGCCATTGTTGGAGCGGGGACTGGTTTGGGCATTGCAAGAGGAATAATATCAGGGGAAAAGGTAAAAGTTTTAGCTAGTGAAGGTGGTCATGTTGAGTACTCACCAAAGTCAAAATTAGAATGGGAATTAAAAATTTGGCTCAAGAATTACCTAAAAGTTGAAAGGATATCCTGTGAAAGAATTATTAGCGGGACTGGTTTATCAAGAATTGCCGAATGGAGGCTAAGCAAACCTGATGCCCAAAACCATCGTCTACAACAATATTTAAAAAAAATTAAAATTTCTGATGCTGCCAGAAAAGAACTACCTGAAAAAATTTGTAATCTTTCTAAAGAAGGGGATGAGATAATGATTGAAGTTGAGAGGATTTGGTTAAGCGCTTATGCCTCTTTATTGGGAGATGTTGCTCTTCAAGAATTATGCTTTGGCGGGTTATGGATTTCTGGAGGAACCGCATCAAAACATTTCAAAAACTTTAAATCAGATTTATTTTTAAAACAATTTTTCGACAAGGGAAGATTAAAAGATATTCTTAAATCAATACCTATGAAAGTAATTTTAGATGAAGAGTTTGGACTTTTTAGTGCAGCCTGCAGAGCAAAAATGCTTTTAAAAACTTAAAAACAAAAAATGTTTATTCCTGAAGTAGGTAAAAAAATAAGGGTAACAGTTCCTTCCACAACTGCCAATTTAGGGCCTGGATTCGATTGTCTTGGAGCAGCATTAGATTTGTATAATGAGTTTATTTTTACAAGAATTGAAGGTGGTGGAGATAGATTTGATTTAATAATGGAAAGTACTGATGGTAATCACTTAAGAGGAGGACCTGAAAACTTAGTTTTTAGAGCAGCTCAGAAAGTATGGGATAGCGCAAATATTGATCCTTTTGCACTTGAAGCAAGAGTTAAGTTGGCAGTGCCACCTGCACGCGGGCTTGGAAGTAGTGCTACAGCAATAGTTGCTGGATTAATCGGAGCAAATGCAATAATGAACTCTCCATTATCCAAAGAAAAACTCCTTGAACTTGCCATTGATATAGAAGGTCATCCTGATAATGTAGTCCCCTCTCTTCTGGGTGGGCTTTGTTTGACGGCCAGGTCTTCTTCTCAAAGATGGAGAATAATTAGATGTGATTGGCACGATTCAATTAAAGCTGTTGTAGCAATACCTGCAATTCGTCTAAGCACAAGTGAAGCAAGAAAGGTTATGCCCAAGAATGTGCCCATATCTGATGCAGTTACAAATATGGGGGCACTTACTTTGTTACTAAACGGCTTAAAAGCAGGTAATGAGGAACTTATAAGAGAGGGAATGTTTGATAAGTTACATGAACCCTACAGATGGAAACTTATTAAGGGTGGATTAGAAGTTAAAGATGCCGCGCTAAATGCAGGCGCTCTAGGATGCGCAATTAGTGGAGCTGGACCAAGTATCTTAGCTTTGTGTAAAAAGGAAAATGGAAAAAACGTCAGTCAAGCCATGGTGAAGGCATGGGAGAATTCAGGTGTAGCCAGCAGAGCACCGTTCTTAAACGTTCAAACAACAGGCAGCCAATTTAGCACTATCTCTAGTAAGTAGTTTTACTTAGGCATTTTTAATGTTATAGTCTCAAGCTAGTACAACTTCAACTAGAATAAAAAAATTATTCATTACATAAATGAATCTAGAATCTTTTCCTTGGCTATCATCTATTGTTTTACTGCCTTTAATTGGGGCATTAATAATGCCTTTCTTGAATTCAAAAGAAGGGGAAGATAATTCACTCCCTAGAAATATCTCATTAAGTTTTTTATTTATAGATTTTTTACTAATAATCGGCGTCCTTTTTCAAAAATTCAATACTTCAGATAGCTCTTTACAACTGGTAGAAAGAACTTCTTGGTTACCATCTATAGGCTTAGAGTGGTCTCTTGGCGTAGATGGGTTATCTGCTCCTTTAGTAGCTTTAAGTGGGTTAATTACATTTTTATCGGCTGCGGCTAGTTGGAAAATTAAGAAAAAATCTAATCTATATTTTGCCCTTTTATTAGTACAAGCATCAGCACAGGCACTTGTTTTCCTTTCTCAAGATTTCCTATTGTTTTTCTTGGCATGGGAACTTGAATTAGTGCCGGTATATCTTCTTATTGCGATTTGGGGAGGGAAAAAGAAATTATATGCAGCAACTAAATTCATTCTTTATACAGCTTTAGCTTCTTTATTAATTCTCATAAGTGGGTTAGCACTTGCCTTGAGTGGTGATACCTTTACTTTGAATATTACCGACTTAACAAATAAACATGTAACGGGTGGCCTAGCTTTATTATCATATTTAGGATTTTTAATTGGTTTTGGAGTAAAACTTCCTATCTTTCCATTACATACTTGGTTACCCGATGCACATGGAGAAGCTAATGCTCCAGTTTCAATGTTACTAGCTGGAATACTACTAAAAATGGGAGGTTATGCTCTCTTAAGATTCAATGTTCAAATACTCCCTGAAGTACATCTTCAAATTGCACCTGCCTTAATTATTCTTGGAATAATCAATATTATTTACGGAGCTCTAAATGCATTTGCACAAGATAATGTCAAAAGGAGAATCGCATGTAGCTCTGTGAGTCATATGGGTTTTGTTCTGTTAGGAATTGGAGCAGTAGATGCTCTAGGGATTAGCGGAGCAATGCTACAAATGATCAGTCACGGACTTATAGCTGCAGCTATGTTCTTTGTTACGGGCTCATTCTATGAAAGAACAAATACTCTTTCCATACCAAATATGGGCGGCCTAGCAAAGGTCTTGCCAATTACTTTTGCTTTTTTCTTAGCAAGCTCATTAGCCTCTCTAGCCCTACCTGGGATGAGCGGTTTTATAAGTGAAATAACTGTATTTTTAGGTATCACTAGTCAAGAAGGATTTAGCTCTATCTTTAGATCAATCACGATTCTAATTGCAGCCATAGGATTAGTTCTTACACCAATATACTTATTATCAATGTGTAGAAGAGTATTCTTTGGCCCTAGAATTCCAGCGCTAGCTACAGTTAAAGAGATGAATGGTAGAGAATTGACTATTGGTTTCAGTTTATTGTTGCCTACATTGGTAATAGGTTTTTGGCCCAAAATCGCCATAAATTTATACGAATCTTCAACCAATGCTCTCAGTCAGCAGCTTACTTTAGCTAAATTAGTTGGAATAATCCCAACTTTAGTCAATTAAATTATCTTTAAAAATGGAAACCTCAATTTTTAAATATGGAGAGTTACCACAATTTAAAAAATTTACTCCCGAAAGCATAAGTGAACAATTTCCAGTAGTACTAGAAAAGATAACTGAAGATTTTAAAAACATAGAAAAAAATCTATCTAATTATTTGATTAAAAATGATTTAAATTGGGATAAGGTAATAAATCCTCTAAATGAAGTAAATGAAATTCTTAGATGGAGTTGGGGAGTAATAAGCCACCTAAATGCTGTAAATAATTCTGAAAGTTTAAGAGATATTTATTCAAAATTTCTTCCAGAGATTATTAGCTTGAGTAATAAATTCGGGCAAAGCAAAATAATTTATGATTCTTTAGTCAAGCTTAAGGAGACAAATAACTTTGATCAAATTAAAAACAGAATTTTAGATAAAGAAATTCTTGAGATGCAACATAGAGGAATTTCACTACAAAAAAATGATCAAGAAGAATTTAACAAAATTTCAGAAAAACTTGGAAAGCTGTCAACCGAATTCAGTAACAATGTTCTTGATGCCACTAAAGAATGGTTTTTAATATTAAATAAAAAATCTGAAGTCGATGGTCTTCCTGAGCGAGTACTTGAATTGATGGCAATTTCTGCACAAAATCACCTAAAAAAAGATGAAGAAGTTGATATTAAAAATGGTCCTTGGAAATTAAGTCTAGATATTCCAACTTACACTGCGTTCATGACGTATGGCACCGAACGTAATCTTAGAGAAAAACTATACAAGGCATTCGTTAGTAGAGCTTCTAAAGGAGAAAAAAATAATTCTCAAATCATTGAAGATATATTATCTCTTAGAACTAAACAAGCTAATCTTCTCGGTTATAAAAGTTGGGCAGAACTAAGCTTGTCAACGAAAATGGCAAAAGAAATTAAAAATGTAGAAAACCTTTTAGAAGAATTGAGAGAACCAGCATTCAAAACAGCAAAAATCGAATTAGAAACGCTCGAAAAGTTTTCTAAAGCTAATGGGTTTCCAAAATCGCAGAATATTGAGCCATGGGATATTAGTTATTGGTCTGAACTTCTTAGAAAGGAAAAGCTCAATTTGGATCAAGAGTCTTTGAGACCTTGGTTCCCACTAAATGATGTTTTAAAAGGTTTATTTAAATTAAGTGAAAATCTTTTTGAAATAAAAGTAGTCGAGGCAACTGATGAGGCTCCTCTATGGAATGAAGACGTTTTATTTTTTAATATCCTCAATAAAGAAGATAACAAAATAGCATCATTTTACCTCGACCCATATTCGAGACCCGAATCAAAGAGAGGAGGGGCTTGGATGGATGAATGTTTGAATAAAAATAATGTTGGCCAAAAGACCCTCCCAGTAGCTTATCTCGTTTGTAATCAGACTCCACCATCAAAGAATAAACCTAGTTTGATGAGTTTTGAAGAAGTTCAGACATTGTTCCATGAATTTGGTCATGGTCTTCAACACATGCTTACTACTGTAAATCTTCCTCAAGCTGCTGGAATCAACAACGTTGAATGGGATGCAGTTGAACTTCCAAGTCAATTTATGGAAAACTGGTGTTTCCATAAAAATACACTTATGAATATTGCTAAGCACTACAAAACAGGAGAAAAATTATCTGATGAGAATTTTGAGAAGCTCCTAAAGAATAGAACTTTTAATTGTGGTATGGCTACTCTTAGACAACTACATTTTGCAATTACAGACCTCAGATTGCATAGTACTATTGATAAAAATGAAAATAAAACAGCAGATGAAATAAGAAGAGAAATAGCAAAACAAACTACTGTTATTGAACCAATTCAAGAAGATCACTTTCTTTGTTGTTTTAGTCATATTTTTGCAGGCGGATATTCTGCAGGATATTACTCATATAAATGGGCTGAAGTTCTAAGTGCTGATGCATTTTCAATGTTTGAAGAAGCTGATCTAGAGAACTCTGAAGATTTAAAGTTAATAGGAAAGAAATTCAAAGATACAATACTTAGCTTAGGAGGAAGCTTACCTCCATTAGACATTTTTAAACTTTTCAGGGGAAGAGCGCCACAAACTGATTCCTTAATAAGGCACTTAGGTCTATCTGGAGCTACTTAATAATTTCATCGATTATTTTTTCAACCACAGATTTATTTCTTACAAGGTTTCGATGTTTATATACTTTTACTGATATTTTTTTCCCAAAATTTAAATTTGTCCACCAACCAGGGAAAACCATCATATCCCAATAAGTATAGAAATTTATACACTCAATTTCATCAAGAAAAAAATCATTATTTGCGAGTTCTCTTAAAAACTTACTATTTATTTTCATTTCTGATATTCCTCTAAAAGGATATTTAGGTATTAACTGCGCCATCAAAGTTCCTTTGTGAGGGGAACCTATAGATATTAATCTTCTTGTTCTTTTATACCCATTAAATTTTTGAAGCCAGTATCTTCCAATTATTCCTCCCATAGAGAATCCCAAAATATCTATTTCTTTTTCTAAACCATATTTCTCTATAATTAATTCGTTTAATTTATAAGTCAAATCCAGAATTGAAGTCATTCCATATGAATGCTCAAGAGTTGGGGCAAAATATTCAATGCCAATATCATCAAGTTTTGAGGTTATGTAAGAAAAAATACTTGAAGTATTCCAAAGACCATGAACCAATATAATGGGATTTCTTTTTTCCAATACTTTAATTATTTTCAAGAATTCTTATTATTGATACCTTCCCATCGAAACCTGTGATTGGAGGGTTGCATTTTGTCAAAATAATTTTAATTTTAGAAATCTTAAATTCTTGATCAATGATTTCTAAAATTGCGTTGGAATATTTTTCGATTGTATAACAATATATTTTCTTTGATTGATCTTTTAAAATTTGAACTAATTTTGAATAGTCAACTGTTTTTTTTATATCATCATTTATTGTACATTTTTCAAAATCAGTCCACAAAAATATATCTAAAATAAATAGTTGTCCTAATTCCCTTTCTTCATCAAGTACGCCAACCCTAGACCAAAGTTTAATATTCTCAATTTTTAAAAAAGTTTCCATTTTTAAAAGTTTTAAAGATCTTTATGTGTATAGATAGCCTTTCCTGATGAAAAATCATCAACTAAATTCCCATCACCTTTTAGGAAGTATTTATAAGTTACCAAACCTTCTAGACCTACAGGTCCCCTTGGTGGAAGAGTTTGAGTAGATATACCAACTTCAGCTCCGAATCCATATCTAAAGCCATCTGCAAACCTAGTAGAGCAATTATGAAAAACACCTGCACTATCAACTACATTCATAAATTTATTGGCAGTATGTGAATTTTCAGTAATTATTCCATCTGTATGTTTTGAACTATATTTTTGAATATGTGTGATTGCCTCCTCGAGATCATCAACAATTTTTATCGATAAAATTAAATCCAAATATTCAGTTCTCCAATCTTCTAAACTAGCTTCATACTTTAACCCTAATTCAACTGATCTCTTATCTCCAATTAATTTAACATCATTAGAGTTAAATAAAGGGATGGCTTTTTCTAAAAAAGCTGGTGCGATATCTTTATGGACTAATAAAGTTTCGATAGCATTACATGCTGCAGGATATTGAATTTTGCTGTCCAAAGCGACTGATAAAGCCATCTCTAGATTTGCCTCAATATCTATAAACAAATGACAAATTCCATCAGCATGGCCTAACACAGGAATTCTTGTATTCTCCTGAATAAATTTAACTAATTCATTACTTCCTCTTGGAATTATTAAATTAATGTATTTCTCTAGATTTAACATCGCCATGCTATCTTTTCTGCTTGTTAGCAAGCATATTGCATTTTTATCAAGACCTGATTCATTTAAACCTTCCTGCAATGCCTTGACAATTGCTGTATTTGTTAAATTAGCTTCACTACCACCTTTTAGAATTACTCCATTACCTGATCTTATTGCTAATGAACTAATCTGCATCACGGCGTCTGGCCTTGATTCAAAAATAACCCCTAAGACTCCGATTGGCACAGTTTTTCTTTCTAAGATCAATCCCTTTGAAAGCTCTCTTTTAATTTGAACTTGATTTACAGGATCAGCTAAGTCTCCAACTTTTCTTACTCCTTCAATTCCTGAATTTAATTTTGATTTTGATAACTTTAATCTAGAAAGTAAAGCCCTAGAAATACCCTTTTTTTCTGCACTTGAATAATCCGAATTATTAGCATCTAATATTTCATTTGTATTTTTTTCTAGATAATCAGCCATAAAATTTAAGGCTTTAATTCGATTTTGATTTTCAGTCTGACTTATTTCTATTGATGCCGAATGAACTTTATTAGCTTTTTCTAAAAGATCATTACCTGGTTGGGGAACTTCGAAGATATTAGCCATAATATTTTTTAGTTAATTTAATAATAATTCAAATTAAAGATTCTTTAAAGTAAATTTCTTTCTAAATTAATATCTAAAAAATAACTGAACTTGACTTTTCCAATCCCCATTGGAATCATAAGAACCTAATAATTCTAAGTTTGGATTTGCCTGAAAAGTCAAAATTCCTAAAGGTGAAATATCATCTCTACCTGGAACGGTTTGAAAGGCAAAATTTATCGCATCAGTAATATCAAGCCCTATTTCGGCGACCCAAGCTTGAGAAGAAAATTCCTCATTAGAAGATGATTGATCATCATTTTCTATATCTAAATTTTCATTGGAAAAAATATTATTTAATGAATCATTATTTTCTACTAACGCTGGATATAAAGAAAACTGAAATCTTTCACTAAATGCATCAGCATTATTAAGTTGAGAAATAAATGCTCTATTTATTAAATTTGCAGAGTTACCTCCAATTAAACCAATTATTTGTGATCTGTTATAACTTGGCGTGCTCCTTAATTGGATTCTTCTATTTTCATCAGCGAAAGATAATTGATCTAAAAACCCTTCATAAGATGCTTCAATTTTAATAAGCCTAGTATTGCCAATTCCAAATGCACCATAACCGCTTGAACTAGCGTCGACAGCAACATCACCTGATACATTTAAATCCTGATTGTTTTCACTTATAGGTATTATAGAATCTGGAACTTTACTGACTAAAGAAAAATTTATAAATGGAACCACACCACTTCTTGATGCAAATAAAATATAATTGTCTTTATTTTTATTAAGTTTAAACGGTGTAGTATATAGATTTGCTCTTCCTTTCTTAAGGTAAATAAGACCCCTAGCATTTAAATCTTTTCCTACCTCACCATTTATAGTAAGGTCTAATTTGGTATCTAAATAAGCTTGAACTATTTCTGAATATTGAAGTTTAAATTCTGGCCCAAGTTTTAATTTAAGATTATTAAAACTCAAATTATCTAGATAATTAGGCAAAGTTTCTCCTAAAAGAACTGAATTCAAAATTGTTTCATTTGATATTATTTCAATATTATTTTTATTATTCCAATAGAGTTCTGGCCAATCTTTTTTTTCCTCTTTTCTTATAAGATTATTTTCTTTTTTGATATTTTGATTGGTGCTATTAAAATTAATAAATCCATTATTAAAAGATAGAGAGCCCCCCAAAACAGGACTTTCAAATGATCCACTTAAATCGATATCTGAATCTATTAAAAAATTAAAATTATCTTTTTCTAAAGTAAATCTTTTTGTTTTCAAATTAATTTTTGCCTTCTCGGAATTATTTTTACTATAAAAAGGCAAAGAACCTTTTATAAAAATTTCCCCAGAATCTTCAGCCTTAGCTTTTAGATTATTGATCTCTAAAGAATCAAAATCAAAAATAATTATGCTATTAATATCTTTTATTATATTATTGAAAAAATCAATTTCAGAATCGTTAATTACGATAAATCCATTTAACAGAGGCTTATTTAAGGTACCTTTTAGAATCATCCTAAGATTCACATCACCTTCTTTAAATGTAAAGTATTCATCAGCAAAAATATCTATTAACTCAATAAATTTTCCATTCCCAATTAATCTTAGATCTAAGTTATCTGATTTATTTATAGGTATTAAGCCTTCAATACTAATCGGGATTTCAGAATCATTTATTAGAATGGAAAAATCAATATCAAAAATAGAATTATCAAATTCAACTAGTCCTTTATCAAATATTATTGTGTTGTTTTTAATTGATGAATTATTGGAAGAAATTTCACTAGAGAAAGATTTTGTATCAAGATCATAAAATAAATTCATATCTAACCCTCCAAGAAAATCTCTTGGATTATTTAAAAAGATATTTGCAGTACTTAATGGTAATTTATTAATTCTTAAAGAACCTTTCCCCGTTAATAATCCGCCTTCCAAATCAATAGAAAATTCCTCTTTATTATTCTTGTAGTCATCTTTAGGTATATCAAGATAGCCATTTAATTTTGCATTCAATTTATAGTTGACTGGTCTATCGCCCTGAATAATAATTTTTCCATTGTATCTACTTCTAAATTTATTTAAATATTTTTGCAAATTAAATTTGTCCTCTAGCACATTACTATTTTCAATAAAGTTATTTATAAAATCGATCCTCTCTTTAAATGATTTATTATCATTATTTATTTCCAAATTATCCAAAATATTCGATTTACTTATGGGAATAACTTTTTTATTATCAAAGTTAAAAATATCAACAGCGGTAAGAATAGTCCAACTAGTACTTACATTCGTGAATTCTGAATTAATAAAATTATTTTTATTTGAATCATATTCGACTTCAATTACTCCTCCATCAATTGGATACAGTGAAGAATTTATATAAAAATAATTATTTTTGACGCTGAAATCAAATAATGAATTGGCTAGATTAATATTTCTATATTTACCTAAACTCCAAGCAAGTCGACCAACAAGGGATGACTGGTCAGACGAAATTGATCCTTCACCATTAATAATTCCATCAACTTTATCAAATTGATTTTTGTTTAAAGATAATTCAAGTTCATCAAGAGGAAAATTATCCGCTCGCCAATTATAACTATCTTCCTCTTTGACGATGCTTACAGTCCCTTTATTTGAGTTAAAAACTCTTATAAAATTTGCATTATCAAGTTTAAGATCAGAATCAAACTTAATTGAGAGAAATGAAGGGATTGGAGAATATCTATTTTTCATATTTAGCATAAATTCATTATTTTCATTTTTTATATCTCCCTCCCATGTTTCTCTAATGCGGATACTTTTAAAGTGCGGATAATCAACATTAAAGTTTATAGAAATATCAGGATCAGTAATTTTTCCTTTTAATTCTCCCTTAGCAGTAATGAAACCCCTTATATCATTTTTTCGGAAAATATTTAAATTAGATAATTGTGTTCTATTTATTTTGAAACTAGTATCTATGTCACCAAAATTAATACCTCTTCTATCAAACCAGTAGGGAATATAACCCGATAATTTGATATCTGGATTAAGGCTATTAATGTATCCAATACTTCCTATTAGATTAATATTATTGGAACTTTTATTAAATGGTACATTGAGATTAAAATTCGAAGTCAAAGTTCCATAATTTAATTTTTCTGTATTACCAATTAAATAATTATCTTTACAAAAAAACCTTGTTGAATCTGAATTTATATTCTCTGCGAAATCTTCCGGTTTTATTTTTAAATTAGTAAAAGAAAATCTTCCTTCACAAAATGTGCGCTTTGATGATTTATTAAATTTAAAGTTAGATTTAAAGGTACCCTTTTTAAAGCTAATTTTTCTATTACCAATAATATATTCAGAATTATCAAGATCTAAACCCTTTGAAAATAAATCAAATTTTAAAAAGTCTTGATTTAATTTTGTATTAAATTTAAATTTTAAAAAACCCTTTTCATCAAAATTTGATTTTACATTTGCAATGATTTGTCTATTTCTTGACTTGTAAACAACATTACCTTTTACTTTTGTTTTTAATCCTGCATTATTAAACTTCAGATCTGAATATTTATTTAATTTAAAGTTCAACTCATACTTAGATTTTGAATTTTTTGTAATTCGATCATCTTTATTAGATTCTTCCCTTTTAAAAAAATCTCTATCTATATTAATGGCCGCTTCCTTAGGACTTATTTTTACAATCCATTTTTGTTTTAAAAAAGATCTAAAAGGCATAATGCCAACATATACATTTTTGGCTGTAATTTCAGAATCAAAATTGTTTTTATCATTAATTTTTGAATTACCCAAAGAAATACCTAGAAATCTAATCCCGACATAATCACCTAAATCAACATTTTTATCTAAAAGATTCTCAATACTTTTTTCTAGTTCTAATTTCCTAGCACTATAAGTTTCTCTTAAAAAATTATTTAATAAAAAAGTGCCTAAAAAACCTAAAGGTAAAAGCATCCCTACCAAAAGAATCTTAGTATTTAAATTTAGAGATCTAATTTTTTTCAAGTTAGAGCCCAAAAATAGAGTAGGCTTACAAAATATAAGAAATTAATCAGGTCAAAGCCACTAAATGTCTTTTTTTGAACTATTAGAGAACACACCCCAAATTTTTGGATTCTTTGGAATATTTCTTTTCATTTGCACAATAGCAGCTTTTATATTTAATTTTGGTTTTAAATTTCGAATAATTGGAGCAACTATCTTTTCATTATTGCTTTCTTTGAGTAGTTGGGCATTTATACAAAGTTACTCCGAAAAGGTTGTAATAGAAGGTGCAAAATATGTTCCAATTGTTTATGACAATGGGTTCGATTTGATTATTGCTAAAGCAGATGATGACTTTCCAAAAGAATCTATTGACCCAACTTTAGAACAATTATCTGAAAACTTAAGGAAAGGTAGCAGATCTGGTGCAAATGTAAAAATAAAGATAAGAAAACTTGAAAAAATTTCAGATGGCGTAAGTAAACCAGTGGTTATAGGAGAAGTTCAGAAAAATGTCAAAATGAATTAGTCTCTTAAACAATGGAAAGTAAAACCTTTTTAGATATTTTGCCAAATAATTTTAGACATGAGAAATCTTTTTTTGTTCAAAATAATTTAACTGACATTGAAAAATTAAGTAATCTTTCTGACCTAGAAATAAATGAGATTCAAAGAACATATTCACTATGCACATTGAATAATCTAAAGAAAATTAGAGCTATAGCTATTTTTAACAAAGAAATTGGAATTTCTCCACCGCAAGCATATCTACTTTTGCATTGTGGCATATCTTCTATTAAATCATTATCACTATCTACTCCTTACGAATTAGAGCGCAAAATTGGTAGATTAGAAAGAATTCTTAGAGTAAAAACTGAAACAGATACAACTTTTGCTCTCTTAAAAGAATGGATTAAAAAAGCTAGTCAAATTTACAAATCTATTTGAAATCTTGGTTAAAAAAAATTTTTTAATGTAGAATTTATAAAAAGTTTGTGAAAATGAAACCTCTGCTATTTTTATTATTCTTGTTTTCCAACTCTTTATACCCTGTTTTTAGTCAATCTAACCTACTTGAAAATGTAAAAAAGAATCCAAACGAAGCTAGGAATTTATGTAATAAGTTTAGAGAGTTTAATTCAAAGGGTATTTCAGCTGGTTCAGATAAAGCTATAGAGTATGTATCAAACAAAAAAAAGTTAACTCCCGTTAACGCAGAGATCTTTTCTATTTACGTCATTGGGCTGCACTGTCCAGACATTATCTAAAGCCTAAATGTCTGGTTCAAGATGGTTTGACAAGTCTCTAATACTTAGAGATGGAGTAAAACTTATATCAAGGATTTGGTTACCTAATAGTAATGGGCCATGGCCTGCACTATTAATGAGACAACCTTATGGCAGGGAAATTGCTTCAACTATTACCTATTCTCATCCTGAATGGTGGGCTTCAAAAGGGTATATGGTAATAATTCAAGACGTTAGAGGTATGGGTTCTTCTGAAGGAGTCTTTAATGGTTTTTCTCAAGAAGCTAGCGATAATTCAGAAACACATGAATGGGTAAGGTCTCTAAAAGAATGTAATGGGAAACTTGGCTTATATGGTTTTTCATATCAAGGATTTACTCAACTCACCGGTGAATTAAATTCAAAGCCGCCCGATTGTTTATCTCCAGCAATGACTGGGATTAATATTAAGGATCATTGGTGCTCAGATGGAGGAGCATATTGGTGGCATAACAATATTGCATGGGGACTTCAAATCGCTGCACTAAAAATGAAAAAAGAAAATAATTTGTTTGAGTGGGGAAAGATAAGATTAGCCTTAGAAAATAAAAGTTATTTAACTGAAGGAATTGAAATTTTAAAAAAATATGATCCTAATAGCTTTGTTTTGGAATGGCTTAAAAATTTAAATAATGATCTCCCATTTGAAGAATTTAAACCAATTTCAACATGGATTAAACAACCTATGTTAATTATTGGAGGACTTTGGGATCCACATTTAAAAGGTGCCTTTGATCTTTATAAAAAATCTAAAGAAGCTGGTGGAAGCCCGGAGATTATTATTGGGAATGCAACACATCTAAATTGGTGGGAGGGATCACAAGAATCTTTATTAAATTTTTTTGATAAACATTTAAAATTAGATAAAGACTTTAATTCTAAGAATTTAGAAGATGAGAAAAAAATATGGAATATTTCATTAAATAAATGGGAAGATTTAGATAACAAATTTAATCCTGAATTTATTTTTGGACTCAAAAGCGACGGTACAGCAAATGTAGAGGTTGAAGAAGGAAGTCTGACCATAAATTCAAAAGGATCAGGATGGTTCACAATTGTTCATGACCCATGGAGACCTACTCCATCTGACGGTGGACATTTAGGTCCAAATCCAGGAAAGTTTAACAGAAGCATTATTGATAAACGACTGGATGTAGGTGTTTTTCAAACCAATTCTTTTGAAGAAGATCAATATTTATCAGGAGTTCCCTCATTAGAAATTCAAGTAAAAAGTGATCAGCCCAATTTCGATATCTGCCTTGCTTTATCTCTAGTTGAAGAAAGTAATGAAAGGGTGAATCAATTTTCAACCGGATTCTTAAGGGTTAAAAATTCCAAAATAAGTGAAGAATGCATTTATCAAATCACAATGCAACCAACAAATATTTGTTTGATTAAAGATAGCAAGCTTCGCTTATCTATATCTGCAGCAGCTTATCCCGCTATTGGAGTCAATCCTGGATTTGGGGAGGAAAATATTGGATCTCCTTCAGCAAATCATAGAGTTATTACTCTAAGTTTTAGCCTTGATAAAACATTTATGAAAATGACCCCTTTTTTTATAAATAATTAATTTTTTGGTTAATTATTTGATATTATTAATCGTTAATATCTACCAGTCATGATCGAGACAATTCAAGCAGACTGGATTAAATCAGAAGCTATCAACCTAGAAAATTGTTGCAATGATAATCCATTAAAAATATTAGGTCCTCATTTTTATGAAGAACAATGGGTAATTAGGGTATGGATGCCTGAAGCCGACGAAGTTAAAATAAATTTTAAAAACAATACCTATAAGGCGGAAAGCATAAACCATAAATGGCTTTTTGAAGCTATCCTGCCTGAAAATCCAAATCACAATTACGAAATAAATATTTCACGAGGAGGGATCACACATACACAACATGACCCTTGGTCATATAGAGAAGAGTGGATGGGAGAAGTTGATAGACATCTTTTTGCAGAAGGTAATCATCATCATATTTGGAAAAAAATGGGAGCACATCTCATTGAAGAAAAGAATCAAAAAGGAGTCATGTTTTGCATTTGGGCTCCAAATGCAAAATCAATCTCGATAATTGGAGATATAAATTCTTGGGATGGAAGACATCATCCAATGCAAAAAAGATTAGGGGGAATTTGGGAACTCTTCATGCCATCAATGCAAGAGGGCGACACATATAAATACGAAATAAGAACACAACAAGGTCATATTTATGAGAAAGCTGATCCATATGGTTTCCTTCATGAAATCAGACCTCAAAATGGTTCAATAGTTTCAAAGTTGAAAAACTTTAATTGGAATGATAGTTCTTGGATTTCAAACAGAGATTCTTCTAGTCAAATTAACAAGCCAATTTCAGTATATGAAATGCATTTAGGGAGTTGGCTCCATGAATCAACAGATAATAAATATCTAGAGGACAATGGTGAACCAAGAGACCCAGTACCTGCAGCCGATTTAAAACCTAGATCACGATTATTAACTTATCCAGAATTAACCAAGAAACTAATTCCTTACATAAAAGAAAGAGGATTCACTCATATTGAACTAATGCCAATATCTGAACATCCTTTCGATGGTTCATGGGGATACCAAGTTACAGGCTGGTATGCGCCAACTAGTAGATTTGGTACCCCAAATGAATTTAGAGAGTTTGTAAATAAATGTCATGAAGAGGGCATAGGTGTAATTCTTGATTGGGTGCCCGGTCATTTTCCAAAAGATAAGCATGGTTTAGCATTTTTTGATGGCTGCCATCTTTATGAGCATGGAGATTCACGAATAGGTGAACACAAAGAATGGGGAACCCTAATATTTAATTACAGCAGAAACGAAGTAAGAAATTTCTTAGTAGCAAATCTCGTTTATTGGTTTGAAGAGTTTCATATTGATGGCATAAGAGTAGATGCTGTAGCTTCCATGCTTTACAGAGATTATCTACGTCCTGATGGAGAATGGATACCTAATGAAAATGGTGGAAATGAAAATATAGAAGCCGTTAAATTTCTTCAACAGGCTAATCATGTACTCTTCCAACACTTCCCAGGTGCACTTTCTATCGCTGAAGAATCAACAACTTGGCCAATGGTAACAAAACCAACTGACATGGGAGGGTTAGGGTTTAACTTGAAATGGAATATGGGATGGATGCACGATATGCTTGATTATTTTGAAATAGATCCTTGGTTTAGGCAATTCCATCAAAATAGTGTGACTTTCTCAATTACATATAACTATACAGAGAACTTTATGCTTGCTCTTAGTCATGATGAGGTTGTCCATGGTAAAAGTCATCTTTTGCATAAAATGCCTGGCGATGACTGGAAGAAATATGCAAATACTCGAGCATTACTAACTTATATGTGGACCCACCCTGGTAAAAAAACAATATTTATGGGAATGGAATTTGGGCAAAGACAAGAATGGAATGTTTGGGATGATCTGCAATGGGAGTTACTAGAATTTGAGCCCCATAAAGGTATCAGAAACTTGATTGATGACCTAAACGTTCTTTATAAAAATGAACCTGCATTATGGAAAAATGACTTTGATCCTAATGGATTCCAATGGATAGATTGTAATGACAAATCTAATTCGGTTATAAGTTTCATGAGAAGAGAAAATGATACCAATGAGTGGCTTGTTGTTGTTGCTAACTTTACACCTAATACTCATGGGTCATACAAAGTAGGTGTTCCTGTGGAAGGATTCTATAAAGAAATATTTAATTCAGATGGCTCTAGATACGGAGGCAGTAACAAAGGAAATATGGGGGGTAAAGAAACTATAAATTACAATATTCATGATTATCAAAATGCTCTAGAACTTGCTTTGCCCCCATTAAGCGTGAGTATATTCAAACATCAATCAAAAAAATAATAAGGCTCATTTAACTTAGTGCTTCATATAAATGTTCATATAACGCTTTTGCTCTGCTTTACATTGTAAGATTTTTAAGTTGGATTTTAAATTTTTTTTTAAAAATATCGAATTAAAAAATGGGTCAAGATTTACCACTACTACTTTCTGCCGCATTAGGTAAAAAAGTAAATAGGCCTCCAGTATGGATGATGAGGCAAGCAGGAAGATATATGAAAATCTATAGAGATTTAAGAGAGCGTTACCCAAGCTTTAGAGAGAGGTCTGAAAATCCAGAACTATCATATGAGATTTCAATGCAGCCTTTTCACGCTTTCAAACCGGATGGTGTGATCCTTTTTTCAGATATTCTCACACCTCTTCCAGGTATGGGCATAAATTTTGAAATAATAGAAAGTAAAGGTCCAATTATTGAGGACCCAATCAGAACTATTAATCAGGTAGAAAATTTAAGAGAATTAAATCCAAGCGAGAGTTTAAGCTTTGTTGGGCAAGTCCTTTCTTCACTAAAAAAAGATGTGAATAATGAGGCAACTGTTTTAGGTTTTGTTGGCGCACCTTGGACTCTTGCTGCATATGTAGTTGAAGGGAAAAGCAGTAAAAATTATTCCTTAATAAAATCAATGGCTTTTAATGAACCAGATTTACTTCATAAACTTCTTGATCATTTTGCAAAATCTATTGGTGAATATCTTAAATATCAAATAAAATCTGGAGCGCAAGTAGTACAAATTTTTGATTCATGGGCAGGCCAACTAAGCCCACAAGATTATGATATCTTTGCTGGGCCTTATCAAAAAAAAGTTGTTGAAATTGTAAAAGCGGAATACCCTGAAACACCAATAATTCTTTACATTTCAGGAAGTGCTGGGGTACTGGAAAGAATGGCAAAAACTGGAGTAGATATAATTTCATTAGACTGGACAGTAGATATTGAAGAGGCTTGTGAAAGAATCCCAAGGGGGATTGGAATTCAAGGGAATGTTGACCCTGGTATTTTATTCGGAAACAAAGAATCAATAAAAGAAAGGATAGATAATACTTTCAATAAAATTAAAGACAGGAAATATATTCTTAATTTGGGTCATGGGATTTTACCTGGGACTCCAGAAGAAAATGCTCAAACATTTTTTGAACATGGGAAAAAACTCACTTACTAGTCAAAGTCTTGGCATATAAAAACTTATTAATAACAGGCGCTAATGGATGTGTTGGCCAATATTTAGTTGATTGGTTTTTGAAAAACACAAAATTCAGGCTTTATCTGATGGTAAGAGACAAGAGTAAGTTACCAATTTCTGTTCAAGAAAATAAGAAAGTCAAGTTAATGGTGTGCGATATAAGGGAATCAAAAAGGTATAAAAAGGAAATTAGTCAAATTAATTACCTAATACATACTGCTACAGCATGGGGAGATCCAAAAAGAGCCTATGAAGTAAATATTAAAGCTTTTGAAGAATTACTAGAAATGCTTGATATTGAAAAGTTAGAAAAGATTATTTATTTTTCAACAGCTAGTATTCTTGATACCCAAACAGAATTAATGAGGGAATCATTGATTTATGGAACAGAGTATATTCAAACAAAATATGAATGTTTCCAAAGACTTAGAGAAAGCTCATTTGCAGAAAAGACATTCGCTGTTTTCCCTACCTTGGTTTTTGGAGGGAATCTTGGAAAAAAAAGTAAATATCCTGTGAGCTATTTAACTAGTGGATTGAAAGAAATTGGGAAATGGCTTTGGTTAGCAAGATTTTTAAAACTCGATTCTAAATTTCACTTTATACACGCAAATGATATCGCCCAGATTTGCGGGTTTCTAATTAAAAATTATAAAGAAGAGCAATACAAAGGCTTTAGAAAATTTGTGTTAGGTCAAAAATTCATTTCAATTGATGATGCCATAATTACACTGTTAAAAAGACATAATATGAGGAGATTTTTTGCGATACCGCTTACAAAAAAAATTCTAAAAATATTATTAAGAATTCTCCCCATCCAAACTACTCCTTGGGATAGCTTCAGTATCAAAAAATATGACTTTAATCATGTCCCCATCACTAATCCTGAAACTTTCAAACTTAAAAGTTATGCCAAGTCACTGAATGATATTTTAAGGTTATCAAAGTTACCAAGCTGTAATAACAATTAAAATTCTCGCAGTTAGGTTACCAAAGCCTTGTAATATATATAAATAAGCAAATTTTTATTATGTTACGTTCAATTTTTGCAGGGTTATTTGCAATAGTTTTAACTCTAGGTCTAGGTATTTCATCAGTTTCAGCTAAGACTGTTGAAGTAAAACTCGGAACGGATGCTGGAATGCTTGCATTTGAACCAAGTACAGTAACCATTAGTGCTGGTGATACAGTTAAATTCGTCAATAATAAACTTGCCCCTCACAATGCTGTTTTTGATGGGCATGAGGAATTAAGTCATGCGGACCTAGCTTTTGCTCCAGGAGAGTCTTGGGAAGAAACATTTGATACTGCTGGAACTTATGATTACTATTGCGAGCCACATAGAGGCGCTGGAATGGTAGGTAAAGTTATTGTTGAATAAATCTTCTAAATAGTTAAACAACCTTTTTGACTTAATATTTATTAAGGTCATATTCAAATTTTGATTGATGAAAATAGTTCCAAGCGAATTCTCTAATTCTGCTTGGGACTGTTTTATTTTTGCCAAAGAAATTGCTTATAAAAATTATCAACAAAACGTAGACTCTGATAATTTATTATTGGCTCTTATAAAAGAGGGCAATGTTACAAAAAATATTTTAAAAAAAAATAATGTAAATATTAAAGATCTTGAGAGGGAAATAATTTCTTCATTAAATGCGAAGGCAAAAATGAAAAATAAACAAGATAATTTATATATTGGTGAGACTCTTCACAAAATATTTCTGAAGGCGAATGATATTAAAAATACTTTAAATGATGTAGTGATATCAACAGAACACTTAGTTTGCGGTTTAGCTTATGATGAAAATTATGGATTTCAAATTTTAAATCAAAAAGGTATTCCAGAATTTCTTGAAATTATAAAGAAAATGAAGTCAGATCCGGCAGTAAAAAATGAATTTAATAGTTCTAATGAGTCTTTGGAAAAATATGGTATTGATCTAACTCAATCTGCACGAGATGGGATTTTAGACCCAGTCATTGGTAGGGATGAAGAGATTAGAAGAACAATTCAAATATTGAGTAGAAGAACAAAAAATAATCCAGTTCTTATTGGAGAGCCTGGGGTTGGCAAAACAGCCATTGTAGAAGGGCTAGCTCAAAGAATTATTAATGGCGATGTACCTTCTGCGCTACAAGATAGGAAACTAATTTCATTAGATATGGGTTCACTTTTAGCTGGAGCAAAATATCGTGGAGAATTTGAAGAAAGAATTAAAAATATTCTAAAGAAAGTGAAAGAATCAGACGGTAAGATTATTCTTTTTATTGATGAAATTCATACGGTAGTTGGTGCAGGCGCTAGTGGAGGTTCTTTAGATGCAAGCAACCTATTAAAACCAATGCTTGCGAGAGGAGAACTTAGATGTATTGGCGCTACAACTATTAATGAACATAAACAAAATATAGAAAAAGATCCTGCTTTAGAACGAAGATTTCAAAAGATAAAAGTTGATGCTCCTTCAATAAATGATACTGTATCAATTTTAAGAGGATTGAGAGAAAGATACGAAGTTCATCATAGTGTGAGAATTTCTGATAATGCTTTAGTTGCTGCTGCAACTCTTAGCGAAAGATATATTAACGATAGATTTCTTCCTGACAAAGCAATAGATCTAATCGATGAAGCAGCCTCAAGATTAAATATGGTCATAACTTCCAAACCTGAAGAAATTGATGAAATTGATCGAAAAGTTCTACAGTTTGAGATGGAAAAATTATCTTTAAAAAGAGAAACGGATGATTTTTCTATAGAAAGATTAAAAAAAATCAATAATGAACTTATATCCCTTAAAGATAAACAGGCTGAATTAGGCGCTCAATGGAAAAAAGAAAAAGATGAAATTGACGAGATTAGTACCATAAAAGAAGAAATTGAATCTGTTCAATTGCAAATAGATCAAGCCAAAAGGAGTTTTGACCTCAACAAAGCAGCCGAATTAGAATTTGGAACTTTAAATTCTTTGCAAAAAAAATTGAAAGGAAAAAGTGAGTCTCTAGTAAATTCCCAAAAAAATGGAGATACAAGTCTTTTAAGACAAGAGGTAACTTTTGATGATATTGCAGAAGTTGTCTCAAAGTGGACCTCTATTCCAGTACAGAATTTAAACCAGTCAGAAAAAGATAAACTCTTGAGCCTCGAGTCAATACTTAAAGAAAAAATTATTGGTCAAGATAGTGCAATTAGGGCTGTTGCAGATTCCATTAAGAGATCAAGGACTGGTCTAAATGATCCAAGCAAGCCATTAGCCAGTTTTCTCTTTTTAGGTCCAACTGGTGTCGGAAAAACAGAGCTAAGTAAAGTAACAGCCAAAATAATATTCGATTCAAATTCTTCAATTACAAGACTGGATATGTCTGAATATATGGAAAAGCATTCAGTGAGCAAAATCATAGGTGCGCCTCCTGGATATTTAGGTTTCGAATCAGGAGGTCAACTTACTGAAGCTGTACGCAAAAATCCTTATTCATTGATACTTCTTGATGAAATAGAGAAAGCTCACAAAGATATTTTAGATATTCTATTACAGGTTCTTGATGATGGAATCATTACTGATGGTCAGGGTCGTACAATCAATTTTAAAAATTCAATCATTGTTCTCACAAGTAATTTAGGAAGTCAATCAATAAACGATTTATCAGTTAGAAAAGAAGATACAAATGAAATTAAAAAAGTTGTAGATAATGAAATTAAAAAATTTTTCAAGCCTGAGTTTTTAAATCGACTTGATGAAATAGTTATTTTTAATAATTTAGAATTAAATGACATAAAAGAAATTGCAAAAATCCAGCTTCAACATTTAGAAAAAAGACTTAACAAAAAAAACTTAAAATTCAAAATTACTGATGAGGCAATTAACCAACTTGTCGAAAATAGTTTCGATCATGCCTATGGTGCAAGGCCTTTAAAAAGAATTATTCAAAAACAAATTGAGACAAAAATTTCAAATAATATATTGAATAACTATTACCTTAATAAAGACGAGATTAATATTTATCTAGTTAATGGAGAGATAATTGTTGATTAAAGATCTAAATTAAAGAATTCTATATGACCTGAAATTCAACAACTTTAATCTAAGATTTGAACCAATCAGGAATTTCCTCATAACTTGCTTTATTCGATTTATTTTCTTTTGATTCTGTTTTCCAACAACATGTTCTTCCCTCGTCCTTATTCTGTAAGTATTCATTAGCCCATCTCCAAATTAACTCAGAAGTGAACTCCATTCCCACATTATCCATAATTCTCAGATCTAGAGCATCTAAGTCATGTAATTTTTCCCAGTAATTCAGCAAAGGGTCATCTTTATTTATTAAAAAAGTATGGTCAAATTGCTCCTTTAGTCTATTTTCTAGAGGTTTTAGACTTGAAAAATCGACAACAAAACCATTTAGGTCTAATTTTTTTGCAGTGAACCAAAAGGTGAATGATCTTGAATATCCATGCACAAATCTGCAATGGCCTTCATGGCGCCATTGCCTATGTGAACAGGGAAAATCCTCGTAACTTTTGCTGCATGAAAATTTTAGAGAATGAATATACATCAATTAACTGTTAGGATAATTTTAATAAAACACAATGAATAGGATTTAACATAACGAACATAATGACTTATTCAACAAATTTTTCGATAGAGGATCTACGCTTTGATAATTATGGATTAATCCCTGCAATAGCACAAGATTGGCTTGACGGATCAATTCTTATGCTCGCTTGGATGAACAAAGAATCATTGACCATGACACTCGAAACCAAAAACGTTCATTATTGGAGTAGATCAAGATCCGAAATTTGGAGGAAAGGAGCTACTAGTGGAAGTACCCAAAGACTTAAGGAGATAAGATTCGACTGCGATAATGATGCACTAATCCTCTTGATTGAACAAAATGGTTCAGGAGCATGTCACACTGGGGAAAAAAGTTGTTTTTTCAACGAAATTCAAATTAATCAAAGTGATAAAAAAGAGAAAAAAACAACTCCTTTCTCAAATATTTGCTCTGAATTATTCAATACAATTAACGAAAGATCAATAAATCCATCAGAAAAAAGTTACACAAATTATTTATTAACAAAAGGCAGTAATACTATTTTAAAAAAAATAGGAGAGGAATCTGCAGAATTTATCATGGCTTGCAAAGATAATGAGAAAAATTCAATCTCAAATGAAGCTGCTGATTTAATTTATCATCTGCAAGTAGCCCTTATGCATAAAGGCGTTGAGTGGAGAGATGTTCTTGCTGTTCTAGAATCAAGAAGAAAAAATTAAATAATTAAAATTTATAATTAATAATTTTTTAACCTAAAAATTTTAAAAATAATATTAATTAATTATTAATTAATTATTACATGTATGGCTTATTACTAAATTGACTATAAGTTGAATATATCAACAATGAGGTAAATCGTGAGTTCATTAAGCGATTTTCTTGGTGAAATAGGTCGTCATCAACTTTTGACTCCCGAAAGAGAACTCACAATGGGCAGAAAAGTCCAAGAAATGGTTGTACTTGTTAATAGATGTCAAGAGGCAGGAGGGAAAGGGCCCGCTTGTGAATATTCCGAAGCTGAGAGAAAAAAGATCAAAATTGGTGAGAAAGCTAAAAACGAGATGATAACAGCCAACCTAAGACTAGTTGTAAACCTTGCCAAGAGATACCAAGGGAAAGGATTAGAATTACTGGACTTAATTCAAGAGGGGACATTAGGTCTTACAAGGGCCGTAGAAAAATATGACCCTTCAAGAGGACATAGATTTTCTACTTATGCTTATTGGTGGATTAGGCAAGGTTTAAACAGAGCATTATCAACTCAAAGTAGAACTATAAGGATCCCTGTTAACATTAATGAAAAACTTACAAAACTAAGATCAGCAAAATCAAAGCTTATGCAACTTAAGGGTATTCCACCCACTAGTGATGAGCTAGCTGTTGAAATGAAAATAACTAAAGAGGAAATTGACGAACTCCTTTCTTGTGAATTAAGAAGCATCACTGTTAGTCTCCAAGGTACTGTTAAATCAAAATCAGATCCTTCCGAGTTGGTTGATATTCTTCCAAGTGATCAAACTCCACCAATGGAATTAGCCGAATTAGCCGAAAGGACAGCCTCGGCTTGGAAGTTATTAGATAAAGCAAATTTAACTGAGAAAGAAAGAAAAATAGTAAGCCTAAGATTTGGTTTAGACGGCTCAAACGAATGGAGAACTTTAGCTGAAGTTGCAAGACATATGAGTTGTAGCAGGGAATATTGCCGACAAGTTGTTCAACGTGCTTTAAGAAAACTTAGAAAAGCAGGAATACAGAATGGATTAGTTGATAGTATTAGCTAAAAATTACATTAAAAATATTTAAATTTCATTTATAAAGATGAAAGAGAATTACAAAACCCAAGAAAAAATCTATGATGCTGAAGTTTTAGAGAGCTCAACATTTGATGAAAATATCATTATCAAGATTCTTATTAAAGCAGGAAGAACAATTGCCAAGCCTGCCTTAGAAGTTTTGGAGATGGCTCTAGATCCTTATACTCCAGCACAAGTAAGAGTTTCATTAATGGCTGCTCTAGCATATTTGATTATGCCATTTGATCTTTTCCCTGACTTTATGCCTTTAGTTGGCTTTAGTGATGATTTTGTAGCCCTCACAGCAGTACTCAGTATATGGAGCAAATACATGACTCCCTCAATAAGAGCAAGAGCAGAGAATAAGCTTAATAAATTATTTCCTTTTTATTAAATGGCTAAATTATCTATACAGGAAGAAAAAGAACTCGTCTCCTTCATAAAAGATTGGTTAAAATCGCATGGATTTACCCAAAAAGACTTAGCCAATGAATTAAATATTAAATCGAGCAGAACCTCGGAGATTATTCTCAAAATTAAAGAATTGTATAAAAAAGGAGGCATGTTCAATATTGCAAAAAATCTTATTAAGATTGAGCAAAAATGGCTAAACAATATCAATAACGATTATCAAGAAACTAAACAAACACCACCATATAATCAATTAGATATCGACTCATTAGTAAACCAGATAAATCAAGATACTAGTAATTAAATATTATTTAAAATATTAAATTTTTACTAAAAATGATATAACCTCTCAAAACTAATCTTTAAATAAATATCAGTTTAATTTCTTAATCTGATAAATAATTGAATTATTAAAGCAAAAATATTATCTGTTTTAACTATAAATGGTTCTTTTTAATTAATAGTTAATAATTACTAATTTTTTTCGTAAATAATATTTAAAATGCCTGAATCCAGGGATAAATATCATAATTAATCCATATACCTTTTTCCCAATATATATCCTCCTCAATGAGATCCTTCAACTCGTTTACATCATTAGCATTAAAAATTCCAAACAAATATTTGGTACATTTTGTTGGCCCTAATGTAACTAGAATATCTCGATTTTTTAAGTTTTTAAGTCTATTAAGATGTTGTTCACGAAATGGTTCCCTCTTAAAAATTGCATCATCACAGTACCTTCCAAAAACTACAAACTTTTCCATTTTTAAATATAAATAATAGAATAAATACATACTAAATAATTGCATATATTACACGCAAATTGCTATGTTATTTAATACAACTTTCTTATAATTAATTATGCTAACTGGTAGCGATCTCCTTGCAAAACTTAAAGAACTTGGTGATGTTAGCAAATCTGAGCTAGTTCGCGCCTGTGGTTATGTTTCTACTAAGAAAAACGGAGGTGAACGCTTAAACTTTACCGCATTCTATGAAGCACTTTTAGAAGCAAAAGGGGTAAATCTTGGTGATTCTGGAGTTGCGGGTATTGGAAAAGGTGGAAGAAAACTTAGTTATATAGCTACAGTACAAGGCAATGGAAATCTTCTGATTGGGAAAGCATATACAGCACTTCTTGATTTAAAAGCAGGTGATGAATTCGAAATTAAGCTTGGAAGGAAACAAATCAGATTATTACCTACAGAAGGATCTTAAAAACAAATTGGTTATATTATTTTTTAATTATTTTGCAATAATTAATTCTTTTAATTAATAAATTATCTTTGCATTTATATTTTTTGATCAGCAGCTAAACGCATTTCTTTACAAAATTCACCCACATGATCGACAACATCTTTTTCACTTGAACTAGAAATTCGTTTTACAAATGCACTCCCAATAATTACCCCATCTGCTCCCCACTCACGAACTTTATTAACATGTTCTGGAGTGGATATTCCAAAACCAACAGCAATTGGATTACTATTTACATCTTTTAATTTAGAGATAAGACTTTCTACTCTATTTTCCATTTTGTTTCTCTCACCAGTGACACCTGTAACACTTACTAAATAAGTAAAGCCTTTTGTATGATCTGATATTTGTTTCATTCTTTCAAAAGGAGTAGTGGGAGCTACCAATAAAATTAAGTCCATAGAATGGCTACTTACTATTTTAGAAAATTTATAAGCTTCCTCTAAAGGGAGATCAGGAACTATTAGGCCAGAAACTCCAGCATTAGATGCCATCTCACAAAACTCTTCAAAGCCAAAACATAGTAATGGATTTAAGTAAGAAAAAAGGATGATTGGAACATTTAATTTACCTTTTAAAGACTCTAAAAGTTTAATTACTTTTCTTAGGCTAGTGCCTGACTTTAAGGCGCGAGAGGCAGCGACTTGAATAACTGGTCCGTCCGCAAGTGGGTCACTGTAAGGGATACCTAATTCAATAAGGTCAGCTCCATTTTCTTGTAACTTTAATAAGATCTCAGACGTTATTTCAATATTGGGATCCCCAGCCATTATAAAAGGCATCAAAGCTAATTTTTTTTTATTTTTTAACTCACAAAACATCTCATCTACCTTAGATAAAGATTCATTTTTAGTAATTTGCATTTTGTTATCTTTCATGATTTTTAGATATTTTTCTATGAAAAATTTATGTTTTTTTTTCTAAATCTTCCATTAGTTTTTGCTGATCTTCCTTTGACAATGAGTTGAATTTGGTTTCTAGTTTATCATTAACAACTTTTTCATACTCTTTTCTATAACGCTTCCTTTGTTCCATAAAAGTCATTTTTCCATTTATAACTCTATAAACATAAGATGTGACCCAAGTAATAACAATCAAAATCAAGATACAACTTGATAGAGTTGTAGCTGTAAAATTGTCGATCCCAATTTGCGGTGCAAATTTATAATTAATTAATCCTATTAATGAAATAAATAAACCTATTTGTATAACTTTTCCTTTAGTCAATTATTTAACCTTTACCACTTCCTTTTAGTCTGAGATTTAAAAATGGAGAAAATAAAATTAAACCTGGAAAGAAAAGAAATACAAGGCCATAAATTCCTAATCTTTCAAATTTGCCCATAATATTCCATCTATTATTCATCCAGTAAAATAATAACAATGGGATAACCAATAAATAGGTAGAAATAATTCCGATATAAGCAATTAAAGTAGCGAATGAATTATTGAAAAAACTTTCCATTTTAATTTATGGTTGCTTAGTTCAAACATAACAACTATTAGAAGTTATCGTCAGAACTAAAAATAAATAATTAAATAATGGGAGTGGGGGGACTTGAACCCCCACGAGCTAAATCGCTCGACGGATTTTAAGTCCGGCGCGTCTACCAATTCCGCCACACTCCCAAGAGAATTTGCGCTTTCTAATCGTAGCTGAAAGTAACCCATTTAACCAAGAAAAATTGGAATATTTACACTTTTAATTGTCAGATTAAATCTAATTTTTTAATTTACTATTCCTTCTACTTGCCATTGTAAAGTTTCACCTGCATGAAATGGTTTTATTTGTCCGACAATATTTTTTTCTTCAACAACATCAATATATTCTTTAATTTTGTTAGGTCTAGAAATTAATTTTAATTTTTCTTTATTTGGTGGGACATTATAAAAATTAGGGCCATTCAAACTTGCAAACTTTTCAAAATTATCTAGAGCATCCTCCTCTTCGAAAACTGTTAAGTAGCTTTCTATTGCTACTGGCGAATTAAAAATGCCTGCACATCCACAAAAAGCCTTCCACTTCCTTAGGTGTGGAGCAGAGTCAGTCCCCAAGAAAAAACATTTTTCCCCACTTGTTGCCGCTCTCCTTAAAGCGAGTCTATTATTTTCCCTCTTAGCAACTGGTAAGCAGTAAAAATCACTATTTAAGCCTCCAAAAAACATTGCATTTCTATTTATATGCAAATGATGAGGAGTAATAGTAGCCCCAATATTATTTTCTTGCACAAAATCCACTGCATAAGAGGTGGTTATATGTTCTAGAACGATTTTTAATTTTGGAAATCTTTTGGTTATTTGAGAAAGTTCTTTATCTATAAAAACTTCTTCTCTATCGAATACATCTACTTCAGAATCAGTCACTTCCCCATGAATTAAAAGAGGCATTCCAGAATCTTGCATTAATTCAAAGATCTTATATAGATTTTCTATTTTCCTAACTCCATGACTGGAATTTGTTGTGGCATTAGCAGGATATAATTTTGCTGCAAAAAAAACATTTTTTTTAAAACCATTAATTAGTTCCTCTTTATCAGTGTCATCTGTAAGATAAATTGTCATTAATGGTTCAAACTTAGAACTTTCTGGTAGAGCATCAACAATAGATTTCCTATAAGAAATAGCGCTTTTGATTGATGTTATGGGACTTTTAGTATTTGGCATAACAATGGCCCTTCCAAAATATTCCGAAGTAAACTGAATGATATTTTTTAATACAAGACCTTCTCTTAAATGTAAATGCCAATCATCAGGTTTTATTATGTTTAAAGTCTTCAAAATTTTTTCTATTTAATCAATTTTAACAGCAAATTAAAATTGACAATAAATTGTAGATATTCGAGGATAGTTATTAACCAATTATGAAAATTTTTATTATCTAAATTAAATCATAAATATGAGTGATTTTTTATTTCCAATAATAGAAATAGTTTTAGGAGTAGTTCTACTTTTTGCAGGAGGAGAATTCTTTATTCAAGGAGCCATATTTTTATCTTTAATTTTAGGAATACCTCAAATAGTAATTGGTTTGACAGTTGTTTCTCTTGGAACAAGCTCTCCTGAGTTGTTGGTAAGTTTGAGTTCAATTTTAAAAGGCAGTGATTCGCTTGCGGCAAGCAATGTAATTGGAAGCAATATTTTTAATGTTCTTGTTGTTTTGGGCATAAGCTCATTGATAACACCTCTTAAAGTAAAAAGCAGAATAGTCAGAAGAGATGTGCCTCTTTTAATGGCAATTTCTTGTGCAGTTTGGGCTATGTCATCAACAGGCTTATTAACATTGCAAGCAGGGGTATTTCTAATATTTTGTCTAATCTTAAATACAATATGGGAAATCAATACCATCAATGAGAAAGGAGAGGAGACAAAAGATGCTGAACCAGAAATAGAAGAATTAAACGGTAACTACAAAGGGAATCTGAATATTTTATTAAAGTTAATATTGGGAATATTTCTTTTAAGCTTTGGTTCAAATATTTTAGTAAATGGTTCTCAAACGCTCGCTACTCTTTTGGGTGTAAATGAAATTGTTATTGGTTTAACTATCGTCGCAACTGGGACATCTTTACCGGAATTAGCAACTTCAATAATTGCTGCATTTAAAGGCAAAACAGATCTTGCGATTGGGAATGTGATAGGAAGTAATTTACTCAATCAACTTTTAATCCTTGGAAGTTGCAGTATTTTTTCAGGATTTAAAGGTTTAGTAATTGAACGGAGTCTAATAAAGGTTGACTTACCTTTTATGGTTTTAACTACCTTTGCATGCTTACCAATTTTCTGGAGCAAAGGGAAAATCACAAGAATTGAAGGATTTATTTTGCTTAATCTTTATATTTTCTATATTCTCGATAAGATACTTTTCCTAAATGGATTTAACTTCCTTTCTGAATTAAGGATAGGTTTATTAATTTACTTTGCATTACTTATAGTATTTCTGATTGTTCAAGAAAAATTAAAATTTTCTAATTCATAATTTTATCAATACATAGTCACAAATTCTTCTGAGATAGTTGGGTGCAAAGCCATAGTAATATCAAAGTCTTTTTTTGTTATCCCTGCATTTAATGAAATTGATACCATTTGAATAATCTCAGACGATGTTTCTCCAAACATGTGACATCCTAGGACTTTGTCAGTTAGCTTATGAACTACAATCTTCAACATACATTTTGATTTATTCTTTTTAAAGGTATTAGACATAGGGGTAAATTGGCATTTGAAAATTTTTATATTTTTTTCAGAGTAAATCTCTTTAGCTTTTTTTTCACTTAAGCCAACTGTTGAAATTTCTGGAATAGTAAAAACGGCCTTAGGAATATATTCATAATTTACTTTTCTTTTTTGGTCATTAAAAAAATTATCCGAAAAAACTCTCCCTTGTTCTATTGCTACTGGAGTTAAGTTTGGCTTATTTATGATATCGCCAACTGCAAAAATATTTGCGTTGCTTGTTTGATTAAGTTCATCGACATCTAAATATTGGCCATCCATCTTAAGATTTAAAAAATCTAAATTTAAAGGCAAAAGATTTGGTTCTCTTCCAGTAGCAATAAGGATATTATTAGTTAGGAGCTTATCTCCCGAGTCTAAGGTAGATTCCAGATTTTCATTAACTTTCTTGATAGACTTTAATTGAGTATTGGAGATTATATTGATTTCAGTAAAAGTAGGCGATTCCTCTAGGCATGAAGAAAGATCCTCATCAAAACCATTAAGTAAATGTTGACCTCTAATTAATTGAGTTACTTCAGTACCTAAATTTCTGAAAATAGAAGCAAATTCACAAGCGATATATCCACCTCCTACTATTAATATTGATTTAGGAAACTTTTCTAATTCAAAAATATCATCACTATTCCATGCCAAATCTATCCCAGGAATACTTAATTTCTTTGGTTTACCTCCAACTGAAATAAGAATTTTTTTTGAACTGATTTTGTTTTTAATTTTCTTTGTGTTTGAACAAATAATTTCTAATTCATTTTGAGTAATAAATCTTCCTAAGCCTTCAAAAATAGTTATATTCAACTTTTTTAAAGAATTTCTATGTAAATTACTTAATCTAGAAACCTCCTCTCTAACATTCTTCAACAAAACATTTGATTCAAAATTAATACCTTCATTTTTTAATCCATATCCTTCAGAAGAATCGATATTTTTTTTACTTTTAGCTGCATAAACCATTAATTTCTTAGGCACACACCCCCTCAACACACAAGTTCCTCCTATTTGATTTGCTTCTATGATTGCGACTTTTGCTCCATAACTAGCCGCACGTTTAGCCGCCGCGAGTCCTCCAGATCCAGCGCCAACAACAATTAAATCAAATTCAAATTCCAAGACTTTTTTTAATCAATTACTATAACGTTAGTTTATAGCTTTAATTCAAATAATGAATGGGATTTTCACATGGGATGATTTAAATAAATTTGAAGTTGAAGATCTTGATAGAGTCAATGGTATAAATAATTCTTACGCAAATTTAAGATTATTTGGACATAGTGAAAATGATGTATTAGTTACCCTCTATAGGGATAGGCATTCTTGGTGTCCTTACTGTCAGAAGATATGGTTATGGCTTGAATTTAAGAAAATTCCATACAGAGTCAAGAAAATAAATATGTTTTGCTACGGCCAAAAAGAAAGTTGGTTCCTTGAAAAAGTCAGATCGGGGAAATTACCTGCAATTGAATTTAAAGGGCAAGTTATAACTGAAAGCGATGATATCATAGCTTTTTTAGAAAATGAATTTGGAGCACTTGGATCTTTCCTAACATCTAGTCACCTTATCAAAATTCGAGAGTTAGAAAGAGAAATTTTCAGATCCTGGTGTAATTGGCTCTGCCGAGAAAGCTTTAATTTTATAGATAACTCTTTTAGAAAAAAAAGATTTAAAGAATCCATTTCTAAACTCGATAAAATCTTAAGTAGCTCAAAATCAGGGTTCGTTGATCCATCAGTTTCTAACGCGGGTAATTTGGAGCCTGGTGTTGGAGATATAATTTTTATTCCCTATATGGAGAGAATGAATGCATCACTTATTTACTATAAAGGGTTTAATTTAAGATCTAATTACCGTCATGTAGATAATTGGCTTACCCTTTTTGAAGGGACAAGTACTTATAGAGGCACTCAAGGAGATTTTCATACTCACTCTCATGATTTACCCCCACAAATGGGAGGATGCTATAAAGAAAGCAATGAAGAACAGATTACTTTCTCTAAGCTAATAGATACTGGGGAGGGTTTAGGTAATTATGAATTAAACCAAAATTATGAGTCAAAATATTATGCAACAATTGCTCTTAAAAGAGTGATAAAGCATAAAGACAATTTACTAAGGGTAAACCCATACAATAAAGAATCCTTTGACGAATCATTGAGATCAGCTTTGAGCCATATGATCACAGGTGAAGTATTAATCCCTAAAAATCTTTCAGGAATCTCTCTAAGATACTTAAAAAACAGAATCTCAGTTCCAAGAGATATGCCAATTATTTCAGCAAGGTTATTAAGGCAATCATTAAATAAAATTGAATCGATTAGTAATATCAATGAAATAGATAAGATACCTTTCAGGCATAGGTATGATCAAGATCCTATAAATTTTATTTCTAGTTATTAGTAAAACTATAAATTTTTTCTTGAATCTATTTGAAGTAAATCTCTTATTTTTTGAACTTGACTTGCAATATTTGGGTCAATAGATAATTTTTTTTCAACTTGTTCAATAGCATACATAACTGTTGTATGGTCCTTACCCCCAAACTCATCTCCAATTCTTGGTAGGCTTAGATCCGTACCATGTCTCATAAGATACATACCTATTTGTCTAGCTTGACTTACTGGTTTTCTCCTACTTGAACTGATCAATTCATCAGTAGAAACTTTAAAGAAATCTGACACTTTATTAATAACTTGTTTTGGAGTAACAACTACTCCAACACTATTAGGATCAAGCATTGGAGCAATTGATTGAACTGTCATTGGCAAGCCTGTTATTGATGCAAATGCAACAGCTCTAGTAAATGCTCCTTCCAATTCTCGAATATTCGAAGTGAATCTTCCTGCTATAAATTGAATTAAATCTCTTGGGAGACTCATCCTCTCTTGTTCTGCCTTTTTTTGAAGGATGGCTGTCCTCGTCTCAAGGTCAGGTGGTTGAATATCTGCGGTCATACCCATTGAGAACCTAGAAATTAATCTCTCTTGAATTCCCGATAGTTGGTTTGGTGGTCTGTCACTTGCAATAACTATTTGACTTCCTGATTCGTGAAGTGCGTTAAAAGTATGAAAGAATTCTTCCTGTGTATACTCTTTACCTTCTAAGAACTGTATATCATCTATTAAAATCAAATCTACATTTCTATATTTATCTCGAATAGCTGTCATTCCATCTCTTCTAATACCACTAATAACATCATTAGTAAAAGTTTCTGTAGAAACATATTTAACTTTTGCTTTTGGATCTATTTCTACTCGATAATGGCCTATTGCTTGCATTAAATGAGTTTTACCTAGACCTACTCCACCACAAATAAATAATGGATTAAATTCTCTCCCAGGTGATTCGGCAACTGCCAAAGCCGCTGCGTGAGCCAACCTACTATTTGGACCAACAACAAATCTTTTAAAGACATAGCGTAAATTTAGACCGTTAGGATTTTTTGATCGATTTTTTGAAGAAATATCTTGACTATTATTAGGAAATGATTTTGTTTTATGATTCACAATCTGTTCATCTAGGTTCTCTTTATGTCTTGAATCGCTACTAATATTAGTTTCAGATTTAAAAACAACTTTTACATCATGGCCGCATATTTCTTTTGCAGCCTTTTCGATAGTTTGACAATAATTCTTTCTTAACCAATCACTTGAAAATGTATTTGGAGCTATTAAGGTTAATAAGCCATTTTCAAAACAATTAAATTTAGCAGGCCTTATCCATGTCTCAAATGAAGGCTTACTTAAAGTTTTTTGAAGTGATTGTTGAACTTCCGCCCAAATAGGATTAATTGCTTGCAAAATTTTATTCTCTAGATTATTAATCTAGTTGGAATTTAATAATTGGCCATTAGGAAATCACAAGATCACGATAAATTTAAAATTACTTAACAAAGCATCATACAAATTTATAAGAAAAATTTTAATTTTTCTATAGGCATATAATTATTTTAAATAGCACTAAATTATTGGATAAAGCATTACTTATTATCATGGCAAAATGGCATGGTTTTGGAAGATGCAAAACAAGATTGTCTAAAGATATAGGTAAAAGTAATTCTGCAATGGTTCAAAGTGTAATGACCAAACACACTATTTCAGTAGCAAAATTTCTCCAAGAAAATAAAATTATTGATATTTCTCTTGCTGTATCAGGTTTAGGTTTACGTAATTGTAGAAGATGGACTAGAGAATTAGGCATCAAAAAATTTAATTTACAGGGGAAAGGCTGCTTGGGAGAAAAAATGAAAAGGCAAATAATTATCAACAAAAAATTTTGTGCAAGACATAAGATCAAAAATATTATTTTTATTGGTACTGACCTTCCAGATTTATGCCATCAAGATTTATTGAATACTCTAAAAGAGCTTCAACAAAATGATCTTATTTTAGGACCATCTAATGATGGAGGATATTGGCTTATTGGTTTATCAGAAAAAATAATCTCATCGCATATATATTTACCTTTTATAAACATAAAGTGGGGGACAGAAAATGTTCTTCAAAATACAATTGATAATTTTGCTACAACAAAACTAAGATATAAGTTTTTAGATAAAAAAATTGATATAGATAAAATTATTGATATTGAAAATAGAAAGTAATCGACTTGTCAAAAATCTCAATTATTATTCCAACTATTAATGAAGCTAATAATTTGCCATTATTGCTTTCAGACTTGTCAAGTATTCAGAAAGAGGGCGAAATCATAATTGTTGATTGTGGAAGTGAAGATAAAACTATTGATATAGCAAATATTTATGGAGCAAAAGTATGTATATCCAAAGAAAGGAATCGAGGTTTACAATTAGATATTGGAGCTAAAAATTCAAAAGGAGAATGGCTCATATTTTTACATGCAGACACAAGATTAACTCATGATTGGTTTAAAAAAATAAATTCATTTTTAGAGGGCAACAAGAATAGTATTTACTATTTTGAATTCAAAATTAATCACAAGAAGATAATTTATAGAGTCCTCGAAATTCTCGTGAATTTTAGAAGCAAATTTTTAAAGGAACCGTATGGTGATCAAGGTTTAATAATTTATAGAACTACCTATTTTAGGAATAATGGTTTTAGAAAGATACCTTTGATGGAAGATGTGGATTTTTTAAGGAGATTAAACAAAAAAAAAGATTTAAAACAATTAAATTTACCTATTTTTATAAGTTCAAGGAAATGGGAAAGAACTAATATTTTTCTCCAAGCAATTAAGAACTGGCACTTAAGAAGAAGATGGTTAAAAGGCGAATCGTTAAAATCTATATATTCTGATTACTACAAAAAATGATTAATTTGCATACCAAAAAGCACATTTAGAGCCTCTAGGTTCTAATATCCAACCTTGTCTTTTATAAAATGAGACCACTTCTGCATCAGCAAAAAGGGTTACTTTAGAAATTCCAATATTTTTCAATTCTTTTAGGACATATTTCATTAACTCTTTTCCCAATCCAAGTCCTTGATAGACAGGGTTAATAGCCACATCCCAAACTGTTGCTTCTAGAATTCCATCGCCAGTGCATCTTGCAAATCCTACAAGTCTGGGAAATTTATCATCATGACGCCATAACCCAACCACCAAAATACTGAAATCTAAAGCTCTTTTTACCCTCCTTATAGGTCTTCTGCTCCAACCAACAGTTTGCAAAAGTTGATCTAGTTCTATTAGATCTAAATCTTTATTTTTACTACATACAAATATTTCTTCTTTATTTGTTTGAATGAACTCATAAGAATTTAAACCATAAAGATCTATCAGATCTTCCCTTGATAAAGTGTTTGACTTTTTTATTAACGATCCTTGGTTTCTAAAAATCATTAAAAATTCACGAATCCTTTTTGTTGAAGCTCAGAGAGCTGAAAATATAAACCCTTTTTAAGTCTTAATTCACTATGTGTTCCCTCCTCAACTAATGATCCCCCTTTCAAGACTAAAATCTTATCAGAACTTTCAATAGTTGCTAATCTGTGAGCTATTACTAATGCTGTTCTTTTTGACAGAATTCTCTCAAGATCCTTCTGCAAAGTAGCCTCTGTTGAGGGATCCATAAACGCTGTTGCTTCGTCCATTATTAAAACAACAGGATTTCTAATTGCTACTCGAGCCACGGAAAGAAGTTGTCTCTCTCCAGAAGAGAGATTCCCCCCTCTTTCTCTTAGTGAGGTGTTCAAACCTTCTGGTAATTTTTTTAACAAATTATCTAACCCTAATTCGTAACAAAGATTTTCTAATTCAAGATTGTCTAGATTCGAATTCAGTTTTAAATTTTCTGCGACATTTCCACTAAAGATAAAGGTATCTTGCAAAACTACTCCCAACATATTTCTAAGAGTTGCAATAGGAATATCTTTAATATCTATATCATCGATTAAAATTTGACCCGATTGAGGTTCATACAATCTACACAATAGTCTGATTATTGTCGTCTTACCTGAACCAGTTGGTCCTACAAAAGCAACATGCTCTCCTGGATTAATCTTGAAAGATAAATTCTTTATGATATGTTCTCCTTCGTTGTAGAAAAAATTAACATTCTTGAACTCAATTTTGCCATTAAATTTTTTATTTACATTTTTAGCATTTTCTAAAAAATGTTTTGCGGAAGTAGAGTCCTTAATCTGTATTTCTTCATCCAATAATTCGTTTATTCTTTCTACAGCTGTTAAACCTCCTTGTATTTGAGTAAACCTTTCTGCAAGTTGCCTTAAAGGTTCAAAAAGTCTTTGGGAATATAAAATAAAAGTTGTTAATGTTCCTAAACCAATATTGCCAGAAGTAACAAGATATCCTCCAACTGCCAAAACCAAGGACACTGCGGCAAGAGAAATCCATTCTATAAATGCCGAAATACTACTGTCATAAAATATCGTTCCATTAACTGCTTTCTTATAAGCAACTCCAGTTTTGGAAAATTTCTTGCTATTAAAAGCCTCTCTTCTGAACATCTGAACGACTTCTAAACCTTGAAGATTCTCTTGAAAATCAGAGTTGAGTTGAGACAATTCTTCCCTTACTTGATAATTGGCTCTTCTGTAACGTTTTTGAAGCCAAATAATAAAATATGAAACTGGGATTTGAGTCAAAAGTAATAAAATGGCAAGCCCTCTATCAATTGACAGCATTGTCAAAGAAATTACTATCAGACTGACGAAGTCAGCAATGACTCCAACTGCCCCACTACCAAAAACCTCGGATAAAGCATCAACATCATTTGTTAATCTCGTTAATAATTTCCCTACAGGCATTTTATCGTGATACTTAAGAGATAAAGATATTGAATGATCAAAAAGTTCTCTTCTTATTCTTGCTGTCAAACGTTGTCCCACTGCTTGAATATTGTAAGTTTGGTATCCCTGCAGAACCAATCTGAATAATACAGTTATAAATAAAGTTAGGATTATGGCATTTATTGACTGCCCAAAGAAAGTTTTACTTAGCCAAACATCTGTAGTTTCGTTCTTCAGAATAGTAATTGCTTGACCAACTAATAATGGTTGAATAGCTCCAGAGAAAGCAACAGGTAACAAAACTATCAAGATTAGATAGATTGTTTTTTTATCTTTAGTTAAATATTTACCTAACTTTTTAATCCTTCTAAAATCTTTAAACATTAAGCTAATCTTCTACAAAGCATTAATTGATTCTATTGATAAAATTGTATCTCTGAGATGATTATCATCTAACCTCATAGATAAAGGATTTCCAATCAGTCTTGCAGTCGAGTAATAAAGATCATCTATTTTAATTAAACCATTCTCTTTGAGAGTCTTTCCGGTTGCCACCAAATCAACTATTGCCTCTGCCATACCTGTAATAGGACCAAGCTCGACTGATCCTTTCAAATGAACTATTTCTACAGGAATATTTAATTCTTCAAAATAAGATCTTGCTGTTTTTATAAATTTACTTGCTACTTTACAATTCGCTGGAAGATCTGTTGGTTTTAAATAATTGCTATTTTTCTTAACCGCCAACGACATATGACAACCCCCAAATCCTAAATCTAATAATTTTGCGACTTTTAATTCAGATTCTCGTAGAACGTCATAGCCAACAATACCCAAATCAGCCTGACCATAACTTACATAAACAGGCACATCTCCATTTCTTACTAATAGAGCTTTTGCCCGTTTACAATTTGATTCAAAGGTTAATGATCTATTATTTTCTTCCAACGCATTAGAGAAATCTAACCCAGCTTTTCTAAAAGTTGAAATTGAATCTTTTAACAGAGCTCCTTTTGGTAAAGCTATAGTAATCATAGATCAATTTCTTCCAAGGATTCTTCATTCTAATTTAACAATGGAATTTAATAAAGCTCGAAATATAATCGGACTTAGAGTTTTAAGTGATAACGTCATTTGGTTGTTGGAAAAAGATAAATCCGTTGTGGTTGTAGATCCATCTGTTCCCGAACCAGTTATTAGATATATAAATGAAAACGATTTTCACTTAGAAGCTATTTTGCAAACTCATCATCATTCAGACCATATTGGAGGGACGAAGTCTCTTATTAAAAAATGGCCAAATGTAAAGGTGATTGCTTCCTCCAAAGAAAAAAAGCGAATCCCTTTTCAAAATGTATCTGTAAAAGATGGAGAAACTTTGAGTCTTCTAGGTGAAGAAGTAAAAATAATTGAAGTATTAGGTCATACAAGCTCACATATTGCCTTCTTTTTGAATGGGGAAAATCCTGTTCTTTTTATTGGTGACACATTATTTTCTGGAGGCTGTGGAAGAATTTTTGAAGGAACTTATCAACAAATGTATTCTTCACTAGAAAGAATCAAATCTTTACCAAAAAATACTCTCATATATTGTGCACATGAATATACAAAGGGAAATATATTGTGGGCATTGAATCTCAAGCCAGAAGATCAAGATATAAAAAATAAACTTTCGGAAGTTGAAAAAAAACTTTCTCTTAATGAATTGACAATTCCATTTTTACTTGATGAAGAGATGAAAATAAACCTTTTCTTAAGAGCAAAAAATTTAGAAGAATTTACTTTTTTAAGAGCAAATAAAGATTTATGGGTTTAAATAGATAGGTATCTTCTTAAACAAATGTCCCCCAAACAAGTAATTAAAACATCAAATGCTCCAGATCCAGTAGGACCTTATAATCAAGCAATAAAAGCTGGGGATTTTATCTATTGTTCTGGTCAAATTGCTATAGACCCAGCTTTAAATGAAATAACATGTTTAGGTGATATAGAGAAGGAAACTATTCAAGTTTTAAAAAATCTTGCAGAAATTCTTAAAGCTGGTGGAGCCAAAATAGAGGATGTAGTAAAAACAACTATTTACTTAACAGACTTAAGTAATTTTCAAATTGTCAATAAAATATATAGTGATTTTTTTAATAAAGAGAATCCTCCAGCAAGGGCCTGTGTCGAAGTTTCATCTCTACCAAAAGGAGTTTTAGTTGAAATAGATTGCGTCGCATTTCTAGATTAATTTCTAATTATTGAGAAATTTGAAATATGAACCAATTGTGCACCATGGTTGTATAGATTATTAGTTGATAATTCATCTTTGATCTATGTCAGCAGCAAAGCTTAATATAGATGAACTAGAAGCAGGTTATCCTTTATTTTGCAAAGCTCTTAGACTATTAATCTTAAAAGGAAACTCAGTTAAAGATATAGAAAAGACAGTGTGTTGGAGTCATCTTGAGACTTTAAATAGATGCTTACCTGGTAGATATAAAGCCCCAACATATTTAATGGCTTTAATCAAAAGAGATATTGCAAAGCCTAATAATTATTAAAAAGGACTAATCCTCTAAATAAAATTTATCAATATCCATTGAAAAGTCTTTTTCCTTTTTTGATATTTCTTTATTATCTAAAAATATTGAAAGACTTACAAAATTCTTACCGAAGCTTATATTTGGATAGATATCCCTTTCTTTGCATAATTTCTCAATTTCCCCCATGAATTTACTAATTTTTGAGTATTGATCAAATTCAAATCTTTTTTCAATCCTCAAAGGTGATTCTCTTTCATTCCACATTACATTCTTTGTTCAAGACTAATTAACACTATACATTCAACAAAGTTTCGCAATAAATTTTTGAAGTTAAAATTTTTAGTCACTCTCCCAATAATCAATAATACCTCCAATTGTTAAATCGGTTTGAACCTCTGGATTAGGGCATGCAAATCTAGCGGCAGAGCCACTAGCAGTAAAGACCCAGTTACCTTCTCTTGCACCAACAGGATCAACTGCAACTACTTTCTTTCCTTTATTATTTTCTAGAATTCGTAAATTCATATGACCTAAGCCAGCGACTCTTTGAGTGCATACCATCCTTCCTAGGACCTTCATAATTTCCACAGTTTATATCCTCCTTTTTTATGACTTGTCAGGATCCCAATGATCAATTATTCCAACAATAGTTAAATCGCTTGGATAAGATTTACTTCCCGCTGCTTCCCTAGCTGCAGAACTTCCAACACAAATAACCCAATCTCCTGGCTTACAGCCAACAGCATCAACTGCAACTTTACTTGAAGAACCATCTAATACAACCTGCAGATGTTTATGTTCAAAACCAGGAATCCTATTAGTAGAAACAAGTGGTTTTACAACCTTGCAAATCAACATAATTAGTGAGCCTCCTCTGTTTTTTTATCTAAAGACATTCCAATAATTTGGGCGGAATGAATGTTGTCCCTATCTCTAATAGTAGAGCAAGTGTGTAACAACCCTTGATCAACTAAATTTTTATATCTAATTGATATCGCATTATTAACTCTTTCACAATCATTTATTGCCCTCTCTTTTGCACCGGGAACTTTTCCAGAGTAATCAAATCTTATTACTACCGGAATAGGTAGATCTTGAGAAACATTTAATCCAGTAAAAATCTTCACTCCTACATCTAAATCTTGAGCCCCTTCTTCGACTGTATCTAAATGAGCAAAATAAGTTAAATTTCTGAGATGTACTTCTTTGAAACCTATACCTACTCCAATAAACCTCTCTGCATGTCCAATATCTTTATAAGAACCATTATGAAAACTCTTAACATAATCAATTTGAGAAATATTATTGACAATTAATTTATACGTAAATTTTTCCAATCCACTGAGTTTATCTTTTGAAGATTGCATTGAAATTGTCTGGCAAATTTCTCTTTCTGCTTCCTCTCTTGAGAAATTTATTGTTGAATTATAAATTTCTAATGTAGAAATAGTTTTTTCTAAATCTATTCCGCCATCGCTAGTTGATAAATGTATTTTTAATGAATCAGTGTCTGTATCAAGTCCAATTAACATTAAATCTACAGAAGCTCCGCAGCAAAAGCTATTCTCTACAGCCTCTTTGAAAGCATATAGTTTATTTCTACCTTCTGCTGCAGCTAACTCGTCATTACTCCCATGAGCTGCGCATCCCTGATGCAAAGGATCTACTGAACTAAAGTGATAAGTTACAACTTTTAAGTACCTGGTATCTTTATGAGCTTCATTAGGAACATTCTCTCTATATCTTTTATGTTCAGTTTTTACCCATCGATTAACAGTATTTTCAATATCAAACAGTGCTCCAGCATGGGATCTTCTTCTTACTGAACTAAAAGGTATTCTCATTACATAAGCAACTGAATGAGCTAATCTTCCATCTGAACAAGGAGTTATATCAAGTAAATGTATTCCACAATCTAAGAGAAATTTTTCAAAGTCTTCCGCATCCCTACTTCCAGCAGCACCTTTAAGTGGATCATTATTAAAAAAATTATCGCTAAGTTTATCATGCTGCTTGAAAGCACACCATGCATATAAAGCTCTCATATCAAGAGGTTTAACCCAAGATTTATCTAATACATGGAGGGGTAAATCTATTCCCAAATTTTGTCTTGATATTTTTTGAGCCTTATTTATAAAATCTTCGTGATGTTGAATTCGAGCAATTTCCTTGAGAGTTGGAACAATTTCATCAAAATCACTTTTTATTTTGCTTTCATACCTAAATAGATTTTCATTTTGAATATTATTGGTTAATTTATGAGACTTTCCAGAATTTCGTAAATTATTTGATTCTTTAGTTTGTATATGGATATTTTCAGTAAAAGTTTTCATTGGAGCGGTTGGCCCCAATGTGAAGTTCTTGGCTTTAGCCAGTCCTCTTAAAGGCATTACTTACTTAACCTCTTGCACCACCTGAAAAGGTAACAAGTTGTCCTTCACGAGTATTACCACTAGATCCAGTTATCAAGAAATCTGGTTTTTCTGTTTCCTCATTTCTTTTAACTTCCATAGGTGGCATTGCACTCATGAATCCTGCTCTTGATGGATTTCGCTTTCTAGAAGAAGCTCCCTCTGTGCCTGTTACCTTATCACCGCGATCCCAATCATCACCAGTTACGTTTCCCACTGATTGTCCTTCACCAGTAATCCTTGAAGCAACTCTTTTTTCTGGTGTTTTTGCAGCACGGTCTGCCTCTTCAATTTCCATTTTTTGTTTATAAGTAATATTTTTATTCGGTTCAAATCTAAATTTTTCAGTACCAGTGACCTTATCAACTGCCATATCAAAAGGTCCTGTTACCTTTGAACCATTTTCATATTCATTACCCGTAACACCTTGCGTATTTTTTTCAGAATATTTATCTCTTGATGGTGATTTAACAGAGAATTCATTCCAAGAGTTACCTGCTGACTTTTCCGAATTCGCATAAGCAATATCATTTGGAGGATTATCACAAGCTTGTGAGAACTGATCTCCACCAACATAAGGAGTCCCTGTTAGGTTTTTACAAGCACCTTTCTTAGCACCTGTCATTACTCCGCCAATCCCTGGTTGTTGTCCTGTAAGTCTGGCATTTGAATTATTTCCAGAATTAACTGTTGCTCTTGATTTCATATCTTCAGAAGTTTCAGTATTACAATTCTCATTAATCTGATCTAAGCCTGCGTATGGTGTTCCTGTTAACACTTTGCATGAACCTGGTTCATCTCCAGTTACTATTTCTGATCTTCCAGTCATAGTGCCGCTTATTAAATTTGACTTTGAAGAAAGGCTTAAACCTACTTTTCTAGCTTCTGGTTTTGGTTTTGAACCGCAAAACTTCTCGTATTGTTGAGATCCTATATACTCATCGCCAGTTACATTCTTACAACTCCCATGTTCATTGCCTGTCATATGGTCTGATCTTCCAACCCCTGTACCAGTTACATTATTCCCATTAAGAGTGTTGTAACTACCTACTTTTTCAAATGCTTTGCCTTTTGGATTAGGCTCTGAGCCAAGATATTGATCTCCAGTTAACTGATGTCCAGAACCTGATTCATCTCCAGTAACTAGTGTTGATCTACCAGGAAGTGATCCAGATACTTTTAATCCATCGGTTGTAGTACTGTGTTTAACCTTTGAAGGATTTTTTGGAACATCACCACAATACTTCTGTGATTGATTAGAAGATACATATTCAGTGCCTGTAAGGTTTTTACAAGTCCCTGGCTCATCGCCTGTGACCCTATCAGATCTACCAACTTCATTCCCAGTCACTTTATTTCCTGATGTTGTTGCAGTAACAGTAGATCTAAGTGGTTGTTTATAACTTGGTCTATCTTGACAAAATTGATCAACAACTTCTGCTCCCATGTATTGGGTGCCAGTAACTGTTCTGCATGTACTTGCTTCGTTACCTGTAGTTTTTACAGATCTATTAGCTTGTGTTCCAGTCACTATTTGACCTGAATCAGTTTCACTTTTACCAACTTTCCAGCTAGCATCTGCAATATTTTGTTTGGCGCCATTTTTATTTGGACCACATGGTCTACATTTACCATTACCTTTTTTGCCTGTAGCACCAGTTTTACTTCTTAACTCTCTCACTCTCTGAGAAATTTCTCTACTACTTAAATCTGGATCTCCCCTTCTAGCTAAAGAAGCTGCACTGGTATTTTGTTTAGTTGCTGATTTACCATGCTTAGATTGAGCTTCTCTTCTCGCTAAAACAATATCTCTACTTGTATTAGCGATAGGCTTTCTCTTCTGATTAATTCTTCTCTTAACGCTGGGTTTGAGGGACTTAGATTCTGTACTTGTTGAATCCTGACTTTCTTGATTTTTATTTATAGTTGATTTAACTATGTTTACAGGACTTTCTTTTTTAACATCAGTACGTGTTCTATCGGATGAAGTTATAGCCGATTTTCCATGAGTAGACATTGCTTTTCTTCTCTCTATTACTAACTCTTTACTAGATAAAGTTGTTGAAGAATTTCTGTTTACTTGAGTTTTTGGAATATGTTTTGTAGCTGGTTTTGAAATATTAAGATTATTAGGAGAAGACTGAGTCCCAGAAATATGTATATCTTGAGAAGATCGAACTCTATCTTTAGTAGTTGAAGAATAAGTAGCAGCTTTTTTACCGCTATCACTCATCGCCTTTCTTCTTTCTAGTGCAATCTCTCTACTGGTTTTTTTTAACATAATCTTCAAGTTTGAAATTCTTTAAAAACTTTTTTAAAAATCTTTCTCCAAAAAATTTTTTGGAGAAAGATATTAACTACGATAAGTAGCTTTAACGTCCTTGGAAAACTACAAAAGCTGTTCCTTGACTTTGAGTGTAAGCATCGTATCCGATGATTCTTACATGATGATCAGGGTATGCTCTATGACATGCCTCTAATTCGCTCACGATCAAGTTAAGATCTTTTTCCCCAAAGAATGGGAGTTTCCAATAAGACCAATAAGTTTGCATACATCCACTTGGATGAACATGCTCAATAACTGGACTCCAACCTTGAGCAATTATGTACGCAATTTGGTCATATATTTCTTCCTGGGTCATCGGTGGTAAGAAACCGAATGTTTCCAGGGTTGCAACTGTTTGATAGTCGCTTACTGTGCTCTGGAAAGGCATAATTAATCAAAATGTGAATGTAATTACTCGTAAAAACGAGATTTTAATAAGTTTGAGGAGAATTAATCTCCTCAATTTCGAAACTTGAGTTAACCCTGAACGTCAAGCTTGTCGACAGTGTCAAACTCGAACTTAATTTCCTTCCAAGTTTCTAGAGCAATAGCTAATTCAGGACTATGCTTAGCAGCTTCCATAAGAATGTCTCTACTCTCTTTTTCGATTTCGCGACCAGCATTACGGGCTTTTACACAAGCTTCTAAAGCAACTCTGTTAGCTGCAGCTCCAGCAGCTGAACCCCATGGATGACCATGTGTTCCTCCACCGAACTGAAGACAGGAATCATCCCCAAAGATCGCAAGAAGTGCAGGCATATGCCAAACATGGATACCACCTGATGCGACTGCAAATACTCCAGGCATTGAACCCCAATCTTGATCAAAGAAGTTTCCTCTTGATCTATCTTCAGGAACAAATGACTCTCTTAAGTTGTCAATATAACCAAGAGTTGTTTGACGATCACCTTCTAGTTTTCCAACCACGGTTCCAGTATGTAGTTGGTCTCCTCCAGATAATCTCAAACATTTTGCAAGAACTCTGAAGTGAATACCATGCTTTGGATGTCTATCAATAACAGCATGCATAGCTCTGTGAATATGCAGAAGCATGCCATTTTTACGACACCAATTAGCTAATCCAGTATTTGCAGTAAAACCACCAGTTATATAATCATGCATGATGATTGGCATATCTAGCTCTTTTGCAAATTCAGCTCTTTCATAGAGTTCTTCAGGAGTGTTAGCAGTACAATTTAGATAGTGACCTTTAACTTCTCCAGTTTCTCGCTGAGCAAGCTTAACTGCTTCTGCAACAAACTCAAATCTTTCTCTCCAACGTTGGAACGGTTGAGAATTAATATTCTCATCATCCTTCGTTAAATCAAGACCGCCTCTAAGACATTCGTATACGACTCGACCATAGTTTTTACCAGATAATCCTAATTTAGGTTTGATGGTACAACCAAGCAGAGGTCTTCCGTATTTGTTAAGTCGATCTCTTTCAACTACGATTCCGTTTGGTGGACCACCGCAAGTTTTAATGAAAGCAATTGGGAATCTAATATCTTCTAGACGTAGATGTCTTAGAGCTTTAAATCCAAAAACGTTTCCTACAAGAGATGTTAATACGTTTGTAATTGAGCCTTCTTCAAAAAGATCTAAAGGATATGCAATAAAAGCATAGAAAGCTTCAGGATCTCCAGGAACGTCTTCGATTCGATAACAACGTCCTTTATAAAATTCTAAGTCTGTAAGTAACTCGGACCAAACTGTTGACCAAGTACCTGTTGAAGATTCAGCGGCAACAGCTGCTGCAACTTCTTCTCTTGGAACACCTTCCTGACCTGTACATTTGAAACAGGCTAGTAAATCGGTGTCTAGGGGTACATATTCTGGAGTCCAGTAGGTATCTCTGTACTCCTTTACCCCTGCGTCATACTTCTTACTCATAAGGATAAATTTAGGTCTATGTAGGGAAAATAATTATTTTGCAAAATTTATAAATCTTGCTTTATTTAATTAGTCCTTTTGACCAAGAAATTCACCATTACCTAGAGCAGGTTCAACTTCTCTATGAGGACGAGCAATAATGTGAGCTGCAACTAAACCGTCACCAACTCTTTCACAAGCATCAGCACCAGCTCTTACAGCTGCGTTAACTGCGCCTGTTTCACCTCTAACTAATACTGTGACATAACCGCCACCAACGAATTCACGACCAATAAGGCGAACTTCTGCTGCCTTTGTCATTGCGTCTGCTGCTTCGATTGCAGGTACAAGTCCGCGTGTCTCGATCATGCCGAGAGCGATACCCATTGTTTCTGTAGCCATTGTCTACTAAATACTAAATGTGGAATGTTCAATTCGAAGAATGCTTCATTAAGTACTTATAAGTCAAGCGTTTTCGACAAAATCTCCATTAATGTTTTTTCTATCATTCATAAGTTAAACTTATCACCCTTGGTACTATTGATATGTCAATACTTATGCGAATTAGTTAGTGCATCAAAACATACTGTTGTGTTAAGAAAAAATTTACATTATGTTATTTCCGTACGAGACAGGCCCTGTCTACACAGGTGTGGAATGTTCAACCTTTCCTGTCTCCGTATCAAGCTTTGAAGTAAGATAATATTCACAATAAATTTTTTATATTATTTTGAACCTTCCAGTTCTAACTATTGCTAGTGGCAATCAAAGAAAAGTATCTGAAATCTCAGAGATGCTGGATGTTTTGTCTTTAAAGGTTGAGAAGCAACCAGAATATTTAAATGTCGAAGAAACTGGGAAAACATATTTTGAGAATGCACTACTTAAAGCCAAGGCAGCTTCTCTAGAGACAAAAACTTGGGCATTAGCTGATGACTCGGGTCTTGAAGTAGATGTTTTAGATGGTCGACCAGGAATTTATTCTGCTCGATATGCCAAAAATAATGATGAGAAAATTAAAAAATTAATTAATGAACTTTCTGATAGTCCTTATAGGAGTGCAAGATTCATAAGTTGTATGGTTTTGTGCGATCCCTCAGGAAACCTAGTTAAAGATACAACAGGAATATGTTGGGGAGAAATTCTTAAGAACCCCAAATATCCCAATGGGGAGTTCGAATCTATTTTTTGGGTTAAAGAAGCTAATTGTGTTTACGGTGAGCTCTCACAATCACAACTAAATAAATTAGGTAGTAGAGGTAAAGCTGCAAAAATTATGTCACCTTTTTTAAAAAAAGAGATAGGTTTAAGTTAAAAAAAAAGTTTAAATAAAAATTTCTCAATAATTTGAAATTTCTTCAATTGCTCTTATAGCAGCAGCTGCTGCCTCTTCTACATCTCCTTCTTTCCCGGCGAGAGTTAATCTACCAAAAGCTCCAACTGCTTTAACATCAACAACAGTTATATTAGATGCCTTTTCAGCTTCATTAGCTGCTTTCAAAACATAACCAGCTGGTTCAGTTTCTAATATAAACATGCTCATTCCAGATTGAATCATTGATCCACTTCTGTTTTGTCTATTTATTAAAACTGCATGATCTGGAGTAATTGCTCGAATAACTTCAGTCCAACTCGTAGCAGGTTTTGTTCTTTTTCTAACTTCACTCCCAATAGCATCTAGAACAACATCTCCAGAATGTAAAACCGTGCTTTGATCTTTATGGTAAAGAGCAAGGGATCCAAATGCTCTTTCAACAATCATCTGACCAAGTCTTACATTACTTGCTTTTAGGGCAATGTCAGTAACTCTATGAACAGCCATCCCTGGTGAGACTTCCATCCAAAGACATGAATCACCAGGAATAGGTAAAAAACCTCTACTAACAGTTCCCATATATGCGGCTAATTGAGGTTGCAGAGAATCTAAAAAAACATATGTTCTTAACTCAATTTGTTCAACTTGACTAGCTTGTCTGGATACCAAAGACTTTTCTGAATCAGTAGTAATAAAACAACTAGCACCACTGGCCTGAGATTGTACCTCAGATCCTGTGACTAGAGAACTCCCTTTTTTTCGTTCCCCTCTGTTTAAGCTAGAAGTTGGTTCCATTGAGGCGACTATAACGGATAATGGTTCATTTTTTCTATTAAATTTACTTGCATGCTTACCACAAAACGATAACTTCAAGTAAAAGATATGCATTTTTATGGGAACTTCTCAAAAAAAAGAACCAAATGTTTCTGGTACTGAAAAAGAATTAACTCCTGATCAAACTCTTGGATTAGTTAGCCTAAGCTTGATGCAAAAACTATCTCAGAAAGACCCATCTTTTAGTTGGTTAGAAGAAGATAAAATTGAAAAAGTAAATCTTAAGAACCTCAGAGATAGATTGGAGTTAACGCAATTAGCTATAAATACTGGAGCACCTTTAACTACTTCAGAAGTGACAGCTTTGATTGGGGCAAAGCCCGGGAAATCTAAGTTGGAAAGAGCAGGATTATTAGCAACGAAAATAGCTAGAAATGTGTGGAAGCTTTCAAAAACAAGTCAAGGAAATTCCTTCTACAGAAATTAAAATACGCCCCAAAAGTTTTTTTTCATAATTCCGATTTAAGTATTTAAACATTCATATAAGTTTTTTAAATGTGTTCATTTTGTAAGAGAACTTATTAATTACTTTCTTAAATTAAAAAGTTTATGCAAGCTTGAAATATAAGCTCTTGAAAATTTTTAATGAGTAAAGTTGAATTTAATAAGGAAACTGGGCCAAGGGAAGTTTTCTGTGGGTTAACTTCAATAGTTTGGCTTCACAGAAGAATGCCGGATGCATTTTTTCTAGTTGTAGGCTCAAGGACATGTGCTCATTTAATTCAAAGCGCTGCTGGAGTTATGATTTTTGCTGAGCCAAGATTTGGGACAGCTATTCTTGAAGAAAAAGATCTTGCTGGTCTTGCTGACGCTCATGAAGAATTAGATCGAGTGGTAAATGATCTTATTGCGAGAAGACCAGAAATAAAAACTCTTTTTCTAGTTGGATCTTGTCCAAGTGAGGTAATCAAATTAGATCTTGCCACTGTCGCCGAGAAATTAAATAAAAGATTTTTAGGTCAAGTTAGATTCGTTAATTACTCTGGCAGTGGGATAGAAACAACTTTTACCCAAGGAGAGGATGGCGCCTTAAAAGCTTTAATTCCATTAATGGATTCATCAAATGAGGAGAAACTATTATTAGTTGGGACTCTTGCAAATAATGTAGAGGATAGGTTTAAAAAGATTTTTAGAAATTTAGGAATTTCAAATATTGAGAGTTTCCCACCCCGTCAATCAACAGAATTACCAAAGATTGGCAAAAATACAAAAGTTTTATTAACTCAGCCTTATTTAAGTGATACCGTTCGAGACCTAAAACATCGTGGTTGTGAAATAATTTCGGCTCCATTTCCTCTTGGTATCGAAGGAAGTTCTAAATGGTTTTTAGCTGCAGCAAAAGCTTTCAAAATTAATGAACTTAAAGTTCATGAAATTATTTCGCCTTTAATTAACAGAGCAAAACTTGCTCTTGAATCTCACAAAGAAATACTTAAGGGGAAAAGATTATTTCTTCTTCCTGAATCGCAACTGGAGATATCTTTGGCAAGATTTTTGCATAATGAATGCGAAATGGATCTTATAGAGGTGGGCACTCCTTACCTAAATAGAGATTTAATGAAAGAGGAGATTAATTTATTACCTGATAATACAAAAATTGTCGAAGGACAACATGTAGAAAAACAATTAGATCGAGTAAGGGAATCTAATCCAGACTTAGTAGTTTGTGGAATGGGTTTAGCTAACCCACTGGAGGCCGAAGGAATTAGTACTAAGTGGTCAATAGAAATGGTATTCAGTCCAATTCATGGTATTGATCAAGCCGCAGACTTAGCAGGTCTCTTCTCTAAACCTTTAAGAAGGAATCAAATACTAACTACAAAAACTTTAGTAACTCATTAAAAGACTATGGAATTAACTCTATGGACATATGAAGGACCACCACATGTTGGTGCGATGAGAATTGCTTCTTCAATGAAAGATATTCATTATGTTCTCCATGCCCCTCAAGGAGATACATATGCAGATCTTCTTTTTACAATGATTGAAAGGAGAGGGCAAAGACCTCCAGTAACTTATACAACTTTCCAAGCTCGAGACCTTGGAGGCGATACAGCTGAATTAGTAAAGAAAAATATTAAGGAAGCTGTCGAACGATTTAAACCCAAAACTCTTTTAGTTGGAGAAAGTTGTACGGCAGAATTAATCCAAGACCAACCTGGGGCTCTTGCAAAAGGAATGGGGTTTAATATGCCAATTGTTAATCTTGAATTACCTGCCTATAGCAAGAAAGAAAATTGGGGAGCTTCAGAAACTTTTTATCAATTAACAAGAACTCTTTTGAGAGAGAAAGTAAGTTCTTCAGAAAAAATAAGTCCTCTAAGGTGGAAGGAGTTAGGTCGCAGACCAAAAGTCAATATACTGGGTCCTTCATTACTGGGATTTAGATGCAGAGATGATGTAATTGAAATTCAACGCATACTTTCAGAGCAAGGAATAGATACAAACGTAGTTGCTCCATTAGGTGCTAGTCCAGATGATATTGAAAGACTAATTGATGCTGAAATAAATATTTGTCTTTATCCAGAAATTGCGGAAGCATCATGCGAATGGCTTAAACGGAACTTTGGAATAGAATATACAAACACTATTCCAATTGGAATAAAAAATACAATTGAATTTATAAATGAAGTTCATAACAAGTTGGGTCTCCCCTTGACTAATAAAGAAGAATTAGAACACAAGTCAAAACTTCCTTGGTACTCAAAATCAGTTGACTCTAATTATTTAACTGGCAAAAGGGTTTTTATTTTTGGTGATGGAACACATGCAATCGCGGCTGCAAAAATTGCCAAAGAGGAATTGGGTTTTGAAGTAGTTGGTCTTGGTACATACAGCAGGGAAATGGCAAGACAGGTAAGAGCAACTGCAAAAGATCTAAATGTAGAAGCTCTGATAACCAACAATTATCTAGAAGTGGAAGATGCTATGAAGAAAGCCGCTCCTGAGCTAGTTTTAGGGACCCAAATGGAAAGGCATAGTGCAAAAAGGCTCGGTATTCCATGCTCCGTAATTAGTACCCCAATGCATGTTCAAGATGTTCCTGCAAGATACAGCCCTCAAATGGGATGGGAAGGAGCAAATGTGATTTTTGATGACTGGGTGCATCCTCTAATGATGGGCTTAGAAGAGCATCTTATTGATATGTTCAAACATGACTTTGAGTTTGTTGATGGTCATCAAAGCCATTTAGGACATACTGCTACGCAAACAAAGGACTTTTTAAATTCTGGCGAAAAAAAAGAAAAAAATAGTAAAGAAGAAATTATCTGGACTGAATCTGGTAGAGCTGAATTAACAAAGGTTCCATTTTTTATAAGAGGCAAAGTTAAAACAAATACTGAAAGATACGCAATCTCGAGAGGAATTCCAGAGATAAGCGATGAAACTCTTTACGATGCCAAAGCATATTTCAGTTAATTTACTTACTAATAAACTATAATTAAGTCATGAGTATTTTCACTCATAATTTAATAGATTTCATGCTCAAAATCTAGTTATAAGAACATATTACCCACTTTTAATACAATTAAATACATATTTGTTTATAAACATATTTCATGTGTATTTACGCTGCAAGAATATAAATAATAATGCGTTTTTAAGCTTTAAATGACAAGTACTATAAATAAGCCTCTTGATGGAGAAGGAAGTGTTCAAGTAAAGCAAGATCCAAAAATAAATATTGAAGAAGGGGCTTTAGTTATTGCCGTTTACGGGAAGGGTGGCATCGGAAAATCAACTACATCATCAAACCTTTCTGCAGCATTCTCAAAATTAGGTAAAAAGGTTCTACAAATTGGATGTGATCCGAAACACGATAGCACTTTCACTTTGACGCACAAAATGGTTCCTACAGTTATCGATATTCTCGAAGAGGTAGATTTTCATAGCGAAGAATTGAGGCCAACCGATTTCATGTTTGAAGGTTTTAATGGCGTAATGTGCGTTGAAAGTGGAGGTCCTCCTGCTGGGACAGGGTGCGGGGGATATGTGACAGGTCAGACAGTTAAATTATTAAAAGAACATCATTTATTAGAAGATACTGACGTTGTTATTTTTGATGTCTTAGGAGACGTCGTTTGCGGAGGATTTGCAGCTCCATTGCAACATGCAAATTATTGTCTAATTGTTACTGCTAATGACTTCGATTCAATATTCGCTATGAATAGAATTGTCTCTGCAATTAAAGCAAAAGCAAAAAATTATAAAGTCAGATTAGGTGGGGTTGTCGCAAATAGATCAAAAGACACAGATCAAATTGATAAATTCAATGAAAGAACAGGCTTAAAAACTATGGCCCACTTTAAAGATGTCGACGCCATTAGAAGATCTAGACTAAAGAAATGCACCATTTTTGAAATGGAACCAACTGAAGATGTTATTGAAGTTCAAAATGAATATTTATCTCTTGCTGAAAATATGCTTAAAAACGTAGAACCTCTAGAAGGTAATCCACTTAAAGATAGAGAAATTTTTGATTTATTAGGATTTGATTAGTATAAATTAATCTAATCCAACCAATTGGCTTGTTAAATCATAAGTTTGTTGAGAGGTCTTCGTATCAATTATTCTTTTTGATAACTTTTGAGAAAAAGCTTTTCTGCCAGTTTTCTGACGATTTCCCCAGCTCCAATGGACTGATGGTTTAGCAAATTCTTTATAAGTTGCCACTTGAGCGACCCTCTCTCCTGCCAGTCTTTGTGAAACATATCCTTTTGTTATGAATTTTTGAAATATCGGGAAAAGGAATCTAAATAACCAAGGTGTATCTCTAAAAAGTTTTGTATCAGCAACACATCCAGGATATAGAGAATTTACAATAATCTTCTCTGCAGGATATCTTTTTGATAATTCCTGAACGGTCACCATATTGCAAAGTTTACTATCCTTATAAGCCTTACCAGGTTTAAATTTCTTTCCATTCGCCATACTTATTGGAGATAAAAAACCATTTTTGAATCCAGATAAATCTCCCAAATCAGCTGGGGCAGGAATTGGGATCCTTCCTCCAAGTTCTGAATAATTAGCTGTAACAGTCCCTAATACTGTAATTCTTGGCTTGAATAAAGTTGATTTGCCATTTAAAACAATTTCTCTTTCAGAAGATAAAATATTTTCCATAAGTAGTTTTATCATAAGAAAATGCCCAAAATGATTTACTGCCATAGAGTTTTCAAACCCCTGAGCAGACCTTTCAGGTCTCTTTAGTCTCGGTTTATAAACTGCTGCATTACAAATAAGAGAATTTATTGGCTTTTTAAATCTCTCTAATATTTCATCGCAACCTTGTCTAACATCATCCAAGTTAGAAAGATCTATTTCTATAAAGTGAATATTTTTCACTTCCTCTTTTGTCAAGAATTCCTCAGATATTTTTATAGCTCTTTTATTTGATCGATTAACTGCTATAACCTCCCATCCAAATCTTAATAGAGGTTTTAGAGTATTTAATCCAACCCCTGAAGTTGTTCCTGTTATTAGGACTAAACCCTTAATGTTCTTACTCACTAGCAAAAAAGTTAATTGAAAAATGAAAAGTAGAATGATTCAAGATCATCCTTATCAACGCCATATTACTCTGATAATGTCCCTAGAAATTATTTGATCCTGATCCTTCATAAATCTTTGCTCACCTTCAGAAGAGAATAAATCATCAAACTTATCTGTTAAAAAATTAAATCTATATTTTTCGTATAAAAATGATTCTTCAATTTCCCTTAATCTGGTCAACCTTACTTTAGAACTATAGCCAAGCTTAATCAGGCTTATTATTGCTAGAAGGGAAAAGCTAATTTTTATAATTAAAAAAATCAATGATACAAAATTATCCTGTTTGTTTTGTCTTTTTATAAATACAGACTCTAAATATTTTTTCTGGAAAATATTATTTTTATAAAAAGATTTTGACAAATTAAGTACTTGATATTTTTACTGAATAAATCAATTCAGTCTTACTTTATTATTACCTTATAAATTTTAAATTTTCTAATAGACTTTAGTTCCTACCTAAACTAATTCCTAGTCTTAATGCTAAAACTCCTGCATGCATAACAACTATGAGGCTTAGTGCAATAAGATTTATTGTTTGAGATGGCTCCATGATAAAAAAATTATTTTCTATATTCTCCACCGAAAAGAGAAGATTTGAAACACTATTACAAAATGATGTTACGTAATTAACAAATTGAAAGAAATAATTTTTTGAAAATTATCATAAATAAACCTACAAAGTTAATTTTGGGAATTGAAAATCAGGCTTTAATTTTTTCAACAAATAATTTACCTGGATTTGATCAAATGGCTTTAGATTTAAATTCTTTAGATCAGACAATTTTGAATCCTGAAATAATTCTCACATTGAGGTTCTACTATTGGACAGGGGATTGGCTTTCAATTGGCTATCACCAAAAGGAAATTCCTCTTCATTGGAAAAATTTATTATCAAATGGGGAAATTAATATTGTTAGACGTCCCTCTGGAGGGGGTGCTGTTCTGCATTCAGGAGGCATAACATATGCATTAACATTTAAAAAAACTTACTATAAATCCTTAAGTTATGAAATGGTTAATAATTGGTTAATTAAAAGTTTTAAAGAATTAGGTCTAAACTTACAATATGGTAATTTGCGAAAATCAAGCATTAAAATAAATTGTTTTGGGACATCATTAATTTCTGATTTAGTTGATCAGGATGGGTTTAAGAGAATAGGTAGTGCTCAATTTCGTAAAAAAGGCGCATTCCTTCAACATGGAGAAATTCAAACAAATCCTTCAAGAGATTTATGGTTTAAATTATTCAAAGAAGAAGCTCCACCAAAAGTAAATTTAAAACTAACAAATGATGAAATAGTTCAACATTTGATAAATTCATTCGTGAAAAATAAATCAAATATCAATTTCAAAAATATTGCCATAGATAATAAAAAATAGAAAATTTTAATGACAAGAATTATTAAAGATCTCCTTTCTGCTTCATTGAATTAATTATTCTTGGCAATTCAATTCCTAAGGGGTAATGGTTTTTAAAGTTTAATTTGTTAACAATATCTAAAGGTAAATTAAAACCTAATTTATTCAATACAAAGTTTCCAATTTTTGACCTATCAATTATCCCCAAAGGGATATCTGCAGCATTGAGAACTAATAAAAAACCTTCATTTGTTTCTTCAATTCTTTCTATAGTTCTCCATAATTTATCTTTATTAGAAACACTTTCAAAACTATCGATTGGTTTCATAAAATCTCCAACAAAGTTCCGTTCCCATTTTTTTAAGGAAACAGTTTTTAAAATATTCTCATCAACAAAACCGGTCCATCTACCATTATTAGTAACAAAAAAATATTTATCCGATGCATCCTTCTTATTTTTTACCAATTTATTAAATTCCGAGAAATTTGAATCGTATTCAATTTTCCTCAAAGGCTTTAGTTTAATCTCAGAAACTTTACTAAACTTTAGTATGTTTTCAATTTTAAAAAATTGACTTTCAGATTTTGAAGAATTAACTCCAAACAAGCCCAAAAAAGAAAGAATAAAACCAAAGTAAAAGTTAAATCTAAATAAAAAAATTATCCCAAAAAATAAAACAAAAAAAGATAATAATAAATTTACTTTATTGAGGAAATTTCTTCCTTTATTTTTACTCCCTGAGAAATGCCAAATAATACTTTTTAATAAATTCCCCCCATCTAAAGAACCAATTGGGATCAAATTTAAGAAGCCTAAGAATAAATTAAATATACCTACTCTTGAAATTACATTAACTGCTATTTGTTCTTGAGATGCACTGTTATTACTTATTAAAAGTAGGATAAATGCTGTAGAGAAACATAAAAGAGGTCTAACAATTGCAATTTTTATATTACCTAAAGCAGTTTGACAATACTTATCTATTTGTAAAATTGCTCCTAAAAAATAAAAAGTAATTTTTTTTATTTTTACGCCCTGATTAAGGGAAACAAAAGTATGAAAAACCTCATGAAAAATAATTGAAGATAATAAGAAAAAAGAAGTTAAAAACCCAATAATCCAAGCTTCTTTATTATTGTAGATATCGCCAGAAGATAAATTGACCTGATTACTTATACTCCATGAGAATAAAAAGAGAATAACAAACCAATAGGGATGAACTTTAAAGGGAATTCCCCATATTTTAAAAATTTGCCAACTTCTCAAAAATAATCTCCGCTATATTTAGCAATAATATTAATCTTACATGCAGGATAATGATATGCCCAAGACTAATCCTTTAGTTAAAATTTGTGGACTAACTTCTGAAGAACAAGCTCTTCAAGTCGCTAAATTAGGAGCGAATGCTATTGGCATAATTTCGGTTGAAGAATCTCCAAGGTATGTATCAGCTGAAATTAAGAAAAAAATATTTAAAACCCTAAAAAAATTTTATCCAAAAATCGATAGGGTATCGGTTGTGCAAAATTGTCCAATAGACTTAATTATTAAAAATTTCTTAGGAAACCCCACTGAAACTATCATTCAATTACATGGAGATGAAGATATTGATTATTGCAAAAAAATAAGGGAAAAAATTCCCAATATTGGCCTATGGAAAGCTTTCAGAATAAAAACAGAAGCGGACATAGATAAAATAAAACCTTTTGAGGATTTTGTAGATGCGATATTACTTGATTCTTGGAATAAAGAAACTTATGGAGGTTCAGGGAAAAAAATAAATTCTATACATCTAAAGAATTTGCACTTCAGCAAACCATGGTGGTTAGCTGGTGGAATATCAATTGAATGGATTGATGAAATCCTTACTGATTTCAAACCAAATGGATTAGATATTTCAAGTAGTATTGAAATATCTCCAGGTTTAAAAGATATTAAAAAAACAGAGGATCTTTTAAAATTATTGAAAAGAAATTAGTAATTATTAGTAGCAGACTGCTGTTTTACAAGCTCAAAAAATTCTTGTTTTAAACTTAAATCGTGCCTAAAATCGCCTCTCACCACAGAATTAATCATACTTGTATTTGGTTCTTTGACTCCCCTCCACTTCATACAATAATGTTGGGCCTTTACAATAATGCCTAAACCTTTAGGTTCGCATAGTTTTTCAATTTCATCTGCAAGAATCATTACAGCTTCTTCCTGAATATGAGGTCTTGAAAAAACCCAATCAGCAACTCTCGCAAATTTTGAAAGCCCTATGACTTTATTTCCAGGTTTAATACCTATCCAACACTCTCCTAGAATTGGAACTAAGTGATGTGAACATGCAGATCTGACAGAAATTGGGCCAACCGTATAAATTTCATCAAGATTCTTGTCATTAGGGAAACTCGTAACTTTAGGTTGTTCATGATATCTGCCTTTAAAAACTTCATTTAAATACATTTTTGAAACTCTTTCAGCAGTTTCTTGAGTATTATGATCATTTTCAACATCTATTACGAGAGACTTTAGTAAGTCTTTAACTCTTGAGGCTACTTCTTTTTCTAAAATTTCTAATTCACCAGGATTTATAAAGTCAGAAATATTATCATTAGCACTAAATCTTGTCCCAGAATTCTTAATTCTGTCTCTTATAATTTCAGAAATTAATTTGTTGGTAATCTGGTCGTCAAAGTTTCTAATATTATCGTTGGGTAATGTAGAGGTCATAAAATTCTAAACAGAAAATTGTATGCAACTTAATTAACTGTATCTTCCAAAAGCTTGATTGCTTATATACTATATCACATTCTCTTGTTCAATCGGGCTCAAATAGCACTAAAAAAAATCACTGTTTTGAGATTAGGCCGATAAACAGATTGTTTAAAAGGCTCCTCCAGAGGGCATTAAAGTTAAGTCTTCAATCAGTTGTGATTCAGGTTGTTGAGCCATATAGAGAATTGTATCTGATACTTCGCTTGAGGAGAGCATAGAAGTTCTATCAAAATCAGCATTGATAGATTCTGAGTCCCAAAGAGGAGTATTTACTGAGCCTAAAGTTATTGTGCATGCTCTTATTGAATTAGATCTCTCCTCTTCCCTCAAGCATTTAGTAAACATTGCTAGTGCCGATTTTGAGATGCAATAGGCTCCCCATTGAGGGAATGCATTATAAGAGGCATGACTACTAACATTAATAACTAAACCACCATTTTTTCTCATTTGAGGAATTATTGAACTACAAATTTGAAAAACACTTGTGAGGTTTATTTGAATAGTTTGTTCCCATTCACCTAAATCCATTTCAACTAAAGGCCCATTAAATGCGCAGCCGGCATTATTTATCAATACTGAAGGGCACCCATACTTCTCAATTGCTTCTTTAACACAATGCTCTATTTCTAGAGAATTAGTTAAATCACATTTTACTAGGTAAATTTTTGATTTAGTGGTTAACAGTTCGCTCTTTAGTTTCTCCATTAGATCCATATTCCTGGAGAGTAAAATTAAATCCCAGCCAGCATTGGCAAAAGTAATTGCTGTAGATCTACCAATACCTTTCGTAGCACCTGTTATAAAAGCTAGTTTCAATTTATTCAGTTTTTTGAGGGATTTCACTATAAATCTCTTCAATATTATTTGCTTCGATAAATTTACCTAAAACCCTAAACTTTTTGTATCTTTCCTCAATTAATTCGTCTTCAGGGATTTGCAGTAAAGCATTAAGGTGTTTCTCAATAGCCTCTTTTAGTGTGTTTCCAGCATCTAAAGGAGCCCAATTATTCCCTCCAGAAGGTTCTGGCAATACCTCATCTATTATCCCTAATTTAAGTAAATCTTTACCTGTAATTTTAAGTGCTGATGCAGCTTCTGGTGCCTTCGCAGCATCTCTCCATAAAATTGATGCACATGCTTCCGGACTAGCAACTGTGTAAACACTGTGTTCAAACATTAGTAACCTATCGGCAACACCTATTCCAAGTGCACCTCCTGAACCTCCTTCTCCAATGACAGTAGCGACAATTGGAACTTTCAATCCAAACATCTCTCGAAGGTTTCTGGCAATAGCCTCCCCTTGCCCTTGTTCTTCAGCTTTTAAACCAGCATAAGCTCCAGGAGTATCAATAAATGTAAGAATTGGCAAAGAGAATCTATTTGCGTGCTGCATTAATCTAAGGGCTTTTCTGTAACCTCCTGGTTTCGCCATCCCAAAGTTTCTTACTACATTTTCTTTTGTATCCCTTCCTTTCTGATGTCCTAACATCAACACTGGTCTATTATTTATCGAACCTATCCCACCAATTAGTGCCATATCATCGCCACCATTTCTATCTCCATGTAATTCGATCCAGTCATCACAAAACATTTGAACAAAATCCAAAGTACTAGGTCTTTGAGGATGTCTAGCTACCTGAATCTTTTGTGCAGGGGTGAGAGATTTAAATATTTCTTCTCTTCTCCTAGCAGCCAATGTTTCAAGCTGCAGAAGCTGTTGACTAACATCTACCTCTGAATCTCGAGCTAATTCTTTAATTTGCTCTATCTGTTTCTCAAGTTCAACAAGAGGCTTTTCAAAATCAAGGAGGTAACGTTTAGCCATAATTTATACAGTTAATACTTTAGGCTGCTTATCAAGTCCAATCGCAGAAAAACCATGCTTTAAAGAAGCTGCTCCAATAAACTCCATCTTTTCAAGGGAAATATTATTTCTTCCCCAACTAAAGTTTGTATGACACTTTTCAAATTCTAAAATCATAGCTTCCGCAAAACAAGCAAACATCTCTCGCTGAGGGTTTTGCATTTCCGCAAGTTCCATCATATTCCAACCAATATCATTGAAAAACTCTACTATACCTCCTTTTAAAACATGAATATTTTCACTCTGAAATTTCTCATCAAGATTTTTGGGGTATCCGCCATCAATCATTAAACATGGTTTTTTTAAGTTATCTGTATCAATTTCAATAGTTTTAGGCATACTTGCAACCCATACAACAATATCCGCCTGAGGCAATGCCTCATTTAAGCTTGTTACGGTGCCACCGTCTAATTCTTTTTGCAACAAAGCTAATGGCTCTTGTTGTCTTGCTACCATAAGAAGTTCTGAAATCCCAGTTTTATTGATAAGCCATCTACAAACAGCACTACCAATATCACCTGTAGCTCCAATTACAGCAACAGTTGCTTTTTTAAGGTCTATCCCAATGCGAGGCGCATTTATTTCTAGTTGCTTACAAATAACCCAGGCAGTATGAGTATTGCCAGTAGTAAACCTTTCCCACTCTAATGAAGTATTTCTAATTTGTTTATGCTGTAGAAGATTAAAATTCTCAAAAATAATAGAAGTAAATCCTCCTAAAGCGGTAATGTTAATTCCTTTTTTCTGAGCTAGCTCCATAGCATTTAGTACTTTTCTTCTAGCCGTTTTAAACCTAGAAAGCATTTCAGGAACAAAGCACGAATCTATATAAGAACCTTCAATAGATATTCCAGTAGCACTCTTAACTTCTACATTTTCAACAAGCTGAGGAGGAGCAGTACACCAAACATCCAAGTCGCCATCAGCAATATGATCAAAGCCTAGCATCGAAGCTTTTCTTTTTGCATCTTCAAAACTGGTTGAGTGGCCTATTAACCCAAACATTTAAAATTTATAAATGGTTCTATACGATGTTATGAACAATAGCACAGAGGTAACGACTTAAATAGGATTGATTAATTATTAAAAATCCTTAATTAACTAGAAATGTAATCAGACGATAGCCGCCATAGCCATTCTTGCAATTTCTCTATTATCTAGACCTATTTCCATCAATGTATCTTGATAAGCAATCATGAATTCTTCCATTAATTCTTCTCTGTCCATAGCTAAAACTGATGCGTCATCGGCTACTTCATCTAACATCTTTTTAATTAACGGAAGATTAACCTTATTAGCTTCCATCAGTTCCTCTTTACAAGTAGATAGATTCTCTTTAAGCCACTCTTGACCATAATTTAAATGAAGATATTCATCTTTAACCACTCCCTCTGTTATTTTTTTTGCAAAAGGATCCGCAACTCTTATATAGACGTTATAAGCAGAAATTGCAAATGCTTCAATTAAGATAGCTTGTATTAAAAGACATGTTGTTAAATTTCCTTTTTCAAGAGCAACTTGAAAATTACCATGTAATTTAGAAAAGAATTTTTTTGCAAATTCCATATCAGCTACTACTCCTAAATTTCTTCCGCAAGCAGTAAACCCTTTCTTATGCTTCATTTCCATTCTGGCCAATTTAGTTAACTCCTCTAATTCATTTGGAATTAAAGTTGCTATTGAAATGTAATTATCATGAGCCTCTTGCTCTCCCTCTATAACAATTGCATTTATTCTGCTATATGCATCCTTATAAGAATCTGTAGTGAAGTCTGGCAAATCTAAAGATATCGGATTAGTCGATTCTTCAATAGTTTTTTTATTGGATTCTAGAGTTTGCATGTCAGTAATCTTTAGCTCATTATGCATGAATATTACATGATTATAGAGAGTTTATTTAAATATCATGAAAATATTTTCAATTGTTAAGTCACATTTCTTACTTAAACTTATCTAATAATTGTTAGGCCAATCTGATTGCATCAGATTCATAATCAATTTGAACCAATGATTAATCAATAATTCCTTTAAATTTTTACCTAAAGACTTATTTGCCCCTCTACTATCTCCTATAACACCTGATTTACTGAAGTCGTCAGTAAGCCAAGCAGTAGGCGCATTGCCCTCTAAACTCCAACCTTCTGGAATCTGGCCTTTAATAACTTCATTTGGGCGTTCATCACCTACTAATTCTGGTTTTAAAGCCAGCATCAAACTTGTTTCAGCTAAAGAAGCATGAAGCCCATCCTCGATCTCAGTTTTTGTTAATAATTCACTTAATCCATTAACACCACTCCATAAGAAACAAGGGAAAACTGCCATCCCTGGTGCGAAACTTCTTAGCTCTCTTGCAGCTGTATTTAATAGTGAAATTTGACCTCCATGTCCATTAATCAATATCAATCTTTTAAAACCCATTTCAGATAATTGACCACCGACTTCCTTAATAATTGAGGTTATTAAATTGGAGGAAAGTGAAATTGTCCCGGCAAAACCCTTATGTTCTGGAGAAAAACCAATATATTGAGTTGGAAGTTTTTTTATTGGAATATCGGCAGAGAATAATTTAAAAACTTCGTTAATAATTTCATCAACAAAAATACTATCTGTAGCAAGAGGCAAATGAGGCCCATGTTGCTCAACAGCGCCGAATGGCCAAATCACTGTAGATCTTTTGTTTTTTGCGACACACTCAATTTCTTGCCAATTTAAATATTCAAATTTATTAGGTATTGGTTTAAAGTTCATTAATTTTAATTTTGAGTACTAACATTTAGAGTATGTTAATAATTAATTATTCTTATTTTACCTACGATGGGAGTCAGTAATAAAAATGCCCAAGAGAATACCCAACCAAAGGGCAATAAAAAACCTCTTCAGGTTCTTCACATAAGCAAGAAAGATACTCAAAAAAAATCTCCAGAATTAGCCAATGAGCAAACCAATTCGCAAGAAGAAATTAAAAAAGAAAATATTGCAATCAAACCTCAATTTATTAAAAATGATACAGTAAAAAAAATTGAGGAAAGTGATGAAATAATTAGGGATTTTGATATAACTCAACAAGATTTACCTAAACAAGACTTAAATAGACCTCTTAATTTTTCTGAGCAAAACAAAGATTTTCAACTAGAAAGAACAGTTGATGAATTCGATTTTGATGAAAGTGCTTTTTTGGAGGCTTTAAATGCAAATGAGCCAATTGGGGCTACAGGAGAAACAATTTCAGGTAAGGTTATAGCAATCGAAAGTGATGGACTATATGTTGACATTGGTGGTAAAGCACCTGGTTATATGCCCAAAAAAGAATGCGGTTTGGGTGTGATAACTAACTTTAAAGAAAAGTTTTCCATAGGTCTTGAAATGGAAGTTTTGGTTATCAAAGAACAAAATGCTGATGGGATGGTAACAGTGAGCGCTCGGGCATTAATTCTCAGGCAAAGTTGGGAGAAAGTATCAAGTTCCGCAAAAAATGGAGAATTAATTGACGTTTTAATTAATGGATTTAATAGAGGTGGGCTTACATGTGATGTAGATGGATTGAGAGGTTTCATCCCAAGATCCCAACTTGAAGATGGTCAAGATTATCAATCTTTTGTTGGCAAAACTCTAAAAGTAGCGTTTCTTGAGGTTAATCCAGAATCCAGAAAACTAGTTCTCTCTGAAAAGAAAGCATCATTGGTCTCTAAACTTACAAGTCTAGAATTAGGTCAATTAATTGAAGGAGAAGTTTTAGCCGTAAAACCATATGGCTTCTTTATCGATTTAGGAGGAGCTAGTGGACTTCTTCATCAATCCTCACTAACAAACGGATCGATTCGTTCCTTAAGAGAAGTTTTTAGAGAAGGGGAAATTATAAAAGCTTTAATTTCTGAAATTGACCTCGAAAAAGGGCGCATCGGTCTTAATACAGCACTCCTAGAAAACTCTGCAGGAGAATTAATTATTGATAAGCAAAAGGTTATGCAAGAAGCCACAGAGAGAGCATTAAAAACCAAAGCACTCTTCGATAAAAAAGATCAGGATAAATGAACATCAACAAAAAAATGGAGTCAAGTCTCAAATATAAAATTACAGATTGGGAATTAGACTTTTACTCAAGACCAATTATTGAAGCAAATGGAAAAAAAAGGTGGGAGTTAATTATTTGCTCTTCAAGAAGTTACAAGACAAAAGATATTTTTTTTTGGAACAAAAAATGCCCTGCCAATGAAGTTAATTCAGTATGGCTTACACAGGCATTAAATGAAGCAATAAGTGAAGCAAGAAAACAAGGGTTCGCGAAACCTTCAATAGTTCGATTCTGGAGGTCGTCAATGAAATCGATCATTAAGAAATCTCTGGAGTCCTTAAGTATTGAGGCACTTGTTAGTAGGAGAACTTACGGTTTATTAGATAGGATCGAATTTCTCGAAAAAGAGATTTATCCAAAGGAAAAAGGCTACGTAAGAGGTGTACTAGCTCCTACTTTTACTTCTAAGATGGAAAACCCTCCTCAACCTCTACCAGAAGCAGTAAGGGGTGATGCTTTAACTATCTCTGAAATATCAATTGGGGAATTAAAATCAGCAGAAAATTGGCCTATGGAATTTGGTGATATTTTCCCAATTCAACAAAATTTAGATGATAATTACTTAGTTCCAGGATTAAGACTTTTTAGCAAAGATAGATCTTTAGCACTTTCTGCATGGTTCAGTTGTTTAGAACCTATTAAATTAGTCATCAATAAGAACCAACTTATCCTCGAAGCTTCAGAAGACGATAAGTGGCTAGTAACTGATTTGCCAGAAAAAGATGCAAACATTTTGAGTACAAAGTTTTTAGAGAATAAAAATAATTCTTTTGGTTATCAATTTATTTCCATACAGTCAACGCCATACATCGAAAAATTTGCGGGATTCTGGATCTTGAGAGATATTGAATTAATTTCATAAATTCAGCTTAGGAGCAGGAACTATAACTATTCCTTACGAAGAAATATATTTCTCAAAAGATGAGATTTTTGTTCAGAACAAAAAATTTGAGTATTATTCCTCACCTATTCTTAGTCAAAATAATTTCAAACATGCATTTTTTACGAATTCAAGCTCTGAGAAATTTCTTCAATTATTAGGTAATCACTTTAATGAAAATTACATAAATTGTGTTTCTAATCAAATTCACAGTAATGTAATAGTATTTGGATCTCATTCTGCAGAGGGCATTAAGACTGATGCAGATGGTCTTGTCGGTAATAAATGCAATCAAAACTTATGGGTTTACACTGCTGATTGTATGCCAATTTTTTTTGCAGATAAAAGTTCAAGAAATGTAGCAGCCTTGCATTGTGGAAGAAAAGGCTTAGAAAAAAAAATAATAAAAAATCTGGTTAAAATTTTTGATAATTTAGGAACATCTAGAGAAAACTTACTTGTTGCAATAGGACCAGCGATTTCGAAGGAACATTATCTAGTTGATAAAATGATACTCAAAGAATTTTATAGAAAGGCCGAAAACAAAAATATAACTGTACCTTTGACTAAAGCCAAAAAAGATTTTTGTTTTAGTGATTCAAATTACTTCAAAAAGCAAAACTTGAATCAACTTGACCTTAAAAGATCTGCTTTTAGACAACTTTTAAATGAGAACATTCCCAATACAAATATAGATATCTCAAATTTATGCACATACAAATTAAAAAATGAATTTAATTCCTGGAGAAGGAGCAAAACATTTTTAAGACAATGGAATTTTATTTGCTCATAGAGATAATTAACTCGGACAAATTTCACTAGTTAAGTTTTTAGAGACTAATAATTCGGTCATCTCCTTAGTACCTTTAATATTAAAAACTTTGGCTAACAAAACATTCTCTTTGAAACCAAAAGGCTTTATTTTCACTTTGCTTCCCCTTGGGAATTCACTCTTAAGTAAATTAGTTGCTTCTAGCTCATCATTTTTATTTACATCTACACAAAATAGTTCAATCATTAAATTCCTATTTTGATCCCCTACCAAAATAGTATTTGAACTTTTAACTTGAAGAATTTCGGCAGAGTTTACTATTACAGGATTAAGAACAATCAAGAAAACTATAATAAAATTTTTGATAATTTTTTCAATTCTGAGATATCTGAGTTTATAAATTATCTTAAAGTTAATTTTATTTAAATGACGAATTAAAAAAAAATTAGTCTTCGCAATTAACATATCCAACCATTTGAGCATTACTTTTACCAGGAGGAACCATTGGATAACAATTTTCACTTCTTCTGACAAGGATATTAATCAATGCAGGGCCGTCATGATCAAGCGCATTTTTTAATTCATTCTGTAATTGTTTTCTATCAGAAATTAAGTATCCTTTCACTCCAAAAGACTCAGCAAGTTTTACAAAATCAGGTTCACCACAACTCATATCAGATGAAGAATATCTTTCATCGTAGAAACTTTCCTGCCATTGTCTTACCATCCCTTGCCAGCGATTATTAATAATAATCAATTTCACCTTTAGGCCATATTGAGATAAAGTTCCTAATTCTTGAATATTCATCAAAACACTTGCATCTCCTGCAATACAAATTACATCTGAATTAGGTAAGGCTGCTTTTACTCCAATTGCCGCTGGCAATCCAAAACCCATAGTTCCTAAACCTGCACTACTAATCCATTTTCTAGGAGAATTCCTAAGATATTGAGCAGCCCACATTTGATGTTGTCCTACATCTGTAGTTACATAAGCTTCTGGTAAAAGTTCCCTCACTTTTAAGAGAACCTCCTGAGGATAAATTTCTCCCTCTTTAGGCGGGTCATATAAAGGGTGTTTATTTTTCCAAAAATCAATTTTTTCTAACCAGTTTTTCGTCTTACAAGTAAATTTGTTTTTTAGAGATTGTTCATTAATTTTGAGAACAGCTTTTGAAACATCAGAAACAATTGCAACATCTACACGTCTATTTTTATTAACTTCTGCTGGGTCGATATCTATATGAATTACCTTTGCATTAGGTGCAAAAGTATCTAATTTTCCTGTCACCCTATCATCGAATCTAGCTCCAATAGCAATTAAAAGATCGCATTCTGTAACAGCAAAATTTGCGTAAGCAGTTCCATGCATTCCTAACATACCTAATGATAAATTGTCTTTCTCATCAAAGGCGCCCTTCCCCATTAAGGTTGTGGTAACTGGTATTTGATAATTATTTGCCAAAGTTTTTATTTCATCATGAGCCCCTGAAGATATTGCTCCACCTCCCACGTATAAAAGAGGCCTTTCAGAATCTTCTATTAATTTAATTGCTTTATTGATATCGCAATCATTAATTTCACCATTCCTTTTAAATCCCTTAGGAATAATCTCACCAGGCAAAACTCTTTGGTAATTAAAGAACTCCTGACCTACATCTTTGGGTATATCAATTAAAACAGGGCCAGGCCTTCCAGATGAGGCTATAAAAAAAGCTTCAGAAACTACTTTCGCGATATCTGAAGGATCTCTCACTACCCATGAATGTTTCACGATTGGAAGAGTTATGCCAAAAATATCAGTTTCTTGAAACGCGTCTGTCCCTATAGCAGGTCTTGGGACTTGACCTGTGACTACAACTAGGGGGACTGAATCCATTTGCGCAGTGGCAATTCCTGTCACCAAATTTGTTGCCCCTGGACCTGAGGTCCCAAAACATACTCCTACTTCACCAGTAGATCTTGCATATCCATCAGCAGCATGTGAACCACCTTGTTCATGCCTAACCATATAATGCTTTAACCAACCTTCTTGTTCTGCCTTATGAACAGAATCATATATTGGTAGTATGGCTCCCCCAGGATATCCAAATATTACTTTTACTCCATGAATTTTCAAAGAATCCATTAGTGCATCTGCACCAGTTATCCAAACTGGATTTTCATGTTTTGAACTACCCTTTGAAAAGGATCTCGAAGTAAGAGTCACTAAAGAAATTCAATATTTACTATAAATTTTAAACTTAATTAAATACTTTTGCCTCATTTAGAAATGTAATGTCAGAAATGTATTCAAAATAATCTTTTAATAAATTAAAAATTGTCTAATAAATTTCAATTGTTCTTTTATAAAATGCCTAATTTATGTAGAGGTCCAGAGCCTGAAATAAGTTCAATAAAAAGCACAAGAAAAATAATCATTGCGACCCTTCCGTTCCACACTTCTGAACTATTATTCCAACCCCATTGCCACTTCTCTTGAGGATAAAGCTTAACTTTTTCAGGCAACTGTGATGCCTCTTCTAAATTAACAAGAGGTCCTTCCAAGCAGGAAATCACAAGATCACTAAGACCTTCAATAAAAGTAGGGTGAGTATTTAAAGCCTTAACTCTCCGGAAGTTTTTAATACCAGCCTTTTCAGCAATTTCTTTATATTCAATATCAATTTCTTGCAATGTTTCGATATGCTCTCCAACGAAACTTATAGGGACCACAATTAGATCATTAACATTTGACCGTCCAAGATCAGCTAACACTTCTTCTGTATAAGGCTTCAACCATTCAACAGGGCCAACTCTACTTTGATAAGAAAGTGTATGAGGGTTACTATGCCCTAAAAATTTTTCCAACTCATTAATGATTAATAAAGAACAATCTTCAATTTGTTGTTTGTAAGGGTCTCCAGCTTCCTCTACGTAACTCTTAGGAACTCCATGAGCAGTGAAAAATATATGGGCTTTTGAAGGTGATTCACAAAGTGAAATTTGTTCAGAAATTAATTCAACCATAGACTTTAAGTAACCTGCTTGACTGAACCAACTTCTTACACATCTCATTGGAACCTTCTTAAATTCATCATCAGAATCTCGCAATTTTTTTAATTCCCTAAAGCTCGAACCACTTGTACTTATCGAAAAATGTGGATACAACGGTATTACAACTACTTGATCTATGCCATCTGCTTTCATATCAGCAATTGCTGACTCGGTAAAAGGATGCCAGTACCTCATTGCAATGTAGGTAGTAGCGTTAAATCCCTTGTTCCTTAATTTAGATTGTAATTCTCTTGCTTGTTGTTCAGTTATCCTTCTGATGGGTGAACCTCCACCTATAGAAAGGTAAGCCTTTTGTGAAGTAGTACTCCTAAGAGTGCTAATTAACCAAGCTAGCGGCTTTTGAAAAACAGGGAAAGGTGTCCTGATAATTTCTGGATCAGAAAAAAGATTGTATAAGAATGGGCCGACATCAGTAATGCGTTCAGGCCCTCCTAAATTCATTAGTAAGACGCCTATTTTATCCATTTAAAATTTATGGAGATTGAAAATCAACATTAAAAACGCCATCATATGGTCAATTATATAAGTAAATGAACGTAATTCAGGAAATTAATAATGTCAATGATAAATTTGCTACTCAAGGCAGTAAGCTTAAAATTGAGAAAAGGGGTGAGAAATTAAATATTCGTGGTTCGCTACCCTCCAAAGAAGATAACAATAATTATAAAATTCAAAGAATATCTCTTGGCTTAAAGGCTGATATTTCTGGATTAGAGGAAGCCAAAAAAAAATTACAATTAATCAATTTACAATTGGAATTGAATCAATTTGATTGGATTAATTGGATAGGCAAACCTTATAAAAAGGAAATAAAAGATGGTTTTGAATTCCCAAATAGATTAAATCAATTTGAGGAATTTTTTTTTAAAGAAAATAAAAGTGATTTTCGAACCAGCACTAGAAAAACTACTTGGAGAAGTTCTTACAAACCATATATGAAAAGAATCCTAAATATTTACAATGACTATGAGAATGAAGGTTTAGAAAAAATATTTCAAAAAACACTTGAAAGTTATAAGGAAGGTACAAGAAGTAGGAAACAATGCGCTACTTCTTTAAGTGTTTTAGCTAAGTTTTTGGACATTAAACTACCAGAAGATTGGAAATTAAATTCTAGAGGATATGGTCTGAACAAAGCAGGATTTAGGGATCTACCTAAAGACGAATTAATAGAGAAACTATGGGAGACAATACCAAATAAGTCTTGGAAATTTGTTTTTGGTCTGATGGCTACATATGGATTAAGAAATCATGAAGTATTTTTTTGTGATTTAAGTTCTCTTACTAATTTTGGGGACAAAATTATTAGGGTTTTACCTACGACTAAAACTGGGGAACATCAAGTTTGGCCTTTTCATCCTGAATGGGTGGAAAAGTTCGAATTATCAAAACTTGGTGAGAATCCAGAACTTCTACCAAATATTAATAGAGACCTTAAAATTACAACCTTACAGAATATTGGGAAAAAAATTACAGACCAGTTCAAGCGTTACTCTTTACAAATAAAACCTTATGATCTAAGACATGCCTGGGCAGTTAGAACAATTTTTTATGATTTACCTGATACTGTGGCCGCCAGAATGATGGGACATTCTGTTAGTTTACATACTCAAACTTATCACCACTGGATTACTAAAAGAGATCAACAACAGGCAGTAAATAATGCACTTCTAAAAGTTAAAAGAGTTAAAAATATTTAAAGATTTATAATAATTAAATAAAAATAAGGGTCATATGCAAGAAAAACCTTCATCTTCCGAGAAAATATTTAACCTCGATAATCAAGCAAATAAACTTGGAATGGGAGGTAAGTTATCACCGGATATCGATGAAAGCTCATATAAAAAAAGAATGCAGCAAAGAAAAGATATTCAAGCCGAAAGACTGCAAATTAGAAAAACAAAAAAAGGGTTATTGATTGTTTTCACAGGAAATGGCAAGGGCAAGACAACTGCATCTTTAGGTATGGCTTTAAGGACGATAGGGCATGGCTACAAAGTAGCAATAATTCAATTTATCAAAGGAGGCTGGACCACTGGAGAGGAAAAAGCACTTAAAAGCTTGTCTTCAAACATATCTTGGCATTCATTAGGAGAGGGATTTACTTGGGAAACACAAGACAGAATAAGAGATGAAAAATTAGTTCAAGAGGCGTGGCAACTAGCTAAAAAATACATACAAAACGAATCTTATAAACTTATCATTCTTGATGAAATCAATATTGCGACAAAACTTGGTTATCTTGCACCCGAAGAAATAATCACTTTTTTAAAAAGCTTAAATAATAGAAAAAATCATATTGTTTTAACTGGAAGGGGAGCATCTGATTTAATCATCAATTACGCTGATCTAGTTACAGAAATGAAACTAATAAGACATCCTTTCAAAGAGCAAGGAATAAAAGCACAAAAGTGTGTTGAATTTTAGTTGAAGTAAATTTTATTTGATTTTATTTAGACAGGTTTAGAAATGTTTAAAGACGCAAGCAATATCTGAACAAAAAATAAATTTGGCACATTTACTTGCTAAGGTCTTAAAAGTACAATTATTGAATGACTTACAAAAGAGTTCTCTTAAAACTTAGTGGTGAAGCACTAATGGGTGAAAAACCTTATGGTATTGATCCTGCTATAGTTCAATCAATTGCAGAGGATGTTTCAAAAGTAGTAGAAAATAATGTACAACTTGCAATAGTTGTTGGTGGTGGAAACATTTTTAGGGGGCTTAAAGGATCTGCAGACGGAATGGATCGCGCAACTGCTGATTATGTAGGGATGCTAGCAACAGTAATGAATGCAATTTCACTTCAAGATGGTCTTGAAAGAGTAGGAGTTGCAACCAGAGTGCAAACAGCAATCGAAATGCAGGAAATTGCCGAACCCTACATCAGAAGAAGAGCCATAAGGCACCTAGAAAAAGGTAGAGTTGTAGTCTTCGGAGGTGGATGCGGAAATCCTTTTTTTACAACTGATACTACAGCGGCATTGAGGGCAGCAGAGATAAACGCTGAAGTTGTTATGAAGGCTACTAAGGTTGATGGAGTATACGATCGTGATCCAAATCAATTTAAAGATGCAAAAAAATATTCCTCTCTCAGTTATCAACAAGTTCTTACTGATGAAATTGCAGTAATGGACAGTACTGCAATTGCACTTTGCAAAGATAATAATATCCCAATTATGGTTTTTGATATATTCAAAAAAGGGAACATTTCTAAAGCTGTTGCTGGTGAGCCAATAGGCTCTTTAATTAGTTAAAGATCATTTAATTTTTTTAATTATGAAAGAAAAAGAAATTCAAGAAAATATGAATAAAAGTATTGAAGCCACACAAAGAAACTTTAATACAATTAGGACAGGTAGAGCTAACGCTTCCTTGTTAGACAGAGTAAGTGTTGAGTACTACGGAGCAGAAACACCAATCAAGTCGCTTGCCACTATAAGTACTGTTGATTCACAAACAATCTCAATACAACCTTTCGATATTTCATGTTTACAAGCGATAGAGAAATCTATTTCTATGAGTGATTTAGGTATTACTCCAAATAATGATGGGAAAGTAATAAGAATAAATGTTCCTCCTTTAACAGAAGAAAGAAGAAAAGAATTTTGTAAATTAGCCTCTAAATATGCTGAGGAAGGAAAAGTAGCCTTGAGAAATATCAGAAGAGATGCTGTTGATAAAGAAAAAAAAGACGAAAAAGATGGCCTTATTTCAATTGACGAATCGAGAGATAATCAATCTGAAATTCAGAAAATTACTGATAAATATATCGCTTTAATAGAAACTAAATTGTCTGAGAAAGAAAAGGAAATTCTAAAAGTTTGACAGAATTTGACGTTGTAATAATTGGTGGAGGTCTATCAGGATCTTCCACTGCTCTTAACCTATCAAAGAAAGGATATTCAGTTTTAATTATTGAAAAAGAAAAATCCCAAGATTACAAACCATGTGCAGGTGGGATGGCATCTTCAATGCAAAGATTTCTTCCTTTAAATATAGAAGATTGCATAGAATCAAAAATTAAAAATGTTGAATTCAGATGGAAGGCTGCAGATAATGTAACTGCTGATCTGACTGGTGAATCCCCATTTTGGATTGTTAAAAGAGAAAAACTAGATCAATTATTAATTGATGAATCCTTGAGTAATGGAGCTCAGATAATGAGACCATTATTGATAGAAAAAATTATAAAAAAAAATGATAAATGGGAAATTACTTGCAATAACAAAATAAAATATACTACAGAATTTCTTGTAATTGCAGATGGCTCCCAATCGAAATGGGCGAGTTATTTCAATTTAGGGCCAAGAAATCCGAAATTTGCCAACACAATCTCATTAAGATTGAAAGGGTTAGGTGAAATACCTAGAGATGCAGTTAGATTTGAGTTTGGATTTATAAAATATGGTTTTGCATGGGCATTCCCCCTAAGAGAAAGCTTAAATATTGGTTTAGGTACTTTTATAAATAATGGTCTCTTAGAAAATCAGGCTATAAATAAACAAGTTATCAGAAGCTTCGGTTTTGATGATTTTCCTAATAAAACAATTAGTAAGAAACTGAGAATATGGAATGGCTTCCACTCAATTAATGGTGACAAAGTTTTAGCGGTTGGAGATGCAGCATCTCTATGTGATCCATTTTTAGCTGAAGGGATTAGACCATCTTTAATTAGCAGTTTTTATGCTGCAGAATACATAGATCAGTTCCTATCTGGGAAAGTAGATGATTTTAATCTTTATACGAAGAAAATTAATAACATTTGGGGGAAATCAATGGCTTGGGGAAGGAGAATAGCCCAAGTATTTTATAGATTTCCCAGAACTGGATATCAATTAGGTGTCAAAAGAAAAACAGCACCTAAACGTATTGCACAAATATTATCAGGAGAAATGAGTTATGAAGATATTGCAAAAAGAGTTATCAGACGACTTTTAACAAAAAGGGGGGCTTAATTCTTTTTCAATTCGAACTTTAATTTAATTAGCAGAAATCAATTTATGATTTTTAATCTCTGAATATCTCTCTAGAAGCAGCTCTTCTAATTCTTCTATAGCCTTACTGAATCCAGTGATACCTTCACTAAGCTTTTCACTTGCCATTTGATCTTCTAACATACTTAATCTGAAATCTTTTTCTTCAAATTCGTAATCAATAGAATTATTTATTTGGGTACTTACATTTAATTTCCTAACTAACTCTCCTTTTTCTTGTTTAAGTTCCTCAAGAAATTTTGGTGCGATTGTTAAAAGATCGCAACCTGCTAATTCTTTTATTTCATCGAGATTTCTAAAACTCGCTCCCATTACTTCTGTCTTGAATCCCTTTTCTTTAAAGTAATTGTATATTTGTGTAACCGAAATAACACCAGGGTCTTCAGAACCAGCAAAACTAGTTTTACCAGTTTTTGCTTTATGCCAATCTAATATACGGCCAACGAAGGGAGAAATTAGAGTTATCTTTGCATTGGCACAAGTTACAGCTTGGCAGAAGTTAAAAAGTAAAGTTAAGTTGCACTTAATACCCTCTTTTTCCAAAATTTCAGCTGCCTTAATTCCCTCCCAAGTTGCGGCAATCTTAATTAAAATTCTTTCCTTTTCAATTCCAAAATTTTTATAAAGATTGATCAATTTTCTTGCTTTTTCTACCGTAGCTTCAGTGTCAAAGCTCAGTCTTGCATCAACTTCTGTAGATACACGCCCTGAAATAATTTTCAATATTTCTTTTCCAAAAAATACTGAAACTTGGTCAACAGTTTCTTTGATTAATTCAAATTCAGAGAATTCTTCGGGCAAAGCATTTTGTGAACTCTCTAAAGCTTTATCAATCAATTTCACATAATCAGGGTTCTTAGCAGCAGCAAGTATTAGCGATGGATTGGTGGTGGCGTCCCTTGGTTGAAATTTTTTTATCGAATCTAAATCTCCAGTATCAGCAACAACAACGGTCATTGAGGACAATTGTTCTAAAATTGATTTCATTTCTAGATAATCATATATATTCATAAACTAGCTTTTATTCCTAATGAAATCATCAGATAATGAACTAAATATTTATAAAAATTGAAAATTTTAGGGTTTTTTAACAATCATTCCGTGATCTTTAATATTTGGAGGTATTTTTTCAATTACTATCAAACTCTCGATAATTTGTTTCGCTACAGGTACAGCAACAGTTGAACCATATGCATATGATTTAGATGGCTCATCAACGACTACAAGGACAGCAAATTTTGGATCATTAACTGGTAATGTCGCGACAAAACTACAAACTTTTTTACTTGTATACGAACCATTTATGGCTTTTTGAGAAGTACCCGTTTTCCCAGCTATCCTATAACCCTCGATTTTTGCTCCAAATCCACTACCTTTTTCAACTACACTCTCCATCCATTCGAGAACAATTTTAGAAACCTCTTGTGAAAAAAATTGTTTTTTTGGATTTTTTTTAAATTTTTCTTTGAAAGTTGAGGTTACATGAGGCGTCACTTCAAAACCCCCATTTGCTAGAGCCGCATGAAGTTGAACCAATTTAAGTGGCGAGATTGAGAATCCTTTACCAAAAGAAGTTACGGCAGGTTCAATTGATTGATTCACAAATAAATCTTTTCTCTTTAATTGGCCAGCAGTTGATTCAAATAAGTCAGTCTCTAAATTTTTATTTATACCTAAATTATGTAGCCAATCCCAATAGATTGTGGGGTCTAAATTTTGCATTATTTTTACCATCCCAACATTACTTGAAACCTGCAAAACTTTTGGATAGTCAATGTATCCATTACCTTTTTTATCCCAGTTAAAAAGTGTCCATCCACCAACATTAATCTTTCCAATATCTTCCACTACTCCATCTTTCTGGATTACTTTTTCTTCTAAAGCCAAGGCAAGATTAATAGGTTTAAAAGTTGAACCAGGCTCAAATAGATCTTGAGAATACCAACCCCTAAAGAGTTCAGAATCATACTGCCAAAATTTATTTGGATCATATGACGGGACTGCAACCAACGAGAGAATCCGACCATTATTAACATCCATAACTATGGCAAATCCCTTCTTTGCTTTCCATTTGCTTACTTGCTTTGATAAGGCATTGAATGATGCTTTCTGTAATTTTGAATCTATAGTTAGATCTAAGCTTTTGTAATCAGAAATAAAATCACCAGGGGCTGAATTATCTGGGAGAGGAGTTCCATCGCCTCCTCTTTTTATTAAATTACTTTTATTAAAAACTTTAATTTGATTATCTAAATGAAGCTCTAAACCTGCTGAAGCTATATTCTCATCATTCACAAAACCGACAAGATTAGAGTAAAGCTTTCCTTGTGGATAATATCTCTGAGAATATTTAAACAAATCAAGTCCGCTTATTTGAAGGTTCTTAATCTTTTCTGCCTTTTCTTCAGAAATTTTATCCAAAAGCTTGATACCACTCATTTTATTATTAAATTTCCTCAAGAGTATTTCATCATTAATATCCAAGATAGGTGACAATTTTTCTGTAACTTCTTGAATACTGCGAATTCTGTTAATTGAATCCCCAGGAAAATTAAAATATTTTGGATGGGCCCATAATTTATAGAGCGGTTTATCGTAAGCAATTAGTCTATTATTTCTATCAACAATTGATCTCCTTTTTTTTAGGGAGTTAATTTTAGAAGACTGAATTAATCTAGCTTTCCTTTGCAAATCAGAGGCGTTAAAGACTTGCAATTTAACTAACCTACCAAATAAACAAAATATAAGTATTAAGCTAAAAATATAGAGAAATTTAAATCTACTTTGATCAAGGGGTACTAGACGAACAATTTTTTTATATTTTTTCATCAATATCCTCTTTGATATTTGCTATCACTTAAACCTTCAATGAAACTACTTAAATTTTTCTTAAATAAACTTTCTTTTTTTTCTGCAACTTTATCTAGATAGATTAAATCTTTAGGTTTAGTCTTTCTATAAATGTTTAGAGACTCAAGTTCACTAATATAAAATTCCTCAATTTTGGAAATATAATCAATAAGATTATTATTGATAGCTCTTGTTTTAGATAAGTTTTTATATGTATTTGACCATTTTCTTTGACTATTAAAAGACAAGCAAAACAAGGTGAAAATTAATACCAAAAGAGAGATATTAATGGTGTCAAAAATTTGATGTATTAATTTGACATTAATTGTAGATATTTTTTCAGAGTTTTTTTTACTTTCATATAAAACTTTTTTTTTTAAATTAAGTTGATTCCCATAAGGTTTCATCTATGATTTATTTTTAAATAAAAGAAGTGTTATTAATTAAATAAACATCTTTTTGTTTGATTCGCAAGTAAAAATTAAATTCTTTATGTCCTCAATAGGAACAAATTTAAGAAAGTCAATCCATTCCACAAAGAATGCATAATTACTGAGGAAAACAAACTCCCTGAAGCTATTCTTGTAATTGCTAATCCAATCCCTAGAACAAATAATGGCGGCATTTCTCCCAAACTTAAATGGGCTAATGCAAAGACAAAAGCTGAAACTATGATACCTGAAATTACTCCAAAATCTCTTGAAAGAGTTGGCAGTAAAATACCGCGAAATATAATCTCTTCAAATAGAGGAGCTAATAGAGTTGTTGTGACAAATAATAGAAAAAATGATAAATAATTATTATTATTATTAAGAACAATTTCCAGCAAGGGATTACTACCATTCTGATTATCGATCAGACTATTCATAATTAGAGAGATCAATAAAACAAAAGGAACAATTGTTAACCAACCTTTAATTCCCTGACTAATTGCATATTTTATTGGCAAGAAATTGAACTGTAAATAATCCTTTTTAAAAATAAATTCACCATTCAAGGATTTAATTTGATAAAAAACTATCCATAATGGCGGAATTGCCATAAAAAGATATCCAAAGAAAATTTTTAAAGATTGAGACAATTCATTAGAGATATTTTTAGAAAAAAGTTCAACCAAACTAATAGAAAATAAAGGTGATATCACTTCTCCTAAAACAACAAATCCACCTGCAATTAATAAAACCATATCTATTAATTCTAAATCTAAGGATTTAATTTCTTTCCAACCAAACTTTTTCAAAGATATTATTTGCCATAATATTTTTAAAGCCAGAATAGAGCCAATAAGTATTGTTAAAAGTGGTATAAGTCTTATGGCTAATATTTTTAGAAACATTTTGCTTGAAAATGATTTTGTTATTAATGAACTATCGTCAAAATCAAATTTCCTGCTTAAAAGGTGATATAAAAATCTATCATCTTTAAACAAATCAAACTTATCAGAATTTGCTTTATATGCATTATTGTTGGATTTTTTTTCTATCTCATCAATCAGAAATTTAAAGTTTTTATCTTTAAAATCTTTGGATATCTTTTTATAAATTAAAGAATCATTTGATTCTGAAGTGATTATTAGAATTAATTTATTTCTTTCTGTTAGCTCTTCAAATGAGACATCAGAGAGTGATTTATTTATTTGATAAACAGGATCATTAATGATAAAAAATTTTTTAAGATTTACAGGTATTGATTGGACAGATAATTCAGCAATTTCTTGCTCTTTTTGACTAATATCAAATGAAACAGATGGTCTATTTAAACTTTCTCTTAAGCCTTGTTGCCATACAAAAAAAGTTATGACGATAGAAATAAAAGCTAAAGTGAGTTTTGACTTAGAACTATTTTTAAAGATCATAACTTATTATATTCTTGAAAACTATAGTTAGTTATCATTGAATTTCCTTATATTTATGTATCTATTTTAATCACGCCATGAGATGATTAAATTATCTTAATTTTCAAATTTATATAATGGCTATAAGATTAGTTTTAGTTAGGCACGGACTAAGCACTTTTAATGCAAAAGGATTAATTCAAGGAAGAACAGACGATTCATTATTAACTGATGAAGGATACGAACAAGCCCGAAAAGCAGGAAAAGCATTATCAAAAATAAACTTCGATAAAATCTATTCCTCCCCACTTGTGAGAGCGGCAGAGACTGCAAAAACAATTAAAAAGACCATCAATAAAGAACAAAATATTGTATTCGAAGATAATTTGCTAGAAGTAGATCTTAGTGAATGGTCTGGTCTAAAAATTGATGAAATAAAAAAGAAATTTCCAGAAATTTACCCTATATGGAAAAATGATCCAGAAAATCTTATCTTAAAAAGAAATGACAATAAAACTTATAAACCAATTCAAGAGTTATTTTTTCAAGCAACAAATTTTGTAGAAGATATTTTAAAAATTTATCAAGAAAAAGATGATATAAATATTTTAGTTGTTGGACATAATGCAATTCTCAGATGTTTAATACTCTTGTTATTAGGAAAGCCTAAGCAAGGTTTTAGAAAAATAAGATTAGAAAATGCTTCTTTCTCGATACTCAATATTTCAAAGAAAGATAACTCTTTTAAGACTCAAATTGAATGCTTAAATCAAACTTCCCATCTTAATAAAGATATTCCAAATAAAATTGGAGATTCCAGAATATTTCTAATAAGGCATGGTGAAACTAACTGGAACAAAGAAGGTAGATTTCAAGGCCAAATTGATATCCCTTTAAATGAAAACGGAAAAGATCAAGCTAGAAAGACTTTTGAATATTTGAGAAATATTTCTTTCAATAAGGCATTTTCAAGTTCAATGCATAGGCCTTATGAGACTGCACAAATAATCCTTCAAAATAACAAAGATTTAAAAATTGAGAAAATAGATTCACTCCAAGAAATCAGTCACGGATTATGGGAGGGTAAATTGGAAGCAGAAATTAGAGAAGAGTGGCCTGCTTTACTAAAAAATTGGCATGATAAACCTGAAGAAGTAATAATGCCCGAAGGTGAATGTATAAAAGATGTATCAGAAAGGTCAGTAGAAGCTTTTGACAAAATTTGTTTATCTCAAAAGGATAATGATCAAACCCTCATGGTTGCTCATGATGCAGTCAATAAAACTCTAATTTGTAATATCCTTGGGATTAATTATTCAAATATTTGGATGATAAAACAGGGTAATGGCGGCATAACTATAATTGATCTTTTTAATGATCCCAATAAGCCCCCCGTGATTAGCGCTCTTAACATTACAACACACCTAGGGGGAATACTTGATTTAACTGCTTCAGGTGCACTTTAAGTTAAGCCTTGTTAAAAATTTATTTTGATAAAGTCAAAATCAGAAAAAAGACTTCATTTACTGAAAAAGCCAACTTGACTAATAGGCCAAAATTTGAAATATGCTTTACCAATTATCTCTTTTTTATGAAGAAATTTACTTCCAGGCCAATATCTTCCATCCCAGCTATTTGCCCTATTATCACCTAAAACTAAAAAATGATCTTCTGGCACTTTTATGTTTTCAAATTTACCACAATTATTAAAAAGGGATAATGAGCACTTATAAGAGACATAGGGTTCAGGAATTAATTTATTATTTATTATTAATTCACCATTAGAGTTTACTCTTACAATTTCTCCTGGAAGGGCTACCACTCTTTTAATATAAGCATCGCAAGCTTGATCCCTCAAACCAGGAATAAACGACATTGGAGGAAAACTCATAAAAAAACAATATCTTTTTTTTGGTAAAGGCTTAGATCTTGATGAAATTAATTTTTTGTCAAACGAGTAAGGTGAGTTAAAAACAACAATATCTCCTCTTTTTGGTAAAGAGTTTCTTAGCGAAAATTTTTCAATAATTAACCTATCATTTATTTGTAATTCTGGGAGCATTGAACCAGAAGGGATATAACGTGGTTCTGCAAAGAATGATCTACAAGAAGAAACAAAAAAAGTTAATAGAATTAGTAGACCCCATTCTTTTAAAAAACTTTTTATGGAACTAGGCATAGGATTAATTAAGTCTTGATTTTCTAAACTTATAAAAATTGTTTTGCATATTCAATTTCGTTAAAACCTAATATTACTTTTTTCCCTTCGTAAATCAAAAATGGTCTTTTTATTAATTTGCCATCACTTAAAAGAAGTTGAATAATTTCTTCCTTTGACAAACGATCAATATCAAGATCAAGAGTTTTAAAGGCTTTACCTCTTGTGTTAAAAATCCTTGTCTTATCATCAGAGTATTGTTCTAAGGCTAGATTTAAATAATTAAAAAGTGGAGGTTCTTTTACAATATCAATTAACTGAAATTCAAAATCTTTGCTTTCAAGCCATTTTGAAGCTTTTCGGCATGTAGAGCATTTTAAATAACTATAAAAAATTATTTTTTTCAATTTAATTTACTAATATTTGATTTCTTAAGTACTTTAAAGTTTTTCTTTTTTAGAGGCATACAACTTTTCAATAAATTTTCAACTACATCAAAATCCCTCCAACCATCAATTTGAACTGTTCTTCCATCGAGTCCTTTACTTGTTCTAAAAAATTCTGCAACATCCTCAAGCTGATTAGGAGCAATTTGATTAATACTCACTATGTTAGCCTGCCTAGGATTAGCCATAGGCACACATAAAAGTTTTCCATCATATGCACCACAATCATGCATATCCAAAACTCCAATAGGTCTAGCTTTTATTAAACAACCCGCAAAAGTAGGTTCGTCCATTATCACCATTGCATCAAGGGGAGCTCCATCTTCAGCAAGGGTATTTGGGATAAAACCATAATCAAAAGGGTACCTCACTGAAGAATGTAATACTCTGTCTAGGGCCATAATTCCTGCGTCAGAGCAATATTCATATTTATTCCTACTCCCTGCAGGTATTTCAACAATAATATTCACTATTCCCTTCATTGGAGATGGAGGTATTGAACTAAGGTCCATCTTTTTTAAAATCGTGATTATGAATTATCTCGTTTCCTTGAGATAAAGGTCTGCCAATTAAAATGCTTATTGAAGGTAAAAAAATTGTCAAAAAGGCAAAAATAATACCTAAAGATGTTATTGATAAACTCCTTATACTTAAGGGGTCATCATCATCTCTTTCAAAATCACTTCGAGCAGAACCATGAGAAGATTCTTCGCTTGATTTACTTTGAATAAACTGCTTTGATTTCGTGTAACTCAAGAACTCTTAATTGGTAAAGATTAAGGAGATAATTAAACATAATTATCCTACATTCAAAATGTCAATAAATCAAAACATTGATTGTTGACTTTTTAATTACTCTTTTTCTAGCAAAGACTTAATAGATTTTAGTTCGTCTAATATTTGCGCCAGTATATTTTGAGCAGCGGACGAAGGTGTATTAAAGACCTCTACAGTAACTTCCTTTATTCTTAAAATATCTTTTGCAAATCTTGCTACTTCATTAGGATGGAATTTTAAAGGATCTTTTTGATCAGTACGAAATTCGGGATTTAATTTTCTTGGATTAAAACTAGGGTTTAGATTTCTTAAATCTGTATTTGTATACCTATAGACAGAAGCTCTTGATCTATTTAGGAATTTTTGAACTTCATCAATACCTACTAATTCCTCTTCGCTAGAAATATTAGAATCTATATTTTCCATGAACTTAAGAAAATGTTTTAGTAATAGTGAACTTTAAAAAGAGTTTGAAATTCATTACTGAAGAAGTTAGCAGAAACAATATTTTTAGACTAGCCGCGTTGAGGGACTCAAGACACTTTAAATTATTTTTTCATCTTAATTGATAAAATTAAATATTATCTAAGGATTTTTCTGTATGCGCGTGACCACCTCATTTCCTCTGGGGACACTTCGTGACAAACCTTCTGAAGCTGAGATTATTTCACATCAATTACTCTTAAAAGCTGGGTATATTCGTAGAGTTAACAGCGGTATTTATGCATACATGCCACTAATGCTTAGAGTTATTGAAAAAATATCCGCAATAATAGAGAAAGAACTTAATAGTATTGGATGTACAAAATTACTGTTACCCCAACTTCATCCTGCAGATTTATGGAAAAAAAGTGAAAGGTGGGAAGGATATACCGCAGGTGAAGGAATAATGTTTAATCTCAAAGATAGACAAGGTAAAGAATTTGGTTTAGCACCAACTCACGAAGAGGTGATCACGAGTATTGCATCAGAGACCATCAACTCCTATAAACAATTACCTCAATGTTTTTACCAAATTCAGACAAAATTTAGAGATGAAATAAGGCCAAGGTTTGGATTGATGAGAAGTAGAGAATTCATAATGAAAGATGGTTATTCTTTTCATTCTTCAGAAAACGATCTAGCTTCTTTCTATGAAAAAGTGGGCAATGCTTATGAAAATATTTTTAAATCTTGTGGACTGCAGACAGTAGGGGTTGAAGCTGATAGTGGAGCAATTGGAGGGGCTTCATCTAAAGAATTTATGGTCACTGCTGATGCTGGGGAAGATTCCATTTTGTTCACTCAAAGCGGTTCTTATGCCGCCAATATCGAAAAAGCTGTTTCTCTACCCTCTCAACCTATTCCACTGAAAAATAATATTGCAGAGTGGTTGGAAACGCCTCATCAAAAAACAATCCTAGAAGTTTGCAATAATAACAATTTAGACCCAAGTCAGATTATTAAAGTAGTAATATTCCTTGCACAGTTCGAAGGTAAATTTGAGGTCCCAATTCTTGCATGCATAAGAGGCGATCAACACATTAATGAAGTAAAGCTTTTTAACTTAATCAATAAACTTCATAACTTCAATCTCCTTAATCTTAAAAAGATTGAAGACAAAAATACTATCGAAAAAAATCTGGTTGATTTACCAATAGGTTTTATCGGGCCAGATTTAGATAATAAGACTATTCAAGCTAGTTCTAATTGGGAAAAAAAATGGACAAGAATAATTGACCATTCTGCAAATGACCTTTCAAAGTTTATTAGTGGTGGGAATAAAGTTAATTTCCATAAAGTTTTTCAAGAATTTTCTTTTGATTCGAAAGACTATCTAATTGGGGATATAAGGAATGCCAAAAAAGGAGATAAAATAAGTATTTATGATGATGAAGAACTTAAAGAAAAAAAAGGTATCGAGATTGGACATATTTTCCAACTAGGTCAGAAATATAGTGAAAAATTAAATGCAAAGTTTTCTGATAAGGACGGTCAGTTAAAAAATTTATGGATGGGTTGTTATGGAATAGGAGTGACAAGAATAGCTCAAGCGGCTATCGAACAGAATCATGATCAAAAAGGAATTTGTTGGCCTATCCAGATTTCTCCTTTTGAAGTTATTATTATCCCGACAAACCTAAAAGATCCTATTCAAAGTGATCTTACTGAGGAAATCTATAACAACTTTTTAATTAATAAAATTGACGTCCTTCTTGATGATAGAAACGATAGAGCTGGAGTGAAATTTAAAGATGCGGAATTAATTGGTATTCCTTTTCAGATAATTATTGGCAGAGATTCTATTAATAAAGAAGTAGAACTTTTATGCAGAACAAATAATACTAAGATTAAAATTAGTACTGATAAATTGTTAGAAACATTTATTTCCGAATCTGAAATAATGTACAATAAAAAGTCTTGAGGCTTATTTTTTTTGGGAGCTAAGTTATGTTACTGAAATGGACATCAAAATTATTTTTTAAGAATCTTACCAAAGCTATATCTTTTGCAATATCCTTAATTGTTGCTTTTACACTATTAAGTTCCCCTGTCATAGCTGCAAAAACCGCTATGACAGGTGACTATACAAAGGATACAATTTCAGTTGTTAAAACATTACAAACAGCTGTTGACACTCCAAAAGATTCTCCAAATAAAGATGAAGTAAGAAGTGAGGCTCTCACACTCATAACTGACTATATTTCAAGATATAGAAATAGAGGGATGGTGAATAAAACACAATCATTTACCACAATGCAAACAGCATTAAATGCTATGGCAGGACATTACAAAAACTTTGCAAGTAGACCTTTACCAGATAAACTTAAGGAGCGTTTAACCAAAGAATTTTCTCTTGCTGAAAAAATGGTTCTAAGAGAAAGTTGATACAATTCATTTACTTTTTAAAAGTAAACCAAGATTTTTGAATATATTAAATATTCTCACAAAAATAATGCTCTTCTAAAATTGGCCAATGTTGTTGTAATCGGAGCCCAATGGGGTGACGAAGGAAAAGGTAAAATAACGGATTTACTTAGTCGTTCGGCAGATGTTGTCGTACGCTATCAAGGGGGAGTAAATGCAGGTCATACTATAGTCGTAGATGATAAAGTCTTAAAATTACATTTAATTCCCTCAGGGATACTTTATAAAAATACTTCTTGTCTAATTGGTTCGGGAACTGTTGTAGATCCAAAAATCTTGCTTAAAGAAATTGATATGTTAATTGATAATGGAATTGATATCTCAGGATTAAAAATTTCATCAACATCACATGTAACAATGCCCTACCACCGAATATTAGATGAAGCGATGGAGGCTGATAGAGGCTCAAACAAAATAGGGACAACAGGTCGTGGGATTGGGCCCACTTATGCGGATAAATCACAAAGAAATGGCATTAGGATAAGAGACTTGCTCAATAAGGAAAGGCTAAGTGATGTGATCGAAATTCCATTAAGAGAAAAAAACGGTCTACTAGAAAAAATCTATGGCATTAAACCACTTAAATTAGAAGATATTATTGAAGAATATCTTGACTATGGGGAAAGATTATCAAAGCATGTTGTTGACTGTACTAGGACTATCCATGCAGCCTCAAAAAACAAGAAGAATATTCTTTTCGAAGGTGCTCAAGGGACTCTACTTGACTTAGATCATGGGACTTATCCTTTTGTCACCTCATCAAACCCTATATCAGGAGGGGCATGTATTGGGGCTGGAGTGGGGCCAACTTTAATTGATAGAGTCATAGGTGTCGCAAAAGCTTATACCACAAGAGTAGGTGAAGGACCATTCCCAACTGAATTACAAGGAAGTATTAATGATCAACTCTGTGATAGAGGCAGTGAATTTGGAACCACTACTGGGAGAAGGAGAAGATGTGGGTGGTTTGATGGAGTTATTGGTAAATATGCTGTATCTGTAAATGGTCTTGATTGTTTAGCCGTTACGAAACTTGATGTGTTAGATGAATTAGATGAGATTCAAGTTTGCATTGCATATGATCTTGATGGAGAGGAAATAGACTACTTTCCTACAAATTCAGATGACTTAAAAAAATGTAAGCCAATCTTCAAAAAATTAAAAGGTTGGCAATGTTCAACTGCAGATTGCAGAAAACTTTCTGATCTCCCAGAGAATGCCATGAATTATCTAAGATTTTTAGCTGAATTAATGGAGGTTCCAATTGCCATTGTCTCGTTGGGGGCGAATAGAGATCAAACTATAGTAATTGAAGACCCAATACATGGTCCTAAAAGAGCACTGCTAAGGTAATTTAGTTCAAAATTAATGAAGGAATCTTTTAGACATTTTGAACATAAAAAAGTTGATCTCATTGGTCTGGGCAACGCAATAGTAGATATTATTGTAAATATTGAAGATGAGTTTCTTGAGATAAATAATCTGGATAAAGGATCAATGAATCTAATTAATTCTGATGAATCTCAGAGATTGTTAGAAAATTGCAAAGTGATCAAACAAATTTCAGGTGGGTCCTCAGCAAATACCGTTGTTTCTTTAGCAGAATTAGGCAATCATGTGCAGTTTATAGGAAGAGTGAAAAATGATCAATTTGGGAATTTCTTTTCTGACGATATAAAAAAAAGTAAAACTATATTTAATACTCCACCAACTATTGAAGGGTCTCCAACAGCTCATTCAATCATTTTGGTTACACCTGATGCACAAAGAACTATGTGCACTTACCTAGGAGCATCTGTAGAGTTTGAACCAAAAGACATTGACTTTACTGTAATTAAGGAAAGTAAATACTTATATTTAGAAGGATATTTATGGGACAGCGAATTAGCTAAAAAAGCTTTTATTAAAGCCGCCCAAATTGCAAAACAATCTAATACAAAAATTATTCTTTCTTTGTCTGATTCATTTTGCGTAGATAGACATCGAGAGAGCTTCTTGAAATTAATTGATGAATATGTAGATATTGTTTTTTGTAATGAATCGGAGGTTTTAAGTTTATTTAACAAAGATAAATTAGCAAGCTGCCAAGAAGACCTATCTTCCTTATGTGAATTAGTCATAGTAACTCTTGGAAGGAATGGTTCTCTGATCGTTAACAAAAATAATGTTGAAATAATTGAGTCAATAACGAAAGGCAAGATTATTGATACTACAGGAGCGGGAGATATCTATGCGGGAGGATTTATCCATGGATTAATAAACAATTGTTCCCTCAAAAAATGCGGAGAGATAGCTTCAATTTGTGCGGGGCAAATAATTACGCAATTAGGATCTAGAACAGATATTGATCTTAAAGAGTTAATAAACTAGATTTAATCAAATAATATTATTAATAGTTTTATTCAACCAATCATAATATTTCATCTCAGCATGGTATTTTTTGTAAATAATTTGAGGGACATCATATGTGGAATTTTTATTTACGAAATCAATTAAACAATCTTTAAATTCTAGTTTACTTTTTATTGTGATTTCAAACTCTTTAGTTTCTTCAATATCATCATCCCACTTGTAAATTGAAAAAATTTGCTTTATCGAAACACAAGCTGCAAGTTTATTTTGTATCAGTAATTTAGCCATACGCAAAGCATTTGCGTTACTTGATTCAGTTGTGATCATAACTAATACTTCCATAATGAATTAAACATCAATATTTTTTATTATGTGATTTATCAAATTGTCATATTGATCAAAAGAGTAAGAATTATCATTTTTAACTTTCGGCCTTTTAACCAAAAACAACTTCATCTTACTTCCAGAAACTATACTCTCCCAGTTTTTCTGAGAATAACTTCCAGATTCTCTGCATAGAACATAATCTATCTCCCAAAAATCACAAAGTTTTTTTTCTAAAATGCTTTTATTATTTTTACTCGGTTCAAGTATCGCTATGTTTGAATTTTTAATACATGATCCAAAAGCTTTAGTTATACTCTCATATGTTGGAAGTACCCTTGTAAATACATTTGCTTTACAATTCATATAATAATTAGCTGTATCGTTAAGGAATCTCGATCCTATTGCAAGAAGAATATTCTTATTCTCAATATCAACATTATTTATATCCTTTAAATGATCAATATAAAAAAAGTTTTTAGTGTTATTTATTAGAGATTTCCTCTGAAATAATAAAAGAGGTGTATTAATCTCTTTACATGCATTATTAAGATTTTTAGAAATTATTTCGGCAAACGGATGAGTAGCATCGACAACGCATGTGATTTTATTTTTATTTATGAAATTAATTATTTGATCTTTATTATTTAATTTCCCCGTAATGATATGTAACTTTGGATTCTCAATATAAGCTTGCCCTGCTTTATAAGTTAAAACACTTGCAAAGACTGAATAATTAAGTTCAAGAAGCCTATTAGCTATTACAGGTCCATCCGAAGTTCCTGATAGGATCCAAACATTTTTATAGCAATTTCCTTGATTCTGCATCAGTATGTCTTTAATTAAATAATTAGTAATGAATCATTGTTTAATTCAGGCGGTCATTAATAGCGCTCCCCAAATGAGGTTTACCAAAGAAAACCAAACTCCAATTGCAGAAATGATTGTTAATTTTAAAGGATTACGTAGTGAAGATCCAACTAGAGATCTCAAAATTATAGGATGGGGAAATATCGCCCAAGAGATGGTAGATGAACTAAAGGAGGGGCAAAATATTGTTATTGAGGGACGTCTAAAGATGAATTCTGTCACTAGAAAAGATGGAACGAAAGAAAAGCAACCAGAACTAACAGCCTCAAAAATTCATCAAATATCGCCAGTTGACATTATTAAGTCTGATCAAAAAGAAAATAAAGAGTCATTTGAAAAAAAAGAAAATACCAAAAACTCTAGTTGGGATAGTTCACCTTTAGTACCTGAAGTTGACGAAATACCTTTTTAAATCAAATATCAACATTATTTTCTTGAACACTTATAATTAACTTGCTTATTTTTCTTTCAAGCGCGGCAAGTTCGCTTCTAATTTCTGGCCATTTACCCTTATCAAGATTTTCTAATAGCCATGCTCTTTCTTGATCAAGTTTAAAAATTAAATCTGCTTGATTTGCAGTATTAGGATCTTGCATAATACTTGTTAGACCATTTAAAACTCATTCTACTAAATAAAAATGAAGAAATACCTATCGCCTGGAAACTTAATCGTAACCGCTGGGGGTATATTAGCTTTTGTTGGAATGACTGCTTATTTTACAGACTCAGTAAATTTAAGTGTGCCTACTTTTTTTTATGGAGTACCTATTTTTTTAATTGGATTAGGTTTAAAAACTTCCGAAATACCTCCTGTAGAGTTGTTTGACAAGACAAATTTTGCCACAAATAAATTTAATAGACCAAAAGAACTAACGGCACTAGTTAAAGATGTTACAAGATGGAGATATGGGATAAAAGCTCATCTTGAATCGTCATTAGAGTCTTTAAATTTGTGGGACGAGGATAATCCCCCTCAACTAAAAGAGATAGAAGAAATTACAAAGGAAGAAAAAAATGGTCTCAGAATGCGTTTCGAATTAAACGCTGTCCCTCTAGAAAAATGGATTGAAAAACAAGAAAGATTAAACAGGTTTTTCGTCAAAGGTCTTGAATCAGAATTTATTATCGACGATAATAAAAAAGAATTCGATTTTATTCTCTTTTATTGAATAAAGGGATATATTTGTAAAAACCAAATTTCTCAATTCAATCAAGTTTTAATGAATTTTAATAATGAATGATTCTCAAAGAGTATCAATATTAAGCGAAGCACTACCATATATACAAAGTTTCTCAGGTAGAAAAATTGTTATCAAGTATGGTGGTTCTGTTATGGAGAATGATAATTTAAAAAATGCTTTTTTTAGAGACATAGCACTTTTATCAACCGTTGGGGTTTGTCCGATAGTAATTCATGGAGGTGGACCCGAGATTAATAATTGGTTAAAGAAATTAGAAATATCTCCTAAATTCGAAAATGGATTAAGAATTACTGATCAAAAAACAATGGAAATTGTCGAGATGGTTCTAATGGGGAGAGTTAACAAACAAATTGTAAAAGGCATTAATAAAACTGGATCCTTAGCTGTGGGAATATCGGGTCTTGATGGCAACTTAATTCAATCTAGAGAACTAGGAGATGGGAGCCATGGGTTAGTGGGAGAGGTTACAAAAATCAATCCTGAAATATTAGATCCTCTTATTTCTAAAGGATATGTCCCAATTATTTCTAGTATTGGATCAACCTTGGAGGGCATTTCCCATAATATCAATGCAGATTTTGTTGCTGGAGAAGTTGCTGCTGCAATAAATGCAGAAAAACTTATTCTTCTTACTGATACTCAAGGGATTTTAAAAGAAAAAGATAACAAAAATAGTCTTGTTGAAAAAACTAATCTCAAAGAGGCGAGAGATTTTATTGATAAAAAAATTGTGACTGAAGGTATGATTCCAAAGACAGAATGCTGTATTAGAGCTTTAGCACAAGGAGTCAAGGCAGCTCACATAATTGATGGAAGAATAGAACATTCATTACTTCTTGAGATTTTTACAAATTCCGGAATAGGTACAATGATAGTTGCCTAACATATGAAAACTTATGAGCAAGTTTTAGAAACAGTAGAACTTGCTTTAGCTAGGGGTGAGTATCATTATTGTATTGAATTTCTTTTGCCTTTAATCGAATCATTTCCTTTGTCATGTAAAGAGGGAGTAACTTTAAGAACAATCTTAATTACTGCGCTTTGTGGTATCAATAAAAAGGAGGAGGCTAAAAGGTTTTGTAAAGAACTTCTAAAATCTTACGATAATAAGACGAGAGAAAATGCAAAATATTTAATGGAAGTTATAGACTCTCCTGAAATTAAAAAGCCAGAAAATTGGAACTTACAGTTTGAAAGCGACCCATCACTAAATAAAAAATCTCTTAACTCACTGCGCAAAAAAAGAGAAGTATTGCAGAAAAAAAAATTTATTAATGTAACTGAGACTCCAACTGGTGAAACAAAACCCTTTCAGAAAGGCTTTTCACTGATCATTTTTTTTATACTATTATTATTAATTCCACTTTTAAGTGGCTGCGTTAAAATTGAGGACACCCTTGATCTTAGTGAAATTGATTCAATAACCAATAATTTAGTGATAGAAAGTAAATACATAAATAAATTTCCTTGGCAATTAAAATTTGAAGAAAATATGAAAGATATTTTTCCTAACGCAGAAATTGAACAAGACGAATCAACCTTTTCTTTAAAACATAAAAATCTCAATTTAGAAGATACAAAGCAAGTTCTTAAAATCACCCAAAATAAAGCTGGAGAGTTAGCAGGAGGATCAACAAATATAGAAATTAATACTACTCAAAAAAACTTCATTTTTTTTAAAAAATATTTTTACAGGCTAGATCTGGATCTCAAGTCTATTCAAGGTATTGATAATTTAGAAGTCATTTTCAAAATTATTCACCCTAATAAAGCTATCCTTGCTGATAAAAATTATTCAAATTTAGAAATCACAAAGAATCTCATAATTTGGAATTTAAATCAAGGGCAAATAAATAGTCTTGAATTTTCTTTCTGGAGCCTCAACAAACTTTTTATTGGGATATCTTCTATTTTAATAATCATAATATTAGCTTATTTATTAAGATTCTATAGATTTAAATTAGGTACAGATTTGCCTCAACTTCCATCAAAATAATTACAACTCAGCTGGATTAACATCAATTGTTAAAAAAACATTTTTTGGAATAAGTTTCCATAATATTGATCTATCAGGTAAAGGTATCTTTGTTCCTTCAGGACCATGTATTAATATTTGCCATCTAAATTTTTTGCCGACTTTAGAAATTAAACTAGGAGCAGGACCAATTAATTTCCAGTTATTTTTCTTACAAAAATTTATCAGATATTTTGCCACCTTAGTTGCAACTGATTCTGTTAACTCATAATTTTCACCTGCAAACTTTAATAGACAAATCTTGCAAAATGGAAATAAATTAGCAACTTTTCTTAATCTCGAATTTTCAATTAAGAATCTTTCATAATCTCTTTTCTGAAAATACGAAATTACCGGGTGGTTAGGTTTATATGTTTGAAAAATTACTTTTCCTTTTTTTTGAGCCCTACCTGCCCTTCCAGCTAATTGCAAAAACAATTGTAATGATTTTTCTTCTGCCGAAATATCTGGGCGATGAAGCAACCCATCTGCTGCAATAACTACTGAAAGAGTGATATTAGGGATGTCAATCCCTTTTGCCAACATTTGAGTTCCAACAAGAATATCAGCATCACCTTTAGAAAACTTTGAAAGAATATCTCTATGACCATCTTTTCCTGAGGTTGTATCTCTATCAAAGCGAAGTACTCTTAAGTCAGGAAATTCTTCATTTAAAAACTCTATAACCCTTTGTGTACCTACTCCAAAAGGTTTAAAGGCAGTTGAATGACAATCTGGGCATCTATTGAGCAGTCTCGATTTATGATCACACCAATGACAACTTAACCATTTTTTTCCTTGTGAACCGAGATGCACCGATAAAGGAATATCACAGTTAGGACAATTTATTAAATATCCGCAATTTCTACAACTTAAAAACCCACTATGCCCCCTCCTAGGGATCAAAATTATTGCCTGCTCTTTTTTTAAGCGTAGTTGAGGAATCAATTGTAATAATTCATTGGAAAAAATTTTCATATTTCCCTTCTTGAACTCATTTCGCATATCAATAATTCTTATTTCAGGAATCTCATTACTAGATATCCTTTGAGTCATTCTTACCAATTTAAATTTCTTTTCAAAAATACACCTTTTCCAAGTTTTCATAGATGGGGTTGCGCTCCCAAGAATTAACTTTGCAGAATTCCGTTTTACTATTTCAATAGCAATCTCTCTTGCGTCATAACAAGGCATAGGACTATCTTGTTTATAAGAAACATCATGTTCTTCATCCATGATTATTAATCCTAGATTTTTCATTGGAAGAAAAACTGCGGACCTTGTTCCTATTACTATTAAAGGTTCATTAGCATTATTAATTTTCTTCCAAACCACACTTCTATGATTAGGAGAACAGTTACTATGATATTCGTAAACAACATTATTAAATCGCCGACTAAACCTATCTATAAGTTGAGGAATTAGTCCGATTTCTGGGGCTAGTATCAAACAACTTTTTTTCTTAAGAAATTGATCTTCAGCAATTCTCATATAAACTTCTGTTTTACCTGAACCTGTTTCGCCCCATAGAAGCAAGACATCTCCTGGTTTCATTGTTTGAAATTCCTGAAATGCAATTTTTTGCTCATTTGTAAGATTTGGTTTTTTAGTTGCAATATGATCATTTAAAAAGGAATTTAATTTAGTATTTATATTTTTTTTTCTTTTAGACTTAATAAGGTAATTTTTACTAACCATTGAGTTAATTAGAGAGTAATTAAAACCAGACTTTATTAATTCACTTTGCCAATTACCTTTTTCAGGCAAAGTATTCATTAAAAGAAATTCTTTTTTGGTTAATACATTTTTCTTAATATCAAATTCTTTTTTAGTTCCAATCCATATTTGATCTTTTAAACCTTTAGAAAAATTGTTAGATTTACCAATCCAGCCAGGAGGAAATGCAGTTTTAAACATTTTTAAATTACTAACCATATAAAAAGAGGCTAAGGATTCTATCCATTCTCTCCAAGAGTCATCAATTATTTTTTTCTGCAAAATACTTTCAATAAACAAATATCTTATGCTTTTTCTTCCAGTAATATTTGCCTCATCATTATTGTTTGTCGAAAAGTTTTTTTTTGAAATCACCAACCCATTCAATAATCTCCCTCTTAGTCTCACACTTACAATATCTCCAACTTCTGCCCCAAGATTATTTCCATCTAAATAGTAAAAGCCTTCATTACTACTACCTATATCGAGCAAAATTTCCAATTTGTAAGAGATATTTAATAACTGATTACTTGCCGGCTTCAAAACTTTTTCTTAGTATTGGATTGTTGAACATTCCACAAAGTGTTTTTTGCACATTGTAAGTATCCTGCTCTTAAGGGAGACATGAAGCTTTGATCATTGACTGAAAATTCAAAAAATGATCTGCCTGTCTGAGAAATCCCAAGACTTTTTACTTTAGGTAATCTATAGCACTATTTAAATTTTTCAACAATTTAGAAAACTTTTCTTATTCTCATTTTGTGAAAAAGTTTTTTAAACATTAAGGGGGACTTTACTACTAAATGTTCAAATTAGCCCTAAATAAAATTTTATCTAGTTAAATTCACCGTAGAAAGGAGTCAATTATGTGTCCAGTAGCAGCAGAATCAAAGAATTCCGAACCTAGTTCCAAAAAAAAGATTAATAAAAAAATTAATACAAATTTAGAAACAGTAGTTGAAGATGAAAGCTATAAAAAAAGTCAAAATTTACAGACATCTTCTGAGTTAAACGAAAGCAGTATTGAAAATAATAATGAATTTAGTGATTCTGAAGAAGAAGATAAAGGGCTCGGAAATGTAAAGCTTGGGCCAAAAGGTATCTACACTGAAGATTCAATAAGAGTTTATCTACAGGAAATTGGAAGAATTAGACTTTTAAGACCAGATGAAGAAATTGAGCTTGCGAGAAAAATTGCTGACTTACTCCAACTAGAAGAGCTGGCAACTCAATATGAGTCAGAAAAAGGACATTTCCCATCTGTTAGAGAATGGGCCGAATTAATAGATATGCCTCTTTCCAAATTTAGAAGAAGACTTCTCTTGGGTAGGAGAGCTAAAGAAAAAATGGTTCAATCAAATTTAAGATTAGTTGTTTCCATTGCTAAAAAATATATGAATAGAGGTTTATCATTTCAAGATTTAATCCAAGAAGGAAGTTTGGGTCTGATTAGAGCAGCGGAAAAATTTGACCATGAAAAAGGTTATAAGTTCTCTACATATGCAACTTGGTGGATTCGCCAAGCCATTACAAGAGCAATTGCGGATCAAAGTAGAACTATTAGATTGCCAGTTCACTTATACGAGACAATATCCAGAATTAAAAAAACCACAAAAGTTCTTAGCCAAGAATTTGGCAGGAAACCTAGTGAAGAAGAAATTGCTGAGAGTATGGAAATGACAATTGAAAAATTAAGATTTATAGCTAAAAGTGCGCAACTTCCTATTTCTTTAGAAACACCAATTGGGAAAGAAGAAGACTCAAGACTAGGAGACTTTATAGAGGCTGATATAGAAAATCCTGAACAAGATGTTTCTAAAACTTTATTGAGAGAAGATTTGGAGGGAGTTTTAGCCACTCTTAGTCCAAGAGAAAGAGATGTTCTCAGATTGAGATATGGAATTGATGATGGAAGAATGAAAACTCTTGAAGAAATTGGCCAAATTTTTGATGTGACTAGAGAAAGAATTAGACAAATAGAGGCAAAAGCCCTCAGAAAACTTAGACACCCTAATCGAAATGGGGTTTTAAAAGAATATATAAAATAAAAAAAGTTAAGTATATTTTTCAGCCTTAAAAACTTGCAAAAGAATAGCTTAAAATAAATTCGACTTTATTTTTAATTCAAACTCAAAATAATATTTAATGACTAATTTTAAGCTGAAAATAGCTAGTAGAAGAAGTAAACTAGCAATGGTTCAAACTTTATGGGTTAAAGATCAACTAGAAAGGAATATTCCCAATTTAGAGGTATCTATAGAAGCTATGGCAACCCAAGGAGACAAAATCCTTGATGTAGCCTTAGCAAAAATAGGCGACAAAGGCTTATTTACAAAAGAACTTGAAGCACAAATGCTTATAGGCCATGCTGATATAGCAGTACATTCTCTGAAAGATTTACCAACCAATTTGCCAAGTGGCCTTCAATTAGGATGCATTACAAAAAGGGAAGATCCTGCAGATGCTTTAGTAGTAAGCAAAAAAAATGACTGTTATAAATTAGAAACCTTACCTAAAGGTTCGATTGTTGGAACAAGCTCTCTAAGAAGACTTGCACAATTAAGAAATAAGTACCCACATCTTGTTTTCAAAGATATTAGGGGAAATGTTATTACAAGAATCGAAAAATTAGACGCCGGAGAATTTGATTGTATAATTCTTGCGGCCGCTGGTTTAAAGAGATTAGGCTTTGAATCAAGAATTCACCAAATTATACCAAGCGAAATTTCCCTTCATGCTGTTGGCCAAGGAGCGTTAGGCATTGAATGTAAATCTGATGACAAAAAAGTTTTAGAAATTATAAATGTCTTAGAAGATAAACCCACTAGTCAAAGATGTCTGGCAGAAAGGGCTTTTTTAAGAGAGCTTGAAGGTGGATGCCAAGTCCCAATAGGTGTTAATAGTAAAATTGATAATGGACAACTTTACCTTACTGGTATGGTTGCCTCTCTTGATGGAGAAAGGCTTATAAAAGATCAAGTTATTGGCAATATTAATGACCCTGAACTGGTAGGCATAGGACTAGCAAAGAGACTAAAACTTCAAGGTGCCGACAAAATACTCAACAAAATATTTGAAGAATTTAGGGAAAACAAAAATTAATTAATTTACTAATTTAGGATCAATTTCTTTTTTGTATCTCTCTTCACAATCTTTAATCACTTTAACAGCTTCTTCTATCCCAAAAAAACCATTAACAGTACATGTTCCAGGTTTTTTTAGATCTTTGTAGTGCTCCCAATAATATTTTGTTTCTTTTAACCAATGATCTCCAAGGTCTTCATAACTTGAGATATGATCCATTCTTTTATCATCTGCGAGAACCGCTATGACCTTATCATCAACCTCTCCACCATCATCAAATTTCATCACCCCAATAATCCTTGCCTCCACAATAGATCCAGGTATCAATGGCTCAGTTACACTAACAATTTCGACGTCAAGAGGATCTCCATCTTCATCCCATGTCCTTGGTATGCATCCATAAGCAAAAGGATAAGCAAGTGAAGAATAACCTACTCTATCAAGTTTAAGATGGCCCGTTTCTGTAATTAATTCATATTTATTTATGGTATTAGAGTTCAATTCAACAATAGTGTTTATTATTGTATTTGAGCTATCAGTGAACGCATTTAGTATGTGCAATAAATTCGGTGTAACTCTGCTTGGGGGTTGATTAAGGTTTGCCATCAAGAAATAATTTTTTATTTATCTTACATCCTCACACTCAACCAAATTCTCTAAAAGTGATGTTTCAGCAAAAATCATTTATTTTAGACTTTAAATGATTAATGAAATAGTTTGGTGATAGTTCTTCGTTAGTGACCGTTCTTATCAATTCCATAGAATTAACTGACCTGCCATATTTATGAACATTATTTCTTAACCAAAATATGATTTTTTGATATTCACCATTTTCAATTACATTATCAATCAAACCAATATCTTTTTCCATTTGATTGGATATTTGTGCACTTATAAGATGTCCTAACAAATATGAGGGGAAATATCCAAAAGCACCTTCACTCCAGTGAACATCTTGAAGACAACCTTCTGAATCATTAGATGGTTTTATTCCTAACAGTTCACCATATCTTTTATTCCATTCTGTTGGAATATCCTCAGCAGGTAACCCTCCCTCAATTAAATCTATTTCAAGTTCAGTTCTAATAAGAATGTGTAAACCATAAGTCAATTCATCTGCTTCAACCCTATTTAATCCTGCTTCCAGATGATTAATAGATTTCCAGAGTTCAAAATAATTATTTAATGTACATCCAGATGAAACAAATTTTTTAAAAAATCTCTTCGAAAAAGATTTGGATTTAACTATTCTATTTTCCCAAAATAAAGACTGACTTTCATGTATACCCATAGAAGTTGCTTGACCTAAAGGCCAAGCAAACCATTGATGACTTTGAGATGGCAGACCTTGCTCATAGATTGAGTGCCCCCACTCATGCGCAGTTGCTAAAAAACTTGACAGAGGTTCACCTAAAACTATTCGTGTAGTGATCCTATAATCATTAGGTCCTAAAGTAATTGAAAAAGGATGGGGAGATTTGCCAACAACAACTAGATCTTTATCTCTCCCAAACTCATCAAGTAATTTAGAACATAAATTATGTTGAGATTCTGGACTTAAATCCCAGTGATATTTCTTTGACTTGCTAATTCCTTTAATTAATTCTGGGAGAGTATCTTTCAAAGGCTGGAACATTTTATTCAACCACTTTAAAGTTATTTCAGGCTCAAAGGGTTGGGCTAGAGTCTCCCATGGTGAATATTGATCTGATATTTGTTTCGCCTCTTCAATCCTTAATTTGACTAGTTCCTCAAAGAATGGAAGAAAAACTTTAAAATCTGATTTTTTCTTAGCTTCTTGCCAACTTTCATATCCTTTAGATTTTGCCTTTGCTAAAGACTCAACTAATTTGGTATCTAAATTTTTCGCTCTATTAAATTCCTTAATTAAAAGATTAATGTTTCTTTCTTTTTCTTTAATAAAGAGCAGATTATTAGAATTTTGTTCAGTCTCTAATAATTCATTTTTAGCAGATTGTATTAAATTAAAAAATTCTTCAGAAGAATTTCTACTATGCAAGATTTTTGCAATATATGTAAGTTGTTCAGATCTCCAAGAAGCGCCTTTCTTAGGCATCCCAGTATTCTGATCCCAATAAAGCGTATTTTGGATTGAACCTAATATTTGAGTTTCTTTAAGATAAGCTCCCAGCTTATTCCAATGAATTTCGGCCAAAAATTTAAATGTAAATTAAATTCATTTTAAGATAAAAATTTTGATGTTTGCATAAAACATACATTGTTTATCCATAATAGAATATCTATTAAATGAGTTTTTATTTATATGGAACAAATATTTTCAAAATTAGAATTTACTACTAACGGTGAGGGTTTTATTGACATAACCAATGATTTGAATTTATTTATTGAAAAGAATAATTTTGAATCAGGAATTTTAAATTTAACTTCACTTCATACAAGTTGCAGCTTAACTATTAATGAGAATGCTGATCCAAACGTACTTAGAGACTTAAAAAAATATATACAATCCATAGTCCCATATAATTCCTACTTAACCTTATCAAAAAATAGAGAAGAAATTTCTTATAAACATTATCAAGAAGGTGCTGACGATATGCCAGCTCATATTAAAACATCTTTAACAAACACTTGTTTATCGTTAAGTTTTCAGGACAGCAATATTATGCTTGGTACATGGCAAGCAGTGTATTTATGGGAACATAGATTTGATCAAAAAGAAAGGGTTTTAAATGTACATATAATTGGTGAGAAAAGGCAAAATATTTATAATGTAATTAATAAGACCTAATATAAATCATTTAATGAAACCTTACCTTTTGCAAGTTGAAGAATTGAAGGAATTAGTTGTCAAAATACCTGGCTGGGAAATTCACGATGAACAACTACAAAGAGAATTTAAATTCTTTAATTTTATTGAAGCCTTCTCATTTATGACTAAAATTGCTTTCATCTGCGAAAAATATAACCATCATCCTAACTGGGAAAACGTTTATTCAAAAGTAAAAATTAGGTTAAGTACTCATGATTTAGGAGGTATAACAAATCTGGATCAAACATTAGCTTCAGAAATAAATAAAGTTTTCGATCAATAAATTACAAATTTAAATTCATTCATAGAATTAGTCAAAATGTCTAAAAAGTTATTACCTGTTACGATTATTAGTGGATTTTTAGGTTCTGGCAAAACTACGCTTTTAAATCATATTTTAAAAAATCAAGTTGGTCTTAAAACAGCTGTTTTGGTTAATGAATTTGGAGAGATAGGAATAGATAATGACTTAATAATAGAGGGCTCAGAAGATATGATCGAATTAAATAATGGCTGTATATGTTGCTCTATCAATGGTGAATTATTAAATACAGTGTCCAAAGTTTTAGAAAGATCTGAAAAAATAGACTATTTGATTGTCGAAACTACTGGGCTAGCAGATCCATTACCAGTTGCCATGACTTTTGCAGCTGGAGATCTTCGGGAAAAAGTAAGATTAGATTCAATCATCACTGTCATAGATGGAGAAAATTTTGATTTTGAAATTAATAATTCAAGTGTCGCCTACTCTCAGATTTTATATGGTGATATCCTTCTCCTTAATAAATGTGATTTAGTCAACGAAGAAAAACTAAAGAAAGTCGAAAAATTTATAAATAAAATAAAAAAAGAACCAAGGATATTGAGATCAACCAATAGTGAGGTTGGATTACAAACAATAATGAGTGTAGGTCTATTTGAAACAGATACTTTTAAATTCCACAAGGATAAAGAAAATGTAGAAGACAATTCACACGATCACTCTTCTCATTCACACGATCACTCTTCTCATTCGCACGATCACTCTTCTCATTCACACGATCACTCTTCTCATTCGCACGATCACTCTTCTCATTCACATGATCACTCTTCTCATTCACACGATCACTCTTCTCATTCACATGATCACTCTTCTCATTCACACGATCACTCTTCTCATTCGCACGATTTGCTTAATAATATAGAGGGTTTTACATCAGTTTCTTATGAGACATTTGAACCATTTTCCTTAAGGAAGTTTCAATATTTCTTAGATAATCAAATCTCACAAAATGTATTTAGGGCGAAAGGAATATTATGGTTTATGGAAAGTGATAGAAAACACATTTTTCACCTATCTGGAAAACGATTTTCTCTAGATGATGAAGAATGGACAAAAGAAAAATCTAACAAGATAGTATTAATTGGTAAAAACTTAGATCATCAAACTATTAAGAATCAACTTTCATCATGTAGATTTAGTACAAATTAGTGTTTACATATTAGGATTTAATTAATTTTTGAAAATACTTATTAAAGGATTTAAAAAAGCATTAACCGAATTAAAACTTTTTTATTTTACTTCGTTTTTTGTCGCACTTTTAGTAATCATTCCAATTTCCAATTTTCTTCTCGAAGGAGTCCAATATGTAGTAAGTGGGAATTTTTCATTAGGCATTGCTGGAGGAGAAGAGGTATTAGAAACTTTGAAAGTTTTAGTACTAACAAGTTTTTTTGGAGGAGGATTAGGCACTTTAAATGGATGGTTACTTTCAAATTGTAATTTTAAGTTCAGAAAAGTTCTCCGCATTTGTCAGCTCATTCCACTAGCCGCCCCAGCATATCTAATAACAGCTATTTTGCAGGATTTAGGAAGTATTTTGGGGTATCAAGTAACCGGTTTATGGTGGGGGGTATTAATACTTTCAATTTCTACTTATCCATATGTATTCATTCTTGCAAACGAAAGTTTTAATAAATTTGGAGTTAATCAAATCAATGCTAGTAGAGGATTAGGAGTTGGGCCATGGAGGAGCTTCTTTAAAATCGCTTTTCCAATGGCGTTACCAGCACTTATCACAGGAATAAGTTTAATGTGTATGGAGGTAATGAATGAGTTAGGTACATTTGCATTATTAAATATTCCAAGTATTTCTACAGGCATAGCCGAAAATTGGATAATTGAGGGTAATCCCAAAAGTGCTATTGGACTATCATTGGTAGCTTTATTAATAATTTTCACTTTAATTATTTTTGAAAAATTATCGAGAAGAAAAGCAAAGAGGTGGAGTGAAAATCCAGCCTCAAAAGACTCTCAAGGGTGGGAATTAAAAAAAACAAGAGCTCTTTTAGCAATAACAATATCTTTATTTCCTCCAATTTTCTCTTTTGGAATTCCATGTTTTTGGGTTATGCTCAATATCGATCAAATTCAAAAAGGGTTATCTATAGAATTACTTACCCTATCATTCAGGACCATAAGTCTAGGATTTTTTACTGCCTTCATAACGATGTTATTCTCCTTAATAATTTCCTTAGCAAGACGTCAAAATAGAAGCTTATTACTAGGACTATTAACAAACCTTGCGGGAATAGGTTATGCAATTCCAGGTACAGTATTAGCTTTATCTTTAATAAGCATTTCTTCTCCAAAATTCAATTTAATTGCTATTTGCTTACTAATTTGGGGTTATCTTGTTCGATTTTTAACTATTTCTAAGGGTTCTATTGATTCAAGCCTTGAGAGAATTTCGCCTAGTCTTGATGAAGCTGCATTAGGATTAGGAGAGAATTGGCCGGGAATCATCAAAAGAATTCATCTACCTCTTCTTCAGGGACCAATATTCGTAGGATCACTTTTAGTTTTTGTAGACACGATAAAAGAATTACCCATAACCTTTATTTTGAGACCATTTGATTTTGATACATTATCTGTGAGGATATATCAATATGCTGGAGATGAAAGAATGGTAGAGGCAATATTACCAGCTATTCTTATCATGACTTTAGGCCTTATTGCATCAATTAAATTGATACCAAGTTTAGAGAAAAAAAACTAAATTCTTTTAGAAAGTTTTCTTATTAAAAAAGGTAAGCTTAAGAACAAATCTGCCGAGGTAGATATAACCCTAAAATAAATTAAGCAAATGAGAATTATATTTTGCGGAATACTTTTGCCCACAAAAAAAAGGAAGCTGGCCTCAAAAACACCTACTCCTCCTGGAGCTGCTGGGACTACCAAGCCTAAAGACCATGACAAAGAAAAGATTACTAATAAAAATATAACGTTCAGAGTATTGCTTGTATAAAAAGTATTTAAGCAAATATAAAAGCCAATAAATTTAGATAGAACAAACCCAATTTCAAGTATTAAAGCTCTAGTAGGAAAAAAAGAAATTATATTTATTCTCTTTTCAAATTGGCTTTTTGAATTTGGAAGTTTCAAAACCTCAAATACTTTTCCTTTAAGAGAACCTATTCTTTTTAATACAAGATAAATTAATTTCCTGTTCAAAAATACTAAAGGAAAAATTAAAAGAAAATAAATTGGTGAAAAAGTTAATCCCAGCGACGCCAACAGAAATGATCCACTCAACATAAAATAAGGTTCTATAAGAGTCGAATACAAAGCAATCTGAGAATTACTTATTTTTTTTATAAAATAAAATCTTTCTACAAAATGCCAAATCCCTCCAGGAACATATTTAAGAATATTTGTTAAAACATAAAAAGAGACTAGATTATTACTTTTAAATTCTTTCCCAAACCATTTAACAATATATTTCCATGCATAAGCGTTTAGGTAAATACTTAAAACACAAAATAAAAATGATAAAGATAAATTTATTCCATTTCTTTCTAAATTAATATCAAAAGAAATTTTATCAATATTATAAAAAAAATAGATGCAAAAATATAATAAGCTTGAAATAAAGAAAATACTCTTTAAACCACCAAAATTAATTTTTTTAAGGAATTTGAAATATGGTTGATAACTTGAATTAAATCTCATTTCCAGTTTTCAAATGCTTTAAATTTCTTACTTGCCTCTTTTATTATTTTTTTTATTTCATCAGTTGATATTTTATGCTTTAATTTTAATCTCAAAACCTCATCATTTTCTGGTTTCATATTTATTGATCCATCAGGTTTCAAAGTTTGTTTAACTTTTATATTTCCAAAAGTCGTTAAACATTCTCCTCTGCGTCTAAGTAATATCCACCTAGATTGGGTCCTTTCACGAACTCCAATAGTGCTGGAATAATCAAACCATAATCGCCTAAAAAATTCTTTTTTCTCAATTGGCAAGATTGCTTGAATAGAAAATCCAATCCTATTTTTTTTCATATTGATAGCTTGATAAGAAACGTCGTAAGCCCCCTCAACTCTCAGTTTCTCCACAAAATTAGATATGTCTTCGGGTGTTTGATCATCAATCCATGCTTCTTGAATAGTTATCTCTTCACACTTTGGACTAATTTGTTCATTATCGTTAAAAGAAGAATCCTCAAACGAAGTAATTTTATAAACTCTTACCAAATTAGGGAACGGAAATTTTAGGTTCCCAATACCTACTCCATAAGAGTTAATAGAAAATTTTAAGGGAGGTTCTTGATAGTCGACTAAATTAGCAAGTAAAGCAACACCAGTTGGTGTTGAGAGTTCACCCTCTATCGAGTCACGATTTGATAAAACCTTAATATTTTTTTGTCTTATTAGCTCTATTACAGCTGGAGGTGGTACGGATAATTTTCCATGTTCAGTATGAACAAAACCTTTTCCCAACATTGGTTCATTACAATAAACCTTCTTTGGATTTAAGTAATTCAGTGCAGCACATACCCCAATGATATCCACCAATGAATCTATAGCTCCAATTTCATGAAAATGAACATCATCAGATTTAATGCCATGAACTTTTCCTTCCGCAGTTGCTAAAGATTCAAATACTTCATAAATTAATTTTTTTAATTTTTCTTCCAAGTGGCCATTTAAAATAAGCTCTTTAATACTTCTCCAAGTTCTTTTGATAGGACTACAATCAATATTCTCAACACTTACCTTGACGCCTCGAATTGAACAACTTTTAGAATCCTCAAAGTTTAGTTGATATAGATCATTTAATCCAAGATCAATAAGTGGCTGTTCAATAACTTTTTTAGGCACCCCTAAATCATAAAAAGCCCCTAACAACATATCTCCAGAGATACCAGGAGAACATTCAATTAAAACATCATCCATAAATCAAAGATTTCTTGAAGGGTAAAATTGTGGAGGAAATCAACTTTTTGATTTTAGTTATTTCTAGAAAGATTTTTTTCAATCACTTCGTACTTTATTAATTTCAAAGAATTTCCATCTCTATTGATATCTAAACTTACAAAGCTATGCAGAAGTTCGAGAGAAAGCTCTCCTTTAATGACTAATTTAAAATTTTTATTTTTTAAATTTTTTGACTGCATAGCAGGGCATATTTTAATAACAATTTCTTTCTTTGGAGTGTTGACAAAAACCAATTCTCCTCTAACAGAAAAATAATTATCTTCTAGATCTAATTCTTCTAGTAATTTTGAGGTATTAGTTTTAGAAGAATCAACAGGGAGATCATTCAGTTGATAGGGATCCCAGATTCCTGCAACCTGTAAATGCAAGTTTTGCGTATTTTTATTCTTTGGATAAACAATCCAATAATAACTTTTCTTTAAATCAATGTGCTTTTTCAAAAGTGATAATGCTTTACCTAATACTACTGTTTCAATTTTTTCGTCTTTATTGTCAATTATAAAACCTCTATTTAATTGATCACTACTAAGAGGGACGAATTTACCATTGATAATACCGATTGCTCTATGTTGAAATTGGTTAGTAACTTTTGGGATAGGGTTTTTTAACATATTAAAATTTTGAAATAACAATTTATTTATCGTATTAAATTTCTTAATTTTCCTCCAAACTATTAAAAGACTTTAATGCATCGTCAATTGCATCAGAAGGATCGGTAGCGTTATTCATAATATTTTGTCTCCGAATCATTTCCACAAGTTCAAAAGGATTAGTTGGAAGAACTGAACCATCATCTTCTGTTTTAGTTGAGGCGTCAATTTCTAATTCTTCAAATAAATATTCAGCTTTCAGGTAATCACTTTTAAAGGGAATTAATAAAGTAAAGAAAATTAGGAATATAATTGGTTTAGGAAGCCTTTTACAAAAATAATTTTTCATTTTATTTAATTTCAAAATTCTTTAACACCAAAATTTTCTGCTAATTTAATCTTACATAATTTGGTGAAAATTTGTTAATAGCAACTTGGAATGTTAACTCAATAAGAACCAGACTTTCACAAATAATAGATTGGATTAATAAAGCCAATCCAGATATTCTATGTTTGCAGGAAACAAAAGTGATTGATGATAGTTTCCCTATTGAACCTTTTGAAAAATTAGGATACTCAGTAGAGGTCTACGGGCAAAAATCATACAATGGTGTGGCTATTATTTCTAAAATAAAGCCAGAAAATGTTAAAAAAGGATTCTACGGTTGTAACAACTTTAATCAAAATATCAAAATTTTCCTAGATCAAAAAAGATTGATTTCTGCCGATATTAATGGTGTTAAAATCATAAATGTTTACGTGCCAAACGGATCTTCTCTAGAATCTACTAAGTTCGAGTACAAAATTAATTGGTTAAATTGTTTAGCTTCATTTTTGGATGACCAAGAAAAAAAAGGCGAATTAATCTGTCTTTTAGGTGATTTTAATGTTGCTCCATCTAACTTGGATATTCACGATCCAAAGAAGTATGAAGGAGGAATAATGGCCTCTGGGATAGAGAGAAATGTACTGAATAATGTTCTGAAAAAAAGATTAATAGATTCATTTAGGATTTTTGAACAAAATACTGGTCATTGGAGTTGGTGGGATTACCGTAATAAAGCATTTGAATTGAATAAAGGTTGGAGAATAGACCATATATATATCAGCAAAGAACTGTCATCAAAACTTAAAAGTTGTGTCATAGACAGCTCACCTAGAGGTAATTTGCGTCCAAGTGATCATGCCCCTGTAATGATAGATCTTGACTTAAACGACATAACTGAAGATTTTTTTGAGGATGAGGATAATTTTTTCGAAATATAAATAAAATAAATTGAATTTCTTTAATGCCTGAAAACTCTTATTAATAAAGAGTTATCTAAAGTAGTATTGTTGTTTATCATGATTTCTTTAAAATTAATAATTTACAATGCAAACTATCGCAATAAAAATATCATAATGTAGAATTTCAATCTGATTGACAAAATTTTTACTTATTTCTAATTTAGAACATGACAAGATTATTCTTAAAACATCATTTAGCTAAATTGTGACTGACATATTAAATTACACAAAATCAGAAGAAATTTTCTCTGCAGCCCAACAACTAATGCCTGGAGGAGTTAGCTCTCCAGTAAGAGCTTTTAAGTCTGTAGGTGGCCAGCCAATCGTTTTTGATAGAGTCAAAGGTCCTTTTGCTTGGGATATTGATGGTAATAGATATATCGACTATATAGGAAGCTGGGGGCCGGCTATATGTGGGCATGCTCACCCTGAAGTTACAACAGCATTACAAGAAGCCATTGAAAAAGGCACGAGCTTTGGTGCTCCATGCGTTCTAGAGAATAAACTTGCTGAAATGGTAATAGATGCAGTCCCATCTGTAGAAATGGTTAGATTTGTTAATAGTGGAACTGAAGCATGCATGGCTGTTTTGAGACTCATGCGAGCATTTACTGGAAGAGATAAAGTTATTAAATTTGACGGTTGCTATCACGGTCATGCGGATATGTTTTTAGTGAAAGCAGGATCTGGTGTAGCCACTCTGGGTTTACCAGATTCTCCAGGTGTTCCACGCACAACAACTGCCAACACACTCACTGCACCCTACAATGACCTTGAAGCAGTAAAAAAATTATTTTCTGAAAATCCTGATGCAATTTCGGGGGTTATACTCGAACCTATCGTTGGTAATGCTGGATTTATTACTCCAGAACCTGGATTTTTGGAAGGATTAAGGGAATTAACCACTGAGAATGGATCCTTATTAGTTTTTGACGAAGTAATGACAGGATTCAGAATAAGTTATGGAGGCGCTCAAGAAAAGTTTGGTGTTACTCCTGATTTAACCACACTTGGGAAAGTAATTGGTGGAGGCCTGCCTGTTGGAGCTTATGGAGGCAAGAAAGAAATAATGTCAATGGTAGCGCCTTCAGGCCCGGTATACCAAGCAGGTACTTTGAGCGGCAATCCTCTTGCAATGACTGCTGGAATAAAAACTCTTGAACTGCTCAAACAAGATGGTACGTACGATAAACTTGATTTAACAACTTCAAGATTAATCGAAGGTATAATTCAGTCTGCAGAAAATAACGGTATCGCTATTAATGGTGGAAGTGTAAGTGCTATGTTTGGATTTTTCTTATGCGAAGGGCCAGTTAGGAACTTTGATGAAGCCAAAACAAATGATGCTGAACTTTTTGGTAAGTTGCATAGAGAAATGCTTCTAAGAGGAATTTACCTTGCGCCAAGTCCCTTCGAAGCTGGTTTCACATCACTAGCTCACAGCGAAGAAGAAATTGATAAAACTATCGAGGCTTTTGACGAATCTTTCAATGCAATAAAAAAATAATCATTTACTAGTTTTTCCTTAAAGTAAAAATAAGTAAATGATTAAAACTTTAGACAGGTTATTTCAAAGAATTATCTTCTACCACCAACGATTACTGGGGGAGAACCTCCTTCTGAACCTGGTAAGCCAGGAACAACTTGTGTACTACCATCCCATTTGTCGAGAAATAATTTGAAAAGTACCTGATCGTCGAGACTTCTATTTAATGTCTCATATCTAAGTGCTTCTTGTTCTGCAATTTCAACTTCTGTCTTTGCTCTAAGTAATTGCTGACCAGCTATTTGCTTTTGTTCAATAGCAGCTCTATATTCTTCAGCGATCTCTAATCCAGTAAGATCTAAACTTTTAACATCTACGTAATCAAATGAATTAAGTTCTTTTGCAACAGTATCTCCTACTTTCTCAGAAATCACTGCGAATTCTGTAGCAATTGTTTCTAGCTCATATTGAGAAAAAACTGATTTAAGAGCTTTTAGCAAAGATGGCTGAACAATTTTCTGATAAACATCGCTATTTCTGCTTGCAATTGTTGCGAAAATCCTTCCTGCTTCGTTAGGTTTTACTGAGTACTTAACAGTAGCAGTAGCTCTAATAACTTGAAGATCTTTAGTTAAAGTTTCAAATTTTTCAGGTTGAACTTGAGTTTTTATATCAAATGGATATACAGACTGAACAAATGGAAGTTTAAAGTTTAAACCAGCTCTCCTAGAGGGTCCACTTACTTTCCCTAATGTTGTAACAACTGCGACTTGTCCTGAAGGCACTACAAAAAGAGATTGGGTAAGTAAAAGAAAGCCAGTAAAAGACAATACAATTAATAATGTTGCTGTCCCACCAGGACCAGTTGGAGTGACATTTTTAAAGGATGTTGACATTAAATTTTTTCTTTTAATTAATCATATTTAAATAGACTAATTAGTGCATTAATAAGACATTTAATTAAAATATTTTTTTAATAATTGTGAATTTAAATACAGATATTTTTAGTGGATATTTGATTTAAATTCTTGCAAAAGTTCTAAATAAAGATCCTCATCTATCTCCCTTATGTCATATTCAGAGGGTAAAACACCATGTTTGTGCTCATGTACCGCCATCCAACAAAATTTCTCTATTTCTCCTTTTGAAAAACGAGGATATTCTTTTACCTTCTTCATGAGTGATTTAATGAGAGATTCTGAATGATCTGCCATATTTTTAAAATAATCCTAATAAAAGCTTATCTAAAGTTATTAGCTTTTAGAGGAATGTTCAAAGACTCTTCCAACTCACTAACAAGCTTAATTGCTAATTGAAGATCATTTTTGCTCTTACTAGCTACTCTGAGAGTCTCTCCATTGATACTGACATTAATTTTTTTTATTTGATCTCTTATATTTTTACTAATTTTTTTTGCAATTTCTTGTTTAATTCCTTGTTTTAATAAAATTGTCTGTTTAACTCTATTACCATTAACCATTTCAATTTCACCGTAGTCAAATATTTTCAAAGATAAGTTTCTTTTTATTGCCTTTTGTCTAATTATGTCATTTACAGCATTTAAGGTTAGTTCGCTATTGGTGATTATAAAAATATTTTCTTTATCTAATTCAACTGAAGTATCCGTGCCCTTCAAATCGTAACGCTGAGAAATTTCCCTTTTAACTTGATCCAAAGTATTGACTAATTCTTGTCTATCAAAATCAGAAACTACATCAAATGAAAAACTTTCTGCCATAGTAAATTATTAAACGCTAAATATTATTAGCATAAATCATCTTCATAAGGGGAAATGGGTTAATTTAATCAAAAAATAACAAACTAACCACTTTGCCCATTTCTTCAGCACATCTACAACTATTTAGCAAAGTTTCACTATCGTGAAAGGCAAAGCATATTAATTGATCGCACCTAGTAATAATTTCTTGATTACAAAGACTACTTGCTAGTGGCAAAGGTAATTCATCATTTTCACTTTTTTCAACCAAATGCATAACCCTCTCAAGTTGGTCCTTTATTTCAGGAATTTGTCTATCAAGACTTTGTGGTAATAAAACAGTTAATAATGATGGATTAATATCTAAGACAGCTCGAATAACAGCCGCATTAACACCTTGAGATCCAGACGTAAGGATATTATGTCCTTCCTCTGCCAACGACCTTGCTATCAACTCAATTAAGTGGATATCTACGACCGGCACGTGTCTACTACCTAAAAAAGCAATTCTCCTTTTCCCATTATCTTGGAGTTTTGCAAGTTCTTGAGCTAAGGCGTCAACACCTGCAGTTGCTGGAAGATCTAAAGAACGACTCAAAATAATATAGTTTCTATATTTGAAATTAGCATTTATCTGAAAAATTGCAGGGAAAATCTATCTTTTCGAGAATTCTTTTTAGATTTACATGCTCTTGAACTAATTGAATAGCATAAGAAGCTTTAATTGATTCATGTATTCTGACATGACCAAAAGCTTGTTCAATAATTTCCACTGAGGAAAGAGTATCTAATTCCACCTTTAAAATTGGCACCTCCAATTCCTCCGCTCTATGAATCAATTGTGACAAAGGATCTCCTAAACCAGTTAAAATAAGGCATTGAGTCGAAGCCTCCAAAGCAGCAAGTTGGATATCAGTTCTATCAGCTCCAGTAACTACAGCCATATTTCGTCTTCTCCTGAAAAATTCCATTGCAGAATTTACCCCCATTGCACCAATGCTTAATGTTTCGACAAGCAATTGATCTTTTTCAGGGCAACAAATTACTTGGGCGTCTAGTCTTCTTACAAGCTCACCTACGGTGACACTTCTAAGAAGTGGTGATTTAGGCATCACTCCAAACACTTCAATATCCAGATCTTTAAGAGAGGGTATTATTTCATTTTTTACTTTTTCGAGTTCTTGCGGCAAAACTCCATTTAATACAACTCCAGCCAATTTCTCACCTAATTGTTTTTTCGCATCAAGTAATGCATCCACACTTTTACAATCTTCCCATAAATTCACAATTAAAACTTTCGCATTTAAATCCCTAGCTAATTGTGGGAGACTTAAGCCATAAATCATACCCTCATGAAGACTTCCGGCCGCCTCTAAAATATTAAGACCTTCAAAATCATCATTAACCAATCCTTCAATCTGATCAAAACCTTTTCCTGGGAGTAAGTCTTTATTGAAGATTCTTTTTTCAGCTGAGATATTATCCAATAACCCTACTGAAGAAATTAAATTCTCCTCTTCGATATTTAACGTTGATCCAATAAACTTAACATCATCATCTATTAATCCTTCATAAGACATTGAGGGAAGATTTGTAAGTTCAATACACGTTGCTAAAGGTTTTCCAATGCGTACTTTTTTTTTCTTCTGTAAAAGTTTTTTTGCTATCCCAAGAACCATTGCAGACTTACCACTAAATGGCTCACATGAGCCAATTAATAATATATCGCTCATAATTTAGTAAATTATTTATTAATAGGTTTAAGATAATATTTTTTTTTGAACTAAACAAATATTTATTTATGAGTTTTAATCAAATAAAAATATAAATAACCTTTTTTTGGTAAATTTATTTTAATTCTTTGGTATGTCATAAAAATCAAGCAAAATGATAAATCCAACCAAAAACGAAAAAACCATAGGGATTACCGGAGCCTCAGGTGCGCTAGGGAAAGAATTAACAAAGTTGTTTCGTCAAAAAGGATATAAAGTGATTGGATTTACTCATAGTAAAACTAATTATGAAATAAATCTTGAGTCTCCAAATGAATGGATTAAATGGGAATGTGGGAAGGAGTCGTCATTAAAAAAACAATTAGAGAATATAGACATTTTAATTTTGAACCATGGTATCTATGATTTGAGTAGAGAAAATTCTAATTATGAAAAATCAATTGAGATAAATGCATTAAGCAAATTCAAATTTTTAAATTTATTTGAAGATATTGCTCTAAGCAATGATTCACAAATAAAAAAAGAGATTTGGATAAATACATCTGAAGCAGAAATATTACCCGCCCTAAATCCGTCATATGAGATTAGTAAATCCCTTATTGGTCAATTAGTTTCTTTCAAAAAAAATCTACTGGACAAAAATACAAAGAAAAAATTAATAATTAAAAAAATCATCTTAGGGCCTTTTAAATCAGAATTAAATCCTCTCGGAATAATGAGTCCCAAATTTGTTTCTAAAAAAATTTATGATTTAGCCAATTCAAAAAATTATTTAGTAATAATTAGTCCAAACCCTTTAACATATGTATTTTTCCCATTGAAAGAATTTTTTAATTTTTTATATTGTCAAATTATCTACAAATATAAATCTTAGTGTCTAAAAATCTCGATCTGTCAATATTTCAATACCGTCTTTTAGAACAACTATTGTATGCTCCCATTGGGCCGATAGTTTTCCATCTTTTGTTATTACGGTCCATTTATCATTTAGTGTTTTGCAGAATTTAGTCCCTTCATTAACAATAGGTTCCACCGCTAATGTCATTCCTTCTCGAAGGACGACGTTAGGCAATTCTTTGGTCCGAAAATTAAATACCGATGGTTCTTCATGAAGATTTCGTCCAACTCCATGACCTGTATAATCTTCTACAACACTAAAGCCATTTTTTACAACAGCGTCTTCGATTTCCCCAGCCACGTCTAGAAGTGTATTCCCGGCTTTGATTTTCGAAAGGCCCGCATACAATGCGTTAAAAGCTATATCACTAAGTTTTTGAGCCTTTGGACTAACTTCTCCTACACAAATTGATATACAACTATCTCCATGGAAACCATCTAAATATGCCCCTGTATCAATTTTAACCAAGTCACCATTTTTAATTATTTTATTTTTACTTGGAATACCATGAACAACCTCATTATTAATACTAGAACAAATACTAGAAGGGAATCCATGGTAGCCCTTGAAACTTGGCACAGCTCCAAAACTTTTTATCCTTTTTTCTGCGAAATCATCTAAATCTTTTGTACTCATTCCAGGTTCAATTAAGTCATTAATTTCTCTCAAAACAGTAGCTACAATTCTGCTCGATTTTTTCATCAAATTTATTTCCCGTGAAGACTTTATTTCTATTCCTCTTCTCCTCTGAATAAAAGGAACTTGATCATTAGCTTTGGAATTATTTTTGTTTAACAAAAGATCTGCAAAATGTCTCATTGGAATAAATAATAGTAATAAGTAAATATCATCAAAATAGCCTTTTTGATCTTGGCTACCTTAAATGTATCAATAACAATGGGAAAGAAACGAAAATGAAAACTTTATTTAATTCTAGGCAATTTCATAAGGCTTTGGCGCCCTGGATTTTTCTTCCATTATTTATATCTTCAATTACTGGTCTTCTTTATAGGGTTTCAAAAGATTTACTGGGTTACTCTAGAGAACAAGTTCATTGGTTAATGTCTCTCCATGAGGGCGAATGGCTTGGAGATAATGGAGAACTTATATACGTAATACTTAATTCCCTTGGAGTTTTATGGATGCTCGTCACGGGATTCCAAATGTTTTCAAAAACAATTTCATTTACCAAAAAGGTTACTAAAGGCGAGTCAAAAGGTTAAGATATAGAACTTGTAGGATAATAACGACCAAAATGGCCAAAGAGAAACAAGAGAAGGATTTAGAAACCGGTATTAAAGCTGACGCATCAGTTGATGTAGCAGTTGAACAAAAAGAAAAAAATACGGTTTCTGAGACTACGCAAACCTTAAGCGCATCCAATCTTATTAAGGAATTTGAGAACGAACAATTAAAAAAAGAATTACCAGAAATTTATGTTGGTGACACCGTTAAAGTTGGAGTGAAAATTACAGAAGGTAATAAAGAAAGAGTCCAACCTTACGAAGGCGTTGTCATAGCAAAAAGACATGGAGGAATTAACCAGACTATTACAGTTAGAAGAATTTTTCAGGGTATAGGTGTTGAAAGAGTATTTATGCTACATAGTCCACAGGTTGCTTCTCTAAAAGTTGAACGTAGAGGTAAAGTAAGAAGAGCTAAGTTATTCTATCTGAGAGATAGAGTAGGAAAAGCTACGCGCGTAAAACAACGCTTTGATCGATAAAGTTGTAAATTAATCAACCTATTGGTCACAAAGACGCTTATAATCATTTAAATGCGTCGTTAGTTCAGTTGGTAGAACGCAGGTCTCCAAAACCTGATGTCGGGGGTTCAAGTCCTCCACGACGCGTTTGACCAACATTATGTAAATCATTTTTTCATAAGATGGAGTTAGATCTTCAACCTGGGGACGTAGTTAAAGTCCTCGAATCAGCAGCTTTAGGATGGGTTCGTGCAAGAGTTATCAGAGTTAAGTCTGGTGGAAGAGTTGTTGTACAAAGTGACCAAGGCAGAGAATTTACTGCTAGAGGCAATCAAGTTAGGTTGATAGAACCTGCTGGTTTTAGACCTCAAAAATAAATAGTTGTTTAAACTAAGTCAGTTGAAAAACTAATTATTTCTGTAAATCCTCAAATTAATAAATTTTTTTTATTACAACCCCATAAATTAAGTATTATGATCTGATAATTTTAAGAATGAAGTTCTAAATAACTTTAGAACAAAACTTTGGGACCGTAGTTCAACTGGTTAGAGCACCGCCCTGTCACGGCGGAAGTTGCGGGTTCGAATCCCGTCGGTCCCGTTTTTTCTAAGAGAAATTTGGAAAAACGTTTAAGACTAGCCCCCAGTCCAACGGGTTTATTCCATATTGGGACAGCGCGAACAGCACTATTCAATTGGTTGTATGCGCAAAAAATAGGTGGAAAGTTTCTTATCAGAATAGAAGATACAGATTTTCTTCGATCTAAATCTGAATATACAAAAAATATATTAGAGGGCTTGAAATGGCTTGGACTTAAATGGGATGAAGAACCTATAAAGCAAAGTGACCGAATTTCGATTCACAAAAGTTATATCAAAAAACTATTGGAATGTGGAGCTGCATATAGGTGCTTTACATCAGAAGATGAAATATCTGAATTAAGAGAAGAACAAAAAAAGAAAGGATTACCTCCAAAGCATGATAATAGACACAGAAGTCTTTCAAAAGAAGAAATAGAAACATTCATATCCCAAGGGCGGACTTCAGTAATAAGATTTAAGATTGATGAAAAAATTGATATTAAATGGGTAGATCAGATAAGAGGCGAAATCAAATGGCAAGGGAAGGATTTGGGCGGTGATTTAGTTTTATCAAGAAGGGCTAAGGGATATGAGATTGGTGATCCTTTGTATAATCTTGCAGTTGTAGTTGATGATAATTTCATGAATATTACTCACGTTGTAAGAGGTGAAGACCATATCTCGAACACTGCAAAACAAATATTGATTTATAAAGCATTAAATTTTAATTTGCCAACTTTTTCGCATACACCCTTGATACTTAATAGCGAAGGGAAAAAATTATCCAAGAGAGATTGCGTTACTTCAATCGACGAATTTAGAGAAATGGGATATTTACCTGAGGCCCTATCGAACTATATGGCCTTTTTAGGATGGTCTCCAAAATCTGCCGAAACAGAAATACTTTCACTTGAAGAGATATCTGAAATTTTTGACTTATCAGAAATAAATAAAGCTGGAGCCAAATTCAGTTGGGAAAAACTCAATTGGATTAATTCTCAATATATAAAAAATATGGAATTAATAAAGTTAAGTGAGATTATGAGGAAATACTGGGATGATAATGGTTGGGAGCCGCCATCTCAAGAATGGGCTTATAAATTAGCAATTTTGATTAAAGACTCTATGACTCTTTTAAAAGATTCAATTGATCAATCAAAACCATTTTTCTTAATACCTAAAATTCAAAAAGAAGGTCAAGATTTTCTGGAAAACAGGGATAGCAAATTATCTCTAAAACTAATCTTAAATTATTTAATTGACCGAAATACTATAAAACCAAATCAAGAGAAAGCCAAAGAAATAATAAACGAAATCTCAAAAAAGCATAATATTAAAAAAGGGATATTAATGAAATCACTAAGAGTAGCTTTTTTTGGATCTCTCAGTGGTCCAGATTTAATTCAAAGTTGGGAGCTTTTCGCAGAGAGTAAAACTGATAGAACTCGAATTGAAAGATGTCTTTAATCAATCAAAATTATTTTTTTGGCCTAATTCAAGTCTATTTACCAAAGGTTTAGCTGAAAGTCCTTGTATTCCTACTGTCATCAAGATAGTAAGAAAAACTAAACCTTGAAGACGGCCAGCTCCAAGGATACCAGCCTGCTCTAATCTGATAGAAAAAAGAGAAGCTACAGCGGCAGTAACAATACCTCTTGGGGCTAACCATGATAAAAATATTTTTTCTTTTAAGTTCAAGTCTCGCCCCATTGTTGCTATCCAGATAGAGATAGGGCGAACAATTACCATCAACATAAAAACGCAAACAAACCCTCCCCAGCCGAGCGGACTTAATTCACCCCAAGAAACGTCAGCGGCCAAAAGAGGGAAAAGAACTGTTATTGCTAATTGAGCTAATTCACCTATTAGATTATCCAATCTCTCCTTATCTATAACTTCTCTTTTGCCTACAATAAAACCTGCCGCGACTGAAGCTGGCAAGCCTGATTCTGGTAAAAAATATTCGCAAATTCCATACACAAGGAAAATAAATCCAAGGGTAACTTGAAGCTCTATACCAATTGAGGCTTCATTTTTTATTTTTTTTAAAATTTCTGATAGTAACCATCCTGTACTTAATCCGATTAACACTCCTCCCCCTAATCTTTGCATTAATGCTATAAATACATCGTTAATCCCACGAAGGTCCCCTAAAGTCAATTCTAAAAGCAGTAATGCTAGCACTGCACCAATTGGTTCGAGCAACAACCCCTCAGCTTTTAAAACTTCCGAGAGTGGGGAAGCTAATTTTATTTGTTCCACTAATGGAGAGACAACTGTTGGTCCAGTAGCTAGAACTATGGCACTATATATTCCTGCGACTTGCCATGAGAGGCCAGCCAGCCAATGAGCAATAAAAATTCCAGCTGATAATGAAATAAAAAGTCTTACCAATGAAATTTTCAAAACAGTATTTCTTATATTCCCCTCAGGCAGTTTTAAATTTAATCCCCCTTCAAAAAGAACCAAACAGACCAATAGCCCCACAATAGTTTCAAGGCCTTGCCCGAGATCTAAAGGCTCAACAAGTCCTAATCCTGATCTTCCAATGAATAATCCAGAAAGCAACAAAATAACAACACTGGGGAATCCTGTAAAAGAAGAAAATAATCGAGCGCAAGCACCTGCAAATACAGTTATCCCCCAAAGTAATCCAAGCCTTTCAGGCGTCATAAAGAATTATTAATAATAAAAATATTCATTATTTTGATTAAATCAATAATCTTATCTCTAGTCCAATAAATACAATACTTTTTAATTTAATTCATCTGCTGAACAAAAGTAATTTAAAAATTCTCTCAAAACTACTTTTAAGAAAATTAATTTTATTTCTATTAAGAAAATTGGGTTATTAAAGCAATAATTATAAAAATAATTCCTATACCAACAGTTGCCATCCTTCCATTCCATATTTCAGCTTGAGGGGTAAAACCTCTTTTCCACAAATTCAGTTCCTTTTTATCAACGAAGTTTTTTGTCTCTTTAATCTCGATTTTAGGTTGTTTGTTCATTGAAATTAGAAAGGAGGGTTTTCTTCATAAAGGGTATTTGCTTGTTCAATTGATAGTCTTCCTGCGACACCTAATTTAAGGGAACTTAAATGATCCTTAAATTTGATTCTGAACAACGCCGCCGCTCCAATCATTGCCGCATTATCTGTACAAAGATCAAGAGGAGCTAAATGAACTTTAATAGATTTTTTACTAGCTTCACTAATCATCATTTTTCTTAATGTATTGTTAGCTGCTACTCCCCCAACCACAACAACATTATCCAAGCTATGATCTTCCGCGCATTTTATTGTTCTCTCTACCAACACCTCTGCCACTACTCTTTCAAAACTTGCAGCAATATCTGGAATTGGAACTGTCTTCCCATCCAAATTTATTCTCTCAACTAATCTTAATACGGCAGTTTTTAGACCACTAAAAGAAAAATCATATTTGAGAAATCCACCTTTTTTATCAGAGATCTTACATTTTGGTAAATTAAATTTCGTCGGGTCCCCATTTTTAGCAATCTTTTCAATTGCCGGTCCTCCTGGATAACTAAGACCTAATAATCTGCCAACTTTATCAAAGGCTTCTCCAGCAGCATCATCAAAACTTTTCCCTAATCTTTGCATCCCCCTTCTATCATCAACCCTTATCAATTCAGTATGCCCGCCGCTAACAAGTAATGTAAGAAAAGATTTCTTTGGATAGTTTTCTGAAAATAGAATTGAAGATAGATGCCCCTCCAAATGATGAATTCCCAAAAATGGTTTTGAATGTAACATGCAAAGTGATCTTGCAGTTATGGAGCCAACTCGTAAACAACCAACTAATCCAGGAGCTACAGTTGACGCAATATAATCAACTTCCTCAATCTTAATTTTTGATTCTTCTAAAGCCTTATCTAAAACAAAAGGTAATGACTCTAAATGCTTTCTGGCTGCAAGTTCAGGCACAACTCCTCCCCATTTTGAATGATCTTCAATTTGAGAGGCAATTATATTTGAATGTATTCTAAAAGTATCGCCAATATTAGAAACTACTGAGACAGATGTCTCATCACAACTTGTTTCAATAGCTAAAACTTTATGCATTTTTGATTCAACTTGTTTTATTTTAATATTAATTTCTTACTTAACACACTATAAGGAATTAAAGATTGCAACTTATGAAATTCTTTTTTTCAATCATAACCTCAGTTTTTCTGTTCCTCGGAATTACTCCAATTGCCCTAGCTGCAAATGGGCCTGCCTTAAACGCAGATAGAGCCAGCACAGAATATACTGCTTCAGCCCTCACAAAATGCTCTGAGAATCCTAAATTCATTGAGAGAGCAAATTCTGCAACCACTCAAAAAGACATCGCAAGATTTGAAAGATATGGAAAAGCATCATGCGGAGATGATGGTCTTCCACATTTAATAATTGGACCTCCTCTTGAGCCATGGGGAGCCCTTTTAAATAGAGGTCATGAAGGAGATTTACTTATTCCAGGAGTATTGTTCATTTACATTGCTGGAATTATAGGTTGGTCAGGAAGAGAGTATCTTATTGAATCAAAAAAGACTAAGAATCCAGCAGATCTTGAGATCATTATTGACCTAGACTTAGCCAGAAAATGTCTTGTAAAAGGAGCGCAATGGCCTCTTCTTGCTAATAAACAAGGTAGAAATGGTGATTTAAGAGAGAAAGATAACAACATTACACTTAATGGTCCTCGCTAAACATCCTTAAAAAACTTTCACAAAACAAATGTTCAAAATTCTAAACACAAAATTTGTCAGATCTGCTCCAGTAGTAGCAGCAATTTGGCTAAGTCTTACAGCTGGAATAATTATTGAATTTAATAGGTTTTTCCCTGATTTATTATTCCATCCAATGAGTTGATAAAGAGAAAATAATCAAGTTTTTATTAACTTGATTATTTTTTTTGCTGTCTCATCAACATTGTGATTTGTTAATGCAAAATCAAATTGATTTGATACTGAAATCTCATAATTAGCCCTTGAGAGTCTTTTTTTAATTGCCTCTTCTTTTTCTGTACCTCTATTTCTTATTCTTCTCTCTAACTCTTCTTTATCCGGAGGAAGTAAAAATATTGACAGTGAATTAGGAAACTTATTTTTTATTTGCCTTGCACCCTCTACTTCAATTTCAAGTAGTACGGTAAATCCCTTTTTTATTTTCTCATTAACAGAAGACAAAGGCGTTCCATAGTAGTTTCCAGCAAATTGAGCCCATTCAAGGAAAAGGTTTTGTTCAATCATTTCTTTAAACTTGACTTGATTTAAGAAATAATAATTTTCTCCGTTCTTTTCTCCCTCTCTAGGTTCTCTAGTAGTTGCAGATATTGAAAGCCAAAAATTTTTTTCTTTACCTAATATTTCTTTAACAACTGTTCCTTTACCTACCCCGCTGGGTCCAGTAAGAATTATAAGTTTTTTTTGATTTTTCATATTAAATTTTTTACAGTAAAATAAACATCTTGTGAATTAAAAAGGAATAATGCAAAAAGGTGTTCCACAGATAATGGATATTACATCTATTAAATCTGTCTTGCATTATTTAACAAAGAACATCTTACCTACAAAGTTTGAGACTGCCCAACAACCAGAGCCTAATACAATTCAATTATGTTTCAGAGGAGTTGATTCTCAAACATGGTTAGAAGTTTCATGGAATGGAGACTCTCCAAGAATACTAAAGATAAATAAGCCAGAAAAGATTGGGAGAGAAAGCACACTTTCTAAACAAATAAGATACGGATTAAAGTATATGGCTTTAATTTCGATTGATCAAGATGATTACGAGAGAGTTATAAAATTTAGTTTTGCTAAAAAACCTGGAGATGAAATTAATAAGTATTTAATTTTTGAATTAATGGGAAAACATAGTAATATTTTTTATCTGGATAATAAACATAAAATAATTGCCGTTGGTAAACAAATTAAATCAAGTCAATCTAGTTTTAGAACAATTTCAACAGGATCAATTTATTCTGGCCCTCCAGTCAATCTCAAAAAACAACCCAGAGAAGATGAGTCTTTTCAATCATGGAAAGACTCAATTTCAATAGTTCCTGAGTCTTTGAAATACTGTTTAATAAATACATATCAAGGAGTAAGCCCTATCCTCACAAAACAATTAGAGGTTGTTAGCTCAACTGTTAATTCAGAAATAATGGAAAAAAATATTGATTTCATTAGCAACTCAGACTTAAAGGAGATATTTAAAAATTGGAAGATTTGGATAAACAGGTTTAAAAACAATAACTTTAACTACTCTACATTCAACAAAGATTTTTATTGCGTTTGGTTTTTTGATAAGGAAATTAATTGCGAAAATAAAATAGATTTATGTACAAGTTTAGAGAATTATTATGATTATCATCTGAAACAAAAAAAACTTGAATTATTGGAAAAGAAAATTGAAGGGATAATTTTCAAACAGACCAATACTGAGAAAAAGAATTTAAATATCCAATATGATCTTCTGTCGAAATCAGAAAACTACGAGATATATAAAGAAAAAGCAGATGATATATTTTGTTCACATGAAATTAAAAAACAAGACATTATAAAGGGACAAAAACTATATAAAAAATCAAAAAAACTAAAGAGATCTAGAGAATTAATAAAAGAAAGATTGAGTATTTACAAAACAAATATTGAGAGATTAGATGAATTCACTACTCTTCTAGAAAATTTAAATTCTTTAAATCATGAAAAACTTTTTATGAGAATCAAACTACTAGAAGAAATTATGGAAGAAATTTGTAACGAGTTTAATATCAATATAAAGAAGCAAAGAGAATATCAGAAAAGTACATATGAGATAGAGTCTTCACCAATTCAAGTTAACACTCCCACAGGATTAAAGCTTCAGGTAGGGCGAAATATGAGGCAAAATGATTTAATAAGCTTTAAGTTCTCAAAAAAAGGCGATTTATGGTTTCATGCACAGGAATCCCCGGGCAGTCATGTAGTTTTGAAGTCTTCATCTCAAGTAGCATCTGAACAAGATCTTCAAATAGCTGCAGATTTAGCTGCTTTATTTAGTAAGGCAAAAAGAAACATTAAAGTTCCAATTAATCTAGTAAAGATTAAAGATTTGCAAAAAATCAAAAATGGAGGACCGGGTTGCGTTTCCTTTAAAAATGGAGAAATTATTTGGGGAAATCCTACAAGAGGAGAAGATTACATTAAAAAAAATCTTAAAACAGTAATTTAGTTTATAATAAAAAAAATTTTTAATCTAAATGTTTGATTTTCTTTTGGGCACTCATGAATTTTTAGGAAATCATAGTTTTCCAGAATTTATTGTTGGATATCTATTTGGTGCTGCATTAATAATTGGAGCTCCTACTGTTTTCTTACTACTTGCCTTCGTAAGCGCTTTAATGAAAACAAATGGGAAAATGGGTGGATATAGAGAATATGAAACGTATGGTGAATCATCTTTAAATGATGCCCCTCCTTTCTTATTACCAGATCCAACTAATCCTAAATTAAGCAAATAATTAAGTTTATCGAAAAATAAATTGGACTTTGACAATAGTATTTTTAAACCTTTTTCTTACACAATTTTTATCAAATAATAATGAAAGGTACCGGTCAAAGTGAAAATAAATCATCAGATTCGATGACTTTTAGTGATCATTTAGAAGAACTTCGGCAAAGGATACTAAACTCAATTTACTCAATACTTATTTCAATATTTTTTAGTTTTCTCATCATAAAGCCATTAATATCTTTTTTAGAAATTCCAGCTGGGGATATTCAATTACTACAGCTTGCTCCAGGAGAGTTTTTATTTGTCGCTATAAAAGTTGCAGGTTACAGCGGATTGATAGTTTCTATGCCTTATATTTTTTATCAAATAATATTATTCATTTCTCCTGGTTTAACAAAACAAGAAAAAAGCCTTATCTTGCCTGCAGTTTTTGGTTCAGGTCTTCTATTTTTTTTAGGATTAATTTTTTCATGGTGGATATTAGTCCCTGCAGCAATACATTTCTTCATTAGTTTCGGTGCTGATATTGTTGAACCAACTTGGTCTATAGAAAGGTATTTTGATTTTGTTCTCTTATTAATGTCTAGCACTGCAATAGCTTTTCAATTGCCAGTATTGCAATTTATTCTTGGTTCCCTTGGAATAATCACAACAGAAAAAATGATTTCAAATTGGAAGATAGTTGTAATTTCCTCTGCAATATTATCTGCAGTGATTACCCCTTCAACTGACCCATTGACTATGTCATTGCTATCTATATCGATTGTGTTTTTATTTTTTGTGGGTACTGGATTAACTTACTTATCAGAAAATCTTAAGTCAAAAACTCTTTCATCTTCTCATTAAGATCTAATTGCAAGCTGACAGCTCTACCTAACCTTGGCTTAGCATTGACTTTCTTTAGCCATTCCCTTACTTCTTCTGAATATCCACATCTATTTAAAATCTCGATTTTATCAGCTATCGATTTTTTATATTCATCTTCACTTAAAGGGAATGATTCCTGTCCAAGAAATCCCCACATCATTTGAAAATAAACGAATTTTCCTCTTCTAAAGAGTCTAAAATCATATTTTTTTCCCCAGCGATGAATCAAATAATGTATAACTTCATCTACTAGCAATGGGTTCATTTAAATCAATTAATTAAGACTTCCTAAACTTTTACTTTAAATTATTAAAAGTCCTATCTATTTGCAACAGAAATTGAACAATTTGCTCCATAATAACTAATAAATAACAGAACCAAGTAGCGAATGACTCAATTAAGTTCCAATGATGTCCCTTCTATGGGTCGAAGGCAATTTATGAATCTTCTTACATTTGGTACTGCAACTGGTGTTGCTTTAGGAGCCCTTTACCCTGTAGCGAATTATTTCATGCCTCTAAGAGCAGGCGGTGGTGGAGGTGGAACTTCTGCTAAAGATGAATTAGGTAATCCAATAACTAAGACAGGTTGGTTAGCTACCCATCAAGCAGGAGACAGAAGTCTAGTTCAGGGTCTAAAGGGAGATCCAACTTACTTAATAGTTAATGAGGGTGGGGAAATAGGAGAATTTGGTTTAAATGCAATTTGTACTCATTTAGGTTGTGTTGTCCCATGGGATAGTGGTGCTAATAAATTCATATGTCCTTGTCATGGCAGTCAGTACGATACTAACGGGAAGGTAGTAAGAGGGCCTGCGCCTTTATCTTTAGCTCTAGCTCATGTCGATATTGAAGATGATGCTGTACTCGTCAAACAATGGTCAGAAACTGACTTTAGAACTAATGAAAATCCATGGTGGGCATAAAAAAAATGAAAGGTCTTAAAAATCAAATCATGAAAAAAACAAGTTTATTTATCTGTACTCTGCTTTTCATTTCAAGCATTGTATTTTATCCAAAGGTCAGTTTTGCTTATCCATTTTGGGCTCAGCAAAACTACGAATCCCCAAGAGAAGCCACAGGTAAGATAGTCTGTGCAAATTGTCATCTAGCTCAGATGCCTACAATTGCGGAGGTTCCACAATCTGTTGGAGCAGACAGTGTTTTCAAAGCTGTAGTCAAAATACCCTACAAAAATGATTTAAAAGAGATAGGGGCTGATGGTTCCGAAGTCCCATTACAAGTTGGTGCTGTTGTAATGCTGCCTGATGGCTTTAAACTTGCTCCACAAGAAAGATGGACCGAAGAAATAAAAGAAGAGACAGAAGGGGTTTATTTCACTAATTACAGTGAAGAGAAAGACAATATCATTATTGTCGGACCTTTACCTGGCGATACCAATAAAGAAATCGTTTTCCCTGTACTTTCCCCTGACCCATCCACTAATAAAGAATATCACTATGGAAAGTACTCATTACATATTGGAGGCAACAGAGGGAGAGGTCAGGTATATCCAACTGGAGATAAGAGCAATAATGTATTATTCACTTCTTCCACCGCAGGAACTATAAATTCAATAGAAACAATTGAAGATGGTAGCTATCAAGTAAATATAGAAAACGATAATGGTGAAATAACTACTGAAACAGTCCCTGTTGGTCCTCAACTTATCGTAAAAGCGCAAGACAAAATTAATGTAGGTGACCCTCTTACTAATGATCCCAACGTTGGTGGCTTTGGGCAATTAGATGCTGAGGTTGTACTTCAGAGCCCTTATAGAGTTATTGGATTGATTGCATTTTTCATTGGTGTAGGCTTAACACAAATACTTTTAGTATTAAAGAAAAAACAAGTAGAAAAAGTGCAAGCAGCAGAGGGTATCTAACTTTCTCTAAATGCTTATACTTCAAGCTTTTATACAATCTCCAGGAGAAACTTTTTTAAATTTAGGATTTATAACTATTAGATGGTACGGACTTCTTATTTCGGTTTCAGTTTTAATAGGCCTATTTGTCTCAAAAAAACTAGCAAAGGCAAGAAATATTAACCCAGACTACATTAGTGAAATACTTCCATCATTAATAATCTCTTCAATAATTGGAGCTAGAGCTTATTACGTAATTTTTGAGTGGAGACAATATAGCGGAGAGAACTTTTTTACTTCTTTTGAACTATTCAATAACATCATTCAAATACCTTCTTTTCTTGCAGTTTGGGAAGGAGGTATAGCAATCCATGGAGGTCTAATTGGAGGATTAATATCTATTATCTATTTCTGTAAGTCGAAAAAAATTAATTTAAAAACATTTATAGATATATTAATACCCTCTATTATTCTTGGACAATCAATAGGAAGGTGGGGAAATTTTTTCAATAATGAAGCCTTTGGAATTCCTACAAATTTGCCTTGGAAATTATTTATACCTATCCAAAATAGGCCTTTAGAATTTATTAATTATGAATTTTTTCATCCTACATTTCTCTATGAGTCATTGTGGAATCTTTTGATTTTCATCGTCCTTATTATTACCTTTAATAAACAAAATAAAACAGATTTTTTCAGGCCTGGCTTTATTAGCTGTCTTTATTTAATAAGTTATAGCTTTGGACGATTCTGGATTGAAGGTTTAAGAACTGACCCACTATGCATTGGTGGACTTCCACCTTTCTGTGATGGCGGTATAAGAATGGCTCAATTTATAAGTATTTTTCTATTTTCTTCTGGATTAATTGGAATATTTTTTTTAAGATTGAGAACATATAGTGGGAAAAATAGAAAGAATGGATAACAAAATATCCTTTATTGGTGTTGGTCCAGGCGATCCAGAATTATTAACTTTAAAAGCATTAAAAAAGATAAAAATTGCAGATGTCATTATTTGGACTGATTCTCTAATTCCTGAAAAGATTTTAGATTCTGCTAAAGAAGGTTCTGAAAAAATAAAAACGAGTTCTCTCAACTTAGAGCAAATCACCTCAATTATGATAGAAAAATTTCAGGCAGGGAAAACTGTTGTAAGGTTGCATGATGGAGACCCTTGCCTTTTTGGAGCAATTAGAGAGCAAATCGAAATTTTAAAAAACGAAAAAATTGAAATCGAGGTTGTTCCTGGAGTAAGTGCTTTTCAAGTTGCTGCAGCATACCATGAAGCTGAGTTAACCATCCCTGACGTAACGCAAACAATAATTTTAACTAGAGCAGGAGGTCGAACAGGGATGCCCGAAAAAGAATCTCTGAAAGATCTTGCTAAACACAATTCCTCTATATGTCTATATCTAAGTGCTAGGCATGTGAAAAGGTCTCAAGAAACTTTACTAGAGTTTTACCCTCCAGAGACTAAAGTGATTGTTGGATTTAGAGTATCTTGGGATGATGGTTGGACATCATTAATAGAATTAAAAGATATGGAAAAATTTTCTATTGAGAAAAAACTAATTAGAACAACCATTTACATAATTAGCCCAGCAATTAGTAATTCTCAAAAAAGATCTAATCTTTATAATCCATCTTATAAGCATCTCTTTAGGAATAAATAATCTTAAAGTTGATAGAAAAATATTAATTACTATAATTAGTAAAAATTTATTTGCTTTGAAAGAAATAACATCTGTTTCGGGAATCAACAATAAAGGAGGAGATTCCTCTTTAAAGAGAATCGGAAATTTCATTAAAGAGGCTAGGTTAAGTAAAAATCAATCAATTGAAGAATTGGCTTCTGAGTTAAAAATTGGAGCTCATCAACTTGAAGCCATAGAAGAAGGTAATGAAGAAAAACTACCTGAAAAAGTATTTATCAAAGCAATGATTAGACGGATTTCACAGAAGCTAAAACTTGATACAGAATTTTTAATGAATGAATTCAAGACAGAGAAGAAAGAAGTGAAAATTGAAGAAATAGTTGAAGAAGTTTCCAAAAAAAATTATAAATCTAGGCAATCTACGAATTTTAATCCACTAGGATTCCTAATCTTTATTTTAATTTCAGGCTTTCTCGGACTAATCGCCTCGTCCTTAATATTCAATTTATTTTCAGACTCTTCTCAGAATCAAACTCCAAAACAAGAACTTTTTAAAAAAACTAAATAACTTTTAAATCCAAATTCTTTAGTTCTTTTATTACATTACGGCATAATCCTAAGTTCCATTTTTCAAGAAGAAGATCATGTTTTCTATCTAAAGGTAAAAGTTGAAATATAAGATTATTTTCCTGCAATTTTATTTGAACTGAGGAGATCACCTTGTCAGGTCTTTGATCAAGAGCTGCTGCTAGTCTCAGGATTAATGACATTTCAAGAACTAATGTTTTATCTTCTTTGGATATTAAATTTTGCCAAGACTCATGTCTTTTCTTGGGTAGAGTCTTTCTATGGTATCTAGCAATTGAAGCAATCATATTTGTTTCTGCTTCAGAATATCCCAACAACTCACAATTTTTTATTAAGTACCAAGAGTGTTTGTGATATGAACCAACATTCACATATTTCCCACAATTATAAAGATTAGAAGCGGCCCAAAGAAGTTCTTTAGCTTTAGGGTCATTATCGCTATGAAAGATATTTTTAGACTGATCATAGATTTGAAAGGCAATATCAATAACTTTCTCAGCTCTTGTATTATCTACTCCAAACTTTCTGGCCTGATGAACTATAGTTGTTTTTCTAATATTCCCTTGAATATTTAACTCATTTTTAATTATCCCTTTACGAAGCATCCAATCCACAACCAAACCCTCTCGAAGCGCCCTCTCACTTATTATTAATTCATTAAAGTTCAACATCTCCATTGCGGTGTTTAATATCAATGCTCCTGGAACAATTATTTCTGCTCTTCTCTCACTTAATGAAGGTATTTTCTTAATTTCCGAAACTGGCAATTTAATTAGTTTTTCCAATACATTTTGTAAATTTTCCCTTTTAAATTTATAACCATGCAATTTTTGTTTAGATTCTCCCAAATCATCTGAAATCAAATTTCCTAATGAGGTTGCAGTGCCACTGGTTGCAATCATAGATAAAGGGTTATCTCCCTTAGATCTACTCTTTATTTTCCGAACAGATGGTTCTAAAGATCCTTTAATAAAAGTTTTTAAAAAACTCGATCTTTCTGAAGTTATAGACCCTTTATTTAAAAAATCATTTTTAAGTCTTACTGCACCAATTCTCGAACTGGTAAGAGCTATAGCATCTTTTTTATCTGCAAGTATTAATTCTGTAGATCCTCCTCCAATATCTATGATTACAAAAGACTGATCTTCAAAAGACATACCAGAAAGAACACCGAGGTAAATTAATCGGGCTTCCTCAGAACCACTTATCATTTCTATTTGAATACCAGTTTCATCAAGAACTCTTCTAATAAAATCTTGACCGTTTGGAGCTTCCCTAACTGCACTTGTTGCTGCTGTTACTATTTGTTTTACTCCATTACTTTTACAATATTCCTTAAATCGCTTAAGAGTAACTAATGCTCTTTGGATTGATTCTTCAGTAAGATTACCCTCCTCATCTCTTTCTCCAAGACGAGTGGTTGATTTATCAGTGAATTTTATTGAAAATGATTTTAATTCTAGATTAATTTCTGCTACCAAGAGATGTGTAGAGTTAGTTCCAATATCTATAGAAGCTACTAAAATTTGCTTTTCTTGAAAATATCTTAAATCTTGTTTCTGTATCATTTCTTTTTATAAGATGCAGATATCTTTAATCCATTAATAAATATACCCAAGATTTATTATTAAATAATAGAAATCATTTAATCCTAGTAAGATTATTTAAAGTTATGAAATATACAATAGGTCATATGCAAAATAAAAATCGACAATTTAAATTAAGTACTTTTTTTGAATTATTAAGGTGGAATAAGCCTACTGGAAGAATGATCTTACTTATTCCTGCTGGATGGAGTTTATATTTAACCCCTGATGCTAATCCATCATTTTTAATGTTGCTAAGAATAATTCTGGGGGGAATACTAGTAAGTGGATTAGGCTGCGTGGTTAATGATATTTGGGACATAAAAATTGATCAAAGAGTTGTTAGGACAAAAAATAGACCTCTAGCTGCAAATAAAATCGGTCTTACAACAGCTTATTCAATTCTTTTCTTTTTAATTTTATGTAGCTTCTTTTTAACTTTGTCACTACCCCAGCCTGGAAGAATCCTTTCCATTTCACTTGCTTTTTTGGCTTTACCTATTATTTTAATTTATCCTTCTGCCAAAAGATGGTTTAAATATCCTCAATTAATCTTATCCATATGCTGGGGTTTTGCTGTCTTAATTCCCTGGGCCGCAAATGAAGGCAATTTAAATAGTATTGTTTTATTATTTTGCTGGCTAGCTACCATTTTTTGGACTTTTGGCTTTGACACAATTTATGCTTTAGCTGATAAAAAATATGATATTAAAATTGGAATAAATAGTTCCGCTGTTAACCTCCAGAACAATACAAGAATAACTATTCAAATTTGCTATTTTTTAACTTCTTGTTTTCTCGCATTATGCGGATTTATTAATCAAATGGATTTTATTTTTTGGCCAATTTGGCTTACAACTTCAATCTTAATGCAGAGAGATATACTGAAAGTATTTCCCGAGGAAAAGCAATCAATAAAAAATATTGGGAATCACTTCAAAAATCAATCAATTTATGGAGGAGTCCTTTTATTAGGAATTATTATTGCCTCATAAATTCTAAATATGTTTTTTAGATTAAAAAAAGGGGATCTAATAGATATTTTAGCTCCGGGCTCCTTTATTGATGAAGACGAAAATTTTCAAAAAGGTATAGAAATCTTAAAAAACTGGGGCTTGGAAATTAATGAAAACAATTCTCTATCAAAAAAATTTGGTTATTTTGCAGGTGATGATTTAACTAGATTCGAAGAACTGGAAAAAGCACAAAATAGTAAGCTAATCATTTTTGCAAAAGGTGGGTGGGGTTCAGCAAGACTATTAGAAAAAAACCCTTCTTGGCAGCATGGTTTAATGCTTGGATTCTCAGATACATGTTCTTTACTACTATCTAAATATTCTCAAGGATTTATAGGTTCTATTCATGGGCCCATGGTTACTGGCCTTTTCAAAGAGCCAGAGTGGAGTCTTGAAAGATTAAGAAATTTACTTTTTGAGGGATATGTTGCGGACATACGAGGAATTCCTTTAAGAGGTGGGAAAGCTAAAGGAGAAATTATAGTTTCTAACTTAACTATTGCTACTTTTTTAATTGGTACTAATCACTTTCCAGATTGCAAAGGGAAAATAATAATTTTTGAAGATATTAATGAAGATATTTATAAAATTGATCGCATGTTGACTTACCTCAGAATGACTAAAACACTTACTGAAATTGCTGGCATTGGATTCGGAAGTTTTTCTAATGATTCCTGTGACCTTGAATGGAAAGATTTACTAAAAAACTGCATTATTGAAAGACTCCAAGAGTTTAATTTTCCTATTCTTTTTGACCTCCCAATAGGTCACAGATCGGGAAATGCTTGCATTCCTTTAGGATACGAAGCCACCTTAAATGGTGATGATGGCATTCTTAGTATCGATTCACCTTTTTAACTAGGGGTTCTTCACAAAAAGTTTTGCTATTTTCAAATCGATAGGGGATGTAATTTTTATATTTGAATAAGTTCCTTCAATAATCTTCACTTTCCAATTAAGCATTTCGAATAGGGAGGCATCATCTGTGACATTCCAGTTTTTATCAATTGCCATCTTATGAGCTTTTTTTAATCTATCTACTAAAAAGCCCTGAGGAGTTTGCGCTGCCCATAAATAATTTCTATCAGGTGTTTCTTTAATAAAACCTTCATTATCAACAATCTTTATTGTGTCAGTTACCTTAGTAGCCAAAATTACTGCTTCATTTTCATCTAATTGCTTGGCACAAAGGTCTATCAATTCAGGATTAATTAGACATCTAGCACCATCATGTATCAAAACTTTTTCAGCATCTTTTGGCAGCGCTTTTAAACCATTAAAAACTGACTGTTGTCTGGTATCACCACCATTAATCCAATGAACTTTATGAGCAAAATCCTTTGTTGAATTTAATAATAAATTTTTATCTTTCGGTTGACCAATTATTCCAACCCAATTTGTTGAGATCGCAGAAAATACAGATTTAAGTGTCCAATAAATCAAAGACTCTCCCTCTAAATCAATAAGTAATTTATTTTTTCCAGCTTTCATTCTGCTACCGCTCCCTGCAGCTGGTATTAAAAAGTGCACAATAGAAGGTCTTAATATTTTCTAGACAATTATAAATAAAAGCAATATCTTTACACAAATAGTACTACGATTGAAAATTATAAAATTTCATAATGTCCAATACAGATTCATTATCAGGCAAAGTTGCTTTAATCACTGGAGCTAGCAGAGGAATTGGTAAAGAAATTGCTTTAGAACTAAGTCGCTTTGGAGCAGAAGTTTTTATTAATTACTCTTCTTCTGATGAAAAGGCTGAAGAAGTTGTAAATTCAATAAAAAATTCAGGAGGTAAAGCTCATAAATTAAAATTCGATGTTTCAAGAGAGGATTCTGTCAGTTCAGCTTTTGAAGAAATCATAAAAATTAATGGTTCCATTGATATTCTTATTAACAATGCTGGTATTACTCGAGATGGACTATTGATGAGAATGAAATCGGAACAATGGGATGATGTATTAAATACAAACTTAAAAGGGGTTTTTCTTTGTACAAAATATGCTTCAAAATTTATGATGAAAAAAAGAAGTGGTAGTATCGTAAATATTTCATCTGTTGTTGGAATAATTGGTAATCCCGGTCAAGCAAATTATTCTGCAGCCAAAGCTGGCGTTATTGGATTCACCAAAACTTGCGCTAAAGAATTTGCTTCAAGAGGTATAAACGTAAATGCAATAGCTCCAGGCTTTATAGAAACAGAAATGACTGAAAAACTTAATACTGAAGAGATACTTAAAGTTATCCCTTTAGGGAAATTAGGAAGTTGTACTCAAATTGCAAACTTAGTTTCATTCTTAGTTTCAAGTGATGCAGGAAGATACATTACAGGTCAGACAATCAGTATAGACGGAGGTATGAGTATTTAATTATGTACTTTCGTAAGGCTGGCCCAATTCATCTCTTAACCTTCTAATTTTTTGTAAAAGTTTTAGCCTTCGACTTCTAGCAGTTAATGTCAGAAAAAATCTTAAAGGAAAGTATATTAGTGTCATTGCAATCGCGAGGATTGCGGTAAGAGTAAAAATAAGATTATTTGTTTCTTCCATAACTTAAAGATACTCTTATTTGAGTTAATTTGTATGTCTCATTAAAAAGAAATTCGGCTTTCCCCACTTAATTAAATATCCCTTAAAAATGATTCTATGGGAGATTAGAATAGGAATAAAGATCGAGTAAACATGGCCAAACAGTTAAGTTTTTCTAATGAGTCAAGAGAATTGCTAGAAAAAGGTGTGAATTTCGTAGCTAATGCAGTAAAGGTTACTATTGGGCCAAAAGCAAAAAACGTTGTAATAGAGAAGAAATTTGGTTCGCCAGATATAGTAAGAGATGGATCTACAGTTGCTAAAGAGATCGAGATTGAAAACCCTATCTCTAATTTAGGTGCAAAATTAATAGAACAAGTTGCATCCAAGACAAAAGAGAGTGCTGGTGATGGAACAACAACAGCAACCATTTTGACTCAAAAGATGGTTCAGGAGGGATTGAAAAATATTGCTTCTGGCGCAAACCCAATGGAGTTAAAAAAAGGTATGGAGGCAGGCCTATCTTTTGTCTTAGAAAAATTAAGTTCCAAAAGTATTTCATTAAGTGGTTCTGACATCCAAAAAGTTGCAACAGTTAGTGCTGGAGGTGATGAAGAAATTGGATCTATAATTTCGAAAGCAATGGATATTGTCACTTCAGATGGTGTAATAACTGTCGAAGAATCGCAATCATTAGAAACAGAATTAGATATAACTGAAGGTATGTCTTTTGATAGAGGTTATAGTTCTCCATATTTTGTAACAGACCAAGAAAGACAAGTTTGTGAACTTGAAAACCCCAAAATATTAATAACCGATCAAAAAGTCTCAACTTTAGTTGATCTAGTTCCAATACTTGAAGAAATTCAGAAGTCAGGCTCACCTTTTCTAATTCTTGCTGAAGATATCGAAGGAGAGGCTTTAACTACTCTGGTTTTAAATAAGAATAGTGGGGTTTTAAATGTTGCTTCCGTAAGGGCTCCTTTATTTGGTGAGAGAAGAAAAGCTGCCCTCGAAGATATTGCAATTCTTACAGGGGCTAAGTTAATTAGCGAAGATAAATCGATGACGCTTGATAAAGTATCGATTAATGATTTAGGTAAAGCAAAAAAAATAACTATCACAAAGGACAAAACTACAATTGTTGCCTTCGAAGACACTAAAGATTTAGTTAAAGCAAGAGTAGAGAAATTAAAGAGAGAAGTTAATATAACTGAATCTGAGTATGATCAAGATAAAATCAATGAAAGGATAGCCAAACTAGCTGGAGGAGTAGCTCTTATCAAAGTAGGAGCTGCAACAGAAACAGAGATGAAGTATAAAAAGTTGAGAATCGAAGATTCCCTCAATGCTACCAAAGCTGCTATTGAAGAGGGTGTTGTTTCTGGAGGAGGACAAACTTTAATTGAAATATCAGATGACCTTTTAAATTTAAGTGAAACATCTTCAGATGATCTAAGAACAGGGATAAATATAGTCAAAGAAGCCCTCTTGGAACCCACCAAACAAATAGCAAAAAATGCTGGTTTTAATGGAGATGTAGTTGTCGCTGAAATTAAAAGACTTAACAAAGGCTTTAATGCTAATTCAGGAAAATATGAGGATTTAAAAGATTCAGGGATATTAGATCCAACCAAAGTAATAAGATTAGCTCTTCAAGATTCAGTATCTATTGCAGCTATGCTCCTCACAACGGAAGTTGCAATGGCCGACATTCCAGAGCCTGAAGCCGTAGCCCCTGGAGGACCAGGTGGAGATCCAATGGGAGGAATGGGTGGCATGGGAATGCCAGGTATGGGTGGTATGGGAATGCCAGGTATGGGTGGTATGGGAATGCCAGGAATGGGTGGCATGGGAATGCCAGGTATGGGTGGTATGGGAATGCCAGGTATGATGTAAAAGCTAACTAGCTTTTTTATCGTTGTTAATCCACTTTCTTAAATTTTTAATATAAGGTAGGGGTAATTTTGGATTTTCAGTAAATTGATTTATTTTATTAGAATTTTGCTTTTTGCTTGATATTTCATTGATGCTAGCGGTTTCCAAGCCATTTGATTCCCACTTTGTTTCTTCAATATTTTCAAAAGTTTTTAATAATTCAAGCTTAATTTGTTCTTGATTTTCTTCATGCACATCATCAATTAAAGAGATCTGTTCTTGATTTTCTTCTTCACGCTGATTTTCTTTTTGTAGTGAACTATGGATTAATAAATCATTTAATGAATCAATCCCAAATCTATGGACCCACTTGAGAACAACATTTTCTTTAAGCAAAAAATTATTTTCTAAAGAAGCTTGTTTAAAAACTTCTATTAAATGATTTTTTAAATGCATAAATTTTCTAATTTAACTTTCTGTTTAACAGAGGCCTTATAATAATCAAGGAAAAAACTGTTAAAGAAAATAAAATCGAGATACAACTCTTACAAGTTAAATCACCATATGGGGCATGTAAAGCCACTAATTCTAAATCCATAGTTTGCGTATAGGCAGTCCTAATAGGTTCAATAGCAAAAGTTAATGGATTTAATGAAGCTAACCAGCCCAGCCAATTTGGCATAAAAGAGATTGGAGCTAAAGCAGTACTCGCAAATAAAAGAGGTAAATTTATTACGAATATAAGAGCGATTAATTCAATATGTCCCGGCAAAACAAACGCTAAACATAAACTTATTGAGGTCACAAAAAGAACTAATAAAATTAGTGTCGTAAATACAATTCCTAAACCATATAGGTTAGGCCATCCATAACCCAAAATGTATGAAACAATCATTATTACAATACTCTGAACTAAGCTCAAGATTGTTATGTAAAAGAAAGAAGATAAAACTATGGATAATCTACTGGTTAAAGGAGCCACAAGTAATCTATTAAGAAATCCAAACTCTCTATCAAACATTAAAGGAAGACCAGAGTTTAGGGCTCCGCTAAAAGCAGTAAAAACAATAAGGCCTGCTCCTAAAAAATTCCCGTAAGAATCAACTCCTGGTAAAAAACCTTCAGGAGCATTAGAAAATAATGCCCCAAATAAAAAAAGCCAAATTATTGGTTGTAATATTCCTGATACAAGAGTTGATGGTCTCCTTTTTAATTGAATAAATAATCTCTTTGTTAAGGCAAATGTTTCTTGATATAAAAAAAATAAATTATACTGTTGTAATTCCATAATTAGCAGTAATTACTATTCATTATAGTTAGGTAACCAATAGTTTTTTTATCGCATTGATTGCTTTGATTCTTTTTTTAGGTCTCTTTTCCCTGCCATAGAAATTTCAGCATCCAATAATGTTTTCCCAGTTGCCTGAAGATATACATCATCCAAGCTTGGCTGACTTTGGGTAAGTGAAAAAATTTCAAACTTTGAGAAGGCCAATTCCACTTTTAGCTTCGTAAGTAAATCTTTTTGCTTATCTGCTACGAAATTTATCGAGAAACCTTGAGCTTCATTAATGATAATCTGACTAATTCCATCTATTGAAGATAAAATTTTACATATGTTTTTTGCTTCTTCCTGATTACTAAATTCTCTTACTTTCAAAGTTACTCTATCTCCTCCTAATTTATTTTTGAGCTCTGCAGGAGTCCCTTTTGCTATAACTCTTCCATCATCAATTATCACTAATCTGTCTGCCAATTTATCTATTTCATCAAGGTAGTGACTACTTAAAATAATGGTCATTCCATTATTTCTCAAATCTTTCAAAAGTTGCCATATAATGTTTCTACTTTCAATATCTAAACCAACTGTAGGTTCATCCAAAATTAATACTTGGGGCAAATGTAAAAGTCCAGCTGCCAGATCTATTCTTCTTTTCATTCCCCCTGAATAAGTTCCGCACCTACGATCAATCCAATCATTCATTTCTAATTGATCTATTAATTTATTTATCCTTTCAAATTTTTTATTTTTGTTGATGTGATATAAATCTGATTGAAAATCCAAAAGCTCTCGTCCAGTTAATATTTTATCAAGTGCAATGTCTTGGGCAACATAACCAATTAATTCTCTTATTTTCCTTGAGTTTTTTATCAGATTAATATTATTTATAAAAACTTCTCCACTATCAGGCTCTATTAAAGTAGCGAGTATTTTTATTAGTGTTGATTTGCCAGCACCATTTGGACCTAGTATTCCGAATAATCTGCCAGCTTCAATTTCCATTGATAAATTTTTTAAAGCATTGATATCTGAATAAGATTTTGAGAGCCCTTTAACTTCTATATAATTCATCAAACTTACTATTTACTTAAAAAACATTTTACATCTAATTTAATTACTAAGCAGGGATACAATAGATAAAAATATTTGCATAGATTCCTGCTCAAATTCTACGGATAGTTGGGTCCTGGAAATTAATAACAAAAGACAAATGCCAAACATGTAGAGAATAGACCACCTAAAAAGAGACTTTGCTCTTGAAAGATCATGAGGAGATTTCTTTAATTCATTTATTAATTGCAAAAGTCTTCCATTAAATGGCAATAACATAATTCCGTATAAGAGACCCCCTTCAGGTAAAGCAAAGACTCCCATAATACTCATTAAAACTGTTGCCCATCCGTAACGAGAAATCGCTTTAGCAGTAAAAACAGATCCTTTAACAGAAGGTAGCATTGGAATACCAACAGATGCGTAATCATCCTTCAACAAAATTGCAAGTGCCCAAAAATGAGCTGGGGTCCACAACATTACTAAACCAAACAACCACCAACCACTAAGACCTACATGCCCTGTGGCAGCAGACGCTCCAACTAAGGGCGGTATCGCACCAGCAACTCCTCCGAAAACAATATTTTTTGTTGTACGAGGTTTCAAAATAACTGTATATAAAATGACGTAACTAAATAAACCAAGAAGAGTTAAACCCGCAGCCAAATAATTTACACCACTTACTAAAAGCATCGAAGCTGCCAAAGTACATGATACGGCTGCTAAAAATACAGTCTCAGATGACAACTTTCCAGCTGGCAAAGCTCTTTTGCTAGTTCTTGTCATCCTTTTATCTAATTCCATTTCCCACAAGCAATTAAGAGCTCCTGCTGCTGCTGCTGCCAAAGCGCCTCCTCCTAGAGTGCAGATAAGTTTCGGGGAAGACAAAGGCCATTCTTCTGTTAAAGCCATTCCTCCCAAAGTTGTGGCCAATAAAAGTGGGATTAATCTAGGTTTTGCGACTTCAAGCCAAGGCGGCAAAGTTAATCTTTTTCTTGAAGGTACAACTTCATCCCTAATTGAAGATTTATAGTTCAAGTTTTCTAAGTTACTACTGTTCATGAGTTGATACCGACCGTTTGGGGATTAAGGGAGTGGTTTAGACCTTTTTTGATAAAAGGATTTCTAAAAAATAATGTTGTTAATATCGCAATAAATAAGGAGGAGTTAAGTTGATGACCGATAATAAAAATAGGTTCATTCAAATTTGTTTTAAGACTTAAAACACCCAAAGTAATTTGGGAGAAAAAGAGAAAAATAAGTGTTGTGAGATATTTCCAATTTTCATTAAGCAAACTTCTCTTATAAATTGCAATAGCGATAATCAATAAAATTGAAAAGGCAATTGGAAAAGCAAATAATTTATGAGTATCTAGAATTAGACATTGTTTATTAAAAGATAAGCAAATATGTGCTGACCAGGTTGATGAAAGCCTTACTCCAATAAAAGATTGAATCAGAGTAAGTAAAAGAGGAACAAAAAATAATAATCTCCACCAAATTAATGGCTCTTCAATGTCGTCATTTTCTAAATTTTGATTTATTGAAATTGTTGTAATTAGAAGTAGAAAAGCTATTAAAAGATGGCCAGTAACAGCATAAGAATCAAGCAGGTTTATTACTGTTAAAGCTCCAAAGGATCCTTGGACAATAACGAGAAAAAGTAATAATGAATAAGTTTTAGGTAACCAATTTGGAATTTCATTTTTCCAAATAATTGAAAGCGCAAATTTAAAAAGAATTAATATTCCAACCAAAAAAGCATCTAGACGATGAAACCACTCTAGAAATACTCTTAGGTTCATATGTTTAAAAGGCAAAAAAGATCCATAACATAATGGCCAATCTGGACAGGCAAGTCCTGCCTCCATGACTCTCGTAGCGCCTCCAATTACGATTAGTGCGATAAGTGCAAATACACTATGACTTCCCAACCTTTTAAAAATTGTCAGATATTTTGATTTATATAATTGGTTATTAATCAAATGGATAAAACCTATTATTTTGCATAATAAATTAGATTCAAAAACCAAACATTAATTAAAAATTAATATGTTTAATTTAAAAAATAATTTGCTAATTTAATCTTTTTTCCCTGACAATTAACTCTAAAAAGTTATTAATAATACGTCTTTTATTTCGTAAATCTTAAGAAGTTGTGAATTTAAATGTTTTTCTTTTAACAAAGGATGCAAGATTAAAAAAATTGAATATCTTGAGAATATAAATTCAAATCTTTAGAGATCAATTGTTAAATAAAAACATTTATTTAATATTAATTATTTCACTTGTTTTTGCTATATCTTTTTGGATTGGTTTTAATGTAAATTTGCTTCCAGCGGAAGCAAGTATTAATGCACCAATTTACGATGAACTTTTTAAAATTCTTTTCATCACAGGATTAATTATTTTTATAGGAATGACAATTGCTGTTATTTATAGCTTATTTAAGTTTAGGAAAAGAAATGATCAGATAGGAGATGGTATAGCTTTAGAGGGAAATTTAAGCTTAGAAATTGTATGGACAATAATTCCTTCAATAATTGTTTTGTTAATAGGTTTATATAGCTATAACATCTACGATCGAATGGGAGGGATGAAAGAACTAAATCATAACCACGAAATGATGAGTTCTAATTCTGAAAAAATATGGGCTGGAATAAGTCAAACGTCTGATAATGAATTAGCAATAAATAATTTATCAATTGAAGTTTCAGCTATGCAATTTGCATTTCTATTCAATTATCCCAAGGGCAATTTCATATCAGGAGAACTACACGTTCCTGTTGATCAAAAAGTATCAATGAAAATGGAATCCAAAGATGTCATTCATGCTTTTTGGGTGCCAGAGTTCAGAATTAAGCAGGATATTATTCCTGGGCAACCTACTATTCTTAATTTCACTCCTACAAAAGTAGGAAAATATCCGATAATTTGCGCAGAATTATGTGGCCCATATCATGGAGGGATGAGAGCCTCCATAATTGTTGAAGAAGAATCTGATTACAACGAGTGGTTTAACAAAAATAAAAAACCAGAGGTAAATTTATGACAATATCAATTGATCCCCAAAAAACGAATAATGAAAGCCTTCAACCTCAAGGCTGGCTTAGATACTTTAGTTTTAGCCTTGATCATAAAGTAATTGGGATACAATACTTAGTTTGCGGTTTTCTTTTCTATTTAATAGGAGGAACTTTAGCGAGCGCTATAAGAATTGAACTAGCTAGTCCAATGTCTGACTTTATGCCGAGAGATGTTTATAACCAAGTTTTAACTCTACACGGAACAATAATGATATTCCTTTGGATAGTGCCTGTAGTTAATGGTGCTTTTGGAAATTATTTAATTCCATTTTATGTAGGTGCAAGAGATATGGCATTCCCAAGATTAAATGCAGTTGCGTTTTGGTTAATTCCGCCTTCAGGTTTAATGCTGGTAGCAAGTTATTTTGTTGAGGGAGCTGCTCAGGCTGGATGGACGGCTTATCCTCCTTTGAGCATAACTACTCCTCAATCGGGACAAATTATTTGGATTCTGAGCGTTCTACTACTTGGAGGCAGTTCTATATTTGGTGGAATAAACTTTATCGCAACCATTATTAAACTAAGAAGGCCAGGATTAAAACTTATGCAATTGCCAATGTATTGTTGGGCAATGCTTGGAACAAGTTTATTAGTTGTTTTGTCAACTCCTGTGTTAGCAGGCACTTTAATTCTACTTAGCTTCGATATAATCGCTAATACAGGTTTTTTCAATCCTGTATTAGGTGGCAATGTCGTAGTTTATCAGCATTTATTTTGGTTTTATTCTCATCCAGCTGTATACATTATGGTCCTTCCTGCCTTTGGTTTAGTTAGTGAAATACTTCCTGTACATGCTAGAAAACCACTTTTTGGATATACAACAATGGTTTTTTCAATAATGGGGATAGTAGTTTTAGGTTTAGTTGTTTGGGCGCATCATATGTTTACGAGTGGAACGCCCCCTTGGATGAGATTATTCTTTACTATCGCCACAGCATTTATTGCTGTTCCGACAGGTATAAAATTTTTCAATTGGGTTGCAACACTATGGGGAGGCAAAATATCCATCAATAGTGCAATGTTATTCTCTTGCGGATTTATTATAAATTTTGTTTTTGGAGGTATTACAGGAGTTGCTTTGGCGCAGGTACCTTTTGATATTCACGTACATGATACCTATTTCGTTGTAGCCCATTTTCATTACATAGTTTATGGAGGGACTGTTTTTATTATTTTCTCTTCCATTTATCATTGGTTTCCCAAAGTAACTGGGAAAATGCTCAATGAAAAATTAGGAATTTTACACTTTACCATTACTTTTATTGGATTTAACTTGTGCTTTGCTCCTCAACATTGGCTTGGTTTAAATGGAATGCCAAGAAGAGTTGCAGAATATGATCCTCAATTCCAGTTCGTTAATCAAATTAGTAGCCTTGGTGCTCTTTTGATGGCTATAAGTACAATTCCTTTTTTAATTAATGTATTCCTTAGTGTGAGAAATGGAAAAAATGCTAGCGATAACCCTTGGAATGCTCTTACACCTGAATGGTTAACATCTTCTCCACCTCCAGTTGAAAATTGGGAAGGAGAAGCTCCATTAGTTGAAGAACCATATGGTTATGGTGTAGAAATTTCTGAACAGAAATAAAAACATATGACAGCACTAGATAGCTCAAAAGAAATTCAAAAAAATAATTCTGAAGTGAATGAAACACATGAAGACTTCAGAATGTTTGGTCTTATAACTTTCCTAATTGCGGACGGAATGACTTTTGCTGGATTCTTTGCTGCTTATTTAACTTATAAAGCAGTTAATCCATTACCAGATGGTGCTATTTATGAATTAGAACTACCAATACCTACTCTCAATACAATTTTGTTACTTGTTAGTAGTGCAACTTTCCATAAAGCAGGTAAAGCACTTTTAAAAGATAAAAACTCAGATTCCCAAAAATGGTTATTTTTTACTGCTTTTCTTGGAATTATATTTTTAATATGTCAATTATTTGAATATTTTCATTTACCTTTTGGATTAACCGATAATTTATTTGCAAGTACTTTTTATGCTCTTACTGGTTTTCATGGATTACATGTCACTTTAGGCACTTTAATGATTTTAATTATTGCTTGGCAATCGAGAATCAATGGCGGAAGATTAACCAGTCAAAATATGTTTCCATTGGAAGCTGTTGAATTGTACTGGCATTTTGTAGATGGAATATGGGTTGTTTTATTTTTTATTTTGTATCTTTTATAAAAAACTAAATTTCAAAAATTAAATATATTTTTTATTAATTTATATTGCCACAGTTCTCCTTTTTAGTAAGAATATATAATTATAAATTTGTCAGATAATGCTAGAAGGAAAAGAACTTCTTGAAAAAGCAAAGTTATTAAGTAAAAAATCTGAAGATGAGATAGCAAAAGGTTGCGGGTACGTAGGTCCAAGTGGAAGAATCTTAAGAAAAAGTTTTTATAGGGCGCTTATCGAAGCTAAGGGTTGCAAAATAGGAAAGGGTCGTCAGGGTAAAAATGGGAATAAAGCTTCAAGAGGCAGACAGACAGAATTCAAAACTAAAGTTCATGGCAATGGGAACCTATTAATTGGTAATGCCTACACCAAAAAATTAGGTCTAGAACCTGGTCAGGAATTTAAAATCGATCTTAAAAAAGAGTCAAAAACAATTTATCTGATTCCATTAAATTAAAAAAATACATTTTACCAACCGTTTTCTCTAAGCCACTCGGAAGAAATATTATTAGAAGATAAATCTTTATTACTATTTTTATTAAAAAAAAGTAATTTCTCTACATATTTAATTAGTGCATCTGCCTCAAGGTTTACGCTGTCACCGATATTTAATTTATTCAGATTTGTGTTATGCCAAGTATGAGGAATTATCGCAATAGTAAATATTTCTCCTTCCCGCTCATATTTTGCAATAGTAAGACTTATACCATTTACACAAATACTCCCTTTATTAACTACATATTTTGAAAAAAGATTATTTTTCCACTTTATTGATAAGAGCCAAGATTTCTCTAATTTTTCTATATTCTCAACTGTTCCAAGGCCATCAACATGTCCGCTGACTATGTGCCCTCCTAAACGGTCAGACACCCTAAGAGCGGGCTCCAAATTAACAATCTGATTCAGGTTCGACTTTGCTCCTAAAGTTGTTTTTTTTAATGTCTCCTCACTAACATCAACAGTAAATTTATTTTGAAAAATCTCTTTAACTGTCAAGCAAATTCCATCAACAGCTATGCTGTCACCGATTGCTATATCAAATAAATTATCTATAATTTCAATTTCTAAAATATTTTTTTCTTGTCTTAGTTTTCCAACTGATTGAATTATTCCTGTAAACATAGATTTAAGAAAAATATTTTTGCAAAATTTTGTATTTACTTTAATTTACTTTAAATGATTTTCAACTATAAATAAATTAAAGAGTAAATAAAAAGAAATTGATCATACTTAGATGATTATTAATTCACAAAAAAGATCATTTGGTAGAGGAGCGAAAGTGAGCTTATTCACTTTAGGGACAATGCGAGCAACTGAAAGTCTCGAAACAATGTATAGCATAATAAAAAATGCATATTATGTAGGAATTAACCATATAGAAACAGCACCCTCTTATGGCGATGCTGAATCACTTATTGGAAATTCAATAAAAAAATTAGCAATAGAAGAGAATATAAAAGAAAAAAATTGGGTGATTACTTCCAAAGTTTTACCAAAGGGTGATTTTGACTTTTTAAAAAATAATTTTAAAAAGTCTCTTAAAAATTTAAATCGCGAGAAAATTAATAATCTTGCAATTCACGGACTCAACTTAAAACAACATCTAGATTGGGTTCTTGCTGGAGAGGGTAAGAAATTCATATCTTGGATACTTGAGAAGGAACTAGTTGATCAAGTCGGTTTTAGTTCTCACGGAAGTTATTCACTAATTAAAGATGCAATTAACTGTAAAGTTTTTACTTTTTGTAGTCTTCATTTACATTATTTAGATCAATCTAAGATTGCTTTAGCAGAGGAAGCTATAAAAAAAGGTATGGGAGTTTTAGCAATATCACCTGCAGATAAAGGAGGTAGATTGTATTCTCCAAGTGATACTTTGATAGAGGCCTCTAAGCCTTTTCATCCATTAGAATTAGCTTATCGATTTCTTCTGGCAAAAGGCATTACAACTTTATCCTTGGGTGCAAAAAACAAAAAAGATTTTGAATTTGCCCATAAACTTAGAAACTCATTCGAGAAGCTTACAAAACTTGAAAAAAGCGCACTTAATAAAATTGAGGAAGTTTCTAATGAAAGATTAAACTCAACCAAATGTGAACAATGTAGATCTTGTCTTCCATGTCCAAATGAAGTGCCTATTCCAGAAATACTTCGTTTAAGAAATATATCTGTTGGTTATGGCCAATTAGAATTTTCAAAAGAAAGATACAATTTAATAGGAAAAGCTGGCCACTGGTGGGAAGAAAAAAATTCTTCATTTTGTCAAGAATGTAATGAATGTGTTCCTAAATGTCCTAGTAATTTAGATATACCAAATTTATTAAAGGAGACTCATAACTTATTAATTGAAAATCCTACAAAAAGATTATGGGGATAAGGACTCATTCCAGATATTTTTAAGATTAATTTTTTGTTCATTTGTTAAGACAGGGAAAGACCAACTATTTTCCCAACATTTCTCAGAAGGTCCTGAGATGGGGAGCATTTCAGTTTTATATTTACTTTGCAAATAATCATTATTGAATGGAAGATACCAACCCTGGCTTACTAATTTATCTACTATTGATTTATTTTCTAAAGATTTAATCCATTTAATTAATATTGCATTATTTAGATTTGATCGACTAAGTAGAAAATGCCACATCAAAGGTACGCCTTGGCTTGGGAAAACTAAAGAAAGCCTTGGATCTATTTTTAAATATTTTGAACAAAGACTATAAGGAACTATTGCAACAATAGCATCAGAATTAATCAACCAATTGAGCATATTTTTATCATCAAATAACATTGCTTGGCTTTTGAGTTTTTTTAAGGAATTAAATGAATTAATTTTTTGAGCAATTGACAATATTATTCTGTGACTTTGAGGAAAAATAATTTTCCCAGTTAATTTTTTAGAAAGAAGAAAATCCCAAGATGTTCTTGCTGAATTTATTAATTCTTTATTATTTTTTATGATAATTGTATAGGGTACTACGCCGATAGGAAATAATTTACTCCTCTGATTTTGATTAAAGCTTCCCAAAAAATCTATCGATCTCTTATCCAAATTTTCGAACAGTGCATATTCATTTATTTTTTCAAATTCTGAAAAATCTATACTAGAAATCCATCCATCATTTATTAAAGTAAAATCAGAATTGAAAATTGTGTTTTTATATTTTTGTAGCCGAATATTTTCAAAATTAATTTTTTCCTGCTTCCAATCTTTTGGAATCGAATCTTTAAAAGATTCTGGATAAAAAGAATTTTGTAATGCAATTTTTACTTTATTAGGGAGATTACTGCAAGAGTTTAAGAAAAATAAAAGAGAAAGCTTACAACAATTTAAAAATTCTCTTCTGGTGGAAAATTTTGAAAACATTCAGCAATCCTTCTTTAAAGAAATTTGACCTAGGCCCTTCATCATTTCCAGATTTTGTTGACACAATGAAACTATTTCTTCATTTTTAAATCCATTTAAGAAAGCAAGCAACGATATTCCACCAGCACCTACACCTTCTTTTACATGACCTAATTCATAATCCTTCAATTCTTTGTATTTTGAAGATTTAAAATTTAAAGGACTTGCTAAACCTAATAATTTGACATCATATTTTTCATTAATTAGATTTACTAAATCATTTAGAGAATTATCTTTCACAAGCCATCCAGTTGTCGCAATAAAAACATCTTCAATAAATTCATCTTTATTTTTTTCATCTAAAAATTCTAATACAAGCAAAATTACCGCTAACATCTGACTTCCTCCAGACAAAATTACAGGTTGTTTTGCTAACCTGGCACCAATTAGAAGACCCATCGAGAAGGCTTGGAAAGGATCACCAACCGCCGCGACAACATCAAAAGAGTCGAAATCAGCCTTGAAATCTGCATTGAAAAGTCCTCTTTCAACTACTTTTCTTCTTAATTCTCTTGGAGCTTTAAATAAACTACTCCCTACTAAATTAGATACCTGCAAACCAAAAGCTTCCATTACTGCCTGAGCAGTTGTGGTGCCCCCAGGTACAGATTCAGAAATTAGAACTGGTTGCTTTAAGGATTTTCCTATCGCAAGACCTTTTTCATAAAGGTTTAAAACTCTCTCTTTAGTCATCGATTTCCCAGTAGTAAGACAATTTGCTGGGCCCAAATTTCTATCTTCTACAACCAAATGATTAAAATAAGGCTTTGCTCCTATTCCCAGAGGAACAATAACTGGATAACTATTTATAAGCTTTGAACAAACATGACTGATAAGGGCAGGAGTTACTCCTGCATTGAGAAGAGGCAATTTATATTTATGATCTTTTGAAGCACCCTCAAGCAAAAATTCGGCGTCTGCTAGCGCAGTTGTTCGCCTTGATTTTGCATTAATACCAGCTGCTGAAATTCCTGGAATTTGAGATGTATTAGTGCCAGCAATTATAAGAAATATTTTTAAATTTTTAATATTCTTTTTCAGTATTTCTATCTTATTAAGTTGTCTTTTTTTATTGGATTCATTACCAAAGAAATTTATCCCTAATTCTGTACTGTACATTCTTACTTTTTTTAATTATTAAAATCTACTAAGCTATTTAATAATCTTGGAGGATCTGGGATGTTTAATTTAAATTTAGGAAACAGAGAATAGGCAACTACATGTACAGTTAAAACATAAACTATTTCTTGAAAAATTATTAATAAAATTGCACCTATTTGTATACTCAAAATTGAGGGATATAAAGGTAAATTAAATAATCCAATGAACTTTTCTATTAGACCATAACTCGCTCTAGTGATTAAAACCCAAAGATTATCTCCAACCAACGTAGATAATGCTATTACTCTTATTAAAAAGCCAAGGGTTCCAATAACAACTCCCCCAGTTAAACTAAGTTTCCAACTCTTTTCTTTAAACCAAGACCAACCTAACCAAAAAGCCAAGATCCCATAAGGAAATAAAAATAAAGTTCCTCTAACAGGACCCATAATTATGAATAAAAGTAGAAATTGTATTAAAAGTCCTTCCAAAGCAATTTTAGTTCCTCTTCTCAAGTGCAACAAGATTATTGGGAGGGGTAAAATCAACCTTAATAAAGCTCCCCCAATTGGCAGATAATATAATGCAACCCATAATAAAGACGAAAGAGATGCTAAATAAGAGGTCTCGACAATATTTAATGCTTCAGTTTTTGTTGTTATTTTCATTTTTTGTTGAATATTTTTAATTAATTTTTATTCATACTTTTACTTTTTGAATCTAAGATACGTTCAATCTTTTCTATTTCAAAATTTACCTCAGAATTACTCAATATGGAACTCAACTCTTCAGTAGGATCTTTTGGATCTACATCTTTTAAAATGAATATTATTTTGTATGATTGAAGCTCATTTTTTCTTTTTTTTGAAAGATTCTTAATTTTCTTATTTTTTTTATCATCAAATTTTT
>JFLG01000065.1 GCA_000634735.1 Prochlorococcus sp. scB241_528N17 | reverse complement strand
AAATTTATATCGTTTTTATTAAATAAGTTATTTTGCAAATCTTCATTTTTGCTTGTTTTTTCTAAATCATTAAAACTACTTTCAAGAAAATTTCCAATCCTTCCTCCAGAGCATGATTGCAAGAAAATTAAAAAAATTAATAAAAAAAGTTCTTTTTTTTTTAAAATCATATTATTTCTAACTTTTCTTTTTCCTTGTAGTTTTTTTATTACTAATCTTTGTTTTTTTTAAAATTGCGCCTTTTTTATCTTTTAGTTTTTCTTCTAAAAGAGATATTGCGTCATCTATGGTAAATTTTTCTACGTCAGTATCTTTGGCAATCGAAACATTAGTTTTTCCACATTTTAAATAAACGCCATATCTTCCATTTAATATTTGAATTTTTTCTTTAAATTCTTTCGGTTTCCCAAAGTCTTTAAGTACCTCTTGACCACCTCTACCCATTTTTGGCATCGCAAGAATTTCTAATGCTCTTTCTATATCAACTGTAAAAACATCGTCCTCTTTCTTTAAGGATCTATTTTCAGATTCATTTTCATTTTTAATCCATTTGATATATGGGCCGAATCTTCCTCTATCAGCCTCAACAACTCCTCCTTCAGGATGAACTCCTAACAATCTAGGCAAACTTAAAAGTACAAGAGCCTCATCTAGAGTAAGGTCATCAGTTTTCAACTCTTTGGGTAATGAAGCTCTTCTTGGTTTAGCTTTATCTTGATCATTATTTCCCAATTGAACGTAAGGTCCATAAGGGCCAAATCTTAAAAAGACTTTTTCCCCAGTTTTTGGATCAGTTCCTAGATCCGATGGGCCACTTAAGATTTGATCAACTTGTTTTATGTCTAAATCTCCAGGAGTAATATCCATTGGAAGATTACCTTTAGCCTTAATTTCATTACCAGATTCATCAATTTTCGTACCCTCTAGCCAAGGTCCGTTAGAGCCTATTCTGACTACGCAAGGAAGGTCTTCGAAATCAACTTGTCTATAAGCTTTACCATCAATATCACCCTCTGTTTTCTGAACTTTTACCTCAAGACCATTTTTACCTTTATAGAAAGTCTCAAGGTATGGAAGCCACTCAAGATTACCTGAAGATATTTCATCCAATGAAGATTCCATTTTTGCAGTAAAAGTTGTATCTACCAAATCAGGAAAATGTTCTTCTAATAGAGCAGTAACAGCAAAAGCTGTGAACGTTGGAGCCAAAGTATTGGAAGATATATTTGCATAACCTCTATCCACAATTGTTCCAATAATGCTTGCATAGGTAGATGGTCTTCCAATCCCTTCTTTTTCAAGAACTTTAACTAATGCAGCCTCTGTATATCTTGCCGGCGGTTTAGTTTCATGAAAAGTAGATTCCTTATTAGTAACTTCAAGACATGTTCCGGTAGTCAAGTTTGGGAGAATAATTTCCTGTTGTTCAAGGGATGAGCTTGGGTCATCACTTCCCTCGACATAAGCTCTGAAGAATCCTGGGAAATCAATACTTTTCCCACTCGATTTAAATAATCCATCCCCCACACTAATTTCAGCATTAATCATTGTTAGCCTAGCTTCCGCCATTTGACTAGCTACAGTTCTTTTCCAAATTAAATCGTAAAGAGATAAGTCTCTACCAGTTAGATTTGTTTCCTTTGGTGTTTTAAAGACCTCACCTGCAGGCCTAATTGCTTCGTGTGCTTCTTGAGCATTTCTTGCAGTTGAATTAAATTGTCTTGGTGAGTTAGATAAATATTCTTTTCCATACATAGAGCTGACACATTCTCTAGCAGCTTTTGTAGCTTGTTCGGAAAGATGGACCGAATCAGTCCTCATATATGTTATGAACCCTCTCTCATATAGGCCTTGGGCACATCTCATTGTTTCTCTTGCAGACAAACGAATCTTCCTGTTTGCTTCTTGTTGCAATGTACTAGTTGTAAATGGAGGAACTGGCTTACGAGTAGATGGCTTTCTTTCAATTTTTGAGACTAACCAATTCTCAGAGGAAAAAATCTTCAATAAGTCATTTACTTTTTCTTCTCCAATTATTAGAGATTTATTTCCTTGTTTTAATTTGCCGGTCTGTTCATCGAAATCGGAACCATTAGAAATTCTTTGACCATTTAGACTAAATAATTTAGTTTCGAAAGTAACATTATCTTTTACTAGGGATGCTTTAATCCCCCAGTAACTAGCTTTTTTAAAAGATCTTCTCTCTCTCTCTCTCCTAACAAGAAGTCTTACAGAAACAGATTGAACACGACCAGCAGATAGTCGGGGAGCAACTTTCTTCCAAAGTAAAGGGGATAATTCATATCCAAAAAGCCTGTCCAATATTCTTCTCGTTTCTTGAGCCTGAACAAGTTCCATATCAATTTCTCTTGTTTGGTCTAAAGCTTTATTAATTGCCTTTTTCGTAATTTCATGAAAAACCATTCTCTTAGTTGGTATTTTAGGCTTAAGTATCTGCAGGAGATGCCAGCTAATACTCTCTCCCTCTCTATCTTCATCAGTTGCCAGTAATAGCTGGGTCGCACCTTTCAATGCATCTTTTAACTCTTTAACAACCTTTTTCTTATCTTTTGGAACTATATAAAGTGGTTCAAAATCTTCTGTTGTATTAACTCCTATCCTTGACCATTTTTCCTTTTTAACCGCAGCAGGTATTTCAGCAGCTCCTTTTGGAAGATCTCTTACGTGTCCCATTGAAGCAAGAACTTCATAATTAGAAGGCAAAAACTTTCTTATGGTTTTTGCTTTGGTGGGACTTTCAACAATTACAAGTGTGTGATCCAAGGTTTATTTCAAAAATTGGTGTTTTTGTTCAGTTAGGGCATATTATGATTATTTGAAGCTTTTTCAAGTAATTTCTTCTTAAAATTTCAAAAATCATACCCACAAATTATAATCAAGTTAAGATTAACTCTTAGACCCTTAGAATCAAACATCTAATTTAATCCAATTTAATAAAGTGCCCAACGAAATCTTTACAATTAATCTAAATGCTCAAGCCATTATTCCAGAAGCTTTTATTTTATTAGGTATTGTTGGAACACTTCTTGTAGATTTAGCTGGAGAAAAAACTGCATCAAAATGGGCACCAATAATTTGCTATTTATCAATTGGCGGCTCTCTTGTAAGTTTGGCATTGCAATGGAGTAATCCGGTAGAAAGCGCATTCCTTGGGTCATTTAATTCAGATAATTTAGCAATCGCATTTAGAGCAATAATTTCTTTATCAACCTTAGTATCTTTACTTATCAGTTGGCGGTATACAGAACAAAGTGGTAGCCCAATTGGCGAGTTTGCCGCGATAGTTCTATCGGCCACCCTTGGAGCAATGCTTTTGTGTGGATCTACTGACCTTATTAGTGTATTTATATCTCTGGAAACTTTATCTGTAGCAAGTTACTTACTTTCTGGTTACCTCAAGAGAGATCCAAGAAGTTCAGAAGCGGCCTTAAAATACCTCCTTGTTGGATCAGCTGCTGCTGCTGTCTATTTGTATGGGTCCTCTTTCCTTTATGGATTAAGTGGCTCAACAAACTTAGCAACAATAGGTTTAGAGATTATCAATAAGCCGTCCTTCATTACTTCACTAGCTCTTGTATTTGTCTTATCAACAGTTGCATTTAAAATTGCTGCTGTTCCCTTTCATCAATGGACTCCTGATGTATATGAAGGTTCACCTACACCTGTAGTAGCTTTTTTATCTGTTGGTTCAAAAACAGCAGGCTTTGCATTTGCAATAAGAATATTAAGCACAACTTTCTCTTCTTTTGATGAAGAATGGAAACTTTTATTTACCATTTTGGCAATATTGAGCATGGCTCTTGGAAATGTTGTAGCTCTAGCTCAAACCTCAATGAAAAGGATGCTAGCTTACAGTTCTATTGGACAAGCCGGATTTGTGATGATTGGAATAGTATCTGGTACACAAGATGGTTTATCAGCAGCTGTTTTATATTTGGCTGCATATTTGTTTATGAATTTGGGTGCATTTTCTTGTGTAATACTTTTCTCTCTAAGAACTGGTTCTGACAGAATTCTTGATTATTCTGGACTTTATCAAAAAGATCCTCTCATCACATTAGGCTTAAGCCTTTGTCTTTTATCTCTTGGAGGTTTACCTCCAATGTTAGGATTTTTTGGAAAGATATACTTGTTCTTTGCGGGCTGGGCAAATCATCAATATCTATTAGTAATTGTTGGATTAGTGACTTCAGTTATATCCATTTATTACTACATTTCAGTTATCAAAATGATGGTAGTTAAAGAACCACAGGAAGCTTCTGAAATAGTCAAATCATATCCTGAAATTAATTGGGGAATTGTAGGATTACCTCCCTTGAGAATTGCACTTTATACTTGCGTGGCGGTAACTGCTCTTGGAGGAATCCTATCTAATCCTCTTTTTAAATTAGCCAATACAGCAGTTTCAGAAACTCCTTTCTTACAAGATATTATTGCTACAGCAAATAATATTTCCTAGAAGAATTCTTCAATAAATGTCAAAGAAAGTCGCGAGTTTAGAAAATATATCTAAAACATATGGGAAAGAGAATCTAACTGTCAAAGCCTTAGACAGCATAAACTTAGAAATTTATAAAGGTGATTATTTAGCTGTAATGGGAGCAAGTGGCTCAGGCAAAAGTACAGCTATGAATATTATTGGATGTCTAGATAGACCATCTGAAGGTATTTATAAATTAAATGGTATTCCTGTTGAGAATTTATCTGATGATGATCTCGCGGAAATACGCAACCAAAAATTAGGCTTCGTTTTTCAACAATTTCATCTTCTTTCGGATGCAACTGCACTTGAAAACGTAACTTTGCCGATGATTTATGCTGGTATTGATCCTGAGCAAAGATTAGAGCGAGGTAAGAATGCCTTAAAAAAAGTTGGACTTTCAGAAAGAATGAATAATCGTCCAAACCAATTATCTGGAGGTCAACAACAACGGGTTGCTATTGCGAGGGCTATTATCAATAACCCTGCGATTTTGTTAGCAGACGAACCTACTGGAGCACTAGATTCAAAAACCACTGAAGATGTATTAGATCTTTTTGACAAGCTCCATGAATCTGGAATAACTATAGTTTTAGTTACCCATGAAGATGAAGTTGCAAATCGCGCAAAAAAAATAGCCAAATTTAAGGATGGAAGAATAGTTGAATTAAAAGTTAATTAAATTCAAAACCGTCTAATTACCTTCATTTGAGTTTCATTTTCAATTCTTAAATTCCCATTCGAATCAATATCTTTAATTTTCCATGTATCAGGACAATAACCACTAGGTAAAAAACTTTTATTAAGAAACTTATTTGCAGATTTAATCACATATTCTTTCTTTTTATTACATTCAGTTGAATCATAAAAAGCTTTAAGAACTTTTGCTGTCCAATAATCTTGATTAATATTCTTAGTTTGAAGTACTTTTGATAATGAAATACCTTCCGATGGAGTGTAATTTAAAATATTCATACCAAGACCTACTCTTACATAGATAATTTCTTTACCTCTTGTTATTACTCTAGGCAAAAATCCAATCAACTTTTTTGAACCAAAAAAAATATCATTTGGCCATTTCAAACAAACATTTATATTCTCTTGTTTAAGCATTTCACATAACTTAATACCTAAAGACAAATTAAATATTTGACATGCAAATTCTTTTGAAAATATTGGGTAAGCTGCACTTAACCAAATCCCGCCTTTTGGAGAAACCCAAGTTTTTGAGTTTTGGCCAAAACCTGAGAACTGTTCTCTTGCGATTATCGCTACTGGCTGGTTTTTCTTTATTTCAGAATATCCAAGCAAGTTTGTAAGCTCATTTTCGGTACTTTTACATTTTATTTTGTAAAGAAGTCTCCAGGTTGGATATAGACCCTGAATTTTTTTTAAATAAAAAACTGTCTTAGCTGCAGATCCAATAACTTTCACAAATTCTTTATTAAAACAACAAGCATCTTCTTGAAGAATAGATTAACTTTAGTCTTAATAAGTAAATTTTACAAATTGGACAAAAAGTATTTGCCAATAGTGAATAGAAGGAATCCACATCCATTAAAAAATTGTCTTGATAATTTCAAAAAATCATGGGGAGACTTAGATAAACTTTCTCAAATAAATGAAAACTGGAAGAACTTAATCGGTTTGGAACTATTTCAAGAATGCAAACCATTAAATATTGAAAAAAAAATACTTACTATTGCAGTAAATCATCCACAGTGGCGCCAAGCTTTAATCTATAACAAGCATAAATTAAAAGAGAGAATCGAGAAAATTGGAATAACTTTGAATGAAATAAAAATAATACAAAATTATGAAATTAAAAATAAAAATATCAAAGCTACTGATGCAAAGATTGTTTGGGCTGAGCATCCAAGCAGAATCCATCAAAATAATATGTTCATTTGCACGCTCTGTAATTCTCCTGCTCCCGAGGGCGAAATCAAAAGATGGGGGAAGTGTTCTTTTTGTTGGAGAAAAATAAATAACTAAATTCTTTATTTATTTATTTAAAATAAGTATTCCCATTTGCCCCCCCAAAATAGTCATATATTGAGCTTTTTTAAATCCAACTCCCTTCGCAATCTTTATAAGCTCATTTTTCTTTGGAAAATTTCTAATACTTTCTTCAATATATGCGTACTCCGGACCTAAATTAAAAAGCCGCGAAATGGTTACTACAATAAATCTCAAATAAATTTTCTGAAAAATATTGGATAAAGAATTTCTTGTTGAGTGATTAAAATCCAAAAATCCTGCCTTTCCTTTATCCTTCAAAAGATCAAAAACTTTTTTTATTCCTTCTTCAACATTATTCAAGTTTCTTAGTCCATATGACATACAAATCCCATCAAAATTTTTTGAATAATCATTAATTTCTAATACATCTTTAATTTCCCACTTAATAAATTTATTTTTTTTAAGCTCTGATTTTTTCTTTGCAATATTTAAGATATCCTCAGCGCTGTCAATTCCAGTAATTGAGCCCAATGGACTAACTCTCTCAGAAATTAAGAATGCTAAATCTCCAGTTCCACAGCATAAATCAGCCCAATCTTCACCATTTAAAGGTTCCAATAAATTAACTAATTTCTTTTTCCATAATCTGTGCAACCCAAAACTTAATAGATTATTTAAAAAGTCATATTTATAAGAAATTTTATTAAATATATTTTTGACTTCGATAGTTTTTGTGAATTTCATTTTTAAATTTTTAACTTATTTTTTTTGGTATTAAATTAAATTTTTATTCATATGGTCTAATTGGAAGATTTTTTTCGAGAAGGAAAGTTTTTATTTCTTGTAGAGTAAGTTTCTTATCATGAAGTAATGATGCTAAAAGTGCGGCAGATGCCCTGCCTTCATTGAAAACATCATAGATATCTTCTAAACAACCTGCTCCTCCGGAAGCAATTACTGGGATATCAACAATATTTGCAACAGATTCTGTCAAATTCAGATCATATCCATTCTGTGTTCCATCACCATCCATTGAAGTAAGCAATATTTCTCCTGCGCCTAAGTCCTCAACTTTCTTTGCCCAACTTAATACATCTATACCAGTATTTTCTCTCCCTCCTCTCACATATACCTCCCACTCTCCAACCTTATCAACTTTTCTTCGGGCATCAATTGCTATAACGATGCATTGATTACCAAATTCTTTAGAACTTTCAGATATTAAATAGGGATTTCTTACGGCTGAGGAATTCAAACTCACTTTATCTGCTCCTGCTCTTAAAAGATCATTAATAGAATAAACAGAATCTATACCTCCACCTACTGTAAAAGGAATTTTTACTGATTTTGCTGTTCTAGAAACAAGGTCAACTAATGTATTCCTATTTTCCACGCTTGCTCTAATATCTAAAAATACCAATTCATCTGCGCCTTCATCAGAGTACCTACAAGCCAACTCAACAGGATCACCTGAGTCTCTCAAGTTAACAAAATTTACACCTTTAACGACTCTGCCATTGGCGACATCTAAACAAGGAATTAAACGAAGAGCTACCATTTTAGTAAAAATTGTCCAAATGCTGTTAATCTTGCATAATAGCTTCCATTTTACCTCTTATGGCTGAAACAAAATTATTACCCAAAATCGGTAGTAAAATTAAAATTAACATTAACAAAGTAAAAGATAGACTACCAGCTAAATTAATTGATCAAATATCCTCTAATCCGAAAGCCGTAATAACAGGCTATAAAATGACAGACGGCAGGAGTATTGGGATCACCGCAAAATTTCAGAATGGTGAGCAAAATTGGTTTTTCCCAGAAGAAATTGAGAAAGGTTAAAGAGTAAAGTGAATGATCCAAAACAACTATTAGGAATTAAGGGTGCCTCTGAAACGTCAAGTATATGGAAACTCCGTATACAGTTAATGAAACCCATAACGTGGATCCCTTTGATATGGGGGGTTATTTGTGGAGCTGCTGCAAGTGGAAATTTTGAATGGACATTTAGTAATGTTCTAGCTTCATTGGCATGTATGTTGATGAGTGGACCACTTCTGGCTGGTTATACCCAAACCATAAATGATTTTTTTGATAAAGAAATTGATGCAATTAATGAGCCAAATAGACCAATTCCTTCTGGCAAAATTTCAATTAAAGATGTAAAAATACAAATCTGGGTATTACTTATAGCTGGTTTAATAGTTGCTTTTCTATTAGATTTATATGCTAAGCACAGCTTCCCCTCCGTCTTACTTTTGGCATTAGGAGGTTCCTTTGTTAGTTATATATATTCTGCTCCACCACTCAAATTAAAACAGAATGGTTGGCTTGGAAATTATGCATTAGGAGCATCTTATATAGCTTTACCTTGGTGGGCTGGACAAGCCTTGTTTGGAAAATTAACTTTCGTGACGGCGTTACTAACACTTGCTTATAGCCTCTCAGGACTTGGAATTGCTGTTATTAATGATTTCAAAAGTGTTGAAGGAGACTCAAAGCTAGGCTTAAATTCTCTACCAGTAGTATTTGGAATTAAAAATGCAAGTAGAATAAGTGCAGGACTAATTGACATTTTTCAATTAGCAATGGTTGTAGTTTTAGTCATTATTGGTCAAAATTTAGCCTCAGTAATTTTGGTTTTATTGGTAATTCCACAAATTACATTCCAAGATATGTGGTTACTAAGAGATCCTTTAAAGTTTGATGTCAAATATCAAGCAAGTGCCCAACCGTTCCTTATAACTGGAATGTTAGTTACAGCTTTAGCGATAGGACATAGTTTTTTAGTAGCTTAAGGTGCGAAAGATTAAATCCAAATCTTTTGTTTTAATAATTCCAATATTAATTTTTTCTGGAATATCTTTTTATATTTTTAGTTTCATATTTACTACATTAAAATTTGATGTGTCTAAAAAGAAAGGGTCGCGGATAACTAATTATTCTTATGTAATATCATCTTCTGATAATAAGATACTAAGCAAATTAAGCCGCAAATTTGAAATAGATAATAGTTATCAAAAAATTCCATTTTTTCTTAAACATTCTTTTATATCTTCTGAGGATAAAAGATTTTATAAACATAATGGAATAGATTTTAAAAGTATTTCTCGTGCCCTTATTCAAAATATTAGAAGTGGTTATGTTAAAGAGGGAGGCAGTACGATTACACAACAAGTTGCTAGATTAATTTTTCTAAATAATAATTTAAGTTTTCAAAGAAAAATCAAAGAAATATTTATATCACTCATACTTGAATTTAGATACAACAAAAATCAAATTTTAAAATTATATTTAAATAATATTTATCTAGGATCAGGAGCATACGGGGTAGACGAGGCTGCCCAAGTTTATTTTGGAAAATTTATAGAAGAATTGACATTATCAGAGATCGCATTAATTGCAGGATTAGCTCCAGCTCCATCAATTTATTCACCTTATCAGAATTTAGAACTAGCTATTAAAAATAGAAATAAAGTTCTTGAATCAATGTATGTTGATGGATATATTTCTCTTGCAAATAAGAATAAGGCTATTAAAGAAAAAATAAAGTTAAATTATCAAACAGCTAATAATTTTTTAGATGATAAATTACTAATAAACTTTATTCTTCAGGAAACAGATAAAAAAATTGGAAGTAAAAATGATTATAAGTTTTTAAGAATTAAATCTTCTATTAACAAAGATTGGCAAGAAAAGGGTCAAAAAATATCAAGATACGCAGGGCCTAAAGAAATTGAATTTGGTCTGTTATCTATCGAATCAAACACAGGACTAATCAGGACAATGGTAACCAGCAAAAATCCATCAATTAATGAATACAATAGAGTGATTTCATCTGTAAGACCTTTAGGTTCTACTTTTAAAATAATCCCTTATGCTGCTGCATTAATAGAAGGAATAAAATTAAGCGATAAATTTGAAGACTTACCAATATGCTGGGAAAGTTATTGCCCAAAAAATTTTTCAGAAGACTATAGAGGTTCAATATCTTTGGTTGAATCATTTAAAAGTTCATCAAATATCGTTCCAATATCAATAACAAAAAAAATCGGCTTAAAAAATATTATTCATTTAGCGAATTCATTTGGACTAGGTTACAAGCAAGAGTTTGAGGAATTCCCATCTTTAGCTATTGGCGCCTACGGAGATAATCTTTTAAACATCACAAATGCATATTCTGCAATAAACAATAATGGGAAGATTCAAAGCCCTGAAATCATAGAAAAAATAGAATCATTTAAAAAACAACCTATTTGGGAAAATAAATCTATTTCCAAGAAAATATTAGATTACAAAATAAACAAGAAAATAAAAAAACTTCTTGAAAAATCTGTAAAAGAAGGAACTTCAAAAGCAGCCTTTATAAAAGGAAAGAAAATTTATGGGAAAACAGGAACATCTGATGGAAATAAAGATCTCTGGTTTATTGGTTCCATTGATAACCTTACAACAGGGATCTGGATAGGTTACGACGATAACAAGGAATCTGAATTATCTAGTGGGGATGCAGCTTATTTATGGAAGAAGTTCACATCTGAAATTTATAAAATTCCAATTAAAAAATAAATTATATTTTTAAGATTTATAAGAAATTATTGCAGAATAAAATCCATCACCAGGATAATCCAAGCTAGGTAAAATTTGCTTTTGGCTAACCAATTTTAAAGTTTTGTTTTTTTCAATAAATCGTTCAATTAATAGATTATTTTCATCAGGACAAATAGTACAAGTTGAATAAACTAAAGTTCCATCTTTTTTCAAAAGAGGGAAAATACTTTCCAAAAGTTTTTCCTGTAATAAAGTTAAAGACTTTATTTTTTCTTTACTTAAAGACCATCTAGAATCTGGATTCCTGGAAAGAGTTCCAATGCCTGAACATGGAGCATCTAATAAAATCTTATCAAAATAAGATATAAACTTAGGATTTAATTCAATCAAACTCGTCGCATCAGCCTTAAGGGTATTAACAGATTTCAAATTTAACCTTTCTAAATTTGATTGCAGTATTTTCAATCTTTTTGCTGATCTATCTACGGCAATGATTTCAGCACTATCATTTGTTAATTCTGCAAGGTGGGTAGACTTACTTCCTGGAGCTGCACAAGCATCTAAAATCTTTTCACCTTTTTTTGGATTTAAGAGAGGAGCTATCCACTGAGAAGATCTATCTTGAATTGTCCAAAGTCCATCACTATATCCTGGTAAATTTTTTATAGATCTTGGATTAGATTTTAAAGTAATTCCATTATGTAAATCTTTAATAATTTCAGCATCAATTTTATTTTCATGCAGTACTTTCAAAAAGTTATCTAAATTAGTTTTTAATTGGTTTATTCTCAAATCAATTGATGGTTTTTTATTAAATGACTTAATGATATTTTCACCCTCGCTATTGCCGACCCATTCATAAAGATCCTTCACAAGCCATAATGGAAATGATTCAAGATATGAAATTCTTTCTTTTCTATCAAAAGATAATTCCGGAAATATTTTTTGTTCTAATTTTTTTGATGCATTTCTCAATATCGCATTTACAGTTCCCGCTAAACCATTTAAATCTGTTTTTTTAGCTACTTCAACAGTGGTAGAAATAGCAGCAGGAAATGGGATTTTATCCATTTTCAATAGTTGATACAAACCTATATGTAGAAGCCATCTTAACTTTGGAGGCTGCTTTTTATGAGTAATTTTTGATGTATGATCCGTCCAAAGATCAAGAAATTTTCTATACCTTATGCATCCAAAAGATAATTCCGTAATAAAAGCTATATCAAGAGGATTAAATTGATAATTTTTTAAAACTTTTTCAAGAGCATGATCAGAAAAATCACCAGCACTAACTTTTAATAAAATTTCCCAAGCTGCCTTTCTTTGTAAATATCCTATGCTCAAAATATAATTAATTTTTTAAAGATAACTTTAATATACAAAAAATTCAAAAATTTAAACTAATTTTTCAATTGCAGAATTAAACCAAATAAAACCTAAGATAGAAATAAGTGAAAGATTAAATCCTAAAAAAAGAAAGATATTTAAAGAATGGATTCTTTCCCGAAAAAATATTTTTTTTCTTTTTGATACTTCATTATTAAAATAAAAACTTATTCAGGAATTCAAACGGCAGCCAATATTGATAGATCCTGCATCAAGCATTCTTCCTAATTTAATAGCTATGGATTCCTCCAACCTAGTGAAATTAGATTGATGGTTAGTTATCCAATCTAATTCAGAAAAAGTGATAATTCCCGTCGAATTACTTTTTAAAAAAAGTGTTCCAATTTCCATTAGATAAATCTAATTTTACTAATTTAACATCCGTACTTAATATTTCTTCATAACATAATATTCTTTTAATTTTTCAAAGACAAGTTTAGGTTATTACTCTTAATTTATTGAATATCTCTTAAAAATTTATCGGCCTTTTTTAAGTGATTATTTAATTTTTCCTCTGACATTTTATCGAGATTTCTCGTTAACATTGCCAGACGATATTGCTTTCTAAAAAAGCTTTCATTATCTTTAATAAATTTCCAAAATAAACCATCCCATATTTCACACCATGGACCACTTTTAAAATTAGACATTTTTTTTACATAATTAGAGCTTGATATATATGGCTTAGTAGAAAAGATACCACCATCACTAAACTGACTCATTCCGTAAACATTTGGGACCATAACCCAATCATAGGAATCAATAAACATTTCCATAAACCATTTATAAACTTGGTTGGGGTGAATTCTACATAAAAGCATAAAGTTGCCAACAATCATTAGCCGCTCAATATGATGACAATAACCAAATTTAATAATATTTTTTATAACAACATCTACTGGTTCAATTCCTGTATTTCCTTGATAAAAAGATTTTGGAATTGGCTTATCTTCAAAATTCCAAAAATTACTATTTCGCATCTTTGTTCCATACTTTTTATAGACGAGGCAAATAAATTCTCTCCATCCAATAATTTGACGAATAAAACCCTCTAAAGAGTTAATAGGAACATTATTATTTTTTGCAAAAAGTAATGCTTTATTTACTACTACATCTGGGGTTAATAAGCCGCTATTTAAAAGAGGAGAAAGTAAACTATGCCATAAAAAAGAATTTTCTTTAGAAATAGCATCCTCATAATCTCCAAATAAGAAAAATCTATGTTTAAAAAAATCATTTAACCATTCATCTGCCTCTTCAAAATTAGTTGGATATAAAAAGTTATTACTTTCTCCAATAAACTCAATATCAAAATTGGCTAATGACCTTTCTGCATTAACTACAAATTTATTTTTTTGCAATTTAGGTGTATCAGGTATATTTATTTTTTTGGGTAATTTTTTTCTGTTCATTTCATCGAAACTCCATTTACCACCTTCAGGTGTATCATCATGATTAACTAATATCTTTTGGCTCTTTCTTTGATTCTCATAAAATCTCCCCATAAGAGGTTTTTTTGCATTTGATAGAAATAAATCTTTTAAATCTTCACTGCTCATAAACATAGGAGAAGGCAAAATATTTAAAGCTAAATTATTACTTTCAACAAAATTATTAATCCTCTTCATTATTAAAAAATCATGTGGGTCAATGAGATTTATTTTCTGGTATTTATTTTTAATAAATTCCGATAAGTAATCAACTGTAGAAACATTATTCTTGTTTTCGATATATAAAACTTTAAAGCCAGATATTTCTAAATAATTTTTATAAGCGAGCATAGATGCTCTATGAAAAACTAACTTATTTTTATGGTTAATTAATTTATGAAATTTATCATTTCCAAAAAATAATGAGTCTTCCAAAATCAAAACTTCACAATTTATTTTTAAGATTGGGCTTTCTCTAAAAAGTTGATTCGGAAAAATAATTGATACTTGTTTCATCTTTGCGACTTCCTGTTACTGCATCTTTTTGAACAGTAGATAACATCTTCCCAACAGTTTTTCCATTTTTTACGCCACTCAAACGGCCTATTGCAAACAGGACAAGTTTTAGTAGAAAGATTTTTCAAAATTTATAATTTTCTTTTATGAGTAGATTTAAATCTAGTTGAATCTTTAAGGGCCATATGTTTTGTATTTCTTCCCGAAACTCTCTTTCTCCAAACTTTGAAAGATTTGGGTTTAAGATTTTGACGCATAATTTTTATCGCATCTTCCTCTTTTAGACCAAATTGATACTCGATAGCTTCAAAGGGTGTTCTATCTTCCCAACACATTTCTATTATTCTGTCTATATCGATACTTTCCATATTTATTGTTCACATTGTGAGGTGCAAAGTTTTTCAATATCAGATCTACCTGTAATTTGAAGTCTATATTTTGCCCAATATCTGTAAACCAATCTCAATAATGGAGATAAGAGCTTAATCTTCAAGGGATAATATACCCAACCTAAACCAACTAATTCATAAGAATATGCAAGTACATCTAGTCCCCTAATAATTTCACCATTTTCAATAATCCCATGCAGGTTTGACATAGCTTCTGAATATGAGATGTCATTAAAAAGTCTTCGATCATAATCCTTACTATTAATATCTATAAATGCAATTTGATTTAAGGTATCTCTTTTTTTAAGAAAATTTGTTTCTCTCAAACAAAGTGGACAACCACCGTCGAATAAAAAGGTTAATTTATTTTTCATATTTTTATTCAAATATAGAAATTAAATAACTTTTTTGTGGAATAAAAAAATTTTTTTTGAATGCAAGCTTTATAAAGCCTTAATAATTGCCAGTTCTAATTTAGTGAAATTATATTATCTTATAAATTAATAAGCCATTGATTAAGGGATACATCAATGGTTTAAAATTATTTATGATCAATCATCTAGAAGATGAACTCCTTCTCCTACATCAGGAATAAATTTACAATATTTTTCAAAAATAAGTCCAACCCCTCTCATTTTTTCTCCTAATTCATCGTTAAATTTATTCCATTCTTCCGATTCACGATCAGGTAAATCCCACCCTTGTTTTTCTACCATACTTGTTATTACTGTATAGTCCCATTCTATGTATGCCATTGAGTTAATTTAAACTACCAAAATATTATAAACCAAGAGATTTAATAGGTAATCAATATTTTTTGAATATAATTTAAAAGTGTGAAAAAATTATAAATGTCAATTTTGCCAAGAAGATTTGAACGAATCAAAAGTGTTTTAGATTGCAGAATGAAAAACTTGACTGTTTTAGTTGAGGATGTCAATAAACCACATAATTTATCTGCGATATTAAGGTCATGTGATGCAGCAGGAGTTTTCGAAGCAAATTTTATTAGCAAAACGAATGCCGTTAAGACTTTTAATAGTACTGCTCAAGGAAGTCAAAAATGGGTAAAACTAAATAATCATGAAAACACTATCAAGGCAATATCTGATTTAAAAAATAAGGGTTTTAAATTATATGGAACGACTCTTAATAGTGAATCAGTAGATTATAGAAATTTTGATTATTCTCAAAATACATGTTTTGTTTTAGGAGCAGAAAAATGGGGACTAAGTAATGAACTTATATCAATGGTTGATCAATCAATTTTTATACCTATGAGAGGTATGGTTCAATCTCTGAATGTTTCGGTTGCTGCTTCTATATTATTATTTGAAGCTGTTCGCCAAAGAAAAAATAAAGGTATATTGCCCGTTAATGGAGAAGGCTTAAATATGGATGAATATCAAAAAACACTTTTTGAATGGTGTTACCCAGAATTAGCTGCGGTGTATAAAAAATCAGCTAAAGAATATCCAAAGTTGAATGACCAAGGAGAACTTGATCCTATTACAGATAACTAAATTTATTCAGAATTTTGACTATCAAAAATTTCTTCAAGGTCCTCTCCTATAAAAGAAAGACCTAAAACTAAAAAAAACATTGCCAAGCCTGGGAACAAAGCCGTCCACCAGATACCTGTAGGTAAAGCGGCAAGAGCCAGATTCAAATCACTTCCCCACTCTGGGACATCTGCAGGAACGCCAAGGCCTAAAAATCCTAAACTTCCTAATACCAAAACAGCATCTGCAGCATTTAGGGTAAGCAGAATAGGCAATGGTGTTATTACATTTGGGAGAATATATTTAAAAATAATTTTTTTAACATCAGCTCCTGCAACTTGAGCTGCCTCCACATAAGTTTCGGATTTAACCAATATTGTCTGATTTCTGATTAATCTAAAATATTGAGGAGAGTAAACGATACACAATGCCAAAGCCGCGTTAAGGATACCCTTACCCAATACAAAAGCCACAACAACTGAAAGCAAAATTACAGGTATTGAAAAAATAGTATCCATTATTAGTGATAAGGATTTATCAAAAAAACCACCAAAATATCCACTTAATAATCCCAATGGCAAACCCAAACTTAATGAAAAAAGAATAGCTAAGAATACAACTTCTATCGCTAATGATGATCCTTGCAAAGTTCTTAAGCAAACATCTCTTCCTAATCTATCGGTGCCACAAAAATGATTAAGAGAAGGAGGGGCAAAGATATCATTGCTTAACATTGAAAATGAATAGCCAAAAAAATTATTGACCTCTAAAAATTTCATTATTAAAACAACAAGAAGATAAAAAAGTACAATTAAAAAACCAGCTTTTCTAATATTTGTGCCGACAAAATTAAATGAGTTTATATCCAAAATCTTTTTTTTAAAGATATAAATGAAATATACCCAATTCTTTTAAAAATAAATAGCTATAAATTTTAAATTAAAAGAAATTACTGGTTTAATTTCAAGACTGCCATAAAAGCTTCTTGAGGGACCTCAACTTTACCCATTGCCTTCATCCTCTTTTTACCTTTGGCTTGTTTCTTTAAAAGTTTCTTTTTCCTAGAAATATCCCCTCCATAACATTTAGATAAAACATCTTTTCGTAAAGCACTTATGCTTTCACTTGCAATAATCCTGCTCCCGATTGATGCTTGAATAGGTATTTTAAATTGTTGTTTTGGAATAAGTTCTTTTAATTTCTCAACTAAACTCCTGCCAATTCCATAAGCCTTATCTTTATGAACAATAGAAGTTAATGGATCTGCTCTTTCTGAATTTATTAGAACATCTAATCTAACAAGGTCATTTTTTCTATAGCCAATCAAATGATATTCCATTGATGCATAACCTTGGGTTCTACTTTTCATTTGATCAAAGAAATCTGTTACAACTTCTGCTAATGGAATTTCATAAATCAAGGTAACTCGATCTGTTGTTATGTATTTCATGTCTATAAATACTCCCCTTCTTTCCTGACATAATCCCATTAATGTTCCATTAAATTCATTGGGAGCATAAATTTCCATTTTCACATAAGGCTCTTCTATTGATTCTCTAAGTTGTGGATCAGGAATTGTAGAAGGATTATCAATAAAGATATGTTCTTGCTGATTTAAATTAACTTTATAAATAACTGATGGTGCCGTTACGATTAGATCCAAGTCATATTCTCTTTCTAATCTTTCTTGAACAATCTCCATATGAAGAAGTCCTAGAAATCCGCACCTAAATCCGAAGCCCATTGCGCTACTTGTTTCGGGCTCATATTTTAAAGCTGCATCAGATAATTGTAATTTTTCTAGTGATACTCTTAAATCTGGGAATTGATCAGCATCAGTCGGGAATAAGCCACAAAAAACCATAGGATTTGCTGTCTTATATCCAGGCAAAGGATCATTGGCAGGTGAATTTAAAAGAGTAATCGTATCTCCCACTCTCGCATCAGCAACTGATTTTATAGAAGCAGCTAAATAACCAACTTCTCCTGCATGTAATTCATCAACTTGCTGCTGATCAGGCGCCATTATTCCTATCTCATCTAGTTCATAATTTTTCTTACTTGCCATTAATAATATTTTTTCTCTCTTATTTAGAGACCCAGATATTACCCTGAAATAAACAATAACTCCCCTGTACGGATCATAATAAGAATCAAAAATCAGTGCCTTCGTAGGTAGTTTAATTTCATCTTGAGGAGGGGGTACTCTTCTTACGATTGCTTCCAAAATATCTTTAATACCAACTCCAGTTTTTGCTGAACAATTTATTGCATTAGATGTATCAAGTCCAATAATTTCCTCTATTTCTTGTTTTATTTTTTCAGCATCAGCCCCTGGTAAATCAACTTTATTTAAAACAGGAATTATTTCAAGATTATTTTCTAAGGCAAGATAAACGTTAGCTAAGGTTTGAGCTTCTACTCCTTGACTTGCATCAACAACAAGTAAGGCGCCTTCACAAGCTTGAAGAGATCTACTAACCTCATAAGAGAAATCAACATGCCCTGGAGTATCTATTAAGTTCAAAACATATTCTTGGGAATCGTCAGCTTTATATTTCATCCTAGCGGCCTGTAACTTGATAGTAATTCCTCTCTCTCTTTCAAGATCCATACTGTCCAGAAATTGTTCTTGCATATCCCTCTGCTGCACAGTACCAGTATCTTGAAGTAACCTATCTGCAAGCGTAGATTTACCATGGTCAATATGAGCGATTATGCAGAAATTTCTAATTTTTGAAACCGATATATCAGTCATATAGAAAGAAAAATTCTCCTCTTATTACATCTTGATTAATATTAGCTAATTAGAATTATGGATGGAAACCAAAAATGGAATTATTTCTTTTTTTAATTTCTTTTATGAAGGTACTGTAATTTTCAGAGACTGATAGTTCTGGATGAATTAAGTCATTTATTTTTTTCTGAAGATTATGCTTATCGTTTAAAAATAAAACAGATTTTTCTAGAACCTCAACCATAATTGAAACCGCAGTACTTGCTCCCGGAGAGGCTCCCAACAAAGCAGATAATGATCCATCAGATGAATTTACAATCTCAGTTCCAAATTTCAAAGAACCACCACCTTCAGTTTTTTTAATTATTTGGACTCTTTGACCAGCATTCTTTAAATACCAATCAGAAGGATTAGCTGATGGCATTATATTCTTTAAATTCTCAACTCTTGAGTTATGGTTCTTTAATGATTGTGATATTAGGTAATTAATTAAATCGTTGTTCTTGAAACCAACGTCTAACATAGAAAAAATATTATTCTTTTTAATTGAACTAAATAAGTCAAAATATGAACTTTGTTTTAGAAATTTCGTAGTAAATCCAGCAAAAGGTCCATATAAAAGAAGTTTTTTATTATCAATCCATCTCGTGTCTAAATGTGGCACAGACATTGGGGGCGATCCAATATCAGCTTTACCATAAACTTTTGAGTTATGTTTTTCTGTTAGATCTTTTTTCTCGCAAATAAGCCATTTCCCACTAACAGGAAATCCACCATAACTTTTTGCTTCTGGAATTTTTGATTTTTGTAAATAATTAATTGTTTTTCCACCAGCACCAAGAAAAACGTAGCCAGTTCTAATTGAAATTTTTCTACCTTCAGAACTGATTTCTAGTTCCCATTGTTTTTTATCAATTTTCTTTAAATCTACTAATTCTGTTTTGTATCTAATTTCAACATTTTTGTTTAAGGAAACTAATGACAAATACTCTTTAGTTAAAGCCTCAAAATTAATATCAGTTCCTCTACCTATTCTGGTGGCAGCAATTTGAGTAGATGGATTTCTATCCTTTGTTATTAGAGGAGCCCATGATGAAATTTCATCAAAAGATGTAGAAAATTCCATATCGATAAATTCAGGATTTTCGGTCATTTTCTTAAATCTTTTTTTTAAAAAAGAAATATTATCCTGACCAGAAACAAAGCTAATATGGGGAATAAATTTTAGAAACTTCTTAATATCAATTTTCCCTGCTTCATACAATGAGGCCCATAAAGACAGGGATGTTTCAAAAGAACGATTTATTGAGAGCGCTTTATCTATTTTTAGATTTCCTTTTTTATCTAAAGGGGTATAGTTTAATTCGCAATTAGCGGCATGTCCTGTACCTGCATTATTAAAAGCGCCAGTACTCTCACTTCCTGGAGCATTTAATTTTTCTATAATAAGAAATTTTATATCTGGTAAAACTTCTGAAATTAGGAGGGCTAAAGTACTACTCATTATCCCTGCTCCTACTAAGACTGCATCAAAGTAGCTATTGTCATTAGTAGGATTTTTAGATGAAGTCACAACAGAAAATTATCTTTTTTGCAATTAATCAGATTTCTTTCTAGGCTTATTATAAAGTTAATCCAAAATTATGAGTACTGAAACACTCTCGCTGACAAACGAAAATGTAGAAAAAGTCCTTGACGAGCTAAGACCTTTTTTAATTTCTGATGGAGGTAATGTAGAGATTGCAGAAATAGATGGTCCAATTGTCAAAGTCAGACTTCAAGGAGCATGTGGTAGTTGCCCAAGTAGCACTATGACTCTCAAAATGGGTATTGAAAGAAAGTTAAAAGAAATGATTCCTGAAATAAGCGAAGTTGTCCAAGTTTTATAAAAATTTTTAACTGAAATATTTATTATTTAGTTTTTAATTCCTTCAACAAAGATGATTCCATATCAAGGCAATCAATTGGAAGTCCTTGTCCAATAGCGATTAAAAGGGGTGCAAGAATTCCTAAAGTAAAAACTAAATTTGATTGGCTTACATCATATTTACTCAAAGTAAAAGTTATCAAATAAATAATTAAAAAATAAGCATGTAGTGAAAAAAATTCTTTTGGCTTTAACACTGGCCACCTTAAAGTATTTCCCAAGAAATATAAAAAACCTGTCATAAATAAATAGTTACATGAAGATTAAACCAAATATAAACATAAACCTTTTTAGAGACTATTTATAAAAAAATTTACCTAAAATAATAATTAAAAAAACATTAAATCTTCGTTTCTATTTGTAAAAGCTAGACATGCAGTCAAAAATACGCTTATAATTAATCGGTAGCAATTGCTACTTTTTCGTTCACCCTCATTTGAGGGCGCAGTTCGAGTCATACCATGGAACGGGGGATGGCCGTGTTGTCACATCGAAACATGACTACTTTAACTTACAGAGGTAAAAACTACGTTCAAAACAAAGAAGCTGCTAAAAAGCAACTTGTTGAACTTACCTACAGAAGAAACGTATACACCAACAGAATGGATGACGCTTCTTCAAGTAATGAAAAAGCAGAATTAAATTACAGAGGTGTTAATTACACTAAATAATTTAATTAAACAAATTAAAAGCCCCTTTTTAGGGGCTTTTTTTTGGCTATATTTATCAAGAGTCCTTTAAAAAATATGTCTGAAAGTTGCTGTAATACAAACATATCGAATAAAGCACCTAATCAATTCGATCATAAAGATGCGATTCAAGAAAGATATGGCTCAGCCGCACAAGAAAAAGAAAGTTGTCTTTGTACACCAGTTGGGTTTGATACCATTTTACTAGAAGCAATTCCTCAAGAGGTTATAGAAAGAGACTATGGGTGTGGTGATCCAACAAAATATGTTCAAAAAAATGATATAGTCTTAGATCTTGGAAGTGGTAGCGGCAAAAATGCTTTCATTTGTGCCCAAATTGTTGGGCAAGAAGGAAAAGTGATTGGAGTTGATCAGAATCCTGACATGCTTTCTTTATCAAGATCAGCATCTAAAGAAGTTACAAAAAATATAGGTTTCAACAATACAGAATTTCTAGAAGGTTCAATTGAAAAACTTGATGAATTAGATAAAGATTTAAATCCATTAATCGCAGATAAATCAGTTGATATTATTTTGAGTAATTGCGTTTTAAACTTGGTAAGTCCAGAATCTAGAAATAACCTTCTAAATAACATAAAAAGAGTTTTAAACGATAATGGAAGAATTGCAATTAGCGATATCGTCTCTAACAAAAAAGTTCCTTTAAGATTGCAAAATGATCATGATTTATGGACAGGATGTATTAGTGGAGCATGGTATGAGCCAGAGTTTATAAGTGATTTTAAAGAACTAGGATTTAAAAATTTAAAATTTGCAGAAAGGAGTGCTGAACCTTGGAAAGTAATTGAGGATATTGAATTTAGAACAGTAACTTTAGTGGGCAATATTTAAAAAAATTCAAGAGTTGAAAATATAATATAAATTTCCATGAGAAATAATCTAAGAGATCAAATACCCGCATTAAAAAATAAGTATTATTTCAACTATGGCGGTCAAGGACCATTACCAAAATCTTCTCTAGAAGCAATAGTTAAAACTTGGGAAATTATCCAAGATTTAGGACCATTTACCAATGATATGTGGCCTTTTATTTACAAAGAAATATTGACCACAAAAAGAATCATTGCGCAAAAATTAGGTGTCAATTCAAAGAATGTAGCTTTTACCGAAAATATCTCTTCCGGTATGATTTTGCCCTTTTGGGGAATAAAAGTAAAAGAGGGAGAAGAGTTGTTAATAAGTGACTGTGAACATCCTGGAGTAGTGGCTGCAAGTCGAGAATTTTGCAGAAGAAATAAATTAATATTCAAAATTTTGCCAATCCAAAAAATTAAAAATCTAAACGACGAAAATATAATTTTAGAGATTTTGAAAAATCTAAATAGTAAGACTAAGATCCTAATTATTTCTCATATCTTATGGAACTTTGGATATAAAATTCCTTTAAAACAAATTTCTATCGAATTAAAAAAAAATCGAGAAAACTCTTATTTACTTGTTGATGGTGCTCAAACCTTTGGGCACATAAATATTGAAAAAGAAGCTTTTTATTCTGATTTATATTCAATAACTTCTCACAAATGGGCATGTGGACCAGAAGGACTTGGAGCCATTTATGTCTCAGACAGATTTATTCGTGAAACAGATCCAACAATAATTGGTTGGAAATCATTAAAAAAAGAACAAGGCATTTATGAACCTTCAGATAATCTTTTTCATGATGATGCAAGGAAATTTGAAATAGCTACCTCTTGTATTCCTTTACTTGCTGGGCTCCGGAATTCTTTAGATCTTTTGGATAAAGACTGCCATGAAAAAGAAAAAAACAAAAAGATAAAAAAATTAAGTGGAAAACTTTGGGATGAATTAAATCAATCAAAGGGGGTTGAATTAGTTTTAGAAAAAAAATATTTAAATGGGATTGTTAGTTTTAATATCGAAAATATTAAAGATAAGGATAAATATGTAAAGAAACTTGGAGAAAAGAAAATCTGGATTAGAGTTTTAGAAGATCCAAAATGGTTTAGAGCATGCGTACATCAAATGACTACAGAAGCTGAGATTGATTTACTTGCCAGAGAAATAAAAAAAATATTGACTTAAAGCTCTATTGATATAAAAAAATTTAGTTTACCAAGGTATCTCCGAGTTGTCCCATGCAATAAATTTTCCTGTAGATTCTGGTGATTGATTTTTAATAATATTGATCAAGAATTGGGATGATTTTTCTTTACTAAATAATTTATGTTCTGGAACAAATTTATGAAAAGGTCTAGATAAATCAGTATCTACTGTTCCTGGATGAAGCAATGTGATAGCAGCCTTTGGGAAACGTCTAGCCCATTCAATACTTAAAGATTTAAAAAACTGATTTTGCGCTGATTTTGCAGCTCTATATGAATACCAACCTCCAGTTTGATTATCTCCAATGCTACCAACTCTTGCACTTATACTTGCAAAATTAAAATCAAAATCTTTTGGTATAAATTCTTCAATCGCTTTAGCTAATAAAATAGGAGAATAGGCATTTATTGAAAAACTTTCCATCATATTTTTTTTATCAAGATGTTGTAATCTTTTTTCTGGTTGTAGAGAATCACTATGAAGTCTACCTGTAGCATTAATAACTAGCCTTAATTTTGAAGGATGATTTAATATTTTATTTTTCAACTGCAAAAGGGATTGAGAATCCTCTATATCTAATTCCCAAAAAGGATAAAATTCACTTTTTCTTCCACACAAAACAACATCTAAATCTTTTTCACTTTCATTCAGATCTTTAGCTAGTTGTGTTCCAATTCCACCTGCGCCTACAACTAAGGCTAAGCCTTTCATTTTATTAAAAATAACTCCATCGATTCTAAGAAACTTTTCTTGTGATTTGCGTAAAAATCTTTCTTATTTGATTAGGAAATTTTATTGAGATTTATTTTTTTCTTTTAATAATTTATAAGCTATTTTTCTATCATCAAAATTAATAACCTTATCATTGAGAATTTGGTAGTCTTCATGTCCTTTTCCTGCAATTAAAACAATATCTTTTTTATTGGCAAATTTAATAGATTCATTTATTGCTTTAAATCTATCAATTTCTATTGTTATTTTTTCTCTTTTTTTTATACCCATCAAAATATCATTTACTATCTTTTGGGGTTCTTCTGATCTTGGATTATCTGAAGTTATAAAAAGTTGATCAGACAACTCTTCAGCTATTGATCCCATTAAAGGCCTTTTACTACGATCACGATCTCCACCACAGCCAAAAACAGTTATTAGTTTCCCTTCACAAAGTTTTTTAATTGATTGCAAAACTTTTTTTAATCCATCAGGAGTGTGGGCATAATCAACAATTACTGTTGGAAGAGATCTTGAAACGTCATTATCATCAATTTGTATTTTCTCCATTCTCCCAGGAGCACCAGGGAAAGATTGTATTAACTTTGATAAATCTTCTAAAGAAAAATTCAGTTTATACAAAATTGTTATTGCTTGAATCGCATTCATTAAATTAAATTCACCAACCAGTGGAACAAAAAGTTGAATTTTTTCCCTAGGTGTATGAAAAATACAAGTGGAACCACTTTCAGTAAATTTTTTATCTGTTACGAAAAAAAAATCATCATTTTCAAATTCACTTTCAGTAATCTTTGTAGAGACTAAAAAAGATCTTTTTTTAAGATCAGATGATAATTTAGATATCCAATGGTCATCATGATTTAATACACAAATCCCATCTTTTTCTTTTAAGTAAGGTGGGAAAAATAATTTTCTTTTTGTTTGAAAATATGATTCCATATCTGGGTGATAATCAAGATGATCTTGAGTTAAATTAGTAAAAATAGCCGCCTCAAATTCGCATCCTGATATCCTATTTTGAGCAATAGAATGAGAACTTACCTCTAATATCGCGAATTCAGATTCTGCCTCAACAGCAGCATTTAATTTCTTTTGGAGTTTATCGGCGAAATCAGTTGTATGAAGAGCCACTTCTGAAAAGCCAGGCCATCTATTAAGCAAGGTCCCAAATAATGCAGTCTTTTTCCCTAATTTTTTTAAAAGATATTCCAATAAAAAAGTAATTGTCGTTTTTCCATTTGTACCCGTAACACCAATAAGTTTAAGTTTTCTTGAAGGCCTATTCCAAAACTCAGCGACTATTTGACCAAAAAAATAATTTAAATTATCATCTATAACCAAAATCCTCTCTCGATCAATAGATCCAATTTTCTCTTTTGCAGCAGAACCAATAATGGCAGCCTCTGCACCATTTTCAATTGCCTCAATACAATATTTTCCTCCATCAACATTTAAACCAGGCATACCTAAAAATAAAGTTCCTTTTTGTACTTCTTTAGAGTTAAAAGAAATATTATTGATTTCATGATCGATTAAATCTAATGAAGGAATAATTCCCACCAAATCTAAAAGTTTATGTAATTTTATAGATCTCATATGAAAAGTTATTGCTCCAGAATGGTACTAATATTTTTTTGAAACCAATTCTTTAATTGATCATCTTTTAATCTTGGAGAAATGCGAGGCAATTCTATAATCTCCTCGGACCTAATCCCTTCAATGGCAATAACTGGTACTTCATAATCATATTTTTTATATTTATCTTTATATAAATCGACCCTATCAATATCAATTTCTTTAAGCTCCTCCAGATTAGGGAATAACTCATTAAGATTTATTTTTGTCAGTTTATTTTTTAATGAATCACAAAGGCAACATCCCTGCCTAACAAAAATAAATATTTTCATTCATTTAGTCAGGCACAGGGTCACATCCACAGGGAGTTAAAGGATGACATCTGCTTAATCTTCTTAAAGTTAACCACCCTCCCTTCCAAGGACCATGTCTAGTAATTGCCTCATATCCATAAGAGCTGCAACTTGGAATAAATCTACATCTTGGTCCGAAAAAAGGAGAAAACCACTTTTGATAGAACGAAATCACAAAAAGAAGTATAGAAGTAATTGATTTATTAATAGTTTTGAACACTTTAATGATGTAAAATAATACTTTAGTAGTAATTAGTTTAATTGAATTTAATCAATTATCCAATTTATTGCAAATTTCTATTTAATTTAAAATTATGTCAAGATACCGCGGCCCCAGATTAAGGGTTACGCGTCGCTTGGGAGAACTACCAGGTCTCACCAGGAAAGCTTCAAAGAAGTCTAATCCTCCAGGTCAGCACGGCCAAGCCCGTCGCAAGCGATCAGAATATGCTATTCGTCTAGAAGAAAAGCAGAAACTTAGGTTTAATTATGGAGTTTCTGAAAAACAACTAGTACGTTATGTGAAAAAAGCTAGAGCTCAAGAAGGATCTACAGGTACTAACCTACTAAGACTTTTAGAAAACAGACTTGATAATGTTTGTTTTAGATTAGGTTTTGGAGGTACCATTCCAGGCTCAAGACAATTAGTAAATCATGGCCATGTAACCGTTAATGGAAAGGTTCTTGATATTGCTGGTTATCAATGCAAATCAGGTGATGTAATCGGAATTAAAGAAAACAAAGCAAGCAAAAAACTTGTTGAAGGTAATATAGAATTTCCTGGCTTAGCAAATGTCCCACCTCATCTTGATTTAGACAAGCCTAAATTAACGGGAAAAATAAATGGGAAATGCGATAGAGAGTGGGTTGCTCTTGAAATAAACGAACTACTAGTTGTTGAATATTATTCAAGAAAAGTTTAATACTACTTTTCTTTGGATTATTAAATCTCTCATTTTTTAAAAGAGAGATTTAATTTAATTCTTATTTTTAAAAATAATGGGAAATAAGGAAGATAATATAAAAAAGCCAGGTTTTAAGACCTTATCTATTCACCATGGGGAAACATTTGCAGAAGAAACTGGATGCGTTATGCCTCCTATTTTTTCTACATCTACTTTCAAACATGGAAATAAAGATAATTTCGACTACACCAGATCAGGCAATCCAAACTTTAGAATTCTAGAAAACATCCTTAAATCAATAGAGGATTCTAAATACTGTACAGTTTTTGGATCTGGAATTAGCGCGGTAACTGCAATTTCATCAACACTAAAATCAGGTGACAAGATACTCTGCGAGTCAAATCTCTATGGTTGTACAGTGAGGATGTTCGAAAAAGTTTTCAAAAAATTTGGACTAGAAGTTTTATACACAGATTTTACAAACGAAAATAATATCAAAAAGATTTCAAACTTCGAGCCATCCTTGATATGGCTAGAAAGTCCAACTAATCCACTTTTGAAGGTACTTGATATTAAGGCAATTTGTAATGAAGCGAATAAACTCGAAATACCAGTAGTTGTAGACAACACATTCTCTACAGCGCTTATCCAAAAACCATTGGACCTTGGTGCAACACTATCTGTTGTAAGCACCACAAAATTCATTAATGGACATAGTGACGCACTAGGTGGAGCAGTACTGACAAATAATGAGGAATGGAATAGTAAGATGCTTTTTTCTCAAAAAGCTCTCGGGCTTCAACCATCTCCTTTTGATAGTTGGCTCATTACGAGAGGAGTAAAAACTCTTCCTTTAAGAATCGAACAACAAACTAAAAGTGCAGAATTTATTTCTGAAGAATTAGGTAATCATAAAATAATTAGTAATGTAATTTACCCTTTTAATCAAGAACATCCGCAATTTAATTTAGCAAAATCGCAAATGAAATCTGGAGGTTCAATGATCACCCTAAAATTAAATTTAAATAAAGAGGATACTTTTAAATTCTGCAAATCTCTCAAATATTTCTCTCTAGCAGAAAGCCTTGGAGGAGTTGAAAGTTTAATTTGTCACCCTGCAACGATGACTCATGCTTCTGTTGATGACAAAACAAAAAACCTGCTAGGGATAGATGATGCTCTTGTCAGATTATCAATTGGATGTGAAGATACAAACGATTTAATCTCGGACATTTTATTTGCTTTGAATAAATTCTGAAAATTGAGAGATTTACTTAAAAAACCTATATGGAAAAATTTAGAGTTGGGATATGCAATTCCTGATAGTATTCATGCTGTTTCTGTAGCATTACCAACTTGGAATGATGTAATAAATTACGAGGAAAAAAATCAAGAATGCATGAATTTATTGAAGTCCATTTACCCAAGGTTCGGGCTAAACCCCATCGTTAAAAGATTATGCGAAAAAGTAAAAAAGGAGAATTACTACAGCAATAAAAGTATCTGGCCATATCCGAATGAAAGCATAGCTTTTAAAGCTAAAAAATATATTGATAGAAATACTTCTGAACAATTCTCATTAATAGAAAAAAGAAATAATTTAGCTTTCTTAATTACTGAAAAAGAAGGAAGTATTTATGCAAAATATTTTTGGCAACATACTGGTCTTGGTCTTTCTTCAAGAGCTGCTGCTATAGAACTAGGTCTTGAAGATTGCCCTCCAAAATCTTACGTGAATGAATGTTCTCAAAAAATAAAAAATAGAATTTCTAAATCTACAAAAATTAACTCTAATGATATTCACTTAACTTCATCTGGAATGTCTGCATTGCATACATCATTAGAAATCATATATAAATTATTTCCAGCTAAACCAACACTCCAAATTGGTTTTCCATATGTAGATGTACTTAAATTACCAATGAATATCTTTCATGGAGCCAAGTTAATTACAGAAGAAAATTGCTCAGATATTGAATTAGAAATCAAAGGCATAAATCCATCAGCATTAATTATTGAACTACCGAGTAATCCAATGCTCAAATGTGTAAATATTAAAAAAATTTCAAAAATAGCAAAAAAGTTAAATATTCCCTTAATTGTTGACGATACAATTGGTTCAAATTTAAATATAAATTCTCTAGAACATGCAGATATAGTTTTTACTTCACTTACAAAAATTTTTTCAGGTAGTGGTGATATTCTTGCCGGATCATTAATACTAAACCCAAAAAGCAAATGGATTGATCAATTTAGAAATGCATTAAACGAGATTAATCTTCCAAAACTTTCTGATGGAGATACAGTTTATCTAGAGAAAGTTAGTAGAGATGTAAATAAAAGGGTTTTTGAACAAAATAAAGCATGTTTAGAGTTAAAAAAAAGATTAGAGACCCATAGCGAGATTAAAAATATTTTCCATCCTGAAAATTGTCCAAATTTTAATTCTTTACTTACTTCTGATGGAGGATACGGTTGCTTATTATCGTTTGAATTAAATGGAGGATTGAACAAAGCTAAGAAATTTTATGATTCTCTACAAGTATCTAAAGGACCTAGTTTAGGTACAAAATTTACTCTAGTTTGTCCTTATGTTTTACTAGCTCATTATGACGAATTGAATTGGGCTGAAAGTTTTGGTATACCCTCGCACCTTATTAGAGTATCAGTTGGATTAGAAGACCAAGATCAATTATGGAGAACCTTTTCTGAAGCACTAAATAATTTCTAAATTCCTAGTATTTACCGTATAGAAACTTATATACTCTTTTTCTGAATAATAGTTAGTATTAATGTATATTTTCTCAATATATAAATGGCAAAAATTTATGAGGACAACAGTTTTGCTATTGGAAACACTCCATTAGTAAAACTAAAATCAGTCACTAAAAACGCGAAAGCTACAGTACTTGCAAAAATTGAAGGTAGAAACCCCGCTTATAGTGTCAAATGTAGGATTGGCGCAAACATGATCTGGGATGCCGAGAAAAGTGGGAAACTTACAAAAGACAAAACTATTGTTGAGCCAACTTCTGGAAATACAGGTATTGCTCTAGCTTTTACTGCTTCAGCAAGAGGTTATAAACTGATCCTTACTATGCCAGAATCCATGTCAATTGAAAGAAGAAGGGTTATGGCAGTATTGGGTGCTGAAATTGTTTTAACAGAGGCATCAAAAGGTATGCCTGGAGCAATAGCTAAGGCTAAAGAAATTGCAGAAAGTAATCCTTCACAATATTTCATGCCAGGGCAATTTGATAATCCAGCAAACCCTGAAATTCATTTCAAAACTACTGGACCAGAAATCTGGGATGATTGCGATGGTGAAATTGATGTCCTAGTTGCAGGGGTTGGAACTGGCGGAACAATTACAGGAGTTTCAAGATACATTAAGCAAGAGAAGGGCAAGAATATTACTTCTGTAGCTGTAGAGCCATCCCATAGTCCTGTTATTACACAGACAATGAATGGAGAAGAAGTTAAATCTGGACCACATAAAATCCAAGGAATTGGAGCAGGATTTATTCCTAAGAACCTTGACTTATCAATTGTTGACAAGGTTGAACAAGTAACAAATGACGAATCTATAGAGATGGCTCTTAGACTAGCTAAAGAAGAAGGCCTATTAGTAGGAATATCTTGTGGAGCTGCTGCTGCTGCTGCTGTTAGATTAGCTGAACAAGATGAATACGCGGGGAAAACCATTGTAGTTGTTCTACCTGATTTAGCAGAGAGATATTTATCATCAATTATGTTTACTGAAGTTCCAAGCGGAATCATTCAAGAACCAGTCAAAGCCTAAATCTATTTTTTCTCCAGTAATGAATCTGGTGAAATATACATAGCATCGCCATAAGAGAAAAATCTAAATTTTTCTTTTATGGCTTTTTTATACAAATCTAATAATCTTTCTCTACCAATCATTGCGCTTACTAATAGTAATAATGAACTTTTAGGAAGATGAAAATTAGTCAACAATCCATCAACTACCTTAAATTTATAACCAGGCTTAATTACTAAATCCACGTATTTCGCTATGGGAATAAAGTCATTAATTTCGTGAGAATAACAACTTTCAAGAGCTCTCACGCTAGTCGTCCCAATGGCAATTATTCTTCTATCTGTTTTCTTTATTTTTTTTATTTCCTCCACTACTTCCTTCTTAACATTTACCCATTCTTTATGAAGTTTTAAGTCACTTAGATCTTCTTGATCAATTGGTTTGAATGTTCCATAGCCCACGTGCAAAGTTATCGGTAAAATTATTACTCCTTTTTTCTTTAGATTGGAAATAAGATTTTTGCTTAAGTGTAAACCAGCTGTTGGTGCAGCAACTGCCCCGGGATTAGTTGCATACTCAGTTTGATAACTTTTCTCATGAAAAGATTCTTCTTCGAATTTTTTTATATAAGGAGGGAGTGGGATTTCCCCGTATTTATCAAGAAGGTCATTCATTGAATTGAGACAAGTTATATTTTCCGGAAATTTAATAAATCTCCCTCCAGTTTCTTCATCAACCCCATCAACAATTAAATTAATATCTTGAGCTAAAGGAGATTTTAATTTTAATTTTCTATTTATTTTTAACTTTTTCGCTGGCTTTGCCAAACATAACCAAACACATTCATTGGATCTTTCTAAAACTAATAATTCGACTAATGTCTTATTTTCTAATTCAACCTTTAACCTAGCTTTCATAACTTTAGTATTGTTTACAACTACAAGATCACCTTTTCTAAATTCATCTAAAAGATTCTTGGTAAATTTATTAGTTAAGCAGTCTTCTTCTAAAACACTATTTCTAACTATCATCAATCTTGATTCATGCCTAATTGCAGAAGGTTTACTAGCAATTAATGAAGGATCAAGTAAATAATCATAAGCTTCAAGCCTATAATCTCTTTCTTCATTATTAATTTGAGAAATCAATTAAACTTAGGAAACAAGAGTCTCTGGCTCATCTTCAATTAGGGAAGCCAAGTCTTTTAAGAATGAAGCTCCATCAGCTCCATAGATCACTCTATGATCAGCTGTTAGATTTACTTGCATTATTTTTTTAACCGATATTGAACCATCATTATTAGCTACAACAGTTGGTTTCGATGATGCTATAGCTAAAATAGCACCGGTACCTGGAGGAAGAATTGCGTCAAATCTATCAACACCAAACATACCAAGGTTAGATAAGGTAAATGTTCCCGTTGAGTATTCATCTGGTTCTAATTGTTTTAATCTCGATCTTTTTACGAGATCTTTCCATTCCCTAGATAATTCAAATAAATCAGTATTGCAAGGTTCTTTTAATACTGGAGTTATTAGTCCCCCATCTTCCATAGCAACAGCAACAGCAATATTTATATTTTCTGGATAAGAAATTCCATTTTCTGAAAAACTTGAGTTAACTTGAGGATGTTTCTTTAGTGTCTTTGCAACTGCCTTTACTAGTAGAGCAGTCATAGTCACTCCATTCTGTTTTACTTTTTTGTAGAAATTATCTAATTTATCTGTGTTGATGGAGTATCCCACTCTAAAACATGGCACATCTAAACTAGATTCCATATTTTTATTTACCGCTTTTTGAAGAGTATTAAATTGAATTGTTTCTCCAGGATTACCAAAACTATTTCCTGAAGTTTCTGGTTTACTTTCAACTCCCAAATTTGAACCAGGAATACTTGCAGGAGCACCACCTTCCCCTATCCATGGTATAGAAACAGGTTGGCCATTAGCTTTTAAAATATCATCGGCTTGAATCCTTCCGTGCGGACCAGATCCATTAACTTTTGCTAAATCAACACCCATTTGAGAGGCTAGTTTTTTAGCTCTTGGAGATGCAATTATCCTCGAAGAAACATTATTTGTAGCGGCATTAATTTGGTCGCTATTAAAAGATGGGGCTGCCTTTTCACTCTTTAATACGACTTCTTTTTTTTGTTTTTCAACAATTTCACTTTGGTCCACTGGTTTTTCTTCAGTTTTATTACTTACCAATTCAAGTTGGTCAGAAGTAGATACTTCGGGTTGATTTCCTTTATTTTGTTCTTGAACAGAAGCTATCTCATCCTCATTTTCTACGATAAGACCAATAGTTTCTCCAACAGGTGCAGTGCTGCCGGCAGGCATTAAAACTGCTGCAAGATATCCATCTTGAAAAGATTCAACATCCATATCTGCCTTGTCAGATTCAACAACCAAGACAGATTCGCCTCTTTCAACCTTGTCTCCCGGATTTTTCAACCATTCCACAATCTTGCCCTCCGTCATAGTAGAACTCAATGCAGGCATGAATATTTCGTGAGACATAAGAAAATTGTTATTGCATAAGTTTTAAGGGATTTTTTACAAACTTTCAAAAGTTTTTATGATTAAGAACCCTTTTAACTCTTGCTCTAATTATACGAAATCATGTTCACAGTGGGAACTCTTAAAACTTAAGAAAGTAATAATTTAGATCGATTAGAATTTAAAACTTTTCGAAATTAAGATTTACTTATATTTATCAAAAATACTAAATCTTCTCTTTAATTATTATCTATAGATTGAATAACGCCATCTTTAACCGTAATTGAGACTTGCATTTTTTCAATAAGATTGTCTCCCACAGTGACATCACAGAAACTATCCACTTGCCCTTGATCAACAATTTCGTCCATTTTTAATTCGCGAACTTGACTCTGTTGTTGGAGTAGATTTCTTTTTTGTTCTTCAATTTCATTTCGTTTTGCTGCGACTTGTTGTTGCACCTGACTAACCTGTTCTTGAACCCTTGGATCTAGGGGATTAACCGATTGGGATCTAATATTATTTACTATTTGCTGCCCCTCCTGCTCCAGTTGCGATAATTGCTGATCAATGTTTGAAATTGCTTTACTTAATTCTTTTTCAGCATCTTCCTTCCAAGTTGGCGTAACTACAGCTTTTATAGCTATTGAGCGCTTTATAGATATTGAGTTTTTTGTTTCCATAAAAAATTAAATTACTTTTCCAATATAGATAGAACAAATCAAATTTTCTTACTAAATTTGTTTTCATACATATTTTCTATTTGTGATGAATACTTTTTTTCTATTTCTTTTCTTTTTTGTTTAAGAGTTTGTGTTAACAACCCATTTTCTAGAGTAAAGGCGTCAACAAAATAACAATCTAATATTTGTTCTTCTGATCTTGCTCCTAATCGACTTTTAAGCAAATTATTAATTTGTGATTTGAAAAATGTACCAATATTCTTGTTCAGGTTTAATTTTGAAAGGTCTTCTTCCAAAAACTTGCTTTTAACCAATTCGACATTAGGAACTACAAGGGCTGTTAAACATTTCTTATCTTGTCCTACTAGTTGAATCTGATTAATAAATTCAGAACTAAGGATTTCAGTCTCTAGCGGATTCGGTTCTATATTTTCACCACTTGATAGCACTATTGTATCCTTGGCTCTTCCTGTTATGAATAGAGAACCATTTGGTATTAGAAAACCTAAATCACCAGTATCAAACCAACCATCCTTGGATAAAACATCTTTTGTAGCTATTTCATTATTAAGATAACCTTTCATTACTTGCGGCCCCCTAACAAGAATTTTTCCGACTTCTCTGAACTTCAGAATCTTTTTTTTATCGTCATTCACTATTTTGATTTCAGTAAATGCTAGAGGCTGACCAGATGATCCTCTAACATTTAATTCTCTTCTCCTACAAGTTAATACTGGACTAGTTTCTGTGAGTCCATATCCCACCAAAACATCTACACCTAAAGATTCAAAAAAAAGATCTACATGTTCTGGCAATGCACCTCCACCGTTAATGGGAAATTTCAGTTTTTCTCCGCATAGTTGTCTAAGAATATTCGGCCATAAAAAAATAGTAGACAATTTATGTAAAGGATATCGGCTAATAACAGAACCCAGTAAGGGGATTTTTGATTTAAAAGTTATTTGATTTATATCTATATTTCTTATCTTTCTAAGACTTCTTTTGAAAACCGAACTATTACTTATCAAAAACTTGATAAGTTTTTGCTTTTTGGAAGGCATTTTTTTCAAAGCCTGAAAAAAACCATCATGTATTGCTTCCCATAGTCTCGGTACAGTAGCCATTACAACAGGT
>JFLG01000064.1 GCA_000634735.1 Prochlorococcus sp. scB241_528N17 | reverse complement strand
GATCAGCGATATAGGCTAAATTGATTATTTGATGTAAAAAATTTGCATGAGTCAAAGGCACACCTTTAGGTTTTCCGGTCGTCCCAGAAGTGTAAAGAATAGTAGCGACGTCATCAATTTTTGGATTAAATTTTTCGAGATTATTATTTTGTGAATTTTCTTTTTCTACTGAACTTATGAATGTACTCCAACTTATTAAGCTTTCAAATTGTTCATCTTCTAAATTGATTATAAATTTCAGTCTTTTTTTTAATTCTTCTTTATTGTTTAACTTTAGCCAAATTTCCTTAGATTGAACTATTAGTCCTACTGAATTAGAGTGCTCAATAATATAGTCTAATTCTACTGAAGGAGAATTAATACCTCTCACTGCATTTATAGCTCCTAAACGCATTAAGCCTTGATCCACTGCTAGCCATCTTGGGGAATTTTCAGATATTACAGTAACTACATCCCCCTTTTTTAAGCCATATTTATTTTCGAAAGAAGAAGAGACTTTTGTTATTAAATCAGCCAGCTCAGAATAAGAAAATTTTTCTTTGTATTTCCCTCTTAAATCGCAAACAGCTAAAGTATTACCACATTTAAATTTTAATTTTTCCCAAATTTGATCTATGTGATCAAGGTTCTTAATAAAATCTCTATTTTTGGCAAATGTATTTTTTTTAGAAAGAGGTTTGGCTGCAGGCCAATACGCTAAATCACCCATATTAAATTGATTTTGAAATTTTAATTTCTATTTTGATATAAAATCAAAATTAAATTCTTCCTCGATGGTTTTTTTAACAATTCTCTTGACTTCTTGAATATTTAAATTTTTGTTGTAATCAATCATATTTGCCATAAGACAATTTTCTATTCCGCAAGGAACAATCTTATTAAAGTTTTCTAATTCGCAGTCAATATTGATTGAAAATCCATTTATCGTAATCCATCTTTTACACCCAATTCCAATTGATGCGATTTTCTTATTTCCTATCCAAACACCAGTAAACCCTTTTCTAGAGTGACAATTTATATTAAAAGCTCCAAGGATTTTAATAATAATTTCTTCAATTTTTCTTAAGTACCAATTTAAATCTTTATTAAAATTTTTCAAATCTAGAACCAAATACGTTACTAATTGTCCTGGCATATGACAAGTTACTTCACCACCTCTATCAATCTTAAAAACATCATATTTAGCATCATTCAGAGAAAATAGTAAATTATCGTAATTAGATCCTCTCCCCAATGTATAACAAAGTTGATGCTCCCCTATCCAAATAAAATCAGGGTTAGAATTATCTAAAATCAATGCCTCCTGATATTCTTTTTGTAATTTATAAACATCATTAAAAGAAGAAATATTATCAGGTTGTTTAATTATTGCTGTTCTATTATCCATATTTAAGTAGATTTAGAAAGTAAGTAAATATTTTTAGTTTTGTTATGAAAATTTTAATCCATGGAAAGAATCTTGAGCTCACTGGAGCATTAAAAGAATATACTGAGGCAAAGATAGAAAAAGCAACACATCACTTTAAGGATATCGTTAAAGAAGCTGACATACACCTTTCAATTGAAAAGAATCCAAGAGTCTCGTTCCAAACTGCAGAAGTTACTATTTTTGCAAATGGTACTGTAATTAGAGCTGAAGAAAAAACTGAAAATCTATACTCAAGCATTGATTTAGTTTCAAATAAACTTTGTAGAAAATTACGCAAATACAAAGAAAGAAACAATAAAACAATTCATAATAAACAATTTAAAAATAAAGATTCTTTACAAATTGAAAGTATGGAATCAAATTTTTTAAATAAAGCTTTATTTAAAGAAGGAAATGAAGCAAGTCTGCCTGAGCCATCTATAAAAAATAAATACTTTGAAATGACTCCAATTTCATCAGACGAAGCAAGAAAACAATTAGATCTAATTGATCATGATTTTTATGTTTTTCGAAACAAGAAAAATAATGAACTTCAAGTTATATATAAAAGGAATCATGGAGGTTATGGACTGATTCAATCTAAATAAGTTTTAAATGCCAAATATTGAATATGAATTAAACGAGAAAATTCATGCGATTATTATTAACCCTTATTTATCATGGGAAGATTTCTGTATGAATTGCGATTTAATAAGAAAATACAATATCAAAAATATTTCTACTTCACTAAATTATTTAACTGATCTTAAAAACTGTTTGGGTAATTACAGTGCGGATATAAACGCACTTATTTCTTACCCTTTAGCAGATTTACCAGTTTCATTTATTGAAGAATTAGTTTGTTTTGCAAAAGATAAGGGTGCAAAAGGAATTGAATATATCCCAAACTTTATCAATTTATCCAAAAGAAATTTAGAAACTTTCGCTGCTGAAATTGAGCAAGTTAAATTATCTGGATTACCAGTTTCAATAATCATAAATAAATCAAAACTACAAGAAGAATTTTTTATTAATGCGATAGAAATATGTTTGGAATTAGGAATAACCAATTTTCAATTCGGGGACGGGTTTGGATCTCCTCTTACATCTAATGATGTTCACGAAATATTAAAAATAACAGGCTCTCAAAATCAAATCAAAGTTGTAGGTGGCATAAAAAAATTGACGCAAGTAATTGATTTGTTTGATGATGGAATTAGTTGCGTGGGAACTTCCAATTTTTGTGAAATTTTTGAAGAAGTAAACGTTATTTAAATGTCTGGTTCTGGTGAGTGCAGACTAAAAGGTCTCTGTATTAAAGCTTCTCCATTAGGCGAAAATGATAGATTAATAACTATCCTTACCGATGAGCAAGGGATTGTTAGATTAGCGGTACCTGGTGCTAGGCGTCCAAAAAGTAGTCTTGCCGCAGCTACTCCTTTAACATATTTAAGTCTGCAGATTTTTGGGAAAAGAAATCTTAAATCTGTACGTCAAATTAAAATATTAAAAAGCTATTCTAGTATAGGAAAAAATATTGAATGTCTTGCAGCTGCACAAGCAATAACTGAATTAACATTTTTATTAGTAGGTAATAATGACAAGCAACAAGACTATTTATCTTGCGTTCTTGCACATCTTGATAGGATTTATTTATTTAAAGAGTCTCAAGAAGAAGATATTAAAATGCTCTCAATGAGTATTCAATCTTTAATCCATCTATTAGCCATCGGGGGTATTAATTTACCAATTCATCATTGTTGTAAAACTGGAGAACCTATTATTCCACCTATAGGAAATTGGGGATGGAGTTGTTATTTTTTACCAAGTGAAGGGTTTTCATCCATAGAAGATCCTCAAAGTAATCTAAAAATAAATGCATCTGAAGTTGCTTTATTACAAAGACTTCTTTTCCCAGAATTACCAATAAAATCTAATGGAGAGTTGCTGGGTCCCAAAAAAGTCTGGCTTAAAATATTGTTCATTATTGAGACATGGATCTCTACTCAATTAGAGAAGGAGCTATCTTCACTAAAAATGTTGAGAGAAATATATAGTTAGCATTTTCATAAAGCATTAAAAAATTTAAAAAATATGATCATGGCGTCTTTGCCTGTTAACTTAATAAATAGTTAATTCAATTAATGTGGTTCATATTGCCTGGTTAGGGAAAAAATCCCCTTTTTGCGGAAATGTAACTTACGGTAATTCAACTACTAAGGAATTAAAGGCCAGAGGGCATAAAATTAGTTTTATTCATTTTGACAATCCCTCTAGTTCAAATTCATCAAACCCATTATTTCTTGCAAATGATCCTGATGTAAGTCTCCCATATTTAATTAAATCTCAAGTTTATACAATACCCTCGCCAAGGGCAGAAAAAGAGCTAAGACTATCATTGGAAAGATTAAAACCTGACATAGTACATGCAAGCCTAACTTTATCTCCTTTAGACTTTAGACTTCCAGAGCTTTGTAATGAAATTAATGTTCCTCTAATAGGGACATTTCATCCACCATTTGATGCAAAAAATAGAAATCTAACTGCAAGCACTCAACAATTAACATATCAACTTTATGCTCCCTCTTTAGCAAAGTTCGATAAAATAATTATTTTTTCTGAACCTCAAAAAAATGTTCTTGAGAAATTAGGAGTACCTAAAGAAAAACAAATAATTATTCCAAACGGCGTTAATGAAAATATTTGGAAACCTTTTTGCGAAAAAAGTAAAAAATATGATCAAGTAAAAAATAAACTTGGAAACGAAAGAATCTTTTTATATATGGGAAGGATTGCAAATGAGAAAAATATCGAGGCACTTTTACGTTCTTGGCGCCAAACAAAAACTCAAAATTGCAAATTAGTTATTGTTGGTGATGGACCAATGAAGCCAACACTTGAAAATAGTTTTTCTAACCTTGGTAATGAGAAATTAATTTGGTGGGGTGCCGAATTAGATTTAGAAACTAGGATAGCAATAATGCAAATAGCAGAAGTGTTTTTCTTACCAAGCTTAGTAGAGGGTTTATCATTATCACTTTTAGAGGCAATGTCTGCTGGGACTGCTTGTATAGCTACAGACGCCGGAGCTGATGGCGAAGTTTTAGATAAAGGAGCAGGAATAGTAATTTCAACTGATAATGTGGCTGCACAATTGAAAACTATAATCCCAATTCTTGTGGAACATCCTTCATTTACAAAAGATCTTGGTGAAAAAGCTAGAGAGCGAGTACTTGAGAGATATACAATTACTAAAAATATAAATTCACTTGAAAAAGTTTACACCAACTTAAAAGATAATTATAAAACCTAACGAAACTCTTTACTTCTATTACTAGCTGAAACTATTGATTCAATTAATGCTGACCTTACACTCTTTTTTTCTAAAACCCTTAAAGCAGAAATAGTTGTTCCTCCTGGAGAGGTTACTAAATTTTTAAGCTCAGAAGTAGTAAGTTTATTTTCCTTTATTAGACAAATAGTCCCTAGTATCATTTCCATAACAAGTTCCTCTGAAATTATTTTTGGTAATCCCCCGCTTAATCCTCCATCACTTAATGCTTCTATAATTAAAGCAATAATTGCAGGACCTGATGAAGTTAAAGCTAAAAATATATCAAGGTAATCTTCAGTAAATTCATAAATCTTACTAGTATTTTCAAATAATTTTTTTGTAAATTGTTTCTGATCTTCTGTGATTTCTTTTCCCCAAGAAATCCCTGTTATACCTTTTCCAATAGTTATAGGAATATTTGTAACCACCCTTACACATTTGTGGTTAGGGAACTTTTGAGAAAGTCTATTTATTGAAACCCCCGCAAGAATTGAAACTATTAAATTATCCTTGTTTTTTATATGATGGGCCTCACTAATATCATTAAATTGTTGGGGTTTTATCGAAAGAAGTTTATATTGACAATCCCATATTATTTTTGAATCTTTAGAACCTGATCTATAAACGTTTATATTATGTTTATAATTTTTTTTAATATTATCTAAACTTTTTTCTGAATTTACAACACAAAAAACATGCTCTGGCTGAATTAATTTGTTATCTAATAGAGGAGTTACTATAGCACTTGCAATATTTCCAAAACCAATAATCGCAATTTTATCAGTCACAAATTAATCATGAATAAGCACTTAATTTAGAATTACCCCATGCTGGTTCAGGAGTAGTATTTTTGCCCAAACTATATTGTGGTGTTTTTTCTGTAGGGACAGAAGAAGGAGACGCTTCTTCTGGTGAAGAACTAGTTACATTTACACAACTTGGCGCAAAAAGAAAAATACTTTCACCGACTCTCTCTTGATGTCCATCAATTGCATATGTACCCCCAGCAATAAAATCAACCGCTCTTTGAGCTTGATCAGGATCCATCATTGTTAAATTAAGAATTACGGTTTTTCTCTCTCTTAATGCTTGTATCGCTTGAGGCATCTCATCAAAACTTCTTGGTTCCATTAAACTTACTTCTGAGGATGAATTTGAAATTCCAGGCATACCAACCACTTTTGATGATCTGCTGTTATTCATAAAATCGAATGGATTTGAATTTGCAAGGCCATTTGCATTCCTTGAATTTTGTTTGTAATTATGGACATCATTTAATTCATCCTCTGACGCATAATCCAACTCATCAAAATCATCATCGAGATACTCATCCCCTGCAACTACTGCCTTTAATCTAGAAATAAGTGACACCTTTTAAATCCTCTTGAAATTGATTACTAAGGTTTAGGAACCTTAAGTAATAGATTCATTTTTTAAATGAATAAACTACCTATACTTAAATAACGTTAGTTGAACTTTACTGCAAGTTTATAGATAAGATTTTTATAAAAAAATAACTAATTAGGATCTACCTCCAAAAATCAATGATCCTAATCTTAACCAAGTTGATCCAGCGTCAATAGCTTCCTCCCAATCACCAGACATCCCCATTGAACAATCTGGTAGTTGCAGTGAATCAGCGAGAGCACGACATTTTTTGAACAACCCTGAATTTTCTTTAGAGCTAAGTCCTTTAGGATTGATAGTCATCAAACCGCTTAATGAAATATTTTTCAACTCTTGAATTTCTCTCCATTTCATTATTAAAAATTCAGGGTTAAAACCTCCTTTAGTAGGATCATCACTCAACTTAACCTGCAACATTATTAATGGATTTTTATTCTCTTCACGTGAAATATTAGAAATCTTTTGCAACTTTTCAAATGAATCTACTGAATGAATGTATTTAAAATTTTGAACTATTTTTCTTATTTTATTACTTTGTATTCTTCCAATAAAGTGCCAATTTATTTGTTTATGATCTTTTAAGGTAAATTGTTTTTCAAGCGCCTCTTGAACCTTACTTTCACCAAAATCGTTCTGACCTATATTTTGAATAGTCTTGATTTCTTGACTTTTAAATCCTTTACTTACCGCAAGAATATTTACATTTGAAGGTATTTTATTTTTTATTTCTAAATACTTTGTAGGGTTCACCTTTTATAAGAAAGTTTGCGTAAATAAATTCTCCCATTTAGATAGTTCTTCAGATCCTTTTCTTCTAGCTTTTTGAAGGTTTAATTCGGCCTGATTACGGGCGTCTAAGTAAGGTATAACTTCAAAAAAAACTTCCCTCTGTCTAACTTCTACCAAAAAAAACATTTTTTGAGCGTATAAAGTCGCAAAAATATCTCTCCCATCATTTCCAGTAGAAACTTGGTATAACATGCCAAATGTTGGATGGTTTAAATAACGCTCAGAACTCAAACCTAAAAAATTGTGTTATTTATAATGCACCATACAGTTTTCTAAGAAAAATTGCTATGCAAATAAAACAAATCGATAATGTATTAACAATTACATTGAGAGATTTTGAAGGATAAAGAGTTCTAAACCTGTTGGTTTTAATAATAATATTTTTTTTTGAAAGTAATGATTCTGCTCCATGATCGATTCTCAGAAATATATTTTGAAATAACCTTTCTACTAAGATTAATAAAACATTAAAAGATTTCTTTAATCCTAAATTCCGAATATTTATTGATCTAACTGACACTGATTTAATGATATTCTGAAGTTCTTCCTGCACTAGAGGAATAAAACGTAATGCAATTAACAACTGAAAAAGCCACTTAGTAGTTGGCAATCCAATCTTTCTTAATGGATACATAAACCAACTTAATCCCCATACAATGTCTTCCTGCAATGTGGTTAAAAGCATCAAATTCACACTATGAATAACGGTAAATATCAAAGTGGAGGTTTTTATTCCAAGTTCAAAGGCTTTTCTTGATAAGTTATAAGGACCAAAATTAATAAACCATATCTTCTGCGAAGGAATTTGCAAAATATTCCATTCTTTTTGACTTTCCAGTACTACTTGCAACTCATTGGGATTTCTCAAGTAGCCATCAAGAGATTGAATATCAGAAGAGGCAAGTATTGATATACATCCAATTAAAAGTGACAAGCATGAGAGAAAAAATAATGATCGCCACCATACTCTAGATGGCAATAAACTTAAAAAAGTAATTAATAGTAAAAAACCAACTAAACTCAATCTCCATATTGGACCTGCCCAGATTGGAGTGATTAAAAATATCATTACGATAATTATTTTTAATCTACTATCTATAATTCTTAGCCAACTTTTATTACCATGAACGTATTGACCAACAGAAAATTTGTTTAGCAAATTCATTAATCTTTTTGAATTAACTCAATATTTTCTCTTTCGACTTCTTTATTTAAAGCTCTTTGCTGTTTTCCTCTCCAAAGTAAAATGAGGGGTGTGCCTTCAAAGCCTAAATTTACTCTAATTTGTTTTTCAATATATCTTCTATAAGTTATTCCGAATAGTTTAGGGTCATTTACAAAAAGAGTAAAAGTGGGAGGTTTGTTCTTTACTTGAGTACCATAATAAAGCCTACCCTGCTTGCCGCTTCTCTTCGTTGGAGGACTTTTCCAACTGATTGATTCTTTTAGTACTTCATTAACTACAGATGTTGTAACTCTTCTTCTATGTTGATTTACAGCATTAAGAGCATGCTCAAAAATATTATCAACTCTTTGACCAGTTAGGGCAGATATAAAAATCATTTTTGACCAGTGTAAAAAATAAAGTTTAGATCTAAGTTCTTTTTCTACTTGATAAATTGTTGAACTATTTTTTTCTACAAGATCCCATTTATTAACAACAATTATACATGCTCTACCTTGTTCTTCTATGCGCCCAGCCAGCTTCTGGTCTTGATCAGTTACTCCATCTACAGCATCTATAACTAAAACACAAACATCACTTCTATCTATAGATTTAAAAGCCCTATTAATACCAAAGAATTCAGTACCATATTTAACATTTTTCTTTCTTCTAATCCCCGCAGTATCAATAATTTTCCAATGATTATCACCTTTTTTAATAAGCGTATCTATTGAATCAGTTGTAGTACCACTAATATCACTAACTATTGCTCTTTTTTCTCCACTGATTGAATTTAACAAACTAGATTTACCAACATTAGGCCTACCAATAATTGACATCATTATCTTTTCTTCATCATCCTGGATATTATTTTCAGGAAGTTCGCCAATAACGAGATCTAAAAGATCTCCAGTACCTGAACCATGAATAGCCGAAACAGGGTTAGGTTCCCCCAATCCTAATTTCCAGAACTCTGAAGCTAGGGATATTCCTAGAGTAGTCGATTCGCATTTGTTAACAGCAACAATTGTTTTACATCTTGAGTTTCTTAACCATTTTGCTATTGATAAATCACCATCAGTAACGCCTTGATTTCCATCTACTACCAGTAACGCTAGTGAAGCCTCTTCTAGAGCCAAGAAAACTTGTGTCCTTATCTCTGGGAGAAATTCACTATCATCATCAAAAACTAAACCTCCAGTATCAACTATTTGAAATTCCTTACCTCCCCATGAAGCATTTTGATAAGTTCTATCTCTTGTAACACCAGGTTTATCAAATACTATTGCATCATTACTTTGGCAAAGACGATTAACTAAGGTAGATTTCCCAACGTTCGGTCTTCCGATAATTGCTATTGTAGGAAGAATCAATTCTTCTCTCCAAAGAAAGTGGTATCCATTACAACTATACCTTTAATAGAATCATTTTCCTTTTTCAAAAAAACTTATTTAATTTCTGGATCGCCAAAATGTCCCTTTACTGGATTAGAAGGGGGTGAACTAGGACTTGGCATTAATCCACTATCTTTTGAAAAACAATCATTTTCAATCGCCCAATA
>JFLG01000063.1 GCA_000634735.1 Prochlorococcus sp. scB241_528N17 | reverse complement strand
CATTAATCTTATAGCCCTTAAAATTAAGGAAATTTTTCAATCCCTGTTTAAACTCTTTTGGAATTGATCGAGTCAAATGTACTGAGGCTGGTCGCTCTGAAATGATTTGCGGAGCTTTTTCAAATTTTTCTGACCAATAAGAAGGAGTTAATGCGCTAAAGGCCCAATCATCTATAGAGAGTTCTTTAGTATAAAAAAGTCTTTCCCAAACTAATTCACAAACAAATACGTCACTAACCTTATCTTCAAGAACAAGATATAATAAATCCTTACATATTGGCCATGTAAATTGATTTTTAACTAATTTTTCTTTTTTATACATTAATCGAACCTTATCAAAATTAAAGAAAAATAAGGCATAAATTCCTTTTTATATTGAGATGCATATTTAATAATTTGATCAGGCATCCCAACACTTAAAGCTATTAATGATGTATTGATGATATCCTCTTTTTTTAAAATTTTCCTGACTAAATTCCATCTTTTGCCAACTTTCAAAATGGCCAATACCGTTTTATTTGCCTTATTTTCCCTAATTAGGGTTGTCAACTCAGATTCAGAAGAAGGGCATTCTTTGATGATCAAGGTTTCGCCTTTTTTTACCAAATCAAAATCATTCAAAGCTGCTGCTGCCGAAATAGAGGAAATACCAGGTATGGTTTTGGTAATAATTTCAGCATGATTATTTTTTATTAACCTCAAAATATTAGAAGAACTTGCAAATAATGAAGTATCTCCAAGACAAAGTAAAAC
>JFLG01000062.1 GCA_000634735.1 Prochlorococcus sp. scB241_528N17 | reverse complement strand
AAAGTAAAACAACTGATTCTCCATTTTTTATAAATTTCACAATTTGTTCTTCTGCGTTAGACCATATTTCATCAGGATCAAAATCCTTCCTAGCCATGGTGAAGATAATAGGTATATTTTTTTTAAATTTGGTGTATTTCTTGACTATTTCTGCAGCAAAACTTTTTTTATTATCATCTGATATTGGAAAAACTATAACTTTCGCTTTTTTTATTGCATCCACTGCAGCAAGTGTTAAAAGAGATGGATCCCCAGGGCCTACACCAACGATTGTGAATGTTGGCGAATCAGTTTTATATCGATTAAGTAAACTTAAGAACTTGTTTATTATCATTTTTATTTTATTAACTTTAGCTATGTACCCTTGGCAATAAAAAAGTTTCTGCTAATATTGATGACTCAATTTCAGACAATTCCTGTAACCTTTTGAAAGTTTGATTTTTAGAGAATTTAGTTTGCGCTAGTTTCATATAAACTCCAAAATGTCTTGCCT
>JFLG01000061.1 GCA_000634735.1 Prochlorococcus sp. scB241_528N17 | reverse complement strand
GCAAGCAAGCTTAATCTTTCATGACTTCTTGCTTCAATAAGTCCTGCTATTAAGAAACTATCAAGCATTCTATTAGGCTCATCCTTTCTTGTATTCTTAACTAATTCAGCTCCATATGGAGGCGGTTTTAAAGACTCAAGAGAATGTCCAAGGTCCTTTAAAAAATAAAGTATTTTTTCAAAATGCTCTAATTCCTCTCTCGCTATTGGACTTAGAACTTCTGCCAGATTTGGTTCTGATGGATATCTAAACATCAATTGGATAGGTACTCCTGCTGCTTTTCTTTCACAATGTGCATGGTCAATAAGAATATCTATTGGATTAGATAATGCGAGTTTGATCCACTCATCTGAGGTAAATGAGGATAAATATTTAATATGAGAAGTGGGCCTTTTAAAATCGACTAGCATTTAATTTTTACTACTTAAATATCCAATAATTCCCTCAAGAGCTAAGGAATAACTTGATATACCGAATCCACTAATAATTCCTATAGCTTTATCTGTAAGAAAAGATTCTTTACGAAAATCCTCTCGACTGAAAATATTTGAAATATGTAACTCTACAAACGGAATTTTTGATCCAATTAAAGCATCACGAATAGAAATCGAGGTATGAGTAAAAGCGCCAGCATTTATAAGAATGCCCTGTATACTTTTTACAGAATCCTGAATCTTATCTACTATTTCTCCTTCGTGATTACTTTGAAAACATTCAAGATTAATACTCTTTTCTTGGGCAACTTTTGTTAGATCTTGTTCTATATCACTCAATGTTTTATTACCATATATTTCAGGTTCTCTAGTGCCCAAAAGATTTAAATTAGGTCCATTTATCAATAAAATATTCATTTGCAATAAAGTCTTTCCTATTAAATGCTATCTAGAAAGAAACAAAAAAACCAAAACATTTTCACACAAAGTGACCATTAACTGATAAGTTCAAATAGTGGGGGTCGGTGCCCGAGTGGTTAAAGGGGGCGGACTGTAAATCCGCTGGCTCTGCCTACGTTGGTTCAAATCCAACCCGGCCCACTTAAAATTGCCCTTGTAGCT
>JFLG01000060.1 GCA_000634735.1 Prochlorococcus sp. scB241_528N17 | reverse complement strand
GTGACGGCAGAAAGCTGGCTGGGAGATATTCCACTAAGTGATCTGCAGATAAAGCATTTTGCCTTAAATTCATATATATTTAACAGAGATTGTCTTCAGTAATGTCACTATCGTCATACCGGATGCACAGAATTTATCTTGCAGCGACCATGAATTATGGTCTGGGTTCTGATGATCCAGAAGAGTTGGCCTACTACAACAAAATCAGAAAAGAGATGGCTGATATGAAAAATGACCCAGTTAAAAAAGGGATATCCCTAAATTGGGATACCCCCGACAGAATGGATAAATGAACCTGAATACTTTTTTATTAATTGATGGCAGTCTGATGCTTATTGGTCTTCCTTTACTTATGATTATTAAAGGCAAAAAGAAGAATCCCTAAGTCATCAGTTAACAGCAAAAGGCACTCCAATAACTTCAGTTAAATCTTCACCAATTTCGTTAATTACCTTTAAACAAATCTTGTATTACATAGATATCTTTTGAATTTGGATACTTATGCTGAAAAACCTTTATCGCATGATTGGGAGAAATTGCAAAAAGATTTATCTTTATTCTGTAGTCATCAACTAAACCTGAGATAAGAAAACTTTTCACAAAAACTAGCAAATTGCATTCTTATTTTAGATCGACTGTCAATCAGTAAACTAACATAAGATTTTAACCATATTCAAATTCGATTGTTGATCCTTTATCCGTATATAGGAGTACCTCAAACCGTACATATTTATTAGTCGAATGGCCTCTCTAACTAGTTAGAACATAGATGTAGTCGTCATGAGCAAATGTCTACTAAATCCACACTAAAAGAAGAATATAAATCTGAGATTGAAGAAAGATCAGAAGAAGATCTTCTTGAGGAAGAAATCAGGAATCAGCAAACATTGGATAGCTTTGTTGAATCTGATAAAAAATGGGGCTGATTAAATTTTATTTATTTAGGAGAAAGTTATGAACTTAAAAAGATCACCATTCTCAATTCTAGACAAAGATAAAAGAGAAATGGACTATATCAAAGGAGTTTACAAGAGAAAAATTCAAGCTGAAATTGAATCTTATAAAGATCCCGAAGACGAATATAAGATCGATACTATCCAAGTTCAAGATGTATTGATGCTTGATAGGATCTCAATTTAGTTATTTTTTTTCTTCTTCTTCTTATCTTTCTTTTTCTTCTTTACCTTTTCATAAACCTCATCAGCTTTCTGTTCAATACTGTCCAGCTCATTTGAAAGTTCCTTGATAGCTTCTGCTTTTCCCTCTTTAAATACTGTATCTTTTACCTCAATAATTTTAACTGGCTCTGCATGAACTAAAGTCTCTTTTGCCTTTTCAGTTTTAATTACAAACTTACCTTTTATAAAATTGGCTATAAATATAAGAACAGGTACATGGGCTAGACCACCTATTAATATTCTTGTTTCTGAATAAGCCATTTAATAGTTAAGAGAACTGAGATATTTAAGCATAAATTTAATTTTTAAATTCGTTTTATTAAGCCAATAAATATTAGTAATCATTTCTTGATTCGTAGATTAAAATTCTTGCTATTAATTAAGTAGAGACTTTTTTATTAAATGCCATTAGACGTATTTCTAATGAACATGTGTGTTGTAGTTATAGCATTGCTTATCAGAAGAGAAATCAAACTTAAGAAGGCGAGATAAATTATGAAAACACAAATTTTAAAAGAGCATTATATTCCAAATATCCATGCTATTACTATTTTACTAATGCTTCTTCTATGTCTATGGTTACCTCTAGCACTAAGATTCTTATTAATAATTTAATCCAATTAATTAGTTAATACGCTTATCCTAAAACTCTGCTATACCCCTAATTTTGTTTTAAAGATCTTATATGGAAATCCTGTTTCGAATTATTTGTATGGATTTAAATAGTTAGTGTTTAGACTACTCAGAAACCCAACTTGTGATTTTCGTTGTGCTATAAATATGTCCTCCAGATTCTATATTCTTAATGGTTTCAGGATCTGAAAAAACATGCTTAGCCACACCTTCTTCAGCTTGATGAATAACAATAACTTCTTTGGGATCAATTAAACTTTTGCCACGATATAGAGGAGTAAGTCCTACCGTTTTATGAAATGCATCTATCTCTGGGCTATCAAACATTTTTACCCATTCCTCAAATGTATTTGAAAGTTTAAAGGTGAAAACAGTAGTTTCAATAGTCATAAAAAAGCCGAGTTGCTAGTTATTTTAGATCGACTGTCAATAATCAAGAAAAAACTGGTGGATAAGGTGTTTGTCCATTCATTAATGATGTATCAATTGGTTTACAGATATTCATCAGAGCATCTTGTCCGAACCCTGGACCAGAGGGTCCATCTATAAACTCCTGAAAATCTTCAGCAGAAATACCCTCTTTTACTTCCCAAAAACAATATACAGGACCATTTTTAGTTACGGCATTTGCAGAATGGTTAAAAAATCCTTTTTCTTTATTAGCTGCTACCGCATCATCCCATCCACCACCTGGTGACATTGCCGCTTAAGCTGTTTCCCACCATTTTTCAGCTTTTCCTACCTTAAATTCATGATGAACAATATAAAAAGTTGATGCCATAAAAATAATATTTGAGCTGATAATAAAGTTACTTGATATAAGTAAAGGGAAGATTAATTTATTTTGAATTCCTAAATATAAAAGGGACTAAAAGCCACTAGCAATCGACTGTCAATAATATGCAATCTAAATCAGAATCCAGATATTGCTTCATAGAAATCAGCGTCTGGCAGTATTTCCTTCAAGGGTTCAATCTCGTTGACAGGGCCTTGGACCTGCACAGTAATATCTGATACTTCAAAAAGCTTAGGAATCATATGTCCCATATTTTTGAGATGAAATAAAGCGGCGGCACCATCTTTATATGCCTCTCTTACATAAGCTTTATCTGACCCGCATGTAGTGATATTAAAAAAAAGGCAGTCAGGTTCATTAGCTTTTGTCAGTACTAAAATTTCTTCTAAAAGAGCTATGCACTGGTCCATCTTCCCGTCCTTGATTGTGAAGTGGGGATGGATAGAAACCATGGTTGTATCAAGAGACATTAATTTATAGATATTTCTCCTATATTTTTAGCAACTAATCTTTATGAAAAATTTAAAAATATGGATTATCTAAAAATTAAGAATGTTCATTTGGTATCGCATGTACCGTTTATATGTTTTTTGAAAGCTATTAATTGGATATGAGTTATTTTGCTGAACCAAACCATATTGAATATGATGCATGGTTCGATGAAAACATCGACCCAGTAGATCTTGTGAATTATTCAGATGAAAAGGAGTTCAGTGATTCGGTACACTTTAAGTTCCATAAGATGTCCACTAGAAATTTAACGATTGGTTCTTCTGATAATTTTCACTGGTAAGTAGAAGATTTTTCACTCCATAAATATTTTATGAATCTTACGCAGAATATGTTCCATCACTCTCTCTTCTTGCCTTAGCTAATACAATTTCATCTACAACTTTTTCAATCATGTAAGCACTTTTTTTACCAAAACATTGTTCTTTTTTAATACTCTCAAAATCATTTGGGATTAAATCATTATGTTCACAACAGTCGCATTCAATATCAATTTTCTTTCCTCTGAAAACCTCTAAAGCTCTAGAAAAAATCCATTGCTGAACCGAAATACTTTCCCAACTATCAAAATTCGACCATTCATCAAAATCCCTATTAAGGACGGCTTTTAATCCATCAACCTGATTTACACATACTAAGTATGAATCTTTTCTTGGTTCATCATTAATAACAATTGTTTTGACAGAATTTTGATTCATTAAATATAGATTGATTGAATAGCCTTATAAATCTAGAGGATAATTTCAAAAATATAAACAAAAAAATGTCTCAAATAAGATTATGAATTGCTTTATCCAATCTAGAAGTATTATTTGTATTTCTGGGTAATTCAAAATCCTTAAAATCAAAGCCAGGGCCAACACAACAACTAACTAAAGTAAATTCGCCTGTACTTTTTGCAGCTTGCCAATATCCAGATGGGATCATTTCTACTGGATTATTGGAATCTAAAATTAAATTTCTTATTAACTTATTATCATTATCTAGACACCATAAATTCAGAGGATCGCCCCTTAAATAAATCCAAATTTCATCAGCATTTTTTACTCTGTGCCAAGCACTTTTTGCATCTCTCTCCAAAAGATAATAAATTCC
>JFLG01000059.1 GCA_000634735.1 Prochlorococcus sp. scB241_528N17 | reverse complement strand
TTGGCCATCTTCCCTTATTAGAGAATTCTCACTCCTTACTATCTCTCTAAACCATCCACCCTCAGGATGAGGAGATAAATTGAATTGTTTAATTATTTCTATGTTTTTTTTATTAGGATTCACATCACAAAATATCTTTTAAATTTCTTTTTTAGTTAAAAGCTAACTGAAAATAAATCAAAATATATTTTCTAAAAAATTAGGCACAAATAACTGACAAATCTACAAAATTTTTATTTTCATCTGCCAGTTCAGTAATGATTCTATTAAGCCATTCAGAGGTCGTTTCACAATAGCCTACATTTAAAATAGTTTTTTGCTTTGCTGTTTCTTCTTTATTCATAGTTAAAGTATTTTTATATAAATTAGTCTTTAATTAAATCTATGTGAATAAGTCTTAATTACTATCTATTTTAAAAAGTTGTATTTAATACATATTTAAGAACTGCTAGTAAACAAATAAAAGTAAATCGTTGACAAGAAAATGTATACAAGTAAGAGTGGAAA
>JFLG01000058.1 GCA_000634735.1 Prochlorococcus sp. scB241_528N17 | reverse complement strand
TGGGCAATTAAGCAAAAGGGAAAGTGAGTCTTTATTACTTGAGCATCTTGAGTGGTTGGAGGGTGGATGGGAGACTGAAGAAATCTTATTTTTAAAAAAGCCCTACAGAAAATGGTGGTTCTAACTCCACTTCTGTAAATAATTAATGATGGCCTAAGGGACCAGGGCCAGATCCTATTTTATAAGAATTATCTAAAGATTTCTCAACAAATAATTTCGCTTTTTGTATGGAATCAAATAGATCAAAACCTAAAGCCTTGTAACCACCGATAGCAGCACTCAAAGTACAGCCGCTACCGTGGGTATTTATTGTATTTATAAAATTATTAAATAGCCACTCTTTTCTACCATTTAAGTCAAGGAAAAAATCCTTCCCTTTCATATCTTTTAAACCGCCACCTTTTATAAGTACCGCTTTAGCTCCAAGACCAATAATTTTTCTTGCTGAATTTTCGATATCTTCTTTACTCCTTATTACTAAACCAGAAAGTAGATTTGCTTCATAAATATTTGGAGTTACCAAATCAGCAATTGGTAATAAGAGTTTTTTATAAGCATTAATAGCAGAATCTTCTAGTAATTTAGAACCAGTTCTTGTAACCATTACTGGGTCAATAATTTTAGTTATTTTGTATGTATTTAATTTTGAAGCAGTATCGTTAATTATCCTTTCATTTAATAACATTCCAGTTTTTAAGGCTTCAATACCAAAATCAGCAAATAAAGTATCTAACTGATTTAATAAAGTATTCTTCTCTACTGGTTGGACGCACGTAACCTCTATACTATTTTGTGCGGTAATACATGTAATAACAGAACATCCATGTACTTTAAGGGCCATGAAAGTTCTCAAGTCAGCCTGTATGCCTGCCCCACCCCCAGAGTCACTACCACCTATTGAAAGTGCAATTTTAGAATACATAATTTATTAACTCGTTTTTGAAAGTACTATAAATAAATTTTAATTTAAATCAGAAATCTGAATATGCATTAAAAAAATCTAACTCCAATTCCATAGCTCTCCTGTATAAATATTTGGCCTGATTAATATCATATGTTTCTTTATTAGTCTCAATAAGATTTTCAAGTGAATCTGCTAGCTTTTCAAAGCTCTCATCAGAATAAGTAATTATCCATTCTTTATATTTAATGTCAAAATCCTCCTTATACAAACTTTTTCCTATCCAAGAATAAAGTCGCATACATGGAGTCATTGCAAA
>JFLG01000057.1 GCA_000634735.1 Prochlorococcus sp. scB241_528N17 | reverse complement strand
ATACATGGAGTCATTGCAAACATTATTTCGACGGAGCTAAGTCTTTTGGAAGTATCATCAAGAAAATCTGTATAATTTTTAGTGGCTTTTTTTATATAGTTATTAGACAAATCAATATCCCATTCTTTTGCATACGTTTCATGAAGTATTAACTCCTCTGAAACGCCCATTAATAGTTCACTTAACTTCCTTATTGAGTACTTATCTTTTGATTTGGAAACAGCAAGCCCATAAGCCTTAGCAAAAGTCTCTAAAAAGAAATAATCTTGAGCTAAATATTCTTGAAATATGTTTTTAGGGAGACTTCCATTCTTTAAACCTTGAACAAATTTTGTATTTAAACTTAGTAAAGCAATCTCATAATTATCCTCCCAAAGTTTTTTTGTTATTTTCATTTTTTTGATTTTTAGTTATTCTAAAATTTTTTATATTTTTTACCTACAAACTTTATCTTATTTTTCTAGGATTAAAATAAAAAATTATGAAAGAAATAAATATTTTATGGTTTAAGAAAGATTTAAGAATTTTTGACAACGAAGCTCTCTGTGAGGCTATAAAAGATACTGATATTTTACCTATTTATAT
>JFLG01000056.1 GCA_000634735.1 Prochlorococcus sp. scB241_528N17 | reverse complement strand
ATTTTACCTATTTATATTATTGAGTTAGATATTTGGAGCCAAAATACTCATTCATATAGACAATGGCAATTTTGCAAAGAAAGTTTAATAGATTTAAGAAATGCACTTGCTGAGATTGGACAACCATTAATTATTAGGACTGGCAATGTTATTAATGTTTTTGATGAAATTAGTTCAAAATTTAAAATCAAAGGTATATATAGCCATCAAGAAACCGGAGATTGGCTTACTTATAAAAGAGATCAAAAAGTAAGAGAATGGGCTTTAATCAAAAATATTATTTGGAGGGAATATCTACAATTTTCAGTTTTTAGAGGAAATTTAGATAGGAATAATTGGTCTAAAAAGTGGAAAAAAAATGCCGAAAAAAACTTTTTAAAGGCTCCATTAAGAATTAATTCTATTAACTACAATATTGGAGAAATACCCTCAGACGAAATTTTTACCTTTAAAAAAGAAACTTGTCCAGGAAGAATGCAAGGTGGAAGAAAAAGAGGTTTAGAGAGAATGCAATACTTCTTTAGTAAAAAATTAGATTCTTATTCAAAAGATATTTCTAGCCCAGAAAAATCATTTGATAGTTGTTCAAGACTATCCCCATATATTTGTTGGGGATGCATTTCATTAAAAGAAATATTTAATAAAGCAAATGTATCAAAAAACAATAATTCTAGGATGTTAAAAAGTAGATTAACTTGGCATTGTCATTTTATGCAGAAACTTGAAAGTGAACCAGAACTAGAGTTTAGGGAATTCCATCCTTTTTTTAAAAACATTAGAGAAAAAAATAATGAATTACTTTATTCATGGAGTTCAGGTAATACAGGCTTTCCTTTTATAGATGCATGTATGCGCTCATTAAATTTCAATGGATGGATTAACTTCAGGATGAGAGCTATGTTAATGTCTTTTGCTAGCTATAATTTATGGCTA
>JFLG01000055.1 GCA_000634735.1 Prochlorococcus sp. scB241_528N17 | reverse complement strand
TGGCTACCATGGCAAGATTCAGGTTCAGAATTAGCAAATAAATTTGTAGATTATGAGCCTGGAATACATTGGAACCAATGCCAAATGCAATCTGGAACTACATCTATCAATACCAATAGAATTTATAATCCTATTAAGCAGGGAAAAGATCATGATACTCAAGGAAAATTTATAAAAAAATGGATACCAGAATTAAAGGAGATATCACTTAATTTCATTCATGAACCATGGCTATTATCTAGATTTAATAAAGAAGAATATGAACAAATTAATTACATAAGACCAATAATTGACATCCCAAATAGCACTAAAACTGCAAAGAAGAAAATTCAGGAAATCACTAAAAAGGATGGATATTGGGATATCTCAAAAGAAATTTATTTAAAACATGGTTCTAGAAAAAGGCTTAGAAAAAATATAAGTAATAAAAAAATTGTTTCTAAAGAAAAGGAAATACAATACGAACTGAAATTAGATTTCTAAATTTTATTGTCAGAAATTTCCAGATTCTTTTTAGTGAATAGGTAAGTTTTTTAAATTTTGAAATTGAATATATAAATCCACGATGAAGTAATGCAAGCTTTAATGTATTTATTAGAATTTATTAATTATGTCTGAAAGATTTGAATGGGACGATACCAATAGTTCAGGTATATGGTGGAGTACTAACGTAAGTATTAGAGACGAGTGCATTTTGCTTAAAGAAGATACTCAATGCAAAGATTCTGATATCGTCGAACTTCTTAGGAGTATTGCACAAAATATTGAAGATAATGGCCTTTAATTTTTAAAGGAATATTATCTCTTTTAGAGATTTTGAATTCCTTTTACAGCTTTTATTAATTCGATAGTAATACCTTTTTCACTCATTGAATGACCAGCATCATTAACAATAATTAATTCAGAATTCTTTAATTTCTTATTTAGATCCCAAGCACTCCTAACAGGACATACAACGTCATACCTACCTTGAATTATTTTTGTTGGAATCGATTCTATTGCTCTTATATTTTTCAAAATAAAATCATCTTCTAAGAAAATATTATTAATAAAATAATGACATTCGATCCTTGCAAAGGCATCAGAAAAAGAATTAACTTCAGACTTATCAAAATCAAATTTTTTATTTATTAAATGACTTGTTGAGAGTTCCCATTTTGTCCAAGCTGCTGCTGCTTTTGATCTAAGATTCGCATCTGAAGATGTTAGATATTTATAAAAAGAACTTATTAAATTATTTCTTTCTTCTTTTGGTATTACAGAAATATATTCTTCAAATTCATCGGGGAATATCTCACTTGCACCATATTGATAGAACCATAACAATTCAAATTTTCTACATAAAAATATTCCTCGTAAAGTTAAGCTAATAACTCTTGAGGGATTTTTAATCGCATATATAAGTGAAAGTGTTGAACCCCAAGATCCACCAAACAAATGCCAAGTATCTATTTTTAAAAGGATCCTTAATTTCTCAATATCATCAACTAAATGATTGGTCGTATTTTCTTTTAATTCGGAGAAAGGAGTTGAAGAACCGCACCCTCTTTGGTCAAATTGAATAATATCGAATTTATCTGGGTCAAAGTATCTTCTATATCTTGGTTGACTTCCTCCTCCTGGACCTCCATGAATAACAAGAATTTTTTTGCCATTTGGATTACCAGATCTTTCCCAATAAATAGTATGAATATCACTTACTTGTAAAAAACCCTTTTCACGTACTTCTATTTTTGGAAACAAGACTTGATCTTTCATTTTGAAATATTTTTAATCACTTTATTAGTCCATAATATCCAAAAAGAAGTCTATTTTAGAAGAAATTTGTTAAAAAAAAGGACTGCTTGTACAGTCCTTTTTAATATTTGATTTCCTTCTTACAGGATATAAAATTACATATTTTAAAGTCTATTTACTCATAAACCTAGAATACGTGAATTCGGGGATTTCTCTCGATAATTTCAGTCCCTATTGTCGCTAGTAATTATAAAGCGAAGTCTTATCAGACTAATTGATTGAACTTTAATTTTCGAATAATCCCATTCTCAGGAATACGCTTCCTATATTTTGGAATTTGCTAAATTTCAGGCGGACTATCAATCATTTAGATTGCCTCCGAACTCAACATTTCTAAATTACTCCTTTTTATATTTTCAGTAAATCCGTAAATATGCTGATTTACTTTTTTCCTAATTTGTAAGAGGATTTTAATGATCCTTTGTTTTTTATAGATAAATATAAAATTAAAGTCTATAATCCCTTATTTATTCAGATTCATAGAGCAAAATAGATTCGATTATTCTTTTATCCCTATCAGAAAGTTTATAGTCTTCTAATTTACACTGAACAAATTTTACACACTAATCAATAGAAGGATTCTTATCCCGGCACTTACGCCACTCTCTAATCCAATCTGCCAAGGCAAAAGTTATTTTTGTAGTAAGCATATTTACTAATCAGGGTAATTAAGATCTCCTCCAATAGGTTCTTCATAAAATTCCCATTCTTTTATACCTTTATCATATTTTTCAATTATCTTTTTATAAGAAGCTATTGAGGGAACTAAATCTCCTATGTATAT
>JFLG01000054.1 GCA_000634735.1 Prochlorococcus sp. scB241_528N17 | reverse complement strand
TAAGAATTTAAAAAAAGATTATTAATATGGCTTATGGATTTCATCAAAAAGAACAAGATATTAACACTAATGGCTGTAATTGCAGTTTTATCATTTGCATTAGAAAAAGTAGGCATAATACACCCTTAAATTAATTAAGTTTATTTGTAAATACTTCCTAATGAAATAAGTAAACCGATACTATTACTGCAAAAATAATCAATGGAGATAATAATGTAAAAACTAAAGTTGAAAGATTAATCAGCATAAATTTTAAATAAATACACAAATTTAATAAACATCACTTTTAAGCATTTGCAATAAGTAAAATTTAAATTATTGCGATATAAAAAAAATTTGAATAAAGAAAGATATAAAGAAGAATATGAAGAGGGCTCAGACTTACTATGGCCTAGTGATAAAGAAGATAAAATAACTCGGCAATTTTATAAAGATTTATCTAATCTTTCAAAAAACATAAACTATAGTAAAAAGAAAAAGC
>JFLG01000053.1 GCA_000634735.1 Prochlorococcus sp. scB241_528N17 | reverse complement strand
TTTGAACAAGTAGTTAGAATAATAAGAGGCAAAGGCTGGGGTTAATTAATATTCAAACTAAAATGAAAAATGTAATGCTACTAATTAGAAGTTTTTTTCTTTTAAGACCAAGAATTTTATCCACTATATTTTTTATTCCTATTCTTTATGGAATTGGCTGGGCTTTATCTCAGCCACTTTTATTGTTTAATTTTGAAAAAGAAAATTTATCCTTAATTGGTACTATTATTACTTTCTTACTTTTTATTTTTTTACTCCCATATTGGTTTTATATCAAAAGAAATAAATCAAGTGCTTGGATACTTCTTGGGATAACAAAAGACAGATTCTTAAAAAACTTTTTCAATTTTTTCTCAAGGTATTTTATTTGCTTTAGTTTTAATAATTCTAATTCTGGTACCACTATTGCAAAAAAATTATATTTCTTGGATAGGTGGATTCTCGCCAATAATATTGTTAAATTCTATTGTACTGGGATTAGGCGTTGGATTCGCAGAAGAAATAATTTTTAGAGGCTGGTTACTAGAAGAATTAAAATTTGAATATGGCACAAAAATATCAATAGCTTTACAAGCTATAATTTTTAGCTTCGTTCATAATTTATCAAATGAGATCTTTTGGAACATAGTAGGATTACGTTTGGGATTTATTTTACTTGGGATATTTCTATCATTAGTAAAAATTAGAGATAAAGGTTCTTTATGGAATTGCATAGGAATTCATGGAGGACTTGTGGGTATTTGGTTTTTATTAAATAACGGATTAATAGAATTCAAAGAAAATACACCTTCTTTTTTAGCAGGGCCTTTTACACAAAATATTCCAAACCCAATCGGAAGCTTTAGTGCAATTTTAATATTACTTTTGTTATGTATTTTTTACACATTAAAATCAAAAAAGATTTTTACTAGAGGCTTAAATTAGATATAAATACCGATTGATTTTTGATTATTAATTGTCAGATTAAAATAAAGCTTAATACTCATATGAACTTTGAGGCAGGAATAAGATTTATTGTGTTTTTAATAATTTTTGGAGTCACAAACTACCTAATAATGTTGAGAAGAAATGAAAACGACATCAAAAAAAAGAAATATTTACA
>JFLG01000052.1 GCA_000634735.1 Prochlorococcus sp. scB241_528N17 | reverse complement strand
CTATACCCTAAAGGTTCATTTATTTTCTGAAATTTAAAAAGTTTTAGTAGAGTTTACTCACCATTTTTTATTAGTTTTTTGCCAACCTTCATTTAACAATTTTTGCCACAATAATCTTGCTTCTTCTATAACAATTTTTTTTCTAGTTTTCATTAATGGAGGATTTTCTCCATGAATTCCCATAATAATTCCTTCTTCAATAAACATATAATCAATAGATTTATCAGAATGATCTTTATCTTTGTAGAAACGCATCACCCCTACAAAATTTGAGTCAATTAACCAGAAATCATTAGTTGAATTCAATAAACCAAAATAAAATTAAATTTATCACATGTTTGATTGTAATCTGTGAGGAAAATATTTATTTCGTTTATTTATATTTGATATGTTTTTTCTTTTTGTCTACTTTTTTTCAATGCACCACGTTTTTTCTTAACCTCAACTCTTTTCTTTTGTGATGCTTTAGTGGGTTGTGTAGATTTTCTTAATTTATATGATTTATTTAAAGCATTTTTTATGATTGAACTAAATTTCATTAAAGCTAGCTGCCTATTTAATAATTGATTTCTGTGTTCTTGAACTACTAAACGTAAACTATTATTATTCACTAATTTGTTTTTCAAGTTTCTCTTAAGAATTTCTTTCTGATAATCATTTAATACTTTGGAATCTTCTAAATTAAAAATAATCTCTACTCCGCTTTCAATTTTATTTACATTTT
>JFLG01000051.1 GCA_000634735.1 Prochlorococcus sp. scB241_528N17 | reverse complement strand
AATACTTTAAAACATACCTTAAAATTTGATCGGTAAATACTGGGCGGTTATGTTATGTAAACCGAAATTCGGTGTATTTGCCGTATCAATATCTTCGGTATTTATCCTTTCATATTCCAAAGAATTATTAGATATTGAATTTGTACTTATTCAAAGGTCACTTATGTATTCAATGTTTGATCTTCTTTTTGAAACCCCTTCATATCGCCCTGTATATGTTATTTCCGATAGTGAAATGAAAGAGTTAAAGAAAAACCAACATCAAGAAGAGCTTGATGAAATTACAACACAAAAAGTGAGACTTGAAGATGCTTTTAAAGCTCGACTAAAACATCTTGAAGAGAGA
>JFLG01000050.1 GCA_000634735.1 Prochlorococcus sp. scB241_528N17 | reverse complement strand
TTTTTTCAAAGACGGTTAAAAACCGTCTTTTTTAATTCTTCTGATTTTAAGGTATCTATTAAATCCACAGATTTTAAAAATATTTTCCATAATATAAAAAATGAATAACAATAAAGAAAAAATAAGAATGTTCTTACCCTTTAGTTGGGTAATTTGTGCAGCAATATCTTTTGCATATATAAATTCACATTTAATAAATACCTAACATAAATGTCTTACCCCTCAAGAGACGAAATACTTGCATCTTCAAAAGGATGGGTAGCATCTTTTTTGAATTTTCTTCCTGGTTTAGGATCAGGTTACTTATATCAAAGAAGATGGAAACCCTATTTTTTTACCATCACTGCTAGTACTGCATGGTACGCTTTTGGCATTTTTTTACAAGGTGATTCAGAACCTTCTCAAAATGAACAAATAATTGGGATTTCTGGTCTTTTTTTCATATCAATAGTTACAGTTATCGAAGCCAACTTGGCTTTCAAAAAAGCAAGTAATAAAACAAAAGCTGAAAAAGAGAAAATAATATCCTCTAACAAAAAAGGATGGTTTAAATAATTTAAAAAATTAGATCTAAATAAATACTTTGTTAGTTCTCAATTTTTTTAATTTAAGTAAAAATTACCATATATAAAGTTCAAGAT
>JFLG01000049.1 GCA_000634735.1 Prochlorococcus sp. scB241_528N17 | reverse complement strand
TATATAAAGTTCAAGATAATTTAAAAATTTTTAGTTATAAAAAAACAAAATTTCTTTTTCTTTGAGACCTTCCCATCCCGAGTCTATTAATAATTGATTCAATGTTTCTTTATCAAAATGCTTAGAACCCGTTTTGACGCATCTATTTCTCATTGATTTTTTAACACCACTCCTTTTTCTTTTATTCTCCTCATCCATAATTCTATTGTATAGATCAAGCATTTTTTGAGGGATTGGAGTACCGTCAAGATCCACTCCATTTTGAATAGCAAGATCAACAGCCTGCATTCCTATTTTCTTCATATATTTAAAAAAGCTGAAACTATAATAAAACAAAACTTATT
>JFLG01000048.1 GCA_000634735.1 Prochlorococcus sp. scB241_528N17 | reverse complement strand
TAGAAAGAATAGATAAAAAACACCAAATAAGTACTTCATTTTTTTCAAGAAGGTAGATATTTAGTGAATAGTTTCAATAATTTAGAAAAGATTAAAATCTAATAGAATAATCTATTATGGATTGAATGTAGGATTTCTATAAAATAATAATAAAAGAAATTAAGATAAAATAAGTGATAGTAATAAATTATCTCGGTGAAAATGAGAAAATTAATAGACAAA
>JFLG01000047.1 GCA_000634735.1 Prochlorococcus sp. scB241_528N17 | reverse complement strand
CTTTTTTAATATTAAAAAAGCTCTTCCGAGAATGAAATTTTCACATGATTTGACTATATTTAATAGTAGATTTCCTAATTAGTTAAATAGTTATCAGTTATGAATATTTTTGGTGTAGGTTTGCCTGAAGTTACCGTAATACTTATCTTAGCTCTTTTAATTTTTGGTCCAAAAAAGCTTCCAGAATTAGGGAAACAGCTTGGTAAAACTTTGAAAAGTCTTAAAAAAGCATCGAATGAATTTCAAAATGAAATCGACCAAGTTATGAACGAAGAAGATGAATCTCCTAAATCTATAGAAAGCAATCAAACCAATGAAATTAATCAAGAAAAAATAGATTCAGAAAACAGCAAAAAATAATATCTTGGATAGGCCCATAACCCCC
>JFLG01000046.1 GCA_000634735.1 Prochlorococcus sp. scB241_528N17 | reverse complement strand
TCTATGTCAAATTTGCAGAAAAATTGGTTCGGAGATGCCAGATCATTTCAAAAAAGTAATTGAGTGGTCAATCGAAATAAGTGATCACAATACAAAATGGGATGCTCATTTAATTTGCGCAGAAGCATTAAATATAGACAAAATCCCATTAAGTCCTATTCATGGAACAACTTTATTTGATGTTCTTGTTGTACACAAAGAATTATTTCTTGGATTTGATTAAATTAATCATCTAAAGGCACAGAATCAGTATCTATAACTTCCGAATCATCATAATTATTTATTTTATTTTCAATCCAGTTATTTATATAACTAACTAA
>JFLG01000045.1 GCA_000634735.1 Prochlorococcus sp. scB241_528N17 | reverse complement strand
TAATGAGTTTTTCTGAAATAAGAAAATTTTTAATTAAGATGCAATCTGATGAAGAATTAAAAAAGCAAGTTACGACATCCTCTACAGCAGATGATGTAGCCCTAATAGGTCAACGCTTAGGTTATGACTTTTCAGGAGATGATCTCTTAAGATTTAATGGACAAAAAGTTGATAAAGTTACCGTAAGAAAGGTAGATCATCCAGGAGAATACCACTAAATTAAGACTTAACCCATATTGCAAGCCCTCCGCCTCTGCCTCGAGCACACAACCAATTATCTTTAGTACTAATTCCTACAAGTGAGAAAAAAGGCATTCTTTTATCTTCTGGTTTTTTTAATTCCTTATTAAATATAGGAAAACTACTAATACTAATTTTTAATTCTTCAAAATAGAAAGCCAATA
>JFLG01000044.1 GCA_000634735.1 Prochlorococcus sp. scB241_528N17 | reverse complement strand
TTGCCGACAATACTTGGAGAATGGAACTGGGTATATTTTTGATTTCATCTGACTCCTTTCCCCATACATACTTAAACTTCCATATTCCTAACAATTCCTCATATGCAATTCCGCTACCATTTTTTTGGGAATTTTTTTCTAATAGTTTTATCTCATTAATATCAGGAAATTGTTTCATAATAGATTTTAATCTAAGAATCAAATACTAAGATAACTCTATT
>JFLG01000043.1 GCA_000634735.1 Prochlorococcus sp. scB241_528N17 | reverse complement strand
ATTTCCAAAAAAATAATTTTATGGCACACATAAGGAACAAGATCTCGTTATTATGTTTACATAAAGTAACTAAATTAATGGATTTTATTTCTAAAAGTCAAGGATACATCCCTCTAAAAGCAGTCCCTTACATATTTTTCTTAGCTGTTGTACTAAGTATTACAACTTCAACTAATACATTTGTCTAAAACTAGTTAGTTACGCGAGAAGAGTAAAGTAAATATTTAATGGAAAAGTACGACGTTGTAATAGTAGGCAGTGGAATTGGGGGATTATGTTGTGGTTCGATTCTCGCTTTATCAGGCAAAAAAGTACTTATATGTGAAGCTCATAGCCAGCCAGGTGGTGTTGCCCACAGTTTCAAAAGAAATGGTTACACCTTCGAATCAGGTCCTTCCTTGTGGAGTGGAATAGGTAAATGGCCGACAACTAATCCCCTAGGGCAAATTCTTAAATTACTTGATGAAGAAGTTGAACTATTTCAATACAAAGGTTGGCAAGTAATTGTCCCAGAAGGCAATTTTAATCTTGATGTGGGGGAAGAACCTTTTAAACAAACAATTAAAACTTTAAGAGGTGAGAAATCTGTTAAAGAATGGGAATCATTTATTTCCGGAATAAAACCTCTTAGCCAAATAATAAA
>JFLG01000042.1 GCA_000634735.1 Prochlorococcus sp. scB241_528N17 | reverse complement strand
TTAGCCAAATAATAAATGAAATACCATTACTCTCTTTTTCTCCCGAATCAATAAATTTCTTAGATCTAATAAATTTAACCCCAAAATTTTTACCTAATATCAATCAAATACCAAAAATTAATAAAGGCTTTGGGAATTTAGTAAATAATCATCTAGAGGATCCTTTTCTCAGAAATTGGGTTGATTTATTGAGTTTTTTGATAAGTGGTATGTCAATGCATGATACAAATACAGCTGCGATGGCTACTTTATTTAACGAATGGTTTGAACCAAATTCATACCTTGAATACCCCAAAGGAGGTAGTGAATCTATCGTAAAAGCCTTAATTAATGGATTTAAAAAAAA
>JFLG01000041.1 GCA_000634735.1 Prochlorococcus sp. scB241_528N17 | reverse complement strand
AAAAGATGGAATACAAAAGTTTTGAGCCCTAATAAATGTGATTCTTTCCTTCATATACATCTAGGTTTTGATGCTGATGGTCTTGAAAATTTGCCAATACATGCGATATATGTTGATGATTGGGAAAAAGGTATAACCGCAGAAAGAAATATAGCTGTATTTTCAATCCCATCTGTTTTAGATAAAAATATGGCCCCTGAAGGAAAACATGTTCTTCATGGATATACTCCCGCAAATGAACCTTGGGAAATTTGGGAAAACCTAAATCCAAAGGAATTAGAATATAGAAATTTGAAAGGAGAAAGATGTTCAATATTCCTTAATGTAGTGCGAAAATTCATCCCTGATATAGATGAAAGGATTGATTTAAAAATGCTAGGAACCCCAATCACTCATAAAAAATTTACCAATACCTATTGCGGTAGTTACGGCCCTGCATTATCTGCAGCAAAAGGTCTTTTCCCAGGCTGCAAAACTCCAGTGAAAAATTTATTTACTTGCGGTGCAAGTACATTTCCAGGTATTGGAATTCCTGCTGTTTCAGCAAGTGGCGCTTACGCAGCTGAGCAAATTATTGGTAAAAAAGAATTTAAAACTCTTCTTAAGAAAATAAATTTATGAATCAAGTTCTTTTTTCTAACTCTACAAATACTTAGTTAAGAAATAACAATAAAGAAAGCAAAAACTTTCAATAATGATAATCTTTACCTGAACATAAACTTAACTTATAGCTCTTATATGTTTTTCTTATCAATTCCTCAAGCCTGGCATTTAGTTGGCACTTGGTCAGAACAACTTCCAAACGAGTCAAATCTTATAGGAATGGGCCAAACAGAATTAATGATGACTTTACATTCAATATTCGTTCCTCTCTTACTTGTAATTTCATATTACCTATTCAATAGACTTAATAAAAACGAATCAAAGAAAATTAAAGGATGATCGTTTAAGGTTTATTTAGCTGAACTTCTTCTAACTACTTTTCTGCCTGTAGAAGTATCAACTCCGCTTGAATCTTTAGTTTGTGAATTAGTTTCAATATTATCAACATCACTTTTATCCATTTCTGCGCAAACACCTACTACCATGGCAGCTTGCATTTGATCTGGTAAATCTCCAATAGTTAATAAAGCCTTTAAAACTAATTGAAGTCGAGTTTGCCGATCTATTTCAGGTCTTAGTTTTTTACGGTATTCCAAAGTTCTTGGGTAACTTCTTTTAAAAGTTCTCGATCTACAGCCAAATTAAATCCTTCTTGTATTTCTACTAATCTAACAAAAAATTGGATCTCGTAAAATAATATTCGATAAAAAGATTGTTAGTTAATATTTTTTCTATCCAAATA
>JFLG01000040.1 GCA_000634735.1 Prochlorococcus sp. scB241_528N17 | reverse complement strand
TTTCTATCCAAATACAAGTTGCATTTGTTGATGCAATTCATTTTTCTCTTGCGATAGTTCATCTTTTTCAATCTTTTTTAGAGCAAAAGTTTTATAAAATTTTTTTTGAATTTTTATTGGAGTATTTTCACACTTTACATTTTTTCTTATTAGAGAATTCCACTCTTTTGAATTAAAAGGGGCATAAGGAGAAGATGAAATCACTTTCATATCTTATAATACATCTGTACTAATATTAGTACATTTTTACTATTATGCAACAGCTGCATCCATCTATCTTAATTTCAAAGTATCCTTATGAATGGATTGATTTTTTTTATCTAATTTGTGGGAATTATAAGTTTGATAAATGAATAAAAGTATCATAAGTAACTTATTGATCCCTTTTTTTAGTGTCTTAAGACTTTTATTGCTTAAAAACCTCTTAAAATAGTTAATTTGTTGAAATTAACATTGACAAGATATATTTAGCAATCCTTCCTATAAAAAGAATAATGAATTGATCGCAAAATGCTTCTTAGTAATTCAAAAAGACTAAAAATCCAAGGAATAATTAAAAGAATTGCTCAAGATAAATCAATTACATTAGAAGAAAGAATATATGTCGAGAAATTTGCACACCATAACTCTACAATTTCTCTTTGGCTGAAAAAAGCTAACAGTTTTAGAAGGAATGGTACGAAAAATGATGGGGGGATTGATAACCTCTTACAATCATTTGGGATAGATGGACTAGATAAA
>JFLG01000039.1 GCA_000634735.1 Prochlorococcus sp. scB241_528N17 | reverse complement strand
ATATTAGAAACCTCAAAGATATTAAATCACTTTAAGTAGATAAAGTTAATTAGCCTTAATCTTCACAATCTAAGCAACTTTATTTTCAATGTTCTTTGAAAAATTTACTATTTTTGCCTCATCATGGTCTGAATCATTCCAAAATTTTATAAGTCTTTCTAATTCATCAATCCTTTTTTTTGCATTTGCAATTTTTTCAGTAGTTGTCATATAAAATTTTTATCTATCCAATTAATGCATGAAAAAAAAATATTTCAATGGAAGTAACAATTTTTAGACTATAAATATTAATTTTTGGTTAATTACTTCAATACGTCATAGCTCTCGAGCGCCTGAGTAATTATACTTAAAGAAAAACTAAATCCATGAAGAAATTAAATTCTTTGATTTTGAACAGCACAGTTAACTTCTTAGACTTCTTATACTCTGGTAGATCTTTACAAAGATTTTGGGTTTTAGAAGTTATAGCTAGATCACCTTATTTTGCATTTCTTTCAGTTCTTCATTTTAAAGAATCTCTAGGAATTAAAAATGAGAAAACAATGATTTTAATGAAAGAACATTTTTACCAAGCTATTAACGAAACTGAGCATCTTAAAGAAATGGAGAAAAGAGGAGGTGATAGTTTCTGGATTGATAGATTTTTTGCGAGACACCTTGTTCTTGTCTATTACTGGATCATGGTTTTTTATTATTTCCTCTCTCCAGCTAATGCTTATGATGTAAACATAAAAATCGAAGAACATGCATTTGAAACTTATTCAAAATATTTAATAGATAATCCAAATGATCAAAAAATAAAAGAAATTGCTCAAGATGAATTAAATCATGTCCAAGAACTTAACGAAGCTTTGTCAATGCTTACAACAGTTTAGATTAGTGCTGAGAAATCTATCAGCAATATTGAGAGTATCACCGAAGAAGAAATTAATCCTAGGCTGATCATTAATGAGACGTAACCTTTTTTTCTAGGCAATTTATAAAAAGATATTCCAATAATTGATATCATTATTAATGAGAAAAAAATTATAATTTTTTCATTAACTAAATTGAGATGTATAACTAAATTTTTTTCTTCAAAAAATTTGAGAAATTCAGATAAAGCTAATTCTTCTTCTATTTTCTTAAAATAGTCAAATAAGCTTATAAAAGCAGAACTTAATAAAGATAATGCAACCAGTGCAGTAACTGGTTTTGTTAACCTGTTAAGTGTTCTGTTAAAACTTGCCAATAAAATAAGAATAAAAAAAGAGGTTACTAAAGGTATTAAAGGTATAAGAGTTGTTGAATTTATGAAATTTCCCACGGAAAAAAAATGTATCTAACTTAAAATTTTATATTATTTCGCCGCGTTATTTTATTAAATAAGATTTTTTAAAATCTAGAATGTAATTAGTACCTATTGCATTCTGTGTAAATTGATACCAAAATTAAATTAGTATTAGAT
>JFLG01000038.1 GCA_000634735.1 Prochlorococcus sp. scB241_528N17 | reverse complement strand
TAAATTAGTATTGAAAAATAAAATGTTAGCCATTTCTGAAATTATTATTGCAAGTGCTATCTTCCTAGGGATTGTATATTGGGAAGTTAAATTCCTATATACCAAAACTACTGTAGCGAAATAAATTCACTCAAAACAGGAAAATTAAAAGCGTAGAAAATTTAAAAAAAATTTAAGAATTTAAGTTGACAAAAAAAGCTCTAAATATGAGAGAATAAACACAAATATTTAGCCCCTATAATGAGCGAAGTCCAAAATCCTAATACAAACTCAACTCAGCAGCAGCAGCAGCAGCAACAGCAATCCTGTTCAAACAGCAAAATTAATTCTGCTGAGAGCGAGAGACTTTATCTTGAGATGAAAGAAGCTTGGCTTTAAATTTAATTCGTGTTTGAAATAATATTTCTATAAATTTTTTTTTAATTTTGAAGTAATCAATACTTTTTTATTTTCTATACCCTTTAAATTTTATTTAACCGCTAGGGTAACTCTTGAGAAAACTAAAGCAGTTAGAAAAAATTAACGGAAGGCTCGCAATGGGAGGGTTGATATATTTAGTTTTTACAAAACTAGTTTCCAACCGTGCCGACATATTAGACCAGCTTAAATCTTATTTAATTTAAGAAATGAATTAGAAGTATTTATTATCCAGGAATATTTCGTTCTATATAAGCGTCAGTTAAAGCTAAAATTAACCCCAATAATGTTGAAAATATAGCAATTTCAGTTGATTCCATTTTATTTTTAAATTACCCCTAGTTTGCTAAATAATTCAAAGTTCAGCAACAAAACCAATAACTTACTATAGTACGTATATACTAGCAATTATTTATTGTGAGCTCAGTAACTCCTGAGTTTCTTTTCGTTAGGCCTGGTGATTATGTCGCAATTAAAAAAGAAAATTGCGAAGATACTAAGGAAAAGAATGAAAATTATTGGGTCGGTCAAGTTATCGACTGTATTGGAGGAGCTAGAAATCCAAATTCATGGACCTTGTTTCAAGTTGCCAATATTGACAATGGAGAGATCACTATAATCAACGCCGATATTGTAGAAAAAATTTTGAAACCTTCTGGAAGTTAATCTTAATCAAACAAACTTCTTTCAGTATTACAAAAAAAGGGGAAATGAACGTTTTAAAGGAAATCATCCCAGTTCCAAGCAGGCAAGTCCATATACTTGATTCATAGG
>JFLG01000037.1 GCA_000634735.1 Prochlorococcus sp. scB241_528N17 | reverse complement strand
ATATACTTGATTCATAGGGCAGGGAGGTTGAATACCTTTATACATTCTGTAAGTTTTTGATATTTCCTCAAATCCCAAACTTGATAAAAGATAATTTGCATAAGGGTTCAGATTAGAGCAATCCAATAAGATTTGAGCATCTAAATCACCAACTAACTCCCTTATTAATAATTCAGCAAGTGGTGGAGTATCCGCTAAAAGTGGGCCAATTCTCCAGCCTTGCTCATTATCCTCCAATACACAAGGTCTAATCCTGCCAAATCCATGGCACATCCCATTATTATCGACAATTGCACTGACATTACCATGAGAATTTTTCAACCAGTCATTTAGAAAATGTGGTCTGGGACTAGGCTCTCTTTGATCATCATAAATTAAGACTGCTTCAGAAGAAATTTTATTACCCGGGACAACTTTAAAAGAATGAAATTGATCTTTATAGAAATTTCTCAATGGCAAATCTTGAGAACCATTTAATTTCCATCGATTTGTAATGGAAGATTTTCTAAACCCCCACTTTGCGTAATCATTTAATCTATCTGGGGCAGCCTCAAGACCAATACAATCAACATTTTTCAAATATTCAAGGGCATGTTTCCATAATCTCACTCCATATCCGTTATTCCGGAATTCTTTTTTAACGATAAATAAACCTATAAAACTATACGAGGAATTATATTTTATACACGCAATAGAGCCTACGGGATTATTGTCTAGGCAAGCTACCC
>JFLG01000036.1 GCA_000634735.1 Prochlorococcus sp. scB241_528N17 | reverse complement strand
ATCTGTATTTCTATAAATTGATAAATCATCCATTCCAGGAGAAAATCCTTCTAACCTTGCCCAGTTTGTGACTTCTGGTATTTCATTTATAGATATCAATCTAATTGAAAAATTTTCCCTCATAGAAATATACTAACCAAGAAAAATTTGAATTTTTAATAGCAATATTAATAAATTTGATTATTTCTGATAAATCATTCGCTTTGATTGA
>JFLG01000035.1 GCA_000634735.1 Prochlorococcus sp. scB241_528N17 | reverse complement strand
ATTGAACTACCTAAAAACCTTAGTTATTTACAATTTATCCTCTGATATATTTAATACTATTGAAAGGTAAAAAATGAAAATTTCTGATAAATTTCATTTAGAAGACATCTATAAATTAAAAAATACAGTTCTCACTGGTAAAACTGAAGATATAAAATGGCGGATCCATCATATCAATATAGTTTCTAAACTTTTGGATGAAAATAAAA
>JFLG01000034.1 GCA_000634735.1 Prochlorococcus sp. scB241_528N17 | reverse complement strand
CAAAAAAGATTGATACACCTTTTTATCTTTTTCCATCATCCTCCAAAGTTATTTATGAACCTCTTGGGTGTGTCTTAATTCTTGGTCCTTATAATTACCCATTACTTTACATTTTAAAGCCATTAGTAAATATTTTCTCAGCAGGAAATACTGCAGTTATAAAACCATCAGAGAAATGTCCTGCGACCTCAAAACTTATTAAAAAGCTTACTTCCAAATATTTCCGTAAAGATGTCTTAATGACAGTAGAGGGTGATAATAAACAATCCATAAAATTAATTGAACAAAATTTTGACCACATTTTTTTTACAGGAAGTACTGAAACTGGAAAATCTATAATGAAATTAGCTTCAAA
>JFLG01000033.1 GCA_000634735.1 Prochlorococcus sp. scB241_528N17 | reverse complement strand
GAATGCAAATTTAGAAGTGGCTGCAAAAAGAATTGTTTGGGGTAAATTTTTTAATTCTGGTCAATCCTGCATGGCTCCGAATCATATCTTTGTAGATAAAGAAATTGAAAATATTTTTATAGAAAAATTAAAAAAATACATAGTATGTTTTTACGGAGATAATCCAATTATTTCCGAAAACCTATCAAAATTGGAGAAAAAACAATTCACATCAACTGTAGAAATTCTCAAACAATATGAAAAAGAAAAAAGAATTTTATTTGGGGGGACTTTTAGTAAAAAAAAGTTGAAAATATCTCCTACAATTTTGAGAACTAAATTAAATGAAACAGATATTTTGCAGAAAGAATTATTCAGTTCACTACTTCCTATAGTTGGAATTAATGATAAAGAATCAGCTTTAAAACAGATTAGTCAAGCATCAAAACCCTTAGCAATCT
>JFLG01000032.1 GCA_000634735.1 Prochlorococcus sp. scB241_528N17 | reverse complement strand
CATATTTCAAAAGTAACCAGCTCTGGAACAATTTGTATAAATGATGTGATGTTGCCAGTCCTTATTCCAAATTTACCCTTTGGAGGCGTTGGGCAAAGTGGTATTGGTAAATTTCATGGAGAAGAAGGTTTGCGAAATTTTTCAAATCAAAAATCTATTACTTTTAAAGGTTTTTGATTTGACTCAAATCTGCGGTATCCCCCCTATGAGAGAGTAAAGAAATTTTTAAAGTTTATTTTTCAGGTTTAAATTACTTAAATTGTTTTCAAAAACCTAGCGATTTTAAATTTAAAGATTATCTTTAAATAAATAGTGAGTTTTATGAAATTTGCATTTTTAGTAATTGCCATATTTATTAATTTTTTTAATCACTCATTGATAAAATCAGAAGAAAAAATATTTTCATCAAAAAACAAAATTGAGAATATTGCTAGAAAAGAATCAATTACTGAAGAAAAAACTGAAATAAAAAAAATTCATATTGTAAAAAGTGGAGATACAATATCAAGTATTTCAAAATTCTATTCAATTAATAAAGATTTAATTATTAAATTAAATAACTTAAAAGATGAAAATTATATCTTTGTTGGCCAAAATCTTATTATCTCCGAATCTTCTGAAAGTCTTACAAAACAATCAGATTTAATTAAAAATTATCATATTGTTCAAACTGGTGAAAATCTTACTGACATATCGAACAAATATAATTTAAAAGTAAAAGAACTGATAGAGATTAATAATATCAATAATGCTGATTCAATAAAAATTGGTCAAAAGCTCACAATAAGAAAAAAGAACACAATTAATTCAGAAAAATATGAAACAACTGAAAATAAAAAAAATAATGACTTAATTGAGTTAGATAAAAAAATTTATGGTCCTATAATTATCCAAAGTAAAGCATATAAAGATATTAAAGGTAGAAAAGTTTTAAACGTTCTAAATCAAGAAAATAAAAAACTGATTATTTCAATCAATTGTGATAAAAATGAATTAGATGTAAGAATACCTGGCAGGAAATGGATGGGAAGTAAGCCTGCTAAAGAAGAATTCGAAAATAATTTAATAAATGATTTTTGTTAAAACTTTAATTAATCTGTGTGAATAATTTGTCTAAGAATATTAATGATGAGTTATTCTACAAAAAGTTAAATTAATAGTAATGGCTATTTCAAGAGGAGATCTCGTAAGAGTAAAAAGACCAGAATCATATTGGTATAATGAAATCGGTAAAGTTGCTTCAGTTGATACCTCAGGCATTAAATATAACTGTGTAGTCAGATTCGATAAAGTAAATTACGCTGGTATAAGCGG
>JFLG01000031.1 GCA_000634735.1 Prochlorococcus sp. scB241_528N17 | reverse complement strand
AATACAAATAATTTCGCTGAAAGTGAATTAGAGAAAGCTTAAATAATCCCCTGAATTACCAGAAGTAGAGACAGTTCGCAGAGGTTTAGAGCAAAAACTTAATAACTTTATTATTAAAAAAGTAGAAGTCTGTAGGGATTCAACTGTTGCATTCCCAATCAACAAAGAAGAATTCATTAAAGGACTTCTGAACTCACTTATTTATAAATGGGATAGAAGAGGAAAATATTTAATAGCTCAATTAAAAGAAGTTCAAAATGAGAGTGCTCAATTTCCTTTAGAAAATTTTCAAAATAACGGATTTCTTGTAGTTCATTTAAGAATGACTGGATATTTTAAATTTATTGAAAACTCAAGTCATCCTTGTAAACATACAAGAATTAGATTTTTTGATAAAAATAATAATGAGCTTAGGTACATTGACGTAAGAAGTTTTGGTCAAATGTGGTGGATTAATAAAGGCCTTTCGATTAACAAAATAATAAAAGGATTAGGTTCATTAGGACCAGAACCATTTTCTAAAGACTTTGATGCAAATTATCTTAAAAAAGTTATTTCAAAAAGAACAAAATCTATAAAAGCTATTCTATTAGATCAAACAATAGTGGCAGGTATAGGTAATATTTATGCTGATGAAAGTTTATACTCTGCTGGCATCTCCCCTTTTAGAGAAGCTCGAACAATAAAAAAGAATGAGTTAATAAAGCTCAAAGAATCAATTGTAACTGTATTAAAAAAAAGTATAGGTTCTGGGGGTACCACATTTAGTGATTTTAGGGACTTGGAAGGAGAAAATGGGAATTTTGGTTTACAGACAAATGTCTATAGAAGAACTGGAAAAGAATGTCGTAAATGTGGAAATTTAATTGAGAGACAAAAAATTACTGGAAGAAGTACCCATTGGTGTCCGAAATGCCAAAAATAAAAAAGGGCTTACTCATGAAGAGTAAACCCTTTTAAAAATTTTTACCTGGCATTGAGCTATTTTCTCAAGGGGCTACCCCCTAAATATTTTCGCCGCTGATGCGTTTCACAACCGAGTTCGAGATGGATCGGAGTGGTTCCACATCGCCATGAACACCAGGATAGTGTGAACCTTGAGAACTGCATAGAAAATTATATAAATTAAAAAACAATAAATTAAGTTTATTTGGTCAAGCCCTCGGTCTATTAGTACTCCTCCGCTGCACTTGTTACCAAGCTTCCACGTAGAGCCTATCAACGGGTGTTCTTCCCGTGACCTTACTGGCTTAAGCCATGGCAATACTCATCTTGAGGTGGGCTTCCCACTTAGATGCTTTCAGCGGTTATCCACTCCGCACATGGCTACCCAGCGTTTACCGTTGGCACGATAACAGGCACACCAGAGGTGCGTTCCTCCCGGTCCTCTCGTACTAGGGAGAAATCCTCTCAATATTCCTGCGCATACACCGGATATGGACCGAACTGTCTCACGACGTTCTGAACCCAGCTCGCGTACCGCTTTAATGGGCGAACAGCCCAACCCTTGGGACCGACTTCAGCCCCAGGTTGCGATGAGCCGACATCGAGGTGCCAAACCTCCCCGTCGATGTGAACTCTTGGGGGAGATCAGCCTGTTATCCCTAGAGTAACTTTTATCCGTTGAGCGACGGCCCTTCCACGCAGAACCGTCGGATCACTAAAACCGACTTTCGTCCCTGTTCGACTTGTAGGTCTCACAGTCAAGCTCCCTTCTGCTTTTGCACTCAACGACTGATTTCCAACCAGCCTGAGGGAACCTTTGTGCGCCTCCGTTACCTTTTAGGAGGCGACCGCCCCAGTCAAACTGCCCATCAGATACTGTCCGCTTCCCGGATAACGGGTAAGCGTTAGAACCCTAGCTCTAAAAGAGTGGTATCTCACCGATGACTCAATAGTACCCACAAGCACTATTTCAACGTCTCCCACCTATTCTGCGCATTCAGAGCCCGAGCACAATATCAAACTACAGTAAAGCTTCATAGGGTCTTTCTGTCCGGGTGTATGTAGTCCGCATCTTCACAGACAATTCTATTTCGCCGAGCCTCTCTCCGAGACAGCGCGCAAATCGTTACACCTTTCGTGCGGGTCGGAACTTACCCGACAAGGAATTTCGCTACCTTAGGACCGTTATAGTTACGGCCGCCGTTCACCGGGGCTTCAGTCGCCAGCTTCACTAAAAGCTAACCAGCTTCCTTAACCTTCCGGCACTGGGCAGGTGTCAGCCCCCATACATCGTCTTGCGACTTAGCGGAGACCTGTGTTTTTGGTAAACAGTCGCTTGCGCCTCTTCACTGCGACCAGCTCTCGCTGGCACCCCTTCTCCCGAAGTTACGGGGCCATTTTGCCGAGTTCCTTAGAGAGAGTTATCTCGCGCCCCTCGGTATTCTCTACCACCCCACCTGTGTCGGTTTCGGGTACTGGCATTTGTGTCTTAACGAGTATAGGGCTTTTCTTGGAAGCATGACATCACCAACTTCGCTGCCGTAGCAGCTCGTACTCACGCCTTAGCTCAAGATGTTTTCTCCATCTCTCAAAGCCTCGAACGCTTGAACCAGTAACCAACATCTGGCCTGGTTAGCCTTCTCCGTCCCCCTTCTCAAAACACATCTGGTACAGGAATATTGACCTGTTATCCATCGACTACGCCTTTCGGCCTCGCCTTAGGTCCAGACTAACCCTCCGCGGACGAGCCTGCCGGAGGAACCCTTAGGGTTTCGGGGCATGGGATTCTCACCCATGTTTTCGCTACTCAAGCCGACATTCTCACTTCTATGCTGTCCACGTCCGCTTACGCTAACGCTTCACCCTACATAGAACGCTCCCCTACCATAAATAAATTTATCCGCAGCTTCGGTATAACGCTTAGCCCCGTTCATTTTCGGCGCAGGATCGCTCGACCAGTGAGCTATTACGCACTCCTTTGAGGATGGCTGCTTCTAGGCAAACCTCCTGGTTGTCTGGGCAATCCCACCTCCTTTATCACTTAGCGTTAATTTTGGGACCTTAGCTGGCGGTCTGGGCTGTTTCCCTCTTGACTATGGAGCTTATCCCCCACAGTCTGACTGCCTAGTTACACACAGGGTATTCAGAGTTCATATCGATTTGGTACCGCTTTCGCAGCCCGCACCGAAATGGTTGCTTTACCCCCCTGCTGGAGCACTAGACGCTATCCCTCAACGTATTTCGGGGAGAACCAGCTAGCTCCTGGTTCGATTGGCATTTCACCCCTAACCACAGCTCATCCGCTGAATTTTCAACTTCAGTCGGTTCGGACCTCCACTTGGTATCACCCAAGCTTCATC
>JFLG01000030.1 GCA_000634735.1 Prochlorococcus sp. scB241_528N17 | reverse complement strand
GGCCATGGTTAGATCACCAGGGTTCGGGTCTATAAACACTGACATACGCCCTATTAAGACTCGCTTTCGCTGTGGCTCCACCATTTCCGGTTTAACCCGCCAGTACCTATAAGTCGCCGGCTCATTCTTCAACAGGCACACGGTCACCCGATTAGTCGGGCTCCCATTGCTTGTAAGCTCACGGTTTCATGTTCTATTTCACTCCCCTCCCGGGGTTCTTTTCACCTTTCCCTCGCGGTACTGTTTCACTATCGGTCACACAGTAGTACTTAGCCTTACGAGGTGGTCCTCGCAGATTCACACGGAATTCCACGTGTTCCGTGCTACTCGGGATACAGCTAGGTCAACTTATCTTTCGATTACGGGGCTTTCACCCTCTGTGGCACGCCATTCAAACGTTTCTTCTAGACTTGTTGATCCATATTGCTGTCCCACAACCCCGATAGTCAAGACTATCG
>JFLG01000029.1 GCA_000634735.1 Prochlorococcus sp. scB241_528N17 | reverse complement strand
GATAGTCAAGACTATCGGTTTGGGCTGTTCCCCGTTCGCTCGCCGCTACTGAGGGAGTCGTTATTTACTTTCTCTTCCTCCAGCTACTAAGATGTTTCAGTTCGCTGGGTTAGCTCGCACCAACCTATATATTCAGTTGGCCGTACAAGGGGTTGCCCCATTCGGAAATTCCCGGATCAAAGTGTGCTTCCAACTCCCCGAGACTTATCGCAGGTAACCACGTCCTTCATCGCCTCTGTGTGCCTAGGTATCCTCCGTGAGCCCTTTGTAGCTTGACCAATAACTTCAAAAATTGAAGCATCAGGTTAATAGAATTGTTATTAATGCATTCGCACAAATAATAAATCTGCATCATTAAAGATGCTTATTGTCTTTAAAAATAATCTATGCAGTTGTCAAGGTTCTCTGAAAACAATGAAATTAATTCAATGAGTCCAGCATCTTAATGATTTCATTAGGAAGCTAGATTCGTTCAGAATAATGATCACAACTCAAAACATTTCCTTTCTACGGATTATGGAAGAGGTGGTAATCAGTGGAGGTAAGCGGACTCGAACCGCTGACA
>JFLG01000028.1 GCA_000634735.1 Prochlorococcus sp. scB241_528N17 | reverse complement strand
CTAATGGCCCAGGAAAAATAATGGGTGTGACCTAGAAAAACTTAGGAAATGAAATTCTTAACAAATTAAGAACGTGAGATACCGATCGACCTAAGGTGACAAAATAATAATATAAACATTTTGTTGTCTCCCTGTTAGGAGGTGATCCAGCCGCACCTTCCGGTACGGCTACCTTGTTACGACTTCACCCCAGTCATTAGCCCCAC
>JFLG01000027.1 GCA_000634735.1 Prochlorococcus sp. scB241_528N17 | reverse complement strand
GTTTATGGGATTTGCTAGCTCTCGCGAGTTTGCTGCCCTTTGTCCGTAGCATTGTAGTACGTGTGTAGCCCAGGGTGTAAGGGGCATGATGACTTGACGTCATCCACACCTTCCTCCGGTTTATCACCGGCGGTCTTTCTAGAGTGCCCAACTAAATGCTGGCAACTAAAAAACGTGGGTTGCGCTCGTTGCGGGACTTAACCCAACATCTCACGACACGAGCTGACGACAGCCATGCACCACCTGTCACTGCATTCCCGAAGGCACCCTCAAATTTCTAAGAGGTTCGCAGGATGTCAAACCCTGGTAAGGTTCTTCGCGTTGCATCGAATTAAACCACATACTCCACCGCTTGTGCGGGCCCCCGTCAATTCCTTTGAGTTTCACACTTGCGTGCGTACTCCCCAGGCGGAACACTTAACGCGTTAGCTACGACACCGAAGGGGTCGATTCCCCCGACACCTAGTGTTCATCGTTTACGGCCAGGACTACAGGGGTATCTAATCCCTTTCGCTCCCCTGGCTTTCGTCCATGAGCGTCAGTAATGGCCCAGCAGAGCGCCTTCGCCACTGGTGTTCTTCCCGATATCTACGCATTTCACCGCT
>JFLG01000026.1 GCA_000634735.1 Prochlorococcus sp. scB241_528N17 | reverse complement strand
CCGATATCTACGCATTTCATCGCTACACCGGGAATTCCCTCTGCCCCTACCATACTCAAGCCTTTCAGTTTCCACTGCCATGATGGAGTTAAGCTCCACGCTTTAACAGCAGACTTGAAAAGCCGCCTGCGGACGCTTTACGCCCAATAATTCCGGATAACGCTTGCCACTCCCGTATTACCGCGGCTGCTGGCACGGAATTAGCCGTGGCTTATTCCTCAAGTACCGTCATATCTTCT
>JFLG01000025.1 GCA_000634735.1 Prochlorococcus sp. scB241_528N17 | reverse complement strand
CTCCGTCAGGCTTTCGCCCATTGCGGAAAATTCCCCACTGCTGCCTCCCGTAGGAGTCTGGGCCGTGTCTCAGTCCCAGTGTGGCTGATCATCCTCTCAGACCAGCTACTGATCGAAGCCTTGGTGAGCCATTACCTCACCAACTAGCTAATCAGACGCGAGCTCATCCTCAGGCGAAATTCATTTCACCAGTAGGCATATGGGGTATTAGCGGTCGTTTCCAACCGTTATCCCCCTCCTGAGGGCAGATTCTCACGCGTTACTCACCCGTCCACCACTAACCCGAAGGTTCGTTCGACTTGCATG
>JFLG01000024.1 GCA_000634735.1 Prochlorococcus sp. scB241_528N17 | reverse complement strand
GAAGGTTCGTTCGACTTGCATGTGTTAAGCACGCCGCCAGCGTTCATCCTGAGCCAGGATCAAACTCTCCGTTGTGTTCAAATCCTTTTGTAGATAAATCTACTCAAATTGAATTGCTTTACCCAAATAAAAGTTTGTTTTTATTTAGTTTTAGCCTCCTTAAAATTTAAGGATTACATTGAGTGCACATTAAAAATATTTCTAAAGTGACTTTCCAAGATCTCAGATCCGTTTGCATCAAAGCCAAAAGTTAGCAATTGATGACATTTTTTTATATTCTTGACGGGACCTCACACCTTTATTGCATATACATCTCGAAATAACCAACAAAAATTAGTAATTCTCGACGCAATAAAAGCATCAGTTCCTAAGTTTTTTAAATTTTCTA
>JFLG01000023.1 GCA_000634735.1 Prochlorococcus sp. scB241_528N17 | reverse complement strand
ACCCTTCTTCTGGCTGAAAATAATGATCGAAATCAAATCTTCAGAAAATTCATTCATTTACCAAAAATAAGATTTAAGGTATTTGCTTGAATAATGCAAAAATGATATTTCTGCCCAGAAGGAAATATTAAACCATCCCACCGTAATTGTGCAACCTTTTATACAAAAATTTTTTATTAATTTTTTATTTGTTCAAAGTCTCCTTAAACAACTAGGCTTAAATAAAGGGATATAAATGAAATGGCAGAAAGATTTAGTCAAAAAAATCTAAGAGTAAGACCAAGTTCCGATGAAGACAAAATTGTAACAAATGCAAAAAAACACTTCGAGAAAACTTTGGTTGAGATATCAGGCGAGTTAGTGGGTAGTGTTGCGGCACTAGAACACCCAACAAAAAATAAAAAATTAAATTATGGAGAAATATTTTTAAGAGACAACGTTCCTGTAATGATTTATCTCATTACCCAAAAAAGGTATGAAATTGTCAAAAAGTTTCTAAGTGTATGCCTTGAGTTACAAAGCGCTAATTACCAAACACGTGGCGTATTTCCTACAAGTTTCGTCGAAGAGAATGGAAAGCTCATTGGAGACTATGGCCAGAGATCAATAGGGAGGATTACCTCAGCAGATGCAAGTTTATGGTGGCCCATTTTATGTTGGTATTATGTAAACAAAAGCGGCGATTATGCCTTTGGTAAAAGTCAAAGCATTCAAAGAGGTATTCAACTACTACTAGATCTAGTTCTACATCCAACCTTTGAGGGTACTCCAGTACTTTTTGTTCCAGACTGCGCATTTATGATTGATAGACCTATGGATGTATGGGGAGCACCTTTAGAAGTTGAAGTTTTACTTCATGGATGTTTAAAAAGCTGCATAAGGTTAATGGAATTAAGCAGAGCAGATCATGTTAGTAGACTTTTAGACC
>JFLG01000022.1 GCA_000634735.1 Prochlorococcus sp. scB241_528N17 | reverse complement strand
CATGTTAGTAGACTTTTAGACCAAAGACTTATTCTTACAAATCAATGGGTTAAGGATTTAGGAAGTTTTCTTTTAAAGCACTATTGGGTTACCAGCCAAACAATGCAAATCCTAAGAAGGAGGCCAACTGAGCAGTATGGTGATGATCAACACTTCAATGAATTTAATGTTCAACCTCAAGTAGTCCCCTCATGGCTACAAGATTGGTTAGAGAATAGAGGTGGTTACC
>JFLG01000021.1 GCA_000634735.1 Prochlorococcus sp. scB241_528N17 | reverse complement strand
GTGGTTACCTAATAGGAAATATTAGGACAGGAAGACCTGACTTTCGATTTTACAGTTTAGGTAATTCTCTGGCATGTATGTTCGGAGTACTGCCTCCTGAAGAACAAAGAGCTTTATTTAGATTAGTTTTACATAACAGACAGCATTTGATGGCTCAAATGCCCATGAGAATTTGTCATCCTCATATGGATGTCGAAGAATGGCAAAATAAAACTGGATCGGATCCAAAGAATTGGCCTTGGAGTTACCACAACGGTGGTCATTGGCCAAGTTTATGTTGGTTTTTTGGTGCAGCCGTTCTATTGCATCAAAAAAATTACGGTTCTGATGATGTGATTCTCATGGAAGAAATGAAATCTTTAATAGAGGAATCGTATTGGTGTCAGCTAAATCAATTACCTAAGCAAGAATGGGCAGAATATTTTGATGGACCTACAGGTACTTGGGTTGGTCAACAATCCAGAACTTATCAAACTTGGACAATTGTTGGTTTTTTATTGATGAATCATTTTCTAAGAAATGAGTATAACGATCTAGATATGTTTCAAATTTAAAGCTTAAAATAAACCTAGGGTTAGTGACTTATCAATTGGCAAACATGCCCCAATACCAAGATATATTGTAAGAAAAGTTCCGAATAAGAAAACTGACATTGCTATTGGTCTTCTAAATGGATTAGAAAATTTATTAACGTTTTCGATAAAGGGGAGAATCATTAGACCAAGTGGTATTAACGTTTGAAGTGCGATGCCCAAAAGTTTATTGGGAACTACCCTAAGTATTTGAAAAACAGGGTATAGGTACCACTCAGGGAGTATCTCCAGGGGTG
>JFLG01000020.1 GCA_000634735.1 Prochlorococcus sp. scB241_528N17 | reverse complement strand
CTCAGGGAGTATCTCCAGGGGTGTAGCGAAGGGATTAGCTTTATCTCCCAACATTGCAGGATCAAGAACTGCTAGTCCAACTACGCAAGCAATAGTTCCTAAGATAACTACCGGGAAAATATAAAGTAAATCATTTGGCCAAGCAGGTTCACCATAATAATTATGGCCCATACCTTTAGCTAACTTTGCTCTTAATTTTGGATCAGTTAGATCTGGCTTTTTTAACGTTGACATATGAAAGACTAATAATGGTTACAGTATAAGAGTTTATAAAGGACCTGAAATACCCTGTTTACGAATCATTAAAAAGTGCATCAACATGAAAACTGCTAATGACCATGGCAATACAAAAGTATGAAGACTGTAAAATCTGGTTAAAGTAGATTGGCCAACACTTTCACCACCTCTCAGTAATTCAACCATAAAGTCACCAATTACTGGTATGGCGGCAGGAACACCTGAAACAATTTTAACTGCCCAATAACCTACTTGATCCCAAGGTAGAGAATATCCTGTAACTCCAAAAGCAACAGTAATAACTGCCATTACAACACCTGTAACCCAAGTTAATTCTCTTGGCCTTTTAAAACCTCCGGTAAGATAAACCCTAAAGACATGAAGGATTAACATCAAAACCATCATTGATGCACTCCATCTATGCACAGATCTTATTAACCATCCAAAACTTACATCGGTCATTAAATAACTGACTGAACTATAAGCTTGTGTAACTGTTGGCTTATAGTAAAAAGTCATTGCAAAACCTGTTGCAAATTGAATTAAGAAGCATACTAAAGTTATGCCTCCCAAACAATAAAATATATTTACGTGAGGGGGTACGTACTTGGAAGTTACGTCGTCAGTTATGTCTTGGATTTCAAGCCTTTCTTGAAACCAATCATAAACAGATGAGTAATTCGCCATCCAAAAAAAATTTAG
>JFLG01000019.1 GCA_000634735.1 Prochlorococcus sp. scB241_528N17 | reverse complement strand
TTCGCCATCCAAAAAAAATTTAGCTTTGATATAAAGAGCTTACTTAAAATTCTTATACTTGGTGTTAACACTTAACCCAATGAATTCATCTTTTAACAAACTTTTAACATTCAAAACTGTGATCACTGCATCAATAATCATAGTTTTTTCCTTCAATCTTTTATTGATGGAAAGAGTGGATGCTCTTAGTGATAGCAGGCAATTAGTACTTGATGCTTGGACTTTGGTAAACGAAGGTTTTTATGATCCAGAAAGGTTTGATGAAATTAAATGGAAAAGAATAAGACAAAAAACATTACAGAAACAAATTGAAACAAGTGAAGAGGCTTATTCCGCAATTGAAGACATGTTAAGACCTCTAGATGATCCCTACACGAGAGTTTTACGCCCAAAAGATTATGAACTACTGAAATCAAGTAATTTTGGTAGTGAGATTAATGGTGTTGGGCTCCAATTAGGTGAAGATGATGACAATAAAGTTAAAGTTATCTCAACTCTTGGGGGTTCGCCAGCTGAAGAAGCTGGAATAGTAAGCGGGGACTTGATAGAGACAGTGGACGGAATCTCTGCAGAAAAATTAGGGCTTGCAAGTACTGCCTCTAAGTTAAGAGGTGAATCGGGCACAAAAGTTTTAGTTGAAGTATCATCGAAATTGGGAGAAATTAGGGAAGTCGATCTAGAGAGGAGATCAGTAGATCTAAGACCAGTTAGAACAAAAAGATTAAGAGACGATTCCCATACAATAGGATATTTGAGGATAACTCAATTCAGCGAAAGCGTTCCCAAAAAAGTTGAAGAGGCACTACAAGAGTTAAAAGAAAAAGAGGTTGAGGGCTTGATCTTGGATCTTAGAAATAATTCAGGGGGACTAGTAAGCTCAGGAATAGCAGTTGCAGACTCATTATTGAGTGAGAAACCTGTAGTCGAGACAAAAGATAGAAATGGAATCAAAGATGCAATTATTTCTCAAAAGGAGACATTTTTTGATGGACCAATGGTGACTTTAGTAAATAAAGGTACTGCAAGTGCCAGTGAAATACTTGCAGGTTCATTACAAGATAATAAGAGATCTATTCTTATGGGGGAACAAACTTATGGGAAAGGTTTAATTCAATCCCTAAAAAGTTTGGGAGAAGATAGTGGTATTGCTATAACAGTGGCTAGTTACTTAACCCCCAAAGGTAATAATATTCAAGGACAGGGTATGACTCCAGACAAATTACTTGATCTGCCGGATGCAAGTGATTATGGAAGTACTGACGATAAATGGTTGAGAAATGCAGAATTATTTCTTGGGTCGCTTCTAGAAAAAGAAGAAGTTTCAGTTCAAACAATTGAATTAAACAATGAAGAAATAAATATTTAAATGACTAAAGATTGAAAATAAAAAATTTTAAAATATGAGTATTAAAAGAATTTTTCATGACCCAATTCATAAAGAAATAGTATTTGATGCAGGAAAGCCAGAAGAATTAATGATTATGGAATTAATTGATACAGTTGCTTTTCAAAGATTAAGAAGAATAAAACAACTTGGAGCGGCATCTTTACTTTTTCATGGCGCAGAATCGAGTAGATTTACTCACTCAATTGGCGTTTTTTGTATAGCTAGAAAAATTTATAAGAGATTAATTGAAATTAAATCTTCATTTTGTGAAAATAAATTTGTTCTTTATGGAGCAGCTTTACTACATGATTTAGGTCATGGACCTTTAAGCCATACCAGTGAAACAATATTCAAGCATAATCACGAAGAATGGTCAGAAAAATTAGTTAGAAATTATTCTCCTATAAATTCAATCCTCAAAAAGTATGACAACGAATTACCCAGAAAAATTAGTGAATTATTTCAATCAAAACAATTATTTTCAAAACCTTTAAAAACATTGATCAGTAGTGAGATAGATTGCGATCGTCTTGATTATCTTTTGCGCGATAGTTACAACACAGGTACTAATTATGGCTTAGTAGATTTAGAGAGAATAATTTCAGCTCTTACCTTTGCTCCTGATGGGAATATTGGAATCAAACCAAAAGGAGTAATCGCTATTGAGCATTTCCTTGTACTTAGAAACTTGATGTACAGAACAATCTACAATCACAGGATAAACGAAATATCAACATGGATTCTGGAAAAAATATTACACACAATAAAACATAAATATGAAAAGAATATTTGGTTAGATAATTCTCTTTATAAATTGATTTTTTCACCTTCAAAGGTTGATTTTGATGATTTCATTAGAAATGATGATGTAACCTTTTATTATCATTTAATTAGATGGAAAGATGAATCTTTTGAACCACTTTCTACACTATGCAAAATGTTTATTGACAGAGATTTATTGAAGGCATCAGACATAAGTTTTTTAAGTACGGTAGATAGATTAAAAATTCTTGCATTTGCCTCAAAATTATGCGAAAAGAATGGTTATGATTCAGAAATATTTTGTGGGATTAAGGAAAGGTCTTTTAAAGGTTTTGAATCTAATAATGCACTAAAAATATGGGACGGTTCACATCAAAGCGCATTAGAAAATAGTTCTGCATTAATAAAAACATTGATGAGATCCGAGGAAAGCTCTTTTATTATTTATCCAGATATGATCAAAAATGAAATCAAAAATGAAATTTCATTAATAAAAAACAATTCCAAGAATTAATTCAATGGAAATCGTTTTAGAAAACACTAAGAGTAAATATTTTGAAATTTTTTCTTTGTTAGATTTAGATAATATCCATGAAACTTTTATAAGATTTTCTTCCATCAAGGAACCTTTAGAAGCAAAAATTTTCGCAGTCAATGAGTCAATAAGTTCTCATCAATTATTAAAATTAAAAAATCATTTTGACAAAATTAATATTTGTTCGTTATGTATTTACTCAAATAATAGAGAAACAATTATTAGTGGAAAATCTTTAAAAATAGATTCAGCTTTTATAAAAGAGCAAAAGATTAAAAATAAGTTACTAATGTGCAATTCAAAAAAGAAAGACGATATTCTTCACAAAGGAACAGTACGATCAGGCGAAAGAATATCTTCAAATGGAAACCTATGCATTATTGGAGACGTTAATCCAGGAGCAATAGTTTCCGCTAAGAAAAATATTTACGTTTGGGGCAAATTACTAGGAATCGCGTTCGCTGGGACAAGTGGAAATAAAAATGCCTCTATTTCATCACTTTATCTAAACCCTTTACAGTTAAGAATTGCAGATGTGATAGCTATTGGACCAAAGGATAAGCCCAAAAATTGTTATCCAGAAATTGCGGTAATAGATAAACAAACGATAATTATCAAACCACGCCTAATCGAAAATATGAATTAATTAATAATTTGCAATAAATTAATTCAAATTAGATAAATTTAAGAATTACTTAATCTTTAAAATATTTAACTTTTTACAAGTGGCTTTATTATTTGTAAAATCTTTAAATTCGTGGGGAAGAATACTCGCACAATATTAATTTGTTCAGGCAAAGGAGGGGTTGGTAAAACAACTTTAACTGCAAACCTCGGCATAGCACTTGCTAACAGCGGAGCAACAACTGCTGTATTAGATGCTGATTTTGGCTTAAGAAATTTAGATCTTCTTTTAGGATTAGAAAATCGCATCATTTATACCGCCCAAGATGTCCTAGACAAGAATTGTCGTCTTGACCAAGCTTTGGTTAGACATAAAAAAGAACCTAATCTTGCTCTTCTACCTGCTGGTGATCCAAGGATGTTGGATTGGATGAAGCCTGAAGATATGAAAAAAATTAGTGAGCTACTTAGTGAGAACTTTGATTTTGTCTTAGTAGATTGTCCTGCTGGTGTAGAAGATGGATTTAAAAATGCTCTTGCAGCCTGCAAAGAAGCTATTGTTGTTACTAACCCAGAATTGTCCGCAGTGCGCGATGCGGACAGAGTAATAGGTATTCTTAATACTTCAGATATCGAGCCTATCCAACTTGTAATCAATAGAGTTCGGCCTAACATGATGGCTAGTCAAGAAATGTTATCTATCGAAGATGTTCAAGGGATCCTTTCTTTGCCTTTGTTAGGTATTGTTTTAGAAGATGAACAGGTAATAATTAGTACAAATAGAGGAGAGCCACTGACACTTTCAGATAGTAGATCACCTGCAAAAAAATGTTATTTGAATGTTTCTCAAAGACTTACAAATAAAGATGTACCAATTATCGATCCAAAAAAAGAAGGCAAAAGTCTTAAAGATAAATTCATGAGATTAATGCAAACAAAGGTTTTTTAAAATGATGACTCTCAGAGATCTTATAAATAAATTACTAGGAAGAGAACCGGCTAGTGCAAATACAGCTAGAGAAAGATTACAACTTGTACTTGCTCATGACAGAGTTGATATGAGTTCCTTAACAACTGATCTTTTAGATAAAATGAGAAAAGAGATTCTTGATGTTGTTGCTAAATATGTTGAAATTGATTTTGATGAGGTAGCAGTAAGTTTAGAGACTGAAGATAGAATGACTGCATTAGTTGCCAATTTACCAATCAAAAGAACTATTTCAGGAGAAATAAAATTCAAAAAAACTGATAAAACTGATAAAGCTAATAAAGATATCAAAAAGTAATAAATTTAAAAAAAGCAAAAAAAATACTGATAATTGACCCTCCCTAATTGTAAGATGAAGAAATTGCCGGCTTAGCTCAGCGGTAGAGCAGCGCTTTTGTAAAGCGAAGGCCATCAGTTCAAATCTGTTAGCCGGCATTTTGATTTATTTATTTCAGTTCAATATCCTTTTTTGAAAATAAAAAGAATAAAACTATCAGAGTAATGATAGGCAACATTCTTATTTCGAGAACATACTCTAAAAAAGATGCAAGGGGTTCAAATACCCAAAAAGTAAAAAATTGAATTAAAAAAACAAAAAATAATAATAAAAACATTAATACAATTCCCTTACTAACACTTCTCCTTTTCTAATTAGTCTCCAATCTCCACTTTTCTTCCAAAATATAATAGTACTTGCTCTTCCACTTCTTTTTCCCCAAGGGATAGGGCCCAAAATTTTTACAGAAGGGAATTCTAGAGCAATCCCTTTAACTGTAGTTGATCCTTTAAAACCTGAAATATTTGCACTTGAAGTTAACAATGGGCCTGTTTTTTTAATGAGAGATTGAGCCATATATGAATTTGGAATCCTCAACCCAAGAGTAAGATCATTGCTTGTGAGGATTTTAGTCTGCTTTTCTGAAGCAGGAATAATCATTGTCAGAGCTCCAGGCCAATATTTTGAAGCTATATTTTCGTAATCTTTTTTAGCTGATTCGTGAACATAATCAATTAATTGTTCATGTTCTGATCCCATAAGAATTAATGGTTTACCTTTATCTCTTTTTTTTAACTCATAAATAACATTTGAAAATTTTGGCAAGCATCCAATCGCAGGTAATGTGTCAGTAGGGAAAATTATAGGTAAACCACTTTTAAGAGTCTTCAATGCAATTTTGTAATCTACTATATTCACTTAGATTTAGAACCCGTAGTAATTTATTTATATCTCCCAATAGTAAACCTACCAATACCTGAGAGATCTTTCACAATTTTTATTGATGTAAATTTATTTTTAATGAGTAGTTGTTTTACTTTTTCACTTTGATCAAAATGAATCTCTAAAATTAGCCAACCCTTTTCCTTTAAAAATAATGGTGCTTTTTGTATTATTTCCCTTATATGTTCCAACCCATCTTCGCCCCCTAATAAAGCAACTTTAGGTTCGAAATTCTTAACTTCTTTTGGTAATTTTTCATAAGTATCTCTAGGTATATAGGGCGGGTTTGAAATAGCGAGGTCTAATTTTCCTTTACAACTCTCAAGAGGTGACCACCAATTTCCACAATAAAATTTCAAGTTTGATTGATTAGAGGAATTTATATAATTTTTAGTGGCTATTTCTAATGCATCCTGATCTACATCAGTTGCTAGTCCGTGGCTAAATGGATAAGCCAATGCTAAAGCGATACTAATAGCGCCTGATCCAGTTCCTAATTCAGCAAAAAATAATTTTTCTGACTTTTTTTTAAATATATTAAATACGATTTCAACTATGAGCTCTGTTTCTGGCCTTGGTATAAGAACTTTATTTGTAACTTTTAATTTTAAGTCTCTCCAATAAGTTATTCCACAAAGGTATTGAATTGGGCAAGATTTTAGTAAATGTTCTTCCCAAACAGACTCTAAAAATTCTAATTTTTTTTTTAAATGTAAATTTCCCTCAGGATTTAAAATTTTCAAGTTTAAATCACTTGTCGAAATCCCGCCTATACAATCAAGTAAAAATTCAAAAGATTGTTGATCGCCACCTTTTAAAAGTTGCTTTTTTTTCCAAAATAAAAATTCCTCTACAGAAATGCAAAGCATTTATTAAAGCATCAGCGTTTTGGTCCAAGCTTACCTTTACTAGAGTCAGAGTAGAAGCTTGATTTTTCTCCATCTTGAGTAGAAATAAATAAACCTATAAGGAAAATTGTTGGCACCCCTACAAATAAAAGACTAGCTACGAATCCAAAATTAGTTGTTTCCATTTAGTTGGTTGTTCTTTATCAAGTAATAAGACTATAGACACATAACTATAAATAAAGTGGAAAAATAAACAAATTTTATAAACTGATTAACAGTCTTAAACAATTTAGCGTGGTAATTTTTTATTTTCACTAATTTTTTTTAGTTCTTCCAAATTTGAGGGAGGGGATTGTGGTTTTGTTAAAATTACTGCAGATGACTTTATCAATGTTTGGCATGCGAGTCGCCAATTTTCTGGTCTATTTTTAAGTTTTTCTTCTTCAACAGATGTAAGAGGGCTCAAAGAATTTTTGTTTCCACCTTCAACTGAAATAAAGCAAGTACTGCATTGCCCAGCACCTCCACAATTTCCCAAAATACCTTTTAGTCCATAAAGCTGTAAATTCTCTTTCATTACGAGTTCTCTTAAATTTTCACCAGGATTACATTGAACCTCTAAGTCCTCACGAATAAATCTGATAGTTGCCATTTTTTTAGTTATTTTTCTTATTTTGGCGTTTTACTTTGAGAATTGTGACCAAAATATTAACAGTTTTTAGCTAAAAATTTCTTGTAAACTAGCTTCTGCCAATGGATTTGCCCAATTTTTGCAAGAAAATAAATTTATTTACAAAAATCCCTCAAAGACTAAAAAACCCTTACTATCGTGATGTTTAGCTGTTTATGCAGCATAGTTACTAGAAATTAACCGATGGGATTGCCTTGGTATCGAGTTCACACAGTAGTTATTAATGACCCTGGTCGACTACTTGCTGTGCATCTTATGCATACTGCATTATTAGCCGGCTGGGCCGGTTCAATGGCTCTTTATGAATTAGCCATTTTTGATCCTTCTGATGCTGTTCTAAATCCAATGTGGAGACAGGGGATGTACGTTATGCCTTTCATGGCAAGACTAGGTATCACAAGTAGTTGGAATGGATGGGATATTACAGGTGCTACTGGAGTTGATCCTGGATTCTGGAGTTTCGAAGGGGTTGCGGCAGCACACATAGTATTTAGTGGCCTATTGATGTTGGCATCTATTTGGCACTGGACATACTGGGACCTAGATTTATGGGAAGATTCAAGAACTGGTGAACCTGCTCTTGATCTACCAAGAATTTTCGGAATCCACCTTCTTTTAGCAGGACTTACATGTTTTGGTTTTGGAGCTTTTCATTGCGCAAACGTTGGGATTTGGGTTTCTGATCCCTATGGTTTAAGTGGTCATGTAGAGCCTGTAGCACCTTCATGGGGAGTAGAAGGATTCAATCCTTTTAACCCAGGAGGTATTGTAGCTAATCATATTGCGGCTGGACTCATGGGTATTATTGGAGGTATTTTTCATATCACCAATAGGCCAGGGGAAAGACTTTACAGAGCATTAAAACTTGGAAGTCTCGAAGGAGTTTTAGCTAGTGCTTTAGCTGCGGTACTATTTGTTTCTTTCGTTGTTTCAGGAACAATGTGGTACGGTTCAGCAACTACACCAATAGAGCTTTTTGGTCCTACCAGATATCAATGGGATTCAGGCTATTTCAAAACAGAAATTAATAGAAGAGTACAAGCTGCTATTGACGATGGTGCCACTAAATCAGAGGCATATGCATCAATTCCAGAGAAATTAGCCTTCTATGATTATGTAGGTAATAGTCCAGCCAAAGGGGGACTATTCAGAGTTGGAGCTCTTGTTAATGGGGATGGTTTACCAACTGGTTGGCAAGGTCATATTGCTTTCCAAGATAAGGAAGGTAACGAATTAGAAGTTAGAAGAATACCTAATTTCTTTGAAAACTTCCCTGTCATTCTTGAAGACAAAGAAGGCAATGTAAGGGCAGATATTCCATTTAGAAGAGCTGAAGCAAAGTACTCATTTGAACAAACTGGCATTACTGCAACTATCTATGGAGGCGACCTAGATGGACAAACATTTACAGATCCTGCAGTAGTGAAAAGATTAGCTAGAAAGGCTCAACTTGGAGAAGCATTCAAGTTTGACAGAGAGACTTATAAATCTGACGGTGTATTCCGAAGCTCACCGAGAGCATGGTTTACATATGCACATTTATGTTTCGGATTGCTATTCTTGTTTGGCCACTGGTGGCATGCTTCAAGAACTCTTTACAGAAATTCCTTTGCTGGTATTGATGCTGAGATTGGAGACCAAGTTGAATTTGGTTTATTCAAGAAACTTGGTGACGAAACCACAAGAAGAATCCCAGGAAGGGTTTAAACTAAACTTATTTACTTAATCTTATGGAAGCTTTTGCTTACGTTCTCATTCTAACTCTCGCAGTTGTTACTTTATTCTTTGCTGTCGCCTTTAGAGACCCACCTAAATTTGACAGAAAATGAACTCAGAAAAAAAAACCTCTTTAACAAGAGGTTTTTTTTTACTTTTCATAATAGAAATATTCATCTACTATTAGAGTTAAAGTTCAACTTATTTCACTACATGCAGTGTCCAACCTGTCAAAACACAGATAGCAGAGTTTTGGAATCTAGATCTGCTGATAGTGGTAAAAGTGTTCGAAGAAGAAGAGAGTGCTTAAATTGCAGCTTTAGATTTACAACTTATGAAAGAGTGGAAACAATGCCAGTTTCAGTTATAAAAAAAGACGGTGGCAGAGAATTATTTGATAAACAAAAATTATTTACTGGCATATCAAGAGCATGCGAAAAGACTAACTTCAGTAGTGAAGCAATTATTAATTTCGTAGATGGAATTGAATCTCAAATCGTTCAAGATTCTAATAAAGATATTAAATCTTCACAAATCGGAGAATTAATACTTAAAAATCTGAGGAAAGAAAACGAAGTCGCCTATATAAGATACGCCTCAGTTTACAGAAAATTTAATGGGGTAAAAGATTTTATTTCAACTCTTGAATCTCTAAAGGGGAGTTCAAAAAACCAATTAGCTTCAATTTCATAAAATTCAGCATCTTAAAGTGTAGAATACATATCACAAATGTTTTTTGCTATTGGTTTGCAGGCTAGTAGCATCCCTTTCTAACTACCTTAGGTAGTCTGCGATACAACAAATGAACGAAAATTCTTCCCAAACCATTAAAGAACTTTCTGAGGATCAAGAAATTAAAAATTCGTCTGAGTTAGATAAAGATTCAGCATCTCAAAATGAGGAAGATTTATCATTCGAGAAGAGCGATATACCTTCAGCAGATTCTTCCTCTAGCAGAAAAAATACGGATTTTGACAACGCAGGATTTACACAAGAAGAATTTGCATCACTTTTGGGTAAGTATGACTACAACTTCAAGCCTGGAGATCTAGTTAAAGGTACAGTTTTTGCTTTAGAACCCAAAGGGGCCATGATAGATATAGGGGCAAAAACTGCTGCTTTTATGCCTGTTCAGGAGGTTTCAATAAATAGAGTTGAAGGACTTAATGATGTTTTGCAACCTTCAGAAAGTAGAGAATTTTTCATAATGAGCGAAGAAAATGAAGATGGCCAATTAGCCCTCTCCATTAGAAGAATTGAATATCAAAGAGCATGGGAAAGGGTTAGACAGCTCCAAAAAGAAGATGCAACTATATATTCTGAAGTTTTCGCAACAAATAGAGGAGGAGCTCTCGTTAGGGTAGAAGGCTTGAGAGGTTTTATTCCAGGCTCTCATATAAGTGCTCGAAAAATTAAAGATGACTTAGAAGGTGAATATTTGCCTTTAAAATTTCTTGAAGTTGATGAAGAGAGAAATAGATTAGTATTAAGCCATAGGAGAGCTTTAGTTGAGAAGAAGATGAACCGACTTGAGGTAGGCGAAGTTGTTGTTGGTTCTGTAAAAGGTATTAAACCTTATGGAGCGTTTATTGATATTGGTGGAGTTAGTGGTCTATTGCATATTTCTGAGATTAGTCATGAACATATTGAGACTCCTCATAACATTTTAAATGTGAATGATCAAATGAAAGTCATGATAATAGACCTTGATTCAGAAAGAGGGCGAATTTCATTATCTACTAAAGCACTTGAACCTGAACCAGGAGATATGCTAACTGACCCTCAAAAAGTTTTTAGTAAAGCTGAAGAAATGGCTGCTAAATATAAACAAATGTTATTTGAACAAACTGACGACAACGAAGAGGTCCCCACATCGTCAGCTGAAACATTATAAATTCACTTACTTGTTTTCGAATATTAGAACTTAAGCCTATTTATCCTTGTGTTAGTTTTATTTAATTTACAATAATTGATTTCTAACGATAGTCTAATTTAGGATGTAGTCTGTAGTCTAATTTCAATATAATTTGTAAATGAGTGATTTCATTTTCACTTCTGAATCCGTAACTGAAGGTCATCCTGACAAAATATGTGATCAAATTAGTGACGCTGTTTTAGATGCTTTATTGACAGAAGATCCAGAAAGCAGAGTTGCATGCGAAACTGTTGTTAATACTGGTCTTTGTTTACTTACTGGAGAAATAACTTCAAAAGCAAAAGTCGATTACATAAAACTTGTTAGAAATGTAATTAAAGAAATTGGATATGAAGGCTATAAAGCAGGTGGGTTTGATGCAAATAGTTGTGCTGTTTTAGTGGCACTTGATGAACAATCACCAGACATTTCACAAGGAGTAAATGACGCAGATGATGTTAACGATGATTTGGAAGACAATACCGGAGCTGGTGACCAAGGCATAATGTTCGGCTATGCATGCGATGAGACTCCTGAATTAATGCCTTTGCCGATTAGCTTAGCTCATAGATTAGCCATTCAACTTGCCAAAGTGAGGCATGAAGAAGTCCTTAATTATCTTCTCCCCGATGGTAAAACTCAAGTAAGCATTGATTACGAAAAAGGTTTGCCAGTCTCTATTAATACAATTTTAATTTCAACTCAACATAATCCTGAAATAGATGGAATAACAAATGAAGAGGAAATTCGTCAAAGAATAAAAGAAGATTTATGGAGGCATGTTGTAATTCCTGCTACTGAAGATTTAGAAATCAAACCAAGCATTAGCCAAACAAGATTTCTAGTAAACCCCACAGGAAAATTTGTCGTAGGCGGGCCCCAAGGAGATGCGGGGCTCACTGGCAGAAAAATTATAGTGGATACTTATGGTGGATATGCAAGACACGGAGGAGGGGCATTTTCTGGTAAAGATCCCACAAAAGTAGATAGATCAGCCGCTTATGCAGCACGATATGTAGCTAAAAGCATAGTTAAGGCGAAATTGGCAAAAAAAGCAGAAGTACAATTAAGTTATGCAATTGGAGTAGCAAAACCAATTTCCATTCTCGTGGAAACTTTTGATACAGGTGTTATTTCACAAGCTAATTTAAATGAGCTAATTAAAGAGCACTTTGATTTAAGACCCGCAGCAATAATAAAAGAATTTGACTTAAGAAATCTGCCAAAAAAAATGGGAGGCAAATTTTTTAGAAAGACTGCATCCTATGGACATTTTGGCAGAAGAGATCTTGAGCTCCCATGGGAGAATGTAGATGAAAAAGCAGCCCAATTAGCAGAGGCTTCCAAAATTTTTTAATAAAAGATTTTTCTATGCCTGAAAATTTTTATGGAGGGTTAGATTTTGGAACCAGTGGTGCAAGAATATCAATAATTAATTTTCATAAGAAATTAATATATTCAAATTCAGTTCCTTATTCATACAGTTTTAAAAATCCAAATTCTTGGATCAATTCTTGTGAGAATCTCTTAGCTAGTTTACCTATTGAGGTGAAAATTAACCTTAATAAATTAGCCATCTCCGGCACCTCAGGAACTTTAACAGCATTAAACTTGCAAGGAGAGCCGCTAGGAGAAGCAATACCCTATGACCAAGCATGTAGCGAAAATAAGATCCTCCTTGAATCCTTAACTTCTGGAGAAGATCATCTGCGAACTCCATATAGTAGTCTTGCTAAAGCATTAAAACTAATTAATGAATATGGGACAAATATACTTTTACGTCATCAATCTGATTGGATCACTGGTTGGTTTTTAAAAGATTGGACTAATGGAGAAGAAGGTAATAATCTAAAACTTGGTTGGGATCTAATAAAAGAATCATGGCCAAACAGCTATCTCAATACTTCATGGCAAAAATGCTTACCGCAAATAATAAAAAGTGGAAAAATTATTGGACAAGTGAATTTTGATTTAGCAGAGAGATTTAACTTGAATAAAAAATTAATATTAATCTCAGGAACCACTGACTCTAATGCAGGTTTAATAGCTGCAGGTTTAGGTAAAAAAGATGGTCTCACTGTTTTAGGAACGACTATTGTAGTTAAAAAAATTATTGATAACCCTATAAAAAAACAAGGAATTACAATTCATAAAGTAAACGACCATTGGATATGTGGAGGGGCATCAAATTCAGGTTGCGGTATCTTGTCTCAGTTCTTTTCTGATTCAGAAATAAAGGAGCTCAGTCGACAAATTAATCCGTTGAAAAATACTTCTTTAAATCTTTTACCTCTTAATAGTAAAGGAGAAAGATTTCCTGTTAATAATACTAATTTAGAGCCGATACTTTATCCAAGGCCAGTAAGCGACTCACTTTATTTACATGCATTATTCGAGGGGCTAGCCAAGATTGAATTGAAAGGATGGGAAAAACTAGGCGAACTAACAGGTTCCCTTCCAAAAAAAATTATTACTATTGGTGGAGGTTCAAAAAACCCACAATGGAGAAAAATAAGAGAAAAAATTATCAATATACCAATAGTTTCCTGTAAAAAAACTACTTCATTTGGCACTGCCTTATTAGCGATAAATGCAAAATAATAGTTTTTTAGAATATTTGATGAAGATATAAAATTTTTAATGAAAAGGGTTTCACAAACTACACATCGTAATTTAGAGTATATAGGCTAGAGCCGGGATAGCTCAGTTGGTAGAGCAGGCGACTGAAAATCGCCGTGTCCCCAGTTCAAATCTGGGTCCTGGCACATTTAAAACCCTTTCTATGAGAGGGTTTTATACTTTCAAATCATTATGAACTCGTTATTTTTTCGTAATTTTTTATAACTTAAAATTTTTATTTTTCGATTCTGCAGACTTGACCAATAACACCCAAAATCAGTTTATCTCCATTTGGATCTTGCCAATTAGCTAAATTATTGAAATTAGTATTTGCTTCATCTATTGAGACATCAACATCTCTAAATGATTTTTCAAAACAATTTATATCCATTGTATAGAGAATATCCTTAGTAATTTCACTTTTTGTTTTGGGAATAAATTTACTCAATACTCTTACAGAACCATCCTCATTCCTTTTTATACTTTTCCTGTCCCATAACTGCTCTCCGTATTCACTTTTAGGGACTCCAACCCATTCATGCGGCAAAGATTCTGATTTTTTTATTGAAATACAAAAGAAAACAATAATCGAAAGGACTAAATTAATGATATTTCTAAAAAATATTGAATCATCTTTATTATTAGAATTAATCATGACTACTTATGGAATACAAATATTTTTTATTAGTAGGAAATATAAGATTAAAAATTTTTAAAAATTTTTATTGATTAGTATTTCTATTATAGATAGAATCAAATACTAAATTAAGAATTTATTTCCAATAAATTTATTAGAAAAATAATGAATAAAATACAGAAATTTCTCTCAGTAGTTTTTTTTATAGCAATATTTGTAGTATTGATTTATTTAATCCAAAATTATGGGATTGAACCTCTAAGAAACAAAATAGAAAGTATGGGGATTTGGGCTCCTTTTGGAATATTCATACTCAGAGGAGTAAGTATTATCTTACCTGCCCTTCCAAGTTCAGCTTATTCTCTGCTAGCTGGTTCATTACTAGGATTTCAAAAAGGTTACATGACAATAATCTTTTCTGATATCGTTTTTTGCCAAGCTGCTTTCTTTATCGCAAGAAATTATGGTCGGGTTCCTGTACGTAATTTAGTAGGCCCGAAAGCAATGCAAAAGATTGAAAGTTTTAATCAAAACCAGCTAGAAGAAAATTTCTTTCTTATGACAGGTCTACTAATGACTGGCCTTTTTGATTTTCTAAGCTACGCGATTGGTATTGGAGGTACTCGCTGGAAAATATTTACTCCTGCATTATTAATAAGTCTTTTAATCAGTGACTCTATACTAGTAGCAGTAGGGGCTGGAGTTAGCCAGGGAGCAGGATTATTTCTAGGGATTGCTCTATTGGGAATGTTTGCTTTAGCGACTATTTCAGGATTGGCAAAAAATAAAATGCCTAAATAACAAAATATTTGATAATTCTGTAATCAAAGACGAAAAATATGACATTTTCGCAAACAATAATTATATAAATAATGATTCATGCAAGAATAGAATGCGATTAATTCTTAAAGTTATTAGATGACTCCATTTAGACCAACTTCATATGATCGCCCTGGAGAACAAATATCAACTACTCCTTCTGGATTAAAAGTAACTTCTGCAAAGAGATTAATGGTGGATTCAATGGTAAGAATGATACAAAAAGCAGAAAATCATTCCGTAGAAGATAAACTTGACGAAGAATCTAACAATAATTAATCAATTCATTGATAAAAGTATAGGAGAGTGGAAATCTATTAGAAGTTCTCACACTTTAGCTTTTCAGGAATTTGAAAACTCAACTAGTAAAATATATATAAAACATATCAACAAAAAAAATAAAAAAGTCCTTGAAATTTTTAAAAATTATAAATTCAGTTTAAACCTAGAGAGCATAGCCATTTCTATAAACTGGCAAGCTATTAGTGATTGGGACAATGATGATATCAGTGATGGAGATGAAACTATTCTGATTTTTTTACCCAAAGATGAAAATTCAGGAATTGTTTTAAGAGATAAGGGTTATACAGAATCCTTTATTTCATCATCCAATTATTTTGTTGATGAACAAAATAATTTACATATTAAAACTATTTATAAATCAAAAGTTTCCGAAGAAAGAATTTCCTTTTTATCCACTCATGTAAGATCCAGATTTTCTACTATTAGAAATCTGGAAAATAACTCAGTTATACAGACTTCACATAGTTCAGAGATAAGGAATTTAGCTAGTTTAAAAGATTAATTATCCTTTCAAATTGAAACTCTGTTTCAGATATTAATTTAGGAAGAAAGCCTTTGTTTCCACTCATATTATTAACTGTTGAATTTAAATCAGAGATAGTTGCATCTCGCATTAATTGAAAAACCCTTCTGGCATTTCTTAAAGGTACCCCAAGAGCAAGATAAGTATTTTTAAGATCCTTCAAACAACTTTTTTCTAAAACTGATTCGTCATTAGAAATCAAAAGATAAGCAACAATCCTTAGGATTATTTCTCCATCTCTTAAACATACGGACATCTTGTTAGTTGTATTTAAAGATATTTTTGTATTAAGTGAATCTTGATTTTCGCAAATCATTGCTGTTACAGCGTCTGCTGCGATTGCATGTGAATTATTGGTTATTGAGGTTATTGCATCTAATCTTGAGTTTGCAATATTGATAAATTCTTTTATATTACTTAAATCATTTAATTTCTTATCTGCTGACAATAGTTGATTATTCTTTGAAACTGACATTCCTAAAGTAAAAATTTAAAGACTGATCTTAAGAATAATACAAAGCTAGTAAAAACAATACAATTTCAAACTTAACGCAACGCTTCTTAATTAATAACTTCATTCCAAAGTGATAGTTGAAATAATTCAAATAAAAAATTTTTTTTTCGCTAATATAAAATTACATTTTTAAAAAAGTTTTGGATCAACAGGATTTAAAATTATCAAAGAAACTTATTTCCTCATATAAAAAGAGATTGGAGAAAGAAATTCTAGAAAGAAGTATGAAATTAAAGATGCCTCAAAATAAATTTGAAGAAATAATTAATAACAATAATGAACTTATAAATTTAAAAAAAGCGTTAGAAGATCTAGAAACGGAATCTGAATCTCATAGTAAAGTCTGATTTTTGAAAAACCTTTCCAAAAGTGCCTCAAACCAACAATTTCCTTTTTAAGTCCCTAAACAAACAACAACTTCAAGCAGTAAAACATGTTTATGGACCACTATTAGTTGTAGCAGGTGCAGGTAGCGGGAAAACTAAAGCTCTTACACACAGAATTGCAAATCTTATTGAGGGTAACTCTATAGATCCTTATAACATTCTCGCAGTCACTTTCACTAACAAAGCTGCTAAAGAAATGAAAGCAAGATTAGAGGTTCTTCTAGCCCAAGAACTAGCTTTTAATCAATTTAGTCAGCCTTGGACAACTCTCAAAGAAATTGATCAAAATCAATTAAGAACAAACGTCCACCAAGAGAGGCTTCAGAACCTTTGGATCGGTACTTTCCATTCCTTATTTTCAAGACTTCTGAGATACGATATTGAAAAATATACTGATCCAGAAGGCCTAAAATGGACAAGACAATTTTCAATTTATGATGAAACAGATTCTCAAACGTTAGTAAAAGAAATTATCAGTCAAGATATGAATCTTGACCCCAAAAGATATGATCCCAAAAAGATTAAAAGATTAATAAGTAATGCTAAAAATCAATGCTTAACTTCTAATGATCTTTTAGAAAAAGCAGAAAATAATTTTGATAAAACAGTTGCAGAAGCCTACAAGAGATATAGGATTTCGCTCTCAAAAAATAATTCTTTAGACTTTGATGATCTTCTACTTTTGCCTGTTTTTTTATTGAGGCAAAATGATTTAGTCAGAGATTACTGGCACAAAAGATTTAAACATATTTTAGTTGACGAATATCAAGATACAAATAGAACACAATATGAACTTATAAAATTAATTACGGCTGGAAATACTGAACCAAAAAAATTCTTCAATTGGGAAGATCGGTCAATTTTTGTAGTTGGGGATGCTGATCAAAGTATTTATAGTTTCAGAGCAGCTGATTTCAGAATTTTAATTGGTTTTCAAGAAGATTTTAAAACTTCAATCAACGACCATACAAATTCATCTTTAATTAAATTAGAAGAAAATTATAGGTCATCTTCCAATATCCTTGATGCTGCAAACTCACTAATTGAAAACAACTCAGAAAGAATTGACAAAGTTTTAAAGGCTACTAAAGATAAAGGGGAACTTTTAACGTTACTCAGCTGTGATGATGAAATTTCCGAGGCAGAAGCAATTACCAATAAAATAAAATCACTAAATAACTATAATCAAAACCCAATTTGGAAAAATTTTGCAATTTTATATCGGACTAGAGCTCAGTCGAGAGTACTGGAAGAATCTCTTGTTAGGTGGCGCATTCCCTATACAATTTTTGGAGGATTGCGTTTTTATGATAGAAGAGAAATTAAAGATGCAATAGCATATTTGAAAGTTCTAGTTAATTCTTCAGACAACGTTAGTCTTTTACGAATCATAAATGTTCCTAGAAGAGGGATTGGTAAGACTACTATTCAAAAACTAAATGAACTATCTAATAGATTAAATATCCCATTATGGGAGGTTCTTAATGATAAGCAAAGTCTCGAAGAAACAATAGGCCGATCATCAAAAGGAATTAATAAATTTACTGAAATTATGAATGATCTACTGTGTTACCTAGAAAATTCAGGTCCCGCTCAACTGCTACAACTTATATTAGAAAAAAGTGGTTATTTAAGTGACTTGCTCTCTAGTGGGACTGAAGAATCTGAAGATAGAAGAAATAATTTACAAGAACTAATTAATGCAGCTACTCAATATGAAGAAGAAACAGAAAGTGGAGATATAGAGGGATTTCTTTCTACAGCAGCCTTAACAACTGATAATGATACGAAGAAAAATAATCCTAACTCTGTAACTCTCATGACTCTACATAATAGTAAAGGCTTAGAATTTCAAAATGTTTTTATCACTGGGCTAGAACAAGGTCTCTTCCCTAGCCATAGATCAATAGATACTCCCTCACTTCTTGAAGAGGAAAGAAGATTATGCTATGTAGGTATTACTAGAGCTAAAGAAAGAGTTTTCTTAAGTCATGCCAGAGAAAGAAGATTATGGGGTGGCATGCGTGAAGCAACAATTCCTTCAATATTTCTTTCGGAAATACCCGAAGATTTAATGGATGGCGAATTACCACAAACTGGTGGTGCTTCAATTAGAAGAGATTGGCATCTTGATCGTTTAACTAGAGTTGATCGAAACAATCCAAATGAATTTGTTAACAAACCAATAAATGCAGTAAGGAAATTATATTCAGGTCCCAGCAAAGGGAAAAGCTGGATAGTTGGAGATATGCTAATTCACTCGAAGTTTGGGAAAGGTGAAATCATACATATTTTTGGGAGTGGGGAAAAAATATCTTTAGCAGTAAAATTTGGTGATAAAGGAAGTAAAATTCTAGATCCAAGATTAGCTCCAATTCGTTATGTAAGTTAAAACTCATGAACGATATCTCTGATTACCTCCAAGGGGAATTAATCAAAACTCCATTTAATCTATATAACCTAATTGCTAAATACATAGAATCTCATAACAATACTAAAGTAGCTTTTGTTGGCGGTTATTTAAGAGATTTATTAATTAGTAAATTCCACAAAAAATCGTTTTCTAAACCTGTAGATATTGATCTTGTTATTGAAGGACCCTCTATTTCTCTTGCAAGATTTATAAAAAAAAATATTGTAAATGTAGATTTATGTTTAATCAAGGAATTTAATTTATACAACACTGTAGAAATAAATATTAATGACTATAAAATTGATATTGCTTCTGCAAGAAAAGAAATTTATTCTGCTCCAGGTTTAAATCCCACAGTAAATAAAAGTACTATTGAGGAGGATCTTAAGAGGAGAGATTTCACTATAAATTCAATAGCCTTCGAGGTCTCGACAAGGAAAATCTATGATCTTTATGGAGGAATTTCTGATATAAAAAGTAAAAGATTGAACTTACTTCACAGTAATAGCATTTCAGATGATCCAAGTAGATTAATTAGATGTGCAAAATATGCTTCAAGATTAGATTTCAATATTTCAAATAATTCCCTCAAACAATCTCAAGAAACAGTTAGACAATGGCCATGGAAAAGTTCAGAAACTCATCAGAAAATGATTTACCCTCCTGCACTAGGCATAAGAATAAGGATGGAACTTGCAGAAATATGCAAACACGATAATTTGACTGATGTGATTTCGATAATTCATAAATGGGAGATTATCTCAATCTTAAATGAAAATATTAAAGTCGATAAAAGATTTTTAAGAGGACTAAATTGGATTAAGAAGTTAAAGGGAAATCATATACTTTACTTATTAAAAGATTCAGAAGATTTAGAAAAAGCGTGTCAAAGATTTTTGGTAAATAATAGTGAGATAAAAATCTTAGAAGATTATATAAATATCAAAAAGATATTAAGTACAAACCAAAAAAATTTCAATCATTTTTCCCCATCAAGTTGGACAGCATTCATTGAGGACAGAAACCTTAATGATGAGACAGTCAAATTATTAATTTGTGATGGAGGACCATACTGGCGTAACTTGTTTAAGTGGTTATTTATTTACAAATTCATAAAATCAAAAAAAGATGGAGAAACATTAAAAAAAGAAGGATGGGATCCAGGGAAAGAGATGGGAAAGGAAATAAAAAGATTAAGATATTTGGAAATTGACCAATTAAATTGAAATTAATTACATTTTCACAACCTCTCCAACCTTGTACCATTTATCCTTTAGAACATTTTCATATTTACGATTGCAACTAATCAACAAGGGGCCACATGTTTGAGGATCTAATAGTAATGATATTCTCTCGTTAAAGGTCTCTTGATCTAATGAATTTTCGTTTAAAAAATTAATTATTCTTTTTTGCTTATTTACTTTATAAATTCTGTCAAAAATTTCTCTATTAGATTCAAAGAAAGAACTATTAACATCTTTTCTTATTAAATCAAATACTCCAGGATAAGCTTTAAATGCAAATAAATCTAATAAAACTTTTAGTGGCTCAAGATTATTGCTTTGCCTATATAAATTAGATGATTCAACCATTTCTTTAAGATGTCCAATAAATCCATATCCAGTAATGTCAGTCGCAGCATTGACCAATGATTCTTTAAATTGATTTTGAAAAAGATAAATTTCATCAATCAAATATTGCTGACTATTTACTAAATTATTAATTACTTCAGAAGAACTACCTAGCATATTAATATTTTGCATTTGACCGGCAAAGTAAATCCCAACGCCCAGAGGTCTAGACATCATGAGAATATCTCCAATATTCATTCCAGATTTACGCCATGGTTTTGCTCCATTTTTTAAAATACCTTGAACTGTTAAAGAAATATCTATTCCTAATGAATAAGGTTTATTTACTAAACTTCTTGCCTCAAAAGTATGGCCTCCAAGTAATTCACCTCCATGATCCTCAACTGTTGATTTAATACCTTGAAGTGATTGAGAAAAGAGGTAACTCTGAAATTCCCTTTCAACTTTTGGTAATGAAATTAAAGCCTGCGCGGATGAAAGTTTTGCTCCGCATGCCCACAAATCTGAGCAAGCATGCAAAGTAGTGATTTTTGCATTAAGCCAAGGATCACTTACCAAAGCAGGGAATCCATCTACACTTTGCAAGATAATATCTTGACCATTTTGATATATCTCAACTGAATCTTCAGGTGATGAGGCAAAAGAATTTAAATTTGAATTTATTAATGATTTATTCAAAACAAACTGAGGAATTTTAGCTGCACATCCTCTGCAATCATTCAATGAAATATTTTTTTCACTACTTTTCATAATTAGCCTTTTTGATCTGAACTTTTTAATAAAGTTGAGATCAATTTTATGCTTTAAAATCCAAAAAATAAAAGAAGGGCCAAAAACAAAATTGCGATATATAGCAAAAGCCTTTGGATGATGGCTTGGAAATATATTTACTATTTGCAATCCGATCTTTTGAGGAAACCACTTTTTTAATGATCTCCCTTCTATATCTTTTTTTAGATTTTGTACTAATGTATTTACAACTTTTACAGCAAAAACTCCCGATGCGGGTCTTTTTGCTGAATCTAAAACTGCGCAATCACCGACAGCAAAGATTCCAGAGAAACTTTTTATCTGTAAATTCTGATTTGTAATTATTCTGCCATAAGAGTCAGAATCTAATAATTCTTTTTGTGCCCATAACGGAGATGTATTTCCAGTACATAAAAGAATCTTGCCATAATCAAAATTAAGTTTTTCAACTAAATCAATATTGGAATTCCGTAAACTTTTTAGAATTTTATTTTTAATTTTTCTTGAATCACATAATAGTTTTAATGGTCTATCTCCCCATCTTTTTCTCAAAGCATAAGATACTTCAATTGCAGCAAGGCCACTCCCAACAATTACAAATGGAAGTTCATTACTTGAATCAAAAATGTCCTCTTTTAGTATTGAGTCATAAGCACTTAAAAAAGGTTTAATTGAAAAAGCATTTCGATTTTTAACTAGTGATTCAAATTCTTTTGGAATTATTGTTTGACTTCCATAATTAAGCACCAACTTCGAATAATTAACTGAAGGTCTATTACTTAAAATAATTTTCTTTAAATTGAAATCAATATCCTTTACTTCTTCTTCTATAAAAGTTACTTTTGCATTTTTTGCTAAAGATTTTATATCAATTAAACTCTCTTCTAAAGTGATTGATTTTGAAATCACCGATGGGAATATAGCCGAATAAACCAAATGAGAATCTCTAGATATAATTGAAACAGGAATTTCTGGCATTAATTTCGGAAACATTAACCATTTCTTCAATAAAGAAACATTTGAGTGTCCTCCTCCAATTAGTACCAGATGATTAAAAGCCATTTACATCACTATGAATAAAGAACATTTATTACCAATTGAAAAATCAAGATTAGGAGTGATTGGTGGAAGTGGATTTTATTCAATGGATCAAATAGAGTACTTAAGAGAATTAGAAATCAATACTCCCTATGGTAAACCTTCTGATTCAATAAAAGTATATAAACTTGGAAACCTAGAGATAGCATTTATTCCTAGACATGGCAGAACACATAGTTTAAATCCTTCTGAAATCCCTTACAAAGCTAATGTTTGGGCTCTAAGATCAATGGGAGTAAGATGGATTATCGCTCCATCAGCAGTTGGTTCATTACAAGAACAGATAAGGCCTCTTGATATAGTGGTTCCAGATCAATTTATAGACCGGACAAAAAATAGACCTGCAACCTTCTTTAACGAGGGAGCTGTTGCTCACGTAACTATGGGAGATCCCTTTTGCACAAATTTATCACGTATATTAAGTGAAATTGGAGAAAAAAATATTCCTGGCGGTAGACAATTGCATAGAGGGGGTACCTATCTAGCAATGGAAGGTCCCGCTTTCTCAACTAGAGCAGAATCTAATTTATATAGGAGTTGGGGATGTTCAATAATTGGAATGACGAACCACACAGAAGCAAGATTAGCTAAAGAAGCTGAAATAGCTTATTCCTCCTTATCTATGGTTACTGATTATGATTGCTGGCATCAAACTCATCAAGAAGTTTCTGTAGATATGGTTTTGGATAATCTCAGATCAAATACTGAAGTGGCTAATAAAATAATATTTGAAGTAGCTAAATTAATTGAAAAAGAAAGACCAAAAAGTAAATCTCACTTTTCATTAAAAGATGGATTGATAACCCAAAAAGAAAATATCCCAAGTTCTACAAAAGAGAAACTAAGGATATTCACTGATTCTTATTAGGCTTATTTGATATAAGTGATTATCAGGTTAAGGTAAGGATTTGTTAGCCTCCAGCTCCTACGCCTTGGTATGAACCATAGAAGAATATTCCTAAAACGAAGATAACTGCAATTCCACCTGCTGTAGCAACAAGCCATAGAGGAAGAGTACCTTCAGTCCATCTTCTTTCCCATGCAACTGCTGGCCTACCGTCGGGAAGTCTATCTGGAATTCTTCCATCAGGTCCTTTTAATTTACTCATGATTTTAATTTAATTGAAAAAGTAACTGGAAAATAAAATTCCCAATACGAAGACTGATAATAAGCCTAAATAAAGGCTTGTACGATTAAGTTCAACTGGAACTTTGTTAGGATTTTCGTTTACTTGCATGATAGTTAAATTTATCGGGCTACGAATTGCATAGCAGCAATAGAACCTAAAAAGAATACTGATGGGATAGCAAGAGCGTGAACTGCTAGCCAACGAACAGTAAATATAGGATAAACGCGGACTTCCGCAGCCTGCATTGGAGCTTGAGAATTAGTCATTGTTATTTTGTTCTTAAATCTAGTTGAGATTTAGCTTCATATCTTTGTGTTACGACAGGTGCTTTAGATTCAGATGATTGGAAATAACTATCTGGACGAGGAGTTCCGAAAGCATCGTAAGCTAAACCTGTATATACAAATAAGAAGCCTGCTATAAAGATAGCTGGTAATGTTACTGCATGAATAATCCAGTATCTAATACTGGTGATTATTTCAAAGAATGGGCGTTCACCCGTTGAACCTGCGGCCATAATCACAAATGTTTACCCTATGATCTTACAGTGTAAAATCATAAGTTCGCGAAGAAATTTACAGGTTGGTTACAGACAGTTGCTAAATCTTTCAAAAATTAATTTTTTTTTTACTATTGACTCAAGTTATTCAAAGTTAACTATTCCATTTAAGGATATAACCACGCTCTCCAAGTACAAATCCTTTCTGATTATCTAAAGCCTCCTTATCAAGGAAAACTATTTTAATGTAATTTGTTGGCAATTCAGAAGCAATTGGATCTTTATTCCAAGTTTTACCTTGATCTTTACTTACTATTAAAGTTCCATTACCCCCGCCAGCCCATATATCACCATTTGGATCCCATCCCATGTCTAGGTAATTGTATCCATTAAGAATTGGGATGATAGGCTTTGACCAATTTTCCAAGTCGTTAGTGTCTTCATTAAATCTAATTTCTGCTCCTCTAGAAAGCATCCATAAACTTCCTTCTGGATTAAAACCAATACTTTGAACTCTTTTGCTACTAGCTCTTTGATGAGCTATCCATGCATCACTATCCTTTTCCAAAGTAGAAAAGAAATTACCTAGACTACTTACACTTACATATTCTCCTTTATTAGTTCTTCTTAAATCTCTTACACCTCCAGAACCAGATGCATCAACAACTTTTGCGTTCCATGATTCACCACTATCTGATGTTTCATAAATAGCACCTGCAGTAGTAGCTAATTCTGCAACCCCAGCATCGACAGTTGTTATTAGAAATGGTTGGCCTGGTAATTTGTTACCTAGAGATAAACGCGTCCAATTCTTTCCTGCATCAAGTGTATGCATAACCAATGAAGGCTGACCTATTAACCATCCCTCTTCACCTTTAAAATCAATATCTAGGAGACGAAAATTCTCTTCACTTGGTAAATCTAAATTTCTTTTTTCCCAAGTTTCTCCTCCATCATTAGATTCCATAATCAGTCTATTAGAACCTACTAAAAATCCATTTCTATCATCTATAAAATCAACATCTAAAGCATTAGCCTGGTCCTCAAACTGAATTGTTTTCCATGGGCTGCTATCAGTCATCTTTACTCCTGTAGATGAACAGCTGCTTAAAACAAAACAGAGAACTACAGATAAAAGAAGATTGGGAATACTAGTAATAATTTTTTTCATTTTTATATATTAATGCAAAGAGTACAAAGAAAGGAACATAGCAGCAGCAAACGCCAGACCTCCAAAAATCAATATATTTTTTTGTCCAGAAGGTAAACTATTAAATCCAAATCCATAAACTAAATTCTCTTCAAATCCGCTAGGTTTTGCTCTAGATCCAATATCCTTATAAAAATTTTTACCAGCTCGACAAACAGGGCAAGCGAAGGTATTACCGTCCAACTCTGAAAAAGGAGTATTTTTAGGTATGTTTAATTTTTTATTTCCTTCAGACGGATCATAAATATATCCACAACTTCTACATTCGAATCTATTTTGTTCTAGATTAAGGATAGGTTGTTCAACATTTACTACTGAGGGATTTTCAGAAAGTTTTTCTTTCTCAAAGTCTTCAACTATTTTGTTTTCCTCAGAGGCTGGTTGAATGTTTTCACTCACGGTTTATTATTGTTCTTTAAGAACTTTAAAAGATTTTGCTTAATTAAGCGACTTTTATTCAAAATTAATTTTTTAAGATGTTTTTATTAACTGGCTATGAATACTTTTTAGGTTTCCTTCTAATTGCCGCAGCTGTTCCAGTATTAGCTCTAGTTACTAATCTCATCGTTGCCCCAAAAGGTAGAACAGGGGAAAGAAAACTTACATATGAATCTGGAATGGAGCCTATTGGAGGAGCATGGATTCAATTTAATATTCGTTATTACATGTTTGCCTTGGTTTTCGTTATATTTGATGTTGAGACAGTATTCCTTTATCCTTGGGCTGTTGCCTTCAATAGATTAGGCTTATTAGCTTTTATTGAGGCTTTAATCTTCATTGCAATACTAGTTATTGCCCTGGCATACGCATGGAGAAAAGGTGCTTTAGAATGGAGTTAAAAAATTGAATCCACAATTATCCCCAAAAGCAATAAGAGAAATTCGAGAAGGGTCTTGCAACCCTCTTGGTGCACCCCAAGTTACTACAGATTTAAGCGAAAACATTATATTGACAAGCTTAGACGATCTTCATAATTGGGCTAGACTAAGCAGTCTATGGCCTCTCTTGTATGGAACAGCTTGTTGTTTTATAGAATTTGCCGCCTTAATCGGATCTAGATTTGATTTTGATAGATTTGGATTAGTACCTAGAAGCTCGCCAAGGCAAGCAGATTTGCTAATAGTTGCAGGAACAGTAACTATGAAGATGGCTCCAGCCCTAGTCAGACTTTATGAACAAATGCCTGAACCAAAATATGTTATTGCTATGGGTGCTTGCACAATCACAGGGGGAATGTTCAGCGCAGATTCTACAACTGCTGTAAGAGGTGTTGATAAATTGATTCCGGTTGATTTATATCTTCCAGGATGTCCACCAAGACCAGAAGCAATTTTTGACGCCGTAATCAAATTAAGAAAAAAAGTTGGGAACGAATCAATCTTAGAGCGTACAAAAACTGAACAAACCCACAGATACATAACAATTGATCATGAAATGAATCTTGTTTTCTCAGAAAATACAGGTGAATATTTAAACAAAACTTCAACAAAAGCAATTCCTTCCTCCAATAAAGAAAAAATAACTGAGCTATCTGAAAAGAACGAAAAAGCTGAAACTATTGATACTGTAGAAAATTAATGGAAAAAGACGGTTTAGCCAAATCCTCAGATAATTCAATAGAAAAAGAAGGCTTTATAAGCCAATCTTTGTCTAAAGATGGAGTTCCAAATCAATCTTTACCTGATGATCACATAGGAATTGAAAATATTTCTGTGGAACCTGACAAATTATATGAAGCAGTATCTGCCTTAAGAAATTACGGTTTTAACTATCTTCAATGTCAAGGAGGATATGATGAGGGACCAGGCAAAAATCTTGTAAGTTTCTACCATTTTATAACTGTTGATGATTTACAAAAAATCAAAAAAATTAAAGAAGTCAGATTAAAAGTTTTCTTAAAAAGAGATTCTGACTTATCAATCCCTAGCTTATATAAAATTTTTAAAGGAAGTGATTGGCAAGAAAGAGAAACTTTTGATATGTATGGAATAAATTTTATTGATCACCCCAACCCTAAAAGATTATTAATGCCTGAAGATTGGAGAGGATGGCCACTACGAAAAGATTATATTCAGCCAGATTTCTATGAACTTCAAGATGCGTATTAATTTAATCTTTTTAATTTGCGGTAAATAAACATAACTGCTCTTGCAAGTCTCCTTGGATCATGTCTAAGGGTTGGAGTTATTCTTTTTGAATATAATGGTGCTTGCAAAACATAATAGCCCTCAGATAATAACTTTTCTTTATTACATTGGACAGGCTCTGCCCCTTTACTTTCGTAATAGTCTACTAATGGAGACTTTTCAAATTGAATCTGAGATAAGATTGAGTTAAAAATTCGAGTATTAACTCCAAAATTTGATAATTGTTTTTCTATTGCTTTGATATGTTGATATACATCAAGTCCATCTGTTTCTCCAGGCTGAGTCATCAAATTACTAATATAAATTTTAGGAGCATTACTTTGCAATAAGGCATCTACTATCTCTGGTACTAAAAGATTAGGCAATAAAGAAGTGTATAAACTACCTGGGCCAAGAACAATTAAATCAGCTTCTTTTATAGATTCAAGAGCACTTGGAAGAGCTGAAGGATTTTCTGGTAAGTAACCAATCCTCGAAATTAATTTCTTAGATTCACTGATCTTACTTTCACCAAAAATTTTTTCACCATCTTCTAATTCGGCCCATAACATAACATCAATATTTGTTGCAGGTAAAACTTGACCTTGTACCGCCAAAACCTTACTAGAGGCTTGAACTGCTTTTTCTAAACTACCTGTAATTGTTGTTAAAGCTGACAAGAATAGATTCCCAAAACTATGACCCTCCAGACCACTTCCCCCTGAAAATCTGTATTGAAATAATCTAGTTAAAGTAGGTTCTTCGTTTGATAAGGCCGCCAAACAATTTCTAATATCTCCTGGAGGTTGCACACCTAATTGTTTTCTGAGAATTCCACTACTTCCACCATCATCAGATACAGTTACGATTGCTGTGATGTTATTACTATAATTTTTTAAGCCTTTTAATAAAGTAGATAAGCCTGTACCGCCTCCAATTGCAACAATATTTGGGCCTCTGTTTAATTTACTTTTAATTCTTAATGCATCAACTAAAAATGTATCTTTTTCTGGCACAAGTGCTTTTTGAATAGAGTTAATACTTCTATTTTGTCCAATCCCTATTAATAATATTCCAATAACAAAAATCAATGGCCCCATTAATGAAACAGGCAAAATATTAGTTAAACCTGTAATTACCGAAAAAAAGATTTCAATAAGCCAATAAAGCGGTCTTAAATTTGTCCAAATTACCACGCCTAATAATGTAGTCAAAAAACCTATCGCGGAGGTGAACATCCATCTTTTTATAACTAATCCTGGCAAAAGCCAACTCAAAATTCTTAAGATTTTCTTCAACAAGTCAAAATTAGACTTTTTAAAATTCTTATAGTATCTTCTTACCCTTTTTTTACGCTTATTCATTAAAAAGCCTCTTAAATTATTTTTTTCAAATTTAAAAACTACATAGAATCATTATAAATCAAATTAATACATCCTTTTTTTATTTCTAAAAATAGGCAAAATGAAATATATAGATGCTCTCTAATATAAGTCTTGAAAAAGTCAAACCTTGCAGTTGAAACAAAAAACCTCTCAATAAGCTGGGGTGAAGTTAATGTGCTTGATCAAATAAATTTTGAACTTAATAATGGAGAGAAATTAGCTATTGTTGGCCCCTCAGGTTCTGGTAAATCAACTATATTAAAAATATTAGCAGGACTCATTCTACCTACCAAAGGAGAATTGAGAATATTTGGTGAAAAGCAAAGATATTTGAGATTAGACCAAAATAATCCGCCTGATGTAAGACTAGTTTTTCAGAATCCTGCTTTATTAGGATCTTTAACTATTGAAGAAAATGTAGGTTTTCTCCTTAAGAGAAATAAAAACCTATCTAAAAAGTTAATTAATGAAATAGTATGTGAATGCTTAGCTGAGGTAGGGTTATTTAATGTTGAGAAAAAACTTCCAAATGAATTAAGTGGAGGCATGCAAAAAAGAGTAAGTTTTGCTAGAGCATTAATAACTGATCAAACTCTTAATGCAAAGTCTAAACCTTTATTACTTTTTGATGAACCAACTGCCGGCCTTGATCCAATTGCCTCATCAAGAATTGAAGATTTAATTAATAAGACAAATGATAAAGCTAGCGGATCATCTATTGTAGTTAGCCATGTTCTTAGTACTATAGAAAGGACTTCAGATAAAGTTTTAATGCTTTATGGAGGCAAATTCAGATGGGCAGGCTCAATTGAGGAATTTAAAAAGAGTAAAGATCCTTATGTATTTCAATTTAGGAATGGAAAACTTGATGGTCCAATGCAACCCAAAGACATTTAGAAATTATGCGTAGAAGCTTAAGAGATTCAATAGTTGGTTTTTCCTTATTAGGAGGAATTTTAATATTCACATTTTTTTCTTTTTGGCTAAGAGGAGTGAGATTATCTTCAAAAAATTGGTACCTCTTTGCTGAATTTAATAACGCAAGTGGTTTATCAAAAAAATCTCCAGTTACTTACAGAGGAATCTTAGTTGGATCAATAGAAGATATCTCGTTCACGAATGAATCAATTAAAGCAAAAATAGTTCTAAATAATCCTGAAATTATTCTTCCAAGGCCAGCATTTGCAAGGGTAGTTACAAATTCTTTCCTTGGAGGGGATGTACAAGTTGCTTTAGAAACTAGTGACAAGACAATTCCTAAAAACATTGCAAAGCCTATATCCGAAAAATGCGATACCAAATTAATTATTTGTCAGGGAGACACTATCACAGGTAAACAACTATCAAGTCTCTCAAATATAACTAATAAAATAAGTCAACTTTTAAAAGACACAAATCAAGAAAACTTAGTTGAAAACATCGTTAACTCAATTGACCAATTTGACAGAACACAAGAAAATCTTGATGAATTAATTTACTTATCGAAACAAGAGCTACAAAGAATTGAACCTCTAATAAAAGAAGTTACAATTGCTGCTAATCATTTAAATAATATTTTGTCTACTATTGACGACAAAGAAACTCTTAATGATATTAAATTAACAATTAATGCTGCTAGGTCTATCTCAACCAAAATAGATAATATGAGCGATGATTTTGAAAAATTAACACAAGATAAAGAATTAACTAAATCTATAAGAGATTTAACGATTGGACTTTCAAAATTCCTTAACGAAATTTATCCATAAGAAATATTTAGAATTCATTGATAGCATTTAAAGCCATAGCGGCGATAGCTTTATCTGTAGCTTTTGGCAATTGGACGTATTTACCTTGAGCAGCCTCTGCTAATTCTTTACCAAATCCACTTGCTATAAATTTTCTCTCTGTATCAATTACTAAGAGTTTTATCCCAAGCATGGGATATTTTGCAGCGATATCTAGAACCTCCTGTTTTAAATTGACATTTTCATTTTCGTTATCTTTTCCTTCAACCTCATTCTGTCCTAGAGATAATCCTAATGGTACATTTCCTCGGCCATCAGTGATCCCTACAACAATAACTTGACCTATATCTCCTGTTGAAAGAGCATTTTTTGCTACTTTTGCTGATTGTGTTAGTCCATGTGCCAAAGGAGATCCGCCACCACAAGGCATTGTTTCCAACCTTCTTTTTGCAGCAGTTATTGATCTTGTTGGAGGCAAAAGCACTTCGGCCTGGTTACCTCTAAAAGGAATAAGAGCTACCTCATCTCTATTTTCATATGCCTCTGTTAAAAGTCTTATTACAGCGCCTTTGGCACTTTGCATTCTATTTAAAGCCATAGAGCCACTTGCATCAACGAGAAAAATTACTAAAGCCCCCGACTTTTTTTGAAGAAGCTTTGCCCTAAAATCATTTTCTTCAATAACTATTGATTTATTAGGGTTCCTTAATCTTCTCGATTTTTGATAAGGAGCAGCAGCTCGAAGAGTAGCATCTACAGCAATTCTTTTTACTTTACCTCTTGGAATAATAGGTTTTACATATCTTCCTCTACTATCACTAAATATGACTGATCTACTACCGCTATTTCCCGCTTTAGCTTTAGCTGATGAAAAAAGCAATAAATCAGGATCAACCATACATGCCTCAGGATCCAATATAAATTCTTCAGGAATTTCGGGAGTAGATTCTTCTTCTCCATCAGAATTATCTTCATCTTGTTCTTGCTCTTGATTATCATCATTTTCATTAGCTTCAGGTTCAGACTCTTCATTGTTTGATTGAGGTGGAGGTGGGGGACTCTGATCCTCTGGAGGAGGTGGCTGAATATCATCATCATCTGGAGGCACTTGCATTGCTCGTGGAAGAATAACTAACCTTACTGCGACTTTTAGGTCTTCAGAATTCACATTCTCATCGCCTCGAAGAGCTGCATTAGCCTTGGCTACTTTTACTGCAAATAATTCTGACCTATGCCCTTCTACTCCTCCCCTAAGAGCTTCATTCACTAAATAGGTTATTTGCTCTTTTGTTATCTTGACATCCTTTAACCATTGCCTTGCCAAAATTAATTGAGTAGATAAATTATCGGATTCTTCCGACCATTTTTCTGAAAATTTAATATTATTTTCTGCGTGTGATAAAACAGATTTTGTAATCTCAACTCTTTGAGCATTATCAATAGATTGATCTGCGGAAAGCACAATAGCAAAACGATCTAAAACATGATCTCTTAAAGCACCTTCTTCAGGATTATAAGTTGCTATTAAAAGTGACTTACAAGGATGAGAAAGGCTTAAACCATCTCTTTCAATATTATTTTTCTCTCTACCTGTAGCTTCAAGAATCAAATTTACAATGCCATCATCTAATAAATTTATATCGTCTACATAAAGAACACCTCTATGAGCCTCTGCTAAAATTCCAGGTTGAAATACTTGTTCCCCCGTACTTAATGATGCAGCGACATCAATTGATCCAACAAGCCTGTCTTCAGTTATGCCAATGGGAACTTGAATAAATGGAGCCTCTCTTACTTTTTTCGGAATTTCTTCAATTTGATTCAAATAATCACTTCCAATTACCTCCTCCAACAATTTATTAGTACTAATATCCCATTCCTCTGGTTTATCTGGATCTAGGTTCCTACCAATAGGTCTTAATGAAGTTCCACTATTTTTCTTAGTTAGCTTTTCCAGTATTAATTCATTATTTAATACCTCTATAGGAGGAAGTAAAGTATGTAAACCCCTTGCTAATACTGACTTACCAGTACCTCTTCCGCCAGCAATAATCACTCCCCCTAAACTGGGATCAACTGCCGCCAAAAGTAAAGATAATTTCAATAAACTATGACCTGTAATTGCGGCCAAAGGGAAAGCTCTAAACGAATCCTTTGACTTCATTAAATCTTTTATTTCTCCTTTTTCTTTTAACTCGGGGTTCAAAATCACTTTAAAAATGCCTGATATAGAATTTATCCAATAACTTTGTTTTTTGTAGTGGAATTATCAAATCTTAATATCAAAAATGGACTATGTATATCCCTCGGAGCAAATATTGATAGTAAATTTGGAAGCCCTCTTGAGTCACTATCAATTTGCAAACCAAAAATAGAGGAAATAATAAATGAGTGGGGAGATAGTTCCAACGAAAAAAAAGAAAAGAAAAGCGAATTTCATGCAAACTTTTTTTGGTCTTCAATTTATGAGACATTACCTCATGGTGTTGAGAATGAGCAGCCAAATTATTTAAATACCCTATTACTTATAAAAAGTAATTCTTTCCCTAAACCATCAAATAAAAACGCGAAATTACTTTTAAAAGAGCTAAAAAAGTTGGAAAAATTTTTCGGAAGAGAAAACACGCCAAAGGGTAAGAAATGGTTATCAAGATGTCTCGATTTAGATATTCTTTGGTGGGAAGATTTTCATACGATTGACGAGGAATTAACACTACCTCACCCTAGATTCATGAATCGGAATTTCGTTATTACACCACTATCTGAAATCTTAAGTAGAAGCCAAAAAATCAAAAAGTTTGATGATCCAAAATGGTTTATTGATTGATTTACAAAACCAAAAAATAACTGTTAGGCTGTCTTTATTTTAAAATTCATGTGCAACAAAAACCTTCTTAAAAGATCGATTTTTAAAGAAAAAATATCTGAGTTAAAGTCTAAAAAATTTAGTTTCGAAATAAATAGAATTGAGCTTCCAAATGGACATGAAGGTGAATATGGATACATTAAGCATCCTGGGGCGGCATTAGCCGTACCAATTACAAAAGACAATAAAGTTATTATTCTCCGGCAATATAGATTTGCTATTTCAAGGTATTTATTAGAATTTCCAGCAGGTACATTAGAAATAGGTGAAACACCTATTAATTCCATTCAAAGAGAAATACAAGAAGAGACTGGATTCAGTGCAAACAAATGGGATGAACTAGGCACTCTTGTTCCTGCTCCTGGATATGCAGATGAAGAAATTTATTTATTTTTAGCTCGTGATTTAAACAAACTCAATTCCGAGGTTAAAGGAGATTTAGATGAAGATATAGAAGTATTAATTTTAGATCCCGACGAACTAGATAATCTTATTTCTAGTGGGGATGAAATTCTTGACGCAAAAACCGTGACGGCTTGGTTTAGAGCTAAACAATTTTTAGATAAATTATGAATAAACCTAGAATACTTTTTTGGCATAGAAAGGATTTGAGAATATTTGATAATCAAGCTTTAACCAAAGCATTTTCATTATCAAATGCTATCACTTCAACTTATATATTTGATAAAAATTACTCACACGATTTCAATGCAAATTCAAGAGCTTGGTTTCTAGGAAATTCGCTTCAAGAATTAGGTAATAACTGGAAAAAAATGGGTAGTAGATTAGTTATAGCAGAAGGTGATCCAGTATTCATAATTCCTCAATTAGCAAAGAAAATAGATGCTAAATTTGTTTTTTGGAATAGATCAATTGAACCTTATGAGATTAATCGCGATTTACAAATAAAAAAAAATTTAAAAGAACAAAATATTCAAGTTATTGAAACTTGGGATCACTTATTAGTAGAACCTTTAAAAATATTTTCCGGAAATAATAGACCTTATTCAGTTTATGGGCCTTTTTATAAAAACCTTAAATCAAAAATGAATTTATTAGGTCCTTATGACCAAGATAAAGTTGGTTTCCAGTTTAAAGATATAGATAATAAACTAAAAGAAAATAAGACAATAAATTCATCTGATTCGGTTCTAGAGAAATTTATCAAAAATATCAAATTTCCTGGTTCGAATATTTGTCCATGTAGACCTGGAGAAGATGCTGCAGAAACATTATTAGAAAACTTCATTAATGAAAAAAAAATATATTCTTATAATTCTGAAAGAGATTTTCCTTCCCATAATGGGACATCTTTTCTAAGTGCATCTCTCAGATTCGGTACCATTAGCATTAGAAAAATTTGGAACGCCACATTAAATTTAAATTCAGATTTTGCAAATCAAGGAAATTATCTATCAATTGAAACTTGGCAAAAAGAACTTGTTTGGCGTGAATTTTATCAACATTGCTTATTCCATTTCCCAGAGCTAGAGAAAGGTCCATATAGAAAAAAATGGGATCACTTTCCATGGCAAAACAATAATGAATGGTTTCAGCATTGGAGCGACGGAGAGACCGGAGTACCTATAGTTGATGCTGCAATGCGTCAACTAAATAGTACTGGCTGGATGCATAACAGATGTAGGATGATAGTCGCTTCATTTCTGGTAAAAGATCTTATGTGCAATTGGCAAATGGGCGAGAAAAAATTTATGGAGACTTTGGTTGATGGAGACTTAGCTGCAAATAATGGGGGATGGCAGTGGAGTGCCAGTAGCGGTATGGATCCAAAACCACTTAGAATTTTTAATCCATATACCCAAGCAAAAAAATTTGATCCTATTTGCGAATATATAAAATATTGGATTCCTGAATTATCTAAAGTGTCAAATTCAGAATTATTAAATGGGGAGATATCTAATTTAGAAAAAAATAATTATTCAAGCCCTATTGTCAATCACAACATACAACAAAGATTATTTAAATCACTTTATGCTGAAATTTGAATTTCCTCTATACAATTCTTTAAAACTTTATTTAAATTTTCTGCTACATAAACTTGCTCTTCATAAGAAATTTCAGGAAACATTGGAAGACTAAGAACTTCTGTACAAATTCTTTCTGTATTAATGAGTTTTCTTCTAGAAAAATTTTTATTTTCGTAAGCTATTTGTGCGTGTATTGGAATTGGATAATAAATAATTGAATTAATACCTTTTTCAAAAAGTTGTTTTTTTACCAAATTCCTTAAGGAATAGTATTTTTTGCAATCAGTATCAAATAAATTTGAAAAATCTTCATTTAAAAAATATTTATCGTTTCTTAATTTGATTACAAATTGATTCCAAGAATGGGAAATTGAATCAGAGCTAATTTTTGGAAAACTAATAAATGGATTTTTTTCTAATAAATCAAGGTAATTATTAGCAATTTTTTGGCGATTATTAATCCACTTAGAAATATATTTAATTTTAATGTTTAATATGGCGGCTTGAATGGTATCAAGTCTGCTGTTATATCCAATTTGGGTATGATGATATCTTATTGGGCTACCATGAACAGCCAGTTCTCTAATTTTTTTTGCAATCTTCTGATCTGAAGTTGTTACTGCTCCACCATCTCCAGCTGCTCCTAAATTTTTAGTAGGGAAAAAGCTAAAACAGCCTATATCACCGATACTACCAACTTTGGAAGTTTCCCACATTGTGCATGTTGCCTGAGCACAATCTTCGATTACTTTTAAGTCATATTTCTTGGCCAAAGATTTTATTAAGGTCATATTCACTGCATTACCAAATAGATGAACTGGCATAATTGCCTTGGTATTAGAATTTATTTCTTGTTCTATTAGTTCAGTATTAATGAGATAAGTTTCTGGATCTATATCTACCAAAACAGGATTAGCACCAACTGCACTTATAGCCTCTGCAGTTGCAAAAAAGCTAAAAGATGAGGTTATAACTTCATCACCTACACCAATATCTAATGCGCGCAAAGCTAATACTAAAGAATCAGTTCCACTATTACATCCAATAGTATTTTCAACCCCAATCAGATTTGAAAAACTCTTCTCAAATTTGGCAATTTCTTGTCCTCCAATATACTGGCCACCTTTTAAAACTTTAGAGACCTCACTCTCAATTTCAGAGCCAATTTCTTGAAACTGCCTATCTAAAGTAAATGGAGGTATCTGCATAGTAAATATATTAACCCTAAACCATATTTCTATGGGTAAAAAAAATTTTTTAATTCATTTAAACCAACTTAGCTCTTTACTCGGAGTCAATTTTATATTGCAACCTAAAGAAGGCATCTGATTTGAAGGATAAGAATTATCTTGATTCAAATCTTTTACGGCAGAGCTCAAATCTTTTCCAGATAGAGGGTTGGAACCTAATTCCAAAATCATAGAATTTGTTATTACCATGTTTAAGTTAAAAATTCTTTGATATTTGAAAATTATTGTATATTTTGCAGTATTCCGTAAAGATCGGTACTTCTATATAGGAGAATAATAGAAATAATAAACAAAATGCTTCTTAATCTAACTGGCAAAAAAATTCTTGTTACGGGAATTGCCAACAATCGTTCAATAGCATGGGGTATCGCTCAACAACTTTCAAAAGCTGGAGCAGAACTTGGAATCACATATTTGCCTGATGATAAGGGAAGATTCGAGTCTAAAGTTAGAGATCTAACTGAACCTTTAAACCCATCCTTATTTTTGCCTCTTGATGTTCAAAATCCAGCTCAAATTGAAGAAATCTTTAAAAATATAAAAGACAATTGGGGGCAAATTGACGGATTAGTTCACTGCTTAGCATTTGCAGGACGCGATGAATTGATTGGAGATTATAGTGCTACCACTTCAGAGGGTTTTGATAGGGCTCTTAATATAAGTGCGTATTCGTTAGCACCTTTATGTAAAGCCGCAAAACCACTTTTTAGTGATGGTGCTGGAGTTGTCTCATTAACTTATTTAGGTTCAGAAAGGGCGATTCCTAACTATAACGTGATGGGAGTTGCTAAAGCAGCTTTAGAAGCTTCAGTAAGATATCTTTCTGCAGAACTTGGTCCCGAAAAACAAGTCAGAGTTAACGCAATAAGTGCTGGGCCTATAAGAACACTTGCGAGTTCTGCTATAGGTGGCATTTTAGATATGATTCACAATGTTGAAGAAAAGGCTCCTTTACGCAGAACAGTCACTCAAACAGAAGTAGGTAATACAGCTGCTTTTTTATTAAGTGACCTATCTAGCGGCATATCAGGCCAAACAATTTATGTTGATGCAGGTTACTGCATTAATGGAATGTAAACTAAGTTTTTTGCATAAAAATGTCATCTCTAAGGCAATCTGAAATAAAAAGAAAAACAAATGAAACAGATATTTCTGTATGTATAAACTTAGATGGAAATGGAATTTCTGAGATTGATACCGGGATACCATTCTTAGATCATATGCTTCATCAAATATCCAGTCATGGTTTGTTCGATTTAAAAATAAAAGCAATAGGAGATACCCATATTGATGATCATCATACAAATGAAGATGTAGGAATCGCATTAGGCAAAGCATTTTCAAAAGCCTTGGGAGAAAGAAAAGGAATAAGCAGATTTGGACATTTCTTTGCCCCATTAGATGAAGCATTAGTTCAAGTCACTTTAGACTGCTCTGGTAGACCGCATCTATCTTATGATCTTCAATTAAAAGCCCCAAGAATAGGAAATTATGATACTGAACTAGTAAGAGAATTTTTTATTGCCTTTGTAAATAACAGCGGTATTACTCTGCATATTAATCAAATACGAGGAAGTAATTCACATCACATAGTTGAGTCGTGCTTTAAAGCGTTTTCAAGAGCAATGAGAATGGCTACCGAGATAGATCCAAGAAGATCTGATTCAATTCCAAGCAGTAAAGGAATGTTAGAAAAACAATAAAATAGGAATTTTTTCGAATCAGCCACAATTCAGTTGATTTTTGGCGAAGATAGATAAAGTAACTATTTTGTTGTGACTAATTTACAAGATAAAAAAATTGATAAATTTAATATTTTTAAAAAAGAAGATTGGTCAAGTGCTTATCAAAATGTAGAAAAGGAGCTAACTAAAGAACCTCTAAAAATTAGCAAAGGTAATAATATTAAGAATTTAAATGGAACATTATTAAGAAATGGACCAGGAATATTAGAGAGAGGTGGACAATGGGTTCATCATCCATTTGATGGTGATGGGATGATAACATCAATAAAATTCAAAAATGGTCAGCCATTCTTAACAAATAGATTTGTTAAAACTAAAGGCTATCTGGAGGAAGAAAAAATAGATAAATTTATTTATAGAGGTGTTTTTGGTACACAAAAAAATGGAGGGATTTTAAATAATGCATTAGATCTAAAATTCAAGAATATCGCTAATACACATGTCATTAAATTAGGAGATGAAATTCTCGCATTATGGGAAGCAGCAGGTCCACATGCAATGGATCCTAATAATCTTGAAACTATTGGTTTAACAACATTAAAAGGAGTACTCAAGCCTAACGAAGCATTCAGTGCTCATCCCAAAACAGACCTAAACTCAAATGCATCTTCAGAACTTTTAGTAACTTTTGGAGTACAAACCGGGCCAAAAAGTACCATTAGATTAATGGAATTTGATAATGCTGGTACAAATTCTGGAGAGCTCATTTTTGACAGAAAAGATTCCTTTAATGGCTTTGCATTCCTTCATGATTTCGCAATTACAACTAATTGGGCAATATTTTTACAGAATGCTATTGATTTCAATCCTCTTCCATTTGTAATGGGTCAAAGAGGAGCAGCACAATGTCTAAAGTCAAATCCAAATAAAAAGGCAAAGTTTTTTATCATCCCCAGAGAAAGTGGATTATTCAGAGGACAGCCTCCTTTAACAATAGATGCTCCAGAAGGATTCGTTTTTCATCATGTAAACGCATTTGAAAAAGATTCCAAAATCGTATTAGATAGTATTTTTTATGATGATTTCCCATCAGTGGGTCCTGACGAGAATTTTAGGGATATTGACTTTGATAAGTATCCAGAAGGAAAACTGAAAAGATCAATTATCGATCTAAAGGCAAAAACTTGTAAACTTGAAACTTTCAGTGAACAATGTTGTGAATTTGCTGTTGTTAATCCTAAAAACTTAGGATTAAAAGCAACTTTTAGTTGGATGGCAAGCACATCTCAAAAGCTGGGGAACGCTCCACTTCAAGCAATAAAAAAAATAAATTTAACTTCTAAGGAAGAGATTTTTTGGTCAGCAGGTCCAAGTGGATTTGTTAGTGAACCAATTATGGTTCCATCAGAAAACTCTTCAAAAGAAGATGAGGGATTTTTATTTATACTTCTATGGAACGGAGAAAGAAGAGGAAGCGATTTAGTGATATTAGACGCAAAAGACTTAAAAGAATTAGCTGTTTATGAATTACCTATTTCAATTCCTCATGGACTTCATGGATCTTGGGTTAATTGAATTTAAGAAAAAATTTTAATTAAATCTGGAATAATTTTTTTTAATGCTTTACCTCTATGACTACAAGAGTCTTTAATATTATTATTCATTTCTGCGAAAGTTAATCTGGTAGAACTCTCCTCAAAAATTGGGTCATACCCAAAACCACTTTTTCCTCTAGGGTTTAAAATAATATTGCCTTGACATTTGGCCTCAGATTCAATAATCACTTCACCAATTGGGGAACAAACACAAATATTAGCAATAAAGAAAGCCCTTCTATTTTGAACTCCATCAAGTTCTCTTAAAACTCGTTCAATTCTCTTCTGATCATTTTCTGCATATCTAGATGAGTAAATGCCAGGCTTACCACCTAGTGCTTCAATACAAATTCCTGAATCATCTGCTATTGAAAAATTATTCGTTTTTCTCGAAACTTCACTCGCTTTTTTAATTGCATTATCTCTAAATGTCAGTCCATCCTCTTCAACTTCTAATGATTCTGGCTGGAGTAACAATTTACAATTAACTCCAGAAAGCAATTTCTTATATTCTTCAATTTTACCTATATTCTTACTCGCTAAAAATAAATTTTTCATACTTATTTTCCTGCCAAATTTATAAATTCTTGACCCCACTCTAATACCTCAATTAGATAAGATTCTTTTGGTGCTTCACAATATAACCTTAAAAGAGGTTCCGTTCCTGAGAACCTAAAAAGAAGCCAAAAATTTTTATCAATTCTCAACTTTATTCCATCGATCTTAGAGAAACTTTTTAACTTGTGATTATTAATATTCTCAGGAATATTATCTATTATAAATTCTTTTACGTTATTTTTTTCTGACTGATTTGGAAATTTAATATCAATTCTTTTATAAAAACTTGGCCCAAAATCTTCTTGAATTTCATCTAAGGTTTCATATAAATATTGAGATTTTTCAGCAATTCCATTTAATAAAACCATCGCTGCATATAGAGCATCTCTTTCAGGCATAAAGTCCCCAAAACCAACTCCCCCAGATTCCTCTCCTCCAATAAATATTTTTTCTTTAATCATTTTTTCAGCAATATATTTAAAACCAACTGGAAGTTCAAAAACATCTCTATTTTGACTCTCTGATATATTTTTAATAATATCTGAACCACTAACAGTCTTTAAAACTGGATAAGAATTGTTTTTAATTTCGCCCAAATAGCTAATAAAGTATGGGAGTAAATCTTGTGTACTAGAGTATCTTCCTTTTTCATCAATTGCCGCAATTCTATCACCATCTCCATCAAATATAATTCCTAAAGTTTTCACTTCATTTGTTGAATTTTTCATTAGTGTTTGTTTTAGATCATCTGCATAATTCAAAAGAGGTTCAGGAGGTTTTCCTCCAAAAAAAGGATCAGCATCTTTCCTGATTTCTGAAATAACTTCTAAATCATCAGAAGCAAAAATCTCAGCCATACAATTTGCAGCTGAACCATGCATAGAATCTACAAAAATTCTCAATTTCATTTTTTTTAATCTCTTGGAAATATAGTCAATATCAAAAAGGGATTTAATTCTATCTAAATGAAATTTCTTAATATCTTCCAATTGATTAATACCATCTATTTTTTCAATGGAATTTCCAAGCATTAATCTTTTTTCAACTTCACTTGTAAAAGATTCGTCAACAGAACATCCATTAAAGCTCTTTATTTTCAGACCTAGCCAATTATATGGATTATGACTTGCAGTAATTACTAACGCTCCAAGACAACGGACTTCTTTGGCATAGAAACTACAAGAGGGTGTTGTAACAAAGCTATCAGATAAGATCGGTTCTAAACCACACCCTCTTACATAAGGCACTATTTGCTTGGCGAATTCACAAGCCATAAATCTACGATCATATCCAATAATAATTTTCTTTGAATTAACTTCTTTATAGTATTGATAATGCAACTCCTGACATGCAGCGACAACAACTTTTGAAAGATTGGACAGGTTAAAGTCAAAACCAATAATTCCTCTCCAACCATCAGTTCCAAATTTTATTTTATCTAATTTATCAGCTGTCAAATTTCAAATTTCCTTGATTTCTTTTAATTATCTATAATAATTTATATGAGTAAATTTTAAAACCGCCCTTAAAAAATAATTTGAATTCTCTTCATTTAAAAAGTTTTACAAGATGCAAAAGAAAAGCATGGCTCGATTTTAAGGGTAAAAAATCTTATGAAGTTTGGTCTCCCCATAAAGCTATAGATAAAATTAATCAGTTTCAAATCTTCTCTGAATTTTGTAATGGTGAAATATATACAGGATTAAAAGCCTGTGAAAATGGTTATCAAGGGGTAATTGGATTAAAAATCAAGGGAAATCTTTTCCAAAATATAAAAGCAGAGATACTTCCACAATTACTTTTAAAGACTAAAGGTAAAAGTAAATGGGGACAATATAAATATTTACCTGCTGTTTATAAGTTAGGCCGCAAAACAACTAAAGAACATTTATTCGACTTAGCTTTTTGTTCTATGCTTTTGGAATCTTTTCAAGCATCTAAAATTGAGAAAGGATTAGTAATTTCAACTTTTTATAAAAAAGTTAAAGTTGAAGAAATTTATTTAAATAAAAAATTAAGAGAAAAAGTTTTAAATGTTTTATTAAATTTGAATGAATGCTTGGAGGGATCTATACCAGAAATAACTCAAGATAGAAAAAAATGTACTATTTGTTCCTGGCAAAAATTTTGTGACAAAGAAGCAAAAGAAAATGGATATCTAACAGATATAGATGGAATAGGATCCAAAACGGCCTTGTTGCTCAAAGCAAATGGAATAACTAATACCCAAAAATTAGCTTCTTACAGCGAAAAGCAACTTGGAGAGAAATTATCTAAATTCAAAGATCAGAAGTATGAAAAAGCATCCATATTTGTTAAGCAAGCACAAGCATATATCTCTGGAGAACCATATTTCATTTCTAATAAAAATAATACGGAAGATCTATTAGAAAAAATATGTTCGGGATTTTATATATTTGATATTGAGTCAAACCCAGATGAAAAACATGATTTTTTATATGGATTTTTAAAAGTAAATAATTTGTATTTAAAAAAAGAAGATCTTATTTATCAACCAATCTTAGATCTTAAAAACAATAAAGGAGAATCTTACAGGCAAATTATTGAAATACTTTTTTCACACAAGGAATGGCCAGTTTTGCATTACGGAGAAACTGAAAAAATATCAATAATTAATATTGCTAAAGAACTAAATTTTAGTTTTGAAGAAATTGATTCACTTTCCTCCAGATTTATTGACTTACATACCTTAATAAGAAAGTCTTGGATATTACCACTAAAAAACTATGGCTTAAAAAATGTTTCTAATTGGCTTGGATTTGAATGGGCGCAGAAAAATGTAAGTGGCTCTAAAGCACTTTATTGGTGGATTCAATATCAAATTACAGAAAACCAAATATTTTTAAAGAAAATTATCCAATATAACAAAGATGATTGTTTTGCTACTCTACAAATTGCAGAATATTTAATCAATAATCGATTAAAGAAAAATTGATCCTACAGATTTATTTATAATAATTTTTCCAAAAATTTCTGAAAAAAAATAACTTTGTTCCTCTAAATATTTTCTTTTTATCATAGCTAAACCTTTTATTTGACAATCTGATTTAAAAAAACTAGTGATTTTGCCTACAGAAACATCCTTGGCAGAATTTGTATATAAATTTTTATCTTCTAAGCCTAAATTGAAATTAGATTCAATTGATTTCCAAATTCTTATTTCCTGTTTTAAAGAAGAAACATTTTTTATTTTTGACATTGTTTCTTGCCCTAAATAACAACCTTTATTAAAATCTATAAGATCTTGTAATCCAAGCTCAAGAGGATTATTTTTTCCGTTTATTTCCATTTCTAATGATGGTATTGCCTGATTAATCTTCCAAAGTTTTAAATCATGAGGATTTAGTAAATTTAGTTTATTTTTATATATTTCAAATTCTTTATCTTCTGTTTTGAAGAAAATAGGCTGGTAAGTTCTCCATGAACTAGATTCATTAATTTCCTGAATTCTATTTATCAAGAAAGGTTCACTCAGAAGTACATCGTCCGCTGGAAAAATAATTTGATTAAAGTAATCAATTATTTCATTTGTGTTACCCGACAAGATAATTACATCTAAGCTTCTTTCTAAAAAAATAATTTCAATTAATGACCTTAGCACTCCATTTGGAGTTAACCAACAAGTTTTGATAACTTTATTTTCTGAATTAAGAATATTGCCAGTTGTTATTCCATTCAAAAATTTTCTGGCATCTTTTCCAGTAATTGAAAAACAATCAAATTTTTCAAGCCAAAACTTTTTTTTTATATCTTGCATTTTGGAATAATCATAAAAAGTCTTTTATTGTAAAAAGACTCTTTAATTTAACATCTTCATCTTCAAGGGCTTCTAATCCCCCTTCTTGCCTATCAACTATAGACAAAACTTCCTCAACAAGATAATTATTTTCTCGTAATTTTTTTATAGCTTTTATTACTGAACCAGCAGTTGTAACCACATCCTCTAAGACAGTTACCAAAGTTCCCTCTTTTAATATAGGGCCCTCTATTCCAGCTTTGGTACCGTATTTTTTGGTTTCTTTCCTAATTATTAAACCATCAAGGTCTAGTCCATTCAAAGCTGCTTTAACAATTAATCCACTTACTATAGGGTCTGCACCTAATGTCAATCCTGCTACAGCTTTTGACCTTGAGTCCTTTAAATCTAAAAATAATTCACTTATTAAGTTTAAGCCTTCGCCATTTAATGACACTGGTTTACAGTTCAAGTAATGACTGCTTTTTTTTCCTGAAGATAAAGTGAAGTTTCCTTTCTTGTAAGATTTTTCAATTAACTGTTTTAACAATTTTGCTTTATTTAAATCATACTTTTCCGAAAATTTGCCCATTAGTAAAAGTTTAATTTATATTTAAAGATTAGAAGAAAAAAAAGAAATCTCACAAAAACTTACTAATGAGATGTTTTTTGAAATATTATTTTTATATTGTATATTGAAATTCAATGTAATTAAAATTACATAAATTCCCTTGGGGGTGTAGCAATCTGGTGAATGCACCAAACTCATAATTTGGCTAAGGCGAGTTCGATCCTCGCCACCCCCATTATTCATTTGTCATTGAATGAAAATAACTCTACTTTTATTTCTTTTATTTTTACCAGCTTTTTTCGCAGCGAGTGAACTCTCATTTTTATTAATAAGGCCAAGTAAAGTTTTAAGGTTAATAGAAGAAAAAAAGAAAGGGGCATTTTCAATTTTAAAAATTCAAAAACGCTTTAGATCTTCACTAATTGCTTCTCAATTTGGAGTAACGATTTCATTAATTGCAATTGGATGGCTCAGCAACAACCTGGCTAATGATTATTGGAAAAGCAATATTCTATCAAATAGATTTTATGATCTTCTATTATTTTTATTTGTTGTTTTAGTTGTTACTCTTGTTTCTGGACTAATTCCAAAAGCTTTAGTAATTAACAATCCAGAATCTGCTGCATTAAGGTTAACCACAATATTCGACGCCGTGAGAAAAGCTATGAATCCAATAGTGAAAACAATAGAATTCTTTGCTAGCGCTTGTTTAGGCTTGTTCAATTTAAATAACAAATGGGATTCTTTAAACTCGGGTTTATCTGCTGGAGAATTAGAAACTCTTATAGAAACAGATAACGTAACAGGCTTAAAACCAGATGAGAAGAATATTCTTGAAGGAGTTTTTGCTTTAAAAGATACAAAGGTTAAAGAAGTTATGATTCCAAGATCTGAAATGGTAACTTTGCCAAAAAATATAACCTTTTCAGAACTAATGAAACAAGTAGATAAAACGCGACATGCTCGCTTCTTTGTGATTGGTGAGTCTTTAGATGATGTATTAGGTGTATTAGATTTACGTTATCTAGCTAAGCCAATATCAAAAGGTGAAATGGAAGCCGATACATTATTAGAGCCATTCCTTTTACCCGTAACAAAAATAATAGAAACATGTTCACTAGCAGAAATATTTCCAATAGTAAGAGACTACAATCCGTTCTTACTAGTAGTTGATGAACATGGTGGAACAGAAGGACTTATAACTGCAGCTGATCTAAATGGCGAAATAGTTGGAGAGGAAATGCTCAATAATAGAAATTATTCAGATATGAGAATGTTAGATAATTTCTCTAAAAAATGGTCAATAGCTGGAAAATCAGAAATTGTTGAAATCAATAAAAAAATAGGATGTTCTATTCCAGAAGGTACTGATTATCATACTCTTGCTGGATTTATGTTAGATAAATTTCAAATGGTTCCAAAAATTGGCGACTTTTTAGATTTTAATAATATTAAATTTGAAGTTATTTCTATGTCAGGGCCAAAAATTGATCGTGTTAAAATAATTCTTCCAAAAAGCTAAATGTGACTCCCCATAGAGGATAATGATAATTAATATATGGAATTTGAAATTATGCAACCAACCTCATCACCAGTAAAGGTTGGAGTCATAGGCATAGGAAATATGGGCTGGCATCATGCTCGAGTACTAAGTTTACTCAAAGATGCAAATCTCATTGGAGTCGCAGATCCAAATGAGGAGAGAGGTAAATTAGCTATTGAACAATTTCAATGTGAATGGTTCAAGGATTATAAGGACCTAATTCCAAAAGTTGATGCTATCTGCATTGCTGTCCCTACACTACTTCATCAAAAAGTAGGACTAGATTGTCTTAATGGAGGTGCTAACGTTCTCATTGAAAAACCAATTGCAGCTAACGAGTTGGAAGCAAAATCTCTAATAGAGGCTGCTAATGCCAGTAATTGTCTATTACAAGTAGGGCATATTGAAAGATTTAATCCCGCTTTTAGAGAATTAAATAAAATAGTAAATAATGAAGAAATTGTTGTTTTAGAAGCAAGGAGGCACAGTCCTCATGCAGACAGAGCAAATGATGTATCTGTTGTAATGGATTTAATGATTCATGACATTGATCTTATTTTGGAGCTTGTAAACTCAAAAATACAAAAATTAGCAGCAGTTGGAGGAAGAAATAGCGAAGGATTAATAGATTATGTTAATGCTACTTTAGTTTTTAAAAATAATGTTATTGCGAGCCTAACTGCAAGCAAAATGAGTCACAAAAAAATTAGAAGTTTAAGTGCTCACTGCCAAAATGGCCTAGTAGAAACTGATTTTTTAAATCACTCTTTACAAATCCATCGAAAATCTAATGAATCATACACAGCAGAGCATGGAGAATTAGTTTATAGAAATGATGGATATGTCGAAGAAGTTAGCACAACCTCCATTGAACCTCTCTATGCAGAACTGGAGCATTTTCTTAAGTGCGTTCAAGGCAAAGAAATACCCGAGGTAGATGGTGAGCAAGCCTCAAGAGCATTAAAAATTGCTGATTTTATAGAAAGTGCTGTAGAAAATTCTGGAGATGCGATTTTACTTGAAAATCCCTTCTGATAAAGACAATCTAAACTATAAAATTTTATTTAAATCCAACTGCAGCTTGCCAAACAAACACTAATAAAAAGAAAAATAAAGGAATCAGTGGAAGAACATCAACAGTTGGAGCAAAGGCCTTATAAGCCTCGGGCAATTCAGCGAATGTATTAAATAGAATGAGCACCTTTTTGATAATTTAATTAATTATGATAAGACGTTACCACGTATGGTGAGCAATAGAGGATGTTTTCCAAGGAGCGAAATCATTTGTAAAACAATTATCTCTAATTGCGGTAGAAATTGCATTGGTAAATCTTATTAAGTGAGCAATATTATGCAAACTTATGAGAGTTAGGCCTAATATTTCGTCATTTCTAATTAGATGATGCAAATATGCTCGAGAATAGGATTTACAGGTTTCGCATTTACAAGTTTTATCAATCGGAGAAAAGTCATTTTTAAATCGAGCATTTCGCAAATTCAATCTTTCATCATTAAAAAATGCAGTCCCATGTCTTCCCAGTCTAGTAGGCAAAACACAGTCAAATATGTCGAATCCATTAGCAACAGCTAGAGAAATTTCTTTTAAAGAGCCAATTCCCATTAAATATCTTGGTTTATTTGTTGGTAAGAATTTCGGGACGTAATTAATTACACTATGTATTTCTTCGACTGCCTCGCCAACACTTACACCTCCCACTGCTATTCCGGGCAGATCAAAAGAATTTGTATATTTTGCGCTGTATTCTCTCAATCTCGGATACTTTCCACCTTGCACTATACCGAATAATGCTTGATTGGATTTCTGATGAGTCTCAACACATTTTTGCAACCATAAATGAGTTCTTTGTAAAGAGTCCTCAATATCATTTTCGTTAGCTGTATGCGGAGGACAATGATCAAAAGCCATAGCAACATCCGATCCAAGATCCATTTGAATCTGTATTACTTTTTCAGGTGATAAAAAAACATGACTACCATCTCTTGGATTTTTAAATTCCACACCTTTATCAGAAATATTATTTAATTTGGCCAAACTAAAAACTTGATATCCTCCTGAATCAGTAAGAATAGGATTAGACCAATTCATGAACTTATGTATTCCACCAGATTCTTTAACTAGTTTTTCTCCAGGTTGTAAATGAAGATGAAAGGTATTTGAGAGAATCATTTCTGATCCTGTAGAGGTTAACTGCTTAGATGAAATTCCTTTAACCGTTGCCAAAGTACCCACAGGCATAAATTTTGGAGTGTTTACCTGACCATTTGGTGTATGAAATATACCAGTTCTTGCCGCTGTATTACTGCAATTCGATGTAATTTCAAATTCAAACACGATAATTTATAAAAATTTTTGATCCTTTTTCATTAATCTACCCTATTATCTAATATTGAATCGATTTTTATCTCATCAAAAAATATTTAATAAAAAATTTGGCAGGATCTTGGATTTTCTATACGACATTTCCAAAGTTACCCTTAATTAATCCCGAATTTAAAAATATCGCACAATTTGCTCCGCCTTTAGGATTTTTAATTGGAACAATACAGAGTTATATTTTTCTTTTTTTAATAACAAACTCTTGGTCCATTTATGCATCTGCATTAATTTGCTTGGCTTCAGGATATTTAATTACTGGTGGTCTACACGTTGATGGTTTAATGGATACTTTCGATGGTATTTTTGCGGGTAAAAAGAAACGTTTAAAAGCCATGAAAGACAGTAAAGTTGGGGCCTTTGGCGTTCAAGCCTTAGTTTTTATAACTTTAATTCAAATTGCTTGCATACTAAAAATTCAAACCCTAATAATTTTTGTTTTACCTATATGCTTATTTTGGGGAAGATTTTCAAATTTATTTTTTATTGAAAAGTTTAAATATATGAGTTATAAGAAAAAATCTATTAGTCACAAAAAGTTTTGGAATGGATTTAAAAAAGAATCTTTGATCTCCATTATTTTTCTTTTAATTTTCATTTCATACCAATTTGTTTCAATTACATCCAAAGAATTATTAATTAAATTTTTAATTCTCATTTTGATTGGTATTTTTCTAAGCTATTTTATCCCACACGTACTAGGTAATAAAATTGGAGGCTTTAACGGAGATGCCTGCGGTGCAAGTGTTGTACTAGTTGAAACTGCAATGTTGTTTATGCATGCAACTCTTTTATAGGTAGTTCTAAATAGAAAATATTTTTTTTCTTAAGATTTTTTGATTTCGCAGTATTATCAATCGAATTATTTTGGAGCAATCTCAAATCTCCTCCAATTTGTTTTGCTAATTTCCTCGCCAAAAAAAGTCCCACTCCCGTTCCGTCTTTTTTCTTAGCGGCAGATCCTCTAAATCCTTTTTCAAAAATTTTCTCGTTTTCATTTTTGGTTATTTTTTTACCATCATCAAATATACAAAGTCCATTACTCGTGAAAGCGAGTCCAATTTCAGCATCTTTTTGGGCATATTTAAAAGCATTTTCTAATAAATTGGCCACAATTTCAGCAATCACAGCATATTTTGCCTTTAATGGCGATAAAGTCCAATCTGGCCAAAGAGAAGGTTCAGTCCAATCTCTATTCTCTAAGTATGCATTAGCTTTACCCCTTTCTAATATTGGCCTTAATAAACTCTCAACACTTACAACCTTTTTATTATCTAAATTTGGAGGTAATAATAACCTTTCCTCTCCAATTTCTAAAGGAAGTTGAATAGGTGAATTTAATTGTGCAAAAGAATCCATATATTTATTAATTTGTTTTTGCTCTATTATCATGCGTTCGACTATTTCAATAGAGCTATTATCTGAGCCAAGTCTTTTTATTAGTAATTTTGCATATGTTCTAATAGCAGCTAATGGATTCCTTAATTGATGGATTATGACATTGACCTGATTTTTTAAATAATTGATTTCTTCATTTTTATTTTGACGTTCTAATTCGATAGAGACGCATTTAGCTAAAGATATTGAAAGCGCTTTTAATCTAGAATCAAGAGATACTGGCCAATTCCCTCCTTTCAAATCAGTTTCTACCCTAAGGACACCAAGTAAAATATCGTTTTCTTGAAGCGGGTACCATCTTCTATTAGGCGATGAAACTTTTAGTGAAGGATCATTCTCTATTGATATAAGTAGCCTATCAATTTGTGGCCATTGACCAATCATTTCAAAAGATGCTTTAGTTCCTTCCTTAGCTGAAGCAATATACATAACTAAATTAGTCACGCCCATTGAGCAACCAAAACTCTCTAGCTGTTTAATAATTAGTTCTTCAAATTTTTTTGAAAGATTCATAATTAATAAAATTTTGAGGAATTTTTTAAAAAAAAACTTGAATAAGGGCTTGTAAAATATGAAAAAAGTATTAAGATATATAAAGAGGTCTGACTTTAGCCAGCCTTAAATATGAAATATAATCATATTTTAAGCTACATCAGGGGTTGATGGGTCCTCTATGTAATTTGAAATGAATTTAAAATCAAATATATAAGATTAGTAAATATAAAAAAGACTAATCTCATTAATAATTTCAGGAGTACCAATCAATGTCCAAAAAAAGAAAAAGAATCAGCAGAAGAAGATTGGCTGGCCAAAGAGTAATGGCACATGTACCTATTTATCATATCGAAACTGGCAAGCATAAGCCAGTTACAGCAGCAAGAAGATTCATAGCTGAAAATGGTCTTTCTGCGCCTTCAGTTTTCAATGTCAGAAGAAATGAACACACCACCGATAGATTTTTTTGGGGTGAAAAAGGTTTATTTAGCGCCCAATATGCTGAAGAAAATCATTTTCTATTTCCATCACTAAAAGTAGTAGTTGAAGGAATTGGTGAAGAAAAAATATTTGAGGGTCTAGAACTTACTGCAGATGATTGGGAAGAGATTGAAGAATATGAATATGCTTTTGTTTAAAAAATATTACTTATATTTGAACTTATAAAATTAATTAAATTTGAATCAATTTGATGAAATCCATCGAATTCTAATAATTCACAAAACTTAGAAGACTTACTCTTCACCTTTTCATAAATAGTCCTAGAAGCATCTATAGGCACAACGTCATCAAATAAACCATGACTAATAATCAATGGCGAGGCATTTTCTCCCGGGCCCCAGTTGGGGTGTGGATACCCACTACAAGCAACAATTAATCCAAAATTTAACTTAAATCCTGCATCAATTGCCATTGCCGCCCCCTGAGAGAACCCCAACAAAATTGTTTTACTTAGTGGAATCTGATCAGTATCAAATTTTTTTAATGTAACTAAAAGTTTATTTACTTCAACCTCAGCACCTTTCCAATCATGTGGGTATAATCCATACCACTGTCTTCCCTGACCACTTGGATGTAATCCAGGAGCACTCAAAGAAATTACCTCAAAATCAAGATTTATTTTTTCAGTTATCTCCTTTCCAAATGTTAAAAGGTCATCTGAATCAGCTCCCCAACCGTGCATCAAAATAATTCTATGAGTTGCAGTTTGAGAGCTAATCGAGACAAATTCATGATTGATAGCATATTTCATGTTTATATTCTTAAGTAAGTAAACTTTCCCATAATGTCTCCTTTAGCTTTAGTAAGTGTCTCTGATAAAAAAAATATAATCCCATTTTGTAAGGAATTAGTAGAGCAATTTAATTATAAAATTCTATCAAGTGGAGGAACTGCCAAACATCTTATAGAAGCTAAAATTCCAGTTATTAAAGTAGCTGAATATACTAATTCTCCAGAAATTCTTGGAGGGAGAGTTAAAACTTTACATCCAAAAATACACGGGGGAATATTAGCTAAAAGAACTGATGAGGAACATAAAAAAGATATAGAAGCTAACAATCTTGAGTTAATTGACTTAGTAGTTGTCAATTTATATCCTTTTAAAAAAACTGTAGATCAGGGAGCTAAATGGGAAGACGCCATTGAAAATATCGATATCGGAGGGCCATCTATGATTCGTTCTGCAGCCAAAAATCATAAAGATGTTTCCGTTTTAGTAGATCCTAGTCAGTATCAAAATTTTCTTGAAGAAAGAAAAAAAGGTGAATTGAAAGACTCATATAAAGCAAAATTAGCATTTGAAGCTTTTCAACATACAGCAGACTATGACACTGCAATATCTAATTGGATAAGAAAGGAAAGAGATTTACAATCTTCCAAATATATAGAATCTTATCCACTAATCAAAACCTTAAGATATGGGGAGAATCCACATCAAAAAGCTTTCTGGTATGGTTTAAATAAAATTGGATGGAACTCAGCAGAACAATTACAAGGAAAAGACTTAAGTTATAACAATCTATTAGATCTAGAGTCGGCACTTTCAACAGTATTAGAATTTGGCTATGCAGAAAAAGATGAACTTACAACCGACATGTTTGCCTCTGTTATTTTAAAACACAATAATCCTTGTGGTGCATCTATAAGTAATTCAGCTTCTAAATCATTTTTGAATGCCTTGGAATGCGATTCTGTTAGTGCATTTGGAGGAATAGTTGCTTTTAATTCAAATGTTGATAGTGAAACCGCAATTCACCTCAAAGATATTTTCTTAGAGTGTGTCGTCGCTCCATCTTTTGATGAGGAAGCTTTAGAAATTTTAAAAGTTAAAAAGAATTTAAGAATTTTAAAGATTTCAAAAAATCAACTTCCAAAAAAGAATCAAAATTCTTCTAAATCAATAATGGGAGGATTATTAGTTCAAGATACTGACGATAGTGAAGAAAAAACTGAAAATTGGATTTCAGTCACTAATAAAACTCCTAGTCATCAAATAAACTTAGATCTAAGTTTTGCATGGAAAATTTGTAAACACGTGAAATCTAATGCAATTGTTATTGCAAAAGACCAAAAAACTATTGGAATTGGAGCTGGGCAAATGAATAGAGTTGGAGCAGCAAAAATTGCATTAGAAGCAGCTGGAAAATTATGTTCTGATGCTGTCTTGGCCAGCGATGGGTTTTTCCCATTTGCAGATACTGTAGAACTAGCAAATGAATATGGAATAAAAGCTATTATTCAACCTGGAGGAAGTCTAAGAGACCAGGAAAGTATTGATATGTGTAATTCAAAAGGAATCTCAATGTTATTTACGCAAAAAAGGCACTTTTTGCATTAAATTATGTTGATTTTGGATAATATGTAATTTTGTTAGTTTTTCTGAATAAAGAAAGCCTACCTGGACCTGCACATAGAAAGTAGAGAGAAATAGCCCCATATATAAAAGACAATTCGAAAGCATAATTATGACCTTCAACCACTGCCAGAGGAAAACCTTCTAGTCCAGTATCAAGGAGATGAAAATAAACTGCAAATGCCATGGTGGAGAATAGGCCAAGGGAAGAAAGCCTCGCAAAAATCCCTAAAGCTAATCCTACTGGGCATACCAATTGAGTAATTGCTGCTCCAAAAGTCCAAATAACAGGATCACCCGGCAAAAATGGGAAGTACTTACCAACTACAAATTCAGCAAAACCTTGCGGATCCTGAAGTTTTTCAAGTCCATGATGAATCATCAAAGCGCAAAAACCTATTCTTAAAACAAAAATCGATAGTTCCCCAAGGATATTTACTTCAGACCCTGAAGATGAATTGGCAACTATAACTTCAACTTTTTGAGGCGCTTTAGTTCTATTCATACTTGCAGTTTGACCCTGATTAATTTGTGCTTTGTCTTCCATACTTCATTAATTTTTCATTATTCTAGTTAATAAAGTAGATCTTTTGGAATTATCTGACTAATAAATTAAAAAAACTAAGCAAATTTGCAAATGAATAATAAATTTAGGAAGTAATATCAATTAATTTTTCAATTACATCTGCAACGACCTTATCAGGGGTGGATGCACCTGAGGTAATTCCAACATTAATTTTTCCACTAGGTAGAAAATTATTTTTAAGCTCTAATTCTGATCCTAGTGGTTTATGAAATATTGAGTTTTCTTTAACTGATATCCTCTCTGGCGTATCAATGTGAAAAGAAGAAATATTTTTAGTAATTGCTATTTCTTGTAGGTGAGTAGTATTGGAAGAATTGAAGCCGCCTATAACTACTAGAATATCAAGATCTTCATCAACCAAAGAGAACATTGCATCTTGTCTTTCTTCAGTCGCATCACAAATAGTATTAAAAGCTAAAAAGTGACTATTTAAGTTTTCTGGACCAAATTTTTTCAACATCGTCTTTTCAAAAACCTTTCCAATTTCCTCCGTCTCGCTCTTAAGCATAGTTGTCTGATTTGCAACTCCAACTCTATCTAAATCTTTATCAGGATCAAATCCATTAGAACAAGCTTTAGCAAATTTGTTCATAAACTCATTTCTATTACCTCTTCCCAAAATATATTCAGATACGTAGTTTGCTTCTTCTAGATCAAGTACAACTAAATATTTACCTGCAAATGAACTTGTAGCGAGAGTCTCTTCATGCTTAAATTTTCCATGAATAATAGATGTGAAAACATGTTTTTTATGTTTTTCAACTGTATGCCAAACCTTAGAAACCCATGGACAAGTTGTATCAATGATATGACAACCTTTCTCATGTAAGAGTTTCATTTCTTGAACAGTAGCTCCGAAAGCAGGAAGTATAACAACATCCCCATTAGAAACTAAAGAAAAATCTTTAATTCCGTTTTTAGCTGAAATGAATTTTACATTCATTTTTCTTAAGTGATCATTAACCGAGGGATTATGAATTATTTCGTTTGTTATCCAAATATTCTCATTTGGGTAATGTCTTCTAGTTTCATAAGCCATTGCTACAGCTCTTTCAACTCCCCAACAGAAACCGAAAGCTTGTGCCAACTTAATATTTAGTCTTCCTTTAGTGTAGGTAAAACCATTATCCCTGATAGAACTTATCAAATCACTTTGGTAAGCTTCTTCTAAAGCTTGAGCTCTTTTTGTTGGAGAATCGAAACCCCTTCTATTGTATCTATCAGAATGATGAAGAGATCTTCTAAAAGCTTGAGTATCCATTTTTTAATATTACAACGTTTTAAATAATTTTTCGTAAAAAAAAAGAAACCTGACATAAGTCAGGTTTCTTAAATCAATTTTTAGTTAGATTATTTAGCAGATGCAAAGTCTGGATATGCTTCCATTCCATGCTCTCCTATATCTAAGCCTTGAGTCTCTTCCTCTTCAGATACTCGGATTCCACCGAATAATCCTCCAATTACAGACCAGGCAATCCAGCAAGTAACTAGTGTCCAAATAGCATAAGCTGCGGCACCAAGAGCTTGAACTAAAAGAAGAGTAATACCTCCACCATTGAACAATCCCATACCTGCTCCATCACCTTGTACAGCTGTACCCCAAAGACCGATAACTACAGTACCCCATACACCACAAACTCCGTGAACAGAGAATGCACCTACAGGATCATCGATCTCAGCGGCATCAAGTGCTGCAACAGAAAATACAACGATTATTCCACCTACTAGTCCTGCAAACCAGGCTCCAGCAAGAGTCATATCACCACAACCAGCAGTGATACTAACCAAACCAGCAAGGATTCCGTTAATTATCATTGTAAGATCAGGCTTACCAGAAGTTAATGTTGAAACAATAGTTGCACCAATAGCTCCAGCTGCTGCTGCCAAAGTAGTTGTTACAGCAACATATGGAACCCATTGATCCATAGCAAGTTGAGAACCGGGATTAAATCCGTACCAACCTATCCATAGGACTAATGCACCTAAAGTAGCTATAGCCATATTGTGTCCTGGCATAGCCTGTGGTTTCCCATCAGAGTATTTGCCAATTCTTGGTCCAAGAAGCATAGCTCCTACAAGACCAGCCCATGCTCCAACTGAGTGAACAATTGAAGAACCAGCAAAATCAACAAAACCTAATGAATCGAGCCAACCACCATTCCATTTCCAGCTACCAGCAATTGGATATATAAATGCAGTTAATACAACAGCAAAAACAACAAATTCTCCAAATTTAACTCTTTCAGCAACAAGACCGGAAACGATAGTTGCTGCAGTTCCTGCAAAAGCAGACTGGAACAAGAAATCAACAGTTGGGACTAATCCAGCATCAGTTACCATATCTGCAGTAACTGTTGGATCAAAAAATAAGCCGCCAAAATAAAGCCAGCCGTCAGCAACACTTCCTCCGTACATTAATGAATAGCCGATAAACCAATAAGAAGTTACAGCTAGAGCAAATACAAAGAGGTTTTTAGCAAGAATGTTAACAGCGTTCTTAGAACGGCACATACCTGCCTCAACCATAGCGAAACCGGCGTTCATGAAGATCACTAGAATAGTAGCGATCAAAAGCCATAGATTGTTAGCAAGAAAAGCTGCATTCAACTCAGGTAAATCAGCTGCGTGAGCTGAAAGATTAAAAATACCTAAACCAAACAAAGCTAGGGGAACAGTTGCAAGCCACAACATAGAGCGGTTTGAACTAAATCCTCGAATACTCCTCAAAAGGAGCATAGGTCCATTGACAAGACTTGCATCTTGTAATCTGGACCTAGAGCGCCTTTGAGGCGTTTGCAAAGCAGTGGTCATAAAAAAAAATTAGATCTGCAAAAAAACAGTTTGTGCTGTTTCCTTTCAAATTTAAATTTATTCAAAAAACTTATCCGTGTCTAGTAGTTGTTTATACCATTTTTATAGTTGCACCCTAAAAAATTATTTGTTAAATTTAAAAATTATTTTTTTTGGATTTCAAAATATCAAGTTTTTTGGCTATTTCAAAGGTTTAATTCCATTCCATGATACGTGGTCTTTATGAAATTCAAAGGAACATGGGATAGTTATCATTCCTGCACTTAGAGATTCTCTAAAAAGACTGCCGTATAAGGGATCTGCATCATCTCCGGGGGCGAAATAACAAGCGTCTTTTCTTGTAATACAAAGTACTAAAACACTTTTACTTTCAGGAATTAATTCCTTTAATTCCATGAGATGTTTTTGGCCTCTTTTCGTTACTGTATCTGGGAATAGAGCTACATTTTCTTTAATCCAAGTCGTATTTTTAACCTCTATGTAAATGTTACGTTTATCAGGATTTGAAGATTTTGGAGTTAAAAAAAAGTCAATTCTGCTTTTTTTATCTTTTCCATAAGGAACTTCAGATTTAATTGTCTCTATTTCTCCTATTATTTGGTCGAGAAAATTTTTCTCAATAACCTTTTTAATTAACTTATTTGCAAATAAAGTATTAATACCCACCCAAACCTCATTATTTTTTGCATCTAAAACACATATTTGTTCCCAAGTAAAAGGTAATTTCCTTTTTGGAGAAGGAGAAACACTTATTCTTACTTTTGCTCCCTCACTTAAAAGTCCCTTCATTGGTCCTGTATTAGCACAATGTGCAGTTACTACCTCTCCATTCTCTAATCTAATATCTGCAAGAAACCTTTTATACCTCTTGATTAAAACTCCTTCAATTAATGGATCAAATTCAATTATCCGATCATTCATAAAAATGTCGTTAGTTAAAAATCAAATATAATTGAAACTTAAACTTATTGAAAAATTTAGACGATTCCAAATGCATTCATTTTTAAAAAATAATGTTTTTTCAATTTCGTTTGGTACTAGTCTAAGTAAATTAGCTGGATGTATAAGACAAATATTTATAGCTGCTGCTTTTGGGGTTGGTGTAACGTACGACGCGTTTAATTATGCATATATAATTCCTGGTTTTTTGCTAATAATCATTGGGGGTATTAATGGTCCCTTGCATAACGCAGTCGTTGCAGTTTTAACTCCGCTTAACAAAAAAAATGGAGGGATTGTTTTAACTCAAGTAAGCATAAAACTCTCAATATTATTAATAATTTTAGCCATATTGATTTTCTCGAATACCAGTTTATTAATTGATTTATTAGCCCCGAATTTAAGTTACGAAGCAAAATCTATTGCCACTTACCAATTACAAATACTTACACCTTGCATCCCTTTATCCGGCTTCATAGGTTTAAGTTTTGGCGCCTTAAATTCCCAAAGAAAATTCTTTTTATCAAGTATAAGTCCTGCAATAACAAGCGTAACTATTATTTTTTTTATTTTATTTAGTTGGATTTTCAACCAAGAAGATACATCTTCCAATTTCTTTACTTACTCGGGATTACTGGCATTTGCAACTTTGACAGGAACTTTAATTCAGTTTGTTGTTCAAATTTGGGAAATAAATAAAATTGGTCTCTTGAGATTAGAGTCAACCTTCAATTTATTTAAAGATGAAGAGAGGAGAATTTTCAAACTAATTATTCCAGCATCTATCTCATCAGGTTTAAGTCAAATTAATGTTTTTATCGATATGTTTTTCGCTTCAAGTTTTCAAGGCGCAGCATCTGGACTAGCTTACGGAAACTTTCTTATACAAGCCCCCTTAGGCATATTATCTAACTCCTTGATTCTGCCATTACTTCCAAAATTTTCTAAATTAAGAAGTGAAAAAGACAAAAGAGGTCTCCAAAAAAAATTGATATCTGGGGTAGAGTACTGTTTCTTGACAGCTATTTTTTTAACCGGATTTTTCATAACATTCAATAATCAAATCGTACAATTAGTTTTTCAAAGAGGATCTTTTGATTATTCAGCAACTTTAAAGGTAAAAAATATATTAATTGCTTATGCAGTTGGCATACCATTTTATCTTTATAGAGATTTATTAGTAAGAACTTACTATTCAATAGAAAAAACAAACTTCCCTTTTAAGTCTTCATTTGCAGGGATAATATTTAATATTTTTTTTGATTGGTTTTTAATTGGTGCCCCAATTAAGAATTTTGGGAATCTTTCTCCATATAATTTCGGAGTTGTGGGAATAATTTTATCTTCAGTAATAGTCAACCTTATAGTCTGTATTTTGCTTTCTTTTAATCTGCGAAATGAAGATATCCATTTACCTAACTTGGATTTATTGAGGAAAATTAGCCTCATGTCATTAGCAGCATTGATAGACAGCACACTTTGTTTTAATATTCTCCAAACTACGAATAACTTCAATTCAAATCTTGCAGAATTTTTATTATTAATATTTGGAACTCTAACTTTTTTTGTGATTTATTTTTTACTTACAAAATTCTTGAAAGTAAATAAATTTAAAGTTTCAAAAAAAGAGATTTAGTTTTTAAAAAAAACTTTCCAAAATCTCTTCTAATTCTAGAATTTGTGAGTTAGTGATTAAATTAATCAGTGGAATACTATTAACACCATCCCCTACTTTTACATTTATTGCTTTCAGACTTAATTTTGCAGCCTCCAATGGGCCTTGATCTTTATTTCTGATACATTCAATAGCAAGATGCCTAGCTAGTCCAGCGTCTCCAAGATACAAATTCCACTTTTCAATTTTTATAAAAACCTTTTCGGAAATAACATTTTCTAGATCACTTATACTTATCTGAGAATCCATAAATAGAAATTAATTTAAGTTGATTGTTTTGAAGTATCTTTAGGTTTATTTATAATTACGAAAAGTAAATGGGAGGCCAAAAGAACTGACCAGACAATTGCAAAATTATTAAAATAGCTGATTTCATATTTAATCTCTTTTAAAAGCCACGTGCCACTTACAATCGCAGTAAATATCATGCAGTGAATAACAAAATTTACTATTCGAGAAAAATGTTTATAGATAGGATCTTCTGAGTCACCATTTCCGTACCACTTTATAGGCATATTAATAATTAGATTGTTAATAATAGACATTTTACCCGAAATCTAGTTGACTAAGAGACCCTGAAACAGAGATATTACATAATTATGCGCCTGTAGCTCAGTGGATTAGAGCACCTGACTACGGATCAGGGTGTCGGGAGTTCGAATCTCTCCAGGCGCGTTTAAAATTCTGAAATATTCTTTTTATATTTTTCTAAAAAATATCGTCTATATTATGGGTATTACTTATCAAATTCAATGAATATCCTTCAAAATCTTAAAGAAAGTGATCCAGTAATATCAAATTTTATTAACTCTGAAAAAAATAGGCAGGAAACTCATCTTGAGTTAATCGCAAGCGAAAATTTCGCATCAATTGCCGTTATGCAGGCTCAAGGTTCCGTACTTACAAATAAATACGCCGAGGGATTACCCCAAAAAAGATATTACGGGGGATGTGAATTTGTTGATGAAATCGAAGAATTAGCTATTCAGAGAGCGAAAAAATTATTTAATGCAAATTGGGCTAATGTTCAACCCCATAGTGGAGCTCAGGCAAATGCTGCTGTTTTCCTTAGTCTACTTAAACCTGGCGACACAATCATGGGGATGGATTTATCTCATGGTGGACACCTAACTCATGGGTCTCCAGTAAATATGAGTGGTAAATGGTTCAATGCAGTTCACTATGGTGTAAATAAAGAAACTAGTGAATTAAATTTTGATGAAATAAGAGAGATAGCACTTGAAACAAAACCAAAATTAATCATATGTGGATATTCTGCTTATCCAAGAGCAATCGATTTTGAGTCATTTAGAAATATTGCAGATGAAGTTGGTGCATTCTTAATGGCTGATATTGCACACATCGCCGGTCTTGTAGCAAGTAAACTTCACCCAAATCCAATACCATATTGTGATGTAGTAACCACAACTACTCATAAAACATTAAGAGGGCCTAGAGGGGGACTTATCTTGTGTAAAGATGCAGAATTTGGAAAGAAATTTGATAAATCTGTTTTCCCTGGAACTCAGGGTGGGCCCCTCGAACATATAATTGCAGCTAAAGCAGTTGCATTTGGAGAAGCCTTGCAGCCAGATTTCGTTAATTATTCCCAACAAGTAATAAAAAATGCAAAAGTTCTAGCTTCAACTTTAATAAATAGAGGTATTAATATCGTTAGTGGAGGCACTGATAACCATATTGTTTTACTCGATTTAAGAAGTATCAATATGACTGGTAAGATTGCTGACTTACTTGTAAGTGAAGTAAATATCACTGCAAATAAAAATACTGTTCCATTTGACCCTGAATCACCTTTTGTAACCAGCGGACTAAGGTTGGGAACTGCTGCTTTAACTACTAGAGGCTTTAATGAGGATGCTTTTGCTGAAGTTGGCGAAATTATTGCTGATAGATTACTTAACCCAGACGATTCACTGATTGAAAGTCAATGTAAAGAAAGAGTATTAACCTTATGTAATCGTTTTCCTCTTTATGAAGGCAAACTTGAAGCATCAATTAAATGAGTCCTAACTCCAAGGGAGTTGAAATTCTTTCTATTGGAACAGAGCTACTCTTAGGAAATATTATCAATACAAATGCTCAATGGATTTCTGAACAGTTATCTCAATTAGGCTTAAATCACTTTAGACAATCAACTGTCGGTGATAATTGTGATCGAATTATGAAAGTAATTCAAGAAATATCGAAAAGAAGTAATCTTCTAATTACAACTGGTGGCTTGGGACCCACCCCAGATGACTTGACTACTGAAGCAATAGCCAAATCTTTTAATGTATCTCTTTTTGAAAGACCGCTCTTATGGAATGAAATTAAACAAAAACTTTCAAACTCAAAGCTCCAAGACGATTCTTCTAGCTTAAGGAAACAATGTTTCTTCCCAGAAAATGCTCAAATTATTAATAACCCTAGGGGCACTGCGCCAGGAATGATTTGGGAACCAGTAAAAGATTTTACTATCCTTACTTTCCCAGGAGTTCCCAGTGAAATGAAAACTATGTGGGAAGAGACGGCGTATGATTTCATTAAAACCAAATTCTCAGATAATTATTCCTTTTTTTCAAATACTCTTAAATTTGCGGGTATTGGAGAATCAAGCGTTGCTGAAAAAATTAATGATCTATTAAATCTTAAAAACCCTACCGTTGCTCCATATGCAAACTTAGGAGAGGTTAAACTCAGAATCACCGCGCGAGCAAAGAACGACCTAGAAGCAAAAAATATAATTAAACCTATTAAAGAAAAATTAAAAAAAGATTTTTCAAAATTTATTTTTGGAGAGGATAATGATACTCTTCCTAGCGTTTTAATAAAAGAATTAACCAAAAGGAACGAAACTATTGTTTTTGCTGAATCCTGCACCGGAGGCCTTCTATCTTCATCACTAACTTCAATATCAGGCTCATCTCAAGTTTTTCAAGGTAGTATTGTTTCCTATAGTAATGAACTAAAAAATTCATTATTAAATATTTCTAAAGAAAAGCTTACAAAATATGGAGCTGTTTCTGAAGAAGTTTGTGAGGCCATGGCAATTAATGTAAAAGAGAAATTAGGAGCAGATTGGGCAATAGCAATTAGTGGAATAGCTGGTCCTAACGGAGGCAGTCAAGATAAACCAGTTGGACTTGTCTATATTTCAATTTCAGGACCAAATAATCATATAACTAATATAAAAAAACTATTTAACTCAACACGAAATCGAATAGAAATTCAAAGACTAAGTGTAAATGTGTGTTTGAACAGCCTCCGATTAATCCTATTATCGAATAGTAAGTAACTATTTTTACAAATTGAGTCAAGATACCCTATTTGATAAAGTTTGGGATTTACATAAGGTTTCAAGTCTTCCTGGAGGATCTGATCAAATATTTATTGGTCTTCACCTTATCCATGAAGTGACGAGTCCTCAAGCATTTGGTGCATTAAAGGACAAAAAATTAAAAGTAAAATTCCCTGATAGAACTGTTGCTACTGTTGATCATATTGTGCCAACAGATAATCAGAGCAGGCCTTTCAAAGATAATCTCGCTGAACAAATGATTGAAACACTTGAGAAGAATTGCTTAGAACATAAAATAAGATTTTTTAATATTGGTAGTGGTAATCAAGGAATAGTTCATGTAGTAGCACCGGAATTAGGCCTAACTCAGCCAGGAATGACAATCGCTTGCGGAGATTCTCATACATCAACTCATGGAGCTTTTGGGTCAATTGCTTTTGGCATAGGTACAAGTCAAGTAAGAGATGTTCTTGCTACCCAAACCATAGCCATGAATAAATTGAAAGTGAGACAGATTTGGTGTGACAATACATTATCCAAGGGAGTTTATGCTAAGGATTTAGTCCTCCATATAATCAATAAACTTGGTGTAAAGGCAGGAGTAGGTTTTGCATATGAATTCGCAGGACCTGCGATACATGAATTATCAATGGAAGAAAGGATGACTATATGCAATATGTCTATTGAAGGAGGAGCAAGATGCGGCTACATCAACCCTGATGAAAAGACCTTTAGCTACATTAAAAATAAATTATATGCTCCAAAAAATGAGCATTGGGATAAAGCGCTCAGATGGTGGGAATCATTAAAAAGCGATGAAAATTCAATTTATGATGATGTATTTAAATTAGATGCTTCAAAGGTAGAACCAACCGTAACCTGGGGGATTACTCCCGGCCAAAGTATAAGTATTAATCAACAAATCCCTCTTTTAGATGACTTATCCCCAAATGATAAATTAGTTGCAGAGGAGGCTTATGAATATATGAGTTTCAAGCCTGGACAATTAATAAAAGATACTCCTGTAGATGTTTGTTTCATAGGTAGTTGCACAAATGGAAGAATAAGTGACTTAAGAGTTGCAGCTAAAGTATTAAAAGGCAAAAAAGTATCCAAGAATGTCAAAGCATTTGCAGTTCCAGGTTCAGAAAAAGTGGCAACTGAAGCAAAACAAGAAGGTATTGATCAGATTTTTAAGGATTCTGGATTTCAATGGAGAGAGCCTGGCTGCTCAATGTGTTTAGCAATGAATTCAGATAAGCTTATAGGTAATCAAGTTAGTGCTAGTTCTAGTAATAGAAATTTCAAGGGTAGGCAAGGTTCTCCCAGTGGAAGAACACTTCTCATGAGTCCAGCAATGGTTGCTGCTGCTGCAATTAATGGCAAAGTCAGTGACGTTAGAGAGTTTATCAACTGATGAAATCAGAATTTACTCCACCAATTGGAAAAATTTCTAATATGAACGGGCAATGCATCTCCTTGATTGGTAACGACATTGATACAGATCGGATAATTCCAGCGCGTTTTTTGAAATGTGTTAACTTTGATTCATTAGGTGAATCTGTTTTTGAGGACGATAGAAAAACTTTAAAAGGTAAGCATCCTTTTGATCTAGAGAAAAACAAACATGCCTCAATACTAGTTGTTAATAGCAATTTTGGATGTGGTTCCAGCAGAGAACATGCCCCCCAAGCGCTTATGAGATGGGGTATAAAAGCAATCATAGGTGAGAGTTTCGCCGACATTTTTTACAGTAACTGTATTGCGATAGGAATTCCATGTTTTACGCTACCTAAAAAATCCATAGAAGAAATACAAAACTATTGTGATAATCAATCTTTATTCTTAGAAATTGATCTTAAAAATTCATCAGCAGAATCAAAAGATTTTAATTTCAATCTTAAGATTAAGGAAAGCTCAAGAAAAATGTTTTTATCAGGAGAATGGGATGCTACTTCAACATTACTTGACAATGAAAATTTAATAGAAAATAAATTTAACCAATTACCTTATACACAATTTAATACTAATTTTTTATAGCTATTTAAATCCATAGAGGCTAAAAGAAATACCTCCTGCTTGATTATGAGGCTGATAAAAAATACCAAATTCATAGGATCTTTTTTTCCAATTTAAAGAAATTTTAGAATCTATAAATTCACCATAATCATTTGAATCATTTGTTAGGTTTAAAATCCCAAAACTCTTGAGAATGATAGGTCCATATAATTGCTGATCAAAAGAAATATCTAAGGTGAAGTTATCATAATTTTGATCAAACTTAAAAACACTTTCACCACCATTAAATTTATAGAAAGGTAAAAGACTTATCCGAGTATAGTCAAAAGTTTTATTTTTAAAATTACCCATTATATATTCTGGGCCAGCGCCTAAACCTAAATATTCTTGATGATCCCCATTTTCATAGAGAGAATAAGATAATTCTAATTTTGTATTAAGACTTAGTCCTTTGGTTATTGGTTCAGGAATGTAATTATATGAAATATCAACAGATTTCTTTTTAGGTTCTACGATACTGATTGGAAATTTCTGATCAAGAGAATAAAACAAATTACCTTTTAGGTTAGTTACTAAATTTTTAGTATTCAAACCCTCTGCTTTTATCTTGGCAAAACCTAAAGATAAAAATTCCGACTTTTTAATGCCATCAACAATCCAATTATTTTCTTTTTTTAATTTTGAACCAAAACCTGAGTAAATTTCTGCTTCACCCAATGAACCATTCCATACCCTCTCTCTATAAATTCCATAAAAACTTTTTTCCCATATTGAATCTAATAGATCAATTTCTTTACTCAATTCAGTTTTAAATCTAAATGCATCTGAAAATTTATCAAAATCAAGAGAATTTAAATTCTTGACTATTTCTAAGTCCCAATTTTTTATTGGGCCTTTTATCTTAGATTTTAGAGCAAAATAATCTTCAAAACTTGAATTTCTCTTAACCCTTTCTGAAGTGATTGATTCGTCCTTCTCAACAAAACTTTTTGTATACCCTTTTAATGACCTTTGAATAAGAAATTGCGGCTCTAAATCAAGAACAAAATCATCCTTAATATCTATAGAGTTAAATTTCCTACCAATAAAATACCCATCCTTATCTAAGTTTTCATATCCTAAATTCCACCTATTTTTAAAGTCAAAGAATTCTCCAGAATTTGTTAAAGTTCTATCTCCAAGCCAAAAAGGAATTGACACTTTTTCTTCAAATATTAAATAATTTATTGATGACTTAAATCGTAATTTATCTCCTTCAGAAATAACTTTTAATGAATTAATAGCTAATTTAACCTGTTTCGATTCAAGTAAATCGTTACTAAATATAGCCTTCTTACTTTCCCATTTTTGGCCATCTATAGATATTTTATCTGTAAAAAACAACCAATTTTCAACCTTGCTAGGAGTATTTAAAACTTCCTTTTTTTTAGATTGAAGTAAATTGTCTATTTTATCAGAGTCTAATATGCTGAAATTTGACGACAAGTCATCTATCAATTTGTTGGTATTAATAAATCCCTCAACATCTAATAAATATCCTTTCTCACTAATAAAACTGTACTCAAGTTGTTCAACTTTGAAATATTGATCACCTAATTCCAAAGATATATTTCCCTTAGCACTAATTTTTTTGTTTAACTTATCGTAAATTAAAGTATCTGCTTTGAGCATTTTGCCTCTATAAGCAACGGATACATTTCCCTCCGCATAAATAACATCATTTATTTCAGACTGTTTATCGGCTTGGATTATTAACTCTTGTTTCTTTTCGGCTTTAGCCACTAAAAGTGAATCAAAATTTTTCCATAGTAAATTTACATAGGAATAATTTTCATTAAAACTTTTTAAATTACTTGAAAAAATTTTTTCATTAAGAATATAAGGCCAATGAAATTTGGTGTATTGGTTATTGATATTTTTATTAATTTTTGTGAGATCAGCTGATTTTGATGGCTGCAGAAAATTAATAAATAGAAAAGATAAAAATATTATTTTTTTTGATATTCCTGAAATCAATTTAAAAATTCATTTAAGAAATTAATCTTGAGGACTTTCTAGGTCTTTTCTGTTTGGCGTTCTTGTTGGATCACTTGCTAAAAATCCGAAAAGAAATATTCCAACAAAGAAAAAGACAATAGTGTAAACAGAAATTTTTAAGGCGAGCATGGAATTACAAGTGCTGACAGATTTATATCCTATTAAATTTATAATTAAACTATGATTAATTGTTTACTTTTTGTATTTTTGGAAAATTTTGAAATACTTTAAGGAGGATTAATCATCGTGGTCATCCCAAGGATCCGTAAGCTTTGCGGCTTTAGGTCCAAATGCAGTCCAAAGACCAAAACCGGTTAAAGCTAGAAGTAATGCCAGAATTGTTACTGCTACGGAAACTGCAGGATCTGGAGCGGATGATAAAGTTTGCATCAATTTTGCTAAGTTTGTAAACAATTTATGTATAAGTTCTTATACAATAGCGAAATAATATTCGATTTTGTGAATTCAAATGGGTCAAAAAACAGCCTTAGGCAGTCTTCTAAAAGCAATTGGCAATTCAGGTCAAGGAAAAGTTGTACCTGGTTGGGGTGCAGTTCCTGTTATGACTGTCATAGGGCTATTGCTACTTGTTTTTTTAGTTATTCTTCTTCAAATTTATAACCAATCGTTACTACTGCAAGGTTTCTCAGTAGATTGGAACGGAAACTAAATTTATGAATTTTCTCTAAAGTTATTTGGTTCATCTGTAGATTGCTGAATAACTTTTTTAAAAATTTTTTTATTAATTAGTTATAGTTATATATATATTCATAATTCTCAATAATAATGGGATTTAGAATTAGATCATGAAAGAAATATTTTTAATTGGCCTTGGGAATCCTGGAAAAAAATATTTAAACAATAGACATAATATAGGTTTCTTGCTTCTTGAAAATTTTTCGAAAAAATATAATTCAAATTTTTTATTAAAAGATAAGCTTAAAAGTTCCTGCTCAGAATTTCAAATCAATGATTCTAATTTCAGGTTATTTTTGCCAAATACTTTTATGAATAACAGTGGTGATGCTGTCCGAGCAATAGTTGATTGGTACAAAATAAATTTAGATCAAATTTTTATAATAGTCGATGATAAAGATCTTCCCCTTGGAAAAATAAGATTTAGAACAAAAGGAAGCTCAGGTGGACATAATGGTCTTAAAAGTATTATTGAAAAATTACAAACTCAAAACTTTAAGAGAATAAGAATTGGTATTGGTTCACCTCCTCTAACAAAAGGAAAAAATAATTTCAATACCATTTCACATGTATTAGGAAATATTTCCATAGAAGAAAAATCAATATTAGATAAAGTGTATAAGAGAGTTATAGAATCCCTCGAACAAATAAATACTAAAAAAGAAGAATTTATAATTAATGAATTAAATTCTTTTGACAAAGACCAACCTTAAGAAATGCGTTCAAAACCTGAAACGATTGCCAATGTAAGTGTTAAGGAATATTGCTTTTCAAAAAAGCAAATTCAGGGGGTAGTGGAAGCTAGTCAATTTAAATGGACTTTTACATGGTCCTTTAATAAAGGTCTATTAAAAGTAAATCCACCCCTGGGAAGAGCATTAATTGAGGACGCCTTATTGAGATTCTTATTAAAAAAAGATTATGAACTAGAAACAGGGCACGAATATAAGTTTACTATTTCAGCCAAGTTTTGAAATCTATATTTTTATTCAAAGTAAACTTAGTTTTGCAAAAATCTTCTAAAATAACCAATGCTGATATCGCATCAAGGTTTTTATTAAGGAGAAAAACCTCTCTAGGCATTAAAAACTTCAGACCACTAATTGGGAAAAGTTCGAAATATCTTGCTTTAGACCTGTAGGTAGTATTTTTTTCCTCAAAAGTTATTATTTCTTTTTTAAAAAAATATAGTTTTTGTCTAATTTCACCACTTGTAGTGCCATTACCAATAATAATTTGTGATATGTCCTCAGCGGCAATTAAATTTCTGACATAATTCTCAATTAATTCACTTTTAAGAATAATCGCTTCATAAACTTTTTTTTCACTTATTTCAGCTAATACTAAGCCGCATTTATTTTTCCCGGGATCAATAGTTATAACTCTGGGCATTTAAGATGCAATCTTTAAAATATTGATTTCAACGACTATGGGTTCTACAGTTTTACTATCTCTCAAAGATACTACTTCCAACTTAAATTTGATATTTTGATTTTCTTGAAGAAATTCCCTAATTTTTCTTACAAAATTTCCAGTTGTTTTAATTTCACTAACTTGTGATCCTTTTGACTTAATTTCATCCCTTGTTTCTCTAAGCAATGATTTAATTTTTAAATTTATTGATTTAAGATTTAAATCACCTTCTCCCAGAATTGAACTTGTAATAACATCACCTTTTTTGACTATAAATTTATTCTCTAATAAATCAGGAGATACAAAAACATAATTATCACCTTTTAAAACATTAGTTGCGGATTTGATTAGTAAAATCCAGTTGCCACCTCCAGCTACTATAGTCTGAATTTTTGTAATATCACTTGGTCTCCACAAAAGAATATTTGTTACTTCTTTATTATTTGGAATAACAATTTTCCTTACAAATTTATCAGCTTCATTGTAGATTTTTGGAAAGTCTAGTTTTACATTTGAACTAGAATTGATTTCAGCTATAAATAAAGTCTGTCCTCTTTTAATCACAATATTTCCTCTCCTAAATTCTTTAATATTATTTTTTAATTGATTTAACTCTTTTTCTTTTTGAATAATTTTACCTTCAAGTTCCTTTTGTTCTTCCTGTAAAGGGATTAAAGCCTTTTTACTTTCATCTAAAGTTTTTTGCAAAAAAGGAATATCAACAAAAAGCCTCTGTCTGAATTCTTCACTTACTAAAATCAATAACCCTATTGATATTGAACTAATAAATCCACCAGTAATGATAGTTATTATAGTTGCTGTTTTTTTCGGTCTTAATTTTAAGATACTAAACCTTGCTTTACCAATCTTTGTTCCAAGAATATCCCCAAATGGTGCAATTAATCCTCCTAGTAATATTAAAAAAACAATTAAAATCCAAGCCACACTTTTTCATATACTCAGTACATCATAATTTATGATGAATCAATTAAATCTTTTTGCAAGAGCAATTGGATCAAACACTGTGATCTTCTTTCTTTCAATATTAAGAAGCCCTGAATCCTTTAAATCTCCCAATAATCTTGTAATGGTTACTCTTGTAGAGCCAATAGCTTCAGCAATTGCCTGATGTGAAAGTCTTAAATCTATCGTAATACCTTTTTCACCTGCAACTCCGAAGTCTCTACAAAGGACCATTAAAAAACTTACCAAACGAGAAGACATATCTCTATGGGTAAGAGTTTCTATCATTGTTTCAGTTTGCAGGATCCTACTTGAAAGCCCCTGTAAAAGTAACAGTCCTACTGATGCATCTTCCTCTATAGCTCTTAAAACAGAATTTGCAGGAGCTGTTATCATTTCAACTCTTGTAAATGCTATAGCGTGGTAAAAACGATCTGATCTATGGCCTGTTAAAAGAGATAAAACACCAAAGAGACTATTCTCTCTTAATAGAGCAACGGTTATCTCTTCACCTGACTCATAAACTCTTGACAGTCTTACTGCGCCTCTTCTTATAAGATAAACCCTTTCAGCAGGGTCTCCTGGGAAGAATATTGTTTTAGACCTCTCAACCATTTCTGTGCTTGCACCATCAAGACCTTTAATAACTTCCATTAAAGTTTTATTGATTGGAAAACGTTCTCCAACAGAGTTAATTTTACTTTGTCCGGAATGTTGCGAACTAAAGCGATTGAATCCTCGTGAAGCAGGTATCATAAATATCTTTACTATTTAAAAAATTTAAGGAGACACCCTAAAATATCTTGTATCAACAGTAACAATTTTCAATTCTTATCAGTTGATCAAGAAGCTTTTTTCAGTCAGGTTCAAATTGCTTAACCCTTTTTTAAGTAAAATTACACTATATGCAGCGTCAGTAAATTCTAATTATACTGCATGTAGAAAGAAACTAAATAATGGTAATTAGTTCATCTCATACTTATTCAAAAGGTAATCTTGATGTTGTAAAAATAAATACTCCTGACAAAATTTACGGTAAAAATTTTTCACAAAACGGACAAATTCAAATCTATCAATTTTCATATAGAGGTAGCTACACATCTATCATTAGAGACTCTCTACGAAATGCTGCTCTTGGCAGGAAAGTGTTACTAATACAATTTATGAAAGGAGGAGTCAAGCAAGGAGTTGATCATGCAATAAAGCTATGCGGTAATTTAACCTGGATAAGATCATCACATTCCTTTGATCAATATAATTCTGAAGAAATTAAAAATAATAAAAATTTAAAAAAATCTATTTATGAATCTACTATTGAATTATGGAATTTTTGTAAAAAAGAACTACAGTCTGGAGAGAATGACCAAATCATACTTGATGAAATTTTTTTAGCTATTGACATGAAAATTATCGATAAAGATGATTTGATTTCAACACTTGAAAACCGATTTATATCAGGAGATGTAATCCTTACTGGTACAGATATTCCTAAAGATTTATTATTAATGGCTAACCAAATTACCGAACTTCGCTCATAAAACAATGCTTAAAAATGATCTCTGGATAAATCAAAAAGCTTCGGAAGGTATGATAAAACCCTTTCAATCAAATTTGGTAAGACATCTTGAGCCTGACAATAAACAAAAGCCAGTTTTGAGTTACGGATGTTCCTCTTATGGCTATGATTTAAGACTTTCATCAAAAGAATTTCTAATTTTCAGACATATTCCTGGAACTGTGATGAACCCCAAAAAGTTTAATCCTAATAATTTAGAGAAAACTGCTCTTCACCATGATAATGATGGAGACTTTTTTATTCTTCCTGCTCACTCCTATGGTTTAGGAGTTGCTTTAGAAAAGATGAAAGTACCAGAAAATATAACTGTAATTTGTATAGGCAAAAGTACTTATGCACGACTTGGAATAATTGTTAATACAACTCCCGCAGAGGCAGGGTGGGAAGGTCATCTAACTTTAGAGTTTAGTAATAGTTCAGGTGCAGATTGTAGAATTTATGCTGAAGAAGGTATTTGTCAACTACTCTTTTTTGAAGGTGATCCATGCTCTACAACCTATGAAGATAGAAGAGGTAAATATCAAAACCAACCAGAACAAGTAACTCTTGCAAAAATCTAATATGAGTAAAGTTGAACTAATTTCGCTAACTCCTAATGCAGAAAAAACAATGGCTTACATTGCAAGAGTAAGCAATCCAAAAAATCAGGAAAATGAAGACTATTCGAAATTATTGAGTTATTGCATTAAAAATGAACATTGGAGTGTTTTTGAACAGTCATTTATGACATTACAAATAGAAACTAACAGAGGAATCGCCGCCCAAATTTTAAGACATAGATCATTTACTTTCCAAGAATTTTCACAGAGATATGCCGATAGTTCTCAATTGGGTAATATTCCCTTACCAGAGTTAAGGCGTCAAGATTTTAAGAACAGGCAAAATTCAATCCCTGATCTCCCTGATGAGTTAAAAAAAAGATTCAATGACAAAATTAGTTTACATTTTCAGGCTGCTTCAGAATTATATGAAGATTTACTTGCTGAAGGCGTAGCTAAAGAATGTGCGAGATTCGTTTTACCATTAGCAACTCCAACAAGAATCTATATGACTGGATCATGTAGATCGTGGATCCATTACATTCATTTAAGATCAGCTCACGGCACCCAAAAAGAACACAAAACTATTGCCCAAAATTGCAAGTCTATTTTTAAAAAAAGTTTTCCGATTGTATCAAAATCTTTAGAATGGTAAAAATTATCCATGACTACGAGGACTAACCTCATTATTTTTATTTTCTTGAATTGTTGAAAATTCAGCATTAATAATTTCCTTATAAGTTTTTTCTTCTTTTTCTATACTATTTATAGATTTTCTCATTTTTATTTCATCTTGTTTGCCAATAAAAGTAGATATTAGATTACCCTTTTTATCAAAAAGATTAACTTGAGGAATTCCGTTAACAGCAAACTTCTCGATGTAATTACCCCACTTTTGATTATCAACATTTAAAAAAACAAAATTAATATTTTTTTCGTATTCATCTTTAAAAGCAGAAACTTGTGGAGCCATTTCTTTACAAACTTCACACCACTCAGCATAAAATTCCAGAAATGTAGGCTTATTATTTGTAAAAGCTATTTCAGGGTCAACAGATAATTCTCCAAAACTCTTTAGAAGATAAGTTGATTTAAACAAGAAACTTCTAAACAAAAACAGTGAAATGATGACAATAGATATAATAGAAATAACTATTGTATTTAAATTTGTCTTTAAAATTTGTTTTCGACTCTCAGATTGCACTATTTAGGAATTACTAACTAAAAACATCTTAAATAAGTTAAACAAATAAAGGGAATTGAAATCTATAAGCTTTTAATCAACTGATAAAATAATAACTAAATAAATTTCTCTGATTCCTGAAATCTAATTATGCAATCTATCTTTGGAACTGATGGAATAAGAGGAAAATTTAATGAAGAGATAACCTATTCACTAGCATATAGAGTAGGCCATGCTCTAGGTTCGAGCTTAAAGAAGAAAAGTCCAATAATAATTGGAAGAGATACAAGAATTAGTGGAGATATTCTTCTTCAGGCAATATCACAAGGGATAAAAGATAGTGGCAAAGAATTTATAAATCTTGGAATATGCCCTACCCCAGCTGTACCTTTTTTAATCAAACAAGAGAAACTGAGTAGTGGGATCATGATATCTGCAAGTCATAATCCGCCAGAATATAATGGCATCAAAATTTTTGATCATAATGGTGAAAAAATTAACAAATATTTTGAAAATAAAATTCAAAAATTAATTGAAGAGTCAAATCACAATATCTCAGTTCCTAGAAAAGTGATCCCTTGTAATACAAATAAAGATCTTATCGATGCTTATATCAAAAGCCTAATCCAAACAATAGGTGACGAAAATCTAAGCGGTTTGAAAATAATATTAGATACATGCTATGGATCAGCGGCAACCTGTGCAAAAAAAATTTTTCAGTCTCTTGGTGCTGATGTGATAGTAATAAATAACTCAAAAAATGGGTTAAAAATTAATATGAATTGTGGTTCTACTAACCTCGAACCATTAAAAAAAGCATTAAGAGAGAGTCCTGCAGATATGGGTTTTAGCTTCGATGGGGACGCCGATAGAGTAATTGGAATAGATTCAAAAGGCAATGTTTTAGATGGAGATCACATGCTTTTTCTTTGGGGTAGAGAACTTATGAAACAAAAAATTCTCACAAATAATTTACTAGTATCAACGCAAATGGCCAACTTAGGTTTTGAAAAGGCCTGGAATAAAATTGGAGGAATCTTACATAGAACTGATGTAGGAGATAAACATGTGCATGACGCAATTAAGGAAAAAGGAGCAGTTTTAGGAGGTGAGCAGTCAGGTCATATACTTTCACAAATTAACAACTTTTCTGGAGATGGAATATTGACTGCACTGCAAATTGCAAAATTTTGTAAAAAGAAAAATATTAATTTAAATGATTGGCTTAAAAGCAGTTTCGAACCTTATCCTCAAAAACTAACCAATATCAATTTAGATCTTAACATTAATAAATTAAATCCAAAAACCAAAATCTTGATTGATCAAACTATAGATTTTTTTCAAAAAATATATTCGGATAATTGTAGAGTTTATATAAGGCCTAGCGGCACAGAACCGGTTATAAGAGTTCTAGTAGAGGCTAAAAATCATAAGAAAGTTCATTCTTTATCAGGCGAAATAACAAACAAACTCTTTTTAGAAATTGATAAAATATTAAATTAATGATGCATTAAATTTTTATATAAATCCTTTCAAAAATATCAAGTTGGTTAACAATCACGTATTTTTCCCGATTAGTTTTAACTTGATTTGGATTAAAACTTTCGGAATAATTTAAATCTTTTTTATCTATTATTTTAAAATAAAAATTACTTGATATAGTGTAATCCATATAATCGAATAAATCCTTTACATCCGTTTTTATAAAAATTAAGGTACCTTTTTGCAATGAATTTGAGAGAATGTTAATAAATTCTGGCTGTATTACACGCCTTTTATAATGTCTCTTTTTAAACCATGGATCAGGAAAATTAAAAGAGAGGCTTTTTAGATTTTTGAAAATAAATTTACTTTGGACATCATTCAAGATGTTATTTGCATTACCAAATATAAAATATAGATTTTTAATTTCTCTTTCAAGTACTTTTAATTTAGCATTTTTGACTAATTTCTCACGGATTTCAATTCCTAAATAATTCCAATTGGTATTAATTAAAGCTAAATCAAATAGAAACTCACCAGCAGCACAACCTATATCCAAATGAAGCTTTGATTTAGAATCACCAAACATTTCGCTCAATGAAGGGACTCTCTCAATTTTATTAAAATTACTACTAAGGGGATTAACATGCTGTCGCATAAAATTGTCGATATATTTCTAGGAAATAATATAAGGATGCATAATATTCACAACTATGACAATAGTAAGTTCAAAAGTAACAGTTTGATGTTTAATTATTATGTGTTTAAAAAGAAAAAGTTTTGAACGTTTTTAATCAACTTTCTATTTGGGTATCCTTTCAACTTTCAATAATTTTCCTTATTGGTATTCCTTTTACTCTATCTTTCTGGTCAATTAAAAAAAGAAATAAAGCAGTTATTAAACTTCTATCAATTTATTGGAAAGTCTCCCTTTTATTTTTTATAAGCCTTCTACTTTTAATAGGAAAATATAATTATGCTCTTTTGATAACAAATATTTCAACATTATTAATAACAGCTTCAGTTTGGTTTTGGAACGATATTAATGATGAATTAAGAGAATATGATTTTTCTTACTCCCTTACAACAACGACAAAAATATGGAGATGGACGATAACTTTTATATCTCTCAATTTCTTTATTCAGAGTTTAAAAAACTTCAACTGCTTATCTTTTATTAATTCAGATGCTTGTGCAACATGGCTTCAGCCTTCTTCAAATTTATACATTGTTATAAAAAATTTATTTAATTTTTTATTTGGAGCTAACTTTACCGAGCCGATATCAAAATTCTTAGGATTATTTTCATTATTAATCTATATTTTGGGCCTTATTCAATGGTCAATAATCAAATTACCTAAAAATGGAAGAAACTCTTGCTTCTCAGAAAATGGTAAAAATTGATTTAATAAATAGGCTTGAAAAAATAAGTTCCGAAATACCCGACAGGATACTTAAACTAGAGGGATTCATTCTAAAAGAAAATCAAAAAGAACAATTAGAAATAATTATTTTCAGAGGATACAGTAGCTCAACAACTCATCCAATTGAAATAGATTCAGAAAAAAAAGTAATAACACTTTCTCATCTAATTACAAACTTTAAGCTTTATAAAGCACCGTTAAAAGAAACCGAAGAAAATTTTATCAGAGAAAATCAAAACTCAGTTTTCTTTTTGAATCAAAAAAACTGGATTTAAATAAATTCAAAATTAATAATATTTGAACATCTTTTGCATAATTTTGTATTTTGGACTCCATTAAAAGTTTCTTTTTGATAATGCCAACATCTATCACATTTTTGACCTTGAGCTTTATTTATTTGAATTTTACCAAGTGCATTGTTTTCAATAATCAGAGAATTCTCCGCCAAATCAGATACCACTTGGAAATTTGATACTATAAGCCAATCTCTAAACAAATCTACATCTTGATTACCAAATTCTTTTAGCCAAGTAAGTGAATCTTTTAAAGCTTTATCTTCAGGTAAATAATTAACTTCAGTTTCCAAAGCTGCTCCAATTATTTGTTTGTTCCTACATCCTTCTATAGCCTTGTTAATTTCAACTCTCAGATTTCTTAAATTTGCAATGTGCTCATTAAGTATTTGATTTTTCCATGACTGCGAAAATATTGGCCATCCTCTTTGAAAGACTGATTTTTCTTTAGTTGAATATGGAATATTTTGCCAAATATCTTCAGCCATATGACAAAGCACTGGAGAAATAAGTACTGCTAAATTTTCAACAACTTTTGACATGACGAACTGACAAGATCTTCTCCTAAATTGTGATTTAGAACTTACATATAACCTATCCTTCGCAATATCCAAATAAAAATTTGATAGATCTACAACGCAAAAACTTTGCAAAATTTGGAAAAATTTTGAAAATTCATAATTTTCATAAGCATTTGATATTTGATCTGTAACCTCCACTAATCTGCCTAACATCCATTGATCTAAGAGAGGCAATTGCTCAATTTCAAAACTATCAATTTTAGGATCATAATCATGAATATTACCTAGAAGATATCTTGCAGTATTACGAACTTTTCTATAAACGTCTGAAAGTTGCTTGAGTATATTTGAACCAATTGGAACATCTACTGAATAATCTACAGAGCTTACCCATAGCCTTAAAACATCAGCACCATAAGCAGGATCAGTTTTTTTATTATTACCTCCATTAATAATTATATTTGGGTCAACAACATTTCCTAAAGATTTGCTCATTTTTCTTCCGTTTTCATCTAGTGCAAAACCATGAGTTAAAACTTTCTTATATGGAGGTTTATTATTGACTGCAACAGATGTTAGCAAAGATGACTGAAACCATCCTCGATGTTGATCTGAACCCTCTAAATAAAGATCTGCTGGATACTTTAATTCACTTCTTAGTTCACATACTGCGGCCCAGCTAGATCCTGAATCGAACCAAACATCCATTGTATCAGTTCCTTTTTTCCATAGATCAGATTCTTTTGCATAATTTTCTGGCAAAAGATTCTTGACATCCCAATCCCACCAAATATCTGCTCCATGGTCACTAAAAAGTTCTTGTATATGATTAATTATCTCTTTGTTAAGGAGGATGTCATTACCATTTTTTTTATAAAAAACTGGAATAGGGACTCCCCATGACCTTTGTCTAGAAATACACCAATCTCCTCTACCAACAACCATAGAATAAATTCTTTTCTTTCCAGTCTCTGGTGTCCATTCAACATCTTCTATTGCCTTTAATGCAGATGATCTAAAGCCATTTACAGATGCGAACCATTGTTCTGTAGCCCTAAAAATAGTTGGTTTTTTAGTTCTCCAATCATACGGATATCTATGCTTATAATTTTCTTTTAATAAAAGCAAATTATTTTCTTTTAAATGTTCAATAATTAAATCATTTGCATCTTTAAGGACATTTGATCCTTTGAATTGACCAGAATATTCATTTAAGTTACCTTTTTCATCAACGACACATGTTATTGGTAAATCATATTTTTGACCCACATTAAAATCATCCAGCCCATGACCAGGCGCAGTATGAACAATTCCAGTCCCTGATTCTGTAGTAATATAATCTCCTCCAATTACAATTCTGCAACTTTTATTTTTAGAGGGATGCTGATATTCAATATTTTCCAATTTGGAGCCTTTAACTTCTAAAAGCACCTTGAAATCTTTATTCAATTTCTTACTTATTTCAGAAGATAAATCCTCAGCAAAAAGGTAAATTTTCTTCTCTTCATCGATAGCAAAAACGTACTTCATTTTTGGATTTACTGCAACTGCTTCATTTGCAGGTATGGTCCATGGAGTAGTGGTCCAAATAGTGATAAAAGAATTATTTTGAAAAAAATCTTTTTTGATATTAAGGTTTTCTTGGATGAAATTTAAAAGAATTTCCTCAGGTATTTTAGTGATTTTTAATGAGACATAAATACTTTTTGAATAATGTTCATCAGGGTATTCTAATTCTGCTTCTGCGAGCGCAGTCCTTGAACTTGGACTCCAATGCACAGGTTTAAGACCTCGATAGATATAGCCATTTAAAAACATTTTCCCAAATACTCCTATCTGAGCAGATTCATAACTTTTCTTAAGAGTTAAGTAAGGGTTATTCCAATCTCCCCATATGCCCCACCTTTTGAAACCCTCCTTTTGATTATTAATTTGGATATGGGCATAATCTGTTGCTTTTTTTCTTAAATTTAGAGTGTCAAGATTCTTTCTTTCATCAGATTTTAAATTCTGAAGAACTTTTAATTCAATAGGTAATCCATGACAGTCCCAACCAGGTACAAAATGAACCCTAAATCCTCTTAAGGTTTTGTACTTATTTATTATGTCTTTTAAAACTTTATTAAGAGCATGACCCATATGAAGAGCTCCATTTGCATAAGGAGGGCCATCATGTAATGTAAATATTTCACCTGAATTGTTTGAACCTAATTGGAAATCAATATCATTGTTAGCCCAAAAGTTCTGAATCTCTGGTTCTCTTACAACTGAGTTAGCGCGCATTGAGAAGTCAGTTTTTAATAAATTTAAAGTTTCTTTATAAGAAAAGTCTGATTTTTGTTCTTTGCTATTTTGAGATTTCATTCGACGATACAAGAAATATTGGTGATCAAAAGAATTATTTAAATAAATCTAACTCATTATATTCTTTCTTAGTTGACCTGTAGTTTTTTTGGAATGTTTCAAATAACCAATATATTTGATTTCAGACTTTTATATTATCATTTTTATCATTTCTTACCCACTTTTTTTGGGTTGTATTTTCATTATTCCTACCAAAATTAAAAAAATTAGAAGGTTTCGTGAAATCACCAAATACCAGATTTATGGATTCTAATATTTTCAAAAAGTTATTTTTAAACTCCAAAAAGGTAATTAATTTTTTCTTTTCGTTATCTGTCAATTGGTACCATCTGGATAAAAAAAGCTCTACTAGATAAAAAACAACTAGTAACG
>JFLG01000018.1 GCA_000634735.1 Prochlorococcus sp. scB241_528N17 | reverse complement strand
CTTAAGTGCGGTCGGGGAGACTTGAACTCCCACACCCGAAGATACGAGTACCTAAAACTCGCGCGTCTACCAATTCCGCCACGGCCGCTCAAATAAAATAATAATTGAAAGAGGTTTATTTTAAAAATTTTTTTTCTTAAGATGATTAATTTGACACATTAAAATTAAATTAAAAATCTCCTAAAATAAATTTTTTTATGTTTGAACATACAATCATATTAAAATATTAGTTATATTATTTAAAGAATAAAAGAAACGATTTCAAACTTAACCAGTAAAAATACAACGAAAAATACTAATTCTTCAAAAACATTTAATTGGCAAAAAGAGATTAAAAATTACGTAGATCCGCCAAGTTTTTGGAATCCAACATTAGGTTTATTTTTTGGTGGTTATTTTCTCGCTTTTCTTAGCATATGGCAATGGTATAGAGGTGTTTGGCCTTTACCTTTACTTGTAGCCACTGCTTTTTTAGCTTTACATATTGAGGGTACTGTTATTCATGATGCCTGTCATAAAGCTGCTCATCCAGTTCCTTGGATAAACCAAGCGATGGGCCATGGCTCAGCTATTCTATTGGGTTTTAGCTTCCCAGTTTTTACAAGAGTTCATTTACAACATCATATTCACGTAAATCACCCCAAAAATGATCCAGATCATATTGTCAGTACTTTTGGTCCAATTTGGCTAATTGCTCCAAGATTTTTTT
>JFLG01000017.1 GCA_000634735.1 Prochlorococcus sp. scB241_528N17 | reverse complement strand
TTCAAAGAAAACTATGGCGAAGATATGAATTACTACAATGGGGAATTGAAAGATCCATATTCATAACAATTATCTTGGCAGGTTTGAAATTTGACTTTATGAATTTAATTTATAATTTATGGTTCGGCCCAGCATTAATGGTGGGGGTCACTTTAGGAATATTTTTTGATTATTTACCCCATAGACCATTTCGATCAAGAAATAAATGGATAAATTCTCGAGTTTATCCAAGCAAATTTATGAATTTATTAATAATGGGACAAAATTACCATCTTATTCATCATCTATGGCCTTCAATTCCTTGGTTTGAATATAAAATAGCTTATGAAAAAACTAAGCCTTTATTGGATAAAAAAGGCTCCCCTCAAAGGGTTGGGATATTTGAAAGTAAAGAAGACATTTTTAACTTTATTTATGATTTACTAATAGGTGTAAGGAGTCATAGCAAAAAGAGGGGAAAAATAAGAAAAATCATAAATTTATATCCAGGTTATAAGATAAAAAAATTTTTATTAAAGATGGTCAACAAAACATTTATTGGAAGCAACTAACTTACTCATTCATTAATAATTTTTGGTACTTTAAAATATTGATCTTCTTTCGATGGACCCAATTCTAAAAGTTCTTCATTGCAATCAGAATTTTTCTTTTCGTCTTTTCTAAATACATTTACAACCCCTATAGCTCTCGTTGTACAGGGGACATCATCTGTATCAATTTCTTCAAGTTGTCTTATATAATCCAATATCTTTTCTAATTGTTGTGCATGATTATTAATTTCATTCTCGTTAAGTTCTAATCTCGCTAAATGAGCAACTTTTTTTACTTCCTCTTTAGTTATTTTTGT
>JFLG01000016.1 GCA_000634735.1 Prochlorococcus sp. scB241_528N17 | reverse complement strand
ATATCTTTCTTGTTTAAATAATAGTTTATTAAGAACAACTTATTTACATATCCTTTGAATTTCAAATAATTAAAAAAAAATAATGACATCTTTTTGAAAATCAATATCAATTGATAGCCTTAATTATTTTTCTCAGCTAAATATGTTAATAGATAGATATTGAAAAATAGAAGAAGAATTCTTTCCAAAAAATTTTTTTTATCGGCACTCTAAACTTGTTGCTCCTGATTTAATAGGCTGTTACCTCATAAAAAAAAATAATGAGATAGATCAAGTTAAAGGTGTAATTGTTGAAACTGAAGCTTATTCACAAGAAGAAGAGGCCTGTCATGGCTACCGCAAAATGACTGAATCAAACAAATCATTATTTGGCAAACCTGGCACATTTTACATTTACAAATCTTATGGCGTTCATCATTGTTTAAATATAGTTACTGATAAAGAAAATTTTGCAAGTGGTGTTTTGATAAGATCAGTTTTTATCTCTAATAAGAATGAAAGATTAG
>JFLG01000015.1 GCA_000634735.1 Prochlorococcus sp. scB241_528N17 | reverse complement strand
TTCTTAATAACAAATCTTTATGGATTTCTCCAAGAGACTCCACTCTAGAAGAAAAAGATCTTATTCAAACTACGAGAATTGGCATATCAAAGGCAAAAAATATAAAATGGCGTTGGTATCTCAAAAATAGTAGGAGTGTAAGTAAAAGATTAAAAGGTGACAGAACACCTAAATTTCAATAATCATTTATCTTTTTAAGCGTAATGCAAATTTGGCCTCATAAACATATCCACACACTAGCTAATTTTTCAATTAAAGATTATGAGTCAGTATTTGAATTAGCTAATAGATTTGATGCACTAAAGAATGCAGGAACGAAAAAGATACCAGCCTTACAAGGGACTTTGGTAACGTCTTTATTTTTTGAAGCTAGTACAAGAACAAAAAATAGTTTTGAGCTTGCAGCAAAAAGACTTTCTGCTGATGTTCAAACTTTTGCGCCATCCTCCAGCTCTTTAACAAAAGGCGAAACAATAATTGATATAGCCATAACTTATTCTGCTATGGGGGCAGATACATTAGTTATCAGACATTCATCAAGTTACATAACCTTTGAGATCGCAAACAAACTTGATGAAATAAATGCCAAGACTTCAGTTCTTAATGCAGGAGATGGATTACATAGTCACCCCAGCCAAGGATTGCTCGACATCTATACATTGATAAAATTCTTTTCCCAAAAAACACTGAATCCAGAGGTTTTAAATTCCAAAAAAATTTTAATAATTGGAGACGTTAATCATTCAAGGGTTGCGAGGTCAAATCTTTGGGCTTTGAGTGCATTTGGCGCCGATATAATCTTATGTGGTCCAGAGACATTAATACCTGATGAATTTATCAATTTTTTAAAAACCCCCGCGCCTAATCAAACAGACGATCCTGTTAAATCAAGAGGTTCCATAACAATTTCTAGATCATTGGAAGAATCAATAAAAATTGCAGATGCGATTATTGTTTTAAGACTCCAGAAAGAGAGAATGATGGAAAATTTACTAAGTAGCATTGATTCATATAGTTTAGATTATGGCTTAACCCCAGAGAAATTATCTTTGAATAATAAAGAAATTCCAGTTCTCCATCCTGGACCCATTAACAGGGATATAGAAATAAGTAGCAAAGTAGTAGATCGATATCCTAATTGCTTAATTAATAATCAAGTTGCAAATGGTATCCCTATAAGAATGGCTTTGCTTTATCTATTACAGAAACACAATAAGTAAATTTATAGCAACTTAAGACTTTCAGTAAAGAAACCGTAAAATAATCCCAATCTTAAAGAATCTAATAACAGTATTAAAAATTTCTTTTTCCTTTCAAATCTAAAATTTCTTCTTAGAACTATTAAAAACTCAATAAAAACTACTGATAAGAAGGCAGCTACGGGATCCATGAGTTCCACAACGGCACTTACCATACCTAGAGAACTTCCAAAAAAGTAGCCTATCAAAAGTGTAATCAATGCTGTTGAATATCTTCGCCATGGATTATTAGCCCAAATACTTATTGTCTGAATATTGTCCACAATTTTTAGCTGAAATTTTGTCTTTTGAGGTTTAGCAACCATTTTGAAATAAACTAAGCCGCTTCGGAGTTTGATTGAATTTTAGTATTTCCTTCTATTAATTCAAGTAATGCTTCCAACTGAGCCATTAATCCTCTTAATTCCCCTGGTTCAGGGAAAAGGTCATCTTCTTTTATTCCTAAATGCATTTCTCTGAGCTCTTGTCTTAAATAGCGTATGTGACTAATGACTTGCTCTCTTTTGGTTTGGGACATGATATAAATTTTTACATAGATATTTTAAGAAAGAATATTTTCGAAAAAGTTAGTTTGCATATTTATGACTGAGAATGAAGATAAATGATAAATGATCTAACAACAATTTGAAAAGATTATGAAAATTGAAAATTATCAGATCCTTGAAAATATGTACTTAATTCTCATATCAATTTTAAATAATTACTTAAGGCTTTATTATTAAAGTATATTGAATTTACTCAATATGAAATTCATTTCTGAAAATAAAATAAGTGAGGAACTTGTAAATTCTTTTGATGAAGAAATGACCCTTGAGCTCGCTAAAAGGCTAGAGGAAGATGATTATAATACTCCATTTGATGGTTTAAAAGATTGGCACTTACTAAGGGCTCTTGCAATCAATAGACCTGAATTAACAACTAATTATACCCATCTCTTGGATCAGGAACCTTTCGATGAAAACTAAAAGTAACGACTCCAAAATAAAGGTTCTTTTATTAATAACTGGAAGCATTTCAGCTGTCAGAATTCCATTATTAGTTAGCCAATTAGCGAAAGAAGATTATGAAATAAGATGCGTTTTATCAAAAAATGCAGAAAAATTAATTAGGCCACTTTCTCTTTCTATTTTAAGTAGAAACTCGTGCATTTTAGAAAATGATCAATGGTCTGATAGTCAATCAACACCACTTCACATAGAACTAAGTAATTGGGCTGATATTTTAATCATCGCCCCTTTAACAGCGACAACATTAGCAAAATGGGTAACTGGAAATGCAGAGGGATTGATCCCAAGCATCTTGATAGCAAATATAAAGCCAATTATTGTTGCACCAGCAATGAATACACAAATGTGGCTAAATAAAGCTGTCCAAAAAAATTATGACAATTTACAGAATTACGAAAATGTTTTGTCTTTGCAACCAAGCGAAGGGCTTTTAGCATGTGATGCTATTGGCATCGGTAAGATACCTCCAAATGATCTAATCCAATTAGCTCTTGAATTTATAGCTTCACACAAACAAAATGAATATCGCAAAGATTTACTTAATAAAGAAATTTTAATAACTGGAGGGTGTACCTCAGAGAAAATTGACGCGGCAAGACACATTACTAACAAAAGTTCTGGAGCTATGGGCCTACTTCTATCTCAAGCAGCGAGGTTCAGAGGAGCACAAGTAAAATATGTTCATGGTCCTCTTAAAATCGATAAGAATCTTACTGATGGAATAAAAAGATATGAAATTGAAACTAGTTTTGATTTAATTAAGGCACTTAATAATGAAATATCAAATTGCGATTATTTTTTCATGAATGCAGCAGTATCTGATTTCAAAATAAACTCTGATACTTCAGCTAAAATTCCAAAAAATCAAATTAATGCTCATTTGAATCAAAACTTTGAGCTAGTCCCAGATATTTTAAAAACAATTAGTAAATCAAAAAAAGATAACCAAGTTTTTGTAGGCTTTTGTGCTTTTACAGGATCTATCGAAGAAGCACGAATGACAATTAAAGAAAAGATTATCCAAAAGGGTTGTGATTATCTATTCGCAAATCCAATTGATCTTGAAGGCCAAGGATTTGGCTTTTTGGCACAAAATGAAGGTTGGTTATTTGATACTAATAATATGGAACACTACATTAACAAAACATCAAAAATTGATTTAGCAAATAAATTGATAACCCAAATTATTTCATTAAAAAAATAAAAAAAAATTTTTTAATTTGTATTTTTTTGTAATCTTAATCATTAAAAATAATGCAATAGCTTAAAATAATTCCAGTTTTTTAAAATCTAAAAAGCTACGGGTTGTTTCGAGGATTTAATAGTCCTATCTTTTATGGTCCTTTCCCTTGTAATATCCGTACTGAACTTATTAGATGACCTTTAATCTATCGTCACAGAACTTTACTGCAACTTTAATTATGAGAATTCGTTCTTTCTTAGCTTTTGTTATTTCAATTTGTATAACTTTTGCTTTCGTACCTGTTAAAACATTTGCTTTTTCTGAAAGAGGAAATGCACAATTCACAGATGTTGTTAACACAGGAAAAGCTAATGATTGCCCTACATTAGACTCATCTCTTGTCGGATCAATATCTCTAGGGAATGGAGATAGCCTTAGAGGAATATGCATGCATCCAACGGAAGTTTATGTAAAAGTGCCAGGGACAAAACGAAAAGCTGCAGAATTTGTTTCTACAAAAATTATTAGTCCTAGAAATAACACCACAGTGACAGAAGTTTATGGAGATATAGATTCAGGAACTTTCAGTGAAAAGGGTGGTATTGATTTTCAACTTATTACTGTATTAACTCCTGGTGGTTTAGAGGTGCCATTTGCATTCTCAGCAAAAGATCTTACAGCTGATTTACCTTCATCAATTGAGCCTGGCACGGAGATTAGTGGTTCAACATTTACACCTAACTACAGAACCGGTGACTTTCTAGATCCTAAGGCAAGAGCTAAAAATACTGGTGTTGAATATGCTCAAGGTTTAGTTGCATTAGGAGGCGATGACGAAGAACTTGCAAAAGAAAATATTAAAGTTGATGTAAACGGTACTGGCGTTATTACTCTTTCAATCAACAATGTAGATTCTGATACAGACGAATTTGCTGGTACTTTTGAGGCAATCCAACCTTCAGATACAGATATGGGTTCAAAGGATCCACTTGATGTCAAAATAATTGGTGAGCTTTACGGAAGAAAGGCATAAATCCTACTTAAGAGAAAAAGGGGGTTAAACCCCTTTTTTTTTTCAAAATTTTTCTTTATCAATTTAAAAAATGGAATTACAACAAAAAACTAAAACAGATACTAGTGGACTAATACCTCCTTATGGAGGGGAACTAAAAAATTTAATTATCCAAGATAAAAACCTTAAAAATGATCTTATCTCTAAAGCTACTTATGAGTTTGAATGTAGCGAGAGAAATGCATGCGATGTAGAACTTTTGATGGTTGGAGCTTTTTCTCCATTGGAAGGTTTTATGGATGAAAATAATTACAATTCGGTAATTAAAAAAAATAGAAATACAAATGGTTTGCTTTTTGGCTTGCCTATAGTATTTGATTCAAATAATGAAAAAGTAAAAGCTGGAGAGACAATATTGCTTACTTATAAAAAACAAAAAATAGCAGTTTTAGAAGTTAGCTCTAAATGGGAACCAGACAAAACCTTAGAGGCTAAACTTTGTTATGGTACTAATTCCTTAGATCATCCTGCTGTTAAGATGATTTTTAACGAGAGAGGGAGATTTTATATAGGAGGAAGAGTGCATGGTTTCGAACTACCAATTAGAGAATTCCCCTGCAAAACCCCAGAAGAAGTTAGATCTACACTGCCATCAAATCATGATGTAGTTGCATTTCAATGCAGAAATCCAATTCATAGAGCACATTATGAATTATTTACTAATGCCTTACTTTCAGATAATGTCTCGTCTAACTCAGTTGTTTTAGTTCATCCAACTTGTGGACCAACTCAACAAGATGATATCCCTGGAAAAGTTAGATATTTGACCTATAAAGAATTAGAAGAGGAAATATCTGATGAAAGAATAAAATGGGCTTTTTTACCTTATTCAATGCATATGGCAGGGCCAAGAGAAGCTCTTCAACATATGATAATCAGAAGAAATTATGGCTGCACCCACTTTATTATTGGTAGAGATATGGCTGGTTGCAAGTCTTCATCAACTGGTGAAGATTTTTATGGTCCATATGACGCCCAGAATTTTGCGAATAAGTGTGCAGATGAATTGATGATGCAAACTGTTCCTTCAAAAAATTTAGTTTATACGAAGGAAAAAGGATACATAACAGCAGAAGAAGCTAAAGAATTTAATTATGAAATTATGAAACTTAGTGGTACTGAATTTAGAAAGAAATTGAGGAATGGCGAACCAATTCCTGAATGGTTTGCATTCAAAAGTGTAGTAGATGTTCTAAGACGCTCTTAATATTGTTTTATTATTAGTATTATAGTTTTATTAAAGATTTTTTATCGTGAACAAACGTTGGAGAAACGTAGGGCTTTATGTCCTAGCCGTAATTACTGTAATTTTCATAGGTACTTCAGTTTTTGATAAACCTAGTACTGAAAGTTCTACAAAGACCTTGAGATATAGTGATTTTATAGAGGCAGTACAAGATAAAGAAATCAGTAGAGTCCTAATATCTCCAGATAATGCCACAGCTCAAGTCGTTGAAAATGATGGGAGCAGGTCTGAGGTCAATTTAGCCCCTGACAAAGATTTATTAAAAATACTGACTGAGAATAATGTAGATATAGCTGTAACTCCTACAAAATTAGCCAATCCATGGCAACAGGCTGTAAGTAGCTTAATTTTCCCAGTACTTTTGATTGGAGGTTTATTTTTTCTTTTCAGAAGATCCCAAAGTGGTAATGCTGGGGGGGGTAACCCTGCCATGAGTTTTGGCAAAAGCAAAGCTAGATTGCAAATGGAACCATCTACACAAGTAACTTTTTCAGATGTTGCTGGTGTTGAAGGTGCAAAATTAGAACTCACAGAAGTTGTAGATTTTCTTAAGAGTCCAGATAGATTTACCGCAGTCGGAGCAAAAATTCCAAAAGGTGTTCTTCTTGTTGGCCCTCCAGGTACAGGAAAAACATTACTAGCAAAAGCAGTAGCTGGAGAAGCAGGTGTACCTTTTTTCTCAATATCTGGTTCAGAATTTGTAGAGATGTTTGTTGGAGTTGGAGCTAGTAGAGTTAGAGATCTGTTTGAACAAGCCAAAAAGAATGCTCCTTGTATTGTGTTTATTGACGAAATAGATGCTGTTGGAAGACAAAGAGGAGCTGGTATGGGCGGAGGAAACGATGAAAGAGAACAAACATTAAATCAACTCTTAACCGAAATGGATGGTTTTGAAGGTAATTCAGGAATAATAATAGTTGCTGCAACCAACAGACCAGATGTCTTAGATTCAGCTTTAATGCGTCCAGGAAGATTCGATAGACAGGTAACAGTAGACCGGCCAGATTATGCTGGAAGATTGCAGATATTAAATGTTCATGCGAAAGATAAAACTCTTTCAAAAGACGTTGATTTAGATAAAGTTGCCAGAAGAACACCAGGATTTACTGGTGCAGATTTAGCTAATCTTTTAAATGAAGCAGCAATATTAGCAGCTAGAAAAGATTTAGATAAAGTAAGTAACGATGAAGTCGGTGACGCCATTGAAAGAGTTATGGCTGGCCCAGAAAAAAAAGATAGAGTCATCAGTGATAAGAAAAAAGAATTAGTTGCTTATCATGAAGCTGGTCATGCACTAGTTGGAGCATTAATGCCTGACTATGATCCAGTAGCAAAAGTCTCAATCATTCCAAGAGGTCAAGCTGGGGGTCTAACCTTCTTTACTCCAAGTGAAGAAAGAATGGAATCTGGTCTTTACTCTCGCTCTTACCTTCAAAATCAAATGGCTGTAGCTCTTGGTGGAAGAGTTGCTGAAGAAATAGTCTATGGCGAAGAAGAGGTAACAACCGGAGCTTCAAATGATTTACAACAAGTTGCCAATGTGGCAAGACAAATGATCACTAAATTTGGCATGAGTGACAAAATAGGTCCAGTCGCTCTAGGTCAATCTCAAGGTGGAATGTTTCTCGGAAGAGATATGAGTTCTACAAGAGACTTCTCTGAAGACACAGCCGCAACAATTGATGTAGAAGTTTCAGAACTTGTTGATGTTGCCTACAAGAGAGCTACAAAAGTTTTAACAGACAATAGAACTGTTCTTGACGAAATGGCTCAAATGCTAATTGAAAGAGAAACTATAGATACTGAAGATATCCAAGATTTGCTGAACCGCTCAGAAGTAAAAGTTGCAAATTATATTTAACGCGGAATTTTAAATTTTTAATGAATAATAAAGAAGATTCTTTTTCGGAGTACCTGAAAACTGAGTCTTTTTTTTTACTTATAAAACCTGAAGATAATATTTACTCAAATACCTCTATAAGAAATTCATTTTTTGAAGAATTAGAAAACTTAGTAAAATTAGGATTAAAGAATATTGAAATAAGTTGGTCTAACAACCAAAATTGGTTCGATTTTGTATCCGATATCAAAATTAAATATCCAAGAATTAATTTAGGCTCTGCCTCAATAGTTAATAAGCAATCAATAAAAGATTCTTTAAAAATTGGATTAAATTTTTCGATGATGAAATTTTGGGATAAAGATCTTTTCAATTATGCGCAGTCAAAAAATTATTTATTAATTCCTGGAATTAATAATTTAAAGGATCTTAAGGAAGCGATAGATTTAAATTGCAACATTATCAAAATTTACCCAATAAAAAGTAAAGATAGTTCGATAAATATACTCAACTATAAAAATATTGATTTCATTGCTGCTGGAGGACTATCTATCAATGATTTAAAAACTTATAAATCTTTAGGTTATAAAGCAGTCGTAATTGGAGATAATGCTATCAAAAATAAAAAATTTGATCCAAAAATATATGAATGGCTCAAAAATAATTAAGTTAAGGATAAATATAATTTATTCAACAAAACTACTACTACTTATTTATTAAGTCACATTGAGCATGATTTAGAAGCAAATGATCAGCAAGTACTAAAGCTACCATAGCATCAACCATGGGAACTGCTCTTGGTAGAACGCATGGATCGTGTCTCCCTTTTGCTTTCATAAGTACTTCTTTACCTTCAGCATTTACTGTTTTCTGTTCTTTCCCGATGGTTGCTGTAGGTTTAAAAGCTATCTTCATCTCGATATTTTCACCATTACTTATTCCGCCCTGTATACCTCCTGAATTGTTTGATGTTGTTCTTAACTTACTAATATCATCAGACTTGATGAAGGCATCATTATGTTCACTTCCTTTTAAATAAGTTCCAGAGAAACCTGAACCTATTTCAAAGCCTTTCGTGGCAGGCAAAGACATCAAAGCCTTTGCTAAATCAGCTTCTAATTTATCAAAAACAGGCATTCCAAGACCAGAGGGAACATTTCTTACTAGACATTCAATAACACCGCCGCAAGAGTCTCATTGACGCTTTAACTCCTTAATTCTCTCGATCATTTCTGTTGATACCTTTTCATCAGGACATCTAACAATATTAGAATCTATTTTTTTGAGACAAATCTTCTCTTTATTTATATCAGAATCAATATCATGTATACGCTTTACCCAAGATAGTATTTCAGTGTTACAGAAGGTTCTTAATAATTGTTTTGCTACAGCACCAGCAGCTACTCTCCCAATTGTTTCTCTAGCAGATGCTCTTCCACCTCCAGAACTTGCCTGAATTCCATATTTCAGATGATATGTACCATCTGCATGAGAAGGTCTAAATACCTGCTCCAAATTATTATAATCTCTTGGTCTTTGATCCTTATTTCTTACCAACATTGCTATTGGAGTTCCAAGTGTTAACCCTTCCTTTATCCCACTTAATATTTCAATTTTATCTTCTTCATTTCTGGGTGTTGTAATGTCACTTTGGCCAGGTCTGCGCCTATCTAATTCATTTTGTATCAGATTTATATCAATTTTTAACTTAGGTGGACATCCATCAAGGATAACTCCTACTGCACCACCATGTGATTCTCCAAAAGTACTAACACGAAAAATTTTCCCAAAACTACTACTCATAGAAATATCAAATGTTTTATCTATATATAAACATTATATGAAACCAATTGAAAATTAAACAAAAAAAAGCCCCCAAAAGGGGGCTTGTAAGTTTAAGAACTTTAAGCTTAACCGATAGCTGGAGCTGAAAGAGCTACTGTTGTAGACTCAGCTGCTGCTAGATCAAGTGGGAAGTTGTGAGCGTTACGCTCGTGCATTACTTCCATACCTAGGTTTGCTCTGTTAAGAACGTCACCCCATGTAGGAACAATCTTACCGTTTGCATCAACAACTGACTGGTTGAAGTTGAAACCGTTAAGGTTGAATGCCATTGTGCAGATACCCATTGAAGTTAACCATACACAAACAACTGGGAATACAGCTAGGAAGAAGTGAAGACTTCTGCTGTTGTTGAAACTTGCATATTGGAAGATCAAACGACCGAAGTAGCCATGAGCTGCAACGATGTTGTATGTTTCTTCTTCTTGTCCGAACTTGTAACCATAGTTCTGAGACTCTGTCTCAGTTGTTTCTCTGATTAGAGATGAAGTAACAAGTGAACCGTGCATAGCTGAGAATAAAGATCCTCCGAACATACCAGCAACACCAGCCATGTGGAATGGGTGCATAAGAATGTTGTGCTCTGCCTGGAAAACAAACATGAAGTTGAATGTTCCAGAGATACCTAAAGGCATTCCGTCAGAGAATGAACCTTGACCGAATGGATATACAAGGAATACTGCGAAAGCTGCAGAAACTGGTGCAGAGTATGCAACACAGATCCAAGGACGCATACCTAAACGGTATGAAAGCTCCCACTGTCTTCCCATGTATGCTGAGATACCAATTAGGAAGTGGAAAATTACAAGCTGGTAAGGACCACCGTTGTATAACCACTCATCTACAGTAGCTGCTTCCCAAATTGGGTAGAAGTGTAGACCAATAGCGTTAGATGAAGGAACAACTGCACCTGAGATGATGTTGTTTCCATATAGGAATGAACCAGCAACTGGCTCTCTAATTCCGTCGATGTCTACTGGTGGTGCTGCGATGAATGCAACGATGAAGCAAGCCGCTGCTGTAAGAAGGCATGGAATCATTAAGACGCCGAACCAACCAACATAAATTCTGTTGTTAGTTGATGTTACCCACTCACAAAACTGTGGCCAACCTTTTAACAGCGAAGAACGCTGCTGCTGAATAGTTGTCATGAGTTCGTAAAGTATGTCTCTAAAGTGAGACGTGTAAATAAAAACGGAAAATAATTTCCGCTTCGAAGATTTTAGACCAAAATCGCTAAAAATGTGTAAATATTTTCTCTATTAAGTAAACTTATTTTTTTGAAAACAGGAGAAAAGAACTTCCATGTCTTAAGATTTTCTTTGTTATTGAGGATTCAACTTGGTAATAATCGAATGGCTTCTTAACGGAAAAAGATCTAGAGAGGTAGTTTCCTTAAGAGAGGCTAAGCGTAGAAGACTGCAATTAGAGGCTTTTGGAGCTGTTATTTATTGGAGTGAAAGAATTTAGGCTTTTACGGTTTAAAAAATAGAAAAAAAAAATAAAAGTATTGAATATTAAATAAACTTATCTATAAAATAAAAAATCCTTATTAGTTGTCATTGATTTATTGTTCCGATTTCTTAATTTAAAAACTTTCAAACTCTTGAACCCATTGTTTTTTGGAACAAATCACTTCTTTTTTTGTGTAGCTCATGGCAATTTTTTTTTCCTTATAAGCAACTTCTCCAATAAAAACAGGCCAAATCAATTGGTCCCGATCATATTTGTGGATTATTCCTTGCCTATCCAGAAATAATGGATCTCCTTTTTTAATCATTTTCCAATCTTGGTTTATTCTCTCAGGATGAATTATGCCATCAATATCTCCCTTTTCATCTCTTGGATAATCGATACTCCCTTGATGAACGTGAACCACTAATTCCTTTGGAAGTTCTATAAGTTTATTTTTTAATTTATCTATCTCTTCCCTTAGGGAGCTAATTATTAGAGAGAATCTATTTATAATATTATGATCATAAAAATTTTGTGCGACAGCTCCTATTTCAATAACTAAACCACATGGCCAAGCTTCTACAAGAAAGCCTGTTTGGGCTTTATCTTTTTCGTGCAAATAAACAGGCAATCCAAATTTGTTCTGCAGTAATGCAGCTAAACAAAAATCTTTGGATCTCCTCCCATACATAACAATGCTTGTTCCCATATTTGCAGTAGTAGTGTGCAAATCGATTGCAATTTGACAGGGTTTAGATCCGTCAATTCCAAATTCATCTACTAAAAAATTGGCTCTATTAGTTTCATAAAAGCTATTCTTGTGTTGATCAAAATTCTCACTTTCTTTAAAAGATCTATTTAAATCTACATCGATATATCTGCAACCTTTTTCATAGGCAGCAGGATTACCTATGATGTACTCATACTCAATACCATTATTTAAACTATTTTCCTTTCTATTAAATTGCTTAACAGCCCAAACAGGATTAATTTCATTCCCATGAGTGCCTGAAACGATAAGTATTCTTTGAACAGTCATTTTTTCTTTAAAAAATAAAATTTATGCAAAATAAATACCTTATAAAGGCCTCCAGAAAATTCTGGTTTTGGTTTTGGACCCAATTAATGAATGGCTTCGCGCCATCAGATTTACATGGTAATTATAAAAGGCCTAAAGGTATAACCATTAATAATGAATACGATATTAATAATGAGAATGAACAAATTTATTTATTAGTAGGTCATTCTTGTCCATGGTGTCAAAGAACTTTACTCGTGCACGAAATAAAAGATTTATCTAAAAAAGTTAAAGTAATTTTCTTAAAGGCAGATGTTGAGCATGGCGAATGGATTTTCAATACAAAGATTAAGGGATGTATAAGACTTTCAGACCTTTACAAAAAAGCTAATAAAAAAATTATTTTTAGAGCAACATTACCTCTTTTAATTAGCTTTGTAAAAGATGAAGTAAATATTCTGTCTAATGAAAGTTCAGAGATTATAAGACTACTTAATTCAATAAAAAGTGAATCGAAATATCAGGCATTAAGTATTAAAGATGGTAATCAAAAATTGTTAGATTTAATTAATAACAGCATTAATGATGGCGTATATAAATGTGGTTTTGCTAGAAACCAGTCAGCTTACGATAAAGCAAGTAAAAATCTTTTCGCAGCTATAAATGAAATTGAAAATTTACTACAGAAAAATAAAGGGGACTGGATATTTGGAGAAGTATTAACCTACGCAGATATTTACCTTTTTCCAACGCTTATAAGATGGGAATTGATATATAGCAAACTTTTCAAATGTACTGAACAAGAACTATCAAGTTTTGAAAAGATTATTGAATGGAGATTAAAATTCTTTAAATTATCTAACGTAAAAAGGACGTGCTTCGACAATGAATGGAAAAAAGATTACTACAAAGCTTTATTCCCTTTGAACCCAAATCGACTAATCCCAGTTTTACCATCGCTAGAGGAAATAATGAGATTAGAGTCCGAAAAAATATAAAAATCAATTTCCCAAAAAAAATGATGTTGTAATGAACACTTATTTAGTTCATAGATAATGCAATTTCATTAGAAATTAACTATGTTATGTATGTCTACTAAAGTACGAAAAGCTTAAAATGAAATCCATTGACGAACACATCCAAAAAGATCAATCGGAAATCGAATCTGCAAAAGCAGAGGGCAATCTTCCAAAGGTCAGACATTTAACTGAAGAGCTAAAAGAACTCGAAGAATATAAGGATCATCATCCAGAAGATAAACATGACCCTAATGCTTTGGAATTATTTTGCGACGCCAACCCAGATGAACCAGAATGTCTTGTTTATGATGATTAAGTTTTCTTAATTATTAGATAATTCATAAAAAGGGCTTTTTGAGCCCTTTTTTTATTTCTTGAATTCTTTTAGTAATCCATATTAAAATCTGATGGGCTACCTGTCAGAGAGCATACCACCGACTCTTCATTTTTCATTTCCTTAACTTCTACAATAGGCCTTCCCATTTTCTTAAGAACCTCAATTTCTTGAATGGTTTGACATCTAGCTATTATTTTTCCTTGTTTATCAAAACAACTGTAGAAATTCATATTATGTTTAAAGAATTATCTTATTTATGGCTAATTTTCATTATTAAATCAAGTGTATTTATTTACAAAAAAAAATTTTAATTTAAATTAAATCCTTTTCCAAACTTCAGAAAGCAGTGAGGATAAACCTTTTTTTAAAGATGAAGAAATAACTAAAACTTTCTTTTTTGATAAATCTTCTAACTTTTTTGTAATTATTTTCAAATAATCATTATCTACCAGCTCCATTTTATTTAACACTATTATCCTCTCTTTATCTAAAAGACCTTTCCCATATTTTTTTAATTCCTTCTCAATAATCTCAAAATCATGTAAAGGATTTTCTGCAATTGCATCAATTAGGTGAACAAGTATCTTCGTTCTTTCGATGTGCCTTAAAAAATCATGCCCTAAACCTACTCCATCAGCTGCACCTGATATTAATCCAGGGATATCCGCAAAAAGGCAACCATTCCCATCAATTTTTCTTACTACTCCCAAGTTAGGTATTAGAGTCGTGAAAGGATAATTTGCGATTTTTGGACGTGCAGATGATACAACGGAAATCAAAGTACTTTTACCAGCATTTGGAAGGCCTATAATCCCAACCTCTGCAAGAAGTTTTAGTTCTAATTGAACCTCCCATATTTCACCATCTTTTCCTTCAGTGAATGATTCTGGAGCTCTATTTTGATTGCTTAAATAGTAAGCATTACCATTTCCACCTCTTCCTCCAATGGCAATAGTTAAGCTCTGTTTGTCTTTAGTTAAGTCTCCTAAAATAATGCCGGTTTTAATATCCCTTATTTCTGTACCGCATGGAACTTTAAGGATTCTATCCTCACCTGAAGCACCTGATCTCTTATTAGGACCTCCTTTGCATCCATCTTCAGCAATTATTTCTCGTTTGAATTTGAAATCTAATAATGTTTGAAGATTATTATCAGCCATCAAGATAACTGAACCCCCTCTGCCACCATTTCCCCCAGAGGGTCCTCCTGCAGGAACGAATTTTTCTCTTCTAAATGAAACTATTCCATTTCCGCCTTTTCCAGCTTTAAGAATAATGTTTGCTTGATCAATAAATTGCACTTAATACTCTTATTAAATTGTTTTCTAAGTTTTTTAAATTTTATTTTATCCACGCAATACTGCAACCAGGTCCACCCTCGTCATTGGCTGCATCTTCAATCTTATCAACATAATTTAAACCTGATAACCAATTTCTTAGTCCTTTTTTTAATTTCCCTGTACCAATTCCATGAACAATCCATAGCGGTCCATGAAATTTTCTAATTTTCTCCTCAATAATAATTTCGGCTTCATGAACTCTTAGCCCTCTTACGTCAATTGTATTTTTACTCGTTCTAATTTTAGAAAAAGAAAAATCTTCTCTTGTAGAGTTGATCTCAATCTTTGACATTTTGAAATTAGGCTTTTCTCCATTAATACCTTCAAAGTCATTTACAGATAATGTGCTTCTGAATGCACCACATTTAACTTCGTAAAAACCACCTTTTTTATCTAAATCTACAATTTGACCCGTACTATTTAGACTTTTAATTTTTACAAAATCGCCTACCTGAGGATTCCATGATATTGACTTTTCAAATTTTTTTTGGGTTAAATGTTCCGTCTCAATTTCCTTTAATCTTTTTCCAATAATTCTCGTATCCTCTCCATTAACATTTTTATCTCTTAATTTTTTAATCAAATCTATTACCTCTTTTTTAGCGGATACAATATGTTTTGATAATTTAGACCTTTCAATTTCTTGGATTTTTTCAGCATTTAATTTTTGATATTCATAATTTCTCTTCAGTTCATCATGTAATATTTCAGTCCTTGCAATCAGTTCTGCAGCCTCTTCTGCAGAATTTTGTTGTTTAATCCTCTCTTCCTCAAGTCCTTTAATAATACTGTTAATATTATCAACCTCTTTTGGCTTTAGATAATTTGCAGCTTCATTAAGTATGTTTTCATCGAGACCAATTCTCTTTGAAATTGACAAAGCATTACTTCTCCCAGGAATACCCCAGTTGAGTATATACTTTGGCTTCAAAGAATCCTCATCAAAGGCAACTGAAACGTTTTCAAATCTTGAGTCATTATATTTTAGAGCCTTAATATCTCCATAATGTGTAGTTGCTAAAGTGATATCAGATTTATTTGCAAATTCCTTTAATAAAGCCATCGCAAGAGCACTTCCTTCAAGAGGATCTGTACCAGATCCAATCTCATCTAACAAAACAACAGATAATCCTTTCTTATTATCAAGTGAATCCAATATCTCTTTTATGCGGGATATATGCCCACTAAAGGTAGATAAATTTTCTTCTAATGATTGATTATCGCCTATATCCACATATATATTCGGACAAAAAGGGATAATAGGGTTATTAGTTGAGGGTATCAATAATCCTGCTCTAACCATAAGTAAAGACAAACCCAAACCTTTTAAGGCCGCCGTTTTACCTCCAGTATTTGGACCTGTAATAGCTACAACCTTAATATTTCTATTTATATGAAAATCCACAGCCACTGGGGGTAAAACGGCGGTTTTCTTATGTTCCCAAATCAATAACGGATGAGAAAAACCAATTAAAGAAATAATAGGATTTTTATCAAAGGTAGGAGTTTTGCCTCCAATCCATTTCGAATATCTTGAACGAGTTAGAGCATTTTCTAATCTCAATAAAATGGATACCATTTCAATAAGACTTTCTGAATTATCACTAACAACTTGAGACCATTTCTTTAGTAATTTAAATTCTTCTGCTGTGATCCTAGCCTCTAAAGAAGCAATCTTATTACCTTTAATAACTACACTTTCAGGCTCAAAATATAATGTATTTCCTGAGGATGAAGAGTCATGAATTATGCCTTTAAATTTATCTACATAATTAACTTTGACTGCTAAAACAGGCCTACCATATCGATCTCCAATAGTAGTATCTTGCAAATAAGCTAAATTCTTTTGAATAAATTTCTCAACTAATATTTTTCTTTCAAGTTTCTTAGATAATAATTCTTTTCTAAGAATAGATAGTGCATTACTTGCATTGTCTGAAATTCTTCCATTAGATTCAATGCCTTTTTTAAAAATCGTTTCGATATTCTGATGGTCAATTAAATTTTTTGTAAATGATGAAATATAAGGCCTTTCTTCAAAATCTAATAAGATTTTTTTTAAATTTCTCGCTGCAGCAATTGTTTTCGCTATTTCTAACAATTCAGAAGATGAAATTACACCTCCCTTGGAACAAATTTCAATATTTCTTCTAATATCAAAAACATCAGAAAAACTAATTGATTTATCTAAATTATTTTCTAGCTCATTTATTTCAACAGTTTCATTCAACAGTCTTTTAGAGGCTTCATATTCTGAAGGAATACCAAAACTTAAAATTGCTCGTTTACCCATTTCCGTTGAAGCGAATGAAGATAAATGCGTTTTTAATGAATCCCACTCTAAAAGGCTTATAGATTCTTCTTCTAAGGTGTTATCTGAATATGGTTTTTTAGAATAACTTTTCTCTGGCATACAAAAAAAAAGAATCAAACATTCGATTGAATCCCTTCAGGAGGAACATAAAGCATCTCGAGCCAGTTTCCTTCAGTATCCTTCATATAAAAAGATGCTGTACCATCTCTATGTTCATGTAAAGGACCAACTTTTACACCAGAATTCTTTAACTCATTTTGAATATTTTCCACTTCTTTTTTATTTTCAAAATGAAAAGCAAAGTGAGGTCCCGCAGCTTTGTAGCTAGGGCCTAACAACGCCAGTCCATCTTTACCTTTACCAGCTTCTAAATAAGACCAATCTTTATCGTCCCAAACTAAATTCATACCCAGCTTAATGTAAAAAGATTTAGCCCTTTCGAGATTCTCTACTCTAAGTGCAATGTGACCAATCCTATTTACTCCTTGTGAAAACTTCAAAACAAAGCGTTTAATTTATTTCTTATCTAAGAATAAACCAAATTTTTGTTAATAATGAGTTTTTAAGTATCCTGCAACCATTGAGATGCATCACAAGCATGATAAGTGAGTATTAATTTTGCTCCTGCCCTCTTAAAACTAAGCAATGTTTCTAATACAATATCTTTTTCATTAATCCAGTTCTTCATAGCAGCAGACTTAATCATAGAATACTCCCCACTAACGTTGTATGCAGCTATCGGTTTATTTGAAAAAGTGCTTAATCTATAAACAATATCCAAATATGAAATACCCGGTTTTACCATCAAAATATCAGCTCCTTCATACTGATCCAATGCAGATTCAATTAAAGCCTCTTTTGAATTGGCAGGGTCCATTTGATATGTAGACTTATTGTCTGGAATTATTTTCTTACTATTCTCTCTAGGAGCAGAATCTAAAGCAGTTCTAAATGGACCATAGTAAGCAGATGAATATTTTGCTGTGTAACTAATAATACCTACATCACTAAATCCTTGACTATCAAGAGCAGTTCTAATTGCTCCAACTCTCCCATCCATCATGTCACTGGGGCCAATAAAATCTGCTCCAGCTCTTGCTTGTGTTAAAGCTTGTTTTTTTAAAATTTCGATTGTTTCGTCGTTCAATATTTTTCCAGTTTCATCAACTAATCCATCATGTCCATCACAAGAGTATGGGTCCAAGGCAACATCTGTCATTATTGCCATTTCTGGAATCTCTTTTTTTAATATTCGAATAGCTTTAGGTATTAAACCGTCTTGATTAAAACATTCTGCTCCATCTTCAGTCTTTAAGCTATCGTTAATTTTTGGGAAAAGAACTACACACTTTATTCCCAATTCCCATGCCCTAGTAACCTCCTTTATTAAGCCATTAATATCCCATCTATAAGTTCCTGGCATTGCTGAAATTTCCTCTTTAAAGTCTTTTTCATGAATAAATAATGGATATATAAAGTCCGATGCCTTTAGATGGTTTTCTCTAACCATATCTCTAATTGCCTCAGTTCTTCTTAATCTTCTTGGACGAATAATAGAATTCATTTGAATATTATTTAAATTGAAAAATATTTATCTAATACATTAATCGCTTGCCTCACACTTAAATTAATCAGAGACTACTTTTGTTCAGGAAAATTAACTAAATTTTATTTAATTAAGAGAAAAAAGTTACAGAAATATTTTGCACAAACTCCATTTTTCACAAATTTACGTCATTAAGAGATAATATCTTTTAGTTGAGTGTTTATTTTAAGGAGAGCATCTTTGAAAATAATTAATGGATTTCATCTAAAGAATGTAAGAGGCGATATTCTTGGAGGGATCACAGCCGCAGTGGTGGCTTTGCCTCTGGCTCTTGCTTTTG
>JFLG01000014.1 GCA_000634735.1 Prochlorococcus sp. scB241_528N17 | reverse complement strand
TCTTGCTTTTGGAAATGCTGCGTTAGGACCTGGCGGAGCAATTTATGGACTATATGGAGCAGTAGTAGTTGGTTTCTTAGCAGCATTGTTCGGCGGAACACCTGCTCAAGTTAGTGGTCCTACAGGTCCAATGAGTGTAACTGTTGCTGGCGTAGTAGCAGGCTTAGCAGCAGTGGGAGTTCCAAGAGATTTATCCGCGGGACAAATTTTAC
>JFLG01000013.1 GCA_000634735.1 Prochlorococcus sp. scB241_528N17 | reverse complement strand
TCCGCGGGACAAATTTTACCTTTAGTGATGGCGGCGGTAGTAATTGGTGGCTTACTGCAAATATTATTCGGGATTCTAAAACTAGGTAAATACATTACTTTAGTTCCATATTCTGTTGTATCAGGATTTATGTCTGGTATTGGAGTAATAATCATTGCACTTCAAATTGGGCCATTACTTGGAATTAGCACTAGAGGTGGGGTAGTGGAATCTTTATCTACTGTATTTTCAAATTTCCAGCCAAATGGTGCTGCTATTGGAGTAGCAATAATGACACTAGGCATAGTTTTTCTAACTCCTAGAAAAATAAGTCAATGGGTTCCTTCTCCTCTCTTAGCCCTATTGATAGTAACTCCAATATCAATATTAATTTTTGGAGATGGAGCTATTGATAGAATTGGAGAAATCCCAAGGGGAGTTCCATCTTTAAATTTCCCAAGTTTTAATCAATATTTCCCAATTATTTTTAAGGCAGGATTAGTCCTCGCTGTACTCGGCGCTATTGACTCGTTACTAACATCTCTTGTAGCAGACAATATATCTCAAACAAAACATAATTCTGATAGAGAACTTATTGGGCAAGGAATAGGAAATGCAGTTGCAGGTCTGTTTTCAGGCTTACCTGGAGCCGGAGCGACAATGAGAACAGTTATTAATGTTAAATCTGGAGGATCAACTCCCATTTCTGGTATGGTTCATTCGGTTGTCTTATTGATAGTTTTAGTTGGAGCAGGTCCTTTAGCTGAGCAAATACCAACTGCCTTGCTA
>JFLG01000012.1 GCA_000634735.1 Prochlorococcus sp. scB241_528N17 | reverse complement strand
ATTCTTATAAAAGTTGGTCTAGATATTATTGATTGGGGGTTCTTGAGGAGGGCTCACAAATTATCTTTAAAAACGTCAGTTGTAATGTACGGAGTACTGCTAATGACCGTTTTTTGGGATTTAATTTGGGCAGTTTTAGTTGGTGTATTCATAGCGAATATGCTCACAATTGATTCAATAACCGAAACTCAACTAGAAGGTATGGATGAGGATAATCCCTTATCAAAAGATGATCAAGCTAAAAATGCATTACCTGCCGATGAAAAAGCACTACTAGATAGATGTTCAGGTGAAGTAATGTTATTTAGACTTAAAGGACCACTTAGTTTTGGAGCAGCTAAAGGTATATCTGAGAGAATGATGCTAGTAAGAAACTATAAGGTTTTGATATTAGATATCACAGATGTTCCAAGACTTGGAGTGACGGCCACTCTTGCAATAGAGGATATGATGCAAGAAGCAAAAAATAATTCCAGAAAAGCATTTGTTGCTGGGGCTAATGAAAAAGTAAAGGATAGATTAGCTAAGTTTGGAGTTGAAGGCATCATTGAGACTAGAAAAGAAGCTTTAGAAACCGCTCTAAAAGAAATAGCCTAATAATTTATGGAAATAAATCCAATTCTGCAAAATGTATTAGCCCCGCCAGTTCTTTTCTTTTTAATTGGAGCAATATCTGTACTCTTTAAATCTGATTTAGAAATACCAGCTCCATTACCAAAACTCTTCTCCTTATATCTTCTATTAGCTATTGGTTTTAAAGGAGGTATAGAGATACAAAAAAGTGGGTTTACTGATCAAGTATTGCCGACTTTAAGTGCTGCAATACTAATGTCACTAATAATCCCGCTGATTGGATTTTTAATTTTAAGATTTAAGTTTGATGTCTTTAATTCAGCAGCGATAGCAGCAGCTTACGGTTCAATAAGTGCTGTTACATTTATTTCTGCAGAAAGTTTTTTAGAAAGTCAAAAAATAGCTTTTGATGGATTTATGGTTGGAGCCTTAGCTTTAATGGAGTCTCCCGCAATAATAGTTGGATTATTACTTGTAAAATTTGGTGCCCCAAAAAATAGACCTAAATCAAGAAAAATGCATCTAAGCGCAATATTACATGAATCACTTTTGAATGGATCAGTATATTTATTGCTTTCAAGCTTAATTGTAGGATTTTTGACTGCTTCCAGTAATCCTTCAGGCATTACAAAAATGGAACCATTCACGGGACAATTATTCTATGGAGCAGAATGCTTCTTCTTGTTAGATATGGGAATAGTCGCTGCTCAAAGATTACCGAGACTGAAAAGTGCAGGTTCATTTTTAATTGGCTTTGCAATTTTCATGCCATTATTTAATGCATTTATAGGTGTATTCGTTGCAAGATTTTTATCTTTAGGACCTGGCAATGCACTTTTATTTGTGGTTTTATGTGCAAGCGCCTCATATCTTGCAGTTCCTGCCGCTATGCGGATGACAGTCCCAGAAGCTAAATCAAGTTATTACATTTCAACAACACTAGGTCTAACTTTCCCATTTAATATAGTTCTTGGTATTCCAATATATATGAGTTTAGTAAATACTATTATCCCACTATCTCCTTTA
>JFLG01000011.1 GCA_000634735.1 Prochlorococcus sp. scB241_528N17 | reverse complement strand
TTATCCCACTATCTCCTTTATAAAAAATGAAAAGATTAGACTTAATATTTAGTGAAAGAGAACTAGATGCAATCATCAAAACCCTGGAAAAAGCTAATGTTCCAGGATATACAGTTATGAAACATGCTACAGGCAGAGGTCCTGAAAGAGTAGTTACCGAAGATATGGAATTTACCGGATTAGGATCAAATGCTCATGTAATTGTTTTTTGTGAACAAGAGTTAATAGATAAAATGAGAGATAATATTAGAGATGATTTAAGCTATTACAGAGGCGTTGCTTATATTTCTGAAGCAACACCACTA
>JFLG01000010.1 GCA_000634735.1 Prochlorococcus sp. scB241_528N17 | reverse complement strand
CGGCTTGCTTAAATGGTGTATTTCTTATATCTCCAATAGCCCATACTCCATCAGAGTTTGTAGACATAAAGTCATCCACAATGACTCCTCCGTCCTCTTTTAAAGCAATTTGATCCCCTAAAAAATCAGTAATTGGCTTTGAACCACTCATATAGACAAAGACTCCATCTAAATTTAAATTAATAGGACTTTCTTGTTGCTTATTTTTTACAACAACTCCATTCACACCCATATCATCACCCAATATTTCCAATAATCTTGTTCTACTCCGATGTTTTATATTTGAATTATCCATCAATTCCATAGCTTCTTCATTATCTGATTTAGGATCACTTGATGTAATCCAATGCACGGTTGATGCAAATTTAGTTAAAACAGTTGCCTCTTCAATTGCCTCTTTATTCACTCCAACAACGGCAACTTCTCTATTTTTATAAAAAGCTCCATCACAAGTAGCGCAATAACTTACTCCTTTGCCAAGAAAATCCGCTTCTCCTTTAAATGATGCAGGCCTACCCATAGCTCAGCTCGCAAGAACAAGTGCTTTAGCTTTGAAAGTACCCTCTGGTGTATACTACATTTTCCATTCTCCACTGACGTCTATTCCAAACACTTGTGCTCTTCTATAGTCTGTGCCATATTGCACAGCCTGTTCTCGCATTAGAGTAAGTAATTTCTCGCCACTTATATCAACCGGAACACCTGGATAATTAGCTATTTGATGAGTTATTGTTAAGGCACCAACAGATGGATTTTTATCTAAAATTACTGTTT
>JFLG01000009.1 GCA_000634735.1 Prochlorococcus sp. scB241_528N17 | reverse complement strand
TGTTTTTAGGTTTGAACGAGATGTATAAAGTGCGCAAGTACATCCGGCCGGGCCTCCTCCGATAATAACTACATCTGACTCAATGATTTCCAATTTTAAAACTCCTTTTTAGTAGTTAATTAGATGAGTTCTTGGTTAGAAGATATTTTTAATGTAAATACCTGAACCTTTATATAGATATAAGTTAAAAGAAAAAAGAGAAAAAAGCATAATATAG
>JFLG01000008.1 GCA_000634735.1 Prochlorococcus sp. scB241_528N17 | reverse complement strand
AAACGAGATATTGGTTGAAAAAATTGAAGAAGCAACAAATATTGCTCAGGATGCGCCAGAAATTCTCAAAAAAGAATTTGATAGTTTGAAAGAATCCATAATCGAAGAAGCCTCAAGGATGGAAAAAGCCGAAAATATTCAAGAAAATGAGTCTACAAATACTTATCAAGTCTCCAAAATAAAAAAAGCTTTAAACGAAATAGAAGAGATCAATAAGCAAATTGATCTCTTAAATAAATCCATAAATAATCATATTAAATGAGTTATCACATTTTTAATTATCGTTTAAAAAAATTGAAGAGAGCCTTTCTTATTTGGATAACTCTAATTTTGCTTTTAATAAATTTGTGGATTGATAATATGAGATTTACAATTTTCCCAACTAAGAACAATGAAAAAAGTAGGATCCAAATTCAAAGAGCTAGGTGGTTTACTAATCAATTAATAAAGCTTGGTTCAGCATTTATAAAAATTGGACAATTATTATCAGCGAGACCTGATTTAATTCCTAATACCTGGATACAGGAATTATCTAAATTGCAGGATCAAGTTCCAAAGTTTTCATTCGCGCAAGTTGAAGAAACTATAAGAGATGAACTAGGGACTAAGTTTAATGAAATAGATCAAATAATAAGTGATCCGGTTGGATCGGCATCACTAGCCCAAGTTCATAGGGCGACTTTAAAAGATGGTAAGAAAGTAGTATTTAAAGTTCAAAGACCCAACTTAAAAGAATTATTTATTATTGATTTGGGGATAATGCAGCAAATAGCAGGCTTATTGCAGAGAAATAAGAATTGGAGTCGCGGTAGAAACTGGGTTGAGATTGCTAAAGAGTGTAGAAAAGTTCTTATGAAAGAGCTTGATTTTAATTGTGAAGCACAATATGCAGCAAGATTTAGACAGCAATTTCTAGATGATGAAAATGTTGAAGTTCCTGAAGTAATTTGGGATATGAGTAGTGAAAAAGTACTGTGTTTAAGTTATCTAGAAGGCACAAAAATAAGCGATTTAGAAAAATTACAATCACAAGAAATTGATTTACCTAAAATTGCAGAAATTGGTGCAATCAGCTATTTAAAACAATTAGTAAATTACGGTTTTTTTCATGCGGACCCTCA
>JFLG01000007.1 GCA_000634735.1 Prochlorococcus sp. scB241_528N17 | reverse complement strand
CAAGGATTTAGTGATGTAGGACCAGTTAGAAGATTAGTCAGATTAATGCTTAAAGAAGCCTTAACTCCCCCATTTAGTCCAAATATTATTGAAAAATTATCTGGAGATTTATATGAACTTGTTTATGAAACACCATTTCAACTGCCAGTAGATTTAATCTTTGTGATGAGAGCTTTATCAACTTTTGAAGGAGTTGGCAGAATGCTCGATCCAGGGTTTAACCTTGTATCAGTTACCAAGCCTTACTTAATAGAACTTATGACGTCAAATAATCAAACTCCTAATGATTTAATTAATCAATTTGGAAGACAAGTAGGTGAACTAGGA
>JFLG01000006.1 GCA_000634735.1 Prochlorococcus sp. scB241_528N17 | reverse complement strand
CAAAAGAATAGATGAAAGTTTAGAAAGATTAGAGCAGGGAGATTTGCAATTGCAAATAAGAATGGGAGAGTCTGATAGGCAATTCAAAAAAATGTTTACTGCTCAAAAAACTTTAGGCCATTCAATTCTTATTGGAAGCTTATCAATTGCATCTGCTTTACTTGTGACCAATAAACAAAATAATTTTGCATTGTTGCCACTTTTTTTTGCACTACCAATAAGTATTGATTGGATAAAATGCCAATTAAGTATGAGGAAAGGCTCACGTTTAGAAAAACTTAAGCGCTAAAAAAACTATATATTTTTGGGTCCTAAACCTAAAGCTCCAGCAAATCTTGCTTGATTTCCCAACTCCTCCTCAATTTTTAAAGGAGATAGTGGGATAA
>JFLG01000005.1 GCA_000634735.1 Prochlorococcus sp. scB241_528N17 | reverse complement strand
CACGCCATTAAGCTTGGACTTATACATCCAATAAATGGTCAAGAAATGATATTTGAATCAGAATTACCATTAGATTTTCAAAAATTACTAAGTGTTCTTAAAATTAAATAAGATTCAAAGATGAATTTAGAAGCGATTTTGTATACGTGTTTTGAGTTTTAGTGAATATTGTGGAACTTTCTCCTTCATCAACTATCTTTCCGTGATTCATAACTAGCAACCTATCACAAAATCTTTTAGCAATGCCCAAATCATGAGTAATAAAGATAATCGTTAAATTCATTTTTTCTTGCAAGACTCTAAGTAATTCAAGAATCTCTATTTTTACTGAAGCATCCAACATATTAACGCTCTCATCACAAATCAAAATTTTTGGTTTCAACAATAGCGCTCTGGCTAATGAAATTCTTTGCAATTGATCTCCAGATAATTGGCTAGGATAAGAATTAAAAAAATCATTATTTGAGGGAAGATTCAAAATTCTAAACATTAATTTTATTTCTTTTTCGATTTTTCTTTTATCTGAAATTTTTTGAATAAAAACTATATCTTCCAAAATACTTTTAAT
>JFLG01000004.1 GCA_000634735.1 Prochlorococcus sp. scB241_528N17 | reverse complement strand
TTATTTCTTTTTCGATTTTTCTTTTATCTGAAATTTTTTGAATAAAAAATATATCTTCCAAAATACTTTTAATTGTCATTTTCGGGTTCAAACTTGAAAAAGGATCTTGAAAAATAATTTGCACTTTATTGTTCTTTTTAAAAGATTCATTTTTTTTCGATGCATGATTTTTATCATAAATTTTGATTTCACCACCTCTTACTTTAAGAAGTCCAATTAAAGCCCTACATAATGTACTTTTACCACTCCCTGAAGAACCAACTATTCCAAGAGTCTCATTCTCATATAACTTGAAACTAACTTCATTT
>JFLG01000003.1 GCA_000634735.1 Prochlorococcus sp. scB241_528N17 | reverse complement strand
AGTGCAAGATTAAGTGCTGATTTTTGATCTTCTAAATTTGGAGGTATAACACCAGGAGCATCTAGCAGATCTATACCACTTTCTAATTTTATCCATCTTAAATTACGAGTTACGCCTTATTCCATTTATTAATGAAAATTGAAGAATTTAATTTATACCAATGTCTTAGGTTATTTACCTCTAGAACGACCTGATCTCGAGCATTATTTTTAGTATTTGGTTCTAATACTATTTTTGAAGCATTTACTAACTTTTTCCCGATATCTGATTTTGGTGATTGAAAAATATCTAATATATTCCCATTTTCAACAATCGATCCCTTTTCAATTATTGCAACTTTTCTACACCACTTTGCTGCAAGATTAATATCATGACTAATTAAAATTAAAGTTGTATCAAGTTCATTACATAGATGAATTATTTCTTGCATAATT
>JFLG01000002.1 GCA_000634735.1 Prochlorococcus sp. scB241_528N17 | reverse complement strand
CTCATGAGCGGGTTAAGTTTTTTTATAGAGTCTTGATAAATAAATCCAAAATTCTTTCTTCTAAATAATTGTGCATCTTTGTTGTTTATTTTCCTAGGATCTACATTAGAAATCGATAGATAACCTTTAGAAGTGGCCTTTGCAGGCAATATATTTACTAATGTTTTTGCAAAAGTGGTCTTTCCACATCCAGAAGGTCCTATTATGGCCAAATG
>JFLG01000001.1 GCA_000634735.1 Prochlorococcus sp. scB241_528N17 | reverse complement strand
TATGGCCAGCGATATCAGAGTTGTCTTAGTTAAACTTGCAGATCGACTTCATAACATGAGAACAATTGAATGGCTAAATGATGAGAAAAAACTAAGAATAGCGAGAGAAACAAGAGAGATTTATGCACCATTAGCTAATCGACTAGGAATAAACAGATTTAAATGGGAATTAGAAGATTTAGCTTTTAAATTCCTAGAGCCTAAAGAATATCTAGATCTTAAAGATCAAATCGCCGTTAAAAGAAGTGATAGAGAAAAAAGATTAAAAGTAACTTTGAATCTTATGAAGGAAAACTTGATTTCAGCGGGTTTGAAAAATTTTGAAATAACAGGAAGGCCAAAACATCTTTATGGCATCTGGAGCAAAATGGAAAGACAACAAAAGCATTTTCACGAGATTTATGATGTTGCTGCCCTAAGAATTATCGTGGACAATTCAGATAGTTGTTATAGAGCTTTAGCAGTTGTTCATGATACTTTCAAACCAATTCCAGGTAGATTTAAAGACTATATAGGATTACCAAAACCCAATGGATATCAGTCCTTACACACTTCTGTGATTGGAAGACATCGACCTATTGAAGTTCAAATTAGAACTACTTCGATGCATCAAATTGCTGAATATGGTATTGCCGCTCATTGGCAATATAAAGAGGGTGGTTCTCCTGCTAAAAGTAATGCCGAGAGATTTAATTGGCTAAGACAATTAGTAGAATGGCAACAAGAAGGTAATGAAAGGGATCATAATGATTATTTAGCTTCAATTAAAGAAGATTTATTTGATGAAGAAGTATTTGTAATCACTCCAAAAGGGGATGTTGTTGGTTTAAGGAAAGGATCTACCGCGATAGATTTCGCCTACAGAATCCATTCTGAAGTTGGAAATCACTGTAATGGAATAAGAATTAATGAAAAGCTTTCTCCATTATCTACAGCACTTCAAAATGGTGACTTCATAGAAATACAGACAAGTAATAATGCTACTCCAAGCTAGGATTGGCTGAACTTTGTAGTTACGCCAACTGCTAAAAATAGAATTCGCCAATGGTATAAGAAAAGCCATCGTGATGAAACGATTAAAAGAGGTAGAGATTTACTTGAAAAAGAAGTAGGTAGAAACGGTTTTGAAGCATTACTTTCTAGTGAAGCCATGAAAAAAGTTGCAAATCGATGCAATTTAAAAACTACTGAAGACCTTCTTGCATCTCTTGGTTTTGGTGGTTTAACTTTGCATCAAGTATTAAACAGACTAAGAGAAGAAATAAAATTACAGACAGGAGATGTAAAAAATGATTCTGACTCTGAAATAGCAAAATCTCTTAAAAGTAATAATAATTTATCCACTAATCAATCTAATACAGCAACTAAATCACCAATTTCCGGGATAGAAGGTCTTGATTACAGAATAGGTAAATGCTGTTCCCCACTCCCAGGCGAGGATATTATCGGAACTGTGTCGCTCGGCAACCATGGAATAACTATACATAGGGAAGATTGTGAAAATGTAATACCAATTCCAATAGAGAGAAGATTACCTGTCGGTTGGAATCAAGATAATAAAACTGGCGATAATAAGTTTCCAATTCAGCTACGAATAGAAGTAATTGATCGAGTTGGAGTTCTTAAAGATATTCTTATGCGGTTATCTGATAAAGGTATAAATGTTAGTGATGCCAATGTTAAAACTGCTTATGGTAAACCAGCTATTATAAATCTTTGTGTAGGTCTTGAAAGTTATAATCAACTTCACAAAACAATTGAACAAATTAAATCAATGGCAGATGTTTTAGATATTGCCAGAGTTGGAAAAAGTTAATTTTAAAATCAGATCAATCTATCTTTTACTTTTTATCTTGTAGATAAAGAAAACAATACTGCCGCAAATAAAAGCTAATAAAATACCTACACAAGATGAACCTAAGAGTAATTTTAAGGAAAAAATTCTACCTTGTTTCCATAAGTCATCAATAACTAAACTTTTTTCAAGAATTTTATTAGAAGGATTATTTAAAAAAATTGAACCAACTTTATAGTTAAAATAATAAAGTGGAATATAAGTAAAAGGGTTGCTGATCCAGGTACCAATTGCAGCTAGAACAATATTTCCCTTAGCTATTTTCGCAAAAAATACTCCCATTAAAGTCTGAAAACCAAAAAATGGAAAGCAACCACTAAATACCCCTATAGCTAAACCTTTAGCATTAAATAAAGGACTTCCATTCTGACTCCTAAATAATGATAGAATTTTCTTATAGGTAATATCTCTTTTAAATCTCATTCAGAAAGAAAATTTCAAAATTAAATTCTTGATAATCTTACTTAATTATCCATAACAAAGCGAGAGATGGATTCGATAGTTACTACAGAAGATACGATAGCCGCAATTGCTTCAGCTATAAGTATTGGGAAGGGAGGAGTTGCGATAATAAGAGTATCAGGGAAAGACGCAATAAATTCTTGCAAAAAGATTGTTCAAACTAAATCTAAATATGCATGGAAATCACATAGAGTTTTTCGTGGTTTTATTCAGGAAAATAAACAAAATAAATTTATAGATGAGGTTTTAATTTTAGTGATGAAATCCCCAAATAGCTTCACAGGAGAGGATGTAGTTGAACTTCATTGCCATGGCGGAATTATCATAGTAAATAAAGTTTTAAAGATATTATTATCTAGTAATTCTAGAGTTAGACTTGCATACCCAGGAGAATTTAGTCAAAGAGCTTTTCTTAATGGGAAAATAGACCTTACTCAAGCCGAGTCGATTAATCAATTAATTAATGCAAGCAATACCAGATCAGCAGAGTTAGCCTTTAGCGGGGTTCAAGGAGAAATAAAGAAAAAAATTGATGATATTAAAAATGACCTTATAAATCAACTTTGCGAAATAGAAGCGAGAGTTGATTTTGAAGAAGAATTCACAGATTTTGATTACACCAAATATCTAAAAAACATTAAAAAAGTCAAAGAAAAAATAGAATTACTAATAGAAAATGCAAAAAGAAATTCATATATTCACAATGGAATATCCATTGCGCTTATAGGTAAAACAAATGTTGGCAAAAGCTCTTTATTAAATTTGCTTGCAAAAAAAGAGAAAGCAATCGTGACTAATATTCCTGGAACAACTAGAGATGTTATTGAAGTTAATTTAACTATTAATGATATTCCAATGAAAATAATTGATACTGCTGGCATAAGAGAAACTCATGAACAAATTGAAAGTATTGGAATTAAAAAAAGTTTTGGGAAAATAAAAGAGTCAGATTTTATAATTTATATTTATAGTCTTGAAGAAGGATTTAATGAAGAAGACAAAAAAATAATACAAGAAATTCCCAAAGAAAAATTAATTACTATTTTGGGCAATAAAAAAGATTTAATTGATTGCAAAAATATTAATTCAAATGAGTTAAAAAACACAATTCTTATGAGTATTAAGAATAATGATGGTGAAAGATTATTAATAGACACAATTATAAAAAAATGCGGATTAAAACAAGTAGAAAATATCAATATATTTTTAAACGAAAGACATCTAACAAATTTGTCTGCTTGCTTATCTAATTTAAATGATACTGATGAAATAATTGAAAATAAATTGCCATTTGATTTGTTATCAATTGAGCTGAGAGATGGAATTCAAAACTTATCTAAAATAACTGGTCAAGAATTAACAGAGGAACTTCTGGATAATATTTTTTCTAAGTTTTGTATTGGTAAATAAATTTGAGTTAAATTACATAGTGATATATAGTTGATTCTCTAACTTCAGTTTAATTTTTATTAATTAATTATTTCTTAGTTTAGTGGATTTAAATACTCCAATAATAAGTAAAATCATTGATAATTGGATCGATGAAGATATAGGTAGGGGAGATCTTACAAGTTCCTCTATTACAGAAGAGAATGGTAATGCATATTGGATTGCAAAAGAAGAGGGTATATTCTGCGGGGTTGAAATTATAAAAGAAATTTTTAGAAAAATTGATTTAAAAATCAGTCCAAAATTTAATATCTCTGATGGAGATCAATTTGTTAAAGATCAAAAACTCTTAGAAATATATGGGCCTTCAAAAAGTTTGCTAGCTAGTGAAAGAATAAGCTTAAATATAGGAATGCATTTATCTGGAATATCAACATATACAAAGAATCTTGTAAGTAAGTTAGAAGGTACAAATATAAAATTAGCAGATACTAGGAAAACGACTCCTGGCTTAAGAATATTTGAAAAATATGCATTCAAATGCGGAGGTGGAGTAAATCATAGAATGGGATTATACGATGCAGCTATGATAAAAGAAAATCACATTGCATGGACAGATAATCTTAATAATGCAGTAAAAAAAATTCGACTAAATTCACCTTTTACAACTCATGTCATAATTGAAGCTGAGAATATCGAACAGGCAAAAGAAGCAGTATTAGCAGGAGCAGATAGTGTCTTATTGGATGAACTTAGCCCTGAAATAATCAAAAAAAACGTTCAAGAATTAAGAGATTTATCAATGAATAGCTTAAAAAAAGAAGTAAATAAAAATTTGATAATAGAAGTTTCTGGAATTAACCCTGAAGAAATTAGTAAATATCTAATAAGAGGTATTGATTTGATTTCAACAAGTTCTTCAATCACCAAAAGTAATTGGATTGATTTGAGTATGCGTTATATTAATTAATTATATAGATAAATAATTGAATAATTAATGCTAATCATTTTTAAAGAATTAACAAAACAATTTGAACAATCTCTTTTAGATAGTCTTGAAAAAAATGATAAAAAAGGAGAATTCGAAATTCTTCGAAAAAATTTAATTACACAATCATCAAAAGAGGAATTTGGTGATTATCAATGTAATGTTTGTTTAAGTTTATCTAAAATATATAAAAAGAACCCAAGAGATATTTCTAATGATTTTATTAACCTTTTAAATAAAAATAAAAGCATATCAAAATTATGTAATAGTCTAGAAATAGCTGGACCTGGATTTATAAATATAAAATTAAAAGATGAGGTTCTAATAAATGAAATTAAGTCAAATATTCAATGCAAGAGGGCTGGCATACCTCTAATTAGAAAAGATTTAGATAGTGGTTTGTCCAATAAAGTTATTGTAGATTTTTCTAGCCCTAATATTGCTAAAGAAATGCATGTAGGGCATTTAAGATCAACAATAATAGGTGACTCAATATCTAGAATTTTCGAGTTAAGAGGTTATGAAGTATTAAGAATCAATCATGTTGGTGATTGGGGAACACAATTTGGCATGCTTATTACTCAGCTCAAAGATTTATATTCAAATGATCTAGAAGAAATAGGAAAGATCAAAATAAGTGATTTAGTTGAATTTTATAAAGAATCAAAAAAAAGATTTGATAACGAATCTGAATTCCAAAAAAGATCTAGAGAGGAAGTAGTTAAGTTACAAAGTGGAGATATTAAATCGATTAAAGCTTGGAAATTATTATGTGATCAATCAAGGAAAGAATTTGATGAAATCTATAAAAATTTAAAAATAAAAATTGAAGAAAGAGGTGAATCTTTTTATAATCCATTCTTAAAATCAGTTATTGATGATTTGAATTTAGAAAAAATATTAGTAGAAGATCAAGGAGCAAAATGTGTATTTTTAGATGGGATGACTAATAAAGAAGGCAAACCTTTACCGCTAATTATTCAAAAAAAAGATGGGGGTTTTAATTATGCCACTACAGATCTTGCTGCTATAAGATATAGATTCAATAAACCTCCTAATGGCGATGATGCTTCAAGAATTATTTATGTAACTGATCATGGGCAAGCAAATCATTTTGCTGGAGTTTTTCAAGTTGCAAAAAAAGCAAAATGGATCCCAGAAAATTGTCAAGTAGACCATGTCCCTTTTGGGTTAGTTCAAGGAATTGATGGCAAAAAACTAAAGACAAGAGAAGGTGAAACAATACGCCTAAAAGATTTATTAAATGAAGCAGTTATAAGAGCAAAAGAAGATTTATTGAAAAGATTAGAAGATGAAGATCGTTATGAGACCGAAGAGTTTGTAGCAAATACTTCAAGAATTATTGGATTAGGAGCTGTTAAGTATGCAGATTTAAGTCAAAATAGGATTACCAATTATCAATTTAGTTTTGATAAAATGCTTTCCCTAAATGGTAATACTGCTCCTTATTTGTTATATACACTTGTAAGAATTTTAGGAATTAAAAGAAAAAATAATTTTGTTTATGACTCTAAAGATTTTCAGTACGTAAATTATGAACATAAATCTGAGTGGAAACTTATCCGAAAATTACTAAAGTTCGATGAAGTCATAATTTCTATTGAAAAAGACTTAATGCCAAATAGATTATGCAATTATCTGTTCGAGCTATGTCAGACTTTTAATAGATTCTATGATCAAGTTCCAATCCTCAAAGAAGAAAAAAATATAAAAATTTCTAGGCTTAATTTATGTGACCTAACTGCAAAAACACTAAAATTAAGCTTAGAGCTTTTAGGAATTGAAACTTTAGAAAGAATGTAATGAATGATTTTGATCCATTAAATAATCTTTTCCCAAAACCAAGAGAAGAAATAATAAATATGCAGTCTTACTCTGCACCTTTAGAAAATAGAAGAAATTTACTCCGCTTGGACTTTAATGAAAATACTTTAGGTCCAAGTCCTAATGTTCTAGAGGCATTACAAGCGATAAAATTAGATGAGATTTCAATTTATCCAGAATATAATTTTTTAAAAAAATTTTTATGTGATAAATATCTTGATTCAAGAAAATTTGGTAATGATGAAATCGGAATTTTCAACGGAGCAGATGCAGCAATAAATGCAATTTTCAATTGCTTTGGAGAAAAAGATCAAATATTTCTAACCACAAATCCAACTTTTGGTTACTATTCTCCTTGTGCAGAAATCCGAGGAATGAAAAAAATAAGTTGTTCTTACATTGGAGAAAATTTTCTATTCCCCATCGAAGAATTTAGGGGAAAAATAATAAAGCATAATCCAAAGTTAATATTTATTTGCAATCCAAATAATCCAACAGGAACTGTTCTAAGCTCTCATGAAATAATTAATTTAGCCAATATCAATAAAGATTCATTAATAGTAGTTGATGAACTATATGAAAAATTTAATGGGGATAGTCTTCTTGAATCGATAGATTTTGAAAAGAATAAAAATATACTAATAATCCAATCTCTTTCAAAAACTGCAGGTCTAGCTGGTTTAAGAATAGGTTTTACTTTTGGCAATAAAAGTTTAATTCAGTACATTAATAAAGTTACAGGACCATATGATGTAAACAGCTTTGCTATAACAGCTGCATTAGCAGCACTTAAAGACAAATCATATATTGATAATTATGTTTTAGAAGTAAAAAAGGCGAGGGAATGGATTTTAAATAAATTTAAATCAACAAAAATCAGAACTCACTTTAGTGGAGGTAATTATTTCTTAATTTGGCCAAAAAAAGATCCTAAAATCTTAATTCAACAGATGAGAGAAAAAGGTATTCTTATTAGAAGTATGGAAAACAAAAAAGATATCAGTAATTCTATAAGGGTTAGTATTGGAACTAAAGAACAAATGATTTTTTTCTGGGACAATTACAAGATATTAGATTTAAAAAATTAATTACTGAAAATATAAATTGTATTTTGATCGATTCTTTTAGGTTTTATTTGAAAATCTTTTCCAACATATTTTACTTTAAAATCTTTCATATTTTCGATAAATAAATCAGCATTTGAGAAATCACATTCTTTATTAATTTTTTTGCCGCGTTCAAAGTGAACAGGAATAACTACATTAGGTTTTAGAAGCTTAACTATTTTTGAGGCTTCTTTACCATTGTAAGATTTTATTCCTCCTCCAATTGAAATAAACAATATATCTGGACCAGACAAAATAATTTGACTGTTTATATCAATATCACCAGCAGCTCCTCCCATATGAACAATTTTAAGATCATTCTGCTCCCAACTCCATACAGTTGCCATCCCAAATCTTCTTCCATCTACTCTGTCATGTGGTACAGAAATTCCATTTAATAAAATATCCTCAAATTGATAGATTCCTGGCTCAACGAACATTAATTGATCATTAGGGTTATATCCTTCATCTGGAAGCCTAGAACTAGCCAAAATAAAATCTACGTTGACTTCATTTGGCTCCTTTAAATTACTTGCACAACCTATTGCTTTAAAGGGATTTATAAGAATAGATTTATCTGCACTAGTAATTAAAAAACTACTATGTCCCAAACTTTTTATTCCTAAGTTCCTTGCCAATAATGAGGTAGGTAAAAAAGAGCTAACTAATATCAAAAATAAAAAGTTTTTAATTTGAGAAATCATAATATTATTTTTTTTTATTTTACTTTTGTTCAGCCATTTTTAGAAAATTACTAATTAATTTATGACCAAATTGCGTCAACACACTTTCAGGATGGAACTGTACCCCATGTAAATGTTTATATTCTTTATGAGAGATAGCCATAATTGTTGAGTCTTCTAAAGTCGCAGTTATGTCGAAACAAGATGGTAAAGAACTTGAATCAACTATAAGACTATGGTATCTAGTAGCCACAAATGGAGTCTCGATATCTTTAAACAACCCTTTTTGATTATGAAATATTTTGGATGTCTTACCATGCATAAGTTCTTTCCCAACTATAACCTTACCTCCAAAAGCTTGGGCCAAAGCTTGATGACCTAAACAAACTCCCAAGGTCGGAATATTTTTAGATAATTTTTTTAGAATTGGCAGACAAATTCCAGATTGATCTGGATTACCTGGACCTGGAGATAAGAGAATTCCAGCAGGATTTAGTTTGATAATTTCTTCCAAAGTAATTTCATCATTTCTTTTAACTATTAATTCTTTAGTTATTTCATGCTCAACTGAAAGTTCTCCTAAATATTGAACAAGGTTATAAGTAAAACTATCGTAATTATCAATAACAAGAAACATATTTATATGGATTTAAAATAACAACTTTATTTTAGGAACAAAGATATATACAGCAATAATAACAGAATTAATGGAAGCTAATAATACTGCTCCTGCAGAAGTATCTTTTGAAATTTTAGCCAAAATACTAAATTCTTTTTTCACTACTAAATCAACGATTGATTCAATAGATGTGTTCAATATTTCTAATATTAAAACAGACATTATTGTTGCAATCAAAATAAAATAATTACTTAGACTAATTTTTAGTAAAAAACCAATTATTAAACTTGTAACTGCAAAAATTAATTGAATTTTAAAATTTCTTGAAGTTTTTAATACATAACTAATACCACTGAAAGCATACTTAAAACTTATAAATACATTACTAGAAGTTTTGTATGATTCTTTTCTATTTTCTAAATAGTTTATTTTTTTTTCCATTTATTTTTAATCTAATCGAGTAATTAAATATTCTTGGAAATTTAACATATTTTCTAAATCATGCTCATTATTATGTTCCCATCCCAAAAGATGTAAAAATCCATGACTAGCCAACCAGATCATCTCTCTATAGATTGAATGTTTATATTCATAAGATTGCTCAAGTGCCATCTCTAATGATATAAAAATATCTCCCAACTCTATATGATCTAAATTATTTAGAGATTCATCAGAAATAATTGGAAAAGATAGAACATCAGTTGGACCATTTTTTTGCATCCATTTCTTATTCAAAAAAGCAATTTCTTGATTAGATATTATCTGTAAGCCTAATGAAAAAGATTTTTTTTCAAAAATATAATTTGGTAATTCATAATCCTCTTTTTTTAATATAGTATTTATCCAAGATAAAAAAACTTTCTCCCAAAAAATAGATTCAAAAATAAGATGAGTTTTAGTATCTTTTAACTTATTTGAAAATTGAGAGAAATCATTACATTGAAAAACCAAATCTAAATTTATTTCAGAAATAATTTTTTCTTTCATAAATTCTTAAACTGGAATATTGGGCTTACCTATTGTGGCCACAAGTATTAATATCCCAATTAAAACTAGAAAGGTTATTGAAAAATGAGAAATACTTTTTGAGCCTTTCCTTACCATATTTCTCATGGCAAGCTTTATAAAGCTTGGAGGAGAAACTTTTTTTTCTAAAATTTCGTTTTTATTTTCCATTAGTTATTCAATAGATTCATTAGAAGAAATATTCAAACGTAATAATTCATGAATAAATGGGTCAAGTCCACCATCTAAAACACTATCTAACTCGTTAGTCTCCTGCATAGTCCTAAGATCTTTTACCATTTGATAGGGATGGAAAACATAATTTCTTATTTGATTGCCCCATGCAGCTTCCACAATATCACCTTTAATATCAGCGACTTCAGCAGCTCGTTGTTCTTTAGCAATCACTAATAGTTTAGACTTTAAAAGTAACATAGCTTTTTCTTTATTTTGTAATTGAGATCTTTCTTGAGTACATCTTACTGAAATCCCTGAAGGCAAATGAACAATTCTCACTGCTGTTTCTACTTTATTAACATTTTGTCCTCCAGCTCCACCGGATCTACTCGTTGTAATTTCTAAATCTTTTTCAGGTATATCAAGTGAAATATTATCATCTAATTTTGGCATAACCTCTACCCCAGCAAAGCTGGTTTGTCTTTTGCCATTGGCATTAAAAGGAGAAATTCTTACTAATCTATGAGTTCCTTTTTCATGTTGCAGATAGCCATATGCATATTTTCCATCAATTTCGAACGTTACACTTTTAATACCTGCTTCTTCTCCTTGAGATAATTCATTAATGACAAGGCTCATTTGATTATTATCGGCCCATCTAGAGTACATTCTTAATAATATCTCTACCCAATCCTGCGCATCTGTTCCACCCGCACCTGCGTTAATAGAAACTACTGCTCCTTCCTTATCGTATTCACCACATAACAATCTTTCAAATTCCCATTTATCCAAATTCTCTCTTAATTTCTTTAATCCCAGCTGCGATTCTAAAATCATTTCCTCTTCTGGTTCTAGAGAATAAAGCTCAAGAGAGGCATTAGCATCAGAAATAAAAGTTTTCCATTTATCTAACAATTCGAGTTGTGCTTTGACATCATCAAGGATTAACATTTGCTTTTTAGCTTCTTCTTGATTATCCCAAAATTCAGGCTGAGCAGAAATTTGCTCTAACTCTTTCCTTTTCGCTTTTAATCTTGGAACGTCAAAGACAATCCTGAGCATTACCCAGGCGCTCCGTTAGTTCCGAAAGATCTTTTTTGAAATCTGTAATATCTATCAAAATAGAATTTAATCGTTATTTATAATCTAACAAGCACTTTTGTTTAATAGTATAAACTAAGTATTATTTTAAAAAAATGTCCAAAGTTGAAATTTATACTTGGCAATATTGCCCATTCTGTATTCGAGCAAAATCACTACTAAAGAAAAAAAATGTAAATTTTACAGAATATAAAATAGATGGCGACGAAGATGCCAGAGCATTGATGATTGAAAGAGCTGATGGTAGAAGAACATTACCACAAATATTTATAGATAATGAGGGTATCGGAGGCTGCGATGATCTCTACGCATTAGAAAATGAAAATAAATTAGAAGCATTATTAAACTAGATCTTATGAAATTTCTATTCGTAATAGATCCAATCAAAAATATAAATCCCTTAAAAGATTCAACTGCTGCTTTAATGCAAGCATCATCAAAAAAAAATATTGAAATCTGGAGTTGTACTCCTCAAGACCTGGAAGCTAGAGGTGATGAAGTATGGGCATCTTCCGTAAAAGTTGAAGTAATTCCATGGATTTCTTTCAAAGAGAATGATTGCATACCTCTCGCCGAATTTAATTGCATTTGGATGAGAAAAGATCCTCCTGTAAATGAAGCTTATTTATATGCAACCCATCTTTTAGAAGTTGCCGAAAGAAAAGGAGTAAAAGTAATTAACAAACCCTCATCGTTAAGAGCGTGGAATGAAAAGCTAGGTGCTTTAAGATACAGCCACTTAATGGCACCTACAATAGTTGCGAGTAAGGTAAAAGATCTTATTAATTTTGCAAATATAAATAATGAAGTAGTCATAAAACCTCTAGGAGGAAAAGGTGGTCAAGGTGTTATAAGGATAAATAAAAATTCTCCAGGAATTAAATCAATCATTGAATTAATCACTTCTCAAGAAGAATTACCCGTTATGATGCAAAAATTTATTCCTGAAGTCTTAGAGGGTGATAAAAGAATAATTATCGTAAACGGAGAAGCAATTGGATCAATAAATAGGATTCCTCAAGGAGGCGATTTTAGGAGTAATTTAGCGATGGGAGGCAAGGCTGAACCCACATTATTAACAGAAAAAGAAAAAAGTATCTGCTCAGAATTATCTCAACACTTCAAAGATGAGGGTTTATTTTTTGTAGGTATTGATGTAATAAATGGAATGCTTAGCGAGATTAATGTAACCAGTCCAACAGGTTTAAGAGAAATAGAAAATTTATCCAATAAAAATGTTTCAGAGGAAGTTATTGAAAAATTAGTAGAAATTATCTAGGGTTTTTAGCGCAAAATATCTGTTTTACTATAGATTCAAATTTTAATTTAATCTCATCTATTTCTTTCTCTAAAACGGAGCCAGAAACTATACCTGAACCTGCAGTAAATTCAATATTTTCTTCAATACATCTTGCGCCTCTTATTGCCAAAAGAAATGAAGCATTGCCTGATGAATCAACCCAACCCATTGGAGAAGCATAATTTCCTCTAGGAAAAGACTCAAGAGTGTTTATCCAATCCAATGCTGCATTTTTTGGGTATCCACAAACAGCTGGAGATGGATGTAAGTTTTTAAGCAATTCAAAAGGACAAATATTTTCAACTTTAGAGAAAATGAGTGTTTGCAAATGAGAAATATCTCCAAATGAATTTACCTTGATATCACTTTTTTTAAAGTTTGTTATTTTTGAAACTTCTAAAGATTTAATCAAATGTTGTATTACATAATTATGTTCCTTTAAGTCTTTAGTACTTTTTAGGAGTTTCTTAAAATTTGAATTAGTAGAGATAGTTCCAGCAAGAGCCTCTAAAGTTAAATTAGGTTTAGAGAAAGAAAATAATTTTTCTGGAGATGCTCCAAACAAAATATCCTTACTATTCCTTTTCCAAACGTATCTACATGTATTTGGTTGATTCTTTTTAAATCTTTTTAAAATTTCTACTAAATCTAATTTATTTTTAAGTTTTATTTTAATCCTATTCGCTAAAACTATCTTTTCTAGGATATCTTTATCTACTAATTGAATTCCTCTATGTACTACTTTTTTCATGTTTGTTTTAGAAGTTTCTAAGGAGCGTGAGAAATCATCAATAAAAGGGGAATCAAAACTAGTTTTTAAGCCAGATGATTTTATTAATTCTGAGCAAGAATTAATAACTAGATTTCTAATTGTCCATATTTCTTCAATTAATGTTCTTAATGTTGATTTACCTTCAACATGACCATTGATTCTTAACCAGCAATTCTTGCCACTTTTAGTAATTAATATTTTTGGCAAAATGGCTTCCAAACTAGGGATATCTGAAGGTAAATTCTTATTATTCAAATTTTCAGAGAAAGAAAATAAATAAATTATTTTTGAAAGTGCAGAATTATGCGATTCATTAGTTAAGTTAATTAAATTTTTAAAATTCTCAGAATTAAACTCTTTTGCTACCTCAAATCTTTTTGGGCCATCCAGAGTAACATATTTACACTTCTCGAAAGCTATATATGAAATGCCATCAGATTCCTCCCAAAATGAAGAAAACGGATATTGATTTATTAACAATTCATAAACTTGGAATAAATCAATACAAGGAATCTCAACACAAATACTTACTAATCCAGAATTTTCAACTTTCTTATCGAAAGAAGAAAATACATCTTTTAAAAAATCTGTTAAGTTTAAATCATTTTTCATTACTTATTGAAAATAACTAAAAATGATGCAATAAAGTAAAAAATGTAACTCAATTTATAAACTAAATTCAATAATTATCTAATTTTGCGTGTTAATTAAAAATGGACGAAGATAAAAAAAAATTATGGAAAAAAGCAATAAAATGGCCTCTTTATTCTGTTGCCATACTTCCAGTTTTAATAACAGGAGCTTACTTGCTCAATCAATATGAAGAGGTAAAAATTTATAATTTGATTTCATTTACTTTAGCTGCAATTTTGATATTACTTTGGGAAAATCTAACTAATGATTTATACGACGCAGAAACAGGAATCGATGAATTTAAATTCCATTCAATTGTAAATCTTGTAAAAAATAAAAAAATAATTTCATTTATTGCATATACATCTTTAGTTATTGGTTTATTAATAATTTTAATTATTTCAGCATCAACAAGTATAAACATTTTTATTTTGGTGGCAGCTTGCTGCTTCTTAGGATATTTATATCAAGGTCCTCCTTTTAGATTGGGCTATCAAGGTTTAGGAGAACCATTATGCTGGCTTGCATTTGGACCTTTTGCGTACTCTGCAGTCTTAATTGCGTTAAATCCGTCTAATATTTACTTCGATGATATTCCATGGAAAGTTTCTTTATTACTTGGTTCAGGACCTTCCTTGGCAACAACTCTTGTATTATTTTGCTCTCATTTTCATCAAATTTCTGAAGATAAAAAGCATGGGAAAAATTCACCTTTAGTTCGCTTAGGAGCAAAAAAAGGTTCTCAATTTGTGCCTTGGATAATTTTTACAATATATATTTTTCAACTTTTCACAATAGTTTATGGATTTATTCCAGTGTTTTGCATCCTTTATTTGCTTAGTTTCCCTCAAGCAATAAGACTTATAAGTTTATTAAAATCTTCGTATGCAAAACCTTCTGCAATAAAAAATTGCAAATTCATCGCAATAAAATTTCAAACTCTTAATGGAATTGGTTTAATCACAGGATTAATATTTAATTACTTGCTAAATAAATGAACTTAATATTTCAAAAAAAATTTTATAGCTTTAAGTTATCGGCCAAAGTAGAAAATTCTAAAACCAACTACCACACAAAATCGGGTTGGATAATTAAATTAATAAGTAATGATAAAAAAATAGGGTTTGGAGAAGTTTCACCGCTACATAAAAAAGACTTAAAAAAGTGTGCGAAACAACTAGATATGATCCCTGGGTATATAGAGGAATTTAATTTATCTGAGCAAATAAATATTTTTCACCCATGTATTCAATCTGCAATAAATTCTGCATTAGCTGAAATCAATGGAAAAATAATTTTTAAAGAAAACTACTACTTTGATGAAATTGGTAAAACAGCCATATTGTTAAATCATGAAAATGTAGTTTCAGATCTAAATGATATTAAAAAAAGACATTGTGATATTGGAAAATCATTAACCTTAAAATGGAAAGTAGCACTAAAAAATAACCATGAGGAAGAAGCAAAATTAGAAGAAATTTTAAGCAAAATAGGTAATAATATTAAGTTAAGGATAGATGCTAATGGTTCTTGGGGAAGAAACATAGCTAATAGATGGGCTGATATTTTGAAAGATAATAAAAATATAGATTGGTTAGAGCAACCTCTCTGTGTTGATGATATTGATGGACTGACAGAACTCAACAAAAAAATCCCTATAGCCTTAGACGAATCACTTTTAAAATTTCCAACTTTGATTGATGAGTGGAAGGGTTGGCAAATTAGAAGGCCTTCTCAAGAAAATAATCCAGTTAAACTTTTAAGAGAATTAGAAAATAAAAAAGCTTTAATATCTATAAGTACCTCATTTGAAACTGGAATAGGAAATAGATGGCTCCATCATTTATCTTCTCTACAATTACAAGGACCAACTCCAAAAGTTCCTGGTTTAGCTATGAATAAATTCCCTAATTCGTTTTTATTTTTAAATGAAGCAAAAAAGATATGGGATCTCCTATGAAAAATAAAATTCATACTATTGAAGTTGAAAATAACGAAACTCAATCTGTAGAAAAAATTCTTGAAAAAATTAGGGAGAATAAAATTATATATGTAAAAAACAAATTTTATGAAGACGAAGATGTATTAGACTCAATTACTGAAAATGGGCCAGCAATTATCTTAAACAGTAGTGGGAGTTCTGGAAAACCGAGACAATGTTTTCACCATTTAAATAATCTTATATTATCTGCAACTACATCAGGTCAATGGCTAATAGAGCAAGGATTTGAATTGCAAAACTGCTTAATTTTAAATACTTTACCCCTGAACCATATAAGTGGATTAATGCCAATTTTTAGAAGTCAAACTTGGGGATGTGATTATATTAATATTTCTCCGAATTTGATAAAAAAAACTCGAGAGCTTTTACTTTTCACAATTAAATTTAAAAAAAACAAAAAACACTTGATTACGTCATTAGTACCTACCCAATTACAAAGACTTTTAGCTCAAAAAGATGGAATTAGTTGGCTAAAAATTTTTGATCTAATTTGGGTTGGTGGAGCTTCAATTTCAGACGAAACTGCAGAACAATGTATAAAAGAAAAAATAAAATTAGCACCTTGTTATGGCTCAACTGAAACAGCAGCAATGGTTACTAGTTTAAAACCAAAAGAATTCTTAATGGGTTTTAAAAATGTTGGAGAAATACTACCTGATACAAAAATAAGAATTAACGCAAAAGGATTAATCGAGATAAAATCAGCCAGAATTGGAATCGAAATAATAGACTCTTTAAAAACTGAAAATTTCAAAAATAAAAATGGGTGGTGGCAAACAAGTGATTTAGGTGAAATTAATCAAATCAATAATTCTTTCTATTTAAACTTTGTTGGAAGAAATGATAATGCCTTTAATTCAGGAGGAGAAATCGTTTTCCCTGAAGTAATTGAATCTAGATTAAATGATTTCATTAGGAAAGAAAATATCCCAATTAATAAATTCAATATTTCAAAAGTATCTAACAAATTATGGGGAAATAAAATTAAAGTAATAGTTGAATTTAGAGAATTTACAAATAATAATAATATTGAAATTTCTTTAAATTTATTAAAAAAATTTTCTCAAAGTTGGCCTAAACATGAAAAGCCTGAAAAGTGGATTGTTAAAAACAAAAATAGCATTAGAGAAAAAATAAACTATAAATTTAAAAAATAATCATTAGCATTCTTCTAAATTTGTACTCACATTAGAAGCCTCTATCCATCTTTCTAACTGATCGGGAAGTTCTATTTTATTTCTTGAATCAACATCTAAAGAACAATGTATAATTTTCCCTTCGGCTACTTTATTTCCATTTTTTATAAACAAGCTATTTACTTGGAACAAATGAGTATTAATTTTATGAGGGGCAATTTTTACTTTTAATAAATCTCCAATTTTTATAGGCGCAAGAAAGTTTGCTTCACAATTTACTATTGGAAAAATAATTTGACTTTTACGTCTAGAAAAATCTGGAAAAATATCTTGAGAAGGAATACCATAAATTTCAATACTTTCTTCCCAAGCTTCATGCGACCATTTTAATAGGTTATGAAAATGAATTACACCTGCAGAATCACATTCACCAAATCTTACTTTCTTCTGCAATATTAACCAGTCAGCGGGTTTCATTTAAAGAAATTATCTATCAACAGATCCCATAATGACATCTATTGAACCAAGGATTGCCATAATATCAGCGATTTTGGCACCTTTAAGAATATGAGGCAATATTTGAAGATTATTTAAATCAGCTGCTCTGATTTTAAATCTCCATGGGGTAACTTCATTATTTCCTTGAATAAATACACCTATTTCTCCTTTTCCGGACTCTAATCTTGTATATAATTCTCCGTTAGGAATTTTAAAAGTTGGAGCAACCTTCTTAGCTACATATTGATAGTCGATACCAAATATTTCACTTTTCTTATCTTCAGTCGCCATTCTTTGAGCTTCTAAATTTTCTGTTGGACCTCCTGGAATCATTTTGCAGGCTTGGCGAATGATGCTTAGTGATTGTCTCATCTCTTCAACTCTTACTCGATACCTCGCATAACAATCTCCTTCTTTTTCTGAAGCAATCTGCCAATCAAAATCGTCATAACATTCATAACTATCGACTTTCCTTAAATCCCAGGAAACTCCAGAAGCTCTAAGCATTGGACCAGACAAAGACCAATTAATAGCCTGGTCTCTTTGTATTGTTCCTAAACCTTCAATTCTTTTTCTAAAAATCGGATTATTTGTGATTAATTTTTCGTATTCATCTATCTTAGGACCGAACCAATCGCAAAAGTCTATACATTTTTCTAACCATCCGTATGGGAGATCACATGCGACACCGCCTATCCTAAAGAAATTATTATTTATTAGTCTTTGTCCAGTAGCAGCTTCCCAGAGATCATAGATCATCTCTCTTTCTCTAAAAATATAGAAAAATGGAGTTTGAGCTCCTACGTCTGCTAAAAAGGGACCAAGCCATAAGAGATGATTAGCAATTCGATTAAGTTCGAGCATAAGAACTCTTATGTAACTAGCTCTTTTGGGAACTGGAATATTAGCTAATCTTTCGGGAGCATTTACTACAATAGCTTCATAAAACATTCCTGCTGCATAATCCATTCTGCTTACATAAGGGACATACATTACATTTGTCCTATTTTCAGCTATCTTTTCCATTCCTCTATGTAAATATCCAATTACTGGCTCACAATCAATGACATTCTCACCATCAAGAGTTACAACTAACCTTAAAACCCCATGCATTGAGGGATGGTGAGGGCCAAAATTGACCACCATTGGTTCTGTTCTAGTCTCTAGCTGAGCCATTCGAAATTTAACTTCTAAATAAATCTTAGTCGAAAGTTATGCAAACTGACCTATCTGATTCATCTTTTTTCAATCATCAATCAGTTATGACAGATGAGATTATGGCCTCATTAGAGCATTGCCCGCTTATACATAACAATCAACTTAAGGGAATAGACGCAACTTTAGGTGGAGGCGGGCACTCTTATCATTTATTGAGAAAATATTCGGATTTAAATATAATTGCCCTTGATCAAGATCCATTCGCAAGAAAATCAGCATTAAAAAAACTTGATGAGTTTAAAAGTAGGATTGATATAAGGGCTTCAAATTTTGCGGATTTTGTACCAAAAGAAAAAGTTTCTTTTGTGATTGCAGATCTTGGAGTAAATAGTAACCAACTTGATGACCCTAAAAGGGGATTTAGTTTCCAAAAAGATGGTCCGCTTGATATGCGTATGAATCCTTTGCTTGATGTTGATGCTGAGAAATTAATTGAGGCTTTAAATGAAAAAGATCTAGCTAACCTAATATATAAATATGGAGATGAAAGATTATCAAGAAAGATTGCTAGGAAAATAAAATTGGATTTGAAGGAAAATGGGAAATATTCTGGGACAAAAGAGTTAGCTTATTCTATTGCAGGCTGCTTCCCACCAAAACAAAGATATAAAAAAATACATCCAGCTACAAGAACATTTCAAGCACTAAGAATTGCTGTTAATAAAGAAATTGAAGTATTAGAAAAATTTTTGCAAGTAGTACCTGAATGGCTTTTGCCAGGGGGTATTATTTCTATTATTAGTTTTCATTCCCTTGAGGATAGGTTAGTTAAAAGTTGTTTTAAGAATGATCAAAGACTAAAAAACCTGACAAAAAAGCCAATAACTCCTTCCGAAAAAGAAGTCGAACTTAATAAAAGAGCTAGAAGTGGGAAATTAAGAATTGCTCAATTAAATTAAAAGCCAATAATTTCTATCGTAATGATCTGATCGTATTTGTAAGAATATGAATTGCTTGTTCTATATCTTTTGAATTGGTACTTAATCCAATACTTAACCTTATTGAAGATTCTGCTTCTTTAAGAGATCTGCCTAAGGCTAGTAAAACATGAGATGGTTCACCATTACTACATGCAGATCCAGTAGAGCAAATTATTTTAGATTTTAAAAGTTTATGAAACTTTGCTCCGTTTAAATCCAATACAGTCAAATTTAAATTATGAGGTAATCTTTTTTCTATGGAGCCATTAATTAATAAACCAGAATTATTTTTTAACAACCCCTCTAAAAGGGTATTTCTATAAAAAAGTAATTTCTCAGCATTATTTTTTTGATTAAGAACTGCTATCTCTATTGCTTTAGCAAAGCCAACTACTAAAGGAAGAGGTAATGTGCCAGACCTAAGACCATATTCCTGACCTCCTCCAACAATTAAAGGCTCAAGATTAATTTCTTCATCAATCAAAAGAAGTCCTATCCCTTTAGGACCATATATTTTGTGAGAACTCATCGTTATCATGTTTACATCTGATAAAAGATTGTCTAACGCCATATAACCTAAACATTGTGCAAAATCAGAGTGAAATGTTATTCCTCTCGATTTACATATCTTTGAAATATTTTCTATGGGCTGAATAACTCCTATTTCGTTATTTGCCAACATGACACTAACCAGAAATGTATCTTCTCTTATATTTTTTTTGAATTGTTCTACTGAAATTAAGCCATCTTTCTCAGGATTAATTTCTGTAACCATAAATCCTTCTTTTTTTAGTTGGTTTAAGGGCTCCAAAACAGCTTTATGCTCCGTTTTTAAGGTAATAATATGTCCATAATTTCCTGTATTTTTATAGAAATTTCTAGCAAAACCTAATAAGGCTAAGTTATTAGATTCAGTTGCCCCACTTGTGAAAATAACTTTTTTATTTTTAAGAAATAAACTTTGTTCTATTTTTTCTCTTGAGGCTTCCAATATAGCGCTTGCGTTAATCCCCGCCAAATTAGATTTGCTTGCAGGGTTAGAAAATATCTCACTCCAAAAAGGTTTCATAGAATCAACGACATCTTTAGAGCAAGGAGTCGAAGATTGATAGTCTAGTAGTATGGGAGTTGATAGCATTATGTTTAGTATATAAAATTCTGTTTATTACTAGAAAATCAAATTAAAGAACTAAAAAATGAATGAAATTAATCAAATAAATAATGAACCGGCAAGAAAATCAAGAATTTTATTAGTTGATGATGAGCCTGGTTTAAGAACCGCTGTTAAAACATTTCTAGAAGATGAAGGCTTTGAAATATTTATTGCAGTTGATGGAGAGGATGGTTGGGAAAAAGCTCAAACAATTTTCCCCGATTTGATAATTAGCGATGTTATGATGCCTCGAGCCAACGGTTATGCTTTACTAGAAAAAATTAGAGAGGATGAAAAATTAGGAGGAACTCCAGTTATTTTTCTTACTGCAAAAGGAATGACCCTAGACAGAACAGAAGGTTATCTTGCAGGAGTTGATGATTATATTTCCAAACCTTTCGATCCCGATGAATTAGCTGCAAGAGTTAAAAATGTAATCAACAGACAAGAGCGATTATTAAAAGAAGCGGCACGATTCGCAGATATTGACGTAAGCAAAATGGCAAAACAAATTACTGAAATAAAATCTATGCTCACGGATCAAAACCAGACTAATCCAGAAAATAAAATAAATCTTCCTATTTTTACTCCTAGAGAAGCAAGTGTTCTTCAACTAGTAGCAGAGGGACTGATGAACAAAGAAATTGCAAGACAGCTTGAAACATCTATTAGAAATGTTGAAAAATATGTAAGTAGACTTTTTATCAAGACAGGTACATCTAGCCGAACAGAATTAGTTCGTTATGCACTTGAAAATCATTTAGTAAGATAAATTATTTAATTTTTTCGAATTCAATTAGTTTTGAAAAATAAAAAGGAGCTTGATTTAATTTCTTTTTAACAACTTTAAATCCTCTTTCTTTGGCAGCATTAATAATACCCTTTTCTTTCAATGTATATGCTCTTGTAGTTTTACTTGGCCCAGGAAATAATTTTCCAATATTTTTTAAAACAGCGAGAACTGGTGTATAAGGAGCAAAGCTAACGATTAGTTTTTCTTTACTTAAATCGCATAGATGTTGAACCATTTCTTCTGCGACCGGTTGAGGATAATGAATAAATACATCTAAACAAACTACAACATCAAATAATCCTTTTAATTTTTCCAGATCACAGACTTCATATTTTATTTTACCTTGACTCAAACCTAATTCATGAATGCGTTTTTTTGTTTCTTTAATCATTTCAGACGAAATATCGCTCACCTGAAGTTCTTTTATACCGAGTCTTAGTAAAGGTATGGAAAGACTTCCTACACCACAGCCTGCATCACAATAACTTTTTTTTGTTAGTTCGGGATAATTTTTGATGTATGAGACTACATCATCTACAGTTTTTTGATGTCCTTTCCTAATATTTTTCTGAACTGTATTAATTTGATCAGATTTGCTATAAATTTTATTCCATCTCTCAAAGCCAGTACCATTAAAATACTCCCTGACTTCACTTTTTTCGATAATCTTATTTGACGTCATAATATTCTATGAAAATTTATTCTTTTCATACTAACTAACTGGCACCAAATTAATTGCGCGCCATTATAGGAAAGAATTGATTTGTTATTTTGTCAGAATTAAATTCTAAAGAAATTTATAAAATTGCTGTCGTAATGGGTAGTGATTCAGATCTAAATACATTGAAACCAGCCATTGATATTTTAAGAGAATTTAGAATAAAAACTGAAGTTTGTATACTTTCTGCTCATCGAACACCTTTTGAAATGATGGAATATGCAAAAAATGCAGAATCAGAAAACATAAAAGTAATAATTGCCGGTGCTGGGGGTGCTGCTCATCTTCCGGGAATGCTGGCATCCATAACTTGCATTCCTGTAATTGGAGTACCAGTAGAGAGTAAGACACTTAAGGGAATTGACTCTCTTTTATCAATCGTTCAAATGCCCTCTGGAATTCCAGTTGCAACAGTTGCAATTAATGGAGGACAAAACGCTGGATTATTGGCAATAGGGATGGTCAGTTTATTTGATGAATCCATAAAGAAAAATTTAAAAGAATTCCGAGAAAATCTACATACACAGGTAAGAAATAAAAATAATAAGTTATCAACTATTGGACCTGACAATTATCTTCAAAATAAATGAACTAATATTTTTCTATTAGGCCTTGTTAAGAAAGTTTTCTTTTTTGAGGTAGTTAATAACTTTTTCAACGGAATCATTTAAATCTAACGAACCTGTATCAACAACAATTTCAGGATTATGAGGAGCTTCATATGGACTAGAAATCCCTGTAAATTCCTTAATTTCACCCAAACGAGCCTTCTTATAAAGACCTTTAGTATCCCTATTTTCACAAACTGTGATATCAGCAGAACAATAAACTTCAATAAAATCCTTAGATCCAATAATTTTTCTCACCTTATCTCTATCGCTAATAAATGGCGAAACAAATGCTGTAATAGTTATTATCCCAGCATTCATAAATAAATTCGCAACTTCACCAATTCTTCTTATATTTTCTTCTCTGTCTTCATCCGAAAAACCAAGATCTTTACATAAACCGTGTCTTATATTATCTCCATCCAACACATAAGTCGAAAAACCATCTAAGTGTAAAACTTCATTTAAAGCGTTGGCTAAAGTACTTTTACCAGAACCAGATAAACCGGTAAACCAGATAACCATACCTTTATGACCTCTCATTTTCTCTAACTTTTCTCTATCAATAGTTAAGTTGTGCCACTTTATATTGGTTGACTTTGTTTGATCTTGTTCTTTCATTTTTTGCATCATCAAAATTAAAAACTATCCTAACCCTTGCTTCATAAATTATGAAATCCCTCTTTACGAAGAAACTCAATTGATTTCGACACCATATTACCCTGCAACTGGATATTTCCATCAATCAATGTTCCTCCAGTCCCACAAAAAACTTTAATTTTTTTTAGTAATTCTTTTAATAAGATTTCATCCTCAGCGCCTAAACCTTTAATTAAAGTTACAGTCTTTCCCTTTTTACCTTTTTTTTGTTTTGAAATATTTATTTTTAATTTTTTACTAACAGTATCTACTTTAGCTGTTTCATCTGATTTTTTTTCTTGATTATCAAATTCGATCCAATTCTTTTTTCCCATTATTTTCAATATAATCTATAGTTAGTTAATACTTATTCTATAGAAAAAGTGGTAAGTACATTTTCTCGCAAAGATCAGAACTATAAAAATGAGGATTTAAATCAACCCTCCAAAGAGGGAAGATTTGGAAAATATGGTGGTCAATATGTACCTGAAACGCTAATGCCTGCTCTTTTTGAGCTTGAAACAGCTGCATCTAATGCATGGAAAGATAAACTTTTTGTAGAAGAATTAAATCATCTCCTTAAGACTTATGTAGGAAGAGAAACACCACTTTATGAAGCCAAAAGACTTACTGAACATTACAAAACTAAACAAGCAACTCCTAGAATATGGCTTAAAAGAGAAGATTTAAATCATACTGGGGCTCACAAAATTAATAATGCCCTCGGACAAGCTTTACTTGCAATAAGAATGGGCAAAAAGAGAATAATTGCAGAAACTGGAGCAGGTCAGCACGGAGTTGCTACTGCTACTGTTTGTGCGAGATTTGGCTTGAAATGTATTATCTACATGGGTGCTGAAGATATAAAAAGGCAATCCCTTAACGTTTTCAGAATGAAACTTCTAGGAGCTGAAGTTAAAGTTGTAAATTCTGGAACTGCAACACTTAAGGATGCCACTAGTGAAGCAATTAGAGATTGGGTTTCTAATGTCGAAACCACACACTACATTTTAGGATCTGTTGCCGGCCCACACCCATTCCCAAAGATTGTGCGAGATTTTCATGCAGTTATAGGTGAAGAAACAAAAAAACAATGTTTAGAATCATTTGGATCTTTTCCCGATATTTTGCTTGCTTGTGTAGGTGGGGGATCAAATGCAATGGGGCTTTTCCATCCTTTTGTTAAAGAAACTTCTGTGCGTCTTATTGGAGTTGAAGCCGCAGGAAGCGGAGTTGATACTGACAAACATGCTGCCACTATCACTAAAGGGTCAGTTGGAATTTTGCATGGATCAATGAGTCTTCTCTTGCAAGATGATAATGGTCAAGTACAAGAAGCTCACTCAATAAGTGCAGGTTTAGATTACCCTGGAGTAGGACCTGAACATAGCCATTTAAAAGAAATAGGTAGAGCAGAATATGGATCAGTCACAGATCAAGAAGCTTTGGACGCTTTAAAACTTGTTAGTGAACTAGAAGGAATTATTCCTGCACTTGAAACTTCCCATGCCTTTGCTTGGTTAGATAAATTATGCCCTACTCTTGAAAAAGATACTCATATAGTTATCAATTGTTCTGGAAGAGGCGACAAAGATGTTAATACTGTTGCATCTTCATTAGATATTTAATCAATACCTTGGTATTGATGAGTCAATATATCTACTCCATCCATCAATACCCTCCTCCAAATTCCATATTTCGCTCACAATATTATTATCCAAGCACCATTGAGAAAAGTTATAACTTCTTATTCCTGCATGACAGGTAACTACAATTTCTCTATCTAATAAACCAGCAAATATTTCTTCAACATATTCAGATGTAACTTTACTAATTGGTATATGTAAAAATTCTTTTGAGAAACGAGCCAGTTCAAGCTCTGACTGCTCTCTTACATCAATCAAGACTGGATCTTCTTTCTCAGAATTAAACCAATCATTTAGACTAGAAGCATTTATAGATTTTGGATAACTTCCCAATTTATAGGATAAATTATGTGTTATTTACAATTTAATAAATTAAGTTGCAGTAGGAAGTTTATTGTTAAAAATAAAAATAAACATTGATAATGAAACTTAGAGTAGTAGCAATAATCCTATTATTATCTTTATTACTTTTTGTTGTTTTTAAAAAAGTATCTCCTGATAAAAATAAGGAGCAAAGTACAAATATTGAGCAACCAGGTATCATAAAATATATACCTGAAAACAATAAATTATTATTTATTTCAAATTTAGATAGTTTTAATATTGTTAATAATAATGAAAAGGATAAAAATTCAACAAATAAAGATAACTTTGTTTTAATAAAAGACTCTATATTAGATTACTTAGGAATAGATCTAGGCAACAATCAATTAGAAGATATCTATAATAATGAACTTATAATCTCAACTTTTGAAAATAATAAAAAGCTTAAAGATGATATTTTGATTGTTTTTAAAATTAAGCCAGAAAAAACTATCGACGATTTATTAAATTTGCCTAAAAAAATTGATCAGATTGATGAGATAATTTCAATTAATAGAGAAAACAAAATAAATTTCCTTAACTATATATACCGAACCGAAGATAATTATATAATTGCTTCATCAGATAAAAAATTAATCAAAAATAGTATTATCTCTAGTGAAAATTTTAAGAAAAAAAAATTTCAATATGAGGGCGCACTTGTTGGACTGAACAATGAAAAAAATATATTATTCACAAATAAATTTTTGGAAAGTAAATTTTTTAATAAAGAAATTTTTACTGAGAATAATGGGGATAAAATTGCTACAATTTTTGACTTTAAAAATAAGCAACTAATTTTAAAATCATATTTACTAAATAATAAAAAAAATATTAATATTCTTACTTACGAAAAGTTAATGAATAAAGAGAATAGTAATAAAGATAATCCTGAAAATTTAATTTTTTGTGATACGAAAAATTTTGACAAACATCTTAATCCCTTAATAAATGATTTTCAACTCAGTTTTTTTGAAGAGTTTAATCAAAATAATAATCAAAATATTTTAATTCTCAATTCAAATAAAGATTGGCTTATTACGTTTGAAAAAAATAATGAAGATAAATTTGATTTAAGTGCTTTGAAAAAGCTAAAAGATTTCAACAAATATACTTTGAAACAAAATGAAGATATTTATTCGAGATATTCCAAAGATATTCTTGAAGAAAAAGACGGTGTTATAAAACAATTATCTGTTGAAAATATCTATTCGATAGAATCAAAAGATTTACAAATTATAAGTAATAATTTAATTGATGGTAAAGAATTTGAGAAAATATCAAAAAAATTTTTTAACCTAAAAAGTAATAAAGATAAATCTGCTTTTCTTTATTCAGTAGTTGATATCAAAGATGGTAATTCTAATAAAATTGAATATTTTTCTAATTTGCAGGACCTTAATTTTCTCATTAAAAATATTTTAAAAATATCAAATGAAGAATCGCTAGAAATCATAAATCAGTCTATTCCTGAAAAAAATCCAATTATTTACAGAGAAACAATATTAAACATTCTTTAAATTAAATTTATTCAAACAAGATTCAAAAACAATTATTTTAATTTTTTGCGAAGTTAATATCTTGTGGTTAATTAAAAATTATTTGACTATCTTTAATCTATAAGTATTTGATATTGAATTAAGCAATTGGATAGTAACAAACTAATTTTAAAACCAGGATTAGAGGGTGTCCCAGTTACTAATTCATCCATATGTGATATTGATGGCAACAAAGGTAAATTATTGTACAGAGGCTATTCCATTGAGGAACTATCCCAAAAAAGCAGTTTTTTAGAAACCGCTTACCTATTGATTTGGGGTGAATTGCCCACAGCTATTCAACTAAGAGATTTCGAACAAGAAGTTCAGATGCATCGAAGGTTAAGTTTTAGAGTTAGAGATATGATGAAATGTTTCCCTGCAACTGGTCATCCTATGGATGCTCTTCAATCTAGTGCAGCTTCTTTGGGGCTCTTTTATTCGCGTAGAGCAATAGATGATCCTAATTACATCTACAACGCAGTCATAAGACTAATAGCAAAAATACCTACAATGATTGCAGCGTTCCAACTTATTAGAAAAGGACAAGACCCAATTCAACCTAGAGATGATCTAACTTACTCATCAAATTTTCTTTACATGTTAACTGAAAAAGAACAAGATCCTATAGCCGCAAAAGTTTTTGATAGGTGCTTAATTCTACATGCCGAACATAGTTTAAACGCAAGTACATTTAGCGCTAGAGTGACTGCAAGTACTCTTACAGATCCATATGCTGTCATCGCCTCTGCAGTAGGAACCTTAGCAGGCCCATTGCACGGAGGAGCAAACGAGGATGTGATTGCGATGTTAGAAGAGATTAAAACCCCAGAAAATGCTGGGTCTTTTTTAGATAATGCAATAAACAATAAAAGTAAGATAATGGGCTTTGGCCACAGAGAATATAAAGTCAAAGATCCCAGAGCAATAATTCTTCAAAAACTTGCAGAAGAACTTTTTATTAGATTTGGAGCAGATGAAATGTATGAAGTTGCTAAATCACTTGAGGCAGAGGCAATACCAAGACTTGGACCTAAGGGTATATTCCCTAACGTGGATTTTTATTCTGGCCTTGTTTATAGAAAACTTGGTATTCCTCGTGATTTATTTACCCCAATTTTTGCCATATCTAGAGTGGCTGGTTGGTTAGCTCATTGGAGAGAGCAACTTGGAGCAAATAGAATTTTCAGACCATCGCAAATCTATACAGGTTCAGAACCAAGAGATTGGATCAGCTTAGAAAGTAGAGAATAATATTTGCAGCTTTTCATAAAAAACACACATATTGTTTATGAAGAGTTAATCTATTAAGTAAATAACATAAAAATTTTGGAATACGGATTAGATCTCGAATATAGTTTTAATGAATTCTTAAAAGGTTTTGGCCTTTCCAGCGAAATCGCTCATATAATATGGCTCCCTCTTCCTATGCTTTTGGTTTTGGTAGCGGCAGTTGTTGGCGTTTTAGTAACAGTTTGGCTTGAAAGAAAAATATCTGCTGCTGCTCAACAAAGAATAGGTCCAGAATATGCTGGAGCGCTCGGCGTCCTCCAACCAATTGCAGATGGTCTCAAGTTACTTGTCAAAGAAGATATTATTCCTGCCAAAGCGGATGGGATTCTCTTCACTGCAGGACCTATATTAGTTCTTGTCCCAGTCATTCTGTCCTGGCTAATTGTTCCTTTTGGACAAAACCTTTTAATAAGTAACGTTGGCATTGGAATTTTCCTATGGATTGCTTTAAGCAGTATTCAGCCAATTGGCCTTCTTATGAGCGGATACGCATCAAATAATAAGTATTCTTTATTAGGAGGTTTAAGAGCAGCGGCTCAATCAATAAGTTATGAAATTCCTTTAGCTTTATCTGTACTGGCTATCGTACTAATGACAAATTCTTTAAGTACTGTTGACATTGTCAACCAACAAAGTGGTGCTGGAATCCTAAGTTGGAATATATGGAGACAACCAGTTGGTTTTATAGTCTTTTGGATTTGTGCTCTTGCAGAATGTGAGAGACTTCCGTTTGACTTACCCGAAGCTGAAGAAGAATTAGTTGCGGGATATCAAACTGAATATGCAGGAATGAAATTCGCATTGTTCTACCTGGGTAGTTACATTAATTTAATTCTTTCCGCTTTATTAGTATCAATACTTTATTTGGGAGGATGGGGTTTTCCTATTCCAGTTGAATTAATAGCTAAGTTTCTTAATTTACCTATTAATGCACCCTTTATTCAGGTTTTCACTGCATCAATAGGAATTGTAATGACTATACTGAAAGCATATCTTTTAGTTTTTATTGCAATATTATTACGTTGGACAACTCCTAGAGTAAGAATTGATCAACTCTTAGATCTAGGATGGAAGTTTCTTCTGCCAATTTCTCTTGCTAATCTTTTGATAACAGCGGGATTAAAACTTGCTTTTCCGCAATTCTTTGGTGGTTAAATTTAAGTAAAAATACTTAAATTCAAAATTATTCCACTAAAATAAAATAACTAAGTAAATTTTTCGAAATGAACAATTTCCTTCAACAAATAAATAGCTATATCAAAGAAGCATTTAATGCTGGCAAATATTTGTACAATGGTATATCGGTAACTTTTGATCATCTTAGAAGAAGACCAGTTACTGTTCAATATCCATATGAAAAATTAATACCTTCTGAAAGATATAGAGGAAGGATACATTATGAATTTGATAAATGTATTGCTTGTGAAGTTTGTGTGAGAGTATGTCCTATAAATCTCCCAGTAGTTGATTGGGTAATGAATAAAGAAACCAAAAAAAAGGAACTTAGAAATTATTCAATAGATTTTGGAGTTTGTATTTTTTGCGGAAATTGTGTTGAATATTGCCCAACTAATTGTCTGTCAATGACCGAAGAATATGAATTAGCTACTTTTGATAGACACAATTTAAATTTCGATAATGTCGCACTTGGCAGACTACCGACAAATGTTACAACAGATCCTTCAGTTAAACCTCTAAGAGAACTTGCCTATCTTCCTAAAGGTGTCATGGACCCTCATGAAATCCCAGCTTCAGATGCAAGAGTTGGTAAATTACCGGAAGAAGTTTATGATTGGATGAGGTCTGAATCCAATGAAAATAAAGATAAAGTTTCTAATCCAAACAATTAATACACATTAATTTATGTCCATTGCCATAACAACACAATTTATTTGTTTTACAGTTTTATCTTTAGTTGTCATTATTGGAGCACTTGGTGTTGTGTTGCTCGAAAGTATTGTTTATTCAGCATTTCTGCTTGGTGGAGTTTTCATGAGTGTTGCAGGATTATATCTTCTATTAAATGCAAGTTTTGTTGCTGCAGCTCAAGTTTTAGTTTATGTGGGTGCAGTGAATGTATTAATAATTTTTGCAATAATGCTAGTCAATAAAAAAGAAGATTTAAAGCCTATTAATGACATTAAATCGAGAAGAGTTATATCAACATCGATATGTTTAACCCTTCTAAGCCTTTTAATAAGAGTTGACTTAACCAATGTATGGAACTTATCAAGTCCTCAAAACTCTATTGGAGAAGAATCAACTATTAGGATTGGTGAACATCTTTTTAGTGATTATTTACTCCCATTTGAAGTAGCTTCAGTCTTACTTTTAATGGCAATGATTGGGGCTATTGTTTTAGCTAGAAGAGATGTAATGAGCAAAGATATTTCGACAGGACTACCTGTTGATCAAGAGTTAATTGAAAAATCATCAGAACCATTACTTACAAATAAAAATTAACCTTTTGTATTTCTTATTATGAATTTAGAATCAATTCCTCTTCAAGCTTTTTTAATAGTTTCTTCAGCACTATTTTGCATTGGTATTTGGGGATTATTAAATAGCAGAAATGCAGTCAGAGTTCTTATGAGCATTGAATTAATGCTCAATGCGGTAAATATAAACTTGATGGCTTTTTCTTCCTATATTGATAATAATTTAATTCAAGGACAAGTCTTTACAATTTTTGTGATTACTGTTGCTGCCGCAGAAGCAGCCGTTGGATTAGCTATATTGTTATCTCTTTATAGGAATAGGGTGACTGTCGATATGGAAAGTTTTAATTTATTAAAATGGTAAAAGCATTAAATGAAACTTTCATTAGTGCTTATTGTATATCGTTCAGATAGTTCTATAGCTCAAGAGGCTTCAAAATTCTGTGAAGAAGCTCTTAAAGCAAAAAATATTAAATCAAACAGGATTGAAAGTAATTTTCATAAAGATGAAATTGAAAAATATTTTTCTAATTCAGAATCACAACCAAATATTGGCATAGTTCTTGGTGGAGATGGAACCTTCCTTAAATGTGCAAATGCATTAGCTGATTATGATATTCCTTTATTAAGTATTAATATTGGAGGTAATTTGGGGTTTCTTACTCAAGAGAAAGAATTTTTATTTGACAAATCTTTTATTGAAATTCTTGAAAACGAAGAATATTTAATTGACTTGCGTAATAGATTAAATTGTAATGTTTGTATTGAGGGGACAAGTTCTGAGAAAAAAATCATAAAAAGTTATAACGCCTTAAATGATTTTTATTTTAAATCCGTTGAAGAAGATATTTCTCCCACAAACCAAATACAAATTGAAATAGATAATGAGAAGGTAAATGAATATAAAGGTGATGGATTGATTGTATCTACAACCACGGGTTCAACAGCCTACTCAATGGCTGCAGGAGGTCCAATAGTACACCCTAGTATAGATGGAATGATTATTAACCCTATATGCCCAATGAGTTTGGCTAGTAGACCAATCGTCATACCTAATACAAGTATGGTAATCATCAAGCCAGTAAAAAAAAGTAAAGGGGAAATTAAATTATGGACTGACGGTTCAAAATGTATGACCATTAAGGAAAATTATTATTGTGAGATCAAGAAAGGGGAATCACCCTGCAAAATAATAAAGTTTAAAAAAAGCACAAGTTACTATAATACCTTAATAAAAAAACTAGATTGGAAAGGCGATTTGTCTCCAAAAAATTTCAAAAATTAAATGGCCTTTGAGATAGAAAGAAGATTTCTTATAAAAAATCATAATTGGAAAAAATTCATAAATAAAAAAGTTTATATTGAACAAGGATATTTATCCAAAAGTTTAGATGGTTGGATTATTAGGGTAAGGCTTATAGGCAAAAACTCTAAAATTGCACTTAAAAAACATATCAAAGGCTTTACCAACTTTGAATTTGAATACTCCATTCCACGAAGCGATGCTGAAATAATAATGTCAAATCTTTCAAATACAATTAAAAAAGATAGATTCTTTCTAGAAATTGAAAAAAAATTTTGGATTATAGATTGCTTTAAAGAAAATAATTATCCACTTGAAATTGCAGAAATTGAACTTTCTAATGAAGAGGAAGATTTATTTCTTCCATCTTTCATTTCAAAAGAAATTACTGGGCTTACCCATTACTCCAATTTCAGTCTCGCTAACAATCCTTTTTCACAGTGGAAAGAAAACTAGATAACAACTTTCAAAAATACCTAGTCAAAGGAGCCACTCATCCTTTATATTTTCTTTATATTTGTGCAAAGTATTTTTTTTTAATTTCTTCAGATGTATGGTCTTTACGACAAAGAAGGTATATTGAGATTTGTTGATTCAGACAAGGACGCTTGTATTGCATATGCTGAACTCTTTGAATTAGGATCTACAAATTATTGTCTAATGGATTTAGCTAATGATACAAAAAAAGTAAAGGGTAATACTAATCTTGATCAGAGTCAGGGAGTGTACAACAATTAAATCCATCTCTACAAATCTTGCCGTTGTCCATTGCCCAATTCAAAAGTGCTACTCTGTTTTTAGAACCAGTTTTTGTAAACATATTACTTACATGATTATCAACAGTTCTTTTACTAATAGTTAGTTTTACCGCTATTTCTTGATTTGTAAGTCCATCAGCTACGAGATCAATGATTTCCATCTCTCTTGCTGAGAGACCCATCATATCAATGTTGTTTACTTCTTCTTCAACCATTTGCATTTAAACAGTTCCTTTTTTATATTAATTAAGTTTAGCAATCTCAGTACACTTTTTAACCAACTAGGAAACAAAAGCAATTGAAATCAAAACTTCAGCAGACCTTAGAAAAAAATTCTAAGGTAATAACGGCAGAGTTAATGCCGCCAAGAGGTGGAAACCCCATAAGATCTCTTAAGATAGCACAACTTTTGAAAGATAAGGTACATGCTGTTAACATTACCGATGGAAGTAGAGCTGTAATGAGAATGTGCAGCTTGGCAATGTCCAAACTATTACTGGAAAATGGGATCGAACCAGTAATGCAAATTTCTTGCAGAGATCGTAATAAAATTGCTTTACAATCAGACATCCTAGGAGCAAATGCTTTAGGAATTAGAAACATCTTATGCATTACCGGTGATTCAGTAAAAGCTGGGGATCAACAAGATGCAAAGGCCGTAAATGAGTTTGAGTCTGTTAGATTGCTTCAACAAATTCAGGCTTTCAATAAAGGAATTGATCCTACTCTAGGAGAACTTTCCGATAAAAATACATTTATTTTTGCAGGTGCTGCTGCTGATCCAAATTGTAGAAATAAAAGAAGTCTCGAAAATAGAATGAGAAAGAAAAAAGAGGCTGGAGCTGGATTCATACAAACTCAAATGGTTATGGAAAAAGAAAATTTGATAGAGTTTTGTGAAAAAATTAGCAAGCCTCTTGAAATTCCTGTACTTGCAGGTGTATTCCTATTAAAGTCTTACAAAAATGCTCTCTTTATAAACAAATACGTTCCAGGTGCCAACATCCCTGAAAATATCTTAAATCGTCTTAAAGATGCTAAAGAGCCATTACAAGAAGGCATTAAAATTGCAGCTGAACAAGCTCATGATTTTATAAATATTGCAAATGGTGTTCATCTAATGGCCGTAAAAGCAGAGCATTTAATTCCTGAGATTATTGAAAAAGCTAATCTTAGTCTGGAATATTAATCAAATCAGTACCTAATAATTCTGCCATAGCTTTCTGCTGAGGCGATGGCTCAGTCAAATCAGATCTTCTTGAATCTGCTATTAACCAATCTAAAGATGCATCTTGCAAATCAAAATGATCTCCATTTTTTCCAACACAATATTTACCAAACACTAACTTATCCATAAGTCTTACACCTTTACCAATTTTAGAATAATCAAAGATAATTGAGTTATCTATAGTTGCGCCCTCGCAAATGCAACAACTTGGTCCAATCATGGAAGGGCCAATAATAGTTGCTCCATCCTCGATCCTAGTCATGCCTCCTATATAAACTGGCCCGGTAATATTAACCTTTTCCCAGTTAGCCGCTACATTCAAGCCGGTAAAAACTCCCGGTTTTATTTCCTTACCTGGTATTTGCACTTGTCTTACCTTACCTTGTAATACATTTCTAATAGCACTCCAATAATCAGGAACTTTTCCAATATCTACCCATTCAAAATCCATTGGTAATGCAAAAAATGGTAAATCCATTTCAACAAGTTTAGGGAAAAGATCAGCTCCAATATCAAATTTCTCTGCTGAAGGTATGTAATTAAAAATTTCAGGTTCGAAAAGATAAATTCCTGTATTAATAGAATCACTTAAAGCTTGATCAACTGTTGGCTTTTCCTGAAAAGCCTTTATTCTCCCATTTTCATCAGAAACTACGACACCGTAACTTGATACTTGATCTTTAGTTACTTTCTTTGTTATTAAGCTCGCAATAGCTCCTTTCTGTTTATGTTTTTTAACAGCTTGAGTTAAATCTAAATCAACTAAAGCATCACCACATAAAACAACAAAAGTTTCATCAAAGAAATTTTGAAAATCCTGAATTTTTTTTAATCCTCCCGCGGATCCTAAAGCATCACCTATTAATTCTCCATCTTCAATTCTTCCTTCAAAACTATAAGCAATTTCTACTCCAAATCTTTGCCCATCCCTAAAATAATTTTCAATTTCTTCAGCCAGATGAGAAACATTTACCATTATTTCCTTAAAATTATGTTCTCTCAAAAGTTCCAAGAGAAACTCCATAACAGGTTTTTGCAAAATCGGAATCATCGGTTTTGGAATAACGTGCGTAATAGGCTGAACACGTGTGCCTTTACCTGCCGCAAGTATCATTGCCTTCATAAATTCAAAACCATTTTTTAAATTATACGTTATTACTATGAAGCTTCTAAGCAGCCGAGGAAGAGGCATTACTAACCTCAAGATTTTCTATAGGCAACTGAGCTAAGCCACCATCAGGTATTATTCTTTTAATTTGAATTGGGCCATATAAAGATTTAATTTGTTTAATTTCAATTTTGTTTTCAGATGATAAAAATAACAAAGCCCAAAAAACTCCCAAACGGTCTTTATCTAAATCATTTTTTACAACTGTTTGCCATTTTTTGACTAAATATTCAAAATCTGTCCATTGTAATGCCTTTTCCCATCCTTCAATAAATTTCCCTAATGCTTTAGTGGTTTCTGGAAGTTTCTCACGATGCGCTAATGACTTTACTTGAGAAATTAAAGCCCTATCAGAATATTTTTTATTTCTTTTTCTCTTCATGAGCAGAAGATCTTGGGTTTCTATAACTTCTGCTATGGACTCTAACTGACTTACAAGTTCTCCCAATGTTGTTGTACGTTTAAGAATTGGTTGTGCTATTGATCTTCTCCTTAGATATTTTTCAGGATATTTCGGCATATCAAATTCTTTATCAATCCAATCTTGATCATCCAAATCAAATTCATCTTCAAAATCGGAAGAATTTTCTTTGAAAACATCAGCTTCCAAAACCTCAGCCTTAAGATTAACTAGTACGGAAGCCGCAAAAAATGCTTCGCTGGTCTCGGCTAAATCTTTCTGATATGAGATTTGACTATTTGAAGATTGATTAAAAGTATGTGAGTATTCCTCTAAAAAACTATCAATCACACTTATTACATCAATATCCCATGGATCAAGCTCACCTTTACCTGCAGCGTCTTGAAGGAACTTAATCAACAATCTCGGGCCTAATTGTTGCCTATCAATAGGATTGAAATAAGATATTTTGAGATAGATAAAATCTACTCACAAGATATCTTTAAATTTATTTAATGCCAAACAATATTGAGATAATTTAAAAAATTATATTGTTGGAGCTTTTAGGATATCATTTGTTTTAGTTCCTGAAAAAATATTTGTCTTCACAGCACCTTTAACTGCAGTTAAATCTCGATCGACCAAATTATTGATGGATGCAATGTAACTTTCAGTAATTAATCTTGGGTATAAACCTATTCCAATAATCGGTAAAAGTAAACAGGCAATAATATATACTTCCCTTGGCTCTGCATCTATAAGTTTTCGTTCTTCGATTAATTTAGGATTTTCTTTACCAAAGAATATTTCTCTTAACATTGAAAGTAAATAAATAGGGGTAAGTATTACACCGATAGCTGCTAAAGAGGCCATCACTACCCTAAAAGGTAGTGTATACACTTCATCAGTAACAAATCCTGTAAATACCATCAATTCGGAAACAAATCCACTCATACCAGGTAAAGCAAGGGAAGCTAGGGAGCAAGCAGTCCATAGGGCAAACATGATTCTCATTTTTTGTCCTACACCACTCATTTCATCAAGTTTAAGAGTCTTTGTTCTGTCATAGGTAGCACCAACAAGAAAAAATAAACTTGCACCGATTAATCCATGACTAACCATTTGCAACATAGCTCCGCTTGTTCCAAGGCTACTAAAACTACCTATTCCAATAAGAACAAAACCCATATGACTTATCGAACTGTATGCAATTTTTCTTTTAAGATTTCTTTGAGCAAAAGAAGTTAATGCAGCATAAATTATATTGACTACCCCAAGAACTATTAATAATGGGGCAAATTGAGCATGAGCAACGGGTAACAATTGTGCATTAAATCTTAAAAGAGCATATCCTCCCATCTTCAATAAAATTCCTGCTAAAAGCATATGAACTGGAGCTGTAGCCTCTCCATGAGCATCCGGAAGCCAAGTATGAAGCGGTACTATTGGAAGTTTCACACCAAATGCAATTAAAAGCCCTACATAACATAATATTTGGAATTTTTGACTAAAATCTTGAGCCGCCAAGTGAGAAAACTCAAAGTTAGGAATTTCTGTACCATAGAAACCCATTGCTAACGCTGCAATAAGAATGAAAATAGAACTGCCAGCGGTATAAATAATGAATTTTGTTGCTGCATATTGTCGATTTTTGCCACCCCATATAGCCAGTAATAAATAAACGGGAATTAACTCAAGTTCCCAAGTTAAAAAAAATAAAAGCATATCTTGTACGGCAAAAACAGCGATTTGCCCACCATCCATAACCAATATCAAAAAGAAAAATAACTTTGGTTTGAACTTGACTGGCCATGCAGCAAGAACTGCTAAAGCAGTTATAAAACTAGTCAATAATATTAGAGGCATAGACATGCCATCAGCTCCAACAGACCAAGTAAGACCTAGATCAGGGAGCCAACTAATATTTTCTTTAAGTTGAACATTCTCATTACTAATATCAAAGCCATTTATGTATGAACCTACAGTTATTAAAAAAGTAATTAATGCAATAGACAATGCAAACCATCTCACCTCTTTGCCATCCCCTTTATCTGGAAAAAAAGGTATCACAAATGCACTACCAATTGGGAATAGAATAGAAGCAGATAACCAAGGAAAATTAGATAATCCAGCTCCCAAAGTTCCCAACATTTGTGTTGCAAAATGTGTATAAAAATAAGTACTCAATTTAATAAGAAATTTATCTTAAATAAAGTCTAGAAATTTTCTGCATTTTTTCACCCCAATGGACAGTGAAGACACACAATTGTAATTAAGAAACTTGAGGAGATTGAAAACCAAATATAGCAACTAGTAAAATTACACCTCCAAAAACAATAAGCGCATAAAATTGAGCCCTGCCAGTCTCAAAATATTTTAAACCTTCTCCACTACCCAAAGTTACAAGTCCAGTAAGGTTTACAACACCATCAACAACCTTAGAATCAACCTCTAAAACTTCTTTAGCAAGTTTTCTACTACCCTTAACAAAAAGTTTTTCGTTAATATCATCTAGATACCATTTATTGGATAAAAATCGGTTGATGCTAGGAAACTTTTCGGCAAATAAAACTGATAAATTAATTTTTTTCACAAAATATGCCTGATAAGCAATAATGATTCCGGCTGATGCAATAAGTATTGAAGCAAGTGCTAAAGGCAAAAATTCTTTTAATTCGAAGGCTTTTGCAGCAGTCTCTGCTTCTTCAGGATCTAGTAAATTTGCAATTTTGCTATCCCATGGAAGTCCCATAAAACCAATTATTACAGACGGTACAGCTAGAAACACTAATGGAAATGTCATTGACCAGGGTGACTCATGAATAGAGCCATGTTCTTCATGCTCTTCTTCATTTTCATCATCTAGGTTTGTTTTGGAGGCTATTAGAAGCTGTTTTTGCAATTCTTTATTCTCCCCTCTGAAATCTCCCTCAAATGTCAAGAAATAGAGCCTAAACATATAAAAAGCAGTCATACCTGCTGTTAGAAGTCCTACAAACCAAAAAGCTGGAAATGATATAAAAGCATTTCCGAGTATCTCGTCTTTACTCCAAAATCCTGCCAATGGGGGAATTCCACTAATTGCTACACAACCTATTAAAAATGTTGTTGATGTATATGGCATTTTTTTTCTTAAACCGCCCATCAATCTCATATCTTGAGCTAATACAGGCTGATGGCCAACTACTTCTTCCATGGCATGTATTACTGAACCAGATCCCAAAAATAGCATTGCTTTAAAGCAAGCATGAGTTACTAAATGAAAAATTCCTGCAACTGGTGCTCCACAACCCATTGCGAGCATCATATACCCAAGCTGAGAAACTGTGCTATATGCTAAACCTTTTTTTAAATCCATTTGGGTCAAAGCTATAGAGGCTCCTAAAAAACAAGTAATCGTACCAACTAAAGCAATAATGAACTGAATAGAGGGGAATATTGAATACAAAGGTTGAAGTCTTGCTACGAGAAATATTCCTGCTGCAACCATTGTTGCAGCATGGATAAGTGCAGAAATTGGTGTAGGACCTTCCATTGCGTCAGGTAACCACACATGAAGAGGAAACTGAGCGGATTTAGCCATTGGCCCTAGAAAAACTAAAAAACAAAGTAATAAAGCAGCCCAAATGGGTATCGATTGGTCAGATATGGATTGAGAAATTCCAGTAGCTATTTCATTAAAATCAAAACTATTTGTTGCCCAAAATAGGCCAAGAATTCCTAGTAATAAACCAAAATCTCCAACTCTATTAACAACAAATGCTTTTTGTGCAGCGTGTGCAGCGCCATCCCTGTCATACCAAAAACCAACTAATAAATAAGAACACATCCCAACTAATTCCCAAAAAACATAAATTTCTAATAAATTCGGACTAACTATTAATCCCATCATTGAACTACTAAATAATGCTAAATATGTAAAAAATCTGACATAACCTTTGTCATGCGCCATGTAACCATGAGAGTAAATCATTACCAACAAAGTAATTGTAGTTACTAACGCAAGCATTACACTCCCCAAAGGATCAAGGACAAATCCCATTGGAATTGTGAAATCCCCTGCATTCGCCCATACAAATAATTTTTCTACTGAGTGATAACCATTAACTTGTTCAAGTAAAGCTTTATAACTAATTACCGCAGAAATCCCAACGAAAGAAATCAGACCTACAGAAACAATTTCTCTTGAATTATTAATTTTCTTGTTAATGCTTATTAGTCCTAAGCCAGAAAGCACTGCTCCAATAAGTGGGAAAACGGGAATTAACCAGGCAATTTCTGAAGCTTGTGGCATTTTTTAAAGAACTTATATTTTAATTTTAAACTGTCAATTGAAAAATTCAGACAAAAATGATGAATTAAATGTTTTAACAGCAATATTTATGTATTGATGAGACCACCATAGTACGCCTATTGCAATTAATATGCCAACTTGAGATAACCTAAAAAATTCTTTAATCTTAAATTCTTGCCTCCCCTCAAGTATCGCCAAGAAAGGGATTATGGAAGTATTTTTTTTAAAATTTTCAAATTCTTCTCCAAATCTATTTGCTAATCTCTTGTCGCCATGCCAGATTGCGAAAAGGTGATGCAAAACTAAGCCAATAGAAGTTACTAATGTGAATGATGTACCAATCCATAAAGTATGAGCGAAACACCAAATTATCTGACCAAATGCTTGTGGATGTCTTGTGATTCGCATTATCCCAGTTCCATAGATACGTACTTTAGGTTTAAAAACGGAAGGAATTTCTAGCAAATTGTAAGTAGCGGGATATAAAAATAAAAAACTTATTGCAGTTAAGAACCAAACGACCATAAAAACAAAATTATTGCCCTGTAAATTCCATAATCTGATTCCGTCATATCTATGAGCTAAAAAATAACTAATCAAGATAATTGCAGATGGCAAACTTAAAAAAACAAAACATAACCGCCATAATCTTGGACCCATAATAGATTCTGCTTTGATTCTTAAAGCAGCTCCACCACTATGAATGACCGCAAAAATCAAAATCAAAATTAAGATGATTAGCGAAGTTTTATGAGTCTCCATATATTTAAATTGTTCAAATAATTTTTGTTCTTAACAAGAATGCTCCTAAGCATTAGAATTATAAGAAATTGTAGGCATAATAGATGCCAGAATTACCATTTACACTCGACCAATTAAGAATATTAAAAGCTATCGCAGCTCAAGGAAGTTTTAAAAAAGCTGCAGATCTCTTATATGTAACCCAACCTGCCGTAAGTTTACAAATACAAAATTTAGAAAAACAACTTGAAATCACAATTTTTGACAGAGGTGGTAGGAAGGCTCTGTTGACTGAAGCAGGGAGACTATTACTTGAATATTGTGAACGAATTTTGAATCAATGCGACGAAGCTTGCAAAGCTATTGAAGATTTAAATAGCTTAAAAGGAGGAACTCTTGTAATTGGAGCCAGCCAAACAACTGGGACCTATTTAATGCCGAGAATGATAGGACTATTTAGACAAAAATACCCTGACGTATCTGTTCAGCTTCAAGTTCACAGTACGAGAAGAACCGGTTGGAGTGTCGCGAATGGACAAATTGACTTAGCTATTATTGGCGGACAATTACCTGGAGATTTAGAAAATTTGCTACAAGTAATTCCTTATGCCACAGATGAATTGGCATTAGTCTTACCCTCTAAGCACCCATTTTCGACCAAAAAAGAGCTTCTAAAAGAAGACTTATATAAATTAAATTTTGTAACGTTAGACTCTCAATCTACAACAAGAAAAGTTGTTGATAAACTTCTTCAAGACTCTGGGCTTGATATTCAAAGATTAAAAATTGAGATGGAACTTAACTCTCTTGAAGCAATCAAAAATGCAGTTCAATCAGGATTAGGAGCTTCCTTTTTGCCTGTTGTTTCTATTGAAAGAGAATTATCTGCAAGAACAATCCACAAAGCATTTGTTGCTGACTTGGAGGTTAAAAGAGAACTTAAATTAATTACCAATCCTTCAAGATATACATCAAGGGCATCAGAAGTATTTAAAAAAAATATTCTGCCGCAATTTGCTAGTTTAGAAAGCCCTTTAAGGCATATATAATTTTGATCAAAACTGAATTGCTTCTTTATTAATACCAACGCCTCCATCTTCGGCTTGTCCATCGCCCTTTATTATAAATTTATTTTCGTTTACATCGGTCTGATAAACGCACTTAACTATTGGCTTATCTCTTATAGATCCAATGTAAGCAAAAGTATTCATCCTTTGTTTACATTCTCTTACATCTTCATTACTAATTGCGCCCTGTTTCTGTAAAACTGTCCAATTCTCTCTTCTAATCACACAACCTGGCTGAAGAGCTGGTTGCGTCACAAAACTCGTAGAAGGATTCAGAGTTGTATACATTTCAACATCAATTACAAAAGCACTAGCTCCCCATTGTCTACAAAATTCAGGGTCTGGAACAGCCATATCTAATTGTTGTTGACTAGCTATGTTTCCCTGTCCGCCATCAGTTGTGCTGGTAATAGCACTCCCAATACCAACTCCTAAAATTAGTACTCCAGCAAGTACAGCAATGGTTCCTGTACTGAAGTTGATTTTTTGTTCAGAAGAATCAGGTAATCTTGGATTTCTTTGTCCATACGAATCAATATCTCTTGTATTTGGAGGGTAATAATTTCTATTTGAGCCTCTCCTTGGCCTTCTGTTTGATGATGATCTATTCACAGCACTTCATTTGTTTTTGGTAAACCCATTGAATAATTCATTACTCTACATTCAGGGTTGTAACTTAGCTGACCATTTTGAAGCAAAAATTTTATTAAACCTTCGATTTCTGACCCTATTTTTCGAAGTTCATAATCATCTAAATCTCTTCCTGCTCTCTCTTTGATTAGATTATTAAATTTTTCATTTATTTTGTTTAGAGAATCTTCGTTCCAAATAAATTCGTTATCGGGATCTAAATCAAGAGTCAATTTGTTGGGATGAAACTGTAATTCCTCATCAACTACTTCGGCAGTAAAAATTCTTACATGTCTTGTAGTTGATTTTAAAAGCATTTTTTCCATAATTTTACAAAATAATCAACGAAAAAAACTATTATGTTCTAACTTTAATGTAGCTTATTAGTAAGTGTTAATTTATTTCTTGATTTTATAATGCGTGTTGTAATTGCTGGTGCAGGTTTGGCGGGTTTATCTTGTGCTAAATATTTAGTTGATAATGGTCACATACCTATTGTACTCGAAGCTAGAGACGTCTTAGGTGGGAAAGTTGCCGCATGGAAAGACGAAGATGGAGATTGGTATGAAACTGGTTTACATATATTTTTTGGAGCCTACCCAAATATGTTGCAACTTTTCAAGGAACTAGATATAGAAGATAGACTCCAATGGAAAAGCCATTCAATGATTTTTAATCAGCCATCAGAGCCCGGAACTTACAGTAGATTTGACTTTCCCGATATACCTGCACCCGTAAATGGAGTTTCAGCAATACTAAGCAATAATGATATGCTCTCTTGGAATGAAAAGATTCTATTTGGATTAGGTTTAGTACCTGCAATGTTGAGAGGCCAAAAGTATCTAGATAAATGTGATACGAAATCATGGACAGATTGGCTAAAAGAGCACAATATTCCAGAAAGAGTTAATGATGAAGTTTTTATAGCCATGAGTAAAGCCCTAAATTTCATTGGGCCAGATGAAATATCATCTACAGTTTTGTTAACAGCATTAAATAGATTTTTACAAGAAAAAAATGGTTCTAAAATGGCATTCCTTGACGGAGCTCCTCCAGAAAGACTCTGCCAGCCAATGGTTGATTATATTACTGCTCGTGGTGGAGAAGTGCACATAAATAGCCCATTGAGGCAAATCAACCTGAATGAAGACAGCACTGTTAAAAGTTTTACTATTGCCTCTTTACACGAAAACGAAAAGAAAGAGTTAACTGCTGATGCTTATGTAAGTGCAATGCCTGTGGATCTATTTAAATTAATGATCCCTAAACAGTGGAAAGGTTTAGATGCTTTTTCTAAATTAGATGGATTAAATGGTGTGCCAGTCATTAATATCCACTTATGGTTTGACAAAAAATTAACAGATATTGACCATCTACTATTTAGCAGATCACCACTTCTCAGTGTTTATGCAGATATGAGTATTACATGCAAAGAATACGAAGATCCAAATAGATCAATGCTTGAATTAGTTTTCGCACCTGCTAAAGATTGGATAAATAGAAGTGATCAAGACATCGTTGATGCAACTATGGAAGAGCTAAAGAAATTATTTCCAACACATTTCATGGGCGATGATAAAACAAAATTAAGAAAATATAAAGTAGTTAAAACACCAAGATCTGTCTATAAGGCAGTTCCTGGATGTCAAGAATTCAGACCTAAGCAAAAATCCCCAATAAAAAACTTTTTCTTAGCTGGGGATTATACAATGCAAAAATATTTAGCATCTATGGAAGGAGCTGTTTTAAGTGGAAAATTATGCGCGGAATCAATCAACAAGGAATTTTCCAAAGTCTCTGAAAATGTTCCTTCATAACATTTGCAACATCCTTAAATTAAGCTAAAACTTTTTGAAAAATTCAATTTCTCAACTAGATCAAGCATACGAGATATGCCGAAAAGAAACTCAACAATGGGCTAAAACCTTTTACTTGGGTACTCTTCTATTACCTCAGGAAAAGAGAAAAGCTATTTGGGCTATTTACGTATGGTGTAGAAGAACAGATGAAATAATGGATAGCGTAGAAGCCTCAACTAAATCACAACATGAGCTTTCAGACAATCTAGATGAATGGGAAGAAAATACTAAAAATGTATTTAAAGGGATTATTAAATCTGAATTAGACTCAGTTTTATTAGATACCATCGAAAAATATCCACAAAGTATTCAACCCTATCTAGATATGATAGATGGCCAGAGAATGGATCTAAACAAATTTAGATACAAAGATTTTGATGAATTAAAACTCTATTGTTATAGAGTGGCAGGAACTGTTGGTTTAATGACTCAAAATGTGATGGGGATTGATAGTGCTTATACATCAGCCCCATGGAGTGCTATTCCTGACCCCTCTGAAGCAGCTATAGCTCTAGGAATTGCAAATCAATTAACCAATATATTGAGAGATGTAGGAGAAGATAGACACAGAGGAAGAATTTATCTCCCGCAAGCAGATATTGAAAAATTTAATTATTCCGAAGAAGAACTTTTAAAAGGAAAAATCAACAAGCAGTGGAAAGCACTGATGAACTTTCAATTAACAAGAGCACGCGAATGGTTCCAAAAGTCTGAAGATGGTATTAAGTGGTTATCTTCTGACGCAAGATGGCCAGTATGGACGTCTTTGCGTCTATATAGAGGAATATTAAATTCTATTGAAAGATTAGATTATGATGTTTTTAATAATAGGGCTTTTGTAAAAAATTCAGTAAAAGCTCTTGAAATTCCAATATCGTTTTTAATTTCTCGCATTAAGTAACTAGGCAGGCGTCCTCTGATTAGCTAACAAATCTTTCAATTTAGATAGTTCTCCAGCCCATCTTGGATCAGGAGCCTCGAGGTTAGGTGCATCACTATGAACAATTTTCTTAAAGTCTTTCCTTTTCTTATTTTTGTTTAATTTTCCACCATTTCTTTTGTTTGAGGCAGAATCTTTCTTTTCTGATAGCTCTACTCTTAATTTAGAACCATTGAATTCAAAACCATTTAACTTTTGAATTAATAAATTAGCATTATCTTCATTATTTGTTGTAGCGAAACCAAACCCCCTGCATTCCTTAGTTTCCTTATCTAGAACTGCTTTAAATCTAATCGAATCAGAAACTGACTTTAGGAGTGTATCAAATTCTTTTGGATTAAATCCTTGTGGTAAATTGCCAATGTAAATGCGAATGCTCATAAAATTTTTAAAAATGATTTTGAAGTCTGAACTTCTAAACAAAACTAAACTATGTGTATTTAATCACATTTTGGTGCATTTTGTTCAATCCATCTCTTTGCTTTATAAATAGCTTCATCAAAATTATTCAATCTTTTATAAGCAAGTTCCTCAGAAAGATAGTGTAAAAGCTCTCCTAAGATAGGCCCATCCTTTATTTTTAAATTTTTTTTGATTAAGTAACCATTAAGTAAGTTTGAAGGATGAAATAATTTATCATCATTGTCACGCCATCTAAGAAGCCAATTTGATCGCAAGTTTTGAGGTAAATGGAAAATAAAAGTTGGAAGATACATCTCTAATTCTTTATGTAAAGCAAATCTATCTGATTCAGTTAATTGAGCGATATTTTTTTTCTCCAATAAAAAGTGCCATTTTCTTAATAACTTAGTTTTTGCAATTTCAGCTTTACTAAATTTAAGTTTCTCTAAAGATGTAACATCTAAAATTTGAGCAATAAAAAATGATGGTAAAAATTTTTCTTTTTCTTCCTGATTAAGTTCTAGATAGTTAATTTTTTCTAAATCCAAAAAAAAAGAATTTTTATAAAAATTATCAGATCCAAATATATTAAATTTTTTTACCAAAATTACCGCCTTAAGTGCATTTTCCCCATTTACTATTTTTTGTATTTCATAATTAATCCTCTCTTTGGCAACAAGATATAATTTCCCTTTATTTTTTTTTATAAAATCAACCAATTTTAGATCGATTTTAAAATTCAATTCTGAAACAAAACGAAAACATCTTAAAATCCTTAATGGATCATTAAGTAAGTTTTTTTCTGAATAAGTTTTAAGTAGACCAAACTCTAAATCTTTAAGACCATTCAATGGATCAAACAAAAGCTTCTTATCTAATAAAAAAGCAATTGAATTTATCGAAAAGTCCCTACTGCATAGATCGCCCTCGATTGTGGGAGAAATCTGATTTGCAATATCAATTGAGATATGATTAAGAATAATTCTTACTACTTCTCTTTTTTCATCTAAAATTATAAATTTTGATCCAATATTATCTGCAATCTTTTTCCCGATTTCAATTGCATTTAAAGGTACCACAATATCAACATCTACCTTTTCAGTCTCTCTTCCCAAAATAATATCTCTTATGTAACCACCAACCAAATATGATCCTTGAGGTAAAAAACCTAATATTAAATCCAAATTATGAAATTTTTTACTTTTTTCTAATTCATCAATTACTAGTGTATGATCTTTGTAAATACTACCTTTCATTTTATTTATTAATTATGTGCATTTGCATCAACTGTAAATGGGTTGATAGATGTATTACGTATCATGATGTTGAGAATAATCATGGTGTAGATCATATTTGTGATCTACCTGATTTTAAAGCAAAAAAACCATTCATTCATGTAAATATAGTGAAAGACAATAATGGTGATTATAAAACTGATTGGGATGTTCAATCTTGTGAAAGTTTTGAAAATGAATTTGGTAAATGGTCTAGGTGTAATCCAGGAATGGAATTACCTGTTTAAAGGTAAAAGATGAAAGATAAACTCAAACAAAATTACGCTACATTAGTGATTCATAGCACAGACAATTCTTTTGGCTTTGGGTATAGAAAAAACAATACCCTTGAATCTGATGAATTATTTATCAAAAAATTTGATAATGACCTTTGCAACAACCTTATTTATGATCTTAACAAATTCATTGCCAAAGAAAATTTAAAAAAAATAAATAAGTTATCTGTCAGCATAGGGCCAGCAAATTTTAATGCTTCACGACTTATTGTAGTTTTAGCAAGAACCATCTCACAACAAATCAATTGTCCTCTAGACAGTTTTAGTTCATTTGAAATAATGGCAAAAAGAATTGCATCAATAAATAATATCTTTATAAACAAACAATCATTCTGGATTTATAAAAAATTAAAACGCAAGGGTTTAATTGCAGGTAAATATGAAATTTTTCATAAAGAAAAAAACTCCTCTGATCTAGTTATTCGAGAAACAGTTTTACCAAAAGTTGTTAAAGAAATTAAGAGCAAAGAACTTACTTTTGAGGCTAATTATGATGATAAAGAAGATTTAAAAGAACTATTAAACTTAACAAATAAAAATTTATTTAATTCAAATTTAGATTCCTGGAGAAAAGTTTTGCCTCTTTACCCTATTTCGCCAATCAACTAAATATTCATCCAATCAAATTATTAATTTTATCTTGAAGGTACACTGTTACAACATTCAGATCATCTCTTGATGAACTCTGTGGAGGTTGAACAGGTTTTCCCACCTTAATAACTATTTTTGAAAACAAAGGAAAAAAGAATTTAAATCTTATTAGTCTATGAGAATTAACTATTGCAACAGGTAATAATAATTTTTGATTTTTAAAGGCTAATAATGCTGCTCCTTGTTTGGGCTTATTCACTCGACCATTTTTTTGACGTGTACCATCAATGAATATTCCAATACAATTATTATTTGATAATTTTTTACATGCTGTTTGAATGGTATTTTTATCAACAATGCCTCTTTTTACAGGATAAGCTCCACAAGCCTTGATAATAGAACCAAGTAAAGGTATTTTAAATAGCTCTGCCTTGGCCATAAAAGATATATTACGTCCAAGAGCATGTCCTAACAAAGGAGGGTCAAGCAAAGAACCATGATTAGAAACCATTATAAAAGAATTTTGTTGCGGAATATTTTCTCTACCTATTAAATGACCTCTAAATACAAATTTATAAATTGGTAATACAAAAAGTTTGCTAACTAATTGATAAATTAATTTTTGAAAAACATCATTTTTCATACTTGATTAATAAGTTATTTGATTAGAAGCTGAAACTTGAGAAATTTTTAAATCTTTCATATGTCTTTTGGCTAAACCACTAAGTACATTTGAAGGGCCAACTTCAACAAAATGAAGATCATTATCTTGTGCCATTAAATCCATAGTTTCTCGCCACCTTACGCCATTACACATTTGATTTTCCAATCTAGTTTTAAGCTCATCAGGATCGTCACATAATGAAGGTTCATAATTACTTATTACTGGGAAAGAAGGATTTTTAAACTTAATCTGTTTTAAATACTCAGAAAATTTAACTGCAGGCTCATCCATGAATGGTGAATGGAATGCACCTGAAACATTTAATTTTAGGAATCTTTTACAAGAAATTTCTTTCGATAAATTGTCTAACTCTTCGTTAGATCCTGACAAGACAACTTGGGAAGAGCTATTATCATTAGCAATTACAACATCTTTACTTTTTTTGACTAATAAATCAAGTTCATTTCTATCAAAACCAATTACTGCAGCCATAGATCCTTGCCCAGCATTTCTCATTAATTGAGATCTAACTTTTATTAGTGATACGCAATCTTCGAATGAAAAAACATCCGCACAATATAAGGCAGTTATTTCTCCAAGACTATGCCCAGCAACATAAGTTGGTTTAAAACCTTTTTCTTTTAAGGCATCCAATAAAATTGATTCAACCAAAAAAAGACAGATTTGTGTATTTCTTGTATTATTCAAATCACTAAGAGGATTTGTTAAATCAGAATTTAACTCGCAAATTTCAAATAAATTTCTTTCAAATATCTCAGAAGCATAACTAAACCTCTCTTTTGTGGTTGGCAAATTTTCAATTTGTTTAGCCATTCCAATTTTTTGCGAACCCTGTCCAGGGAATACCCATGCAACTGTCATAATGTTCCTATTTTGTTTTTAACCCCATTTAATTAGGGCTGCACCCCAACTTAGCCCAGCACCGAAACCACTTGTAGCAATAATATCATTTTGTTTAATTCTATAATCTCTTACAGCCTCATCCATCATTAGTGGAATTGTTGCTGCTGAGGTATTGCCATATTTTTCTAAATTGCTAAGAATCTTTTCTCTGGGAATTTTTAACCTTTCTCCTACAGAATCCAATATTCTTTGATTAGCTTGATGCAGCAAGAGCCAATCAACTTGATCAGAATTATATTTCATTTTTTTCAACAACTTTTCAAGAATTAGGGGTACTTCTTTAACTGCAAATTTATAAACTTCCTGACCATTCATCTGAATTGGAGAAAAACCTCCACTTAAAAAGTCAATTTCATCAACTATTGAATCCTTATTATTTTTTGATGGAAGATTAAGAAAGGAACCCCTCCCCCCATCAGTTCTCATATCAAAACCTATAAAATTATCAAATTCATTTGTGGCTTCAATTGCTAATGCACCGGCACCATCTCCAAAGAGAATACAACTTCTTCTATCTTTCCAATCAACATAACTTGATAATTGATCTGCTCCAATAACAATAGCCCTTTTAAAACTGCCCCCTTTTAAAAATTGTGAGGCTGTTATTAAGGCAAATAAAAAACCACTACAAGCTGCAGTTAAATCGAAAGCTACAGCATTAGCCGCCCCCAATTTAGCTTGAATGGATGGTGCAGATCCAAATAAATCATGCGGAGTAGAAGTAGCTAAAACAATCAAATCAATCGTTTTTATATCCCAATTAGCCATTTCTATAGCAGTTAGAGCTGCCTTATAACCCATCTCAGTAACATTATCTTCTACGCTAGAGATTCTTCGCTCAGAAATGCCAGTTCTAGATTGTATCCATTCATTGCTTGTATCAACCTTTTGACTAATTTTTTGATTAGTTAGGATTTGATCAGGTACATAACTTCCGCTTCCCTTGAATGACACTCCAATCTGATTAAAATTTATTCCTTCCAAAAGAGTTTTTTAGTTACTTATATTAGTCAAACATAAATTTGACTCAATATGTTTTACGAATTTAAAACTTGAAGCTTTTGCAGTTGATTTAAATTGTCCATAACACCATGATTCACTGCAGAGTGAGCCAAGCGAAGAGCACTAACTACTGATAAAGATTTGCTACTGCCATGACCAATAACGCAAATACCATTCACCCCAAGTAATAAAGCTCCTCCATGTTCGGCATGATCTAACCTTTTCTTAATTCTGAGTAAATTACTTTTTAAAAAAGCTGAACCAACTTTGCCCCGCCTTCCACGTGGTAGCTCAGATCTCAAAATATCTAATAAAACTCCTCCCACAGATTCAAGAAATTTCAATAAAATATTTCCAGTAAATCCATCACAAACTACTACGTCGAAACTACCTGATAATACATCTCGCCCTTCACAATTACCACCAAAATCAAAACTTTTTTCAGAAGATAACAATTCAAATGTTTTTAAGGATAAATCATTACCTTTACATTCTTCTTCTCCAATATTTAAAAGGCCAATTCTTGGTTTTTGTACTTGTAGGACATCTTTTGCATAAATATTTCCTAGAAGAGCAAATTGATGTAGATAAGATGGCTTACAATCAGTGTTTGCACCGACATCTAAAACTAATACAGGGCGAGTTTGATCCCTTGTTGGAAACAATGCTCCTATAGCTGGTCTCTCAATCCCTTTCAATCTCCCAATTCTAAATATGGCAGAAGCCATCATTGCGCCTGAATTTCCTGCTGAGTAGACAGCTTCAGCTTTATTATTTCTCACTAAATCCATCGCAACGTTTATGCTTGCATTTTTCTTTTTTCTAACTGCGGTAGCTTCTTCATTCATCCCTATAGGCTCACCACTATCAATTAATTCAAGACGATTATTATCTATTTCATTTTCTAATAATTCTGCTAAACCAGCTTTTTCTGCTGCATCTTTAACTTTTTCAATTTTGCCGACAAACTTTATATTTATTGGAAATCTACTTATTGCTTCTAGGCAACCCTCAAGAATTGGACCAGGAGCATAATCTCCACCCATCCCATCAACTGCGATCCAAATCCTTTTTGATTGAGATTCCTCCACCCTATCTAAAATATTGTCGTTATTTTGTAATCTTTTTAATGGGTCAAAAACTAGCGGCTGTAATGTATTTTTAGCTATTGAACTAGCATTTGAAACTACACTACTAGCAGTATTAACTACGGATTCAGCACTTGAAACAACATTACCTGCAACATTACCTGCAACATTACTAGCTGTAGTTACTACTGATCCAGCACCAGAAACCATATTACCAGCAACATTACTAGCCGTTGCCGCAGAACTTGCAGCAGTATCAACTATAGAAGTCACTGCCGAATTTCTTTTGTACCAAATTACTAATCTTCTAATAGCTCTGGACTTATTAATTTTTTGCGGTGTTTCTTTCCCCATTTATTTACCATCAAAAGGAGCAATATCGACAATCCGTTGGAAAAGATATCCTGTACCCCTTGCTGTCAAAATTAATTCAGGATTTGCTGGATCAGCCTCCAGTTTTGATCTTAATCTTGATATGTGAACGTCTACGACTCTTGTATCTACATGTCTCTCGGGGGTATATCCCCATACTTCTTTCAAAATCTCTCCTCTACTAAATGGCTCTCCTGACCTACTTACCAAAAGCTCTAAGAGACTAAATTCCATACCAGTTAATCTAATTCTCTCATCACTTTTAAAAACTTGTCTTCGATTTGTATCAATTTTTATATCCGTAACCAAAATTAATCCTGAATTAGGCATCCCAGGAATTTGTTCTTTGTCTATTCTTCTGAGTACACACCTAATTCTAGCTTCTAACTCCTTTGGGCTAAATGGTTTTACCACATAATCATCAGCTCCTAATTCTAAACCTGTTATCCTATCTGCAACATCTCCTAATGCAGTTAACATGACAATTGGAACATCAGAATCTTTCCTTAATTCTTGACAAACTCCATAACCATCTAACTTTGGCATCATGACGTCAAGGACTACTAAATCAGGTTCATAATCCTTAAATAACTTTAGTGCCTCTTTACCATCACTTGCAGTTACAACTTTGTAGCCAATCATGGAGAGACGTGTCTCCAGAATTCTTCTAATACTTGCCTCGTCATCTGCGACCAGTATAGTTTCTTTAGTTTGACTAGATAGAGCCATTTGTTTCTATTAGCTAATCAGTAAGAGAATTTATTATTAACCTAATCTAACTTGTAGAGGGGCAATATCCCAAATATTCTAGTTCCATTACTTCATTCAGAAAATTAATGTCTAGCAAATTATCGACCTTTATTTGTCAGAATTGTGGATCTGAAACTTCTCAATACTTTGGTAAATGCCTTAATTGCAACTCATGGAATTCCATTGTTGAAGAAATAAAAAGTAAAACCTTTAAATATCAAGAAATAAAAAATAGTAAAAAATCTATACCGTTTAATGAGATCTCATCAAAAGAAATATCAAGATTTACGAGTGGCTTTAGGGAATTCGATCGAGTTCTTGGAGGTGGAATTGTACCTGGATCTGTTGTTTTACTTGGAGGAGAACCAGGTATAGGTAAAAGCACAATAGTTCTTCAATCAGCAGGAAAAATATCTCTCAGTGAAAAAGTTTTGTACATAACTGCAGAAGAATCTTTAGAACAAGTAAAAATTAGATGGGAAAGATTAAATCAAAGCAGTATTGATTTAAGAATTTTTGCAGAAACTAATTTATCTCTAATTATTGGAGAGATCAAACGTGTCAATCCATGTTTCGCAATTATTGATAGTATTCAAGCCATCCATAATCATGAAATGCAAAGTTCTCCAGGATCTGTTTCTCAAGTTAGAGCATGTTCGTCTGAGTTGCAAAATCTAGCCAAAGATAATAATATTGCACTTCTAATCATTGGTCATGTAACCAAAGATGGTGCTTTAGCTGGCCCTAAAACTCTAGAACATTTAGTTGATACAGTAATAAACTTTGAAGGAGATAAAATTTCATCTCATAGACTACTAAGGAGTATAAAAAATCGATTTGGATCGACCTTTGAAATTGGAATTTTTGAAATGCTTGAAGAGGGTTTACGAGAGATAAAAAACCCAAGTTCAATTTTTACAAATAAAGAAAATATTTCAGGTGTAACAACTACGATTACAAATGAAGGCACTCGGCCATTAGCAGTTGATATTCAAGCACTGGTAAATAAAACTTTCTACAGTAATCCAAGACGAACTACAACTGGAATTAGCATAAATAGATTGCATCAAATTCTTGCTGTTATTGAAAAACACGTAGGGATAAAATTATCTGAATTTGATTGTTATATAGCAACTGGTGGAGGTTTTGAAATTAATGATCCATCATCTGACTTAGGTGTAGCAATATCAATTGTATCAAGTTTGAAAAATATTCCTCCATTAGCTAGTACCTCATTTATTGGGGAATTAGGTTTGAGCGGTCAAGTTAGAAAATCGAATAACCTTCGGACAAAGATAGAAGAAGCTGTAAGACTAGGGATCAAAAATATCGTAGTGCCAAAACTAGAAGAGGAACTAAATAATAATTTTCAAAATTTAATAAATATCAAAGAGATATCCAATATTAAGGAAGCAGTTGATTATTCTTTATCAAAATAAAAAATTCAAAGGTACATATCAATTGAGCTTCTACCTGAGTTTTTCAACCAATTCTCAATATCTAGATACCCACCTGGATAAAGTCTCACAGCTTTAGACCAGACTTCAGCAGCTTTATCAAACCAAATATCTCTCTGATCTAAATCACCATTCTGCTCAGCATATCTTCCCCTTTTTTCATAAATTAAACCTATATTTTTCAAGCATGATGGCTGTTTGGGATTTTCTTCTAATGCTTTTTCGTATGTTTCAATAGACAAATCCTCTTCACCATTACTCATATAAATAATTGCCATATTTTTTAGAGTCTCACCCCTATCAATTTTATTTTCTTCAAGCATTAAGCTCTCTTTATAATACTCTAATGCTTCCGAGTAATCCCCATTATTTTGCGCGGCTAAGCCATCTCTATAATAAATATATGCCTTTTTTTCTTTCTCAGCGATAGGCATTATTTTTACAATAGATTCAGCAATTACAGTAAAAGCTTTATCAATAAAATTGTCTCTGTTTTGATTGCTAGGCACTGATGTAAATCAAATAAATTAATATAGTAATTTAAAAAATAACTATTTAAAAAGTCTATTACATTTATTATTATAGTTAAATATAAAGTAAAGCATTAATTTGCTTCTATCGTGATAAATATGGAGAGCATTCAATTAAGCGTTACAGGAATGAAGTGCGGAGGTTGTGTTAGTACTGTTGAAAAAATATTGAATAGTTCTGATGGTATTGAAAATGTTTCTGTTAACTTGCTCACTGAAAGTGCATATTTTGAGATTACTCAGAAACATATAGAGATTGAAGCAGTTCTCAAAAATCTAAAAGAAAATGGTTTCCCATCAAAGATTTACATAAATGATTTTTCAAAAAAAATAAACAAGGCAGAATTAGAAAAAAAAAAGAAGTGGAATAATCAATGGAAAAAACTAACTTTTGCTTTATTACTTTTATTATTTTCAGGTTTAGGTCATCTGGCAGAAGGAAGATATATAAATTTTCCGATATTAGGTAATATATTTTTTCACGCTTCATTAGCAACATTAGCTCTTTTATTTCCTGGCAGAGGAATAATTATTAATGGGTTTAAATCATTTATTAAGAACCGTCCTGATATGGATTCTTTAGTAGCTCTTGGAGTAACTAGCGCATATATAACAAGTCTTCTATCCTTAATATTTCCTGCTATTGGTTTTCCTTGTTTTTTTAATGAACCAGTTATGCTATTAGGCTTCATATTGATTGGGCGTTTCTTAGAGGAAAGAGCAAGATACCAAACTGGTTCATCCATTGGAGAGTTATTAGATCTTCAACCCGAAATGGCAAATATCTTCACAGAAGATAATCAAATAAAATCAATAAGAGTAAACACTTTAAGACCAAATCAAGAGATTCAAGTTTTAGCCGGAGACAGAGTACCTGCTGACTGCATTGTTACTCAAGGTAATTCATATATTGATGTTTCACATATCACTGGAGAATCCAAACCTATCGAGGTAAAAGAAGGCGAAAATCTATCTAGTGGGTCTTTAAATCTTAATTCAACTCTTAGACTTAAAGTACAAAATGTCGGAGGGGATTCTTCTCTTGCAAAACTAGTAAATCTTATTGAGTCTGTAAACGCTAGAAAACCTCGCATTCAAAGAATTGCTGATGAGATTGCAGGCAAATTTACTTACTTCGTACTTATTTTTGCTATCTTAACTTTCTTCTTTTGGTGGAAAGGGGCAAGAAACATTTGGCCAGATTTATTAAGTAATAATCATCAATTCATCACTCACTCAAGCCATACACTTCATAGTTCGCTTGGTAGTAATGCTGAGAATTTCCTTAGTTTAGCCATACAATTGTCAATTGCTGTTTTAGTAATAGCTTGTCCTTGTGCATTAGGTTTAGCCACCCCAACTGTAATAACTGTCGCATCAGGTAAAGCAGCAAAAAAGGGCGTTTTATTTAAAGGCGGGGACAAAATAGAGATGGCTTCAAAAATTAATCAAATTATTTTTGATAAGACAGGCACTTTAACAAAAGGTAAGCCTTTCATTGTTGATTATAAAAATTATGATGATCATTCATTTTTATTAAAAATAGCTGCCAGTTTAGAAAAGGAAAGCAGACATCCAATCGCAGATGCCTTAATTCAAGAGGCAAAAAAGCAAAATTTAAGTTTATTTCCAATAAAGAAAATTTTTACTCATTCAGGTCGAGGTATTTCCGGAGAACTTGAATCAATTGATGGACTTATTAATATTGGAAATATTGAATGGCTACTAAGCAAAGGAATAATTATTGATAGTGAGGCAAAAAAAGTTATTGAAAATGAAGAAACAAAAACGAACACTATCATTGGAGTAAGTATCAAAGATAAGTTATTAGGCTTTATTTTGCTAGGAGATTTACTCAGAGATGATTCAATTAAAACAGTTCAAAATTTGAGAGAAAACAAATTTAAAATTAACATTTTAAGTGGCGATAGGAAACAAACGGTTTTAGCTTTAGCAAAAAAAATTGGTTGTAAAAAAACAGAAGTAAAATGGGATCTTCTTCCTGAAATGAAGCTAAAGAATATAGAAAATTTAAAAATTAATAATAAAGTGGCAATGATTGGTGATGGTATTAATGATGTCCCAGCATTAGCATCCTCAGACTTAGGAATTGCAGTAGGATCTGGTACTCAAATAGCCAAGGCAAATGCAGATGTAGTATTAATGGGAGATCAACTAAATGGATTACCCTACGCCTTAAAACTTGCAAAAAAAACTATAAGAAAAATAAAGCAAAATCTAACATGGGCATTTGGTTACAACTTACTAGCTATACCTTTAGCCTCCGGCATTTTATTCCCTAAATACGGTATTCTTCTTACTCCCTCAATAGCAGCATTATTGATGGCTATTAGCTCTATTACAGTTGTAATTAATGCTTTATCTTTGGATTAAATGAAAGGAAAATTTATCGTTTTTGAGGGTATTGATGGATGTGGTAAAACTACCCAAATAGATGAAATATCTAAATGGCTTCCTAATAGTGGTCTAATAAAGAAAGGGTCTAAATTAATCACGACTAGAGAGCCAGGGGGCAGTCTTTTAGGGAAAAAACTTAGAGGGCTGATTCTTGAAAATAATGAAAATAATAAGCCTTCATCACTTGCAGAATTATTGCTTTATTCTGCAGATAGAGCTGAACACGTTTCCAAAATTATTTCACCTGCTTTAAATAACAATGATTGGGTAATAAGTGATAGATTTTCCGATTCGACACTTGCTTATCAAGGTTATGGAAGAAATATAAATTTAGAAATAATTAAAAATATTGAATCTATTGTATGTCAAGGAGCATCTCCAGATCTCACTTTCTTCTTAGAAATTTCTCCAGAAGAGAGCATATTTCGAAGAAAAAATGAAATTCCAGACAGAATAGAATCAGAAGGTATTAGATTTTTAGAAAAAGTAAATGAAGGCTTCAAACTAATTGCCAAACAAAAAAACTGGAAAGTAATATCTGCTTCACAAAATATTAAAACTATTTCTAATCAAATTAAAGAGACCTTACTAAACAATTTTTCTAATAACAAATGATTGAGGTTAAAAAAAACAATTTTTTCTTGAATGAAGAAGTCAATACCTTTCTTAAGAACATAATTAAAAACAAATCATTGGCTAATGGTTATATATTTTATGGGGCTGAAGGATTAGGCAAAAAACAAACTGCTCTTCAATTTATAAAAGAGATTTTCAAACAGTCTTCACCAAGCGAAAATGTTGATGAGAGAATTACAAACAATAACCATCCTGATTTTTTAATTATTGAACCTAATTCTCTTTTATCAACAAAAAGTTTAGGAAGTTCCGATCTTGAAAAAACAGTAAAAAGTGGATCTGAGATAATTAAAATTGCTCAAATACGTAATATCAAAACTTTTCTTAATCAAAAATCAATAAACTCAGACAACAAAATTGTTTTAATTATTGATGCACACCTCTTAAACGAAGCAGCCTCGAATTGCCTTTTAAAAACCTTAGAAGAACCTAGTAACGGCATTTTTATTTTACTAACATCTAAATTAAATCTTCTCTTAGATACGATTATCTCAAGATGTCAAATCGTCAGATTTCGATCTTTTTCTAGTAAAGAAATAAAATCAATTATAAAAGAATATTTAGATACTTCTAAATCAAAGATAAATGCAAATTTAAAATTTGAAGATTTAATAAACTCAGCAAATGGATCTCCAAATCAATTATTGAAAAATATTGAAATTTGGAATGATTTTTCAGATGAAATTATAAGTAAATTGGATTCTCCAATAAAAAATAGTCTGGAAATATTAGAAATATCTAAATCAATATCTGAAAAATTAGAAATTTTGCAACAGATTTCTCTAGTAAATTTAATTCAAACAATTTGGTGGAGAAAAACAAAAAATATCGGTTTAGTTAAAAAACTTGAAAATTTAAAATACCTGTTAAGAAAAAACGTTCAACCAAGGTTGGCATGGGAAATAGCTTTTTTAAAAATTTCAATGGAAGATATATGAGATTAATCAACTGCAGAATTTATCAAGTTAGGATTTCTTGCTTGAATGAACTCTTGCCTAGCCGTTTCCACTTGAGCACCAATAGGTAACTCAAGACAGTATCCAGCACCGTATACAGTTTTTATATAGGTAGGTTTGCGTGGATCGGGTTCAAGTTTAGTGCGTAAGTGTCTAATATGAACTCTTATTGTCTCAATATCATCATCAGGTTCATATCCCCATACTTCTTTAAGAATTAATGCTGGGGATACAGTTTGACCATGTCTTTGTAAAAGACAATGAAGAAGTTCAAATTCAAGATGAGTTAACCTAACAGGAGATTCAAACCATATAGCTTCAAATCTTTCCGGAACAAGAGTTAAAGGGCCATAATTTAATATTTCTTGCTGGTTACTAGAATTTAATTGTGCTCTGTTGGTTCTTCTTAATAAAGCTTTAATGCGTACATATAATTCTTCTAAATCGAATGGTTTAGTAATATAATCATCTGCTCCAGAATTAAACCCAGTAACTTTATCTTTAAGGCCGCCTAACGCAGTTATCATCAAAATCGGTATATTTGATGTTCTTTCATCTCTTCTTAATCGCTGGCATAAAGTTAAACCATCAACACTTGGTAACATTAAATCCAAGAGTATTAAATCTGGCGAGTATTGAAGAGCTAATGCTTGTCCTTTAATTCCATCTTCAGCTTTTTGAACATCGAAACCAGAATGTTCTAAATGCCTAGCCACCAAATCACGCATATCACGATCATCTTCAATTAAAAGGATTGAAATTTTCATATTTATGAACTATTAAATTAAAATTAAGTTTTGGTATTATGATTCTCTCAAGAAATTATAGAGATTGCTGAATTACTGTAAACAATTTTATCAATTAGATTTATCAAATAACTTAGTAATAGCAATTGATTAGATAGAAATTGCAAATTTTAGAAAAGTTTAAATTTTAGAATTTCTTTCGATTCTATTCACTTTTTCTTAATAATCAAAGGATTATTAGAAACAAATAGTGGTTCAAATTGAAAGAATATCTAATTCAGATTGGCATTTTAGGGTACATACAAATTAAATTAAAAGGAGAATTTGAATCTTCAAATAGTAATTAAATAGGTTTAAAGTATTTAATTTCTCCAAAATGTTTAAACTAATAATTTTGTCTATATTAAAAAAAATTTAAGTATCCATGAAAAAGAAGTCTATTAGCTATTCTGATTTATCAAAAAAACAACTAGAAAATATTAAAGAACTTTACGTTCAAAAAAAAGTTGAATCGATGAGTCATCAAGAACTTAAACAATATGTTCTAGAAATTATTTCTCATCAGATAAACGATACTATTGGTAAAGAAGAGGAAATGGAAGCATGGAGAGAAATGTCAGATTTTTTTGGAGAGCAATTTGAGATAATTATCTTAGAAATACAAGCAAAATACGTTAACGATAAAAACGTGATTGAAACAGAAATTGATTCTCAGAAGCAAAGAATAGAATTACTTGAAAAGAATAATTTCGATCAAGAGAAAAAGGATATGTGGGATGACTAGAATTTCCTTAATGGTGTAGTAGTAATTAAAAGGATACAAACAAAAATATGTTTAAAAAAAATATATAAAAATCAATCAAAAAATTTAATTTTTCGCTTGCGCAGGGAACTAAAGACAATGTTCTAATTACTGTTCTTAAAAGAACAATTTTAAATTATTTATAATAAAGTAATTGGGATAATAATTTAATTATTTTAAATGTTCTATATACTGTTCTTGATAAAATATCAAATTTACTTGACTATATCTTCGGCTTATCACTATTTGACAAAAAATAAGTCAAGGAAATAAAAAAGTCACCTTTAATTAGGGTGACTTTGGATAATTTTTTTAAATTTATTAACTCCCCGGGCGGGATTCGAACCTGCGACCAATCGATTAACAGTCGATCGCTCTACCGCTGAGCTACCGAGGAATATAAAATGAATTTAGCTCTTTAAAGTACCTTATGACAAGTAAAAGAGTCAATTATATTGAAATTTTGATGGTTCTTGCCAGCTAGATAAAAAACCATTTTTCAATTCAGCTACTGCATCAGCATAAGTTAATTCTTCATAACGATGAGTAATCCATAAGGCTGATAAAGGTTTTTTATGGTCACTTGTAAGATTTTTAATAGTTTGTAGAACTTTTAATTGGCTAGTTTGATCAAGTAATGCTGTAGGCTCATCTAAAAGAATAAAATTTCTATTACTTATAAGAGCGCATGCAATTGTTAAGCGTTGTTTTTGTCCACCGCTCAAAGTATGAACTGGCCTTTTTTCAAAACCATTCATCCCTACCTGATCAAGCACATATTCAATTTTTTTATTAATTTCATTTTGACATATATTTTGATTAATATTAATCAGAAGTTCACTCCTACAATTTGGCATCAATATTTGATGATCAGGGTTTTGAAACACCATGCCAATATTTGCATTAGAGTCAACGAAACCATCTTTAGGCTTGATTATTCCATTAATTAATTTTAGAAGAGTACTTTTTCCGCTCCCGTTTTCACCTACGACCATCCAAAATCCTGGTTTACTAATTGAGAAATTACATTTAAAAATTAAATTTTCTTTTTCTCCCGGATATGCAAAAGAAACATCTTTGAATTTAATATGAGGTATTTCATTTTCAAGGATATCTCGCATATATTCTATCAATCTATGTTGAGAGAAAATCCCGGTCTTTTAGCTCCACCTGCTACTGACGATTTTTCATATATCTGAACAGAAATTATTTCTTTAGCTCTTACAGCAATTAATTTATCTTGAACTTTGTCACACCTTAATTCGATCAAGTTTGAGGATTCTAAAGTTTCATTCATAGAATTTTTTATTTCATCATAAATTCGTTTAATGTCATCAAATTCTTTCTTCTGAATTGAAAGTGGAAAAGGTGAATATCTCAGACTTAGTTCCAGCGAATACATAATCATTATAAAAACTACCTCTTATAATAATAAATATTTTTACGCAGGAAGTTATTAAAATTAAATTCTTTTGAAAAATTATATATAAGATCTTTAAATCCAATTATTATGTACATAGGAGATTTTATTTTGCATTTTAAAAAATAATTTCATGGAAATAGCAAATGATATAACTTCTCTAGTTGGAAATACCCCATTAGTAAAATTAAATCGAATCAGAAAGTATTTTGATTGTTATCCAGAGATAATAGCCAAACTAGAAAGTTTCAATCCATCAGCTTCCGTTAAGGATCGGATTGCTTATTCAATGTTATGTAAAGCTGAAGAAGAAGGATTGATAACACCAGATAAAACAACGTTGATTGAAGCAACAAGTGGGAATACTGGCATCGCATTAGCAATGGTTGCCGCAGCAAAAGGCTATAAATTGATATTAACTATGCCAGATACGATGAGTATTGAGAGGAGGGCAATGTTGAGAGCATATGGAGCTGAATTACAGCTAACACCGGGTAAAGACGGAATGAAAGGAGCTTTAGATTTAGCTAATGAGTTGTCGTCAACCATTGCAAATAGCTATCAATTTAATCAGTTTGAAAACTTTGCTAATCCAGATATTCATGAAAGAACGACGGCTCAAGAAATATGGTCCCAATCCAATAACAATTTAGATGGACTAGTTACAGGAGTAGGCACAGGAGGAACAATTACTGGTTGTGCACGTTTTTTAAAAAAAGTTAATCCAAATTGCAAAATTTATGCCGTAGAACCCAAAAAAAGTGCTGTGATTTCCGGAGAAAAAGCAGGATCTCATTCGATTCAAGGAATTGGCGCGGGTTTCGTACCAAAAGTTCTTAATACTAAATTAATTGATGAAATTATAAAAATAGATGACGATGAAGCATTTTATTATGGGCGTTTATTAGCAAGATTGGAAGGCCTTTTATCTGGTATCAGCAGCGGTGCAGCTTTAGCAGCAACTATAAAAATCGGCAAAAGAAAAGAACTAATGAATAAAAGATTGATAGTTATTCTTCCAAGTTTTGGAGAAAGATATTTATCAACAGCAATGTTTGAATCTAATACTTCAATTGAAGCCAGAAAAGATGGTTATCTTTAATGCATAATTAATAAAAATGGAAAAAAATTTATATGAAGAATTAGGTCTCAAACAAAATGCAACCAGAAGTGAAATTAAATCTTCATATCGCTCTTTAGTTAAGCAGCATCATCCAGATGCAGGTGGAAAGAAAGAACGATTTCTTGCAATACAAAATGCCTGGGAAACTCTAAATGACCCTATCAAAAAGAAACAATACGATAGCAGTTTTTCCTTTTCCAGCTCATCATTTGATTCATTAAATGAAAATTGGGAAGAGAAATTTAATTCAAAAAAACATAATTCTTCAATTAAGGACAAAGAAGTTGAAACATGGATTAAAGAAATTTACAGTCCTATAAATAGATTAATTAGTCAAATCATTAAACCTTTGAATAACGAAATAAAAAAACTATCTGCGGATCCATATGATGACGAACTAATGGAAAATTTTTGCAGTTATATTACTCTTTCACAAAAGAAAATAGAAAAAGTAGAAAAAATTTATAATAAAAAAATAGTTCCAAAGTCTATTTCAGCTTTAGGCCTCGATCTTTATCATTGTTTCTCACAAGTTAAAGATGCGCTATCAGAATTTGATAGATATACACAAGGATATGTAGATAATTACTTATTTGATGGTAAAGAAATGATCAAAGAAGCAAAAAGAATACAATCAAAGATGTCTATAGAGAAAAAAAATAAAAACTTTTAGATATAAAAATTTTACTGAGTATATTCTTTAAGTTGATCTAATTTCAACCAAACATCTGGAACAGGTCTGCGCCATCGAACCTGAGCATATTCGTCTTTGACTGAAAGAATCTCTCCAGGACCTTCAAAGACATAATTAGGTAGATCATCATCACTTGCTAGCGCTTCGATACTTTTTATATAATTTTCTCTATCGACAAAAACTAAGCTTCCTTTCTTGAGAGGTTTCTTTGGAATAGAATCTGTCATGATAAATTCAAGAAAGTTATTTGAAACCCATTATACAAAAACTTGTTTGAAAACTATTGAAAAAAATTTATACGGGAATAATAATTACAAACTTCTAAAAAATTTAATAGCCTTAAATGATAAACATCTATAAGATATGCGTCTTTTACTACTTGGCTGCACTGGATTTGTTGGTAAAGAATTAGTACCAACACTACTCAATGAAAATCAGGAAATATACATTGTAAGTAGAAAACCCATTAGTAAATTAAAGCTTGATTTAGATTTCAATAAGTTTAAATTTTTTCAAATAGATTTATCAAAAGAAAAAAACTGGAATAACGAAAAACTTCTAAACATTTTAAGAGAGACAGATGGAATTATTAACTTGATGGGAGAACCCATAGCAGAAAAAAAATGGACTTCTGAACAAAAACAGGAAATTGAAAATAGTCGTATTAACACCACGAAATTTATGATGAAGACCCTTAAAAATTTAAAAATAAACCCAAAAGTCATTATCAATGGATCAGCTATAGGTTATTACGGTACAAGTTTGTCTAGTGAATTTACTGAAAATAGTCCTGGAGGAAAAGACTTTTTATCTAATCTTTGCAAAAAATGGGAAGCGGTCGCCGCTGAAAAACCATTTTTCTCAAGGTTAGTTATTTTTAGAATTGGAATTGTTCTAGAGAAAGACGGAGGAGCATTAGGAAAAATGCTCCCTATATTTAAAGTTGGATTAGGTGGCCCAATTGGAGATGGTAAGCAATGGATGAGTTGGATTCATAGAACTGATTTATGTGCATTAATTATTCAGGCATTAGTGGATAAAAAGTATTCGGGAGTATTTAATGCTGTTGCACCGAATCCAGTATTAATGAAAGAATTTTCTCAGACTTTAGGCAAATGTCTTAATAGACCTAATTTACTTCCAGTGCCCGGAGCGGTTTTAAAAATATTGTTAGGAGATGGAGCAAAAGTTGTTTTAGAAGGACAAAAAGTAATTAGCAGTAAAATCAAAAATTATAATTTTAAATATCCTCTTCTTGAGAAAGCAATTTACGCCTCCACCAAGAATTAATACCGTTTACTAAAGCACCAATAATAAGAATTGTTATCAATGGAACTATAAGAGGATTCCAAAATATCTGAATAAAATTAATAAAAATAAATATCCCATTGAATTGCATGATGATTGCAAAGATAAAAAATATTGCAAAAAAAATGACTATAAATAAATTTATTAATAACAAATTATCGATAACTTGTTTTAACTTATTTTGATTATTCTCCTTAGTCATTTTTCATAACAATATTCATATCATCAACCATTTTAAGACAAGCTTTGTTTTCACCTAGTCTTTTTTTAGCATTTTCATTACATGACATCATAAATTTCTTATTTAGCTGTATTAGGTATATTATTTTTATGATTAATTTAATTGATTGATTAATTTGATCATTTTTGTCTTTATAATTACTTGCACAAAAAACATATTTTCCAAGCAAACGTCTTTGCGCTTCTGCAAAAGTTTTTGTAAATTGTGGACCTTTACCTTCAATCTGAATAACCGGTTTTCCTAATCCAATCGCTTGCTCTGCTGCTGTTCCTGCCATGCTAATACAGCATCTACTTTTCAATAATATTTTGTCAAAATTATTCCAATATATATTCACTTCTAAAAATTTATATTGGAATTTCAAGAGATTATTATCTTTTATATTTTCAATTTTTAACCATCCTCTTTTTTGAAATATATCCTTTATTTTTGATGAATTTAGAGAATTAACTATCGCAAAATTAAACTGAATTTTTTGAAAATATCTTAAATCTGACAATGCCTCTAATACCTCTAAAATCAAAACAAAATTATCTAAAATCTCGGGGAATCTACTTCCTGGAAATAATCCAATACTAAATTGATCTTTATTTAATTCTTTGTTTCTAGGAAAAAACTTATCCATAAATGGGTTGCCTAAAAAAGACACTTTCTTTTTTAATTGCAATGTTAAATCACTAGCTGTAAGGGAATCTCTCGTGTATATTTTTTTTGCTTTTTGTGAAAGCAAGAAAAATTTAGAAGGCCATGGTAATTTCAACTTACCTTCATAATGGCTGGAATAAGCAACTAGATATGTAAAAAAATCTTTCTTACAAACCCATGCAAAAAAAACTGGCACAATATCTCCAACTACAAAAAAATAATCATATTTTTTTCTCATTTTAAAAGTTAAATATAATCTTTTTAGAAGATAAAATATTTCTCCTCCAAATATCTCAGTAAGTCTTCCCTTAAAAGAATTATAACCAATTCCTCCAGTTCTAAATTCCTTAGTTTTACCGATAATCTTAATTTTTTCTTTTTCGTAATGGTTTCCCATACCAACAATTGGCAAAGCATGAACAGAATAACCACTTTTTACGAATTGTTTAGCTATTAGACTGCCAGATAGATCTTCTCCATGCCCATTACTTAAAATTAAAATCTTAAACAATTTAAAATTCCAACCATTTTTTTACTTTGGTTAACTCAGGCCAATCTGGATATCTACTTAATCCGTCTTCAACTGATTCTTTCAACTCACTTTTCACATCTGGCATCATCATAGACATTTTTTTTATCAACTCAATATGATCCCTAACACCTTTATTATTGGTAGCCAAAAGAGCTAAAGACAAATTCATTCTTGCTTGTGGATCTTGCTGATTTAATCGAACAGCTTGTCTGGCAGCTGACAAAGCTTCTTCATTATTTTTCAAAAGTAATTGAAGCCATGATAAACAAGTCCAAGCAGCAAAATGATTTGGAATTTGCTGTATAATTTTTTGAAAATCTTGAACGATCGGAATTAAATCTTGCCCCGCTTTATATCTTGATAAAGCTGAATTAAAATCCTCTTCGATAGGATTAATTTCGTTATTCATTATTTATTAAACTGCAAAAGAGCTTCCACAACCGCAAGTTTGAGAGGCATTGGGATTTACAAAATTAAAACCACCTCCAATTAATTCCTTACTAAAATCTAACTGCATTCCATAAATATATAAAAGACTTTTAGGATCACAAACAACTTGAAAGCTTTGATTAGCTTGTAATGAATACTCATAAACTTTATCATCGGGATTTATTTCATCAGTTCCTATAAAATCCATCGTATAACTCATCCCACTACAACCGCCAGATCTTACTCCTACCCTTAGTGCTTTTTTATCACTTTGGCTCTTCAATAAATTTGAAATTTGTTCTATAGCATCATTCGTAATTAAGATACCTTTGCCATCATCAGAATTTTTAATTTCCTGTTTAACTTCTACATTTTTCATAAACAAGGGACTTTTACTATTTATAATATAAAAACTTAATCGATAGGATGCATAGAACAAACGTTATCCAAACTTGATTTGTTATAATTTTAAGAAAAAGTGAAAATTGCAATAGTTGGTTCTGGATTAGCTGGTCTTACAGCAGCAGTCAATTTAGTTGATGAAGGCCACGAAGTAGATATTTACGAGAGCAGATCATTTTGGGGAGGTAAAGTAGGAAGTTGGGAAGATAAGGATGGCAACCACATAGAAATGGGTTTACATGTATTTTTTTATAATTACGCAAATCTTTTTAAATTAATGAAAAAAGTGGGAGCTTTAGACAATTTACTCCCGAAAGATCATACTCATCTATTTATCAATAATGGTGGTAATTTAAAATCATTAGACTTCAGATTCCCTTTAGGTGCTCCATTTAACGGACTTAAAGCTTTTTTTACCACCGAACAACTTACTTGGGTAGATAAACTCAGAAATGCCTTAGCTTTAGGGACAAGTCCAATCGTTAGAGGATTGATAGACTATGAAGGCGCAATGAAAATAATTAGAGATCTAGATAGAATTAGTTTTAAAGAATGGTTTTTAAACCATGGTGGAAGTGAAAAAAGTTTAGAAAGAATGTGGGATCCTATCGCATATGCATTAGGTTTTATTAATTGCAAAGATATTTCAGCAAGATGCATGCTAACTATATTCATGATGTTTGCTTCAAAAACAGAAGCCTCAAAACTTAATCTTTTAAAAGGTTCCCCACATAAGTGGTTAACGCAACCTATCGTCGACTACATCACAAACAAAGGCGCCAAAATACATCTTAACCATAAGGTAGAAGAAATCATCTATGAAAAGGAATCATCATCTTATTCAGTAAATCAGTTAAAAATATCTTCTCCTGAAGGAATTAAGGCAGTGTTTGCAGATAAATTTCTAGCTGCCTGTGATGTTCCTGGAATAAAAAAAATAATTCCAAAAGAATGGTATCAATTTAAAGAATTTGAAGGTTTAAAAAAACTTAGAGCTGTAGCTGTTGCCACAATCCAATTAAGATATGACGGTTGGGTTACTGAATTGCAAAAAGATAATACTGGAAACGAACCAATTGGGCTAGATAACCTTCTTTATTCTGCTGATGCCTCTTTCAGTTGTTTCGCTGATTTAGCACTAGCAAGTCCAGCAGACTATAGAAAAAAAGATATGGGATCGCTTCTCCAATGTGTTTTAACTCCTGGCGATAGATGGATGGGAAGATCCACAGAAAGAATTACAAAAGAAATTGATAAAGAGGTTCGCCGTTTATTCCCATCTTCAAAAAACCTTAAATTGCTTTGGAGTAATGTAGTACAAATTCCACAATCACTCTATAGAGAAGCTCCCGGTATGGAACCTTTCAGACCTAATCAAAAAACATCTATATCTAATTTCTTCATGGCTGGTAGTTATACAAAACAAGATTACATAGACTCTATGGAGGGAGCTACAATGAGTGGTCATTTGGCCGCAGCCGCAATCTTAGAGAAGAAAGCAGAATTAGCAAAGAATCTTGCAGTAAGTTAATTAATGGGTACTTGGCTAAAACATGACGTAATAACAGTTGTTAATGCGCCTCTTGAAAATGTTTGGGATACTTGGAGCGATTTAGACTCAATGTCGCTTTGGATGAGCTGGATTGAATCTGTAAAAACAATTGATGAAGAGACTAATACATTACCAGATTTAACAGAATGGACTTTGGCTGCAAATGGTTTTAGGTTTAAATGGAAAGCTCAAATTACAGAAAGGGTCGAAAAAAGCAAACTTAAATGGAAATCTATAGGAGGTTTACCAACCGAGGGATCAGTAGTTTTTGAAAGTAAAACTGATCAAATCACAACAGTAAATTTAGCAATAACTTATGAGCTACCTAAGATGATTGCACGTTTAATGGAAGAAAATATCTTAGGCAAAATGGTTACAAACGAATTACAGGCCAATATTGATAGGTTCAAAGATTTAGTTGAAAAGAACTATTCAAAAAATTTTTCTAACTAAAAATATTAATTGCCAAATCAAGAAGACCTTCAAAAGTATATTTTTGTGCTTGACTATCAACTCTTCCAAAAATCTCATTACATATTTTTGTAGTCTGAGGTCCAATAGTTAACAACTTAATCTGATCAAAATATTCTAACCATTGTTTACCAAGTTTTTTTTCTAGTAAAAAAGCAGCATTTAACACTGTTTTACCGCTTGAGAAAATAATTGCATCTACTTTTCGATTAGAAATAATATCAATTGTTTCTTCCGGAATTGACTCAGGACATCTAGTTTCATATGCAGCAACCTCAAATACACGAGAACCAGCCTTTCTAAATTGATCTGCAATTAGATCCCTACCACCTGTTTGAACTCTTGGTACAAAGACTCGAAGTCCATAACCAGATACTGGGAAATTATCAATTAAACTTTCAGCAACGAATTCTGGAGGTATAAAATCAGCCTTAATCCCAAAATCATCAAGAGTTTTTGAGGTTTTTTCTCCGACTACGGCGATTTTTGTTTTTTTAGAACATTCTTTTAATGAAGTATTAAAGTATCTAAGTCTTTTATCCACAAATTTAATCCCATTACTACTGGAAAAAATAATCCAATGAAAATCATTTATTTGATTTAATGCTTCGTCAAGAGGATTCAAATCATCAGGATCACCAATAGATATTGCAGGCAAATCAAATACATTAGCGCCCTTGCTTGTGAATATATTTTTAATATCCAATATCCCTTCTTTTGATCGAGTAATAATTATATTTCTTTGATCAAGAGGTAGATCAACTACTGGCATCCTTGTCCTCAACATTATTATTTTGATTTTTATTTTTTAATTCATCGAGAAGTTTTAAGACTGATAATCCTTTATCAAGCACAACATCATCTTTAAAATTTATCTCTGGCACTCTTCTCATCTCTATTCTTTTTCCTAAGTTATGCCTTATAAAGCTTTTAGCAGTATTCAAGTTTGCTACAATCTCTTTCCTCACTTTCTCTTGAGCAGTTGAAGTTATATAAATTTTACAGTGTTGCAAATCACCTGATAAATCAATCTTAGAAATATTGACGAAATGATCTCTAATAAGATCATTTTGCAAATCATTCTGCAAAATAAGGGTTATTTCTTTCTTCAAAAGAGAAGAAACTTTTGCAAGACGGTAATTATTTGGCATTATGGTTGTAAATTTATTGGGTTTGTCATCGCTTGCAAGACAAAATAAACAGTTATGAAAGCACTTAAGACAGAAGATATCAAACCTACTATTGTTAGAGGATTTGATCTATTCTTGAATAAAGGTTCAAGCAAAGCAACAAGTCCCCCAACAATGATCGATATCAAATACTTTGGATATCTTGCAACATTAGAGAAAAATTCGCCCATCAGCTCCACAAATAGATTACTTTTTTAGCTAAGTTTTAACAAACATTTAACAGCATGATTACATTATATCAATTTAGGCATAGTGCTTTTTGTTTAAAAACAAGAATGGCTCTTCATGCAAAAAAACTGCAATATCGAGTTGAGGAAGTAACACCTGGAATAGGCCAATTTGAAATCTTTAATTTATCAGGTCAAAAACAAGTACCTGTAATAGTCGATAGTAATGATCAAGTTATTAATGACTCTTCAACTATTTGCGAATATATAGATAAAAAAAATGATAACAATCCACTCTTTCCTGAGGACCCAATATTATTTGCACAATGCAAACTAATTGAAGACTGGGCAGATACTACAATGGCTACAACTTGTAGAAAAGCTTTAATAAAATCTGCGATAGAAAATCCACAGCTAAGAACTGCATTACTTCCTGATGAAATACCTTCTTCAGTTAAAAGTATTGTTGATAAATTACCTTTTGAAAATCTTAGTAAAATTTCTAATGTAGTTTTGTCTTCTAAAGATAATTTAGAACTCCAAAAATTACTGGAATCTTTATCAAAATCTTTGATCAACAAAAAATATTTAATTGGAGATAGTATATCAATTGCAGATATTTCAATTGCTGCTCAATTATCCCTTCTTAAATTTCCAAAGTCTGCAGGACCAATTCTTTCAGGAGAGGGGAGCCAAGAATACATAAATAACCCTTATTTAGAAAATCTTTTTATGTGGAGGAACAACTTAGAAGAATACCTTTTTAGTGCTAACTCTCAACAAATTTAAACTTCAATTTATATTTATTAGTTTTAATAGCATGAATAGAAGGATCACCAACTTTGGAACCATAAGAAGCAACATATTGCACTCCACAAATTGATGGTTTGATTGAATTATCAACTTGCAATGTTTCTTCGGAACATTTTTGAAATTTACTAATAGTCTCTACCTGATTAATCCTTGAAACGCCTGGCTTATGTGCTGTCTGTATAACTAGCTCATCTGCGAAAAAAATATCATCTTCTTGGATCTGATTTCTCCCTATAATTCTTGAATCGATATAAAAATCATCTTTTAAATAAGTAATTTGATTATTAATAGATTGAGGATCATTTACAACCTTGATTAAGGTATCACCAAATATTGCTTTTCCAATAGCTTCAGAATTTTTTGCACGATTACCAACAATTAAATCTGAATCATTCTTAAAAAAATTTACTTTATAAATAACTGGCTCTTCTGAATAATTAATTATATCTTGAGAAGTAACAAGCCAATTCCCCTCGAACCATTTAGGATAAATTAAATCCTTGGAGGTGTCAGATAATTTAAAATTTGGCAAATATAATTCTGGCCATTGATTTACACGATCTTCCAAAAACTCTCGTACGTTAGAATCTACTAGAGCAAAAGAACTTTCTAAAAAAATTCCTTGAAAAATCAAGCAAAGAAGTAATCCAAAAAGAATTTTCATTATGTCAAATCCACTAATAAGAGCATCAGATCATTATGTATTATTAGAGCCAGATTCAAAAGAAAAAATCGTATCAAAGCAAGAAGCGATTTTGTGGTTGAAGAATTGGCTTAGTAAGACAGAAACACAAACAATATATCAAAATATAGAAGATCCTGATCAGGAATTTTTTGAAGAATTATTGGAAAGCACTTATGAATTAGAAATAAAATTAGGATACGTTATCAAATGGTTTGCAGTAAGAATTGAACCAGATTAACTAATTATTTCTTTATGAATTGCGTTAATTATTTTCATAGCAACTTCTTCAATATTTTCACTTTTTACTTGAATTCTTAGATCTGCTTGAGAATACAAATTTTCTCTTGATTGAAAAATGTTCATATATAAATCATTTAGATTCTTTCCCTGTAGAAGTGGCCTATTGTCAATTTCATTTTTCAATCTTTCAATTGCTACATCTTTGTCGAGATCTATCCAAGCAATTATTCCCTGTCTTAAAATTCCCCAGTTTTCCGATTTGGTAACTATTCCTCCCCCAGTTGAGATTACTAATGAAGGAATTTTGATAGTTTCTTTAAGGCAGTTTGCTTCTAATTCACGGAAATTATCTTCTCCTTCATCATTAAAAATTTGATTGATAGATTTTTTTGCCAACTTCTCTATTAATAAATCTAAATCAATATATTTATACTTCAATAATTCAGCCAGCTTCAAACCAGTTTGTGACTTGCCAGAACCCATCATTCCAATTAAAAATATGCTTCTGCCCTTAATAGAATGAACTGTTTTTTCGATAATGGTTTGTTCCATAAAGACAAAAGCGTATTTAAAACCTTAAGATAGTATTATCGCAGACAGGTATGACTTCTACACAATCCAAACCATTACATGGAAAGGGACGTGAATGCGTCATAACTCGACGTGCCTGCTTTAGTTCTAGTCACCGTTATTGGCTTCCTGAAAAAAGCCCAGAAGAAAATTTATCTCTTTTTGGAAAGTGCAGTATTGCACCAGGTCATGGTCATAATTATGAACTTATTGTTTCAATGGGTGGAGAACTAGACTCTGATGGAATGGTCCTTAATCTTTCTGATGTAAAACACTCTATTAAAGATAAGGTTACTGGACAATTAGATTTTCGTTTTTTAAATGATGTCTGGCCTGAATTTAATGTTAATAATAAAGAGGGTATACTTCCCACAACTGAAGCATTAGTAAAGGTCATTTGGAGTCGTCTTAAGGATGATTTACCTCTTACAAGTCTAAGACTTTTTGAAAACCCAAATTTATGGGCAGATTATTTCGGAAAAAACATGGAAGCATTTTTAACAGTACAAACTCATTTTGCAGCCGCTCATAGACTTGCAAAAGAAGAGATATCCTTAGATGAAAATAAAAAAATCTATGGGAAATGTGCCAGGATTAACGGACATGGTCATAACTATCTTGTCGATATAACTGTAAAAGGAGACATTGATAAAAGAACAGGAATGGTTTGCGACTTATCTTCCCTCCAAGAGATAATAAATGATTTAGTTGTTGAAAGACTAGATCATACTTTTTTAAATAAAGACATCGAATTTTTCCATAATTGTGTTCCAACTGCTGAAAATATAGCTTTATATATTTCTGATATTCTTAAAAAACCAATACATAACCTCGGTGCAACATTACACAAAATAAGACTACAAGAGAGTCCAAATAATGCTGCAGAAATTTTTGTTGATCAAAAGTTAACCAATTCATTGATGTTGGAATTTGAAAATAGCTTAGTCACGCAAACTTGAGTATCCCAAGAGTAATAATTGTTATAGCATCTAGTCTTGATGGGAGAATTGCATTTCCGAGAGGTGGAGAATCGCATCTTGGAAGCGAAGAAGATAAAAAAATATTAAATCAAAACTTATCAATGGTTGACGCCACAATTTTTGGTTTAGGTACTTTAATAGCTCACCAATCAACTTACTTAATTAAAAATCGCAATGATAATGACGCAGTAAATTTATCAAAAAGCCAACCAATTTCTATAGTTGCTTCAAATAGCAAAAAATTTAACACTAATTGGAAATACTTTCGTCAACCAATTAGAAGATGGCTAATAAGCTCAAGTAAAGTTGATAATTCGTTGAATAATAACTTCGAGAAACAACTTTTTTTCGAAGATTCATGGGGAAAAACTTTAATTTCACTCAAAAAACAAGGGATAAATGATCTGGCTCTTTTAGGAGGTGCAAAACTTATAAACTCATTTATAAAAGAGGATCTAGTAACAGATATAAAAATTACAATAATTCCACGAATTATTGGAGGTAGATATACCTGGATCCCTCCAGAACAAACAAATGAGATTTTTAATCTCAAAAGACTATGGGAAATAAAATCAATAAAAAATTTAATGAATAATGAAATCCATATTCATTACAAAAAAATTTGAAATAGATTCAATAATCAATGAACCAAAAAATACATAAAGTTGAAGTCAAATTGTCAATTAAGGAAATCTCCAAGGAGATATGGAATGAATTAGGAAATGAAATCAATAATCCATTTTATGAATGGACTTGGCTTAAAAACCTTGAAATATCAAAAAGTGTTTCAAGAGAAACTGGTTGGCAGCCTCTATATTTCGTTGCTTATAAAAATGAAGAAATATTAGGAATTGCTCCGCTTTTTTTAAAAAATCATAGCTATGGAGAATTCATTTTTGATCAATCATTTGCAAGATTGGCTCAAGAGTTGAATTTAAATTATTACCCTAAATTAATTGGAATGAGTCCTTATAGTCCTGTAAATGGATATCAATTTCTTTATAAAAAAAATAAAGATAAAAAAGAAATTACAAATTTACTCATAAACCACATCGAAAGCTTTGCAATTAAAAACAAAATTTTAAGTTGTAATTTTTTATATATTGATGAAAGCTGGGGCAACCATCTTAAATCTTTGGGATATTATGAATGGATAAATTCCAGCAGTGAATGGAGAAGCATTGGAGAAAAAACGTTTGATGATTTTCTTTCTAGATTTAACTCAAATCAGAGAAAAAATATCAAAAAAGAAAGAAAATCAATTACTAAACAAGATATTAAAGTAGAAATTTTTAATGAAGATGATATCAACCAAGAACTCCTCAAAAAAATGCATAATTTTTATGAACAGCATTGTTCGAGGTGGGGAGTTTGGGGAAGTAAATATCTAACATCTACATTTTTCGAAAAAATTGTAAATAATAAAAAAAATCTTTTACTTTTTAGCGCATCAAAAAATGATTCGAATGATATTTTTGCTATGTCGATGTGCGTTAAAAATAAAAACAACTTATGGGGTAGATATTGGGGCAGTCAAGAAGACATATCTAATTTACATTTTGAATTATGTTACTATCAGCCAATTGAATGGGCAATAAAAAATAGTATCCATTTTTTTGACCCTGGAGCGGGTGGGAAACATAAAAGGCGTAGGGGGTTTTTTGCAAAAAGCTCTAAAAGCTTGCATAAGTGGTTTGACAAAAATATGGAAAATATAATTTATCCTTGGCTAAATGAAGTTAATAAACAAACCGAAACGGAAATTGAATTTGAGAATAACTCTATACCCTTCAAATAAAAAATTATTTGGCTTTACCAAAGATTATATTAGTAATATAGTTTTTTTATTCCTAAGAATGGATCCTAGTAAAAGTTTAGATGAAAAAATAAAGATTGATAATAATCTATCCAACAGATATATAGACTTAGATCCAAACGGGTATTTTATTATAAAAGTAGATTTAATAGAAAATAAAATTATTTTAGAGCACTTTTTAAATAACATCGATGAGGAAGGCTATGCACTTGACCCCGAAACAAATGAACCAATTAAATGCGACTCTCAAAATAAAAGAGTTAGTAATGAAGTTTTTAAAGGTATTAGTGCGAAACAACTTGGAATATTGATCACTGAAGAAAGAAATGACTTAATATCCAGATTCGATCATGCTCTATATTTAGGCCGAGAACTTCAAAAAGCAGAAGAATGTTTATACAAAAAATTACCATATATCCAAGATTAAGAAATTAAACGAAAAAATCTAATCTTTTCATCTGATGTTAAATTAAATAAAAGTAAAAAAATTAATGAACATCATTTTCTATTTTGCATTTATTGGTTTTGGATTTGGAGCTGCTTTCGCATTAGATAAGCTCTTAAGAGCAGTTAAATTAATTTAAAAAAACTAAAAAATTTTTATAGTCTCTCCATACAAATCATATTCATCAGCAAAAGAAATATTTGCTTCAACAAATTTACCAATATAATTTTTCAAATCAATTTTATCTTTAACAGATAAAATTACAGTTCCGTCAATTTCAGGCGCGAAATTGTAAGATCGACCTTTTAATTCGTTATTATCTGATATTTTTTCTACCAAAATCTTCATTTTTGAACCAACATATGTCTGATTTTTATCTTTAGATATATTTTGTTGAACTGAAATGACATGATCTTTTCTTGCCTCTGCAACCTCTGGAGATACTTTATTTGGCAAATGAAAAGCTGCAGTCCCTTCCTCAGGAGAAAAAATAAAGACTCCCACATGATCAAATTTGTGCCTATCTAAAAATTCGAGAAGATGTTCAAAATGTTCTTTTTTTTCTCCTGGGAAACCAACAATGAGACTAGTTCTTAATACAGCAGATGGAATTTCTTCTCTAATTTTCTCCAAAATTGATTCATTCAAAGAAGCTTGCCAAGGTCTATTCATACTCTTCAACACATCTGGATGACTATGCTGAAGTGGCAAATCAAAGTAAGGCACAATATTCTTTGAATCTTTGAAAGCTCTAATAACTTCATCAGTTAGACCTGTTGGATAAGCATAATGTATCCTTATCCAAGGAATTGGAACTTTAGAAAGCTCATTCAAAAGTTTGGCTAATGATGGTTTTCCATAAATATCTTGACCATAATTAGTTGTTATTTGACTAATTAATATGATTTCTTGAATACCCTTTTTTGCAAGACTTTTGGCTTCTGAAACTATAGATTCTATTGTTCTACTTCTTTGCGGACCTCTCAACTTAGGAATAATACAAAAAGCACAATTATAGTTGCAGCCTTCAGCAATACGAAGATAAGCAACAAATTTGTTTTTATCTACAAAACGAGGCATTTCCTCATCTGCAATAAATTCAGGTATTTTTGAAACTTCATTAACGATTTCCCCTTTTTCAACTCTGTCTAAAACATTGGCTATCTTTTGATAATCTCCTGTTCCAACCAAACCTTTTATTTCAGGGATTTCTTTTATAAGCTCATCTTTAAAATGCTGAGCCATACAGCCTGCAACTATTACTTCCTTTCCTTGATTTGTATATTCTAGAATTTTTCGAATAGATTCTTCTCTAGCTGTTTCAATAAAACTGCAAGTATTTACAACAACAACATTTGCATCATTTATATTGCTGTCAACTTCATAACCCTCTTTATTTAATAAGCCTTGCATATGTTCAGTATCTACAAAATTTTTCTCACAACCAACATGACTGAATGCAATCTTAGATAGTTTTTTTTCTTTTACATTGAGACTATTTTGTTTCACAACTTGAAAAATAAGAATTAAAAGATTTAAACAGCATTTCGTATATAACTTTCATGCCAAGATAATATTAGGATAGAAAATGTAAATAACAAACTTTCATTTTGCATGGCGCTTAAGACTTTAAACCGAAGAAATAAAAAAGATTTGAAATGGCCAAAAATCATAATCGCAATTCTCAGCACTATAGGCATAGTTGACACAGGTTCGATTACTTTAAAAAACTGGGGATTATTTACTTCGCTTTCATGCCCAGGGATACAAAATGGTTGTGAAACAGTTTTAAATAGTCCATGGGGTACTTTATTTGAAAATAATCAAGTTAATATACCTCTCTCATTGGCTGGATTTGTAACATATTTATCAATATTATTTTTAACAATAATACTCTCGCTTAATTTAATTTCCCCAAAAGAAAAACTAAATAAATTTTTATGGTGGTTAGTATTTCTAATTTCTTGTGCATCATCAACATTTAGCTTTTTATTGATAAATATAATGTTTTTTAAGATTCAATCATATTGCTTTTTTTGTATACTTTCAGCAATTTTATCGTTTTCTATCTTTATAATTTCTATGATTGGAGCAAAGTTCGAAAGTAGAGAACCTATGATTTTTAGAGGTTTCATTGTAGCCATTAGTGTCCTGCTGGGGGGCCTAATTTGGTCAACAAACGTTGACCCCTCTAATGCTATTGATGTTGCAAACCCCACTGAAAATGTATCGCCAATAATTACCACTTCAAGCTCTCCCCAAAAGGTAAAGTTTGCAAAATTTTTAAGTGAAAATAATATTGTTATGTATAGTGCATACTGGTGCCCTCATTGCCACGATCAGAAACAATTATTTGGTAAGGAAGCAGTTAAAGAATTAAAAGTAGTTGAATGTGCTAAAGATGGTAAAGATAATGAGTATGAGCTATGCCAAACGAGAGGAATCAGTGGATTTCCTTCTTGGGAAATAAATGGAGAAATTATTAGTGGTACGCGTGAGTTAAATGAATTAGCGACAAAAACTGACTATCAGGGAGATCTTAATTTTTAATAAATCTTTTTTTAATTTTTTGATCTAACTGTTGTCTGGTATGGCATTCCCAATTTTTATCTTTATCAGGGAAATCATCTCTATAATGCCCTCCCCTACTTTCTTCTCTAAATAGACAAGCTTTTAATAAAGTTATGGTGGTTATTTGTCTATTCTTTAAATCAAGTAAAAGATTTAGTGCTCTCCTATTGCGTTCACTAAGTTTTATTTTTTGATCAAATTTTATTTTTTGAAGACTATTTAGTAAATCATTTTTATTTAATTTATCTATATCATTTTGAATATAATTTAAAAATTTTCTCATATTTACCCTATTTCGAGATACACCTAAATTTAACCAACATAGTTTTCTTAGTTCATCAATTTTTTCAGCAATTTTAGAAATTTGATCTTCTTTAGGATCTTCAATATCAAACTCTTGAAATGATCTATCAAATTTTTCAAATTTAGAGAGGTCATTCAAAACAATTGAAGACATTTTTCTTGCAAAAACAAGGCACTCCATTAGTGAATTACTTGCAAGTCTATTAGCACCATGAACACCTGTAGAAGCAACTTCTCCAACGGCATATAATCCTTTTCTTGTTGAAGATGCATTTAGATCAGTTTTAACACCTCCCATCCAATAATGAGCTGCAGGAGCTACGGGAATTACCTCATTTAAAGGGTTAACCCCATAATCCTGACATCGACTTAAGATCGTGGGAAACCGCTCTACAATTTTTTCTGGGTCAATATACCGAAGATCTAAGCCAACATGGTCTACATTATTATCACTCATATTTTTCATAATTGCTCTACTTACCTGATCTCTAGTAGCTAGATCACGATTTTCAAGATTTTTAACTGGACTTTCACCATTTTTATCAACTAAAATCGCTCCTTCCCCTCTGAGTGCCTCAGATATTAAGAAGCAAGGTGCACCATAAAATTTTAAAGCGGTTGGATGAAATTGCACAAATTCTAAATCTTCGATAGCAGCTCCTGCTTTAAATGCAAGAGCAATCCCTTCTCCAGAGGATTGAGCAGGATTTGTTGTATTTGTAAATAGGTGCCCACCCCCACCTGTAGCCAAAACAACAGCTCTAGATTTAATCCAATATAAATTTGCGCCATCAAGAACCTGAACTCCTGTACATTCTTGATTTTCAATGTGAAGTTCAGTTACTCTTACACCCCTGCAGTGAAGAATATTTTTTTGATTCTCAATATGATCTTCTAGAACTTCTACTAATGCTCGTCCCGTACGATCTTTAACATGTAAGACTCTTCTTCGTGAATGGGCTGCTTCCAAGGTGGTAGCAAGTTGATCAGAACTTTGATCAAAAATCATCCCTAAATTCTGCAACCTTTCTACACAACCTGGAGCTTCTTTAACTAGCATTTCTACAGCTTGAAAATCACATAGTCCATCACCTGCTTTTAAGGTATCCTCAGCATGAAGATCAAATGAATCATCTTGTCTAACAACAGATGCAATTCCTCCTTGAGCCCATCTACTGGAAGATACCTTACTAGTATTTCTATTTAAAAGAAGCACTTTTAAATTTGAGGGTAATTCGAGGCAAGTCATAAGGCCAGCAGCTCCAGCACCTATAACGATTACATCCCAATTATTTATTGGTATCGGTTCTTGCGAAAATGGATGCCTTAACATTAAACCAATCCACTAAAAGTTGGTTGCAGAATTGCTAAAACAATAAAAATACCATCAACAATTAATGTCGTTTGAATTACGTAACCAGAAACTAAGAGTGCTTTACCACTAGTAGTATTAATTGTGGCAGAATCTAAAATTTCTTTTGAAATAAACCATAGTATAAGAGCAACAAAAACGATAATAGATAATGATTTTATTTGAATAAGACTCTCAGATGTTTTTTGAAGAATCATAGGTGCATTTTCAGAATCTGCTGTAATTACCTGCCTCCATTGATCCATGATTCCGATTAAAAATATCGTAATATCGGTAACTGCGGTTCCAAATAAAGAAGAGATATAAAAACTTGAACCTATTTTCCAATTAGAACCAAACCCAATTAAAGCTAATGGGAGAACTACAGCTTCAACAGGTATGTGCAGAATAGGAAATGGGCTTAACCATCCCCAGAACAAACATCCACCAAGCCAACTACCAGATACACCAAGTAATAATGAACTAACAATAAACCACTTATTTGATCTTTTCTGATTCAAAACAATTGCCACTAAGACAATAACAAAAGTAAAACAAAGTGCACTTATTGGTTCTAATCTAACCCAAGGAGCTTGAACAAAAATAGGTAAAATTACAAAAAAAGAAGACCACAATCTTAAAGATATAGGATTTGATAAAAAACTATTTTCGTAAGAATCAATTATCTTATGGGATTCATAGTTGAATTTATCTTTTACTTCTAAATTTTTTGTAATTAATTCTTTCAATGAAAAAGGTTATTTTAATTAATCTAAATCGTGTTTTAGAAAACTGCGAATGACATATTTTAATAAATAAAAGGCCCATAATTTCACACCTATATTTAGTTTTTAAAAGTATTTAATACACTTTGAGTGATATATAAGTTTAGAATAAAAGTAATTATGAATATTTAGCCTTAAGTTGTGTGGCAAGAAATTAATTTCACGGAAGATCCCATTGATCTTTTAGTTCCAAATATTACTTATAAAATAAACCCTGCAGAAATTGAAAGTATTGAAGCTAATTCAATTGCTGAAGAAATAGGATTTGAATCGGGCGATTCAATTATTAGTATTAATGGGAAGAAACCAAGAGATTTAATTGATTATCAGATTCTAATTAGTGAAGAAATTTTAGACATATCAGTTTTAGATAAAAATCATGAAATTCACAATATAAATATTGAAAAAGATCAAGACATTAATTTAGGCATAAATTTTAAAGATGCATTATTTGATTCAATCAAGCAATGTAATAATAGATGTCCATTTTGTTTTATTGATCAACAGCCAAGTGGTAAAAGAAAAAGCCTTTATATAAAAGATGATGATTATAGATTAAGTTTCCTGTATGGCTCTTATTTAACTCTTACAAATTTAAAAAAAGATGACTGGGAAAGAATTGCTATGCAAAAACTATCCCCACTTTTTATTTCAGTTCATGCTACTGATCCCGCCACAAGAGAAAAATTATTAAAAAATAAAAAAGCAGGAGTGATACTTGATCAAATTTCGTGGTTTGAAAAAAACTCTATTCAAATACACGCTCAAATTGTTGTTTGTCCAGATATAAATGATGGGGATATTCTGGAGAAATCAATTTTGGAACTTGCTGAATTCCACAAAAAAACCTCTCAGACAGTACTTTCAGTCGCAATAGTTCCTGTAGGACTTACAAAATTTAGACCTGAAAATGATGGATTGAAACCAATAAGCCCGGAATACGCAAAAAAAACTATTAATCAAGTAGAGAGAATTCAAGCCTCTCTACAAATTACTCTTGGGACTCGTTTTTGTTGGCTAGCAGACGAATGGTATTTAATTGCTGGTACAAATTTACCTAGTTACAAAACCTACGAAAATATGCCACAAGAATCCAACGGAGTTGGGACTATTAGAAACTTTCTAGAAGCATTAAGAGAGAAGACTCAAAATCTACCCCAAAAAGTAAAAAAGCCAAAAAAAGTTAGTTGGATTGTTGGTAAATTAGTTTATGAAGCACTGATTCCTACAGTTAAGAAATTAAACTTAATTAATGGAATAACAATTAATTTATATGGTTTGCCAAGTATTTATTGGGGTCAAGATCAAGTTGTTACAGGTCTTCTTACTGGAGAAGATCTAATTTACGGGCTGAAAAATAAGGATTTAGGAGAAGCTGTTTACATACCATCTATTATGTTAAAAATTAATACTGATTTATTTTTAGATGATAAAAATATTCAAGAAGTTGAAAATCAAATAAATACTAAAATTCACGTTCTTGATGATTCAAATGATATTATTAATACTTTGATTGGTTAATCGAATATTATCGATAACATAACATGCTTAGAAGAGTTATAAATCCTATCTTATTATTCCCGCTAACTCTAAGTATCAACACTGTTAATGTTCTATCGGGCGAAACAAAAAATTACATTGATAATGTTTTAGAAGAAAAATCAAATATTACTTTTGTTAATTATCAAGAAATAGAAAAACTTATATTAAATAATCAAGAATTAAAATCATTAATAAACTTAGTAGACTCTGCAAGCTTTAATTTGTCCAGTCAAATTGCCAAAAGATATCCATCCTTAGATTTTCAAGCCAATGGGTTACCAAGATATGTCGCAGGTAAAAAGTACAATAGCAAGTCACCTACCTTAAAAACATCACAATTTACGGCTAATCCCTCCCTGAATATCAAATGGGATGTAGTTGCCCCGCTTAGAGAATCCGAAATAAAAATTGCCAAAACAAATTATAAAATTGCAGAAAATAATTATGAAATTAAGAAAAAAGATTTAATTCAAGAAGCAAGAATCAGATATCACAAATACAAAAAGTCATATCAAGATATTCAAAATAAAAAATTCACACTTGATTTATCGATTACAAGTTTAAACAATGCTAAAGCGAAACTAGATGCTGGAATTGGTACAAAATTTGAAGTTCTTGAAGCAGAAGCTCAATTATCTCGAGATAAACAATCACTTAATGAAAAGAGAATAGATCATGAAATTAATAAAATTTCTCTTAAAGAGATTCTCAATATTAAGGGGGATTTTGAAACTAATAAAGAGCAAAACCTTACAGGGTTTTGGAATCATAAATTAAATAAGAATATTAATGAAGGTTTGGATAAAAATCTTTCTTTAAAAAACCTTATTCTTCAAAAATCAATCAAAAGGAGTCAAGCAAATAGCTTTTTAGCTCAAAATAAGCCAAATATCTATATCAGCAATTCATTATCTAGTACATTTTCAAAGGGTGATTCTCTAGCAACTAATATCGACTCTGAAAAATCTGGATCTAATTATACAAATACCATAAGTCTAAATTTTGCATGGAGTATTTTTGATGGCGGACAAAATAAGAACTCTTACAAATCAAAAATAGCAGATGCAGAAGCTGAAAAATATGCTCATGAAAATCTTCAAAATGTTTTAACCACGAGTATTAGTAAAGCCTACTTAAATCTTAAATTGAATGAAGAAAAAATAATTTCTTCTCTTAAAGAAATTGAATCTAGCAAAGAATCTGTAAGGCTTTCTAGACTTAGATACGACGTCGGAATATCAACTCTAAAAGATGTTCTCGTGAGACAAAGTGAATTAAGTAATGCTAAATCTAAAAATATTAATGCAATATATAATTACAACTTGAATATAGATGAATTAAAAAGATTAACTTTTCTTGATATTAGTAAAAATTGTTTGGTTAGTAATAATACTAAAATTAAAGATACAGTTTCTATATGCAATATATAAGTATGAATTCACCAAATTTAACTAATAAACAACTAAGTGAATTAGATTCTTTATTTGAATTAGTAAGTCAACGTCAAAAAAAAGATTTTGGAAATATTAACGCCAGTAATAAAGCAGATGGATCATTATTAACAAGTTGTGATTTATGGAGTGACAAAACAATTGTAGATGGCTTAGCTTCAATAGCTCCAGGTGAGGGCGTCCTTAGTGAAGAAGGGCAAAAGTTAATTCCAAACTCAAAAGCTTACTGGGTGGTCGATCCACTCGATGGAACAACAAATTTTGCTGCAGGCATTCCTTACTGGTCTATATCAGTGGCAAGGTTCGTTGATGGTAAACCACAATCTTCTTTTTTAGTAATTCCTACATTGAAAAAAAAGTTTGTATCCATTCAAGGTAAAGGGGTTTGGTTAAATAACAAGAAAATAGACCCTAGCCAAAATAATCATCAAAGTGAATGTATTTCTTTATGTAGTAGATCAATAAAAATTTTACAAAAAAAACCAAACTCTGTATTTCCAGGCAAAATCAGACTCTTAGGTGTATCGAGTTTAAATCTTACGAGCGTAGCTATGGGACAAACTTTCGGAGCAATAGAATCAACCCCTAAGATATGGGATATTGCAGCAGCCTGGCTGCTATTAGAAGAACTCAATTGTTCTATAGAGTGGTTAGAAACAGATCCTTTAAATCTAGTTTCAGGAGAAGACCTGAGCGATGTTAATTTTCCATTAATTGCTTGTAGATCTCTAGAAAAAGTTGAAATTTTAAAGCCATGGGGCAATTTATTATTGGAAAAATAGTTGCATGATAAATCAATAATTGCTTGAAAAAATTTTTAATCCGATACAATAAAAATTAAGTAAATATATAAAATATTTGAAGAAAATTAATATGCAGCGAAGTTCAACATGGATACTGAAAAGTTTATGGGGAGCTTGTGAGCGATGGAGTAAATCTGATTGTGTTGATTTAAGCGCTGCATTTGCATACTACACACTTCAATCATTTTTTCCTATTCTTCTTATTTCTCTTTCAATAGCTTCATGGTTCCTAGGAAAACAAGAAGGATTAGATCAGCAAATAATTGCTATTGCTGCTCAGCTTTTACCACCTTCAGTAGTTGAGTTAGTAGAAACAACATTATTTAATTTGATAGATCAAGGTTTTGGGGCAGGTGTTCTAGGCGCTATGTTTTTGCTTTTTACAGCAGGAAATGCATATCTATCTCTTCAAAGAGGTTCGGATAGACTTTGGGAAGACGAAATACCTTCTAAAAAAATAAATCCCGCTTGGAGAGTGCAAGCTTCGAGGTTTCTAAGAAATAGAGTTGAAGCCTTTTTAATAGTATTCTTTATTGGTTTTTTAATGGTACTAGATCAGATTAGTGCAAATCTTAGAATGATCCCAAGTAACGTCTTAGAAAATCTTTCAAAATCTAATAATCTTATTTCTGATTTATTATTAAAGTTACCGCTACTGCAAGTTGGTAAGTTTGCAATACCACTTATTGGATTTTCTTTAATGGCTCTTTTACTACAAGCCCTCTTACCCAGTCGAAAAGTTCCTTTGAAACCACTTCTACCAGGATCTTTTCTTATTGGAATTGGACTAACCACTTTGAACCTAGCAGTCAGTAAAAGTATTCTCTCACTTGGTGCAAGATTTCAAGCATATGGTTTTATTGGAGGTTTTCTTGTACTTACCTTGTGGGTATGGTTATTAGGAGTAATTTTATATTTTGGGCAGTGCTGGAGTGTAGTTATTGCTAGTATGACTTTATTAAATAAAAAAAGAAAATATAAATAACAATAACTAAGATGAATTATTTTCTAAAAGCTAATAAAAATATTCTTGTTTACTCGTTAATCATACTCATAGTTATTCCAATTTTTGGAATAAACTTTTTCATAAGTTTTCTCGGTAATATCTTGCTCCTATTATTTTTAATTCCTTTACTATTAATAATTTTAGTATCTATAGGTTTTAATTCTTACAAATCAAAAATCAAGACATGTAATAGTTGTGGGGCTATATCCCTAGGCTTAAGTGAAAACTGCATGAATTGTGGCGCAAATATAGAAAATATTAATAATAACAATCAATTTGATAAAATGCCTAGTGAAAGTACCATTGAAGTGAAAGCAGAGGAAGTAAAGTAAAATACTAACCTATTCCAATTTGTCGAAGTATACTTTGTCCAGTAATTAATTCAGTACCAAGTCCAATCAAAATACCCATCATTGCCATACGACCATTCCAGGTTTCTGCGAAATTTACGAATCCAAATCTTGGTTGATTGTCATTATTCATGATTAACTACATCATTTATCAGAACTATTTTAACGTTTGAAGGAAGAATTTATGATAAATAATAAATTATTTATTTAACATGTCTTACACCATCAACAGGTCTATACTCATCTCCAGTTAATTCCTCATACACAATAGCTGGCAATCCTGTATCAAACATTGTTTGCAAGGCTTCTTTTAACATAGGATTCCAACCTCCAGTACTAACTTTTCCATGTCTTACAGTCCAGTCCCAAGTCCCTTGGAGGTCTCTGGGTAGTCTACCTTCTCTATCTCTTCGCGCAACTAAGTCTAAAGATTCAACTATTCCTACAATTACAGGATTTTTACCGTAAGAAGGAGTAAGACTTAGTTCAAGTCTCACTGGATCTTCCTTAACCATTTTTAAACGAAATCTTGGTGGCAACTTGAGAGATCTAAGTACCGCTGAGACAATTTTTGTTCTTAATTCCAATTTTTTTTCTTATATGTAATTTGATTAATCAGTTGTTGAACCTTTTTCTTCTAATGTAGAGTCATTGTCATTCGAAAATCTTACTGTTAATAGCTCCTCTTCTGTAATGTTTCCCGATTTATCTAAAAGTTCTGGATGTATTGTGTACTTTTTTTGTTTAAAACTGGAACTAGTGTAACGTTTATTTTTATTATCGGATATACCCCAGCCATTAGACATTACTTTAAAAGCTTTCCAAACCAAATAAGTTAAGGCTGCAGAATATATGATTGGAAATAGAATTGTCATCGAACTTATAAATTAGTTAGTATATGTCTAATATCATAGCCCGAAAAAAAGAAATTTAGCTATTTTAAGATATTAAATTATTCTCTAAATTCAATTAATTTAATTAGTAGTTATATTTAAATTACACTAATATGGTGTATTAAATATCTCGAAGAACATAAAAATCAAAATTGAAAAGATACATCCAAAAGCTATTAATAATCGCCTCATTAATTACAGTAGGCATTACATATCGTTCAAAAGTCATATCGCAACCATTAAATAAACCAAAAATTAATGAAGTTGATTTATATTCAAACAAATCTTTCATAACTAAAGCTGTAGAAAGAACGGGTGCAGCTGTGGTGACAATTGATACTCAAAGATATGTTAAAAAAAGAAAATTTCCTAGAAATTCTCAATTATTTTTAGACCCATATTTTGAAAGATTTTTTGGATTAGATTTACCTAATGACAATCGACCAAGGATAGAGCAAAGTCAAGGTAGTGGATTTATATTTGCAGATGGACTTATAATGACAAATGCTCATGTTGTGAATGGATCAGATAAGGTGATTGTTGGTTTAACCAATGGCAAAAAATTAGAAGCAAAACTTATAGGGCAAGACTTTTTTACTGATTTAGCTGTGCTAAAGATTGAAGGGAAAGGACCTTGGCCAAAAGCAAAATTGGGGAATTCGGCAAAGATAAAAGTTGGTGATTGGGCCATAGCAGTTGGCAATCCATTCGGACTGGAAAACACAGTTACCCTTGGAATTATTAGTAATCTAAATAGAAATGTGACTCAACTAGGAATTTATGATAAAAAACTTGAATTAATACAAACAGACGCTGCTATTAATCCTGGCAATTCTGGAGGTCCACTATTAAATAGCGAGGGAGAAGTAATTGGTATTAATACGTTGATAAGATCAGGTCCAGGAGCAGGTTTAAGTTTCGCAATCCCCATTAATAAAGCTAAGAAAATTGCATATCAACTCATAAAAAATGGAAAAGTAATACATCCTATGATTGGGATTAGCTTAATAGAAGAAAGTAATTCTGAGAGAAAAAATAATGTCGTTAAAGTTGGATATGTAGTACCGAACAGTCCCGCTGAAAAGAGTGGAATTATGATAGAAGATATTATTGTAAAAGTCGGCAATAAAGATATTGCAACAGCATCAGATGTAATAGACCAAATAAGTAAAAATGGTATTAATAAACAAGTCAATATATTATTGAAGCGCAGAAATAAATTTATTAAATTAAAAGTAATACCAACTGATATAACTAATCTAGAAAATAACTAAAAGATTTAATTGTCATTCTGTTTAAGTATTTCTACACACCTAGAAATACATCTACCGTCTTTCATATCACAGGTGGTAATGCATTCAAAATAACTTTCAATAGGATCAGAAATTTGAAACTGTTTTTCTTGGAATTCATAATTTTTCATATAGATGATTAAAACTTATTTTTGTATTTTTAAGACTAATCAAGGGTCATAAACTATGTAAAGATAAATGAGTGATCTTACTTAGCCAAATGTAAAATTTTATTAAAAGTAATCAAATCTTTTTATGACTTTGAGTTTTTTCTAAAAAATATTCGTAATTACCATTATATGAAAATAACTTTGAATCTTTGATTTCGATAATTCTGTTTGCAACCTTTGAAATAAAATACCGATCATGAGAAATGATTAACAATGAACCTTTATAATTTTTAATTGCTAATTCTAAGTTTTCCTTAGATTGTAAATCCAAATGATTAGTTGGCTCGTCTAAAAGGAGAAAATTACTAGGATTAATGATCATAAGCGCCAATGCTAATCTTGCCTTTTCACCCCCACTGAGTTGTTTAATATATTTAAAAACAGTTTCATTTTGAAAGCCAAAACCTCCTAAAAAGGTTCTGACTTTTTTTTGGGACCATTCTGGAGACTTATTACATATTAAATCAATAACCCTTTCTTCAAGTGAAAGTGCTTCAGCTTGATTCTGTTCATAATAGCTAGTCATTATATTGTGTTTACCAAGATTAATTTCTCCAATTTCAGGAGATATTTTTTTCATAATAATTTTAAGTAATGTAGATTTGCCGCAGCCATTAGGTCCCAATATTGCTATTTTCTCCCCAGAAGAAATCTTCAAATTAATATCTAAAAAAAGAATTTTATCCTCGAAACTATGAGACAAATTTTTGATATTTAGAACTAATTTTCCTGAGCGAGGACACTCTGGAAAATTAAAAGCAGGACTTTTTGATTTTGCCAAGGGAGCCTCAATTTTAGAAATCTTTTTTAATTGTTTTTCTCTACTCTTTGCTTGAGAACTTCTAGTTGCACTAGCTCTAAATCTATCTATATACCTCTTCTGTAACTCAATTTCTTTTTGTTGTAATTGATATGCCTTATTTTGTGATTCTTCATTCAAAGATTTCTGTTCGACAAAAAAAGAATAGTTCCCATTATATGTTTCAGATGTTCCTCTATCTACAAAAATTATTTTTTTACATAATTTATCTAAGAAATATCTATCATGGCTAATAATCATAACAGCAATTTTAAGCGATGATAGATATTCTTCCAACCAAAAAATAGTTTCTAAATCTAAATGATTGGTTGGTTCATCCAGTAAAAGTAAATCAGGTTTTTGTAAGATTATTTTTCCAAGTGCAACTTTCATCTGCCAACCACCTGAGAAATTGCCAACTAATTTATCAGCATCTTCTATAGAAAAGCCTAATTTTGGTAATATTTTTTCTACATCAGATTGCATTTTATAACCACCTAAAGCTTCAAATTCTGCTTGATATTTTGAGAGTTGATTTACAAATATTTCAAGTTGATCGGAATTTTTTTTTATATCAAACGATTTCATTTTATTCTCAATTTCTAAAAGTTTAATGGCAACAATTTGTATATCTTTAAAAGAACTTTCTAATTCCTGTCTCACTGAAAAATTCAAATTACAATCAAACTCTTGCTTTAAATGGGCAATTTTAGGATTTCCCTCTTTGATGATAGTTCCACTTGTTTGCTCTTCCTCTCCAATCAAAATCTTAAATTGGGTTGATTTACCTGCACCATTAGAACCAACTAGGCCAACTTTTTCTCCTTTCTTAATCTCCCAACTAATATTTTTTAAAACAACATCTGTAGAATAAATTTTGCTTACACTTTCAAATCTAATCACTGTTTTAAAAATAGAATTTACAAAATCTGCGGCTTATTTACTAAAAAATATTTTGTGGAATAAAATTAAATCATGAAAAGAATAGAACAAATTGTAGTTATTTTCATAGCTGCAGCTCTCGCAATTCCAAGTTATTGGTTTTTTTGGACTTTGGCTGGTGGAGGTGGCTACAACAAAAGAATAAAACCTATTCCTAATTCAAATAATAATTATTCGAAACCTTTTCCTAAAGACCTCCTCGAGCCTTGATTAACCACATTTTAGTTGCCTCATCATCAATAGTACTCAAATATTCAATAACCTCTTCTTTAGTCACAGAAATATTGAACTCATTGCCAATATCGCATATTTTATCTAAGGCTTTTTTGGGATTAGTTAAGGCTGTCATAAACAGACTTTGTTTCTTTTTGGAATCGTTGGCTATTAACTTATAGAGCTTTTCAGCATTACTGGACATGTTTTTTAAATCTATTTATTAATAGATTATTACTTCAAGCTACATTTTGTTCATTATATTTATTATTAGATAAATCATTATCCAAGTCTTTTATCTCTTTTGCAGAGGCATCTGCCATACTTCTTGCGTCTAAACATAAAACTTTTCTTAGTTTCGCAAAGTTAGCTGCGTGAGATTTTCTACCATCTTTTTGGGCATAATACTCAGACTGCTGAAGAATATGGTGAAGATGAGTTAACAAATATGGACTAATTACAGCTGATACCAAAACGTCACTATTTTCATTATCTTGAGTATCAGAATTGACTAATCTTTTTTTCGGTTTATCAATTATCGATCTTTTAGGAGAATCAATTTTTCTTGAATTTTTCATGGGACAATAAAACAATTAATTGATACGGACATAAATTTCCTTACTAATAATATACACAAAGATAGTATCCTTGACTAACTGTGTATACTGATAAGTAACAGTTATCAACTTTGACTCATGGCTACCCGCCAAAACTCAACTAATGGGAAGCCTAAATCCCCAAGAATTCAAGTAGTTCTTCCAGAATTAATATGTGAGCAATTAACTATTTTGGCCGATAATGAATCTAGGACAGTAAGTAATATGGCAAAAGTGTTAATACAAGAGGGTATAAAAAAATATTTCGAAAAAGAGAGTAAATCCCCTGTATCAGAAAATAATTTAAATACTGATAAATTTAGAAATGAACTTGAAAAACAAAGCGTCAGAAGATTAAAAAGAGCTCCTCAAAGGATTAGATATTATAAAAAATCTGATTAAAAATAATTAATTTTGAGGCAATTTCTGTAAATCTACAGTTTTACCCATGACTACCAAAATATTTCCTCTTTCCAAAATATATTTTGCTGGAGGATTAACTGTTAACTCTTCAGCAGGTCCTGCAGCAAGAACATTTACTAAATAATTTTTCCTCAAATTTAAATCTCTTAAAGATCTTCCAATAAATTCCTCTGGAACAGTTATTTCATCTATACCAGTTTGATTATCTAATTCCAATCTTTCGATTAGGTTAGGTCTTACGAGTTCTAAACCTAATCTTTCTCCTTGCATCCTAGATGGGAAAACAACTTTATCTGCACCTACTCTTTTTAACATTTTTTCGTGCAAGTCACTGGTAGCTCTTGCTATTACTCTTTTCACTTTGCTACCTTCACTATCCTTAGCAATAAGAGTTGTAGTTATACTTGCTTCAATAGGTTCACTAATACCCACTACAACAGTATTCATTTCAAGAATTCCCGATTCCTTCATAGACTCTTCATCAGTACAATCTACTACTCTCGCTTCTATCGAAGGTTCTAATTGCCTTAAATCATCAATAGCTTTTTCCGAATAATCTGCAGCCAAAACATCAGCACCATTACTAATAAGTTCTCTGCAAACTGCAGTTCCAAATCTTCCAACGCCGACAACTGCAAAAGTGAGTGCTTCATTTTCTCTCTTTTGAGACCACTGCCACCAATCAGCCATAATAAAACTCAGTCAATTCTAAACATATAGATCAGCCCTAGGATAGCCAATTCTCTTTTGTCTATCTATTCTACTCCTATAAAGAGCCTGCCAAAGCGCACTTAAAAGCAAAAGGATTCCTAGTCTGCCCACAAACATGCCCACAATAAGAATAAATTGACCAAAATGATTTAATTTTGCGGTTAAACCAATATCAAAACCAACTGTTGCAAATGCAGATATGCAAGTGAACAGAATTTCTAGGAATGTGAATGATTCTTTTTTAACAAAAGTATTAGTTGTACTAAGCAACATTGCCATTAAAAGAACAAAAAGCAAAGATCCAACTGTGATTCCAACTGCCTTTAGAATAACTTTATCTGAAATTAATCTATTGCTAATAATTACATCTTTCTGACCTCTTAAAGTAGATCTTGTTGCAGCCATTAAAGCAATAAATGTTGTTGTTTTTATGCCTCCACCAGTACCTCCTGTACTTGCTCCAATAAACATAAGCGTCATTAATAATAAAAGGCCCGTATCTGAGATAGAGTTCAAAGAAATCGGAAAATTTGTAAAGCCTGCAGTTCTTGCACTAACTGTTTCGAAGATAGATGACATTATTCGTTCAAACAAATTTAAATCATTAAAAAATTGACTATTTAGCAACGATTCAGTCATAAAGAATCCTAATGAGCCGAATAATATTAGAGACAAACTTGTTCTAATAACTAGTCTGGAATGAAGGCTTAATTTCTTATAAGAAAGATTTTTTTTATGACTCCAAATATCATCAATAACCCGCCAACCCAATCCACCCATAACAATGAGAAAAACAAAAACACTATTCACCAAATAATTTGTTCTATAGTCTTGAAGACTATTTGACATTAACGAAAATCCTGCATTGTTATATGCAGAAATGCTATGAAAAATCGCGGACCATAGTCTTTCCCAATTATTTTGAATGTCTACAAATCCAAAAGAATATAAGACAATTGCGCCCAAGGATATGATACTAATCGCAGTAATAGCAATGCTTTGAAAAGTTCGACCAATTCCTCCAACTCCAAATTCATCTAAAGTCTTTCCTTTATCTAATCTAGTTCTTAGCTTTGTCCCCTTTACAACAAACCCTTGTAAAAATGTTGTAATAGCCATTAATCCTAGACCACCTGACAAAAGCATAAAAGCTAAGAAAACTTGGCCAAAGAAATTTAAATCAACACCAATATCTATTATGGTTAGGCCAGTAACGGTTATTGCAGAAGTAGAAGTAAAAAATGCTTCCCACAAACCAACTTTTGAAGATGAACACAATGGAGAGCTCAAAATTAAAGTTCCAAGGCAAATAATAAACAAGCCTGTAACAATAGTAAATTGAGGTACAGATAGCTTTTTGTAAGCATCTTTTAACTTATAAACCTTACTTGTTAATTTCACGATGTTACCCGTAATTTAAAATTATCAATGCTGGCACAGTAAATGACATTATAAGTGTTAATCCGGCTCCGTATTTTGCGATATCAAAAAATCTATATCTTCCAGGACCATAAACCATTAAATTTGTTTGATAACCCATTGGAGTCAAGAAAGATTGACTTGCACCGAATAAAACAAGCATTATTAAAGCGTTTGGTGAAATTTCTAAAACATTTGAGAATTCAATAGCAACAGGCAAAATCAAAGCAACCGAAGCAGCATTACTTATAAATTGCGTAAGAATAACTGTAGATATAAAAATTACGACTAGTGCAAAATAAAGAGACATTCCGTTAAGGGCAAAGTTTAGATTAACTGCAATTACATCTGCTAATCCAGTTATCTGCATAGCTACACTAAAACACGATAAAGATCCCAGCAATAAAATAACGTCTAACCTAATTGATTTTTGTATCTCTGCAGGTCTTAAACATCCAAAAGCAACCATTGCAATCACTGCCAAAAGAACTGAACCTACTAATGGAATATTAGAAACCGAAGGCAAAACTACCATTCCTATTGCAATTGCAATCGATATGGGTTTTTTTATCAAAAAAGGTAAATCATCTTCGAATTGATCTAAAATAAGCAAATCATTACTAGCTTGCAAACCTCTTATGGAATCTAGCGGCGCTTGCAATAATAAAACATCTCCAGCCCTTAAAACAGCTTGACCTAATCTCTCCTGAACAGTTTGTTGACCTCTTCTTAATGCTAAAACTGTTGCATTATGACGCTGCCTAAATCTTAATTCTCTCAAACTTGCACCGGCTAAAGTTGAACCAGCTGGTAACAAGGCTTCAAAGGTCTTGGTACCTTCATCATCTGAGAAAACATTAGCCCCATCGAAAGATGTTTTGTTTTCTCCTAACAGAATAGTATGTTCCTGCTGCAGCCTAAATAAGTCTGCCCTTGTAACACGAATTATTAATCTATCATCCGGTTCAATCTTTCTATCAGCCAAAGGAGGAAGAATAACTTTTCCATTTCGTTGCAATTCCAGAACATCAACGTCAAATCGTCTTTGCAATCTACTATTTCTGACAGATTGTCCAACTAATTCTGAAGTAGAGGGAATAGTAACTTCGGTAAAATATATATTCATATCACCATTTTTAATAAACTCCTTATCTCTCCCTCTATCTGGCAAAAGCATGTCAGAAACTAGAATCATATAGGTTGTACCTATAAGCCAAACAGGAATTCCTATTGAAGTCAAACTAAATAATTCCAAACCTCCATAACCTAATTGTTGACTAATATCACTTACAAGAAGATTTACTGAGCTACCTAATAATGTCAGAGTTCCACCGAGTAAAGTAGCAAAAGAAAGAGGTAATAAAACTTTTGATGGTGATATATTTCTTCGCTCGCACCAACTTTCAATTAAAGGTAACAAAGATGCTACCACTGGAGTATTAGGTACAATTCCAGATATTGGAGCAATCAAAAAAGCTATTAAAGAAATTAATTTCCTTGGAGTTCGAATACTTTCAGAAGAAATCAATTCTCTTACTCTGTCTAAGGCACCACTTTTGAATAATGCTGAGGAAACTGCAAATAAACCCATAAGAGTAATTAAAGAAGGGCTACCAAATCCAGCTAAAGCTTTTTCAGGAGAAAGAACCCCAGTAGATATAAATATTCCAACACATAACAAACCAGTCAATTCTGGTGCAATAGTATTTCTAATAAACAAAATTATTGACATTATTAAAACAACTACCGTTATAAACGCATCAAAATTATTACTAACTAATGCAATTAAATTCATACAAAACTTATTTAACTCAATATACCCAAAAACAATATTTCAAAAAAGTTTAATTCGAATAATCTTTTTTAAGAAACTTTTTAAAAATTGATTTTTTTTGGAATATCCATGAAGATGCAGATTTTAAGCTTTCTGAAATATCAGGCAACTTGGAAGCATATATCAGTCTTCTTGCCTCGAAAGCCAATTTTCCAGATAAAGTAACCCCAAGCCCAGAAATTGAAGCTTCGCCTATTCCTAAGCTAATCATTTCACCGTTGTCTTGAAATTCAAAAGGTAAAAGATCTTTTCCTTGAATTAAAAGTTCTAAATTATTAGCAAGATGATTTCCTTCCTGCATAGCGACTTGAGCAGTTATGGGTAAATCCTCCATTCCTTCAATAACTGAAATATCACCAATAGCAAAACAGTTTTTATGGTTTTCTATTTGCAAATTATTATTGACTAAAATTCGTCCAAATTTTTTTGTTATTTGATCAGTTTCTAAGTAAGACAAATTAGGTTTAACACCTGCTGTCCAAATAACAATATCTTTATCCAAGGAAGTTATTCCAACCTCACTAGAAATACTAATCTTAGTTTCTGAGACTTCTTTAACTGTGGAATTCAAAAGAACGTTGATTTTTCTTTTTTCTAATGCCTTCTCTGCTTGTTCTCTATTAAAAATTTTGTTTTTATTGAGGATTTCGTTTGATTTTTCTATTACATTAATTTCAAATTGATCTGTAAATATATCTTTAATTTTGCATGCCAACTCGATACCAGAGGGACCACCTCCAACTATGAATAACTTTTTATGCAAATCAGTATCTTGTGATTTTTTTAAAAGAGAATTTAATTTATTTAAATCATGAACATCATTAAAAAAATAACAATTTTCATCTACAACTTTTATAAAAAAACTATTTGGAATAGATCCTGTACAAATAACGAGATACTGATAACTTAATTTTAATTCGTCACTAAATTCAAGAATATTTTCTTTGAAGGAAATCTTGGTTAAACAATTTCTTAAAAAAGTTATACCCGCATCAGAAAAAATATTTGCAAATTTTGGGGTGGCTTCCCAACTTCTTATTTCTTTACTTAAAACTTCGTACATTAAAGGTTTAAATATAAAGTTAGTTTCAGAATCAACCACAAGAATCGGTAAAGAAGGATTAAGTTTCTTTAAATTCAAAGCAAATGTCATACCTGCAAAACCTGCTCCAACTATTACTATTGGTTTTTGTATTGATTTCATTAGAGAAATATTGTTATGCATAAATGTATTATTAAACTATAGGAATAATTTTTAAATTGAGCGAAATAAAATTAAACTCATAATCAAACTAAAGAATGATTGAAAAAATCCAAAAAGATATTCAAATTAACTTGAGTAAATATAATCAAGAACTTGTAAATATGAAGCCTCAAGGAATGCTTACATGGGGTTATGAAAATTTTGATAATCAATTTGCTATTACAACAAGTTTTGGTATACAGTCATCAGTCCTTTTAAATATGGTCAGTAAATTATCTCTACAAAAAAAAATTAAAATATTTTGGATAGATACAGGTTACCTTCCTCCAGAAACATACCATTACGCTGAAAAGCTTATTGATAATTTATCCTTAGAAGTTGAAGTTCTGCAAAGTGAATTATCTCCAGCCAGAATGGAGGCCAAATACGGAAAACTTTGGGAAACAAAAAAAAAGAGTGATTTAGATAAGTATCATGAATTGAGAAAGATAAAACCTTTAGAAAATGGTCTAAAAAAATATGATATTTTCTGCTGGGCAAGCGGTGTTAGATCAAGTCAAACAGAAAATAGAAATAAAATGAAATTCATAGACTTAATTCGTCAAAGACTCTCTTTAAGACCTTTATTAAATTGGACAAATAAAGATATTTTTTATTATATGGAAGAGAATAATTTACCTGCCCATCCACTTTTTATCAAAGGTTATTCCTCTGTAGGAGATTGGCATTCAAGCAGTCCCGATGGTACTGAAGCCAAGGGCAGAGATACAAGATTTGGAGGGATTAAACAAGAATGTGGAATACACACTAATAATTAAATTGATCATAGAAAAATGGTCTCAGATATAAATTTTTTATTAGTAGGTAATAGTAGGCTTCATTGGGCAAAATATTCTAAAAATCAATCTAAATTCTTCCACACCAAAAAAGAGCAAAAAGTTCCCGACAATATAGATCTTGATCAATTAATTTGGGCTTCTGTAGGAAAACTACCAAATTTTTTGCTGAAAAAAGAAAATGAAATAAAAACTAAAGATATCCAATTATCAAATCTTCCTGATTTTTTTGGAGTTGATAGAGCTTTTGCCTGTATTGCCGCTTTAGAAATTATTGAAAACCCTTCAAAAAAAGATTTGCTAATTGCAGATTTTGGAACAATATTATCAATAACAAAATTGAATTCAAATGGATCTATTGTTGGAGGTCAACTTCTTCCAGGTTTTCTAACACAATTAAAATCAATGGAACAAAATACAAAAAATCTTAAAGTTCCAAAAAAATATGATATTCCGATCAAAGATTTTTTAATTAATACAGAAGAGGCAATCTTAAAAGGAGTAATCAACTCTCTTACTGGCGTGATTAATAGTTTATTTAATTCCGAAAAGGATATTTTAATAATCTGTGGAGGAGACTCTCAATTACTCACAAAATCTCTAAAGACTCAAAAAGAAAATATTATCAATGCTCCTAATTTAGTTATGGAGGGGATGATTATTCACCACCTATCCATAAAAAAATTAGCTTAATCCAAGGTCTGCAATTATGTGATCAGCCATTATTGCTGCTTTTACCTTTAAGTAAATTTTTTCGATGTTACCTTCAGTATCAATTAAAAAGGTATTTCTCATCATTCCCATATATTCTTTCCCCATGAATTTCTTCAGTCCATAGCTATCGTAATCAGAAGAAACTTTGAAAGGTTCAGGATCAGTTAAAAGAATAAAAGGTAAATTAAATTTTTCTTTAAACTTCTGATGAGAGAATGCATTATCTTTACTAATACCAAGCACAACAATATTATTTTTCTGGAGTAAATCCCAATTCTCTTTAAAATTACATGCTTCTTTAGTACATCCTGGAGTATTATCTTTTGGATAAAAATATAGTATTATTCGTTTACCTTTAAAATCACTAAGGGAGACTTCTTTCTCAGAAGAATCTTTTAATTTAAATTCTGGTGCTTTGTCGCCAACCTTAAGAGCCATTGAAATTATTAAATGAGTATGAATATAAAATACCAAAAATTTGGTTTTATGAGATTAAAGGTGTGCAAGATGTCGCAACTGTAGAAGAAATTAAAACTGCAAAAAACCTAACAAATTCAAGATCAAAGATTTTCTTAGAAACGAGAGCTTATCTGCGACAATCACTTTCAACACTTTTTGATTTAGACCCCCTAGAAATTCCAATTTATGCTCATCCTGGAGAACCTCCAAGTTTACCCTCTGGAATGGGAAATATCAGTTTAAGTCATTGTAAAGATGCTATTACTATAGTCTGGCATAAAGGCAAAATAGGGATTGATATTGAGAGAACAGATAGAGATTTTAACTATTTAAAATTTGCAGAAAAATATTTTCTTCATACCAATAAATCAAACCATAATAATTATTTAACAAAAAATATGATATTAAATCAATGGTGTGCTGTTGAAGCGGCTATAAAATGGGATCATGGAAAATTAGCTAAAGACATTAACCATTGGCAATTTTTTGAAAAACCAAAAGAATTAATTCATAAGAAGAAAAATATACATTTAAATTATTCACAGATTAACTTCCATAATTGGACTATAGCTTTAGCATACGAAGAAAAAACTTCTGTTAATCCTGAGATTATTTGTTGTTCTAAAAATTTTTAATTTTCTTTTCTTCTAAGCAGTTCTTCATATTGAGTTTTTTCCCATCCATTATTATTTGGTTCCCATATTTTTAAACCTCTTAAAGATTTAGGAAGATATTCTTGTTCGACCCAATTACCTGGATATTGTTGAGGATTGACATAACTATTAGAATTATTTTTTAAGTGAAGTGGAACATCAAAAGCATTGGTAGATTTGATTGTTTCAATTGCTTTAAAAATACTTTTCGTACTATTACTTTTTGGAGAAATAGCTAAATATAAAGAAGCCTGCGTTAGAAAATATAATCCTTCTGGAAAACCAACTCTATCAAAAGCATCACAACAGGATTGTACAACTACTATGGCATTAGGATCAGCTATTCCAATATCTTCACTGGCAGATATAAGTAGTCTTCTAAAAATAAAATTAGGATCTTCACCAGCCTCCAGCATATTCGCAAGCCAGAATAAAGTTGCATCTGGATCTGAACCTCTTATGGACTTGATAAAGGCACTTATTACATCGTAATGATTTTGACCATTTTTATCGTAAACAATATTTTTCTTTTGTAGTGCATCCTCCGCTATTGAGAGATTAATGTTGATTTCTTTCGCATCATTTTCAGCAGTTATTTCAATGGCCATCTCTAGCGCATTGATTAATGTCCTTGCATCTCCACCAGAAAATTTTATTAAATGACTAATAGCATCTCGAGTTAAATAAACCTTTTTTGAATCTTTTTGTTTTGAATAGTGAGTAATGACTTTTTGTATTATTTTTAGCAAATCATTTTCTGACAAAGGAAGTAATGTAAAAATACGAGACCTGCTAACAAGCGCTTTATTAACAGCAAAGAAAGGGTTTTCAGTTGTAGCACCAATAAAAGTTATAGTTCCATTTTCTATTGAAGGTAATAAAGCGTCTTGCTGAACTGATGTAAATCTATGAACCTCATCGATAAATAAAATTGTTTTTCTTTTTGAATTTATTAATCTATCTTTTGCATTAGCGATTTCATTTCTTAATTCTTTAACACTTGATAATACAGCATTTAACTTAATTAATTTTGAGCGCGTATTAAAAGAAATAATTTCAATTAGAGTAGTTTTTCCAACACCCGGAGGGCCAGAAAAAATAAAATTACTAATCTTATCGTTTAATATTGCACTTCTTAAAAGCGAATTCTCATTCAGGATTGGTTGTTGACCAAAAAAATCTTCCAAATTCTTTGGTCTTAATTTATCTGCCAAAGGTGCATTGTTTTCTATTTGAGAATAATTAGTAAATAAATTTTCTGAATGCATATAAATAAAATCAAAAAATCATTACTTTCAATTCTATGTAATAACTGTAGGAGTTTCCATTTGAGTAAGTTTTGAAATGTTCAATAAAGCATCTAAATCATCTATTAGAGGTTTCAAAGCGATCTGAGGATTTAAAGAAAGATTCTGTTGAGGATCGAAAAATTTCTCAAAGTAAAGTCTTAATGTTGTACCCTTAGTTCCAGTTCCAGAAAGACGCACAATTACTCGAGAATTATCATCAAGGACCAACCTTAAACCTTGATTTTCACTTATGGAATTATCAACGGGATCTAAATAAGAAAAGTTATCTGCAACTTTAATTAAATGGCCAGCAAAATTATTTCCTTTTAAATTTTCTAGCATAGAAGTTAGATTACCAAAGATTTGATTAGCAATATTTGAGGGAATTGCCTCATAATCATGTCTTGAATAATAATTCCTACCAAATTGTTTCCAATGATTCTGCATCAAATCACTTACCGAACATTTTTTCTCAGCTAAAACTTGTAACCAATACAAAACTGCCCATAGTCCATCTTTCTCTCTCACATGATTACTACCTGTTCCGAAACTTTCTTCTCCACATAAAGTAATTAAATTAGAATCTAAAAGATTTCCAAAAAACTTCCAGCCAGTTGGTGTCTCGAAACAAGGTATATTTAATGCTCGAGCAACATTATCAACCGCTGAGCTGGTTGGCATGGATCGTGCCACACCTGTAATACCATCTTTATAACCTGGGACACATTTTGTGTTAGCAGTGATAACTGCAAGGCTATCACTAGGATTTACAAAACATCCACTTCCTAAAATCATATTCCTATCTCCATCTCCATCGCATGCAGCACCAAAACTATAAGATTTTTTATTTAATAACAAATCAGCCAAGTGGGATGCGTAAGTAAGATTAGGATCAGGATGTAAACCTCCAAAATCTTTTAACGGGGTACCATTCATGACACAATCAGGTGCAAGACCCATTTTTTCAACAAAAATATTTTTTGCATATGGGCCTGTAACCGCATTCATTGCATCAAAGATTAATGAGAAGTCTTTTTTTAAAAAATCGCTAATTTGATCAAAGTCAAAAATTTTCTCCATCAAATTAGAATAATCTGTTAATCCATCAATAATTTCTAAGGTAGTTTCGTCGTAAAGATAAGACCCGTATTTACTAAAATCAGGTAATTGGATTTTACAAATTTTATAACTAGTTAGAAATTGTGAAGCCTTGAAAATCTTATTAGTAACTATCTCAGGAGCTGGGCCACCATTAGAGATATTTAATTTCACTCCAAAGTCGCCATCAATCCCACCAGGATTATGGCTTGCAGAAAGAATAATTCCACCAATAGCATTTTCTTTTCTAATTAAATGTGATGTCGCGGGAGTAGATAATAAACCATATTTTGGAACAATAACCTTTTGAACTTTATGAGCAATGCATATTTGTACAATTTTTTCTATTGCTTCAATATTGCCATATCTGCCATCTCCACCAACTACTAATGTTGAAACTTTTAAATCTTCTAATGATTGTAAGATTGCTTCAATAAAAACTTCTAAATAATGTTCTTCCTGAAACTTTAAAGTACTTTTTCTTAATCCAGAGGTACCTGGTTTTTGATCTAGGAAAGGAGAATTGATATTAATTACAATAGCTTGATTCATATTTTTAAAAAACTTCCAAAAATCTAACTAAATTAATGAGGCATTTCGGAAGTTCTTAACATAGCGATAAACCATAATGAAGAAATTAATAATGCACTAAGAATTCCAAAGTTAACACCAAATTTAGAAATTGTAATTGGAACTATTAGTGGAAACGTTAATGCCCCAAACAATGGAGTAAAAGCTACAATTTTTTTCAGCATTAATTTAATTTATTAAAACCATTCAGTCTCAGCATTATCTTTTTCATTAGTATCGTCAAGTGGTGTAGTTCTATCAAATTTCATTGATATATTTTTTTCTTGTTCACCAGATACATCAACAGCTTTAATATCATATTTTTGAGTCCCATCTCTAAATGGAACTTGAATTCTAAAAGTACCATCTGCAGCAAGAGGTACATCTTCTCCACCTATTGTCAGTTTTGCAGTAGGCTCTGTAGCGCCATAAACAATTAATTCAGCATCAGCAACCAGCCAAAAAGATCTATTTTTAACAATTCCGCTTCCAGAATCATTTAAACCTGATGACCATTTACCAGCACCTGAGTCTGTAAGATTATCAATGAGATTTGTTGAATTTACGTTTTCCATAAATTCTTCAGAACCGACTTTTCTTTTGAGAGGTATGTTTGTTGCTGCTTGGTATAACCTTTCATGCATACCATTTTGTTCTGAAACAACAGGATTAGAAATATCTGGGATTGATTCAGGAGTAGAATCTAAATTAAAAGGCACAAATTTATCAAGAATTTGCTCGGAAGGATGAGACCCAGGAACATGGCTTATCGAGGAAAATGCTAATGACATCCAGTTAAAACCATATTTGTAACCTAATTCAACTTTATAGTCTCTATCTGCAAGTGGGATTGGTAAGTACCACTCGGTACTGTAGCTATCAACTGCTATCTCCCTTAGTGTTCCATGATTCAAGTTGCTTCCTTCAGAACCAGATGCATCAAATAATCGTAAACATAATTTATTAGCACCCAAAGATTGTGCTTTTTCTCTATCTGCATCAGAAATTTGCCAAAAAACATAAGCCCAATCTGGATCTCGGGGTAGGAAAACTACATTTGTCTTAACTTCTTCACTACTTTTGAAAGCATTGGACTCAGGAGTTTCTTCAGCTAATGGATCAAGAAGTGTAGTAAGTGTTTTTGTTGTAGATTTTTCTTGGTATTTAAGTATTAAATCAACTAACACAGCTTTTGTTTTGCGACTGTAAAGCGGAACCGATAATCTACTTGCTTCTTGACGTAATTGTCTGAGGGTAAGTGAGAGTAATTGATCTTTATTCATGATCCCATCAGCCACTTTAAATTCTCCGTTTTTTGCTTGGGATCAGTATGTTCTTTTTTTTTAGGAATTGTGTGTCTTTTTGGCCTGTCGTCAGGATCCTCTGACTACTAAAAAATTCTCAAAATTGATATTTCTCTTCAAAACAGTTGGTATCAATGAAATTAATTAAGTTTTACGTTTTTTTTAAATGTAAATTAATTTTCATTTTTTTTAAATTTTATTACCTAAATTTGTTAACGACTCAACAAAAATATATTTTTTCTTCGGGATCAGTTAACTAAAAGAGGATTCAGCTTTGTTCAACAAGAAGTACTAAATCATCTATCTCTAAATCCTCAATACTTTTACCTATTTTTTTTGAAAAAGTACTTAATTTTTTCGAAGTGGATTCTAACTGCTCGTAAAAAAGATCACTAAATTTTTTATCATCAAATTTTTTGGATTGGTTATCACACCATTCTCTCAGGGGATTTTTATTTTGATATTCCAAACTATTATCTATATTGATAATCTTTAAAATTTGAAGGCAATGAGCGAGTATTCTTAAATGATGTTTCTTCATTATAGGCAGATTAAGATTATCAATTTCTTGGATAATTTCTATGTTTAATGGGTTAGACAAGGGATCAAAATGATTAGACATTAATTTTTAGTTTTAATAAAGGAAAAAAACTCAATATTGGGGGTATCTTTCGTTAGAGTATATAAAGCTAATTGTAATAAGTTATTTTTGATAACATGGTCAACGAAAATTTAGTTAAAGATGTAGTAAAAGAGCCTTACAAATATGGTTTCGTTACTGATATTGAAACTGAAAAAATAGAAAAGGGATTAAGTGAAGATATCATAAAATTAATTTCAAAGAAAAAAGAAGAGCCAAAATTTCTTCTTGATTTTAGATTAAAAGCTTTTCAAAAATGGCAAAAAATGAAGGAGCCTGATTGGGCAGCATTAGGATATAACAAAATTGATTATCAAGATATTATTTATTACTCTGCTCCTAAGCAAAAAGAGAAAATTTCTAGCTTAGATGAAGTTGATCCCAAACTTCTTGAGACTTTTGACAAATTAGGAATACCCCTCACGGAGCAAAAAAAACTCACAAATGTAGCAGTAGATGCAGTCTTTGATAGTGTTTCTATAGCTACAACTTTTAGAGAGGAACTTGCTGAACATGGAGTTATATTTTGCTCAATTAGTGAAGCAGTAAAAAATCACGCAGATTTGATTGAAAAATATTTAGGAACGGTAGTTCCAGCTAGTGATAATTATTTTGCAGCATTAAATTCTGCAGTTTTTAGTGATGGTTCTTTTGTTTATATCCCAAAAGGTGTTACCTGCCCTATGGATCTATCTTCCTACTTCAGAATTAATAGTGGGGATTCAGGACAATTCGAAAGGACACTAATCATTGCTGAAGAATCAAGTTCTGTAAGTTATCTAGAAGGTTGTACAGCTCCAATGTTTGATACAAATACCCTACATGCAGCAGTTGTAGAGCTTATAGCATTAGACGATGCCTCAATAAAATATTCAACAGTGCAAAATTGGTATGCTGGTGATGAAGAAGGTATTGGTGGAATTTTTAATTTTGTCACCAAGAGAGGAAAATGTTTAGGTAAGAGAAGTAAAATTAGCTGGTCTCAAGTTGAAACAGGGTCTGCAATTACATGGAAATATCCTAGCTGTATTCTTTTAGGGGAAGAATCTGTAGGAGAATTTTATTCAGTAGCTCTAACCAATAATCTTCAGCAAGCAGATACAGGCACAAAAATGATCCATATTGGTCCTAAGACCAAATCAACTATTGTAAGCAAAGGTATTAGTGCAGGTAACTCAAAAAATAGCTATAGAGGTCTTGTCAAAATGGGAACAAAAGCTACAGGATCAAGAAATTACAGTCAATGTGATTCAATGTTAATAGGGGATCAAGCTTCTGCAAATACATTCCCTTACATCAAGTCTCAACAACCCAATTCTGAAATTGAGCATGAAGCAAGCACATGTAGAATCTCAGAAGACCAACTTTTTTATCTCCAAAGCAGAGGCATAGAATTTGAGGAGGCAGTATCTATGATGGTCAGCGGTTTCTGCAGAGATGTATTTAATCAACTACCTATGGAATTTGCTGCTGAAGCTGATAAGTTACTGGCACTTAAACTAGAGGGATCAGTAGGTTAATTTATCAATTTCTAAACTGAAATGCAAAGTAAAATGAAAGAATCAGACCCAATTTTAGAAGTTGAAAATCTCTCTGCATCTACCGATAATCTTCCAATTTTAAAAGGGGTTTCACTTACTGTCTATCCTGGAGAAATCCATGCCATTATGGGGAGAAATGGATGTGGCAAAAGTACTCTTTCGAAAATCATTGCAGGACATCCCTCATATAAAATTACTAATGGCGACATAAAATTTTTAGGTGAAAACATTAACTCTCTAGAACCTGAAGAGAGATCTCAATCAGGAATTTTTCTTGGTTTTCAATATCCAATTGAGATCCCAGGTGTAAGTAATCTTGAATTTCTAAGAGTTTCAACTAATGCTAGAAGGAAATTCCTCAACAAAGAAGAATTAGATACTTTTGATTTTGAAGAATTAGTTAAAGAAAAGTTAGAAATTGTGAAAATGGATCACGCATTCTTATCAAGGAGTGTAAATCAAGGCTTTTCCGGAGGTGAAAAAAAAAGAAATGAGATTCTGCAAATGGCTTTGCTTGAGCCCAAGATAGCAATATTAGATGAGACCGATTCTGGTCTAGATATAGATGCTCTAAGAATAGTGGCATCAGGAATTAAAAAAATATCTAATGCTCAAACTGGAATTATACTAATTACCCACTATCAAAGATTATTAGATGAAATTAAACCAAATTATGTCCATGTTATGTCAGACGGACAAATCATAAAAACTGGTGAGAGTGATCTTGCTCTAGAACTTGAGGAAAAAGGGTATGAATGGACTGATAACTTTATAAAAGAGACCTAAACAAATGGAAATTATTGAAAAAATAAAAACTAATAAATCGGATGATAACCTAACAGAGATACAAAAAATCTGTCTTCATAAATTACAATCAAGCCCTCTCCCTAATCCTAAAAGTGGACTATGGAGACTTTCAAATAAATCAAAATTGTCAAGCTTTTTAGATTACTCAATTAATGAAAAAGATTCAAAATTTGATGTACCATATCCGAAAAATTCTCAAAGTACTATTAGATTAATAATTGGTGAGGATTGCCAAATTAAATTAATAGAGAAAAATTATTCAATACAGCAATTAAGTGAAGATGAATTACAAAAATATATCAAGGAACAGATATCTTTTTTTAAGCAAAACGAAAATTGGAGTGAACTACTAAATCTGTCTTTAAGTTGTAAAAATAATATTTTGGGCTTAAAAATAAATGGATCAAAAATTCCTCCTATTGAAGTTTTTAGTCATGCATCAAGAAATTCTCTAAACGCAAAAACCCTCGTAATATTTTTAGAAAAGAATTGCGACGTTGAATTATTACAAGTAAATCTTGGTAAAGAAAACTCTTCATTATCTCAATCAACTTTCTTTTGCTTGAAAGAAAATAGTTCCGTAAATCATGGTATTGTTTCTTATGGTGAAAACAGATCCAATCTATTAAATTCTCTCAATGTAATTCAACAAAAAAATAGTACATACAACTTAGGATCTTTACATTTCAAATTCAATTACGCGAGATTTGAAATTAGTATTAAACAATCTGCGGGAAACGCTAAAACAAATCTTAAAGGTATGCAAATAACAAAAAAAGATGAGCAAATTTCAACCTATACAAAAATAGAATTTAATGGCCCAAATGGATTTTTGGATCAAATAAATAAATCACTTGCTGATGATAAATCACATGCAATATTTGAAGGTTCAATAATAGTTCCGAAAATTGCCCAGAGAACTGATGCTTCCCAATTAAGCAGAAATTTACTTTTATCAAATCTCGCACAAATAGACACCAAACCTCAATTAAAAATAATTGCTGATGATGTCAAATGCAAACATGGAGCTACAATTTCGCAACTAAATGAAGAAGAACTTTTTTATATGCGAACAAGAGGGATCACATTAACAGAAGCAAGTAAACTACAATTAAGTTCTTTCTTTCAAGAAATAATTTCATTTATTCCCATTTCAAAAGATAAATGGGATTTGCTTAATAAACTTTTAAATGAAAATTAATGGAAACGATTCAAAATTTTTCTGAAATAACGAAAAAAGACTTTCCTCTTTTAAATAAGAACTTAAAAAGTAATGAGCAAATTATTTATTTAGACCATGCTGCAACCACACAAAAACCAATACAAGTCTTAAAAAAAATTGATCAATATTACAAAAACTTTAATGCCAATGTACATAGAGGGGCACATCAATTAAGTGCTAAAGCAACAGAAGAATTTGAAAATGCACGATTTTTAATTAGCAAATATATAAAAGCAAATTCAGCAAAAGAAATTATTTTCACAAGAAATGCTACAGAGGCAATCAATCTAGTAGCTAGATCATGGGGCGAATATTCATTAAAAGAAAACGATGAAATTCTTTTATCAATAATGGAGCATCATAGCAATATTGTTCCATGGCAAATGGTTGCAGCAAAAAATAAATGCAAATTAAAATTTATAGGTATAGATAAAGATGGGAAATTAGATATAAATGACTTTAAATCAAAACTAACATCTAAAACTAAACTTGTTAGCTTGGTACATGTTAGTAATACTCTAGGTTGCTGTAATCCAATTAAAGAAATAACTAAATTAGCTAAACAAAAAGGTTCTTTAGTGTTAATAGATGCATGCCAAAGTTTGGCTCATCAAAAACTGGATGTGATTGATCTTAATATAGATTTTTTAGCTGGATCAGGACATAAACTATGCGGTCCTACAGGCATTGGTTTCCTTTGGTCAAGAAAAGAAATCCTAGAAACAATTCCTCCTCTCTTTGGAGGTGGCGAAATGATTCAAGATGTTTTTGAAGAGACAAGTACTTGGGCAGACCTACCACACAAATTTGAAGCTGGAACTCCAGCCATTGCAGAAGCAATAGGTCTTGCAGAAGCAATTAATTATATTAACAATATTGGATTAGATGAAATTCATGAATATGAAAAGACTATTACTAGATATTTATTTGAAAAATTAAATCAAATAGAAAATATTGAAATCATAGGTCCATCGCCGGAGATAGATCCAGACAGAGCCTCACTTGCCACCTTTTATATAAAAAATATACATTCTAATGATATTGCTGAAATTCTTGATTCAAAAGGAATTTGCATTAGAAGTGGTCACCATTGCTGTCAACCTCTTCACAGATACATTGGAATTAAATCAACAGCTAGAATCAGCATGAATTTCACAACCAATAAGGAAGAAATTGATATGTTTATAGAAAAATTAAAAGATACTATTGATTTTCTAAAAATCAATTCTTAAATATTCAAAGCATTTTTTAAGAATTCCTGAGATTTTTGCATTACTACTTCTTTATTTTCAATATTTCTAAACCCATGCCCTTCATTATCAAAAAAAATAACTTCTGAATATTTATTATTCTGAATCAAAATTTCTTGAATTTTTAACGTTTGTTTATAAGAAATAACTATATCTTTTTTTCCATGGAATAATAAAATAGGTTTTTTTATTTTGTTAATATAATTTATCGGTGATCTATTTATATAGTCATCATGATTTTTTACATAATTTCCTACCAAAGAATTTAAATAATCTTTTTCAAACCTATGGGTGTTGTAATGCATATCCTTCAAATCAATAACAGGATATTTACAAATTGCTGCTGTAAAAATAGAACCATATAATAAACAATTAAGGGCAGTTAACCCACCAGCACTATTCCCTAAAATTACTACTTTTTCACTATCAACTTGATTTGATTTAATCAATTCAAGAGCTAGTGCTTTGCAATCATAAGAATCAACAATACCCCATTTATAATTCAACCTCTCTCTATATGCCTTGCCAAATCCTGATGATCCTCCATAATTGACTTCAGCAACAAAAAATCCCTTCGACGTCCAATATTGAACTTCAGAATTATATGATCCATCAAAAAATGAAGTTGGCCCACTATGAGCTCTAACAAAAAGCGGTGGTTTTCTAAATTTTTCAACAAGCGGCCTATATAAAAAAGAATGAGTAGATTTATCTTCAAAACCTTTAAACCAAAAAGATTCAGGTTTTGAACAATCTTTTATATATTCAGCATTTATTTCCTCAAAAGCATTTGATAAAACTTCCTTTTTGCAATCAATTTCAAGTAAATTTCCAAGAAAATCTGATCCATGACCTTTCAAAACTACTTTCTTCTCAAAAACACTAAAATCACTTATTGAGTTAAAAGGAGTAGAAAATTCTTTAACGAATTGAAGATCTTTATATTGTTCAACTACTAAATTATTTTCTTTTTTTGCTAAACAAAATAAATTTTTTATATCCCCTGAAAAAAATGTTATTCCTGAGACCCACTGAGGCACTCCATATTCAACAAAATTTCTCTCTACTCTTTTTTTAATAAAAATATTCTCAATTTTACTAGCATCTAAAAACAATAAGTTCCACCATCCAGAACTATCTTCAGAACATACTAAAAGAGTTTCACTTATCCAATAAGGTTGAAAAAAAGAAACGTTTTTCTTGGCATTAATCAGCTTATCTGAGAATTTTTTTATTTTTGTTATCTCTCCATCTGAGTCAATTTGAGCAAAACAAAGATCATTTTTCTCCCAGGGCATGTATGGAGAATCCCACTCGACCCAAGAAAGTAAGCTAACAGAGGTATTAGAAGATAATTCTCCAGCAAAATTTTTAAATTTTTTTATTCGGTAAATATCCTGTTTAGTTTTTTTTAAGTTTAAAGAAAATAAGTAATCTCTATTATTTATTTCACAAATACCATACAAAAAATTTTTTTGAGAAATAACAAATGAAGAATCGAAATTTCCATCAATGGATTTAGATAGTTGTCTCGGTTCTTGAACTGAATCGAGATATCTTTTTTGACTTCTATAATTTGTTGCTACCTCTTTAAAAATTTGAAACCATACTGCTTTGGTAATCTGATCTATCCATATCAAATAAAAATTATTTTTTAAATATATACATTGATAAGATTTACCACCATATCCATGAAAGTTATTTTTAATATTATTTTTTTTACTTGTTAATTTCTGAGGAAACGCCTCTTTTTCATTAAATGGTCTTGCAAAAATAGCATTTTCATTTTGACCTTCACCAACAAGATCAATCCAAAAAATGATATCCCTAACAATAGTTAATTCCTTAAAAGATTTTTTTTTAGATACAGTTTGCCTAACTTTTAACTGATCATCATTACTCATTTAAAAAAACTATAAAGAATGCAAATTAAAGTGCTAGTATTTTTATAGCTAAACTCTTAAGTAAAGACCTTTTTTTAACGTGGCAAACCATTTTTCACAACTTGCAAAAAAGTCAAGAACAAATGGAAACTCAGAAAAAATTGCAAAAGAACAACCCGGTAAGCCATCTCTAGACATTTATAAACTTGGTGATGATGTATTAAGACAAAATTCCAAAAGAATAACTAAAGTTGACGAATCAATTAGAAAACTTGCTAGAGAAATGCTTCAAAGCATGTATGCAGCTAAAGGAATTGGACTTGCTGCACCTCAAATTGGAATCAACAAAGAGCTTCTTGTCATAGACGTAAATTTTGAAGATTCAGCAGCAGAACCTTTAATATTAATCAATCCAGAAATTACAGACTTTGGAACAACCCTTAATTCATATGAAGAAGGCTGCTTGAGTATACCTGGCGTCTATTTAAATGTAGTAAGACCATCAACTATAAAATTAAAATTTAGAGATGAAATGGGACGACCACGAAAAATGAAAGCAGATGGACTTCTGGCGAGGTGTATTCAACACGAAATGGATCACTTAAATGGAATATTATTTGTAGATAGAGTTACATCAAAAGATGATTTGAACAAAGAACTTTTAAAAGAAGGGTTTAACGAAAAAGACGTTATCTCAATTAATTAATTTAATGACTGAAACAACAATATTTCAAAAAATCATTAATGAAGAAATACCCTGCGATAAGCTTTATGAAGATAAGTTTTGTATTGCGTTTAATGATATCCAGGCACAAGCTCCAGTACATTTTTTAGTGATTCCTAAAAAGCCAATAATCAGTTTATTAGAGTGTATTGAGCAAGATGCAAATTTATTGGGGCATTTACTTTTTGTTGGTAGCAAAATAGCTAAATCAAAAAATTTAACTAATTGGAGAACAGTAATTAACACTGGAGCAGAATCTGGACAAACAGTTTTTCATTTACATATTCATTTTTTATCTGGAAGAAAAATGAATTGGCCTCCAGGTTAAAACTCTCGAAAGAAATATTAATGGGTTATAAATAAATAAAAACAAAATGAATACTCCAGAGTCCTTAAATACAGAATCTAAAAATTTATTCAATTTAATTTTAAAAAATTGGGAAGAGCTAGATGATTCACTCAAAAATAAGTTAATAAAAATTTGGAACATTTTAACTTATAAATGGCAATTACAAATTTTATTTAATTTACCTTTTCTACTATGGTGGGCATTAGATAAATCTTTTCCAAAAGTTCATGAATTTGATGCAACAATCTTGAATTACTTGAATTTACCTGACTGGGCACTTTCATTTATTGGCTTTGGTCAATAGACTGCTAAAAGTTATAATTTATTTCATAACAATAGTCGAGTAATGAATAAACCAGTTAATAATAAATCTAAAATACTGTACCAATTACAAAAATTAAGGAAACTATCTCAGCCGTTTTTTCTTCCTATAGACCAATGTAATGGATTCCAATTCATATGGCTTTTGATTTCTCTTTTATTTTGTGTTGGTGGAGTAGTACTTGTTGGTCTTACAGGAATAATAAGTTTTTTTGAAAGCTTTCAACCAATTTTTCTTGAAAAGTATTTCGGAGGTGTAGTAAGTACTGTCAATTCAATTTGGGCTGGGAGTTGGGGATTGCTTTTCTCTGCATTATTCCTAATTGGATCAGGAAGTTTTTTTAGCTTAAGACGTCAATTAAAAAACCGTAGATGGTTGCATTGGTTATTCCTTGCGATAATTGTATTAATGCTTTTAGCTGTAAACGGAATAAATGCAGGTATTGGATTTATTGCAAGAGATTTAACAAATGCTTTAGTAGAAAAACAAGAAGATGGATTTTATCGGATATTGGGGATTTACGCTTGCTGTTTCGCTGTGGCTCTACCAATACGGGTTTCCCAAATATTTTTTACATATAAGTTGGGAATAATTTGGCGAGAATGGCTTTCAAAAAGTCTAGTCAAAGATTATATGACTAATAAAGCTTATTACCAGTTAAACCCCAATGATGAAGATCAAACCGATGTAGATAATCCCGATCAAAGAATCACAGATGATACTCGAGCTTTTACCGGGCAAAGTCTCTCTTTCACATTAGGTATTTTTGACGCCCTACTAACATTTTCACTTAATATTCTTATTTTATGGAGTATTAGTACAACACTTACTTTTTCTTTATTTGGTTACGCCGCATTTGCAACTTCTATCCTCTTAATTGCTGGAAAAAATCTTGTAAAGATTGACTTTGATCAACTCAGATATGAAGCAGATTTTCGATATGGCTTAGTACATATTCGAGATAATGCTGAATCAATAGCCTTTTACTCTGGGGAGAATCCTGAGCAAAGTGAAACTGAAAGACGCTTAGGCGAAGTGGTGAGAAACTTTAATTTACTGATTATATGGAGAGTCATAATAGACGTCATGAGAAGATCCATTAATTATGCTGGAAATTTCTTTCCATATTTAATAATGGCAATCCCTTACTTTAAAGGTGATATTGATTATGGACGCTTTATTCAGGCAAGCTTTGCATTTGGAATGGTTGAAGGTTCGTTATTTTTCATTGTTAATCAAATCGAAGAACTTGCAAAATTTACTGCTGGTATAGGCAGGTTAGAGGGATTCCAATCAAAAGTTGAATCCATTAGTCAAACCAACCCAACAAGCAATCAAAACGTTATTTCAGATTACCCCTCAATTCTTATTAATAATGCTGACCTTCGCCCACCAGGATCAAATAAAACAATAATTAAAAATTTAAATTTGAGCATCGACAATAATCAATCACTTTTGGTAGTTGGACCATCTGGGTGCGGAAAAACATCTTTACTAAGAATGATTAGTGGTTTATGGGAACCCGATCAGGGAGTAATTAAAAAACCAAAAATTGGAGAATTATTATTCATACCTCAAAAACCATATATGCTACTTGGTTCTTTAAGGGAACAATTATGTTATCCCACAGAAGTCAAGAAATTTAGTGATGAACATCTTACTTCTGTACTGCATGAAGTAAATTTAAAAACTTTAGTGGATCGCTATCCTAATCTTGATATCAAACAAGATTGGCCACGAATTCTTTCCTTAGGCGAGCAACAAAGATTGGCTTTTGCAAGACTCTTACTAAATTCCCCAAGATTTGCAGTACTTGATGAAGCAACAAGTGCTTTAGATATTAACACTGAAAAAAAACTATATAGTTTACTTAAGGAAAGAGAACTTTCTCTTATTAGTGTTGGACATAGACCTAGCTTGAAAGATTTTCACGAGAATATTTTAGAATTAAATGGACAGGGAGACTGGAAATTATTGACGTCTGATAAGTATAATTTTAAGGATTAACAAAAAAAAATGAATTCGAAAGAAGAACAAACTAACTCAGAAGTCACTAATCTAGAGAATGAGAGTTTTATAGAACAGCAGAAAGATCCAAATTATATCAATGAACAAATTGGAGATAATCAATTAGATGAAGAATCGATAGAAATTAAAGATGAATATAAATTTGGATGGAGTAGTTATTCTGAAAAAACTAATGGAAGATTTGCAATGATTGGCTTGCTTTCAATAATATTGATTGAACTATTTAGTAAACAATCGTTTTTAAAATGGGCAGGAATCCTATAATTAATCATCAAATCTAGAACTGTTATCTCTAGGTTTTTTCTTGTTTGTTCCAACGTTATATCTACTATTTGGATTTTTTGAACTTGATCTAGCTGAAGAGCTTACTCTACGAGTCTCACGTGGTTTTTTAACTTGATTAGTATCTTTAAATGAAGCATCTTCAACTTGAGCTTTTGAAGTTTGCTGCCTAATAGGAGATCTAGTAGGTTTCTTTCTTAATGGAGAAGAATCAGGAGAAGGGGAGATATTATCTTGTCTAGAAATTGTACGATTCATTCTGGGTCTTGACCCTGTTTTAACTTCATCACGCGATAAATTTCTTCTTTCACCAAAGTTATTTGTTTCTGGTTGTTTCCTATTTCTATCTTCAAAACTCTGTCTTCTCCTTCTTATAGGCTCGTCATTTTCAAACTGACTTATTTCCCTTGTAGATGGCCTACTTCTACTTGCTGCAGCAGAGGGAATGGCTCTTGAAACATTCCTTCTACGAGATCTACCCTCCGCAAAGTCTTTTTCAAATTCATCTTCTTGAGGTTTAAATCTTCTAGATGGTCTTTCCGATTCTTCAAATCTATCATAATCTTCATTAAATTGACCTCTAGAATTTCTTGGAACATCAGAAATAGGATCATCATCAAAATAAGATGACCTTCTAGCTTGATCAGTAGCAACTCCCCTCAATCGCACACTTTCATATGCGAAAAAAACTGTAGTTCCTGCTAATAAAAACTGACCAAACTGAAGGATAGGATCTAACCTCCAGCCTTGAAAAAATAATATTCCTCCGCACAAAAGTCCAATTGCTGCGAAGAAAACATCATAATCCCGCGCCAAGGCAGGTTTAAAGGACCTCAAAAAATAAAGGCCTCCTCCACATACCGCGAGAACTATACCAACAATACTTGCCCAATTGAGACTAGCATTGACCACATTCTTTCTCCAAAAATTTATTTTTTAAAGGGTTTCTTATATCCCCTATATATAGTGTACTTAAAACTTTTACAAAAACTAGCGTCTTCCAGTAGAAGTACGATCGAGGGAATCTTTCTGGCTGACAAAAATCAAAAATGCAGTGGCTGGAATAACGATAAGTAAGGCAGCAGCAATAAAACTACCTATCATTCCAACTGCGGAATTATTTGCAACTTCAGCAGAAAAATCTGCGGCTAGTAATAAATTTGAGATTTGAAACACTTTTTAAATATTAAATTCTCAATTTATAATACGAATTAAATACGTTTCAATGGGTTATTTATTAAGATGAATTAAATAATTGTGATTTCCTTGCTTGTAAACTCTCTTCAAATTATAGATATTAGTTTAGGAATTTCTCTTTCATATCTAACTTTAGTGTTTCTAATAAGATTAATACTTACTTGGTACCCAAAAATTGATTTAAGTAAAGGTTTATGGTTATTAGTTTCAATACCATCAAGCTCTATTCTTAATTTAACAAGAAAACTAATTCCTCCTATTGGAGGCGTTGATGTTGGACCCGTAATTTGGATCGGAATTATAAGCTTTTTAAGAGAAATATTAGTCGGTCAGCAAGGGCTTATAAAACTTGCATTGCATACACATATTTCATAGAAATCTTTTAATTATTTCTCAGTAATTTGGCAATAATTCTTCTTCTACATATTTAGTATGTATCTTACCCTGCTTAAATTTAGATTTATTAAGTAAGGTTAGATGAAAGTTAATTGTTGTAGGAATACCAGTTACTGCACATTCATTTAAAGCCCTATTCATACGTTTAATTGCAGTATTACGATCCTTTCCCCAAACTATTAATTTACCAATTAATGAGTCATAGAAAGGAGGTATTTCATAGCCTGTATAGACATGACTATCCACCCTTACACCAGGGCCACCAGGAGGAAGCCACCCAGTTATTTTTCCGGGTGATGGTCGGAAATTGTGAGAAGGATCTTCAGCATTGATTCTACATTCAATGGCATGACCGTTTAAATGGATATCATCCTGATTAAATTCCAAGTTTGCCCCGCTTGCGATTTTTATTTGCTCAGCTATTAAATCAACTCCTGTAACCATTTCAGTAACAGGATGTTCAACTTGAATCCTAGTATTCATCTCCATAAAATAAAAATTATCATCATCATCAACTAAAAATTCAACTGTCCCCGCCCCTTCGTAGCCGATACTTTTTGCAGCAGCAATAGCTGCATTCCCCATTTTTTTTCTTAGCTCAGTATTAATTGCAGGACTAGGAGACTCCTCTAGTAACTTCTGATGTCTTCTTTGAACTGAACAATCCCGCTCTCCTAAATGCACAACATTACCAGACCTGTCGGCCAAAATTTGAATTTCTACATGTCTTGGCTTCTTTATAAATTTCTCCATATATAAACCATCATTACCAAAAGCTGCTTCTGCTTCGCCTTGAGCTGCTTTAAACATTTTTTCTAGATTATCAGAGTTTTCAACCAACCGCATACCTCTTCCACCCCCTCCAGCAGTTGCTTTAATAATTACCGGATAGCCAATATCATCTGCCAATTTATAAGCTTCATCAACATTTGATAACAAGCCTTTACTACCAGGTACTGTTGGAACTCCAACTGCTTCCATAGTTTCTTTAGCTGTAGATTTATCTCCCATAGATCTAATAGCTTTAGGAGATGGGCCAATAAAAACTATGCCGTGATCATTACACATCTCAGCAAATTTATCATTTTCCGCAAGAAATCCATAACCAGGATGAATAGCATCAACTCCTCTCGATGTAGCAGCAGCAAGTATATTTGGAATATTTAAATAACTCTTATTACTTAATGAATCTCCTACGCAAACCGCCTCATCAGCAAGCTGAACATGCAATGCTTTTTTATCTACAGTGCTAAAAACTGCAACGGTTGCAATACCTAGTTCTCTACAACTTCTGACAATTCGTAAAGCTATTTCTCCACGATTAGCAATTAAAACTTTTTCAACCATTATGAAAATAAAATTGAAGAAATGAAATGACTTAAAATAAAAAATTATTTGCCAAAGTATTCAACAAAATTTTTTAGTGATCAGAGGACATTTTTTACAATACAACCTCAAACGTTATATATGTATAAATATTTGTTTTATGCAATAGAAAAATTATTCATCATTTTCAAAAAAACTCTTTTCGAACTACATCCTTAATTCAGCCAATAATGTATGATATTTTTAAGGTTTTCACATCCGCCGATGGTCGAAAACCCTTTGCGGACGTGGCGGAATTGGTAGACGCGCACGTCTAAGGAGCGTGTGGCTTCGGCCTTGCGAGTTCAAGTCTCGCCGTCCGCATTTAATGTATTCTGGTTTGACTGCAATGAAAAAAGAATCAGTTGCAGTAGTTATAATTTCCAATGGTCCTGGTGAATTAACTACATGGGTAAATCCTGTAGTGGATGAGCTAAACAAAATAAATAAATCACTACGCGATGAAGATGAACAAGATTTTACTCTTAGGTTAGTCCTTGTTCCTTGCCCAAATGCCACTGGTAAAGAATTTTTAGTTGCAAATTCATGGAATAAATTCGAATTAATTACAAAATCCAAAAGTTTTTGGAAATTATTAATAAACCCAAATTCTTTTGCTGATTGGCCCAAAAAAGGGATAGTTATTTTCCTTGGTGGGGATCAATTTTGGAGCATTTTACTGGCTAAAAGATTAGGTTATTTAAATATCACATATGCTGAATGGGTTTCACGATGGCCTAAATGGACCAATGAAATTGCAGCTATGAATGTAAAAGTAAAAGAGTTAATACCTAAAAGATATAAATATAAATGTAAAGTAATTGGCGATTTGATGGCAGATATCAAACTTAATAGCGAAATATCCCAAAGAAATAAAGAAAAACACTACATTGCATTATTGCCTGGTTCTAAGAAAGCAAAGCTTTCTATTGGAATTCCTTTCTTCTTAGAAGTTGCAGATCATATCGCTAAAGAAAATCAAAATATAAATTTTATAATCCCCATTGCACCAACTACTGATAAAAGTGAATATTTATTTTTTCAAAGCAACAAAAATCCAATTGCTAAATATTACTCATCAAAAATCAAAACAATTAAAAACTTCAAAGACTCTAGTTTTGATTATGTAATTGAAACATCAAACAAAACAAAGATTTATCTAATCAAGAAACATCCTTGCTATGAAATATTAAAAGAATGTGATCTTGCAATTACAACTGTAGGAGCAAATACTGCAGAATTAGCAGCAATTAGTCTTCCAATGTTAGTTGTTCTGCCAACTCAACATTTAAATATGATGAACGCTTGGGACGGTATTTTTGGAGTAATTGGAAAAATTTCATTCATAAATAGATTCCTAACTTTTATAATTAAAAATTTCTATTTTAAAAAAAAGAAGTTTTTTGCTTGGCCAAATATTAAAGCTAAAAGAATGATTGTTCCTGAAAGGATAGGTAATATTTCGACAATAAAAATTGCAAGAGAAGTATTATTTCTTATTAAAAATAGAGATCAATTAAAAAGTATTAGGGATAATCTAAACAAAGAAAGAGGCGATAAAGGTGCTGCAAAAAAACTTGCCTCTATAATTGTTAATTCAATAAAACAACTTTAACAATTACCAAGGATCATCAATTTCAAACTTTTCTGATTTTTTATTTTCTTGAACTAAATTTTGTTCGTTTAGAGGTTCAATATCTAAAGTTTCAGTTGCATTTTGAATTGGTCTTTTCGAAGCTAAATTAGTAGTTGATTGTTTTTTTTGCTTTAAATCAATATTGTTTTTTTCATCTATTTGATTAACACTATTTTGATTCTGGATCTGATCAGAATCATCATTATCCATGTATAGCTTTTTTCTATTATTTATTTCTTCTTCAGAACCCTTTATTTCAACATATTCAAGTTCATCTTCATAATCATCTTCATAATCATCTTGTTCAACAACTTCTTCATATTCCTCAACCAAATTGTTTTGCTGTTCTGATTCAGAACCTGAAAGTAACTGATTCTCAACAGGTACAAGATTTGCTGAGTATCCATTTACTTCCCTCTCATCCCATGAAGAACCACCGACTCCAAGTTTCTCAAGTAGTCCACTACTTAGTTGCTTCAATTTCTCTTCCGCACCTTCATAAACAATTATCCTATCGGTACCACTACTTACAATTTCCTCAACAGGTATTTCCCAAGTACTTAAAACTCCCTCGCCTAAAAGTGGAACACCAACAGCACCCATAACAAGAGATATCAAATCCCCAGTCTCAATATCAAAAGAAAAGCCAAGAACTCTTCCCAGAAGTTGTCCAGATTCTGTAATCACTTGACAATTAATTACCTGCCCATACCTCTCTGGAGAAAAACTTTCACTCAAAGAATCTAGGGAGTCAACTAATATGACATCTCCAACTTGCTTTATACTTTCTAGAGGCATCCATTTTGGCAAACCTGGTAAAAATCTTGTAAGTGGATTATCTCTTAGTCCCAAAGCGACCACCTCTCTTCTATCAATATCAACAACAACTTCGCCAACTACGCCTAGCCTCCTTCCAGTATCAGTAGTTATCACTTGTGTTCCCATTAATTCTGACCTTAACCATAAACGTTCACTAGGAACAGAGTTAGGGAGATTCTTATTAGCAGATGTGTTAGACAAGCTCATAAATTTCTTTTTATCATTCTGACGTATAAATTTAAAAAAGTGTGTTTATGCAGCATTTGGTAACCCAAGAACTTGAGTATTAGCACCTCTTGCTTGCGCAACCCCAATTGTTCGTTCAGATGCACTAATCATAGGCCTTCTATGACTTACGACTATAAATTGAGCATTTGATGACTGATTTGATATTAGTTTTGACAACCTTTCAACATTAATACCATCTAAAAAACTATCAACCTCGTCTAATGCATAAAAAGGTGAAGGCTTATACTTTTGCAAAGCAAATAAAAAACTTAAAGCAGTTAACGATTTTTCACCACCTGACATCGACGCTAATCTTCTGACATTTTTTCCCTTAGGATGAGCAACTAAAGTTAATCCTCCTTCTAAAGGAGAATTTGGATTTTCAAGTTGTAGAAATCCATCTCCATCTGATAAATTTGCAAAAATTTCTCTAAAATGTCTATCAACTTCTTTAAATGCTTGCATAAAAGCTTCTTGACGCATCGTAGATACAGTTTCTATTCTCAACAATAATTCAGATCTTTCATTAGATAGAATTTCTAATTTTTCTCGCAAACCATTTAATCTCTCAATTAATTCTTCTAGTTCATCAAGAGCCAACATATTGACAGGTTCTAAGCTTTCTAGTTTTGCATTTATAGTCGAAATTTCTGATTGCAAAGATTCAAGACTCTTCCCTTCATATTCTCCAAACTCCGGGGAAGGATTAGGTAGATCTTTTTTATAATTTTCTAATTTTATTTTCTCGCTCCTCATCTCTTCTCTAAGAGAATGCATATCCCTTTCAAGATATTCAAGCTTTAACAAATAGTTATTATATTCTTGCCTTTTATTTGAAATTGAAGAGTTCAATTCATCTCTTTTCCTTCTCAATAAACCTAAATTCTTCTCTAGAGAATTTTTTTGACTATCGAGATCTGAAAGCTCTTTTTTAAATTGATCTCTTTTTTCTATCCATTCACTATGAGCAGTTGCTAGTTGTTTAATAGATTCCTGCAAGTTTTTTTCTTGTAGTAAAGTAATTTTTAATGAATTATTGATACGCTCTTTATTTAAAGCAAATTGATTCTTTTTATCTAGTAATGTATTTCTCTCTTTAATAAGTAATTCAAGTTTTTTATCAAGATTATTAAAATCGTCATTAAAAGCTATTAATGATGATTTTTGATTTTTTTCATAATTTGCCTTTTGAATGGTTTGTAGTTGATCAAACTTATCGTGATAAGGCTTCAATTGATTTTTTAAATGACCTAACTCGCTAACTAATAAATTATTAGCAGTATCAAGTTTATTTAATCTCGTTTTACAATCCTCAATTCTTTGCGAGACAGCTTCAAGAGAATCTTGATTTACTTCAATTTCTTTATTAAATGAGGCACAATCCTCAATTATTTGACTGCGGTTAGAATTTAATATATTCAGTCTATTATTTTTTAGTATCAAATCATTATTTGACTCTTTTAAAGCTTCTTCGATAACTAATAATCTTTCTTTTATAGGACTGGAATCATCAATATCATTATTAATTCCAAACCTATAAGCCAAATCTTTATTTAACTTACTGCCTCCTGTAATAGCACCACTTGCTTCTAATAATTCACCACTTAAGGTAACCAACCTATTTTTTTGTGTAGATAACCTAGCTGAGGATAAGTCTGAAAAAACCAAAGTATCTCCAAAAACATATCGAAAAACATCTAAATAAACTTCATCAAAAGTAATTAGATTAATAGCTTTATCAATAAATCCATTCTCCCTGTTATTTTCAAATCTTGAAATTGCATAATTCTTTTTTTGACTTTTAATTCTATTTAAAGGTAAAAAAGTTAATCTTCCCGCTTTTTTCTTTTTAAGAATTTCAATTGCTTTTGCAGCAATATGATCATTATCAACAACAATTTGTCCTAACCTATTTCCAGCAGCAATTTCTAATGCATATCTATTTTTCTCACTGACCTCTCCAAGTTGAGCTACATAACCATGTATACCCTCTAACCCTGCCTCTAAGAGAATTCTGAGAGCATATGAACCTCTAGATTCGTTTAAAGCTTCCTTCCTGCTTTCGAATCTAGATAAATCTTTTTCAAGCCTTAATTGCTCGTTATTTAGCCTTGATTTAGTTTTAATTAATAAATCGATTTCATTTTTTAAAGAATTAATTTCTGCGCTGTTACTTGCCAAGTTTTTATTCTTTGTATCGGATGTCTCTTTTTTTCTTTGATTTCCCTGAAAAAGTTTCTGCTTTTCTAAGTCTAAGGATTCGATCTGTGACAATATCTCATCTTTTTGAATATTATTTTGAATAGTTTCTTCTTCAATTTTCCTTTTTTTTATTTCCAAAGGATTAATTTGATTTTTTATACTTTCAAGCTCAGCATTTAATTTGATACTTTGCTTTGAGAATTCTCCAGATTCTCCAGCCGCATCAGAAAGTTTTTTTCTGGATAGTTTGTGTTTTAAAGTGAGATCATCAATTTGCAAGTTCAATTGATTTAAAAAATTATTATCGAAATTTTCTTGTCTCATCTTTTCTAACTCGATATTCCTCTTAGAAATTGCAATTTCATCTCTCTGTTTTTGTAATTTAATACCTTCTTCTTTATTCAGAATTGATATCCTATCAAGTTCTCTCAAGCTAGAGTTAATACTTCCAATATCAGAATTAACTTTTATCAATTTATCCTCGCCTTTCTCCTTAAGCTCATCAACAAGTATTTTCAAAGCATCTTCTAAAACTGATATTTCTTTACTAATAGATTCTTTTTGTTTATTAAATAAGATTTTATTTTTTTCAATTTCACTTTCTTTTTTTTCTATAGATGCAACATGCTTAACTTGTTTTTCAAAAATAAGAACTTTCTCTAATTCTATTATTTGTAATAGTTTTGCCTTTAACTCTTTATATCGCTTTGCTTTTTCACATTCTTTTTCAAGCTTAATTTTACTAGATTGCAATTCATTTTCTAAAATTTCACATCTTTCTTGTCTTTCGAAAACGTCATTTAATTTTGCATTAGTTTGTTCTATTCTTGTATCAAAAAGTGCGACTCCTGCTAATTCATCAATAAGATTTCTCCTCTCCTTATTGTTCATAGATACTATTCTTGTTACATCGCCCTGCATAACAACATTGCTACCCTCAGGATCAACACTGATATCTCTTAATATTCTCTGTATCTGTTGCAAGGTACATTGTTTTCCATCAGAAGTATAAGTAGAAGCATAAGAACCACCTGGCATAAGCCTTAATTTTCTAGAAACTAACCATTCTTTTTGACCTTTATTAAGGGAAATTTCTTCTTCTTCTAGTTCCAAAGGTGGAAGGTCCTCTCTGGGAGACCAATCTTGAATATTAAATTTTACCGATACAGATGTTTCTGATGACTTACCCTCTTTAACTTTGGAGTTATTTATTAGATCTGGTAATCTTTCAGCTCTCATACCTCTACTATTAGCTAGACCTAAACAAAATAAAATTCCATCTAAAATATTACTTTTCCCAGAACCGTTAGGACCTGTAACCACCGTAAAACCTTCTTCAAGAGGTATTTTTACATTTCCCCCAAAAGATTTAAAATTTTCAAACTCGACCTGATTGATATGTACCAATCTCAAGTCTCAATAGCTAAATAAGAATAACTAATTTGCAAAAATTCTCAATAGGAATATTACGTTTATTTATAAATGAGTATCAATAACTTTTGCTCAATCTGCAAAAATTACCCGAAATTTCAAATAAGCCATAAAGAAGTTCACCATTCAAAATGAATCTATAATGTTCAGAGTCCAATTTGTCAGAAACACTTTTAAATATTCCATGATCAATTCGTTTTACAAACCCTCTATTATCAGAAAGTTCATGTTCTATCCTAGATAACCATACAAGTCTATGATTTGGCTGCTTAATAATTTCTATAGAAGCTTGATTTAATAAAGGTAGTTTTAACAATTTCCAAGTTAAACATTCTATGCCATTTTCAACAAGAAAATCATAATGAATATCGAACGAATTATCAGAATAAACTTTATGTTCAAGCAAAACCCATTTATTCATTATCTAATTAATAAATAAACCGCATCTATTTTCAAAACAAAGTTGAGATAAAGATAGATTTGATTAAAGATGGTTCCTGTTATTTAATTACCTGCATCAGGTACAAATCTTAATGCAATGAATAGCAAACTTCCAGCTCCAGCGATAGCTGCAGCTACTAATCCAAAATCTGTAGGAATTGTTCGAGATGCAAAAATTAAGGATGCAAATGTAATATCCATGATGAAATTTAAACTCAATTTATAAATTCAGTAATAGCTTAACAAAACCTTCTTGCAGAACTGAGTAGATAAATAAAATGTAAATAAACTTTTATATGTTTTTTTTCTATACTTATCAAACAATTCTTTATATAAGGGTTCCAAATTAAGAAAATAGGGTCTAATCTTAAAATAAATAAGTTTAAATAATGGAGACTTACCATCCTCCCAAAGAAGTAGAAGAAAAAGAAAATAAATCTGATCTTCCGGAAAAAGAAGTTATTACAGAAAAATGGTTACTTGAAAAAATTGACAGTTTAATACCTTTAATAAAAGAAAAATGGCCTAACATTGCACAACAAACCCTTGAAGCTACAAAAGGGAGTATTGATGATTTAGTTGAAGTAATAGCAAGCCATAGTGGAACCTCAGTAATTGGAATAAAAAGCCAACTATTTGAAATCATTGATTCAATAAGAGAAAACAATTGGGAAATATCAGAAAAAATTGAACCTATCGAAAGTCAATTAGAAGAATTATTAGAAGAACTTAACAATACACTTAGACCAAAAATAGAAAATCCAATAAGAAAAAAACCACTATTATCTATTGCTATTGCGGCTGTTATTGGTTTACTAATAGGAACTCTCCTTAACAGTGGCAGAAAATAATATGGAAAAACCAAAAAATAAAAACTTTGCAAGTACCGCCTCGAGAATTTCAGCGATCGCAAGTTCAGTGATGGATTTGCATGTAAGAATAGCTCTTCAAGAAGTAGATAGAGAAAAAAGAAGATTAATTAGTGGTGGAATATTTTTGGCAATTGGCAGTACATTATTACTATTAGTACTAATTTGCATCCATATTATTTTTTATCTTTTTCTAACGAAATACAATAACTGGAATATTGAATATAATTTATTACTCATAATATTTATCGATTTATTTCTTGCAGGCTTAAGTTTGAAGCTAGGAGGAAAATTAGCTAAAGGACCTTATCTTCCTCAAACATTAGAGGGTTTAGGCAAGACAACAAAGGCAGTTTTAGGCAAAAAATAAATTACCTTATTAAGTACTTTATCCATCTACAATCTATTCCCCCATTGCTAACGGGAATTTTCAATGAAGATTTCATTTTTAAATATTTTGTTAGTTTTGGATTTCCACTTAACAGCCAAAATTCCCAACCTGAAAAATTGTTCTTTAGGAAGATTCCCATTTGTTCATATAAACAAATCAATTCATTTTCGTCGCCTAATTTTTTGCCGTATGGAGGATTACATATGATTATCCCAGGTGTGCAACTTAATTCTAGTGCTAAAAAATCATTATTTATAAGCTTAATATAGTTTTCAAGTCCAGCTAATGATATGTTTACATTCGCCTGCTCAAAAACCTTTTTATTAATTTCACACCCTATTATTGTTGGTAATTTTTCATAATTTATAGTTTTATTTTTTGCCTTATTTTTTTCATTAAGATAGATATCTTTCCTAAAGTCCAACCAATTCTCAAAAAGATATACTTGATCAATATTTAGGGGAACTCCAAGGAATTGGTTGACTGCCTCAATTAAAAAAGTACCCGAGCCACACATAAAATCTATTAATGGAACTTTGCCATTCCATTGAGTCATATTTATCAATCCAGAAGCTAAATTTTCTTTTAATGGAGCATTTCCAATTGCGGGCCTATAGCCTCTTTTGTGTAAGCTTTCTACGCTGCTTTGAAGACTGAGAATTGCATTATTATTATTTAAATGCAGATGAATTATAAAATCAGGATTATCTAAAGAAATATTTGATCTTTTATTCCAAACTGCCTGTTGCAAATCAGTTATGGAATTTTTTACTTCAAGAGCTGTGAAATGAGTATGACTTAAAGAAGATGTTCTCCCAGTTACTTGAACATTAAACGTTTTATCAAAGTGCAACCAATTCAACCAATCAAATGAATCTCTAACCCCGGCATATAAAGATTGCTTGTCATAGCAATTAAAACTTGCAATTTCTCTATAAAAACGAAAAGCTAATCTGGAATAGAAATGAACTCTACAAAAAGTTTCAAAATCACATTCAAAATTAATAAATCTTTTATAAGTATTAATATTAAATCCTCCTAAATTTGAAATTTCTTCTGCTAAAGATTTCTCTAGTCCCTCCGGAGATGATGCCACTACTTTCATATACGATAAAACTTAGTAAAAAAACTATTCAATAACCATTTTGCCTGTCAGAATATAAATGTCCAATTGGACTAGGTGATCTCAACCGATGTTTCGGACAGCGGTTCGATTCCGCTCAACTCCACTATTAGGGGTTGTAATGGTTTCGACGGGGCATAAGGAAGGTGACTGAAGCCGGCTCGGTTAGAGCAAAAACACAAATGCTAACAAAATCGTTAGTTTCTCCCGTCAAACAGCACCAGTTGCTGCTTGATCCTAAAGGAGATGGGGTTATATCAGCCTTATCAACCAAATGATACGAGGAGTCTGGAAGGACTCCACTTTTTTTAAAGAACTAAGAAGTTGTAATAGATAATTTATTAGTGTGTAAATATTGCTGCAAATGCTTGTAATAAAAAGAATTTATTTAATTTTATAAGTATAAATACTGAGAAGATAAGTTTTAAATTAATTTATCTTATTAAAAAATCGAATCTTGCAAAATGGAATCTAATAAAAAACTGAATGACTTGATTATAAATCTCAAACCAAAAGTTATTAGATTCACTGGAGAAAAATTTCCCAATGAACTATGGAATAATAGTTCTCAAATAAAAAAAAATAAAAAGATATCTAGCTAAAAATTTAATTAAATACTTGAAAAAGGATTTTTAGGCATTTTTTTTAAACATTTTTTTGAAAATTCCTGAAGTAATTTAAATTCACTTTTGTTTAAATTCCACTTGAATACATTCGATACATCTATAACTTGAGATTTTTTTCGCATTCCAACGAGTGGAATAACTCCTTGATAACAACACCAATTAATTGCTACTTGCGCTTGGGAAACTGATCTTTGATTTGCAATTCTTTTTAAACACCTCCGCAATTCATATGTTGGTTTCTTATAGTTTTCAAATAATGCATTGCGAACAAAAGTTTTTTCTTTATTCTCTTCCTTATCTGGATCAATACAAAGTATTCCAAAGGACAAAGGACTATAAGCAAAGAAATCAATATTATTTTCTTCACAAATTTTTTTTACCTTATATTGTTTTTCTAAATCGGGAGCAAGCAATGAAAACTGTATCTGAACACTCTTTAGGCTCTGATTTCTTTTTGCCAAGAAATTAATTAATTGCATCAATCTTTTAGGGCCTATATTTGATAAGCCTATTTGAAAATCAAAGCCTTCATCTTTTAAATCGCAAAGATTATTTAAAAGCCCTAATTCCTGCCAAGGATTGTATTTTGCAGTTGACCAATGTAATTGGACGATATCTAATTTGTTATTAAGTCTCTCTAAACTTTTCAAAAAAGGTTTATTAAACCCTCTGTTACCTATTCTCCAGGGATATGGTGCAAGTTTGGTTGCTACTTGAATTCTTTTTTTCTTTGCTGAAGGAGTATTTAGTAAAAATTTTCCTATCAATAATTCACTTCTACCCTGAAGATTCCCAGTACCGTAAGAATCTGCAGTATCAATTAGATCGAAACCTCTTCGTAACGCTTCATTATATGTCTCACATAAATCATCATCATTTATGGATTGGTAATTCCAAAAAAGCTTATTCCCCCAAGACCATGTACCTAATCCAATTCTTTTCTTCACTAGCCAATTTAAATAAGGAACTTTATAAGGTTATCTAAAATATTAACTTCTTTAAAATATTTCAAAAAATAAGTTTTAAAGCATTAAAAATCATTTGCTCTTGACATTAAGAAATTATTCTCCAAAGTAAGAGAAACAAAAATAAAAAATTGTTCATTACCGTTTGCGGACAAAAAGGGGGTGTAGCCAAGACCTGCACAACTATTCACCTTGCTAGTGTTTGGCATTCTGAAGGTAAAAAAGTTTGCATAGTCGATGCCGACAAGAATAGATCTGCTCTAGCATACGCATCAAGAGGCAATCTTCCATTTCCAGTTTTCCCCGTTAGTTCAGCTGCTAAAGCATCAAGATCATCAGACATTGTAATAACTGATGGCCAAGCTAGCAGTGATCAAGAAGAACTTAAACACTTAGCGTATGGTTCAGATTTGGTTATCTTACCTACCACTGCAAAAGCAAGATCAGTAGAATTAACTGTTGAACTAGCTAATTTATTAAGCAACTTAAAAGTTAACCATGCAGTAGTAATAGTAAAAGTTGATTTTAGACAGCAAAAAGCAGCGCAACAAGCCAAAGCAGCTCTAGAAAATTTTGGTTTGTATGTTTTTGATACATTTATACCCTTACTTGCAGCATTTGATAAAGCAGAAGCCTCGGGCAATGCTGTATTTGAAGCTGTAGACGATTTAGGTAGATCAGATCCTCGTCGAATGACGGGCTGGTCTGCTTATTGTTCAATTGCCTCACAAATTCCATGCCTGATTTCGAAGCCCTCATTAGACACCAACAACTTAAACAACCAACAACCAATCAGCGCTTAAAAGTAGTTGATTCTCCTAATTTTGAAGAAGAAAAAAAAGAAGAAACAATAATTAGACAATCTGGATTATTAGTTAATTTTTTTGGAGGTTTTATAGGCTCTGTAATTGGAACTTTAACAATACTGTTTCTTTATATGAATGAATATCTACCATTAGATTTACTAAAACTTAAGTAGTATATTCGCTATTGATACATATATAACCCCAAATCCGTTGGTATCACTGAGTTCTTACTTCCAAAATTAGTGTTATATAGGTGTTACAAACTTTTTTCACAGAGTCAAACCAATTGGTATCACTGAACTAGTGTTATAAAGGTGCTACAACAACATGAAATTAAATATTACTTAAGGTCAGTTATCTTTATTTAATTAATTATTCTTTGTTATCAACATCTTCTAATAATGTTGAATCAAATAATTCAATAATCTTTCCTTCTTTGTTAACTAATCTGTGGGCAGTATGTGTTGCAAAATATTTATTTACTCCATGATTGATTGCTGTCGAATAATCATAAAAAGTATCTAATCTTTTCCATTCACCGTTAATAGTCAACATTTCAAGATGCACTTTATTTTTTTCAAAGAATTCCTTATCAGGTATTTTCATTGACATGCTAAAAAACTTGTAAAATCCAATCATTTCTAATATCTTAAACAAAGATTCTTATTGTGATGAACAATATACCTGAAGAAATTGATTTATATGATTGGTATGATTATTCGTTTTTTAGAGCAGTTTTAAAACTACCAATACCATCTCCCAGAGTGTGGGATAATGCAGGCACTTTTGGATTTACTAGCGGCCTGTATTTAAAAGATTCATTTTTTTTAAAAGACTTATTTGAACCATCACTTTATACAAAAGAGAAACTTACCAATTACATCAAAGAAAAGTATGGCAACAAACTGAGGTTAAAAAAAGGCAAAGGCAAATTAATGAAAGCAGATAAAAGTAATCATAAATTTGTGAAAACCAGGGATAATAATCATCTTTATCTGAATTTCGAAAATTTCAAAAAAATAAAAAATTTAGAAAATAACCTTGAATATGAAAAAATATATGAAGCAATAAAAGAAATATATTCATTAACAACAAGCAATAATTCACTAATTGATGCAGGTTATTATGCACCTGAAGATCATCTTAATCACTATTTTGTTTTTGCTGATAAAAAGGAGCAGACATGGGTTAATCTCAACTTAGACTTAGAGTCAGCAATAGAATCTAATTCAGGAGATAATCCTATTGAATTACTCTATGAAAGTATTTATAAGTTTTTTGATTATCCAAGTAAGAAATTGTGGAAATTAAATGAAATATTAAAAAATGATTTTTGGTTTGTTGATATGTTTCGTTATTCTTTTAAACCAAAAACTGTAAGATGGTTAAAAGGGAATCAGAAAGAAAAAAAAGAACCAATAATTAAAAGAATAAAGACATCTGATCTTTCACCTAATGATGAAAAAGTTAGAGAAAGTATAAAAAAAACTGCTAATTTTGTAAAAAAATATCCCAAAAAAAATAAAGTAATAATTCCTGGAATTGTTCTCGTTGGATTAGTTTATTTAATTATTGGCATTTTTTCTCAAAATAATTCAAACAATAAACCTCAAATTCCTACATATAACCCACCACCGAGAAATGATCCTCCGCCTAAAAAAGATCCACTGCAATCATTAGATCAAATATGCAAAATGTGTAAAATTACAGGAGACTGTAGCGCTTTCTCATTCTGCACTAAAAGTCAAGAGAAATGCACATACAAACAAAAGTGGGATGGCACATTGACAAGAGTATGTGAAAGATATTAATTCTTAAATAAATCTTGTATGACATAAATATCCTCTGCGTTTGGATATTTTTGCTTAAAGACGCTGATCGCACTATTTGGCGAAATAGCAAATAAATTTAGTTTGATTCTATATGTATCAACTAAACCAGAAATCAAATATTTTTTCATTTCTAGATAATTTAGAAATAAACCTAATAGCATTATTTTGCATCTGCTTTAAATTAAAGAAACAAGAACTTTATACTTTTTGAAGTATGAAAATCAATCCATTATTAATTGCTTTCACTTTAGCGATAGCACCTTATACATTCACACAAAAAATAAAGGCAAAAAATATATCAGTCAATATTAATCCAATTGATAAATCAATTGGATTAGAAGAAGAAGGTCTAAAAAAATTGCACCTAAAAGATAATCATGGCGCTATCAAAGACTATACAGAAGCATTAAAACTGAATCCTAAAAATGTTGATGCATTATTTGGAAGAGCATATTCAAAATGGGAATTAAAAGACTATGAAGGTGCTCATTCGGATTTCAATAAAATCTTAAAAACAGAACCGGATAAGATTCATCTTTATACCTTGCACAATCTTTCATTACTAAATTTCAAAACAAAAAATTTTAAAGAGGGAATAGAAGTTACTACAAAATTAATATCACAAAATTTTCAGTTACTTAATTCATACACAAATAGAGGTCTTTACAAAGAAAAATTAGGCGATGCCAAAGGAGCGTGCGCTGATTATCGAAAAGGAAGTGAAAATGGAAATGATATAGCGACTTTGCGAGTAAAAGAAAGTTGTGAAACTAATGTTTTTAAAGAGTTTGAGAAAAACACTAAAAATAATATGTTGATGAATAGAGCAAGAGAAAAATACGCTTTGGGAGATAGTAAGGGTTCTTGTGAAGATTATCAAGTAGCGAAAAGTAATGGTTATATTCCTCCAAAAAAACATAGACTTTTTTATAAGATATTTACAAACCCTTATTGTTTCTTTAGAACCCTTTAAATAAGACTATGTTCATGAAAAATAAAAAATTTAATATGTGGAGATCAAGGGTTATAACACCGTTATATATAATTTAAATCACTGAAATAGACTGCCCTGCAAGGGATTTGAATCAAGTCGTATACTCGCTATTAATTTCAACCTAGGGCAATTAGTATATACACCTTGCTGTAATCCATTGCTATCACTAGAGCAAGTTTTTAGAAAATAATCACACCATAATCACAGTCGGCAAAATAATAATCACAGTTTTAGATTTTAAATCAAAACCATTAAAATTATTAGGATTAATTTCTGTGATCTTATGCGTAATCACAGAATAATCACATTTCTACCAATGGTGAGTATTCAGCATTAGGAGGGGGGATGGAAATTTCCTACTTCTTTTATAAAAAGAAACAAAAAATGGCATTTATCTAGATTCCTAGGAAACTACTAGTAATTAACAAGTTTAAGTCCAATGAAAAAATTACTAACCTTTTCATTAGTAAGTTCTTCTATATTTTTTAGTGCTAATCCGGTAAAGGCGGACTGGGATTATTGGGCTATTGGAACAGGGCAAGAAAGTTATTCAACATTTGTGGAAGAAGATAATACGCATTATTCTGGTACTTCAGATTTATATATTCTCTATACAGTCAATTCAGCAACAGGAGAAAAAACAGAAAGGCAAAAATTTTGTCGATATAACTATGTAGGAAGATCCTGTAATAGATTTTTAGGATATCCAAGAATTGTAGATCCAATCGATATAGGTTATCCAGAAAATCACATAGATAAAGATTCATTTATTATTAGAGAAACAGAAAAAATTGATAATACATGGGATAACATTATCCACAAAAAATATACACTCAGCGGCAATACTTTGAGTAGCGAAAAAGTTACTACTACCAGTGAATACTGGTTTAACGACTATACATATACTGCGATAAGAGGAGCAGCACAAATTGATAGTGATGGGAATTATTATTCAGATATTGGTGGACAGATGTGGATCAAACAGACTACAGACGGAACAATCAGTTTTGGGAAAACAGGAAATACTACTGCTCTATATTCATTAAGTGAAACTGGTGTATCACAAAATGGTACTAATTTAATAAGCAGATCATCTGATGGAGTAACTAGCATTGGAGCAAATTCCGTCAAACTTCAAGAAGTTTCAGATATTCAAAGAATTTGGGCTACTAATTCCAGCGGAACAAAAATACCGATAAATATTTACGGTTCAGATTTTCAAATTGATGGGGTTAGTGTTCAAGATCAAATTGATACAAACAAATCTGATATCTCTACTAATACTTCCAATATCTCTACTAATACTTCCAATATCAAAAATCTTGGTGAGGGAGTAGCGGGATCAACAGCACTTACAGCAGCATTATCTGCCTTACCTCAAACATCAAAAGAATCCAAACTAAGTTGTGGTTTGGGAACTGGTGCTTATAGCAGTAGGTATGCCTTAGGTTTTGGTTGTGCCTCAAAAGTCAATGAAAGAGTTGATATAAATGCTGGAGGATCATATGTTTTTGGTGGTTCTAAATCTTATGGAGAAGGCACTTTAGATAGTGGGGTTATTAAAGCAGGATTTGTCTTTAAATTGGGCGAATTAAATAAATCCACTTTAATAAGTATGAATGATAAACAAAAACTTACTGATGAAATAACTGACCTAAAAAGTAAAAATAAAAATTTAAATAAAAAAATTACAAAATTTGAAAATGAAAAATTAGAACTTTTAGCAAGACTAGACAGACTAGAAAAAATAGCACTTGGAGAGTCTAAATCAAAAGATTTAGCAACTATAAAACTGCCATAATTTAGAAGAAATAATAATCACAGTATTATCACAGTCTCAAAAGGTGTGTATTCTTTTTGGGATTTTATATAGTCATATCAACCGATCCCAGAAATCACAAAAACTACGTCGTATATTCCGAGTTTATTTCAACATATTTTTTAGAAAGATCGCACCCCCAAGCTGTGCCTTTCGATTCGCCGGAATTTAGATTAATCATAATTTTTACAATATCATCTACCAAATACCTACCTTTCATTCTGGACTTAATATAGTCTGCGACTTTTTGTTGATCATATTTATTTAACTGGCCTTTTTCCAAAATGTGGGCGTTTCCTATATACAAGTCAACATCATTTAAATTAAATTTAACTCCAGAATTGCCTGCAGCAGAAATGATTCTTCCCCAATTTGGATCACAACCATGTATCGCAGTTTTCACCAAGGCAGAATTACAAATAGATTTCGCGAGCATAATTGCATCATCTATATTTTTTGCTCCTTGAACCAAAACTTCTAATAAACAATTTGCTCCCTCTCCATCCCTTGCAATATTTTTTGCCAAGTTCTGAGATACAATATCAATCCCTTGTTGGATAATTGGAAAAAACCTTTTTTCAATTTTCTCTCCTGCATTTATTCCAATAAAAGAATCATTTGTGCTTGTCTCTCCATCAACTGATATTGCATTAAAAGATTTTTTAACCGCAATAGCAATCATTTTGTCCCATTCTTCTTTTTGAATACCCGCATCACAGGTTAAAAAGGCAAGCATTGTAGCCATGTTGGGGTAAATCATTCCTGAACCTTTTGCAAATCCTGCTATTTTTATTTTTCTACCTTGAATCATCGTCTCTATTGACACTTTTTTCAAAGTCAAATCAGTAGTTAAAATTGCTTCTGCTGCATTTTGAAAATTATTACCCTTTAAATCACTAACTAAATTCGGTAAATTTTTTACTAAATCATTTATTTGTATTGGAACACCAATTACACCAGTTGAGCACATTAAAACTTCTTCTTCTTTTATTCCTAAAAGTTCCGCAATCTTTCGTGTAGCAATTTGAAAATGTTGAATGCCAAGATTTCCTGTACATGCATTTGCTTGACCAGAATTAATTAATATTGCTCTTACAAAACCTGAAGTTGTTTTAATCCTTTCCTCACAAATATCCACACAAGAAGCTCGCACAATTGATTGGGTAAACATCCCACTAAAAATACTTCCTTCTGGAGCGAGTATTAGTGCTAAATCTTTTTTATTAGAAGCTTTTAAACCAGCAGATATCCCAGCAAAAAGAAACCCCTTGGGTGTTACCTTACTGTCATCAACAAACGACCAATTGGAATCTAACTGGCTCAAACTTTTTGGTATTTTAATTCATACTAACTACTCTTTAAAACTAAAGAAACTAAGTAATTAGATTATTATTAATTATATGGATATTCTTCAAAAATTAAAAAACAACCAAAGAAGGATTGGTTTAACAGGAGGTATTGCAAGTGGGAAGACAACCATAACTAATTACATAAGAAAACATAAAAACATACCAATATTAGATGCAGATCATTTTTCAAGAGAATTAATCAAACCAAACACATATGGATATAAAAAAATTTTAGATTATTTTGGAAATAAAATTATTGATAATAAAAGCAATTCAGAAAGGGAAATAAACAGAAAACTTTTAAGGAACATTATTTTTAAACATTCAGAAAGCAAGGAATGGATTGAAAAACTACTTCACCCTTTAATTAAAGAAAGAATGATAAAAGAATGCAGTCAATACAGAAATAATCAAACTATAGTATTGGTTATTCCATTATTGTTTGAAGCAAAATTTGAAGATATTTGCACTGAAATATGGTTAGTTAAATGTCCTAAAGAAATACAAAAAAACAGACTTATCACAAGAGATAAAATTAGCGAAAAAGAAGCATATGAATTGATAAATTTTCAATTAAGTTTTGAAGAAAAAAGAAAATTCTCAGATATTATTTTAGAGAATTCGGATGATCAAAATAAATGGATCAATACGATAAAAGAGCTTCTTTAAGCTTTAACTATTTAATTTTTCCATAAGAAGTTTATTCGCAAGTTTAGGGTCAGCTTTACCTTTTGTTCTTTTCATAAGTTGACCAACAAAAAAACCAAGTAACTTAGTTTTGCCATTTTTAAATGCTTGAACTTCATTTGGATGTTCATTTATAAGTTCATCAATTATTGGTGAAATACTTGAAGAATCAGATATCATTGCCAACCCTTTTTCTTCAACTAATTTTTTCGGGGAAATATTTTTTTGAATAAGTTCAGGTAAAATTTCTTTTGCAATTTTTCCACTAATTATATTTTTTGAAATCATGTTAATCATTTCAGCAAGATTTTCAGGACTAAGCTTTAATTCACTAAAACTTAGTTTGTTTGATTTTAAATAGCCCACAATATCACTTGTTACCCAATTTGAAGCTAGTTTAGCCTCAGCACCATTTGCTACTGTTTCTTCAAAAAAGTTTGCCATGCTTATTTCATCAGAAATTACCCTTGCATCATATGCAGACAACCCAAATTGACTTACGTATTTATATCTTTTCTTTGAAGGTAATTCTGGTAGTTCTTTAAACCATATTTCTTGTTGGGCTTTTGTTATTTCAATTGGACCTAAGTCAGGATCAGGAAAATATCTATAGTCACTACTACCTTCTTTTAATCTCATACTTTTCGTTAATTGCTTAGCTTCATCCCATAACCTTGTTTCTTGGAAAATTTTTCCTCCATTTTCATAAACTTCTATTTGTCTGGCTATTTCATAATCACAAGCCTTTTGAATTGCAGAAAATGAATTCATATTTTTTATTTCCACTTTGGTACCAAAAGGAGCATTAGGTCCTTTTCTAACTGAAATATTGACATCGCAGCGTAATGAACCCTCTTGCATATTTCCGTCTGATACCCCTAGATATCTTACTGTTCTTCTAATCTCTGAAGCATATTCAGATGCCTCTTTACCTGATCTAATATCTGGTTTACTTACAATCTCACACAATGCTATTCCGGCACGATTGTAATCAACTAAAGAATACTTAGAGCCAGCTAATCTATCACTTCCTGAATGGACTAGTTTTCCGGCGTCTTCTTCCATATGTAGCCTTTCTATACCAATTTTTTTTATATAAGGTTCTTTGTCCTTTTCAATTATTTCAACCTCTAACCAACCATTTTCAGCTAGTGGCTCATCAAATTGTGAAATTTGATAATTTTTAGGAAGATCAGGATAAAAATATTGTTTTCTATCAAATTTACAATGTTCTGCAACGTTTAAATTTAATGCTAACGAAGTTTTTACAGCATACTCAAGAACAGTCTCATTCAGAACTGGAAGAGTTCCTGGTAAACCACAAACTACAGGATCTATATGGGTATTAGGTGCATCACCAAAAGCTGTTGACGCAGATGTGAATATTTTACTTTTCGTATTAAGCTGTACATGAGTTTCCAAACCAATCACAGCTTCCCAAGATTCCAAATTGTTCATTATTAAAAGTCTCTTTATTAATATTATTGGATATAAAGGAAAAGAGGACCAAAACACAAATAAAAATATTAATTTTTAAATGGCACAAGAAACCAAAAATTCAATATTAATTGTTGGAGGTGGACTTTTAGGTTTATCTATTGCTTATGAATTTTCTAGAAATAACTTCAAAGTTTTAGTTTTAAGCAAAAACAGAAATGAATCAGCTGGATTTGTTGCTGCAGGAATGTTAGCTACTCATGCCGAAGGGCTCGAAGATGAATTACTAAAATTTGGCCAAGAAAGTCAAAATCTAATTCCAAAGTGGATACAAAGTATTGAACAAGATAGTAATATTAAATGCGGTTTAAAAAAATGTGGCATAGTAGTCCCTTTTAAAAACAAAGAAGATCTTGAAGAGTTTCCCACTTATGAATATGGAAAATATTTAAATCACAAAGATCTTCAAACAGAAATCAATGGAATGAATTCTATTTGGAAACATGGTTTACTTTTTGAACAAGATGGTCAAATAGATAACCGAAGAAAACTGATGCGTGCTCTTGAGAGAGCATGCTCCTTGAATGGAGTCGAATTTCAAGAGGGATCAGAAGTAGAGGATTTGACATTCGAAAAAAACAAAATTACAGGTGCAACAGTTTTATGTGCCACTGGGGAAATAAAAAAAATTAACTGCGAAAAAGCAATTATATGCAGCGGTGCGTGGAGTAAAAAAATTTTTAATAAGATTCCAGTCTTTCCTGTAAAGGGACAAATGCTATCAATACAAGGTCCAACAAATTTTTTGAAAAGGGTTATTTTTGGTCCAAAAACTTATCTAGTGCCCCGTGATGATGGACTCATTATAGTTGGAGCGACAGTTGAAAAAGATTCAAAATTTAATCAAGGTAATACTCCTAATGGAATAAAACAACTGCAAGAAGGCATTCGCTCTTTATTGCCAGAAGCTATTAATTGGCCACAAATGGAACATTGGTGGGGTTTTAGACCTTGCACACCAGATCTTAAACCAATAATTGGAAAATCAAAAATTGAAAATCTCTATATAGCTACAGGACATTACAGAAATGGAGTTTTATTTTCTGCAATAACAAGTGATCTTCTTTTGAAAATAGTTCAAAATAAAAATCTCAACGAAATAGAGAAAAGCTTTTTAGAAAAATTTAGTTTAGATAGATTTGCGATTTAAATTTTAATTTTCAGATCGCCATTTCGAATCAGAAGTTTCCCACTCACATAATTCCTCTTCGTTAAACCATAGATTAATTTCAAATTTTGCTGTATCTTCTCCATCAGAACCATGAATAATATTCCTCCCAATATCAATAGCTAAATCACCTCTAATTGTTCCAGGCTCTGCTTCCAGAGGTTTTGTTGCACCTATTAGTTTTCTAGCACTCAAAATAACTCCTTCGCCTTCCCACACCATTGCTACAACAGGACCACTTGAAATAAAATCTACTAAATCACCAAAAAAGGGTCTTTCTCTATGTACTCCATAATGATTTTGAGCAAGTTCTTTTGAAGGAATTAATTGTTTTAATCCAACCAATTTAAATCCTTTTTTTTCAAATCTGCCAATAATCTCAGAAACATATCCCCTTTGAACTCCATCTGGTTTAATTGCAATAAAGGTTCTCTCTTTGGTCATTTAATTAATAATCACTCTATGTATATTCAACTTTTGGGTGGTAACTTGGCAAGTAATCATTAAAATAAAAGATATTGTTTTAAGTTATTTTCAAAAACATTTATTAATCACTAAGAGATAAATTGACCAATTTTGAGCCGAAAAAATTCAAGAATATTTGGACTATTGAAGATAGTATTTCGACTTATAACATAGACAAATGGGGAGATAAATATTTTTCTATAAATTCCAAAGGAAATATATCAGTAACTAAAGATATAAAATCTGAAAATAAGATTGATCTTTTTAAACTTGTCAAAGAACTTAAGAGTAGAGAAATAAATCCTCCATTAATCATAAGATTTAATGATATCTTGAAAGATCGAATAAATGCATTACATGACTCTTTTTTAAAAGCAATAAAAACCTATAAATATAAGAACATTTATCAAGGCGTTTTTCCTGTCAAATGTAATCAACAGAAAAATGTCCTAGAAAAGATAATAGAATTTGGTAGCCAATGGAATTTTGGTTTAGAAGTAGGAAGTAAATCAGAACTATTAATTGGCCTTGCACTTCTTGAAAACGAAAATTCATTATTAATATGCAACGGATATAAAGATAAAAAATATATTGAGATTGCTACTTTAGCCAGAAAACTCGGCAAAAATCCAATAATAGTTATTGAACAACGAGATGAGGTAAAAAGAATTATTCAAGCAGTTCAAGAACTTAACGCGACTCCATTGATAGGAATTAGAGCAAAGTTATCAAGTAAAAGTAGTGGTAGGTGGGGTAAATCTATTGGAGATAATTCCAAATTTGGATTATCAATCCCAGAAATTATGTTGACAATAAAAGAACTAAAAGAAGCAAATCTTATCAACGAAATGAAATTGCTCCATTTTCATATAGGCAGTCAAATAAGTGATATTGCTGTGATCAAAGACGCATTACAAGAAGCGAGTCAAATATATGTTGAACTTTGCAAACTAGGAGCCCCAATGCAATATATCGACGTTGGGGGTGGATTAGGAATAGATTTTGATGGAACTAAAACCTCCTCCAACACTTCTACTAATTATTCTCTCCAAAATTACGCTAACGATGTAATTGCAACTATTAAGGATTCATGTGAATTAAATAATATCAAGCATCCAACCATAATCTCAGAAAGTGGAAGAGCAATAATTAGTCATTGTTCAGTTTTAATTTTTAATGTCTTAGGAACAAGTCATGTCAGTTCCAAACTACAAATTTTTGATAATAAAAATCAACAATTAATAATTTCAAATTTACTTGATACTTTCTATGAATTAAAAAAACTTAAAAATAAAAAAATAAATTTATCTCAAATAATTGAACTATGGAATGATGCAAAAAAGTTTAAAGAAGATTGCTTAGTCGCTTTTAGATTAGGATTTTTAAGTTTGTCAGAAAGAGCTTATGCCGAAGAACTTACTTGGGCTTGCGCAAAAGAAATTTCTAATAACCTGAATAATGATGAAATCAATCACCCTGATTTATCTGAAATTACAGAAACTCTTGCATCAACTTATTATGCAAATTTATCTATATTTAAATCTATTCCTGATAGCTGGGCAATAAATCAGATTTTTCCAATAGTACCAATACATAGGCACTTAGAGGAGCCGTTCTGCAAAGGCAACTTTGCAGATTTAACTTGTGATTCAGATGGGAAACTAAATAATTTTATTGATAATGGAAAAATTAAATCACTACTAAATTTGCATAAGCCAGAAGAAGATAAAGATTACCTAATTGGAATTTTTATGACTGGAGCCTATCAAGAAGCATTAGGAAACTTGCACAATTTATTTGGCAGTACCAACGTTGTTCATATAGACATAAATCAAGATAATTCATATAAGGTCAGAAATATTATTAAAGAGGACAGTAAATCTGAGATTTTACAATTATTAGATTACAGTTCAGCTTCTTTGGTTGAATCTATAAGAATTAATACTGAATCAGCAATTGATCAAAAAAAATTAACTATTGAAGAAGCAAGGAAATTAATGGATCAAATCGAAATTAGTCTCAGAAAAAGTAGTTATTTATCAGAATGACTAGCTAATGTTTTTTGCAAATAATTTTTAGCATAATCTAAAGCATCACTTAACTTATCAATATCTTTAGCACCTGCTTGAGCAAAGTTAGGCTTTCCTCCTCCACCTCCCGAACAAATTCTTGCAATCTCATTAATTAATTTACCTGCATGCAATCCTATTTTTACTGCATCATCACCTAAAGAAACTACAAATAACAACTTTCTATTTTCTGGATTTGGTATTCCCCCAAGAATCACTATTGCTTTATTTCCCAAATGAGAAATTAAATTAAGTGCTGCCGATTGCAAAGAATTCCCATCTAAGCCATCAATCTGATTTACTAAAATTGAAAAAGAATTTACTATTTCTGCGGATGATTTTATAGAAGAGTATTTAAAATATGCAATTTCATCTTTCATTTTTTGTATCTCTTTATTCTTATTAATAAGCTCTGCTTGCAAATTATTAACCCTTTCAAAAAGTTGATTAGGATTTGCTTTTAACAAATCACTTAGTTGGTTTACTAATGCATTTCTATCACTGAAATAGTCTAATGCTGATTGGCCTGATAATGCTTCGATTCTTCTGACTCCAGCTGAGATTCCTTCCTCACTAATTATTTTGAAAGAACCTAATTCGGATGTAGTTTTAACATGTGTGCCACCACAAAGTTCCATTGAAACTCCTGGTACATTAACAACGCGCACTTCATCGTCATATTTTTCTCCAAACATTGCGACTGCACCCTTTTTAAGAGCCTCACTCTTAGACATATTTTTTATTTCTAGGGCATGATTTTCCCTAATCCAAGAGTTAACTAAAGTCTCAACCTTAGAAATTTGCTCTTTCGAAATAGGATTAGAGGAATTAAAGTCAAATCGTAATTTATTAAAGGCTACTAATGAACCTTTTTGTCCAACACTTTCATTAATAACTAATTTAAGTGCAGATTGTAATAAATGAGTAGCTGTATGATTTGCAGCAGCCTTAGCTCTATTAGAGGGGCTAACATTAGTCTTAACTTTTTGTCCAATAGTTAATTTTCCTTTTTTGATCGTTCCATAATGTAAAAAAACATTTTTCTTTCGCATGACATTATCAACCAAGACCTCAACATCGTTTGAAAATATCGTTCCAATATCACCAACTTGCCCGCCAGATTCTCCATAAAAAGTTGTCTGATCAAGAACAATTAAAACTTTCTGACCTTCACTTGCTTCTTTAACTAATGTTGAATCCAAAAATATACCCTTTATTTCAGCTTCCGAAAGGAGTGACTTATAACCATTAAAAACAGTTTTGTTAAAAAGATCTATTTCTCGCTCTAATGATCCCTCTAATGTCAAATCAATATTACTTGAAGCAGCTTTAGCTCTCTCTTTTTGTGCATTCATTTCTTCTTCAAAACCCTTTACATCTACACTAATACTATTTTCTTCTGCAATTTCTACAGTAAGTTCTAGAGGAAATCCATAAGTATCATAAAGTTCAAAAGCTTTAAAACCAGAAATTAATTTCTGCCCTGAAGAAATTATCTCATCTAGCAATTTCTCTCCTCTTTCAAGAGTTTCCCTAAATCTTATTTCTTCAATTTTTATCTCATTCAAAATTAAATCATTATTATTTTTTAAATCAGGATAATTATTTTGCATTAAATTGATACCGACAGTAGCAATATGAGGTAAAAATTCATTTGTTATTCCTAATAATCTCCCATGTCTGACCATTCTTCTAATAAGCCTTCTTAATATATATCCCCTGCCGAGATTACTTGCTGCTACTCCATCACAAATTAAATGAATAACAGCTCTTGTATGATCACCAATGATTTTTAAAGAAATTTTGTTTTTATCATCTGAAGAAAAATAATCAATATTTGCAATCTCACAAATTTTTTCAATAATAGGAAAAATTAAATCTGTCTCATAATTATTTTGCTTTTTTTGTAGTATTTGAGCCATCCTTTCAAGGCCCATTCCTGTATCAATATTTTTAAATTTTAAATCTGTCAATTTTCCATTAGGATCACGATTATATTGCATAAAAACAAGATTATAAAATTCAATAAAACGATCTCCATCTTCTAAATCAATTTTCTGCAGACCCTTTTCAGGATAAAAATCATAATAAAGTTCTGAACAAGGTCCACATGGACCTGTTTTGCCAGATGACCAAAAATTATCTTCCTCTCCTAGTTTCACTATCCTATCTGGATGAATACCAATTTCATCTCTCCAAATTTTTGCAGACTCTTCGTCTTCGTGAAAAACACTTACAATTATATTTTCAACAGAAAGTTGATAAATATTAGTAACTAATTCCCAAGCCCATTGAATAGCTTCTCGTTTAAAATAATCTCCAAAAGAAAAATTACCAAGCATTTCAAAAAAAGTGTGGTGTCTTGCTGTAACTCCAACGTTTTCTATATCATTTGTTCTGATGCATTTTTGGCTAGATGTAGCCCTTTTTGATGGTCTTTCTGTTAAACCTAAAAAAACTGGTTTAAAAGGGAGCATTCCAGCAATTGTGAGCATCACCGTAGGGTCATCTGGAATCAAAGATGCACTTGGAATGATTTTGTGTAATTTTTCACTGTAAAATTTTAAAAAAGCATTTCTTATCTCATCTCCAGTAACTATTTTTTTAATTAGTTGAGATGTCATTTATTCAGAATAAGAAGATTAAAAATTAAAGAAAAGCGTAATTTCGGTTATTTCGCAAAAATAATCACGCGAATTTATATTCTATATAACTAAAGTTAATTTATAAAGCTAATTATTCTATGATAGCCTCTGCCCAGACAAATAATTCTAAATTGGCACAAACTAATAACAAGCTGACGGTTCAATCTCAAAGCTTTGCTGATGATTCTTGTGCCATAAGATCTTTGGATTGGAATCGCAGTAGATTTGATATTGAATTTGGTTTAAGAAATGGAACTACTTACAATAGTTTTATTATTAAAGGGAAGAAACTAGCAATTATTGATACTAGTCACGCAAAGTTCGAAGAATTATGGTTTGATGAATTACTGAAAAAGGTAAATCCGCAAGAAGTTGATTATCTAATTACTAGCCATACAGAACCTGATCATTCTGGTTTAATAGGTAATCTTTTAGAATTAAACCAAAATATCACAGTAGTTGGATCAAAATTAGCACTTAAATTTATTGAAGACCAAATACATATTCCCTTTAAACGTCTAGAGGTTAAGAGTGGAGAGTTTTTAAATCTCGGAACTAATCCTAATAGTGGTTTAGAACATAATATTGAATTTATAAGTGCACCAAATTTACATTGGCCAGATACCATATTTTCATATGATCACAGCACAAATGTTCTCTATACATGCGATGCATTTGGACTCCATTATTGTTCTGACGAATTTTTTGACACAGATCAAAAAGAAATATACGATGATTTCCGTTTTTATTACGATTGCCTTATGGGTCCAAACGCTAGAAGCGTTATGCAGGCAATTAAAAGAATAGATAAGCTACCTGAATTAAAAACAATAGCTGTTGGTCATGGGCCTTTGCTTCATAATCAGGTCAATTTTTGGAAAGGAAAATATCTTGAATGGAGTAGTAATAAAAGTAAAGGCAATGATTTTGTGTCAGTCTGCTACATAAGCGACTATGGTTATTGTGATCGACTAAGTCAAGCGATATCTCATGGAATAAGCAAAGCAGATGCTCAGGTACAGTTAATTGATTTAAGATCTTCTGACCCGCAAGAATTAACAAGTTTAATTTCCGAATCAAAAGCAGTAGTCATTCCCACATGGCCAGTAGACTCAGATAATGAATTAAAAGAATCTCTCGGTACTTTATTTGCAGCACTAAAACCAAAACAATTTACTGCAGTTTATGATGCATTTGGTGGGAATGATGAACCTATAGATTCATTAGCAAATAAATTAAGGGAACTTGGTCAAAAAGAAGCTTTCTCTCCCTTAAGAGTTAAAAATATTCCAGATCCCATTGTTTATCAACAATTCGAAGAAGCTGGAACTGACTTGGGTCAATTGATCAATAAAAAGAAGAATATTGCCTCTATGAAGAGCCTTGATTCAAATTTAGATAAAGCGTTAGGGAGATTAAGTGGAGGTTTATATGTAGTTACAGCGAGCCAAGGTGAAGGTTCTACATTTAGGCAAAGTGCAATGGTCGCAAGCTGGGTTAGTCAAGCAAGCTTTTCTCCACCAGGTATTACAGTTGCAGTAGCAAAAGATAGAGCTATTGAATCATATATGCAAGTTGGGAAAGGTTTTGTTGTGAATATTCTGAGAGAAGATAACTATCAAAAAATGTTCAGACATTTTTTAAAAAGATTTGCTCCTGGAGCTGATAGATTTGCAGATGTAGATGTAATTAGCAACATCGCGGAAGGTGGACCAGTTCTCTCAGATTCACTCGCCTTTTTAGATTGCAAAGTTAGTTCCAGACTAGAGACTCCAGACCATTGGATAATTTACGGAGTTGTTGAAAATGGTAATGTTTCTGACTTATCATGTAAGACAGCAGTTCATCACAGAAAAGTTGCTAATCACTACTAAAAAATAAGTCTTTAAAATGTCAGATATTCATATAGGCTTACTTGCAGAAAATCAAAACTTATCAGAATTTGAAATTAGCGATAATTTTTCTTGTGTAAGATTCTTAGACCAAAATAAAGAAAGATTTGAACTTGAATTTAACCTTGAAAAAGGAACCTCTTTTAACACTTTTTTCATTAGAAGTGATGAGGAACTTTTTATTATTCATCCACCTGAGAAACAATATTTAGATTCGTTTAATAAAGTAATTTCTAGGTTTTGTGATCAATTTAAATTAGGTAAAATCAACTTCATTTCTGGTCATATTAATCCCCAAATTATTGAAACTATAAAAAATATAAGTACCCAATTTGAAAACACAACTATTACTTGCTCTAATCCAGGCTATAAACTTATTAGCGAACTTTGGAATCAAAGAAATCCTAACTTAAAAGACTTCATTGAAATTCAATTACCTAAAATAAACATAGTCAAAAAGGAGCAAAATTTAGAATTAGATAACATTTCACTAGAGTTAATTCCTATTCCAACAGCACGTTGGCCTGGAGGTCTGATAATTTATGAACGTAATCAAGAAATCCTTCTAAGTGAAAAAATTTTTTCTGCTCACATTGCTTCTTCAGATTGGTCTGAAACAAATCGAGTTAGTACAGAAATTGATAGGAAACATTTTTATGATTGCTTAATGGCACCAATGTCTAATCAAGTAATATCAATAACTGAAAAAATTGCAGATTACGATATTAAAACTATTGCACCATTACATGGTCCCGCTATCGAATATAGCTTAAAAAGCTTCTTAAATGACTACATTAGATGGGGTGAAAATCTCTCAACAAATAATCCTAAGATCGCTCTGATATATGCAAGTGCATATGGAAATACAGCCTCAATAGGTGATGCATTGGCTAAAGGGATAAATAGAACTTCTGTCGAAGTTGAAAGTATAAATTGTGAATTTACACCAAATGATGTACTTATGAAATCTATCAAAAACGCTGATGGATATTTAATAGGATCACCAACACTAGGTGGGCATGCCCCAACTCCAATAGTAAGTGCACTAGGAACATTATTATCAGAGGGTAATAGAGATAAGCCAGTGGGAATTTTTGGTAGTTTTGGCTGGAGCGGCGAAGCTATAGATTTACTTGAAACAAAATTAAAAGACGGTGGTTTTAAGTTTAGTTTTGACCCTATTAGGATTAAATTCAGTCCAAATAAACCAAAAATTAAAGAATTAGAAGAGATAGGAACTCACTTTGGAAGAAAAATTATAAAAATAGCAAAGAAAAAACCCAGAAAATCCGATACTGGAATGATTACAAGCAAAACGGATCCAAAGCTACAAGCTCTTGGAAGAGTTATTGGTTCACTATGTGTTCTGACAGCCTCTAAAGGCAAAGATGAGAATAATATTAAAGGAGCCATGCTTGCATCTTGGGTTAGTCAAGCAAGTTTTTCTCCGCCTGGGTTAAGTATTGCAGTAGCAAAAGATAGATCAGTAGAGTCTCTTCTACAAGTAGGAGATTCATTCGCATTAAATATTCTTAGTGAAAAAGATTTTAAAGAACCTTTGAAAAGATTCACAAAGCCCTTTGCACCTGGAGAAGATAGATTTGAAGGAATAAATATTGAATTAACTCCTAATGAACAGATAATAATTCCTGAGTCGTTAGCATGGTTAGATGCTTCTGTAAAAGAGAGAATGGAATGTGGAGATCATTGGGTAATTTACGCCGAAGTACTACACGGTAATATACTAAAATCCGATAGTCTAACGGCAGTTCATCACCGCAAAACAGGTGCTAACTATTAAATTTATTTACCTAATTTATGACTGAAACAAAAGATCTAATAATCATTACGGCTAGTTGTGGTAAAAATCTAGAACTTTCTGAAAAATTTCTTGAACAAAGTAATGAACTGAAAATAAGTTCTGAAATTTTAGATCTTACTACTCTTGATATTCCATTATTTAATCCAAGAATTCACAGCAAAGAAAATATTCCAAATGAAATAAAAGAATTAAAAAAAAAGCTTTTCGAGATTGAAAGGTGGGTGATTTGTGCGCCTGAATATAATGGATCTATACCCCCCATTCTCTCCAACTTCATAGCATGGCTATCTATTTCGGGAGATGACTTTAGGAATTTATTTAATGGTCAACCTATTGCAATTGCAACATTTTCTGGTGGCATAGGGTTAGAACTACTGACCTCATTACGAATTCAATTAGTGCATTTAGGAAGTCAAGTATTAGGAAGACAACTTTTGTCATCATATAGTAAACCTATAGATACAAAAACTATTGAAGATATTATTCAAAGACTTTTACAAATGAAAAAATTAAAAACATAAACTTTTAATAGCTAAAAATTAATCTCATTTTTTCTCATTCCAAACTTTTAAAAGTTCTCTTGCCATTGGCAGGGCGTGAACAGATCCACCGCCAGGAGTATTCTGTGCAAAAGCAACTACAAGTAATTCGCTATTTTCAGAGGGTGTAAAGCAAACGAACCATGCATGATCTGAGCCACCTTCGCCATCTTCAGCAGTTCCTGTTTTACCTGACACTGGAGGTAAATTTGAAACTCCATAATTAATTGATACTCCTGTGCCAGACTCTACTACTTTCCGGAGACCACTTTTTATCAATTGAATATTTTGTGGGTCAATATCAATTGGAATACGTTTTTTATCTAAAAGACTTTCTTCATCTTTTTTAGTCAAATATGGAGTAACTAAATAACCTCCATTTGCAATAGCAGCATAAGCTCTAGCTATTTGAATAGGAGTAACTTGAACAACAAATTGTCCAATAGACATACTCGCAATATCTTCTGGGACCCATGGGGTTCTTCCTGGTTGCCCCCATCCTCTGCCTTTTTTAGCCCACTCACTACTTGCTACTAATCCTTTATTTTCTTGTTCAGAAATTTCAATTCCGGATAAAGAATTAAAACCAAGTTTTCTAGAAACCTTATGAATTTCATCAACTCCTGCACCATATCCGACTTGATAAAAAAATGTATTACTCGAAACTCTTAAAGCATCTTCATAACCTATTACTCCAAAACCTAAATCATTGTGTTCCCTGAAACATTGGCTTCCATAAGTGATACAGGGTTTCGTATCTAACATTGTTTCTCTAGGAAATTTTCCACTTTCCAAGCCAGCTAAAGCCGTTACAATTTTCCAAACGCTTCCTGGATCGTAAGCATTTAGTGCTCTATTAAATAAAGGTTTTTCAGGAGAATTAAAAAGTGTATTATATTCTTTCTCAGGTTTAAAATCCTTTGAGAAAAAATTTAAATCGAATGTAGGTTTACTTGCCATTGCTCTTATTGCACCATCTCTTGGATCCATTACTATTATGGCTCCAGCTTTTTTATCTTTAAGAACCTCCTCAGCAACTAACTGGAGATTAAGATCGATTGTTAGTTGAATATCATTACCTTGTACTGAAGGTTTTATACCCAATGATCTTTGAAATTTTCCTAATGAATTTACTTCAACCATTTCTCCGCCCCATGCACCTCTTATAAAATCTTCGTAAACATATTCAATTCCCGTCCTACCGATTAAGTCATTTAATTTATAACCCTTCTTAGATAAAAATTTATATTCTAATTCAGTAACTGGCTGAGTATAACCAATTACATGGGCAGCAAGAGATTTATAAGGATAATTTCTAATTAAATTGGTAGCTATTTCAAAACTAGTTAAATTACCTTCATTCTCCTTAAATTTAATTAATTGATCTACATTTAAATCATCACGAATAGTGACTGAGAGTTTCTGATTTTTTAGACCATCAGAGTATTTTTTTTGAATTACATTACTATCAATATTTAACAAATTAGAAATACTTGATTTATGTTGTTCCCAATTGCTTTTTTTAACATATTGAGGCTTTATTATTAAAGAATATTTCACTCTACTATTTGCTAGAACATTACCATTTTTATCTAGTATTCTTCCACGTATTGGCTGCGAAGCAATAAGTCTGATCCTATTCTCATCTGACATTTTCTTAAAAGATTCATAATTTAAAAGTTGTAAAAAAATTAACCTAAATAGAATCAATAAAAAGGAAACAGAAGAAAAAATAAGTAAGACTAGTGGTTGTCTTTTTAATGCAATAAGTTTTTTATTAGGACTTGTTTTTATCAAAAATATAAATTTATTTAAAAATTGTTTTTTCCAATAAAGCAATGGTTGATTTTATCTCTTTAAGTCTATTGATTAAATCTTGAAAATCACTATCTTCATTGTTCAGATCGAACGCGTCATTTTCAAGATTATTGGAATTTAAATTTTCACTCATAAAACTTATACTTTTTAAGCAATTATTTCAATTAATGGAATTCTAAATAATAAATTTATTTTTTCAAAATTATTTTTACTTAGATACTTAAAAAATATCAAAAACAAATTAATTTAATTTATTTATATTTTGTTCAAAATAAGGATTACAACTATTCTTTGATATCCCTAAAGTCCACCCAACAAACGAAGAAATAAATATCGTGACTATTAAAGGCAAAATTGCTTGTTGAGTATTTGTAAGACTGAACCATTCTCTCCAGCTATTAAAAAATCTTTCTCTTTGAAATTTTCTTTTTTCATTTTCTAATAATCTTGTTTTTTTGGCGAAAGATTTTGTTACCCATTTTTCGAAAGGAGTTTTTTTTGTAATCGCCATTTTCCTCTCCACTTCTAATAATTGTCCAGAACTAAGATAAGGATGAAATGTACTTATCAATTCAAGAGTTTTTAAAAACATCTCAACAGTTGCATCTTTTATGAGCTTTTGCTCATGACTCAAATCAGCCCACTCTATTTCTGGATAAAAACGATTCCTGTTTGGTGAAATCTGATCCTCTGACATTTGACCAGGTTCTCTAAGCCATCTATTAGTATTTTCGTCAAATCTTCGCCAATATAAAAAAGGATTAATAAAAATTGTTTTGCCAGATACTTTGACTACATCTTGTTGCAGATGATTAGTTATCTTTCTTTCAGAATTTTTCGAATTTATCAAAAGTCTAAATTATTAATCTAATTAAAGATTATCTTTTATTCACTATTTTTCCAGAAATATGAAAAATTATCCTATGAATATTAAGTTATCGATAACTGCCAACGCTTCTTTAAATAATTACAGTATTCACACTTTAATGAAGGTTTGGGGAAATTATCCGAACGTAATAAATTAACCGTATCAATTATCTTATTTTCTACCCATGAAGTAGAACAATCTAATTTAATTAGATGTACGTCAAAATTTAATTGGTTATTAAATAACTCTTCGTTTTTCTTTCCATTGAAATATAAAAGATAAGCTTCTTTAGCCACTTGAAAACCGTTTTTTTTAAATAACCACTGATACATTTCTAATTGTCTCTTATAAGCTTTTGCATAATCGTATTTATCAAACGTCTCAGACCAATCAAAATTATTTCTAGATGTTGCTTTTACATCAACGATAATAAGTTCACCATTTTTTTTCTGCCAAATATCATCCACAGCTCCACCAAAATCATAGTTATGTTCAATTGACTTATATCTTATCCCTTGAAAATTACTTCTCCAACGTTCTATATCTTTGTGTTTAAAAGGAATAGCATCAATACCATATTCAATAAATAGAGGATGCGGCTTCTGAATTTTTCTGTAATAATCAAATTCATTTTTACACAAATTATCTACAGCGATATTTAGAGTGAATGGTAATGATGGCGGTTTTATTTGATATTTTTTATCCAGTACACAACATCTTGGACAACTAATATATTTTTCAACTGTAGATCGACTTAATTTAATAATATCGGACATTACGTTTTAAATCTCATTTAAAAATTTCTTGTTTAAGTAAAAAACCTTTAATTTTTTAAAAATTTGAAGATCTACTCCCACTCTATAGTTCCAGGAGGTTTGCTAGTAATATCATAAACAACTCTATTAACTGAGCTTACTTCGTTTACGATTCTATTTGCAATCCTCTCCAAAATCTGAAAAGGGATTTTTGACCAATCCGCTGTCATACCATCCTCACTGGATACACAACGTAAAACTATTGGCCACGCATAAGTCCTCTTATCACCCATAACACCTACTGTTTTTACAGGTAGCAATACTGCAAAAGCTTGCCAAATATCATTGTAAAGACCTGCTTTTTTAATTTCGTCTCTTACTATCCAATCTGCATCTCTTAAACAATCAAGTTTTTCATTATTTACCTCTCCCAAAATTCTTATAGCTAGTCCAGGGCCTGGGAATGGATGCCTTTTTATAATTTCATCAGGCAAACCTAAAGCAGCTCCAACTTTTCGGACTTCATCCTTAAAAAGTTTTCTTAATGGCTCAACTAATTTAAATTGTAAATCTTTTGGCAATCCACCCACGTTATGATGACTCTTTATCTTTACAGCTATTCTCTCCCCAGTCTTTGGATCAATATTAGTACCAGCACTTTCAATAACATCAGGATAAAGAGTACCTTGAGCTAAATACTGAAAAGGTCCCAATCTATTGCTTTCCTCCTCAAATACTCTAATAAATTCTTCACCTATAATTTTCCTTTTTTGTTCTGGATCAGTAATCCCTTTTAATTTGGCAATAAACCTTTCCCTTGCATTAATATATTCAACTTTTATGTGAAATTTCTTATCAAAAAAATTCATTAAAAATTCTGGTTCACCTTTTCTCATGAAACCTTGATCTATAAACATACATGTAAGCTGATTTCCAATTGCTTTATTGAGAAGAAAAGCAAGAGTTGAGGAATCAACTCCTCCAGACAAGGCAAGTAAAACTTTTTTATTGCCAACTTGCTCTCTTATCCTGGGAATAGTTTCCTCTATATAGGTTTCGGTTGTCCAATCAGCCGCACAACAAGAAATTTTATAAACAAAATTTTTAATTACCTTCATCCCAAATTCTGAATGAATAACTTCAGGATGAAATTGTACGCCAAATAATTTCTTTGCATCATTTGAAATTGCTGCATGAAATGTGTTTTCGGTATGAGCAATTTTATTAAATCCATCAGGCAAACTATTAATAGAATCTCCATGACTCATCCACATAATTGATTTATCTTTTACATCATTAAGGAGGTCAGATTCTTGATCTATATTTATTGGTGCTCTACCATATTCAGCTTTTTTGGTAGCTGAAATAACGGAGCCTCCAAGTTCTTTAACCATTAATTGCATTCCGTAGCATATGCCAAGAACAGGGATTCCTAAGTTAAAAATTTTTTCATCACAATTAGGAGCATTTTGTTCATATACAGAGTTTGGGCCTCCACTCAAAATGATCCCTTTTGGATTAATATTTTTAATTTCTTCAATTGAAATGTGATTACTTACTACAAGAGAAAAAACATTAGTTTCTCTAATTCTTCTTGCAATCAATTCAGAATATTGAGATCCGAAATCCAATATTAATATTGAAGGATCTCGTTCTTTTTTTAAAGATGTTTGACTCATGTATAAAAGTTAACTCAATTTATTTACAAAAGCATAATGAATTACAAATTAATCTCATTGAAAATAAGAGATATAATTATTGCCATTATTTCCAGCCCACCTTATTTGCCTTTTTCTATCAAAAATGATTGATGCGATTTCCATATCAGTTTTTACATACCTATTAACATAAGTAAAAGAACGCTCTTCGATCGTATTTGATAAACTCTTGAATAATTTATCAGCTAAAGATTTATTAAATCTTTCAAGGAAAAGTAAAGCATTCTCAAGATTATCTAACTGAGATAATTCAACTATTATTTCAGATGGTACTTTTTCTTTAACGGCTAAATAAACAAGGGTCTCTATTCTTCCATCAGCTAAATGATTATGTGTATGAAAAATACCCCCTGCTAATTTAATTAATTTTCCGTGATAACCAAAAAGAATTACAGTTTTAACTTTTTTAATTGCAGCATCCACTATTAGAGGTCCTATCCAATTTCCAACTTTTATAATTGGCAACTCAACATTACAAGTTTCTGCCAAATTTAAACCATTTTCACCAATAACAAAAATAACTTTCCCTTTAAAATCATTTTTAGTCAAATTCGCTAGCTTTGTTTTAGCTGCCTCTAATTGATCAGGTGAAGCACTCGAATAAGTCTCTGCAGAAGTTCCAATAATAGATAATCCATCAACAATACCAAATGACTGATTACTAGTTCTTTCAGCTAAAAACTTCCCATTTGGGAAAACAATTTCTAAATTCAAATTAAAACCGTTCGGAATAATATCCAATAAATTTGCATATAAAACTTCTCTAGCAAAATCAGAAATGCATATCGCTGAAGTATTCTCGTTGATACCTACACCAGATCCTGCAATAATATTTATTGGATTTTTTTGAACAAAATTATTAGAAGAAATTTTTTCTAAAGAGGCTATTGCCCATATTTCTAAGTTTTGTGTAATGTCAAGATCTAAGCCAGACTTTGCAAAAGAAATTCCTAATGCTTGCGTGTCACGTTTAAGTAAGCCAACAGAATGAATTTCAATTTTTATTTCTTTTTGTTCATTCGGAATTTTTAATAGTACATAATTCTCAAATGGCAACCCTACTAGTTTTTTTAATGCTGACCTAGCAGCTCCAGCAACCCACAAAGGTAAAGAAAATCCTTTTTTCAAATCAAGTAATTGAAAAATATATAATGAGAACTAATCTAAGAATGACCTATTTAACAAAAAGTGGCCATACAACAAAAATTATCATTGATGATTCCTGGACCCACACCAGTTCCGGAAAAAGTTTTACAAGCATTAAGTAAGCATCCAATAGGCCATCGCAGTAAAGAATTCCAAGATCTCGTAGAAAGTACTACTAAAAATTTACAGTGGCTTCATCAAACACAAAATGATGTCCTAACAATTACTGGTAGTGGAACTGCAGCAATGGAAGCTGGAATAATAAATACCTTAAGTAAAGGAGATAAAGTAATTTGTGGAGAAAATGGAAAATTTGGCGAAAGATGGGTAAAAGTTGCTAAAGAATTTGGACTGGAAGTAATAAAAATTGATTCCGAATGGGGAACTCCGCTTGATCCAGAAGCATTCAAAAAGGTATTAGAGAAAGATGAACAAAAAGAAATAAAGGCGGTTATTTTGACTCATTCTGAAACCTCCACAGGTGTAATTAATGATCTAGAAACTATTAGTTCATATATTCGCTCGCACAAGACAGCTTTATCAATTGTTGACTGCGTTACAAGTCTTGGAGCTTGTAATGTACCAGTAGATGAATGGAAATTAGATATCGTTGCTTCAGGATCACAAAAGGGATATATGATACCTCCAGGGCTTAGTTTTATAGCAATGAGCCAGAAAGCATGGGAAGCTGCAGAAAAATCTAATTTACCAAAATTTTATTTAAATTTGAAATCCTACAGAAAAAGTCTTTTAAGTAACAGTAATCCATATACTCCAGCAGTTAATTTGGTTTTTGCTTTAGATGAAGCTTTAAAAATGATGAGAGAAGAAGGCTTAGATAAAATTTTCCTCAGACACAATAAACATAAATTAGCGATGAGTAATGCTGTAAAGGCTTTAAATCTAAAATTATTTGCTGATGAAAAATATTTAAGTCCTTCTATTACTGCAATAAAAACCGAAGGAATAGATGCTGAAGAATTTAGAAAAAAAATAAAGAATAATTTCGATATCTTACTTGCTGGTGGTCAAGATCACCTAAAGGGGAAAATATTTAGAGTCGGACATTTAGGTTATGTTAATGACAGAGATATTATTACGGTAGTTTCTGCGATAAGTAATACACTTCTTGACCTCGGCAAAATTACATCCCAACAAGCTGGTGAAGCGTTAGTTATGGTATCAAGGTATCTAGAGGGAAATTAAGTTAAGTGCCTGGCTCTTCAACATTTCCACCTAATTCAACAATCTTTTTTCTAAGAACGATTGATTTTTTTTCATCACCATTTGTTTGAGCTATTGCAAGGGCAAACTCTAATTTTTCGAGCTGGTGTCCACCCTCAAAAAAAGATAATTTTTTCTTTATGCGGTTTTTATTATCTTTGTATGAAACTTGTGAAGACATAAAAATTCATGCTTTAGTTTATATTATGCCAACAAAAGGGGACATTACGAGAGGAAACTAAAAATATTATTTGACTATAAACTTAAATAAAAATAATTTTTTCTAATATTATGTTCAAAAATCCTTGAAATTTATGCCTAACCTTAATCTAATCTATTATATTTTTGCAGGTTGTATTTTTGGAGCATTAGCTCTAAAAACAGGCATTCCTGCAGCTCCTCTAGCAGGTGCTTTAATAGGCGCAAGCATACTTAGCATAAGTGGCAAAGTCGACATTGCAGAGTGGCCAATTGGCACAAGAACAATTTTAGAGATCGGAATTGGAACAGTCATTGGTACATCATTAACAAAAGACTCATTAGTTGATATTCAAAATTTATGGAGGCCAGCTATATTAATAACTTTTACTTTAGTTATTACTGGATTAGCAATTGGTTTATGGACAAGCAGATTACTTAATATAGATATCATTACAACAATTCTAGGAGCTGCACCAGGAGGAATTAGCGGAATGAGTCTTGTAGGTTCTGAATACGGAGTGGGGCCTGCGGTAGCAACTTTGCACGCCGTCAGATTGATCACTGTACTCTTAATTCTCCCTTTAGTTGTAAAATTATTGAATTTATTTGGAGTGATTAAATCTTAAATTTCTATAGACATATTCACAATAAAAGATATTTTTAAATAGAAGTTAAAAGCCTAATGCAAAGATTAACGAAGAAAAAACTAATACCATTAGCGTTGGGAATTTTCGCTCCTCTAACCTTTACTACGCCAAGAGTAAATGCAGGATCCTTTGGAGCAGAAATTTTCTGTACGATGAGAGATGGAGGCAATGATCATGAAAGTAGTTGGGATGCAGCATATACATATATTAAAAAGCAAAAAGGGGGAATTTTTAAAGTTTCTCCTAAGCAAGCAGCAGCACAAATTACTGAATCAGTTATTAGAGATAGAGAAACCTTCAGCTATTGTGTTGAGTACCTAGATAAACTTCATCCTAATAGGAAACTAATAAGAGATTTAGAAAAAGAAAAACAAAGAAAAGAAAAAGAAGAAAAAGATAGAGAAAATAAAAGAAAAAAATTAGAAAAAGAATTAGAAGAAACTAATGAAGATTATTCTGATGAAACACTTGATAGATATACTTATTAATTAAGTTTTACAAAGGATAATAATTTTTTCTAAATTTACTAAATACTATTTTGTATCTAAACACACTAAAAAATATTTTTACTAGCCGATGTAGGCTAGAAAGCATAAATAATTGTTGACTTTTAACATATTCAAGCCATTATTTATTTAACTAAATATTCTGAATGCATATTAATGATGCGGTGTTTTTAGAGGACTTATGTCCTAAATTCAGATTAAGACAATGGCGAAAATCTATTCATAAGTTTACGGGAAAGAGTTGTATATATTGCGGAAAAACTTCCGAATCTATTGACCATGTAATACCAAGAAGCCAAGGAGGCTTAAGTACAACAGAAAACTGTGTCCCAGCATGCCTTTCCTGTAATGGTGATAAATCAGATGAAAATGCTTTGTATTGGTATAGAAGACAAAAATTTTATGATCCTCGAAGAGCAATGGCTATAAGAGCTTGGTTAGATGGAGATTTAAGACTAGCTATAAGATTACTGCAATGGGCTAATCCTAATTTTCAGGTTAATAAAAATAACGAAAAAGATGAATCAGAATACAGAGCAGCTTGATTACCAAATATTACATATTTTTCTAGCGTTATAACTCTCACATATATTTTCTAATTCTCTTGGCGATTCTGGGAATATTAAAATTGTCGAAAATGAAATGAGAACTACAAATAGTTTTTGATAGACTTTAAAGTTAATAAAACTGATTTCTTTTTCTTTAAGACGACTATAACTTTTGCTAATGCAATAAGTTTTTAATTTTAATTCAGGCTTAAGAACTGTCTTCATCATTAATAATACATATGTACTACTTTAGCGCTACATGAAGATTCCCGCAAGTTCACTAAATAATAAAAATAAATTTTTAATCTTCGGATGTGGTTTCAGCGGTAGTTTCTTTGCAAAAAAAATTAGGCAATTAGGTTTTACCGCTTTAACAAGTTCGAGATCTGAAAAAAAAGATCCAGATAGTTTCCTGTTCAACAGCGAAATAGATATTATTCCTACTAAAAAAACTTTTGATGGAGTCACACATATTCTTAGTTGCATACCTCCCGACAAGGATGGAAAAGATCCAGTATTAAGCAGTCTTAAAGATCAGCTAAAAAGTTTATCTCTTGAATGGGTTGGCTATTTATCTACAACGGGAGTTTACGGGAACACCAAGGGTGATTGGGTTTCTGAAATTGATAATCCAAACCCTTTTCAGGAAAGAAGTCATAAGAGATTAAATTGTGAAAAAGAATGGCTTGAATCCGGTTTACCTGTGCAAATTTTTAGATTACCTGGTATTTATGGACCTGGACGATCCACGTTTGAAGCAATAAAAAATAAAAAAGTTCGTGTTATTTCTAAAAAAAATCAGGTATTTTCAAGAATTCATGTTGCTGATATTACTAATGCAATTATTTATCTATTACAAAATAAAAATTCCTTAAAGTTTTATCAGATTATTAATATTGCAGATGATCAACCCTGTTCTCAGATAGAAGTTATTCAATATTGCTACGATTTGCTTGGCTTAAAAATGCCAAGGCCAGTGTTATTTGAAGATGCAAAAAAAGAATTATCACCTATCGCTCAATCTTTTTGGATGGAAAATAGAAGAGTTTCTAATAAACTTTTATGCGAAACACTCGGATATAAACTAATTTATAAAAACTATAAAATAGGTTTAAAAAATTGCTATTTGAATAGTTAAAAAATAAATTTAAAAACTCTTTATGAATTTTCAGAATACAAAAAAGGATTTGAAGGTAGTAATAAGCGTGGGAGATGAGTCAGGTATTGGACCAGAAATAATTTTAAAAGCTCTTTATTCTAATGAGATAGAAGACAATATTGACTTTATATTGGTTGGATCAAAAAGAAATTTACAAAATACATACAAACATCTTAGATCCCTTGGATTAGAAAACCTTGCAAATCCTAAAGATTTAAAGATACATGATCTCGAAATTTCCTCTGCAGATAATGATTCTAAATCAAGTTATGGTAATTCAAGTTTCTATTACTTAACAAAAGCAATTGAACTTGTAAAAAAACATCCTAATTCAGCACTTGTAACTGGACCAATCTGCAAGAAATCATGGTCACTATCAGGTCATTACTTCTCTGGTCAAACTGAAGTATTAGCAAAATCGTGTGGAATTAAAAATGTTGGAATGTTATTCACAGCAAAATCACCAATCACAGGATGGAGATTCAATACGCTACTAGCTACAACTCATATAGCTCTTTGTGAGGTTCCCAATCAATTAACTACAGAATTAATCCATTCAAAACTAGACCTTTTCAAAGATTTTTGTAATACCTATATTGATAAACCTACTTTAAAAGTAGCAGGATTAAACCCTCATGCCGGTGAAGAGGGAATTTTGGGTAGTGAAGAAAAAGATTGGCTCAATGATGCATTGATTGCTTGGAATGAAAAGAATAGAGGTATTAAATTATTAGGCCCTTTATCACCAGATAGTTGCTGGAATTCTTCGGTAAAAGCATGGAATGAAAAAAATGCTGAAAAGCATGATGGCATTCTTGCTATGTATCATGATCAAGGTTTAATACCAATGAAAGTGATCGCTCTTAATTACTCAGTAAATACCACAATCGGTTTACCTTTTATAAGAACATCTCCAGATCATGGAACAGGATTTGATATTGCTGGCAAAGGAATTGCTCAATCTCAGAGCATGATTGAAGCTATTAAAGCTGCCGTAGAAATGACTAATAATTCAAGACTGCTTAACACGCATTAAAACTTGACCAAATTCAACTGGTGTTCCATTTTCAACGAGAATCTCTACTATTTCAGCATTAAATTCAGATTCAATTTCATTCATTAACTTCATTGCTTCCAAAATACAAATAGTTTGACCGACCTTAACGTTATTTCCTACTTCGACAAATGGCTCCTCGCCAGGGGCTGCAGCCCTATAAAATGTCCCAACCATAGGAGAAGTAATTTCAGTTAGGTCAGAACGTCCTGGGGGTGCCACCTGAGGCGCTTCAGGCTCATTAATAACTGGGATATTATCATTAATAGTTTTTTGATTAGCAATTGTCTGCTTATCAAATGAAGTATTTGAAACTAAATTATTAAAAACTTGATTCTGATCAAATACGTTCCTTTTTATTTCGAGTTTAAAATCTTCTCCCTCGAGCGAGAACTCTTGTATATCACTTGTAGAGATTTTCTCTATTAAGCGATCTAAGTCATCATGATCTAATTTCATAGCCATTAATTTTCACGTCCAAGATAAGTGTCATTTCGAGTATCAACTTTAATCATTTCTCCCACAGAAATAAATAAAGGAACCATAACTTGAGCACCTGTCTCCAGAATAGCTGGTTTCGTGCCCCCACTAGCAGTGTCACCTTTAACTCCTGGATCAGTCTCTGTAACTTTCAAAGTAATAGATATTGGAAGTTCTACTTCTAAAACTTTACCATTATGGAAAATTACATTAACCTCCATTCCCTCTTTCAAATACTTTGCGCCTTTACCGATTTGTTCAGATGTGAGTCTTGTCTCTTCAAAACTTGTCATATCCATAAAAACAAAATCACCAGACTCCACATAAGTATGCTGCAGGTTAGACTTCTCAAGGATAGCCTGCTGTACTGATTCTCCGGCTCGAAAAGTTTTTTCAACAACGTTGCCGCTTTGAACTGATTTTAATTTTGTTCTTACGAAAGCAGAACCCTTACCAGGCTTGACATGTAGAAATTCTACAACACGCCAAACTTGTCCATCCAATTCGATGGTAGTACCTGTGCGAAAATCGTTACTGGAAATCATTCCTGTATTACATACCCCAAGGATCATAAACCTGCAAGAGTGCTATGCAAAAATTCTTATCAAATCAGAACAAACTTTTCTTAATTCTATCGATTGTAATTTTACAGGTTTTTCTTTTAAAACCTATTCAAGTATTAGCTGATTTACCTACTGGAAATGCAGTAAAAGACCCTAATGCAATCCTCAGAAACGCACTCCCTATCAAGCAAGTTGAGTTACAAGAAATTCAACACAAATTGGAAGAAACTAGTGACCTTGTAAGAGGAGGAAGATGGCCAGCTCTTACGAAAACTGTTACAAAATGTCAATCTTTGCTAAAAAAATACCAAAGTAAAATTACTCAAGAATTACCAAAAGATAAAAAGAAGATTGCTGAAAAAACATTTTTAGAACTCAAAGAAAATTTTGATAGCCTTCAAGATTACTCTAAATCAAAGGATAAATATTCCTTTATATCGACTCGAAGAAATGCTTTAGATAAAATAGGTGGATTAGAAGAATATTTTCTACCAAAAGAATTTCCATACTCTATTCCCCAGGAATTTGATAATTTACCAAGATTACTGGGCAGAGCAAAAGTCAATATAAAAACCTCCAAAGGAGATATGCAAGCAATTGTAGATGGATTTAACGCCCCACTTACAGCAGGAGCATTTATAGATTTATCTTCAAAAAACTTCTACAAAGATTTACCCATTAACAGAGCAGAAGAATTTTTTGTATTACAAACAGGTGATCCAATTGGTGATGATATTGGTTACATAGATCCTGAAACAAATGAAGAACGTCACGTTCCCTTAGAAATAAGAATTCCTGATGAACAAGATACTTTTTACAATCAAACTTTTGAAGATTTAGGTCTTTACACAGAGACGCCAACATTACCTTTTGCAACACTTGGAACTCTAGGATGGTCCCATTCGAATGCGGCAGTTGATGATGGGTCATCGCAATTTTTCTTCTTTTTATATGAAGCAGAATTAAATCCAGCAGGTCGCAATTTAATAGACGGGCGGAATGCTGCCTTTGGTTACGTTGTAGATGGATTTGATGTATTAGAAGAGCTTACAAAAGATGACACAATAATTTCGATTGATGTTTTAGAAGGGATTGAAAACCTCAAATTAAATGCATAAAGAAATATTAGAAGATATAGGGGAAAAAGAATTAATAAATAGGCTAGGAAAATTTATGCCTAAAAATCAAGTTTCAGATGATTGCGCTTTAATCAAAACTAAAAATGAAAATTTACTTGTTAATACTGATTCTTTAGTGGAAAATGTTCATTTCAATGACATTAGTATTTGTCCTCAAGACCTTGGGTGGAAAGCAGTTGTAAGCAACATCTCTGACTTGTTATCTAGTGGAAGCAAGAAAACTATTGGTATTACAATAAGCCTAGTTCTACCTGTTAGAACTGAGTGGATTTGGGTTGAAGAAGTATACAAAGGAATAAATAAAGCATTAAAAGAATATGGCGGATTGATTCTAGGAGGAGATTGCTCAAAGGGGAATGAAAAAATCATTTCAATTACGGCCTTTGGAATTCAAGGTGAACTTGAATTAAGAAGAAACGCATGTAAACCAGGAGATATAATTTTAACTACAGGGATTCACGGTCTTAGCAAACTGGGATTTTTGATACAAAATAAAATTAATTTCGATAATGAATTTTCTCTTAATGAAAGATTAATCATTAAGTCTATTGAACATTTTTGTCGCCCTAGAGTTTACCCAAATTTTTTAAATAATCTCCTCAAAACACGCTCCAATAAAAATATAAGGAGAATAGGATGTACTGATAGCAGTGATGGCCTATTTCAAGCCTTACAAGATTTAGCAATAGCTAGCAACTGCAAAGCGATCATAAATTATGAAAAAATACCTAAAGATAAGGATTGGCCTAAAGGAGATAAATGGGACGAATACTATTTTTATGGAGGAGAAGATTATGAATTAGTTTTCTCATTGCCCAAAAAATGGGCAGTAAATTTATCTAAACTTGATAAAGATATTAACGAGATTGGTTTTTTTACAGATGGTGAGCCATCAATAGAATTTAAAGATAATAAAAAAAATAAACTATTTAATAACACACCTTTCAAACACTTTTAATTACTCCCAATTTTTAGCAACAATCTCTGCTAAATCTACAACTCTCTGACTATAACCCCACTCATTGTCGTACCACGCAAGCACCTTTACAAGGTTATCTCCGATACACATAGTAAGATCACTATCTACAATTGATGATTCATTGGTGCCTGCATAATCGCTTGATACTAATGGTTCATCTCCATACTTAATAATGCCTTTCATTGTACTTAGAGATGCTTCCTTGATAGCATTATTGACTTCTTCAGCTGTGACAGATTTGGAAGATTCAAAAACAAAATCTACTGCTGAAACGTTAGGTGTTGGAACTCTCATCGCGATTCCAGTTAATTTGCCTTTCATTTCTGGGTAAACAAGAGCAACTGCTTTTGCAGCTCCTGTAGAAGTGGGAACGATGTTTGTAGCAGCGGCTCTAGCCCTTCTTAGATCTCTATGACTATTATCTAAAATTCTTTGATCACCTGTATAACTATGAATTGTAGTCATCAAACCTTTATTAATCCCAAAAGTTTGATCTAAAACTTTGACTACTGGAGCTAAACAGTTCGTTGTACAACTAGCATTACTCAAAATATCGAAGTCTTTGTGTTTATATGTATCAGCATTAACTCCAACTACATAAGTACCAACCCCATCGCCTTTACCAGGCGCAGTTAAGATAACTTTTTTTGCTCCTACCTCTAAGTGCTTACTTGCACCGACGTCTGTATTAAATACTCCAGTAGATTCAATAACCAAATCTACCCCCCAGTCTTTCCAAGGGAGATTCATTGGGTTTCTATCTGAGAAGCATTTAATTGTCTTGTTATTAATTACAAAAGTATCATCAGTATATTGAATATCAACACCATCAAGTTGACCAAGGACTGAGTCATATTTTAATAAATGAGCATTAGTCTTAGGATCTGATGTAACGTTAATTCCGACTACTTCAATATTGGTGTAAGCCCCTCTACTAAGCCAACAACGCATAAAGTTTCGACCAATTCTGCCAAAGCCGTTAATTGCAACACGCAAAGTCATAACTAATAATTTCTAAATGATTAACCTAAGTTGCTGATCATACTGAATTTTGTGCAATAACGTAAGGTTTTTTTAATTTATTAAGCAAATAAGTCTAGTTTTGTATTAATTCAAGAAAAAAAACATTTTTTTTTTTAAGAAAAAATAGCAAAATTTTACCTACAAGTTATTTTGATTTAAGTAAAAGATAAACATTGGATAAAAAATTACATTTGAAAAGTCATTTTCATTTTATTGGGATCGGAGGTATTGGGATGTCAGCATTAGCAATGGGTTTAATTAAAAAAGGTTGTTCAGTTTCAGGATCTGATTTAGTTAAAAACGATGAAACTAATAAATTGGAGAAACTAGGTGCATTAATCTTTACTTCTCAAGTTCGACAAAATATTGAATTTGTTACTTCAAAATTTACCAACAGATTGATTAATTTTGTTGTAAGTTCCGCAATCAAGCCAGAAAATGAAGAATTTTCGTATTGCAAAGAAAAAAATTTATCAATAAAACATCGTTCAGAGATACTTGCAATGCTAATGCACACTTATACTGCATTGGCGATAGCAGGCAGCCACGGAAAAACATCAACTAGTACATTTCTTTCTACGATACTTGAGTTATGTACGCGTAATTCTTCTTCAATAACTGGAGGAATAATTCCTATTTACAACTCTAATTGTCATTTAGAAAATACAAAATACTTAGTAGCTGAAGTTGATGAATCTGATGGAACTATTGACAAATATAAATCTGATATCGGAATAATAAATAACATTGATTTTGATCATTGCGATCACTTTTCTAATTTAAGTGAAGTCATATCTTCTTTTAAAAGTTTCGCTAAAAACTCTAAAAAATTATTACTTAATTTTGATTGTGAAACCTCAAGAAAAAATTTTTATTCAAATTGTAAATGGTCAAACTCTACGGCTGAAAACGTAACATATGCAATAATCCCGACTGAAATTAATTCAAAGTATACAATTGGAAAATATTATGAAAATGGAAATTTTATTAGTAATTTAAATATTCCAATTCCAGGACTACACAATCTATCCAATATCACCGCAGCAATAGCAGCTTCCAGAATGATAGGAGTAGATTTTATAGAAATTAAGAAAAATTTAAAATATTTAAAACTACCAAAAAAAAGATTTGAATTTAGAGGCCAAATAGATGAAAGAAGTTTATATGATGATTATGCACATCACCCAAACGAAATAAAAGAGACGATTAAATTAGGAAGATTATTCATTAAGGAAAAAAATAATAATAAATTTCAAAAAAATAGATTAATTGCTTTATTTCAACCTCATAGATATTCTCGAGTAAAGCAATTTAATAAAGAATTCGCTGAAGAATTATCAAAAGCAGATGTTATTTATGTAACAAGTATTTATGGAGCAGGAGAGGGAAACGAAGATAAAATTACTTCGAAAATTATTACTGATCTGATTTATAAAAAAAATAAAAATGTTAGTTACGTTAATAATTATTATGAAGTTACAAAGAATTTTTACGAATTAACTCAAAAAGGGGATTTAATTTTGAATATGGGAGCTGGTGATTGTCATAATTTCTGGTCAATTTTAAATGAAAAAAAATAATAAAAATAAATAACTAATTTATGTTAAAAAAAATTTTCTCTGAAAACTGTAATTTAAGTAGTTATACAACTATAAAAGTGGGAGGAGTAGCTGAATATTTTGCTGAGCCAAGAAGCGTTGAAGAACTTTCATATCTAATAAAATGGGCTAATTTAAATAAACAAAGATGTCAAATAATTGGCGCAGGTTCAAATCTTTTAATAAATAATATTTTCATAAAAGGCTTAATTATTTGTGCAAAAAAATTGAAATCACTAAAGATAGAACCACATTCAGGAATTATTGAAGCGGAAGCAGGTGTAATGCTCCCAACATTATCTAATTCTCTTGCTAAAAATGGATTACAAGGAGGGGAATGGGCAGTCGGAATTCCAGGAACATTAGGAGGAGCAATTTATATGAATGCTGGCACAGGTAATTTATCGCTAGCAAAAAATCTTATTTCCGTAAAAGTTATTAATAATAAAACTCTTGAAAAACTTGAAATTGAAAAAAAAGATATCAATTTTGAGTATAGATTTAGCTCTTTTCAAAGAAATGATTTAACAATTATTAGTGCAAAATTACATTTTGAACCTAATGGAAATATAGAACAATTAATTCAAACAACCAAAAATAACCTTAAATTAAAAACAGAAACACAACCCTATCATCAACCAAGTTTTGGTAGTGTTTTTAAAAATCCTGAAAATAATTATGCAGCAAAATTAATTGATGATATGGGTTTAAAGGGATTTAAAATTGGCGGTGCTGAAATTTCTACAATGCATTCAAATTTTATAATTAACACTTCTTCAGCAAGTTCAAAAGATATTTATGAATTAATAACAGTAATTCAACAAAAAGTACTACAAAACGAAGGGATTTATTTGCAACCGGAAGTAAGAATGATTGGTTTTGACTATCCTAACTAAAGAAACGTTTTTACAAAATGGCGGGTTTTGGACTTCCTAACTTTGGACAACTTACAGAAGCTTTTAAAAAAGCTAAGCAAATTCAGCAAGATGCTCAAAAATTACAAGATGAACTTGAAAATATGGAGATTGAAGGCAAAAGTGATGATGAGATGATAAAAGTTTGGATTAGTGGAAACCAACTTCCTTTAAAGGTAGAAGTACAAGAAAATATCTTAAATGCAAATAAAGAACAAATAGAGCAAAACATCCTTCAAGCTATTCAAAAAGCTCATGAATTATCAACTACAACTATGAAAGAAAGGATGAATGATTTGACTGGTGGATTAAATCTTAATCTTCCTGGTTTTGATAATAGTGACTCTTAGAAGACTCAATCATTTCTTTATAAAAAGAATATCTTTCGAAGGATTTATTTAAATTACATCCCTCATCGTTTAAATGTAAGCAGTTACGAAATTTACACTTAATTCCCTCTTGGATTACCTGTTTATATATTTCTGAATAAAGATTTGGTAACAACTTAATATCAACCTCTGGAGGTTGCATATTAAAACCAGGAGTATCCACAATGTAACTTTGATTCGAAATAGAAAATAACTCAACATTTCGAGTAGTATTTTTTCCTCTCTTAATTTTTTTGGAAACTGGAGAAGTACTATTTTGAAGACCTGGAATAATCATATTTAGCAAAGTAGTTTTGCCAACTCCGGATGGACCCATAAAAATTGAACATTCTTTTTGCTTTACCTCGGCTAATAAATTTTTAAAGCAATCAGATTTCTGGAAATTTAAAGTTATTACTTGGTAACCCCATGTCTCAAATTTATCAAGTAGATATGATCTTCTTTTATCAGAAATTAAATCACACTTTGTCAAAACTAATGAGACTTCAACTCCTATTGATTCTGCTGATATCAAAAACCTATTAACTTGAGATAAATTTAACTCTGGTTCTTCAACGGAAAAAGTAACGTATATGTTAGAAATATTTGCAACTGAGGGTCTAACTAAAAGATTTTTTCTTTTTTTTAAACCTGTTATTATTGCGCGTTTACTTTTAAAATCAATTTTTTCAATCGCTACTTCGTCTCCAACATAAATTAATTGATCCTTGAAATTTATAGACTTCTTAACCTTACATAAAATTTTCTGGCTACTTCCAGAGTTTTCTTGATTTTTTAAATCAACTAAAAAAAAATCATTAAATTTTTTCGTAACTAAACCTAAATATTTACTATTAGTTTTCATTCAATATTTTTATTTTTATAAATTTTTCACTTTCTTTGATTTGTTTAAACAAACATCCCATCTCTTTTAAATTGTTTAATACCATTTCTTCTGGTTCACCTTTATCTAGTTCAACAATAAGTTGTTCATTTTTAGATAGCTTCTCCAAAGCCAATTTAATTTTGACAACATTTAAAGGACATGGAACAGATTTAAGATCCAAATGCTTAAAGGAAGTCATTAAGATTCTTTACCAAATAATTTACTAAACAGTCCACTGCTGGAATTAATATTTTTATCTGAATATTGAGAAGCTAAACCCTCTAAAAGCTCACGTTCTGCGTCAGTTATACGAGTTGGTAATTTTACTTTTACTAAGACTTCATGATTCCCTCTAGCAACCGGGTTTCCAAGTCTAGGTACCCCTTTATTCTCAAGTGAAAGAGTTGTATTTGGCTGAATACCACTTGGAATTTTTAAATCAACATCTCCATCAACTGTAGTAATTTTTACAGTGTCACCTAAAATAGCCTGTAAATAACTCACTGCTACCTCCGAGTAAATAGTTACACCATCTCTTTTAAGTTTTGAATCATTCTTAACCTTTATAAAAACATAAAGATCTCCAGGGGGCCCCCCTTTCAAACCTACATTTCCCTCGCCGGAAACTCTTAATTTAGTGCCAGTATCAACTCCTGCAGGAATATTAATTCTTAATTTTTTTCTGACTTGCTTTACGCCATTACCGCCGCAAGTTACACATGGATCTGCAATTATCTGGCCAGCCCCATTACATGAAGGACATTCAGCTACTTGTGTAAAATTACCAAAAGGTGTTCTTGTAGCTCTTCTAACTTGTCCACTTCCCCCACATGTTGCACAAGTTTTTGGTCCTGTACCTGGTTTAGCTCCTGTTCCCCTACAGACTTCACATGTCTCAAGATGAGGAATTTTAATTTCTCTTTGTTGGCCAAATATTGCATCTTTAAAGTCAACATTAAGGTCATACCTTAGATCATCTCCTTGTTGAGGGCCTCTTCTTTGAGATCTTCCACCCTGAGGATTTTGTCCACCAAAGCCATTAAAAAAAGTTTCAAATAAATCTGCAAAGCCACCCATATCGCCCATGTCAGGCATTCCAGCAGCACCTCCAAGGCCAGCCTCTCCAAACTGATCATATCTAGCTCTTGTTTCAGGATCAGCTAATGCTTCATAAGCCTTACCAATTTCTTTAAACTTATCTTCAGCACCAGGTTCTTTATTAACATCAGGATGATATTGTCTTGCTAATTTTCTATAAGCCCTTTTCAGGGTATCCGCATCAGCATCTCTTGAAACTCCAAGTATTTGGTAAAAATCAGCCATTAGACAATGCTTAAATAATAATTTGGAATTTATACATCTTCAGAAGTATTTACCTCTGAATCAACATCCTCTTCAACTGTATCCTTTTCTACTTCCTGTTGTGAATTTTGTTTGCCAGGTCCTATAGAAACCTTAACCAATGCATGTCTCAAAACCTTACCTTCTAGATGATATCCTCGCTGCAATTCTTCAATAATAAAATCCTCTTCAAACTCTTCACTAGACTCTCTTAATACAGCTTCATGCAAGTTTGGATCAAATTGTTGGCCAACAACTCTCATTGGTGACACTCCTTGTTGTTTTAAAACTTCTACCAATTGTTTATACAATCCTTGATAACTTCTATGAAGAGCTTGAGCTTCTTCACTTTCTGGTTTAAGTTGTTGTCTTGCTCTCTCAAAATTATCAACAATAGGAAGTATTGCAGTTAAAGTCTTTGAAACAAGTTGGATTTTTAAATCGTCCTGATCCCTAGACTGCCTTTTTCTAAAATTATCAAAATCTGCTGAAATCCTTACATATTGATTTTTTAATGTTTCATGCTCTTTTTCTAATTGTTCTAATCTTGCATCATTATTTGAAATAGTATTTTTTAATTCTTCAGTATTTATTTCTTCTGTTTTTTGAGAAGATAATTCATCATTATCGGTGGTTAAATTTTGAGTAGATGATATTTCTTCAAGAGCATTATCCTGGTTAGAAACATCATTTTCTTTATTATCAATATTGTCTGATTGATTTTCAATCATTTTTCTAAAATTTAATAGGACTATTCTCCAATAAATTGATGCACAAAACAAGTTACGGAAGGCCGCACAAATATTTAATCAGGAACAAATGTTAATGCTAATCCATTGTTACAGTATCTTTTACCGGTGGGAAGTGGTCCATCATTGAAGACATGACCTTGATGACCTCCGCATCGAGAGCAATGATATTCAGTTCTTGGCACAATTAACTTGAAGTCAACTTTTGTTTCTACTGATCCTTGAATTGAATCCCAAAAACTTGGCCATCCTGTACCACTATCGTATTTTTTATCTGAGGAAAACAGTGGCAAATCGCATCCCGCACAGTGAAAAATCCCTTTTCTTTTCTCATTATTTAATTGACTGCTGAAAGCTCTCTCAGTCCCTTCCTCCCTCAAAATATTATAAGTTTCAGGACTAAGCCTAGCTTTCCATTCATCTTTTGAAAAGTTCCACTCTTCTTTAGAAGCAAGTGAAGATGCTAAAACTTGCATGGGCTTAAAGATTATTTTTAAGAATGACATAGTAGGAATTAGAATAAAAGTTCTTCTTGATAGAAATTGATTCATATTTTTAAATCACAAAAAAGTAATGAATTTCATTCAACCTAATTCTATTAAAAATATTCATAAATTAAGTATTGCTCCAATGATGGATTGCACTGATAAACACTACAGAATGATAATGAGAAAAATAACTTCTAAAGCTCTTTTGTATACGGAAATGATTGTGGCCCAGAGCTTAGTTTATACGAATAAAAAAGAAAAATTTTTAAACTTTAATGATGAAGAACACCCAATATCGATTCAGTTTGGTGGGGACGATCCTAAAATCCTGAAAGAGGCGGCCCAAATGGCACAGGATTGGGGTTATGACGAAATAAACTTTAATGTTGGTTGTCCGAGTCCAAGAGTCTGTTCTGGAAATTTTGGCGCTTCACTTATGAAAGACCCTGAAAAAGTAGCAAATTGTATAGAGTCCTTAAAAAATAATTGCAGCTTACCGGTTACGATCAAACATAGAATAGGTGTAGACAATGATGATAGTTTCGTTAACTTAAATAATTTCGTAAGAATTATCGCAAATGCTGGTGCTGACAGATTTACAGTTCATGCAAGAAAAGCAATATTAAAAGGTCTAAATCCAAAACAAAACAGGACCATACCACCACTAAATTATGATGTAGTAAAAAAATTGAAAAAATCAAATCCAGAATTATTAATAGAAATCAATGGGGGTTTAACAAATATCGATGAATCATTAAAAGCCTTGAATTATTTTGATGGGGTCATGATTGGACGGTCAATTTATAAACATCCCTTGAGATGGTCTGAAATTGATCAAAAGATTTATGGAATTAATAAGAAACCCAAATCTGCTTCAAATATTATTTTCTCCTTAATTCCATACATAGAAGCGCATTTAAGTAACGGAGGAAAATCTTGGGATATTTGCAAACATCTTATAAATTTAGTTGAAGGAATACCAAAAGCTAAAATTTGGAGAAATCAAATTTCAAATAAATCTATAAAAAAAGAATTAAATATTGAATGTCTATTTAAATTAACGACAGCGCTTAAAGAAATGGGTTACTAATTTGTCTCGTTTGAAGCATTGTTTTCATTGGAAACCCCCCTTTTTCTTCTGCTCCTACCATTTTCATATTCAGAGTTATCAGAAGAATTTCCGTAACTTCTGTCTTCCCAACCTTCTGCCCCAGAAGATTTATTAGCGTTCGAGCTATTAGATCCATTATTACCACCGCCACCATAGCCGCCATTATTACCACCACCGTAGCCACCATTATTACCACCGCCACCATAGCCGCCATTATTACCACCGCCACCATAGCCGCCATTATTACCACCACCATAGCCGCCGCCATAGCCGCCGCCATAGCCGCCATTATTACCACCGCCACCATAGCCGCCATTATTACCACCACCGTAGCCGCCATTATTACCACCGCCACCATAGCCGCCATTATTACCACCACCGTAGCCGCCTCTTCCTCCTCTACGAGATCCACCTGAACCTCTAGGCTCAGCTTTATTAATTCTTAATGGTCTACCCATAAGTTCCGTGCCTTGCAAACCATCAATTGCTTTTAACTCAATCGCTTCATCTGACATTTCAATAAATGCAAATCCTCTTTTCCTTCCAGTATCTCTCTCCAAGGGCAGAGAACAATTTAAAACATCACCAAAAGGCGCAAACAACTGTATAACATCTTCACGCTCTGCGCGGAACGGCAAATTGCCAACAAAAATACTCACTTTAAACTCAAAAAAATTTACCTTATAAAAAAACTACAATGAGTAGTTTCATAGCGTTGCTATTTTATTCTACTTCAAAGCATACCCTTGTTGTAGAAAAATAATTGAGATTCAAATTAACAATCTTTTTTTCCAATTATTTACCTCTTGTTCAACCTGAACAAAACCTGTGCCACCTTCGCTATTTCTTGATTTAACGACATTAAGAGGTTTAAGAGTCACAAAAACATCCTCTTCAAATTCGGGATGAAAATTTTTAAATTCTTCAATTTTGAGATTTTTAAATAACTTTTTTCTCTCAAGGCAATATTTGACCATTTGACCAACAACTTGATAGGCGGTCCTAAAAGGAACATCCTTACAAACTAAGTAATCTGCCAAATCAGTAGCATTAGAAAAGTCGTTTTCTACAGAATCAGATAGATTTTTAATATTAAATTCAATGCCCTCATTAATTAGAATAGTCATTGCTTTAACACAGGAAGATATTGTTTCTGCAGTATCAAATATTGGCTCTTTATCCTCTTGAAAATCCTTATTGTAAGAAAGTGGTACCCCTTTGACCATCGTTAACAATGCTTGGAGATGTCCATACACTCTGCCTGTCTTACCTCTTATCAATTCTGGAACGTCAGGATTTTTTTTCTGCGGCATTAAGCTACTTCCTGTAGCACATTTATCTGTTAATTTTGCAAAAGAAAATTCATCAGTTACCCATAAAATTATTTCCTCTGAAATTTTACTTAAATGAGACATCAACAAAGCAGATGCAGAAACAAACTCTATACAAAAATCTCTATCACTTACTGCATCAATACTGTTTTTATAAATCTTTTTAAAACCCAATTCTGCAGCTGTAAAGTGCCTATCTATTTTTATTTTTGTTCCAGCTAATGCTGCAGCTCCTAAGGGAGAAATATTCACTCTCGAGCGTACTTCTTTATACCTTTCACTGTCTCTTTGGAGCATCTCTATATAAGCCAATAAATGATGAGCCAAAGATAATGGTTGAGCTCTTTGCATATGGGTATATCCAGGAATTAAAGTATAAATATTGGATTTAGCAAGATTTAAAAAGGATTTTTGTAGCTCGATTATTAAAATTTCAATATTGTCAATCTCTTTTCTTAACCACAATCTTATATCTGTACCAACTTGATCATTTCTACTTCTACCTGTGTGTAATTTTTTTCCAGTTTCACCAATTAAACTTATTAGCTTTTCTTCTATGCAATAATGGATATCTTCAGAAGGTAGACTAGGAGAAAATTTACCCTCCAAGTACTCAACTTTTATTAACTCTAAACCATTAATTATTTGCAAAGCTTCAGCAGAGGATAAAACTTTTGTTTTGGCAAGCATTTTCGCATGAGCAATCGAGCAATCTAAATCTTCTAATATAAGCTTCCTATCAAAACCAATTGAGGCATTAAACTTTTCAATAAAAGGGTCAAGTGCATTATCAAACCTTTTACTCCAAACTTTTGCCATATCAATTAATAACTTTAAGTATCTCTAATAAAGCATTTTTTTATATAAGTGACAAAAAATATCTATTTTAATTGAAAAATAACCATTGAGGCATCATCTTCAAGATGTCTATTTTGCCCTGTAAAATCATCTAACTTTTTAAATATTTTATTTAAAATTTCTTGGGATGTATAAGATTGCTTGCATAATTTTATAAGGGTTTTAATTAATCTTTCCTCATCAAATCTTTGTCCTAAAGAATTAGAGGTATCAATTACTCCATCTGTGTAATAAAGAACTAAATCATTTTGATTAAGCTTGATTTCACCACAATGATATTCAGCATCTTTTTGCAGTCCAAGTACAAATCCTGTGGCATCTAATTTAATAATTTTTTGATCTGAACTTCTCCAAAGCAGAGGAGGATTATGTGCTGCATTTGCGAATCTCAATTTTCTAGTTCTAGGATCATAATCTGAGTAAAATAATGTCACAAATCTATGCGATTGATCTAAATCATTTATCGCTAGTTGATTCAAATCATGCAAAATTCTATCTGGAGGCAGACCTGTAAGAACCTCTGCACGTAGCATTCCTCTTAACATAGTCATTAAAAGACCGGCTGGAATCCCTTTACCCATTACATCACCTATTACAAAGGCCCATCTTGATTTTTCTTTCCTTTTTTCAGAGATATTAGTCTTTAAGCACATAAAATCATAGTAATCCCCACCAAGCTGAAGAGCTGGTCTACAATGTGCAGCCAGATCTATACCATGGATAATTGGACAATAATCCGGAAGTAATTGAGATTGAATTTCAGCACCTGTAGAAATTTCTCTATCTACATTTTCATGTTTTTTCTTTGTTTTTATTAAGTAGTGATTTTCTAATCCAACAGCTAGACAATTTTCAATAAAATTAAAATTACTATCTTCAGTAATCGACTGTCTAGAAAAATCTTTGCTAAAAATATAAATAAATCCTCTGCACTTACTTCTAGATATTATTTTTTTTGTTTCAATTTTATATTCTTTAAATTTATTTTTTAATGCATTTTCAAAAGTGAGAATTTCTTTTATTTTAAAATTTTTTGAAAAATGAAATTTATTCAAAAAACTATCAATTTCTTCTTGAATTGTTAAATATTCATAATTTACAGATATTTTTATATTTTCATTCCATATCTCCCCCTCGTAATTTAAAGGAATAATCAAAATTATATTCTCAGAAAAAATATGTTTAAAAATTAAGCATACGTAATCAAGTAATTTATTTATGTTGGAAAATGATTTTAAATAATATGCTAAGGAAGATGCAATTTCAGCAAATTTATATTTATTTTTTAGAGTTACTTTAGGATCATTTTCTAAAAAATTTTGAATAAATTTATTCGAAAGTATTTTCTCTTTTTGATTATTTGTCAAAACAAATACTATAGATAAATATGTTTTAACATTAAATTATAGTTTTTAAAAAAAATTAATTAAATATTTATTTATCTGCAAGCATAGCCTCTACAAATTCATAACTATTAAATGGTCTCAAATCTTTTATACCTTCTCCAGCTCCAATAAACCTTATGGGCAAATTTACTTCTTCAGATACAGCCAAAGAGACTCCTCCTCTAGAAGTGCCATCTAATTTAGTAATAATTGCTCCACTTAAATCTGCTGATTTAGCAAAACTTTTTGCTTGCTTTAAGCCATTTTGTCCTTGACTTGCATCTAAAACTAATAATGATTCAACAATTGCATCTGGGACCTTTTTATCAATAATTTTTTTTATTTTTGCTAATTCATCCATCAAATTATTTTTTGTTTGCAATCTACCCGCTGTATCAACAAGTAATAAATCAACATTTCTTTTTTTTGCAGAATTAATAGCATCAAAAACTACAGCAGCTGGATCAGCATTTTTTGATTGATTACATATAACATCAACATTACTTCTATCTCCCCACACTTTAAGTTGTTCTACTGCAGCCGCTCTAAAAGTATCAGCAGCAGCAATTAAAGTTTTATAATTACTTTTTGATGACAAATATGCTAATTTTCCTAATGTAGTAGTTTTACCAACACCATTTACTCCTACTAATAACCAGATATTTAACTTGCCCTTTTGGGGAACTAAAAGATCAGAGCCCGAATTTTTTATTGGTTTATCGATAATTAACTTTAATTCTTTCTTCAAAAATTTTATTCCTGCTTCTCCACCCACAACTTCCTCGTTTAATTTTGTTCTAAGAGAACTTATAACTTTATCGGTTGAATCAATCCCCACATCAGCTCTTATTAATAAAGTCTCTAAATCTTCAAGAGATTCAGGAGTAAGAGGATCATCTCCCAATTTATCCAATAATTCAGTAACAAATCCTTTTCGAGTTTCTTCTAATCCTCTACGTAATTTAGTTAACCAATCAATTTCATCAATCGATATTTGATTTATTTTTTTTCCTTGAGCAGCTAATACCATTGCAGACCAAGTAAAATTATCATCAAATTCTCCTAATTCAGGTTCAGGAATAGTTGTAGACTGTCCAACAATATTTTCTTTGTTCGGAATAGCAATCAATTCTTGCTTTTGCTCTTCCTGTCTCTCTAATTCTTGCTTTTGCTCTTCCTGTCTCTCTAATTCTTGCTTTTGCTCTTCCTGTCTCTCTAATTCTTGCTTTTGCTCTTCCTGTCTCTCTAATTCTTGCTTTTGCTCTTCCTGTCGTTTTTTTAAAAGTGCATAAGCTTGTTCAGCCCATTCACGAGAATTATCAGCATTAGTCATAATTATCTATAGCTCGTAATTAAAATTTTTCAAAATACTATTTATTTATATCAAATAATTATGAAAATTAAATTGTTTGTAATCTCCTTAATACTCCATTTATAAATTTTCTTCCTTGCAAATCACTATATTTATTAGCTAAATTAACCGCCTCATCACAAGCAACAGCTACAGGTGTGTTCAAAAAATTGATATCTACGTAAGCTAAACGCAAAATATCTCTATCAATTCTTGGTAATCTTTTTAATCTCCAGCCATCCATTACTTGATCAATATCAGAATCAATACTTTTAAGATTATTAATTATATTACAAATCCTTTGATTTACATCCTCTCTAATATCTATTTGACCGCTCGAAACGATTAATTTTGGAAAGTCTAGAGTAACAGAGAGCGTATTCATTACGGTTTCAATTTTTGCCAGAGATTTTTTTAACTCATCTCGAACATTTGAATAAGAGGAATCGACACCTTCATGCAATTCACTATCTAATATTTTTTGTGAAGCTTTTTCTAACTCTGACTCGCAATTATCTAATTCTTCTCTGCAATGGTTTATTAGAGAATCCAAAGCAGATTCAAAAATTTCTTCTATCTGAAATTTATTTAATTTATAATCACCTTTATCTTTTATGAGGCCAAGAGAAATTAAAGATAATTCTCTAGAAAGTGATCTATTATGCATCAATTAAGAAGAAGTATTAGTGGAAGCTCGTAATTGAGAAAACAATTTTGAAAATGTTGGATTCGTGGTGTTATTTTTCTCATCTGGATTAACTATTCCCGCAGAAATTATTGTTCTAAAAGCATCTTCTACTGAAATATCCAAATCCTTAACAGAAGACTCAGGAACGAGTGTGTACCAGCCAGTCGTTGGGTTTGGTGCTGTAGGAATGAAAACACTAAGTAACTTTTCTTCCAATTCTGGCTGTAGAGAGGGTCCTACGTCTCCAGTTACAAAGCCAACACTATAGAGTCCCTCACGAGGATATTCAACTAAAACAACTCGTCTAAATCTATTGGATTTGTTACTTAAGAAAGTTTCTAGCAATTGTTTAAGAGTTTTATAAACCGCTCCAGCTACTGGGATTTTTGATAAAGTACCCTCTCCAAATTCTAATAACCATCTTCCTACAAAATTTCTCGCCATCAAGCCTATAAGCAAAATAGCTAATAAAGGAACAGTTAAACCCAACGTGAGATTAATTAAATCCTGTAATAAAGGATTTAAAGTAATAAAAGGATTTAGTTGCTTTGGGACTGAAGTAACTAACGTTAAAACAAATTTACTAACTAATGATGACAGCCAGATTGTTGTTGCTAAGGGTATTACAACTAACAACCCAGCAATAAGATCATTTTTGAGATCTTGTTGAAGCCTAGATCCTAGATTCGAATCTTGATTTTGATTAGATTCAACCAAAATAACGTTTTAACTATATTAACTTTACTAATAATTTAACTGTTTTTACAAAGTTAGGATATATTTTTCTTAAATATATCTATTTTATTTACTAAGTTTATTCTCCAAGAATAACTTTTAAAAGAAATGCCATAAAAAAAGAAATGATTGATACGATTCAGGACAAAAAAGAAATAAGTAAAAAATTAAAAGAAAAAGCTATTTTTGAGGGTTTTACTCTTGCTGGAATAGCCTCAATACCAGGTAGTTCGCGGGTAAAATTAAGAACTAATGCATTAGAAAGATGGTTATCAAATAATTATCATGCTGAAATGAAATGGATGGAAGCAGAAAAAAGAAAAAATATAGGCTCACTTTTTGAAGATGCAAAAAGTGTTTTAAGCGTTGGATTTACTTACATTAATTCACAAAACAGCAACAACAATTTCCTTAAGGTAGCTAAATTTAGCCAAGGTGAGGATTATCATAAAGTGATTCAAAAAAAGTTAAAGAATATTGGCAAATGGATCGACCTAGAAATCCCTGATTGCAAATGGAAAATATGTGTTGATACCTCTCCTCTTCTTGAAAAAGCATGGGCAGAGGAGGCAGGAATTGGTTGGATAGGTAAAAATAGTAATTTAATCAGCAAAAAAAATGGTTCTTGGTTTACTTTGGGTTTTATGATTCTCACAAAAGAATTAATGCCAGATAAACCTCATCAATCACTTTGTGGAAAATGTGAAATTTGTATTGAACATTGTCCCACAAAGGCAATAGTAGAACCATTTGTAATACAGTCAAATCTTTGCATTGCGTATCACACAATAGAGAGCAGAGATAAAACTATTCCAAAGAAAATAGAAAAAAATTTAGGTGGATGGGTAGCAGGATGTGATATTTGTCAAGATGTTTGTCCATGGAATAAATCAGTGCCATACAACAATAATCATGAAACTACACCGAAAGAATGGATTAAAAATCTTAATATTGAGTCCCTCAATTGGGACGATAAAACGTGGCAAGAAAATCTTAAAGGTACTACTTTAAAAAGAATTAAACCATGGATGTGGAAGAGAAACATACAAGCAAATATTAAAGAATAAAAAATTAAAATATGAAGGAGTTTTTAAAAAAAACAATCTGGATCTTCTTGATCTGTTTTTACTTTTTTCAAATAGAAATAGTTCGAGCAATAGTTCCCTATTATTATTTGCCGACAATAAAGAATTTACAAAAACAAAGTTTATATATTGGCAAAAATGCATATCAAATGCTTTATTTTGGTCAATATGAAGACAGCCTTAACTTAGCCAAATTAGCAGTAAAAATAAATGCAAAAGATGAAAAACTATGGTTGATTTTGGCAGAAGCACAAATAGCTAACAAAAAATACAAAAACGCATTAAAGTCTCTAAATAAAGCAGAACAGATCAATTCAAATATTAGTGAAATATATTTTGCTAAAAGTAATGTTTATCTAAAAATTTCACAACAAACAAAAGCAAAGAGTGCTTTAGAAAAAGGAATAAAGATTGAGCCTAATAACCACAAAGCTATTTTTCAATTAGGAAATATTTTATTAATGGAAAAAAATTATTTGGGAGCTATCAAATTGTTTGATAAATCTATAAAAATTAAACCTGATTTCTGGCAAGCAATCAATAATCAAGGTTTAGCTTACTTCGAAAGAAACAATATAAATCTCTCAATCAAACTTTTTGAAAGTGCAATATCAATAGAGGAAAATGCAGAACCATTACTAGGCCTAGCATCATGTATAAATATTCAAAATAATAAATTAGCGATTCAGCTGGCAAAAAAAGCTTTGGCTAAAGATCCCAGATATGTCAATTATGATTATAGAAAAGAACAGTTATGGGGTGAAAAATTACAAGCCACTACAGAAATTCTTTTACAAAATGAACAACTAAAAAAAGATGTAATACTGGCAAAATCCAAAATAAATGAATCAACTTAATGTTGAATACTGGTAAATATTGTTTTACCTATTAGTCTTAATTTAAATAATTAATAATTATTCAATTTTGCACTCTAATGGATAAGAAAAACTTCACTTCCATCTCACTTCAAGAAGAAATGCAACGTTCTTATTTGGAGTATGCAATGAGCGTAATAGTTGGACGTGCTTTGCCTGATGCAAGAGACGGTCTTAAACCTGTACAAAGAAGAATCATATTTGCAATGTACGAATTGGGTTTAACACCTGATAAACCATTTAGGAAGTGTGCAAGAGTTGTTGGAGATGTGCTTGGGAAATACCATCCTCACGGTGATCAAGCGGTTTATGATGCATTAGTAAAGCTAGTACAAAATTTTTCAACTAAATATCCTACTCTTGACGGTCATGGAAATTTTGGGTCTGTAGATAATGATCCACCTGCAGCAATGAGATATACTGAGACCAGATTAGCTCCAATAGCTCATAAAGGATTTCTTGAAGAAATTGGATCAGAAACAGTAAACTTTTCAAATAACTTTGACGGTTCTCAAAAAGAACCAGATGTTCTTCCAGCCCAACTTCCATTTTTATTATTGAACGGCTCATCAGGCATTGCTGTTGGCATGGCAACAAACATTCCGCCTCACAACCTAGGAGAAATTGTAGATGGTTTAGTTGCCTTAGTTAAAAATAAAGATATTAGTGATAAAAAACTCTCTAACATTATCCAAGGACCTGATTTTCCTACAGGCGGAGAAATAATTTATAGTCGTGCAGTAGAAGAACTTTATCAAACTGGAAAAGGATCTATAACGATAAGAGGCGTTGTAAATACGGAAGAGGTGAATTTAGGCAAAGGGAAACATAAAAAAAATGCAATAATAATTACGGAACTTCCTTACCAAATTAATAAAGCAGGTTGGATTGAGAAACTAGCAGAACTTGTTAATTCAGGCAAGATTATTGGGATTTCTGATATTAGGGATGAGAGCGACAGAGATGGAATGAGAATTGTAATAGAACTAAAAAAAGATTCTAATTCTGAACTTGTTATTTCTAATTTATATAAAAAAACAACTCTCCAAACAAACTTTGGAGCAATATTCTTAGCTTTAATTAAAGGCAAGCCTGTACAACTAAATCTGAAAAAATATCTCAACTATTTTCTTGAATTTAGAGAAGAAACAATTAGAAAAAGAACTTTTTATTATCTAAAAAATACCCTTGATAAACTTGAAATATCAGAAGGTTTATCTAAAGCTACAAAAAACATAAAAAAAGTTATCGAAATTATTGAAGAATCGGAAAATTCTGTACAAGCTAGATCAAAATTAGTAGAAAAATTTTTCTTAAGTGAAAAACAAGCAAATTCAGTTTTGGATATGCCACTAAAAAAATTAACAAATCTAGAAAAAAATCAAATTGACAATGAAATAAAAAATTTACAAGAAAAAAAGAATTACTTTCAAAAATTATTGAACGAAAGAGAATTGTTACTTAAATTACTCATAGAAGAATTATTAATATTGAAGAAAAAATATAATGTAATACGTAAAACAAAAATAATTAAAAATATAAATCAAAATGAAGAATTAGAAACGCTTAATAATCAGATATTAGAAGAATTTATAAATAAAAAAACAAAATTATACATAGATAATAGACTCTATTTAAAAAAAATGATTTTAACTAATTACAAGAAATCATTTGAAGTTGTAAATAAGATTATAGATAATAAAAATATTCAAAAATTTATATGTAATATTGAAAAAAATATAAAATTAATTGGAATCACAAATACGGGAAAAGTATTTAACATTGATTGGGAATCAAATATTAATAACGACTATAAATTAGATAAAAAAATTCTTGGAAATATTCATCCTAGTGAAATCATAAATTTTCATTCAATTCAAAAAGAGACTAAAAATTATTTATGCATAATAAATTCAAATGGAAGATTTAAAAAAGTTTTATTTGATGAAGATATGATTAAAAGTAATAGATCTTTCACTATTACAAAATTAAAAAATAATTTAAAAACAATTGATTCTTTTATTTCTAATGAAAACAAAGATTTAATAATATTAACCTCGATAGGAAGAATTTTTAAATTTAATTTATCAAATAAATTTTTAACGCCAACTTCTAAACAATCCCAAGGATTAATAATTGCAAAACTTTTACCAACTGAAAAAATCGTTTCTTGTTGTACATTCCATGATGGAGAAAATATTTTTTTAATATCTAAACAAGGAATAATCTTTTGCATAAACAGTAATGAAATTTACTGCTCAAATGAAAACAATTTAGGATATTTGAATGAAAAAACCTATCTTAAAAACGATTACTTCCTCAAAATAATGGCAAGTAACCATTACCTTGATATTGAAACTAATAAAAATAAATCTGCAAGATTGGACCTAAATAAATTAAATTTCAAATCCAATAAATCAAACTTTTTAATTGATTTTTTTAAATTAGATAATGATGAATACCTTGAAAATTGTTTCCGACTTGAAAACTTTCTCGACTAAGATTTATATTCATTTTCAACCCAATTTAAATATTCTTGATTTACTGTTCCAGTTACATAATCACCAGTAAAACAACTCATCTCTAAACCTTTAATAGGAGAATCACTTATTATAGATTTACGCAAACTTTCAACACTTTGATAAACAAGGTTATCAATTTCAAGTTTATCGGCGATTTCACTTATTGTCCTATTATGAGCTATTAATTCATCTCTATTAGGCATATTAATTCCATAAACATGGGGATAACGAACAGGGGGAGCTGCTGAAGTAAAAAATACTTTATTTGCTCCTGCATCTTTAGCCATCTGAACAATTTCTTTTGAAGTAGTACCTCTTACTATCGAGTCATCAACAATTAATACATTTTTATTTTTAAACTCTGCACTCATGGCATTTAATTTTTGCCTTACAGATTTCTTACGTTTCTGCTGACCAGGCATTATGAATGTTCTACCAACATATCTATTTTTAAAAAAACCTTCCCTATATTCTATCCCTAACTGTCTTGCAACTTGCATTGCCGCAGGTCGAGATGAATCAGGAATAGGCATAACTACATCAATATCTCCAGAATTAATTGTTTCTTTTATTGTTTCTGCTAAATAATCTCCCATCTTTAAACGAGCTTTATAGACGGAAATTCCATTCATAATTGAATCTGGCCTGGCTAAGTAAACATATTCAAAAGAACAGGGAAATAACATTGGATTTTCAGAACATTGCTTAGAGAAAAATTCCCCATCAAGATTTATGAAAACAGCTTCTCCTGGATCTACATCTCTCACTATTTGATAATCATTATTCTCTAGTACTAAAGATTCGCTTGCAACCATCCATTCTTCTTTTTTTGTGGCTAATGAAAGTCTTTTCCCTATGACTAAAGGCCTAATACCAAAAGGATCTCTAAATGCTAATAAACCATGTCCCGAAATTAATGCAATTGAAGCATATGATCCCTGAATTCTTTTATGTAAAGATTTGACCGCATTAAAAATAATATCAGGTTCTAATTTTTGATTATGAATTTGTTCTTGTAATTCTGTCGCAAATACATTTAGCAACATTTCAGTATCACTTGAAGAATTTGTATGGCGCTTATCGACATTAAACAACTGTTTTTCTAAATCTCTGGTATTAGTCAAATTTCCATTATGTATCAAAACAATTCCATAAGGTGCATTAACATAAAAAGGCTGTGCTTCTTCTACACTTTCTGCTGATCCCTTTGTTGCATACCGAACATGACCCAATCCAATTTTGCCAATTAAATTCCTCATATCTCTAGTTCTATAAGCAGTATTAACCTGACCTTTAACCTTATGTATATGAAAAACAGTATTTTCCATTGTTGCTATACCTGTTGAGTCTTGACCTCTATGCTGCAAAAGCAAAAGACTATCGTAAATTTGTTGATTTACATCATTTGAAGAAACGATTCCAACTATTCCGCACATAACTTAATATCTCAAAAAGATTAATAGTTGAGAAATGGTTTTCATAATTAAAAATAATCTGAAATACTATTATTAAATTTTTCGGTTAATTCCTCAACCCTAATATTGCAAATATTTTTTTCGTTAATTTTTATCTTCAGAGTATCACTAGATACGTATCCTATTTTTTTTACATACACACTTGAAGGAATTTTTATTTGATTTTGTTTTAAATAATCAAACCATTCATTTCGTTTCATTTTACTAATTGAAAAAATAATTCTTGATCCCCCTTCGGCAAACAATAAATTATCAACTCTATTTAAATCTTTCTCTAATTCTATAGTTGCGCCCCTCGAGGACGAAATACAAGACTCTGCTAAAGCTATAGCTAAACCTCCGTCACTTATATCGTGAGAAGAAACTACAAGACTTTTTAAAATCGCATTTCTTAAAAAACTCTGGCAAAACTTTTCATCCAACAAATCTATTTTTGGAGGCCTACCTGTAATTTCTCCATGAAAATATTCTAGATAAGAACTAGCTGCAATTTTTATTTCTGATTTAGAAGAACCAATTAACCATATTTGATCTTCAATATTTTTCCATTCACTACTTATAGCTTTTTCGACATTATCTATCTTTCCAACCATTCCAATAACAGGAGTAGGATTGATAGGAGTAATTAGATTTTCCTTATTTTTAGATTCATTATATAAAGATACATTACCTCCTGTAACAGGAGTTTCTAAAGCTTTACAGGCTTCAGCAATTCCATTACATGAAGATGAAAGTTGCCAATATCCTATGTCATTCTCAGGAGAAGAAAAATTTAAATTATTGGTAATTGCTACTGGTTCAGCCCCAACACAACTAACATTTCTAGCGGACTCTGCAACGGCAGCGATCGATCCTCTAAAAGGATCAAGCGCAACCCATCTACTATTGCAATCAACTGAAGCAGCGACACCAGAAAATACTTTACTTTTATTTTTTTTGTTTTGTTCCCTTAGTCTTACTACTGCTGCATCTGATTTTCCAGGTTTAAATACTGTATTTGCCTGTACTTGAGAGTCATATTGTTTATAAATCCATCGTTTAGAAGCAATTGATGGATTAGAGAGTAGTTTTAAAATAATTTCTGAAAAAGAAAAATTCTTATTTTCCTTCAATGAAAATATTTTTTGCTCATTAATTTCTGGTAAATCATTTTCTTTCCATTCCCATTTCTTTAAAAGATCATCGGGTGGATTATTAATTATGTTGTGAAAATTTACAGGAGTATCATCAGATAAGGCAGAAGTAGGTATTTGGGCTACAATTTTACCTTTATGAGAAATAATTACCTCATTAGTTCCTATCACTTCACCGATAACACTGGCATATAATCCCCACTTATTAAATTTTTCTATTAAATCATTAATTTTTTCTTCTTTAACGACAAACAACATTCTTTCTTGCGATTCAGATAATAAATATTGGTATGAGGACATATCATCTTCTCTAGAAGGGACCAAATCTAAATCAATAGATATCCCTAAATTTCCATTTGCGGCCATTTCTGCGCTACTACATGTCAAACCTGCAGCGCCCATATCTTGAGCTGCAATTACATCCCCTGTCTTGAAAGCATCCAAACAAGCTTCAATAAGACTTTTCTCAATAAATGGATCCCCTACCTGAACTGCTGGTCTATCATCCAATGAATTTATAGTTAATTCTGAACTAGCAAAACTAGCACCACCAACACCATCACTACCAGTTGTATTTCCAACATATAACACTGGTGAGCCTACATTTTTAGCTCCAGAACAAACGATTTCCTCGGTCTCTAAAAGTCCTAAAGCCATAACATTCACTAAAGGATTTCCAGAATAACTATCATCAAAGTCAATTTCACCTCCAACAGTCGGCACACCTACACAATTTCCATAATGTGCAATACCGGATACAACTCCTTGTAGTAAATCAACATTTGATGATTTATCAAGGTTGCCGAATCTCAATGAATTCAAAACTGCGATTGGCCTTGCACCCATTGTAAATATATCTCTTAAAATTCCTCCTACACCTGTTGCTGCTCCTTGAAAAGGTTCAATAGCAGAAGGATGATTATGACTTTCTATTTTAAAAACAAGTTTTTGATTATTTCCAACATCAATAACTCCAGCATTTTCTCCAGGTCCAACTAAAACATTTTTACCTTTAGTGGGGAACTTAGATAATAAAGGTTTTGAATTTCTATAACAACAATGTTCAGACCACATAACGCCAAACATACCTAATTCAGTTCTATTAGGTTTTCTCTTTAATCTTTTGCAAATTTCTTCGTAATCATTAAGTGTTAAATTTTCGACTTTGAGTGCTTTATTAAGATCATATAGATCATTATTTTCTTGATTTATCATTATTTATATCCAAGGATCATCTTCTTTTTTTTCACTAAATGGTATAGATGTTCTTTCATTATTATAAAAACTTTTTTGCTTAAAATCTAAGTTTTGGCTAATATCTTCATCTTCTTCAAGCCATTCCTCTAATCTATTAGAAGCAATATTTTTCATATCATCAAATTTATCAAAAATTTTTTTTCCTTTTTGCATAAATTCATTTTTAATACTTGATTTTATTAAAGATAAATCATCTAAAGAATTAATTTCACAAAATACCAATCCCGGTTGTTGATCATTGATATTATCAATATTTAATTTCCATCTACTAGAACCCGGAATCTTAGGATTAGATCTAGAAACTAAGTAATAAATAATTTTACCCGTTTTCATTTCAAATAAAAAATCTGCAATTACTCCTATTTTTGATCCTTTTATATTTATAAGATTAGCTTCTATTAAAGTTGGGAACCTATTTAAAGTTGCTAAATCAGAAATAGCAGGATCACCTTTGACATAAATTTCATTATCTATTATTTGAGTAATTTGATTTAATCGCCAAACATTTCTTTTTAAATCAAAATTTGATGGACGAGAGTACCATCCTAAAATCCGATGAACTGGAGGATGCATCCAAACATTTTCACCATTTCCATAATTAAGGACCATATTACCCTTAACACTATAATTTAGTAATTCACTTAATAAAATTTCTTTAGGTAATTTCAAATTAAGAACGAACCTGGACGGGCATAACTAGATAAGTAAAAGAATTAAGATTATCTTCTGGTACAAAAACAGCTGGAGTAGTTGCAATGTTGCACTTTAAAAGTACATTTTCAGAAGCAATAACTTTTAAACCTTCTAAAAGATATCTAACGTTAAATGCAATATCAAAATTTTCTCCAGAATAAGAAACAGGTATTGATTCATTTGCATTTCCAATATCTTGAGCATCTGCGCTGATTGAAGCTAAATCTTTATCATCTAATTTAATCTTTACAACACTACTTTGCTGATCAGCCAAAACAGCAATTCTTTCTAATGCATCAATTAATGTTTTTGTATTAAAATTTAGAATTTTAGAAAAAGAATCAGGAATTAATTGTGAATAATTAGGATAATTACCTTCTAAAGTTCTTGTAGTTATTATTTGATTAGAAGATATAAATACTAATTGACCTTTGTCATAGAAAAGCTTAATTAAATTTTCTGAGCTTCTCAAAGATACAAGTTTTTCAATTTCTCTTAATGATCTAGTTGGGATAGTTACCGATAAATCATCAACATTTGAAATTAAGTTTTCTTTATTTTCGATATGTTCTTCATTACCAATTAAAGCAACAGCCAATCTATGGCCATCTGTAGAAGCAGACTCTAAATAATTTGGTTTGAAGGTAAAATTGACACCTGTGAGTAGCTGCTTTGAATCATCATTACTACTGGCAAAAATGGTAGATTTTAAAGCCTTTAAAAAAGAACTAGGATCGATATTCAAAGAAGTACCGCTTTCAACAAATGGCAAATTAGGATATTCATCAGAGGTGATCCCTTTAAGATTAAAAGAGCCTCTGTCACTTTTTATTAAAATATTATCTGAATTCTCTTCAACTTCTATAGAAACAGGAGTTTCATTAGGCAATTTGTTTACTATTTCCGATAAAAGTTTTGAAGGTATAGTAATAGCTCCACTATTTTTAACATTTCCATCAAAAGAAGTTTGTATTCCTAAATTAAGGTCAAATCCTGTCACGCTAATTTTATTAGTTCCTTCGTCAGCTGTTAAAAGTATATTTGCAAGAATTGGATGGGTTGGTCTTGAAGCAACTGCTTTGCTAACTAGTTGAATAGCATTATTTAATTCATTTTGATTACAAATAATTTCCATCGGTATTTGGAACTTTTTACAAATACAATATACTTTTTTCGTAAATTAAATTCAATAAATTTATTTTTTATCCTTTTCTAATATAAAAATAAATAATAAAATAAAAACTTTAGTAGTAGTAGTTCTTGTGGGAACTGTGGAATTCTTAAATTAAATAGCTTTTTTACTTAGTTTAGGAAGGAAAAAATATGTGTAAAAAATTTTTAATTTGTTGAATAATTTTTTCTTTTTTCGAAAATTTCAAATTTATTTAACAAATAGAATTTCTTATTATTTACTTTTCAACAAATTAAGTTTGTTTTTAACTGATTTCCACAGACACTATTTTTTTTGGATTTTAATATCCTAAGATTTTAGTTATATTTTTTAATGAAGGTTCAATATTTTTTCTAAAAATAGCATCATTGTTTTTTATAGCGCAATCAGGATCTTTCAATCCATTTCCAGTAAGAACACAAACAATAGTAGATTCTTTCTGAATTCTATTTTTATTTTTAATCAGTCCAGCAACTGATGCTGCACTGGCAGGTTCACAAAAAACCCCTTCTTTGGCAAGGATTTTATAAGCATCGATTATTTCTTCATCTGTAACTGACTGAAAATCTCCTTTACTCTCCTTTCTTACTTTTTTTGCTTTTTCTCTATTTACAGGATTCCCAATTCTTATTGCAGTCGCAAGTGTTTCTGGATTTTTAACTATTATATTTTTTACTAATGGAGCAGAGCCTTCCGATTGAAAACCCATCATTATTGGTAATTTCAAATTTCTTTTTATTTTTGAATATTCTTTAAATCCCATCCAATAAGCAGTTATATTTCCTGCATTTCCCATTGGAATACAAAGCCAATCAGGAACATGACCTAAGTCATCAACTATTTCAAAAGCTGCAGTTTTTTGTCCTTGTATACGATAAGGATTAACAGAATTAACAAGCTCTATAGGATGTTCTGAGGATAAATCTCTAACAATTTCAAGAGCCTTATCAAAGTTTCCATCAATAGATATTATCTCAGCGCCATACATTAATGCTTGCGCAAGCTTTCCTTGTGCAACAAATCCTTCGGGTATTAAAACATAAGGTTTTAATCCTCCTCTCGAAGCATATGCAGCAGCAGCAGCGGAGGTATTTCCAGTACTTGCACAAATAACTGCTTCACGGCCTTCTTCTTTTGCTTTGCTAATTGCCATAGTCATACCACGATCTTTAAAAGATCCTGTTGGATTAAGGCCATCATATTTTAAAAAAACTTTTGTTCCATTTCCAATTAAGTTGCTAATTGATTCGCTTAAAATCAGCGGTGTGTTTCCTTCATTGAGGGAAATAATAGGAGTTTTCTTTGTGACTGGGAGATATTGTTTATAAGCTTCTATAAGGCCTGGCCATCTTTTTTTTCTATAATTAAAACTTAGTTTATTTTTGATTTTATTTAATAACACCATGGTTGTTTAATTTGTTTTGATTTTTTCTAAAGGAGAATTGGTGAAAAAGGTTAATAATTCTGAAATCGATTCTACTTTATTCATAACTTTGCTCAAAGCGCTTACATCTAAAATTACAGTTTTAGTTGGATATCCTTCAAAAAAATTTATTAGATTTATATTTCCATTTCCTATTTTAATACCTTGAATTACGCTTGCTCTAAGAGCTAACATGCCTGTTCTTTCATCAGTTGCTCTGGGTGGGTGGATAATAGATGAAAGTCTTGTTAAAAAAACATTCCCTATTTCAGAGTATACAAGTTTGCTTGCAATGGTAATAGGAACTTCAAAATCTTTGTTTAAAACTGTTCTAATTTCATTATCGGTAGATCCGGTTGCTTTTAAAATTCTTTTTAATTTTCTTGTAGATTTACCTTCTTTAGCAAAAGTTTTTAAAGAATTCACTTTAATTGTTCTAGAAAATATGCTGTATGTGATCTTAATTTCTTCAGCAGTATTAGCTTTTGGAACATTAAAGAATAATGTAGAAATTACTAAAATAAAAAATGTTTTAAATATTAAAAATTTACTAAACTTCATTTAGATATTTGCACCAGCAGCAATCTTAACAAGTCTGACTACTCCTTTTTCAGTTACTTTTTTTGCTATTTTTATACCCATTTCTTTTGTGTAGGGTTCATTTATAAGCCTTGGAACCCTTTTTAGAAAAATGTCAATTGAATACCCGGGCACTTTTTGTAAAATCTCTAAAAAGTTTCTCAATGGCTCTACATACATTATAAGGTCATTCAAGTTGTTATTTTCGTTAATAGTATTTAATTTTATTGATTGTGGAAGATAGTTATTCAAACTTTTCAATATTTTTAGACTAAGTAAATCTATCTGATTTGTTAAACCTTCAACTATTTCATTTCTAAGAAATCCTCCATTTGGAGAAAAGAGAAGATTTATAACTTCATCTAAAAGTCTTTCTAAATCGAGATTTGTTTGCTTTGCAGCGTTAGAAAGCAGATCTTCTAAACGGTCCCATTTAAATTTTTTATTATCAAAAAGCATTTCTTTAAGGCTTTCCCTTAATTGTGGGTCAGGATCTTCCATCAATCTTCGTGCAAAATATGGATAAGCCGCCCCTAATATCTTGAAGTTTGGATCTACGCTTAAAGCTATTCCTTCTAATGTAAGTAATGACCTAATTATAAGCGCATAATAGGGCGGTAATCTAAAAGGGAATTTATACATAACACCAGACATATCGTCTGTAACACTTTTAAAATCCATTTTCGAAACTCCTTGTTCAACGGCGTTAATGAAAACATCTTGAAATGCTGGAACAATGGGTTCTAGATTAACTTCTTCTGATAAAAATCCCAATTTTACAAAATCTTGAGATAATTTATCGAAGTTTTTATTTACTAAATGTACTACTGCTTGAATTAATCCTGATCTAGATTCTCTGGACACCTCGCTCATCATTCCAAAATCTAGATAACATAATCTTCCATCTTCTAAGGCTAATAAATTACCTGGATGTGGGTCTGCATGAAAAAAACCATGTTCTAAAAGCTGTTCTAAACTGCACTGCACTCCTATATCAATCATTTCATCAGGATTAATTCCTAATTTCTTTACGTCTTCTAAATTTGTTAATTTTGTACCGTCTATCCATTCCATTGCTAATACTCTTCTTGAAGTTATTTCTTTATAAATTTTTGGCACGGCAATCATTTTATTATGTTTATGCATATCTCTAAATTTTTCTGCATTTGCTGCTTCGTTTAGATAATCCATCTCTTCAAAAACTCTCTTGCCTAATTCATCAATCAAAGCAACTAGATCACTTCTTATTAATCCGATATTGTTTTTTAGCCAATAAGCAATATTTCTAACTATATAAAGATCTAAGGTTATTTGTTCTCTCAATCCTGGCCTTTGAACTTTTATAGCAACGATCTCTTCGTTTTTTAATTTAGCTTTATGTACTTGCCCTAAAGAAGCAGCAGAAATTGGCTCTTTATCAATTTCTAAAAAAATCTCATTTATTTTGTATCCTAAATCTTCTTCTATTAACTCCATAGCTTTATTGCTATCAAACCCAGGGAGTTGATCTTGCAATTCAGATAATTCTTCTAGAAGAATCCCTGGGATTATATCTGGTCTTGTTGATAAAGCTTGGCCTGCCTTAACAAATGCAGGCCCAAGTTCTACTAATAAATTTGTTAATTCTCGTGCTCTAAACCTTGCTTGCTGTTCATTTTTCAATCTTCCAGTTAATTTATCCCATCCCACGGAGAAGATGTAAGCAAAAATAGGTATTAGTGTTTGCCAAAGCCTTTTTAAAAGTCTTTTAGGATTTTTTTTGTAAATTTTAGAAATTGTATCTGGATCGTAATTTAAGAGTCCAGATACCTCAATAAAATCAGTAAAATCTTCTTTCATAACTTTATATATTTAAGACCTTTATTTTTTTAAAAAAGAAGTTAATTTTTTTATAAGGAAGATTTATCATGTTAATACAACTAAAAATAGAGAATATTGCCTTAATTGAAATTATAGAAATTAATTTCGAAAAAGGTTTGAATATCATAACTGGGGATTCAGGTTCAGGAAAATCATTAATTTTAGATTCCCTAAATGCATTATTTGGTGGAACTAATATACCTCTAAAACATTTAATACGTCCAGGAAAAGATTTTTGTGTTATTGAGGCGATATTTTCTTCTTCATCTCAAATTAATAATTGGTTAATTAGTAATGGTTTTGAAATAACTTCTTCAGAATTACAAATTAAAAGAAAATCTTATAAAAAAAATAATAAAATCCTTTCTAAATATAGTCTTAATGATTTACCAATTAATAAACAACCATTAGAAAAACTTGGAGGTTTTTTAATAGATTTTGCAGGCCAATCTGACACTTTTATTTTTGATTCTTTAGATAAGAGAAGATTAATTATTGATGACTTGTCTACCCAAGAATTTCGAGATAATAGCGAACAAATTAAAAGTATATGGGGAGAAACTAAAGTTTTAAAAGACTTAATGGATGAAAAAATAGAATTTTCTAGAATTCAAGAAGAAAAAAACTTGGCAATTAAACATATGTTGAAGAGTTTAGAAGAAGCTGATTTAAATTCCAGTAAAGAAATTTTAGAATTAGAGTTACTAGAAAATAAACTTGTAAATAATCTAGAAATTAATAATTCAATTAAATCATCATTAGAAAATTTAAATAATTTCAGTCATGATGAGCCTTCAATAAATTCTTTGATAAATCAATCAATAAAGAATTTAAATAAAACAGCAGATTTCGATTTAAAGATTCAAAAATTTAGAGAGAAGTTATTAAATATTCATGCTGATGTTGAAGATTTAATTTTTGATCTAAATTCATATTTGCAAGAAATAGACAATTATGAATCTAATCTTCCAGAAATACAAAAAAGATTATTCTTTCTAAAAAACCTAGAAAGAACTTTTTCATTGGACTTAACTCAATTAATTGAAAAGCGCGATCAATTAAAAACGTATTTTCAACAAAATGATCAAAGTAATGAGATTTGCAGGATTCAAGCTCAAATTGAGAATTTACAAACTAATTTAAATTCTTTATTTGTCATTCAATCTACTGAAAGAAAAAAAATCGCTAAACAGTTACAAAATTCAGTTATGTCGATCTTAAGTAATCTAGGCTTAGAAAATGCAAATTTTTCAATTCAATTTTCTGAATGCAAACCTTCTAGTGATGGAATGGATGATATAAATTTTTTGTTTTCTGCTAATCCTGATCAGAAGCTTGCTCCATTATCAAATGTTATTTCTGGTGGAGAAATGTCAAGATTCTTGTTAGCAATTAAATCTAGTATTTCTAAAAAACCTAATACTTTCTTTTTAGATGAAATCGATAGTGGTTTAAGTGGTAAATCTCTATTTTCCTTGGTTGAGCTTATTAAAGAAATTTCTAAAAATCAACAAGTTTTATGTATCACACATCAGCCATTCTTAGCTGCTAGGGGAGTAGCTCATTTTAAAGTTAATAAAAACGTAATTAATGGAATAACTTATACTTCAATTGCAAAATTAACTACAAAAAATCAAAGAAAAAATGAATTAATGGAACTTATAGGTGGAGGTTCTCACGAAGTAAACGAATATGCCTCTAGGCTTCTTGATCGTTCAGCTGCGTAAAATAGAAAAAATTCTACTATAATAGTCTTTTTAAATCATAAATTAGATTTAAACATGGTAAATAAAGTTGATAGTAGTTTTGAAGAAAATAACTCAATTAATATTAGGGGAGCTCGTCAGCATAATTTAAAAAATATTGACCTTTCTCTACCTAGAAATAAGTTTATAGTTTTTACAGGAGTGAGTGGAAGTGGTAAAAGTTCTCTAGCTTTTGATACTATTTTTGCAGAAGGTCAAAGAAGATATGTTGAGAGTCTTTCGGCATACGCAAGGCAATTTTTGGGTCAAGTAGATAAACCAGATGTTGATAATATTGAAGGTTTATCACCTGCTATTTCAATTGATCAAAAATCTACAAGTCATAATCCTCGATCAACAGTTGGAACAGTAACAGAGATACAAGATTATTTAAGGTTATTGTTTGGTCGTGCTGGTGAGCCACATTGTCACCACTGCGGGATTCCAATTGCGCCCCAAACAATTGATGAAATGGTTGATCAAATTCTTCTTTTACCAGAAGGAACAAGATATCAATTGTTGGCTCCTGTCGTTAGAGGTAAGAAAGGAACACATACAAAATTAATAAGTGGATTAGCTGCTGAAGGATTCGCTAGGGTAAGAATTAATGGAGAGGTAAGAGAACTTGCTGATAGTATTGAATTAGATAAAAATCAAATTCATAATATTGAGGTAGTAGTCGATAGATTAATTGCAAGAGAAGGAATTCAAGAAAGATTAAACGATTCTCTACAAACTTGTCTCAAGAGAGGCGATGGCTTAGCAATAGTAGAAGTTGTTCCGAAAAAAGGAGAAAACTTACCTTCTAATTTAGAAAGAGAAAAACTTTACTCAGAAAATTATGCATGTCCTGTACATGGCTCTATTGTTGAAGAACTTTCTCCTAGATTATTTTCTTTTAATAGCCCATATGGTGCCTGTCCAGATTGTCATGGGATTGGTTATTTAAAAAAATTCACTGCGGATAGAGTTATACCTGATAAAACATTGCCTGTTTATGCTGCAATAGCTCCTTGGAGTGAAAAAGATAATACTTATTACTTCTCTTTACTTTATTCTGTAGGACAAGCTTATGGTTTTGAATTAAAAACACCTTGGAAAGATTTAAGTGATTTGCAAAAAAAAGTTCTACTTTTGGGATCAGATAAACCAATATTAATTCAAGCTGATAGTCGTTTTAAAACTTCTAGCGGTTTTGAAAGACCTTTTGAGGGGATTTTGCCAATATTAGAAAGGCAATTAAATGAAGCTAATGGAGAATCTGTTAAACAGAAATTAGAAAAGTATCTAGAATTAGTTCCCTGTAAGACCTGTTCTGGAAAAAGATTAAGACCTGAAGCTTTGGCCGTTAAACTTGGTCCGTACAACATTACTGATTTAACTTCTATAAGCGTTTCTGAAACACTAAATCACGTAGAGCGAATCATGGGTTTAAGTAATATAGAGAAGGAAAATATATCTTTATCAGAAAAACAAAAGCAGATAGGTGAATTGGTTTTAAAAGAGATTCGTTTACGTTTGAAGTTTTTAATTAATGTAGGTTTAGATTATTTGACTTTAGATAGACCAGCTATGACTTTGTCTGGTGGCGAGGCTCAGCGTATTAGATTAGCCACACAAATAGGTGCTGGTCTTACTGGCGTTTTATATGTATTAGATGAACCAAGTATTGGTTTGCATCAGAGAGACAATGACAGATTATTAGAAACATTAAAAAGCTTAAGAGACTTGGGAAATACTTTGGTTGTGGTTGAACATGATGAAGATACTATGAAATCCGCAGATTATTTAGTAGATATTGGTCCAGGTGCAGGCGTTTACGGTGGGGAAATTATTGCTAAAGGATCTTATCAAGATGTCTTAAATTCAGAAAAGTCATTAACTGGAGCTTATCTCAGTGGCAGGAAGTCTATTCCTACTCCAAAAAAACGAAGGTCATCTGTAAAAAAAAGTTTAATTTTAAATAACTGCTCTAAAAATAATTTAAAAAATATCTCTGTGGAATTTCCTTTAGGAAGATTAGTTTCTGTAACTGGTGTGAGTGGAAGTGGGAAGAGCACCTTAATTAATGAATTACTTCATCCTGCTTTGTGTCATTCTCTAGGATTAAAAGTGCCTTTTCCTCAAGGTGTAAAAGAGTTAAAAGGTATAAAGGCAATTGATAAAGTTATCGTTATTGATCAATCTCCAATAGGAAGAACTCCAAGATCAAATCCTGCAACATATACTGGTGCTTTTGATCCTATAAGGCAGATATTTACTGCCACAGTAGAAGCAAAAGCAAGAGGATATCAGGCTGGTCAATTTAGCTTTAACGTAAAGGGAGGAAGATGCGAAGCTTGTAAAGGGCAGGGGGTCAATGTTATTGAAATGAATTTTTTACCTGATGTGTATGTCCAATGTGAAGTATGTAAAGGAGCTCGTTTTAATAGGGAAACTCTTCAAGTTAAATATAAAGGTTTTAATATATCTGATGTTCTAGAGATGACTGTTGAACAAGCTGCAGAAACTTTCTCTGCTATACCTCAAGCTGCGGATAGATTATCAACATTGGTAGATGTTGGCTTGGGATATGTCAAATTAGGCCAACCAGCTCCCACTTTATCTGGTGGAGAGGCTCAAAGAGTTAAGTTGGCTACGGAATTATCAAAAAGGGCTACTGGAAAAACTTTATATTTGATTGATGAACCTACTACGGGGTTAAGTTTTTATGATGTTCATAAATTAATGGATGTGATACAACGGTTGGTGGATAAAGGTAATTCAGTAATTGTGATTGAACATAATTTAGATGTCATTAGATGTTCAGATTGGATTATTGATTTAGGACCTGATGGAGGGGATAAAGGCGGAGAAATCATTGCAGAAGGTATTCCTGAGGATGTAGCTAAAAATCCAACAAGTCATACAGCAAAATATCTTAAAAAGGTTCTGAAATAAGAAAATCCTTGTTGTATTTCTTTTTATTTTAATTTTTTAGGCAAAACGAAATTCTCGTTTAATGGGGCTTAAAACTCCTCTATAACAGCCTTTTGGAAAACTTTTATATTAAAAAAATTTCAAATCATAATGCTTTCTTAATATTTCCCTAGAAAATTCAGCTTATTTGTATTAAAGGCCGTTGATCGGAGGATTTGCTGAATGAGGTTGAAATTTTTACATTTACATTTACATGGTCTTATACGTTCTAAAAATCTTGAGTTAGGCAGGGATGCAGATACAGGAGGACAAACACAATACGTTTTAGAGTTAATTAAAAGTTTGGCTAATACTTCAGAAGTTGATCAAGTTGAATTAGTTACTCGTTTAATAAAAGACTCAAAAGTGGAAGATGAATATTCTCAAGAAGAAGAATTTGTAGAACCTGGAGTTAGAATTTTAAGATTCAAATTTGGACCTAATAAATATTTAAGAAAGGAATTGCTTTGGCCTTATTTAGATCATTTAACTGAACAACTGATTTCTTACTATAAAAAAAACAAAAAGCCTAATTTCATTCATGCACATTATGCAGATGCTGGATACGTAGGAGTTAAACTAAGTAAATTCTTAAACGTTCCTCTTATTTTTACTGGTCATTCTTTAGGAAGAGAAAAAAAAAGGAAATTGCTTGATACTGGTTTAAAAAATAATCAAATAGAAAAACTTTACTCTATAAGTAAAAGAATTGAGGCAGAAGAAAAAGCATTGAAGTCTGCAGATATTGTCGTTACAAGCACTAAACAAGAATCAGTGTATCAATATTCCCAATATTCTTCTTTTTCACCTCAAAAAGCTAGAGTAATTCCTCCTGGTGTAGATCATAATAAGTTTCACCATATTCACTCCACAAGCGAGACAGCGGAAATTGATAACATGATGAAACCTTTTCTAAAGGATTCTACTAAACCTCCATTGTTGACTATTTCTAGAGCTGTACGAAGAAAAAATATTCCTTCTTTGATTGAGGCATATGGCAGATCTGAAAAATTAAAAAGAAAAACTAATTTAATTTTGATTTTGGGATGCAGAGATAATACTTCTAAACTTGACCCTCAACAAAAAGATGTTTTCAATAATATTTTTGAAACAATTGATAAATATAATTTGTATGGAAAGGTAGCATATCCAAAAAAACATCTTCCAAGTCAGATTCCTGCTTTATATAGGTGGGCTGCTAGCAGAGGTGGAGTATTTGTAAATCCAGCTTTAACTGAGCCTTTTGGTTTAACTCTTCTTGAAGCTTCTTCATGTGGATTGCCCATAATATCAACAAATGATGGAGGACCAAAAGAAATCTGTTCAAAATGTGAAAATGGACTATTAGTAGATGTTACTGATATTAATGATTTGAAAGTTATTCTTGAAAAAGGAATATCAAATAATAATCAGTGGAAAATATGGAGCAGAAATGGAATTGAAGGGGTTAACAGGCACTTTAGTTGGAACACTCATGTACGCAATTATTTATCAGTACTTACTGAAGAATTTTCAAGTTTAAATAGTTATTCTTCATCTGACATTAAACAAAGTTGTTTAAAAGAGTCTTCCTCACTTATAAAACCCCATTGATCAAAAACCTCAGGATCAGGGTGAAGAATTAGTTGATTATTTTGAGTTTTCTTTAGTTTAAAGCCCTTCTTAGACAGTTTTTTCATTAAGTTAGCAGTTTCCTCAAATCTTGACGCCATTGCATCAAGACTTGAGCAGTCACTTGTTAATCCATTATCTTTCCATGTAAAAAAATTCATAACAAATTCTTCAAAGATTGATTTTTAAAACTATACCTAAAATTACAAGTAAAATGTTGATTTTCCAAAAATTTTCAACTATTTTTTGTTCCTTCATTCCTTTAAGTTCAAAGTGGTGGTGTAGTGGAGCCATTAAAAATATGCGTTTACCTCTATGAAATAATTTTTTTGTAACTTTAAAAAACCCTACTTGAATTATTACTGATAATGATTCAATAATAAATATTCCAGAGAAAATAGATAAAGTAAAAACGCTATTGGTTAATAACGCTATAGAACCCAGAATTGCTCCAATACTTAGAGATCCTGTGTCACCCATAAATATTTTTGCAGGATAATTATTATACTTGAGAAATCCTAAGCATATGCCGGACATCGAAAAACATAAGATGCTAAAAACAAAAAGTTCTTGCTGTTCTTTTAGTAATATTTCTGTTCCCAATCCATAAAAGACAATCCCACTGCATCCAGCAGCTAATCCATCTAGTCCATCAGTTAAATTTACTGAATTACTTATGCCCACAAGTACTAAAAAAGAAACTGGTAATATGAAAATATTCATATTTATTCCCCAGGAGTCAGAAACTGTTATAAATGGACTGATTAAATTTTTTTCATAGGCCAACAATATAAAAAATATTGAGATGACACTTTGTAAGATAAATTTCTCTTTTGTTTTTAAACCTGTGTTCTCTTTTTTTTTAATGCTCAAATAATCATCTAAAAATCCAGTAATAAAGAACCCAAAAATAATAAGTAATAAAAGAAATAATCTTAGAGAACCTAAATTGATAGTTACTATAAAAAGAAAAATTAAAAATGGGATTATCATAAAAACCCCACCCATTGTTGGAGTATCACTTTTTTTAAAGTGATTAGTTGGACCTTCACTCCTAATATTTTGAAGTAAATTAAATTTTTTGATAATCTTTAGACCATTTTTAGTTGTAAAAATAGAAATAAAGAAGAATAATATATATACTCCTGTGAAAATAAAATTATTAAAAAAATAGGAGGTAACTATTAAAGCAAAAGTATTTAATGTAAATAAAGATTCAAAGTTTAATTTTTTAATCTTCCCAATCATCTTCTAATGAAGGATCTTCTTCAGTTTTATAATCTTCTTTTTCTCCCATAAGTGCTGAAAGTTCTTCTTCTTCTATTGTACTAATCTCTTGTGAATCTCCATCTTTTTCTGCAACAAGTCTACCTGTATTTTCGAGCCAAGATAGTAGATCAGGTTCCTCTCTTAGTGGCAACACAGGAGCAGGATCATCTCTGTGATAGCAAGTTAAAGCAGGATTGACTTCAGAAATGTCGTCCAATCTAAGTTTTAATTTATTTGAATCCATTAAAGGTTATGTCCTATATATAAGATAATACATAATGATGCACACTTAAAACTTTGTTTGATAAAGGAAATTTAAAATACTTTTTTATCTGTCTAATTTCATTGTTGCTGGCTGGATTATTAAAATTGATTGGATATCTGAATCCTAATGTTTTAATAATTAATAACTTTCTTCTCTTATTACTAGTTTTTGGTCCAGCTCTTTTAGTTACAATAGTAATAGTCTTTAATAAGTATTCAAATTCTTAATTACGTCAAAAAATTTATGGAGAAAATTTAGATGCAGCAGGTAAAAAAAGTTGTACTAGCTTATTCTGGTGGCGTAGATACGAGCGTTTGTATTCCATATTTAAAAAATGAATATGGAATTGCAGAAGTAGTTACTTTTGTAGCAGATCTTGGGCAAGGCGATGATTTAGAACTTATTAGGCAAAAAGCTTTAAACTCTGGTGCATCTAAATCAATCGTTGGCAATTTAGTTAATAGTTTTGTTGAGAGATTCGCTTTTCCAGCCATAAGAGCAAACGCATTATATTTAGATAAATATCCTTTATCTACTGCTCTTGCTCGGCCTTTAATTGCTGAAAATCTCGTGAATATTGCTAGAGAGATTAATGCCGATGCAGTAGCTCATGGATGCACTGGTAAAGGGAATGATCAAGTTCGGTTTGATTTAGCAATTAATGCTTTAGGTCCTGATTTAAAAATAATTACTCCTGCAAGGGAGTGGAATATGAGTAGAGAAGAGGCAATAGTCTATGGAGAAAAATTTGGTATACCTGCACCAGTATCAAAAAAATCACCATATTCAATAGACGTTAACTTACTTGGTAGGAGTATTGAAGCAGGTATATTAGAAGACCCAATGCAAGAAGCACCTGAGGATATATTCGCGATGACATCGGCAGTTGATAATGCACCTGATTCCCATGAAGATATAGAAATTGTTTTTAAAAATGGGTTTCCAGTTGGAATTAATGATGAATTTTTAACTCCTGTAGAGATCATTCAAAAAGCTAATGATCTTGCTGGTAAACACGGTTTTGGAAGAATAGATATGATTGAGGATCGAGTAGTAGGAATTAAAAGTAGAGAGATTTACGAAACACCTGGTCTCTTACTTTTAATCAAAGCTCACAAAGAATTAGAGAGCATAACATTAAACCCAGATGTTGTCGATTTTAAAGGAATAGTGGAAAAAAAATGGGGTCAATTAGTTTATCAAGGTTTTTGGTTTGGACCTCTTAAAGAAAGTTTAGATGCATTTATATCATCGACTCAAACTTCAGTTAATGGAAGAGTAAAGATTAGACTTTATAAGGGGAACGCAATAGTCATTGGGAGAATGTCAGAAAATAATTCACTTTATAGGGAAGATTTGGCAACCTATAGCAAAGATGATGTCTTTAATCATTCTTTAGCAGAGGGTTTTATTTATATGTGGGGTATGTCTAATAAAATATGGGCTGAGTTAAATTCAAAAACAAAAGATTAACATTTAAGATTCTGCATTTTCTTTAGTTTCAGCATTATCTTTGCTCGAAGTTGAAGTATCTGCACTTGCTACTGGTTGTTTTTCATTAGTTTCAACTTTTTCATCTGGATTATCTTTATTCTCTAATTTAGATTTACTCTTGTTTGAAGGCCTTGGGGTTGGTAAAGGGCCTTCTTGTTTAACAGTCATGTATCTAATAACATCTTCACTTAGTCTCATTGCTTTTTCAATTTTGAAGATATGTTGCCCATCACCTTGATGACTTAGTTGCACGTAAATACCTTCTCTATGTTTTGCTATTTGATAGGCTAGTCTCCTCTTACCTCTCATTTGACTATCAAGAATAGTACCGCCAAATTCTTCTAAGAGCTTGTTGTATTTATCAATGTGATTAGTTACTTCATCTTCCGCAATGTCTGGGCGGAGGATATACATTGTTTCGTAATAAGATTGTTGATCGTTCATAGTTTCAGACAAGGTCTTTGGCTCATAAATTGATGTAATGAGCGTCTGTTCATTACTTACGATACATTACGATAGGCAATTTCTTGAAAAGTAGGATCATTTTTTAAAGATATTTTTTTAGTGCGTCATTCATTACATTAAAAGGTACTTCTAAACCATCTGTCCAAAATGATAATGATTTTATTCCTTGGGCAACAAGCATTTCTAAACCATCTATAGTCATGCATCCTTTTTTGGCGCAAAATTTCAATAAAGTAGTTGGGGCAGGATTGTATATTAAATCGTAAACAATTGTTTGCGAGTTAAGAGATTTCCAAAATGCTTCGCCATATGGAATTACATTATTTTCATATTTAGTGGTTTTCATCCCTGCTGGTGTTGTATTTACAATCAAATCTGCTTCACGAATTAAAATTTGAGCTTGATCATCACTATTCAAAAAACCCTGTAGTTGAATTTGATTATCAAAGTTTTTTATTAATTCATCTAGTGATGATTTGTTACGTGATATTACTGAAATTGTTGAAAGATTTAAATTTATTAAACCTTGAATAACAGATCTTGCTGCACCCCCAGAGCCAAGAACTATTGATTTTTTCTTTGCTAAGTTTAAATTTTTTAATGGATAAATAAATCCTTCTACATCGGTATTAGTTGCGCTCCATTGTTTTTCAGAATTTAATTTCAGGGTATTAATTGCTTTAAGTTTGTTAGCAATAGGGGAGATTTCACTACAAAGGTTAAATACTTTTTCTTTGTGTGGAATTGTAATGTTTAAACCTTTGCAATTAATCTTTTTAAAAGAATTAAGAACTAATTCTAGATCTTCGTCTTTACAGGGTACAGCAATATAGATTAAATCTAAGCCTAAATATTGAAGGGCAGCATTTTGCATAATTGGTGACAAAGAATGGCTTACTGGATTGCCAATTAATGCGATGAAAGATGTCTTACTTGAAATCATGTTTAGAATTTTAACCCTAAAAGTAATGGTCTGTTCGGGAACCACACCCCGTCTTTGAGTAACAATAATGACGTTAATGACCGATTATGGAGAATAACAAATATAAAGAATTTACCCATGGGTAAGGTAGTAGGAATTGATTTAGGAACAACAAATAGTTGTGTCGCTGTAATGGAAGGTGGTAAGCCTACTGTAATAGCAAATGCTGAGGGTTTCAGAACTACTCCATCAGTTGTTGCATATACAAAAAATCAAGATCAGCTTGTTGGACAAATTGCAAAACGACAAGCTGTAATGAACCCTGAAAATACTTTTTATTCTGCAAAACGTTTTGTTGGTAGAAGAGTTGATGAAGTAAATGAAGAATCTAAAGAAGTTAGTTATTCTGTTGAAAAATCTGGTTCTAGTGTCAAATTAAAATGTCCTATTTTGGATAAACAGTTTTCTCCTGAAGAGGTGAGTTCTCAAGTTTTAAGAAAGTTAGCAGATGATGCAGGTAAATATCTTGGTGACAAAGTTACACAGGCTGTAATTACAGTTCCAGCTTATTTTAATGATTCCCAAAGACAGGCTACTAAAGATGCTGGAAAGATTGCAGGTTTAGAAGTTCTCAGAATCGTTAATGAGCCAACTGCTGCGGCTTTAGCCTATGGTTTGGATAAAGAAAATGAAAAAATTCTTGTTTTTGATTTAGGGGGAGGTACATTTGACGTTTCAGTTATTGAAGCTGGTGATGGAGTAACTGAAGTTTTATCTACATCTGGAGATACACATTTAGGTGGTGATGATTTTGATAGATGCATCGTAGATCATTTAGCCAATACTTTTAGATCTAATGAGGGAATTGATCTCAGACAAGATAAGCAAGCTTTGCAAAGATTGACTGAAGCTGCAGAAAAGGCAAAAATAGAGCTCTCAAATGCTACGCAAAGTGAAATAAATTTACCTTTTATCACAGCGACGCCTGAAGGGCCAAAACATTTGGATTTGAACCTTACAAGAGCAAAGTTCGAGGAATTAGCAGCTTCTTTAATTGATAGGTGTAAGACCCCAGTTGAGAGAGCTATAAGTGATGCAAAAATTTCTACTAGTGAAATTGATGAAGTTGTTATGGTTGGAGGCTCATCTAGAATACCTGCTGTTTTAGATTTAGTTAAAAAAATAATTGGTAAAGAACCAAATCAAACTGTTAATCCTGATGAAGTAGTAGCTGTCGGAGCTGCAATTCAGGGAGGAGTTTTAGCAGGCGAAGTTAAAGATATTTTGTTGCTCGACGTCACTCCACTTTCTCTAGGTGTAGAGACTTTAGGAGGAGTAATGACAAAAATGATAAATCGAAATACTACAGTACCCACGAAGAAATCTGAAACATATTCAACTGCTGTAGATGGTCAAACAAATGTTGAAATACACGTTTTACAAGGTGAAAGAGAAATGGCTTCTGATAATAAAAGCTTAGGAACTTTCAGATTGGATGGTATACCTTCAGCACCAAGAGGCGTTCCGCAAATTGAAGTTACATTTGATATCGATGCAAACGGTATTCTTAGTGTTACTGCTAAAGACAAAGGAAGCGGTAAAGAACAAAGTATTTCTATTACTGGTGCTTCAACTCTATCTGATAATGAGGTTGAAAAAATGGTAAAGGATGCTGAATCAAATGCATCTGCAGATAAAGAAAAAAGAGAAAAAATCGATTTAAAAAATCAAGCTGAAACACTTGTCTACCAGACAGAAAAGCAACTTGGTGAATTAGGAGACAAAATTGATGCTGCAGCAAAGTCTAAAGTTGAAGAAAAAAGTAATGCTTTAAAAGAAGCAACTTCAAAAGAAGATTATGAATCAATGAAAAAACTTCTTGAAGAACTTCAGCAAGAACTTTATGCAGTTGGTTCATCTGTTTATCAGCAACCAGGTAATCAGCCACCATCACCCGGTGCTGCAGGCGGTCCTGATCAGAGTGATTCAAACGAAAAAGGTGGAGATGATGTAATTGATGCGGACTTTACTGAAACAAAAGATTAATAAAGGTAATTTTTAACTTCATTAGTAACCCATTTAGAACAAGCTGGAGCCAGTAAAATCCCATTTTTATAAAAACCTGTACATATAATTAGCCCATCTTCAAGATTTTTCATTATTGGTGAAGGTTCACCATCTGGCCTTGACCTTATTCCGAACCATTTTTTAGAAATTTTTCCTTTCATCAGCCAATTTGGTTTTTTATCGAGAAAATCTGTAAGTTTTTCGAATGTATTTTCTTCTGGCTTAGTACTATATTCATCAGTTGATCCAATAATTAGCTTATTGTTTGATTTTGGAATTATATTTTTACCATTTATGTTGAATTGTTTTGGCAGCGATAATAAATCAACTTCTGCATCATTTATCTCAATTTCTATAGCTTGACCTAAAACAGGTTTTAATTTGATGTTGTGAGATAGGCTATCTATTAAATCAATCGCTTTTAGTGAATTACACAGAATAACCATGTCAGATTTGATGTTTTCATTATTCCTCGTTGTAGCAATCCATTGATTGTTTGATTTTCTTATTTTTATTATTTCTTCTCGCAAATAATTTACTTTTTTATGTTTTAGATATTGATCTAATGTTTGAAGTAAAGAAAAAGGATTTATTCTTCCATCTTTGAACGAGATCATTCCTTTTATATTTATTGCTTGGAAGGCTTTAATAATATTCTTGATAAATATTGAGTCTCTTTCTAAAATTCGCAAGTTTTGATCATTATTTTCATAAACAAATTTCTCTAATTTTTTAAACTTTTCTTCATCTGTAGTTAGTTGTATTAATGGTTTTTCGATATTTAATTCACAATTAAATTTTTGCAGGAATGTAATCCATTGTGGCCATAATTCAATGCTCTGTTTCCTGAGATCCCAGCTTCTACCTCTTCTTTTTTGATACATATTACCCATTAGTAAGCCTAAAGCTGCATTGCTACTATTTTGGTGTTGAGCTGGATCTATTATCGTTACCTGGAAACCTAATTCTGATAATTCTAAGGCGTTAAATTTTCCAATAATCCCTGATCCAATAATAACTATGTGTGCTTTTTGAAAATTTTCTTTTAAGCTTTTCATTGATATATTAGATATGCTTGCTTATTTGACTTAATAGTTAAAGATTTTTTGGAACATCCTTCAATTATATTCAAAATTGTTTGTCCCGATCGTCCTGGTCTTGTAAGTCTACTTACAAGTTGGATTTCAAATTACGGTGGCAACATAAAACATTCTGATCATCATACAGATCAAGATGCAGGATTATTTCTTAGTCGAATTGAATGGAATAGTAACAATGAATTTTTTAATAGAGATGAAATTTATAAAGAATTTGAAAAAATTGCAGATGAAGTAAATGGAAAATTTAACGTTAATTATTCTGATGAAATTCCAAATGTTGCTATTTTCGTGAGTAAACAAAATCATTGTTTGATTGATTTACTTTGGCGAGTAAGAAATGGAGAACTCAAAATGAAAGTCCCTTTAATAATTTCAAACCATTCTGATCTTGAAAATATTGCAAATGATTTTAATGCAAAATTTGTCCATATTGATACCTTTAAAACTGATAAATCTATTGTTGAAGATCAATTTTTAAATTTATTAAAAGAATATGACATTGATCTTGTTGTATTAGCCAAATATATGCAAATTTTGAGTGACTCTTTTTTAAAAAAGTTTTCTTCAATAATAAATATTCATCATTCTTTCTTACCTGCATTTAAGGGCGGGCAACCATATCATCGAGCTTGGAAGAGAGGCGTTAAATTAATCGGTGCTACTGCTCACTATGTTACTGAAGATCTTGATGAAGGCCCGATAATAGAGCAATGTACAGTTAATGTAAGTCATAGGGATGAAGTTGATGATTTGATTAGAAAAGGAAGAGATATTGAAAGAATAGCTTTAGCAAGAGCAGTTAGATTACATATAAATCATCAAGTATTTGTCTACAACAGCAAAACTGCTGTTTTTGATTGAAGATAGTTTCTTAGTCTTCTAATTCTATTTGAATTTGTCTTTCATAAATTGATTCTTCATTAAAAGCTCTTGCTACCAAGAAACTGGCAATGCAGCTGATTAACACAGGTTTCATTATTAATAAATTCTTTGTTAAAGCAAAAGCTAAAAACATTGCTGTTATTGGCGTTCGCGAACATCCTGCTACGAAAGCTCCCATTCCCGCAAAAATGTATGTACTTGGTGCATGTCCTGTAGCAATTTCTACCCAGCTCCCCATTATTAGTCCGATTGACCCTCCTAAAGTAAGCATTGGATAGAATAATCCTCCAGGAGCTCCGGATGCTGCAGCTAAACCTGTCGTGATAAATAGTACTAAAACTGCTAATAAAGCAATTCCAATACTTATATTTTGTTCAGCTATTATTTTCTGTAATTCATCTAAATTATGAAATGTACTGGGTAAACATGAATAGATACTTCCTAAAATAAGTCCACAGATACTCATTTTTAAAACAAATTTATTTTTATACCACTTTTTCCCAAGATTTTGCATTAATAAAACATATCTGCTGTACAATTCTGCAAATATCCCAATAATTATTCCTAGTAAGACTAAGTAAATAAAATCTACAGGTAAGAAAAAAACTGATGGGTCATATTCTCTTTGAATCAAAAATCCGAGGTTAAAATCAAAGCCTCCTGCTTTAGGATCTAAACCTAAAGCTTGAATAATATCAGCAGATGAATCTGCAATAAAAGTTGTAATTACTACTAATAATAAAATTACTGGTCTAGCAGAGTTTAATAACTCCTCTATTGCATAGATAAACCCTCCTAATGGAGCGCTAAATACTGCAGCTATTCCAGCACCACCACCTGCTGCTACTATTACTCTTCTGAAAGCTGTAGGAGCTTTGAGCCACTTGGCCATTTGCCAAGCTACGGATCCTCCCATTTGAACTGATGGACCTTCTGGACCCAAAGGGAATCCACTACCAATCGCAATAATCCCTGATATGAGCTTTACTAATCCTACTTTTAAATTCATTGGGACTTTTTTATGTCTTAAGAAACCCATGATTTGACTGACGCCTGAACCTTTTGCGGCAGGTGCTATATTTTTGATCAAATATCCTGCAATAGCTCCTCCTAGAGCTCCAAAAATAGGTAAGACCGCAATAGATGGGAATTGGTCTAATAATGCTAATCTCCAATTATTAATAAAATAGATTCCAGTTTTAAAAGATATGCTTGTAATCGAAGCCCCAAGACCCGTTAATAAGAGCGAAAATGCAACGACTAGAGATCTTTGTTTTAATAATTTTTTGATGCTACGAGAAGAATTATTACTTGTTTTTTGAATATTATCTTTTATAAAGTTTGGCATGGTCCATGATTACTTTGTCAAGCTGAAATCGGGTATTTCATCAAATTGAAGATAGCGATAAAGTTCATCTGAATATGGATTAATTTTATTTTTAGTAATATCCTGATATTCTTCTATTTCAGGTATTTTGCCAAGCAGTGCGCAAACTGCTGCTAATTCAGCGCTGCCTAAAAAGACTTGTGCATTCTTGCCAAGTCTATTGTCAAAATTTCTTGTACTCGTAGAAAATACTACGGAACCTTCATCTACTCTGGCTTGATTTCCCATACATAAAGAACAGCCCGGTAACTCTAACCTTGCACCACAATCTTCAAAAATTTTATAGTAACCTTCAGCTTTTAGAGTTTCTTCATCCATCTTTGTTGGTGGACAAATCCATAATTTAGCTTTTAAATTTTGTACTCCTTCAAGAACTTTTGCAGCTGCTCTGTAATGACCAATATTTGTCATGCAAGAACCTATAAAAACCTCGTCAATATTTGTATTTGCAACATCAGTTATTTCTTTTACATTATCTGGATCATTAGGGCAAGCAACTATTGGTTGTGTTACTTTTGCTAAATCAATTTCAATGATTTCTTCATACTGAGCGTTTGAATCTGGTTGAATTAATGATGGTTTTTTTAACCAATTTTTCATATCATTTATTCTTCTTGAAATCGATTTTGAATCTTCATAATTACCCTCGATCATTTTTTCTAGCAGGCAAATATTGCTTTTTAAATATTCTTGAACAGTTTCTTGGGATAAAAGTATTGTGCTACCAGCGCATGAGCGTTCTGCAGTAGCATCAGTAAGTTCAAAAGCCTGTTCAAGTTTTAGGTTTGGTAATCCTTCAATTTCCATAATTTTACCGTTGAATATATTTTTCTTATTTGCTTTCTCAACAGTTAAAAGTCCTTTTTTAATTGCGAAGAGAGGGATTGCATTTACTAAATCTCTAAGAGTGATTCCTGGTAATAATTCTCCCTTAAATTTAATCAGCACAGATTCTGGCATATTTAATGGCATTGATCCTATTGCAGCGGCAAAGGCAACAATGCCCGAGCCTCCAGGAAATGAAATGCCAAGAGGAAATCTAGTATGACTATCTCCGCCAGTGCCAACAGTATCTGGGAGAAGCATTCTATTAAGCCAGCTATGAATTATGCCGTCTCCAGGCTTAAGAGCTACTCCACCTCTTTGAGATATAAAATCAGGTAATTCTTTATGGGTAACTAGATCTACTGGTTTAGGATACGCAGCTGTATGACAAAAACTTTGCATCACTAAATCTGCAGTAAATCCTAAACAAGCTAGTTCTTTTAGTTCATCTCTAGTCATTGGCCCAGTAGTATCTTGACTACCAACTGTGGTCATAATTGGTTCACAGGTCATTCCTGGCCTTACTCCCTCTAAACCGCATGCTTTGCCCACTATTTTTTGAGCTTGAGTAAAGCCGGCATTACTTTCGGTTGGATTTTGTGGTCTAGTAAATATTTCACTTGGTTGATAATCTAATTTGTTTCTAATTTTGTCCGTAAGAGATCTTCCAATCATAAGATTTATTCTTCCTCCAGCTTGAATTTCATCAGTAAGAGTTGATGGATACAACTCGAATTTGCTTATTAATTCTTCAGTATTTGAATCTTTTTCAATTTTTTTAATAATGCCTTTATAAGGATATATTTTAATAACATCTCCTGTTTTCATTTGAGATACATCAGCTTCTATAGGTAAAGCTCCTGAATCTTGAGCAGTATTGAAGAAAATTGGGGCTATTTTGCTGCCAATTATTATTCCACCTGTTTTTTTGTTGGGAACAAAAGCGATATCTTCTCCTATATGCCAAATTAGTGAATTAATAGCAGATTTTCTAGAACTCCCTGTTCCAACAACATCTCCAACATAAGCTATTGGTAAATTTTGTTTTTTTAAATTATCAAGAATCTTTAGTCCATCAGGTTTTTTAAATTCCAACATAGCTAATGCATGCATTGGAATATCCGGGCGTGTTGTTGCATGTACAGCTGGAGATAAGTCATCTGTGTTTGTCTCACCGTCAACTTTAAATACTAAACAAGTAATCTCTTTCTCCAAAACTTTTTTATTTATGAACCATTCTGCATTTGCCCAACTATTTACAACTTCTTTTGCATAAATATTACTGTGAGATAATTCATAAATTTCATTAGCCGAGTCGTAAACAAGAATAATATTTTTTAAAACTTCTGCCGCTTTTTTTGCGAGTAAACTATTTTCTCCTTTAAGGATTTCAACCAAAGAATTTACATTGTATCCGCCTATCATTGTTCCTAGTATTTCAATTGCTTTTTCGGGATTAATTGATTTGCAATATTTTTCGGAATTAACAATAGCCGTAAGCCAGCTTGCTTTTACGTAAGCAGCCTCATCAACTCCTGGGGGTACTCTATTTATTAGCAAATCAAGTAAATAAGATGAATCGTAAGTACTATCTTGTTCTAATAATTTTGTAATACAATTTGTTTGTTCAGCATTTAAAGGTAAAGGTGGTATACCTTTGGCAGCTCTTTCAGCTACGTGATCTGCATAATCTTTTAGCAATGTTTCCAAATTCTTCATTAGTAAGGTTTAATGCCTAATCTATTGTTATTTTTAATATTGAAAAGGAGAGTATTCATAAATGCTTTTTTAAATATTCAAACTTCTTAATTAATCAATGACGACATCATCAAATAATTCAGCTTTAGAAAAGACATCAGATTTACATGTTGTTGAAACACGTCCATTAATACCTCCAAGCAGATTACATAATGATATACCTTTAGATCACGCCTCTGCTAATACAGTCTCTAAAACCAGAAGATCGATACAAAATATTTTGCATCATAATGATCAGAAGCTTTTAGTCATAGTGGGTCCATGTTCGATTCATGATCTAGAGGCGGCAAAGGAATATTCAAAATATATTCAAAATTTCCGAGAAATTTATAAAGATAAATTAGAAATAATCATGAGAGTATATTTTGAAAAACCAAGAACTACGATTGGTTGGAAGGGATTGATAAATGATCCTCATCTAGATGATTCTTATGATATTAATACCGGTTTAAGAAGGGCAAGAAGTTTACTGTCATATTTAGCAATTCGTGGCATACCTTCTGCTACAGAATTACTAGATCCAATTGTTCCTCAATACATTGCGGATTTAATAAGTTGGACAGCCATAGGTGCGCGGACTACAGAAAGTCAAACTCATAGGGAAATGGCATCAGGACTATCAATGCCTATAGGATTTAAAAATGGAACGGATGGTTCTTTTACTACTGCTATTAATGCAATGCAGTCAGCTTCAAAATCCCATCATTTCTTAGGTGTAAATGAAAATGGAATGGCTTCTATAGTTAATACTACAGGAAATCCAGATGGACATATAGTTTTAAGGGGCGGTTCAAAAGGCCCAAATTTTGAAAGTGAACACGTTAAAAGAATTTCAGCTGAATTGAGGCAATGTAATCTTCCTCATAAAGTGATGATTGATTGTAGTCATGGAAATTCCAATAAAGACTTCCGAAAACAGTCGGAAGTTCTAAAAAATATAGCTTCTCAAATTAGTGATGGTGAAAAAAATATTTTAGGAGTTATGCTTGAAAGTCATTTGAAGGAAGGTAATCAAAAACTTTTAAAAAAAGAAGATCTCCAGTTTGGCAGAAGCATTACAGATGCATGTATAGATATAGAAACAACAAAAGAATTAATGGCTATTTTATACAATTCTCTTAGCTAGTTATAAAAAAATTAAAAAATAATGCTGAAGAAATTGGAACAATGAAGTTATCTATTCCTAAAACACTAAATTGCTCGAGCAAAGTCGCAAAAAAAGCTATTGCAAAATAATTTAAATTTAAACTATTTTGTTGGGTGTATCCTATCGAGCAAACTACTATTAAACTTGTTAAAAACATTGTCATAGTTCCAAATAATGATTTTTTTTGTTTAAAAAAAATCCAACTCTTTGAGTTAAAGCTTTTTCCAATTAACCCAGCTAATCCATCACCAAAACTCATTATGAAAAATCCACTAATTAATGCATATGGATCTTTATCCCAGAAAAGATAAATCAAAATAAATAAACTTAGACAATAAAATAACGTTCCATAACTCTTTCTCTCAACATCCTCAATTGTTGGAAATAATTTATAGGTGTAATTGATGAAAACCATTAATGAAATAATTCCTGTAAAAATTAGAGCAGAGTTTTGATTAATTTTTAAAAATTGAGCAATTGGTATTAGTGGTCCTATTCCAATATGTATTATTTTTCTGACGATTTCTTTGCTATTTTCATTATTTTTTTTAAAAACTATTGAAATTAAAAAAATTGAAAATAAATATAATAAAATTAAAGTAAATTTTACCAATTTGGTTAAGCTGCTTTTTGATGAGTTGTCATGACTCTAAGTTTTAATATTGCTTTAGCTTCTAGTTGTCTAACTCTTTCTCGAGAAACATTAATTTGTCTTCCTATTTCTGCCAGTGTTAATGGTTCTTCACCATCTAAGCCAAATCTAAGCTTCATTATTTTTTGTTCTCTCTCATTTAATTGAGAAAGCCAAGTTCCTAAATGCTCTTTTTGAATTGTTCTATCCATACCTTCCATAGGCTCTTCACAATTAGGATCTGGTATTAGTTCACCAAGAGTACTTCTATCTTCTTCGCCTCTTGCGTGAGCATCTAAGGAAGCGCAAGGAGCACTTTGCGAAATTAAATCTTCTAAATCTTTTTGATCAATTCCCATTTCTGTTGCCATTTCCAATCTGGTAGGTTGTCTACCAAATTTATGTGATAATTCTCTAGAGATTCTTCTCATCTTGGATAGTTTTTCACTTATGTGTATAGGTAAACGGATTGTTCTTGCACTGTTATCAATAGCCCTTGTCATTCCTTGCCTAATCCACCAGTAAGCATAAGTTGAGAATTTATATCCCATAGCGGGATCAAATTTATCTACAGCTCTTTCAAGGCCAATAGCTCCTTCCTGGACAAGATCTAATAATTCAAGCCCTTGGTTTTGGTATTTTTTTGCAACGGAGACAACAAGCCTTAGATTAGCAGCCATCATTCTATCTCTGGCTCTTTTGCCAATTTTAATTTGATAAAGATTTTGTTGCGTTCTATCAGTTTCAGGAATTTGTAGCAATTTTTTCATGTTCTGAACATGATGAGCTAACTCTATTTCCTCTGCTGGAGTCAAAAGAGGTACTCTTCCAATGCTACTTAAGTAATAGCCAATAGAATCTGAAGCGAGTCTGCCAGATTTTTTTTGGCTTTGTTTTGCCGTAAGACTGGATTTCGATTTGCGAGACTTTCCCGCAGTGTTTGGTAATCTTGGCTCATCAAAATTATTATTTGAAGAGCTTTTCGCAGATTCCAGAGGGATCCCCATCACCCTGGCCTCCTAAATAATGGATTTTTTAAAAAGCTAGCACTGAAATTGAAATAAAAACTACTTTTACGTTGAAATTTTAAAGACAAAAAATTTTTTTTTAAAGCCTATTTCTTTAAATCCATTGATATGAAAGGATTTTGCAAAAATTAAAAAAAATTTAAAATATTAGGTATTTTTTTAAATGTTGTAAAAATCAATATTAATTTTATTTTTCTATGAGGTCAATTTGCGAACGATTATCCGATGCATCTAATTCATATTTTGAATAAGAACCATCTTGCTTCATTATCCAAGAAAAGTAATCATCTTTAATATAGGTTTGCAAAAGCGAGTATATTTTAGATTTTAATTCATAATCCTCTATCGGAGTAACAGCTTCTATTCTTCTATCAAGATTTCTTCTCATCCAATCTGCACTCCCAATAAAAACCTCATTATCATCGTTATTACAAAACCAAAAAATTCTTGAGTGTTCAAGAAAATGGCCAATAATGCTTATGACTGTAATATTTTCACTTAAATTTTTTCTTTGGGGATATAGGCAACAAATGCCTCTTATGATAAGGCTAATTTTTACACCTGCGTCTGAAGCTAAATAAAGAAGTTTAATTATTTCTGGGTCTACCAAAGAATTCATTTTTGCAATTATTTCGGCTTTTTTGCCATCCTCTGCATTTTTAATTTCTCTCTTTATCAGAAATATAAATTTCTCTCTCATCGATGAGGGAGAAACTAATAACTTTTGAAAACTTTTTTGTTTAGAAAAACCTGATAAGTAGTTAAATAATTCAAGTAAATCTGATGCAATATCAGGATCAGTTGAAAGTAATCCTAAATCTGTATAAAACTTTGAAGTATTAGAGTTATAATTTCCTGTTCCAATATGGAAATAATTCCTTAATCGTCCTTTTTCTTTTCTTACTACTAAAGCTATTTTTGTATGTGTTTTAAATCCTATGATTCCATATACAACATGTACTCCAGCTTGCTCAAGTTGTTTTGCCCATTGAATATTATTATCTTCATCAAATCTTGCTTTTAGTTCAACAAGAGTCATTACTTCTTTCCCATTCTCTGCAGCTCTCATTAAAGCTCCAATGATAGGAGAATCCTTGGAAACTCGATATAAAGTAATTTTTATAGCCATTACAAGTGGATCATCAGCTGCTTTATTTATAAATTCTTCAACTGAAGTTTTGAATAAGTCGTACGGATGATGAAGTAGGATATTTTGTTTTCTAAGTATCTTAAAAATAGAATTGAGGTTTTTGTCTGAAGACAATTCTAAATTTTTTAATTGTGGGTGAGTTTTGCCAATTAGTAGATTTTCTTTTAAATCATCTCTATTAATTTTTGTCAGTTGATTTAAATCGTCAAGGCCTATTAAACTTTTGCAAAAGTATACATATTCTTCTTGTATTGAGATACTTTCAATTAGTGGTTTTAGGATATTTTCTGGCATATTCGATTCAACTTCTAATCTAACTACGTCTCCACCTAACCTTCTCTTTTGCAAACTTTGTTCAACTGCTAAAAGAAGATCATCAGCTTCAAGTTCTTTTAATTCTAAATCTGCATCCCTTGTTACTCTAAAAAAAGAGTAATTTATACATTCCATTCCGTTAAATAAAGTACTTATATTATTCCCAATTAAATCTTCAACACTTAAGAAAAAATATTTATCTTCATCACCATATTGAATAATTTCATTAGGAATTTGTATAAATCTATTTATATTTTTTGTTGGTATTTTTATTCTGACAAACTGATTTTTAGAATCTTCTCCATCCCTTATTAGAGCCGCCAAATTTAGACTTAAATTACTTATAAAAGGAAATGGATGTGCTGGATCAACAACTAATGGAGTTAATAAAGGGAAAATAGACGAAGTAAAGAAGTTATTACACCAATTTTTTTGATTTTCACTTAGGTCCTGATATTTTTTTATAATTAAACCTTTTTCTTTTAATTCATTATTTAATTCATTATTTACATAGCTTTCCTGAAGAGTAGTTAATTTTTTTACTTCTTTGTTGATTTTATTTAATTGCTCTTTAGGGGTAAGTCCATCAATACTTTTTTTAGTAATTCCTGCTTCAACTTGAGCTTTTAATGAAGCTACTCTTACCATAAAAAATTCATCTAGATTATTACTAAAAATCGAACAAAATTTTACTTTGTCTAGTATTTTGTACTCCTTTTCCATACTAGTTAGGAGTACTCTTTTATTGAATTCAATCCAACTTAATTCTCTATTAATAAAAACATCAGCCTGGCTTTTCATTAGAATACTTTTGATTTTTGATTGTTAAATGAGTTATTAGTTTTACCCTCTGCAATAAGGTATATCATGAAAAGTAAGATAACGGAACCAGCTATAAAAGGTGATTTAGGACCAAAACTATCATAAACCCTTCCTGCCATTGCAATTCCTAAAACTCCGCCAAGACTCTGTAGACCTTGAAGGTTACTTAAAATTGATCCTTGTTTATCAACGTCTAATTTCTTTGATATTAGTGCTCTTAAGGTGGGCGTAATTAAACCTGCCCCAACGGCTAAAAATGAGACAGCTGAATAAATATTAACTGTCGCATTTTCTTTAGGAGCAGTTATTAAAAGACTACATGCCACAAGAATGAAGCCTGATCCGATAAGTGTTAATCGCATTTCGCCAAATTGCTTTACTAGAGGCCCAATGAGTCCCCCCTGAACGATAATTGCAATGATTCCTACTACAACAAGCGTTCCACTTGATGCTTTGGTCGTCCAGCTTAAAGATTCTTGAAGGAAAAATATAAGGATATTAGTCAATCCAGTAAAAGCAATAAAGTAAATAAAAAAAGCTAATGATAATTTTTTAATCTTTTCTTCTTTGAAAACTGTAAATAGCTCTTTCAGTGGGTTTTTTAAAATAGTTTTTGATTTATTTGAGTCACTATTAGGATTGGTCTCGGGTAAGTAAAAAAATACCAGGAGGAAATTTATTAATGGAATGATTGAGGCTATCAAAACTGGAATGATAAAATTATTATTTGTATTTTTTGCAAAAATTACAACAAAAATATTACCTAAGAAAAAACTCAAACCAAAGGCTACACCAATAAGACCAAATGTTTTTGCTCTTTTTTCAGGACTTGAAATATCTGCAAGAATTGTTGTTGCAGTAGCTGCAGTCCCCCCGCTTAAACCGTCAATTAGTCTTGCTAAAAATAATAAAAATAACGGGATAGAGGCTATTGAATTTGACCAATTAAAAAGAACCGTAAAAGATAATATTGATATTCCTATTACTGAACCAGTAATACAAAAAAGAGTGACAGGTCTTCTTCCATATCTATCACTCATAAGTCCTATAAAAGGAGAAGCTGTAAATTGAGCTAATTGGTAAGTGCACGACAATAGACCATAGGTACTTGCTTTAGAGTCAAAAAGTAAGACAAAAGAGGGTAATATAGGTAGAAGTATACTTTCACTTAAACGATCATTTAGAAGAGTTATAAACGCACTAAGGAGAGTAAATTTTTTATTTGATTTTAATGAACTTTCTTTCACAATATTTACCTTCATCGTGATTAACTTCTACTACCATACTTGTTAATGGAGATTATTGTGCCTGGCATTGTTTATTTAGTTGGAGCGGGTCCTGGCGACCCTGAGCTTTTAACTCTAAAAGCTTTACGCCTAATAAAAAATTGTGATGCATTAGTTCATGATGCTTTAATCCCAGATGAAATAACAAAAGAGACAGGAAAAAATACAGAGATTTTCCATGTAGGCAAAAGAGCTGGGAAGTGTTCTGTACCTCAGGCTGAAACTAATGATCTTATTGTGAAATTAGCAAAAGAAGGTAAAAATGTTGTGAGGCTTAAAGGGGGAGACCCATTCGTTTTTTCTAGAGGTGGTGAAGAGGCATCGATTTTAGAAAAAAATGGAATTTCAGTTGAAATCGTTCCTGGTATTACTTCTGGGATAGCTGCCCCTACATATTTTGGTATTCCACTAACCCATAGAGATGCTGCGAGTTCCGTAACTTTTGTCACTGGACATGAGCGTGTAGATAAGGGAAAAAAGACAGTGAATTGGAGAGATTTAGCTAAATCATCAGATAGCTTAGTAATTTTTATGGGTATAAAAAATATTGAATTTATTGTGGAAGAATTAATTCTAGGTGGTTTAGATAAGAGTACTAAATGCGCTGTTATTCAAGAAGCTACTTTAAAAAATCAAAAATGTTTAATAGAGAAATTAGATAATCTTCCAGATAAAATCAAAGATAAAGAGTTTTTAGCTCCATCAATTATCATTATTGGAAAAATTGTTGAATATAAGGTTAATAACAACATAACTAAAGTATCAGATGTCTATTTACCAGATATTAATAAAGTTCAACTATATAATAAATCCCAAAAGTAAATTGGATCGAATTTAGGTTTAAGCTTTAAATCATTAACTTGATTAATTTGTCTGCAAGATAAGCTATTAATTGCAACTATTATGTCATCATTTTGAAATTCTGGAAGAATTAATTCTTCTTTTACGATTTTCAATTTTAAAGCTTCAGAAACCATAATCCCCTCTAAACAGCCGCTCTCTTTTCTAGGAGTTATCCATTGATTATTTCTTTTAATTAAAAGATTAAATGTACTTCCACAACAAAGTTCACCTGATGTATTCAAAAGGATAGAATCATCAAATGATTTTTCATTAGCTTCTGTCAAAACTTGTATTGCCTGATTATATGAAAATGTTTTGCATTTACTTATAAGACTGAATTCATTGATTTTTTCCGTTTGACTAATGCAAACGCTTATCGGATTAAAATTTGGTTTGATTCTATAGAACTCAAGCCATAAATTATCCAAATCTTTTGTCTCTGAAGTGCTATCAATTGTTAGTTTTCGACCTTTATTAGTTCCTCGACTATAGTTTATTCTTACTGAAGCAAATTGATCATTTTTAAGTGATAACTTTCTAATTCCATCGTGAATAAGTTGTCCCAAAGTTAATTTATTTATTTTGAGATTAATATTTAAAATCTTGCTACTTTTTTCTAACCTTTTCAGATGTTCATCAAAAAGAATAGGTTTGTTTTCTTTTATCAAAATGGTCTCAAATATACCATCAGCAAATTTTAATCCTCTATTATTAGCAGCAATAAATATTTTATCAATATCCAACCATTGATCCTTGTGCCAGCCAAATGTTTCAATCATTTTAGTGAATCAATTAACGGTAAAAGTTTCCACTTTAGTTCATTAGTTTCCTCTTCAGGGTTTGAGTCAATAACTATTCCGCAACCAGCATATATGTTGATTTTTTTGTCTTTAATTAAAAATGATCTTATTAGTATATTGCTGTCAAACTCTCCATTCCAGTCAAGCTTCAAAAATGAGCCACAGTATGGTCCTCGTGCACATTCTTCTAATTCAAAAAGTCTCTGGCATGATCTTAATTTAGGTGCTCCAGTTATAGAGCCCCCAGGCCAACACGCTTCCAGTAAGTTAATCCAGTTTTTGTCTTTTTTTAATTTGCCTCTAATTACTGATGTTAGATGATGAACTTTTAAGAAACTTTCAAGCTTTAATATTTCTGGCACCATAATACTTCCTGTTTCGCAAACTTTACTTAAATCATTTCTTATTAGGTCAACAATCATAATATTTTCGGCTCTATCTTTTTCGTTCGTTATTAAATCAATAGCATTAAGTGCGTCTTGATTTAAATCCTTATCTCTAGATCTAGTTCCTTTGATTGGTCTTGATTCTACAAAATTTTTATTATCTATTTTTATAAATCTTTCTGGCGAGGTAGATAATACAGCCTCTTTATAATTATCATTATTTATTATTATTCCTCCGAAGGGAGCTCTTAATTTCCTTCTTATTTTCAAATAAATATCTAGAGGATTATAGATTTTGGAAGATTCAATTTCGCATTTAGTTGTTAGGTTTGCTTGAAATATATCCCCTAAGGAAATTAATTTTTTCAATTTTAGAATATTTTTCTGAAATTTTTCAGCCATTTCATCCAAATTGATTTTTGAAAAATCAAAATTCAAATTTGTTTTAATAATATTTTCTTCTTCAATATTTTTAATATTTTTGATTATGTTCTTATAATTAATCAGTTCAGATGATTTTGTGCCTTCGATAATTATTTCTTTTTTTATTAGATTACATTTAATGATTGGATCATATGATGCAATCCATAAAGTTGCCATATTAGATTTTCGCCATGGGTTTTTAGGTTCTATGAAAACTCCAGCTTCATAACTTAACCATCCGATCCAAAATCCTTTTTCAATATTTCTTAAATTGTTAAATGGATTATTAGTTTTGTCTAGGTTATTTATATCTTTTGATTGGATTATTTTTTTAGGTTTAATTCCAATTATTGACCATTCCCCATTTTCTTTGCCATCACTGTCTAGCCAAGCTAATCCTTTATCTCCGAATTTTTCTGTTAGATGATGCGTAATCAGTGCTGGATCGATCCATTTTTCTAGAATTATTTTTTTTATTTTCATTTTTTATTATTATTGAGCCATTTTTCATAAGCAGCATTTCTAATTCTGCAGCTATCACACTTACCGCATGGTTTTGAATTGCCCGAATAACAACTCCATGTTTTATCTAAAGGGACATGATTATCAATAGCTAATTTAATAATTTCCTCTTTATTTAAATCTAGTAGTGGTGTCCAAAGTTTTATTGGATTATTTTCTCTTCCTCTTTTATTGGCTAAATCTGCTAACTCTTGGAATTTTTTAATGTAGTCAGGTCTGCAATCTGGATAACCAGAATAATCTAATGCATTAACTCCTAATCCTATAAAATCAGCATCTATTGCTTCGGCATAACTTAGTGCAACGGAAATAAATATAGTATTTCTCCCGGGAACATAAGTATTAGGAATTTTATTAGTTTGTACTCCCTCTATTGGAATATTTTTTTGTGTATCAGTTAATGACGAGCCTCCCCATAAAGATAAGTCAAGCTTAATGATTTTAAATTCTTCGATATCAAAGTGTTTTGCAATTATTGATGCAGAATTTAATTCTTTTTTATGGCGTTGACCGTAGTCAAATGAAAGGCCAAAAATTTTAGCTTCGAATTTTTTGGCGATACCAGTTACTGTAGAAGAATCTAAACCTCCAGATAATAAAACTACTATCGATTTATTTTTAAGAGTCATATGATTTCAATTAATTTTTAAGTATTTGTGAGTTTGAAGGCTCAATTTCCAATCGGGGTTATTTTTTACGAAATCGATAGCAAGAGAAAAACCATTCGCATTGTTCCATGCTGGCTGTAAATAAAAAATTTTATCTTCTTTTTTTAAGTCATCTTCGCTTTTAGAGAGTTGATAATGTTTTAAAGTTTCTTTTTTTATTTGAATAGCAAATTCAATATCTTCTATTTCATTTATGATTATTTTGATTTCATTACAGTTTTTTAAAAAATAATTTTTTGGAGGTGAGTGTCTTTTAGGAGATAAAGTAATCCAGTCATAGCTTCCTGATATCGAATTGACTCCACTTGTCTCAATATGAATCTTCATTGGCTTTTGTTCTTCTCCCATCGTCATTTTTTTTATGGCTTTGCAAAAATTATCCAAGTTATGTTGTAAAGGTTCTCCACCTGTAATAACGCAAAAAGATGCTCCTTTTTTTCTGGCAATTTTTATGCGATCTATTATTTTTTCAATTGATATAGAAGGGTGTTTTTTTTCGTCCCATGAATTCTTAGTATCGCACCAGGAACATCCAACTTTACATCCAGCTAATCTTATAAAAAAAGCACTTTTTCCAGCATGATAACCTTCACCTTGTAATGAATGAAATTGTTCGACTAAGGGTAAAAAATTTGTCATTTTCATTCAAAAAAATAAAGAATATTAATTTGATTGAGTTAACTTATCTTGAGAGGCTTTTATTAATCCTTTAAATAAAGGATGAGGTTTGCCAGGTCGTGATAAAAACTCAGGATGATATTGACAGGCTAAGAAGTATGGATGATTTTCTAACTCAATTAACTCAACTAATCTGCCATCTGGTGATGTACCACTAATTTTGTATCCAGAATCTAAAAAACTTTGTTTGTAGTAATTATTAAATTCGTATCTATGTCGATGTCTCTCATAAATAACATCCTCATCATATAAGTTTTTTCCAGTTGTATTTTTTGTCAATCTACATGGATAAACTCCAAGTCTCATTGTCCCACCTAAATCAACTACATCTTCCTGTTCTGGTAATAAATGTATCACTGGATTTGGAGTGTTTGGGTCTAGTTCTGCACTAGATGCATCTGGAAGATTAGCTACATTCCTGGCCCATTCTATAACTGCACATTGCATACCAAGGCACAAACCTAAAAAGGGAATTTTATTTTCTCTTGCGAATTTTATAGCCGAAATTTTTCCATTGACTCCTCTATTGCCAAATCCCCCGGGTACGACAATTGCATCAACTTCACTTAAGTAAGTTTCTGCTGAATTTTTTTCTATCATTTCAGCACTTACCCAATGTAAATCCAATAAAGCCTTTTGTTCAATGCATGCATGTCTTAAAGCTTCAACAACGGATAAATATGCATCTCCAAGTTCAATATATTTGCCTACAAGGGCAACTTTTATTGGATCTCCAGGATTTCTTAGGTTGTGTATTAGTTGCTCCCAATTTTTCAAATCACATTTTTTATCTTCAAGATCTAAATACTTCAGGGTTTCTTTGCATAATCCTTCTTTTTTTAAAGAAAGAGGTACAGAATAAATACTGTCTGCGTCTAAAGCTTCAATCACAGAGTTGATACTGACACCGCAAAAACCACTAAGCTTTTTTTTAAGAGCTTCATTGATAGATTTATCACTTCGGCATACAAGTAAATCCGGCTGAATGCCAATTGATCTTAATTCTTTCACTGAATGTTGTGTTGGTTTAGTTTTTATTTCGCCAGAGGTTTTGATGTAAGGAAGTAATGTTACGTGTATGTATGCAACATCGTTCCTATTGACATCATTTTTGAATTCTCTTATTGCCTCTAAAAAAGGTAGAGATTCAATATCACCAACTGTTCCACCAATTTCAGTAATAATAATATCTGCATTGCTGTTAGCGGCTACTCTATGAATTCTTTCTCTAATCTCTCCCGTTATGTGAGGTATTACTTGCACAGTTCCACCGTTATAATTACCTCTTCTTTCTTTATTAATAACAGCTTGATAAATAGATCCCGTTGTTACACTATTCAACCTAGTCATTGCAGTATCAGTAAATCTTTCGTAGTGACCTAAATCTAGATCGGTTTCAGCCCCATCTTCGGTTACAAACACTTCTCCATGTTGAAAAGGGCTCATTGTGCCTGGATCAACATTTAGATATGGATCAAGTTTTAATATTGAAACACTATATCCTCTAGACTTTAATAATCTACCTAAGCTTGCAGCTACAATTCCTTTGCCAATGCTAGAAACTACTCCCCCGGTGACAAAAACAAATTTTGACATTAAATATTCTTAATTAAGCACTGCCTCCTTATATTTTATTTAAACAAAAAACTTTTAGAACATCCATATATATTCTTATTCATCAATTGTTATTTCAATATCTAATTCTTTTAATTGTGATTCTGAGACATTTGAAGGCGCATTTGTGAGAAGACATTTTGCTTGTTGATTTTTTGGAAACGCTATTGTTTCTCTGATTGAATCTGCACCTATGATCAGCATGGTAATACGATCTAATCCAAACGCTATTCCACCATGAGGAGGAGCACCCATTTCTAAGGCTTCTATTAAAAATCCAAATTTTTCATTAATCTCTTTAGCAGTAAGTCCTACCGTTTTCAAAACCTCTCTTTGCAAGTTTGCTTCATGAATACGTAAAGAGCCACCTCCTAATTCCAAGCCATTAAGAACTAAGTCATAAGCATTTGCTATGGAGTCCTCGATTTCTTTTTGCAAGTTTTCAGGATCTTTAGATTTTATATTTTTTGGAGAACAAAAAGGATGATGTAAAGCTTCATATCTATTTTCCTCTTCATTTCTCTCAAACATCGGGAAATCAGTTACCCATAAGAAATTCCATTTACTTTTATCTATGAGATTTAAGTCTTTTGCGATGTATTGTCTCACTCTATCTAATGACTGGTTGACAATTTGTTTATCTCCAGCACCTAAGAGGATTAAGTCTCCATCTTGCGCTTTGGTGATTCTTAAAATATCAGCTATATGCTCTTCATTTAGATTATTTTTAATTGCCCCAATAGTCTCAAGCTCATCTCCTTTGACCCTTATAAAAGCTAAACCACCAGCTCCTGCATCTTGAGCAACTTGGAAGATATCACCTCCGGGTTTAATTCTTACGTTGCTAATACTTAAATTACCTCCTTTGACTGTTATGGATTTTATAGAACCTCCAGACTTAATTGCCTTGGTGAAAATATTAAAGCCAATATCACCTAATACTTCTCCTAAATCTTTTAATAACATTTGATATCTAGTGTCTGGTCTATCAGTGCCGTAATTATCCATTGCTGCTTGCCATGACATTCTTGGAAAAGCATTATCAAAATCAATATTTAATATTTCTTTCCATATTTTTTTTATAAGACTTTCATTAAAAGAGATTATTTCTTCTTCACTAATAAAGCTCATTTCAATATCTAATTGCGTAAACTCTGGCTGTCTATCTGCCCTTAAGTCTTCATCACGGAAACATTTTGCGATTTGGTAATACTTATCTAAGCCTCCCACCATTAAAAGTTGTTTAAATAGTTGTGGGGATTGAGGTAGAGCAAAAAATTCTCCATTTGAAAGACGAGCAGGAACAAGAAAATCGCGAGCGCCTTCTGGAGTTGATTTTGTAAGTAATGGAGTCTCTACTTCTGTAAATCCAAAATTATCAAGAAATTCTCTAGCGACTTTAATAATTTTATGTCTTGTTTTTAAATTTTCTAGTAATTTGCCTCTTCTTAAATCAAGGTATCTATATTTTAATCTGAGTTCCTCTTTTGTATTTTCATAATCATGAATAGATACTGGAAAAGGTAGGTTTTTTTTAATTTGGTTGAGAATTTGCAAATCTTTAACTTTAAGCTCTAACTCTCCAGTACTTAAATTTTTATTAATTGAATCTTTTGGCCTTTCGTTAATAATTCCGCTAACCATTATTACTGTTTCATTTCTTAGAGTTTCTGCCTGTTTAAATAGATCTGCACCATCATCGGGATTAATTGTTATTTGTAGAAATCCACTATGGTCTCTTAAATCAATAAAAATTACACCACCATGATCTCTTCTTCTATCTACCCATCCGCATAAATTAACTAATTTACCAATATCTGTATTATTGAGTTCTTTGCAAATTTTGTTTCTCATCTAAGTATGATTTCTTTATCAATAACTTATAATAATTCTTTAAGGGTAAATTTAGTTAATAATTTTTTTTATAAAACGCTCTCTTTGTTATTACCCCTTTGAATTTTTTGTCTCTTATTAATATTTGAACTTCATTATTTATTAAGGCATGAGAAGTATTGATGTATGCAAAAGCTATAGCTTGTTGTTTAGTTGGAGACCAACTGCCGCTTGTGATAGTCCCAATATTTTCTTCACCTTTAAGCACTGCGCAGCCTTTTCTTCCTATTGCTTTACCTTCTATAGAAAGACCAACTAACTTTCTTTGAATACCTAATCTTGACTGTTCTTCAAGAAATCTTCTTCCAAAGAATTCGTGATTATTTTCTAGGTGTACTAGCCAGCCTAACCCTGCTTCATATGGAGAAGTTTCTTCATTTATGTCCTGGCCATAAAGATGCATGCCAGCTTCAAGTCTAAGAGTATCTCTAGCTCCTAAACCACAAGGTGGAACATTTTTGGAAATTAAGAAATCCCAAAAATTAATTGCTGCTTTTTTAGATAAAATTATTTCTAGACCATTTTCCCCTGTATAGCCTGTCTTTGAAAAGAAAATTTTTTCTTTAGGCGAAATATGTTCAAAAATTTTATATTCGCATCCAAAGTTAGGGATATGTGAGATCGAAGATTTAATCCATTCTTCAAATAAAGCGAATGAGTTTTTCCCCTGTAGTGCTAAAAGTACTTTGTCTTTTTTAAAGTTTGTTATAGAAATTTCAGACATATTTAAATTATTTTTTATCCACTGAAAATCTTCTTCATATCTACTTGCATTAACTATTAACAATAATTCTGATATGTCATTTTCTTGTATACCAAGGTCATAAATTATTAAGTCATCTATTATTCCTCCTTTATCATTGAGCATTACTGTATAAAGTCCCTGTCCTTCAGAAAAGGAGTATAAATTAGTAGGAAAAAGTTTTTGTATATAATCCTTTGGATTGATTCCCTTGATAGAAATCACACCCATGTGAGAAATATCAAAAAATCCTGCTGAAGATCTAACTGATTCATGCTCTTTAATTAATCCTGAAAATGATATAGGCATTTTCCAACCTGCAAAATCCACTAATTTTGCATTGGATTCAACATATTTTGAATAAAGAGGACTTTTTAGCAAATCCATGAAATATTTAGTTTTTATTTAGTATTTTTACACTGTAGTTTAGAAATTTTTTATTGCATATTTTCTAATGACAAAATTAAGCTTCTAAGTACTTTCGCTGCAACTATGCTACTTACTCCGCTTTTATCAATTTCTGGAGATAATTCCACAATATCTGAAGCCACAATTCTAAGGTCTTTTAAAGTTTTCAGTATTTCTTCAAAATCATTCCAAAAAAATCCTCCCGGTTCTGGAGTGCCCGTCCCTGCTAGTAAACTGGGATCAAACCAATCTAAATCTATTGTTAGATAGATTGGAGACTTCGCGTATGGTAGAAGAGCTTTTTTTAACTCATGTGCATTTCCGCCTGGACAAAAGTTAACTAATTGGTTGTTGTTATGCATAATTTCAAATTCTTCTTTAGTCCCACTTCTAATTCCTACTTGCAAAATTTTTTTTTCAGGTAGCACTTCTAAGCATCTTTTCATAGTACAAGCATGACTATGTTCATTCCCTATATATGATTCTCTTAAATCTGCATGAGCATCAAGTTGAACCATTATCAAATCTGGATATTTTTTTACTAATGCTTCAATAGCACCTCTTGTAATAGAGTGTTCGCCTCCAAGCATAATAGGACTAAGGCGTTTACTAATTAAATAATTTGTTGCTGATTTGACCGATTCAATAACGGACTTTGAGTCATTTTTATCAATTAGTATTGATCCAAAATCAACATACAAAATATCCTCTAAGTCTTTTTTTATTTTTGGACAATATGTTTCTAAACAAGAACTGACTTGTCTTATTGCTTCTGGACCAAATCTTGTTCCTGGTTTAAACGAACATGTCCCGTCATAATTAACTCCAAATATACCAATTGAGCAATTCTCGGGACTTCTTTTTGCACCCATGTAAATTGCATTTTCGTTATCAAATAAATTTTTTGTCATCTTATGAATCTAGTTCTTTTACAATTTTATTTGGCATCATTTTGAATGCTGCATTTTGAAAATTTAAATTCCAAATTTCACATCCTTTTTCTATTTTTAGTACTTCATCATAATTTTGCTTTGATAAATTTAGATCTTCTGAAGAAGCGAATGTCCAACTCCAAATCCCGCTTGGATATATAGGCACAAAGGAATACATAGTTTCAGAAACTTTAAATATTTTTTTTAGGCTTTTCAAAATATTTATGTGAATATTTTTGAAGGATTCAGGAGATTCGCTTTGCGTTGCTAATATCCCCTTTGGTGTAAGTATTCTTTTACATTCTCTATAAAAAGAATCTGAAAATAATAAATTTGAAAATTCTGAGGGATCTGAACAATCTATAAAAATAACGTCGTAAAAATTATCTCTTGTTTTTCTTACCCATTTAACACCATCATCAACATGTATTTCTAATCTTTTGTCATTCCATGCTTCGCCTCCAATTTCTTTTAAAAATTTTTTAGATATTTTGATTACCTCCTCATCAATTTCTACTAGATCAATTTTTGATATTTGAGAGTATTTAATGCATTCTCTTGCTGTACCGCCGTCTCCTCCACCAATAATTAGTACATTAAATTTTTCGTCAATGCTACTTAATGCTGGATGCACAAGACACTCATGATAATATTTCTCGTCTTTTAGTGATGTCATCCAACAACCATCAAGCATTAAAGCTCTGCCATAGTATTCATTTTCAACAACAATAATTTCTTGATATTGTGAATTTTGTTTAATTAAAACATCTCCATTTAGACCGAATCTAGAGCCTTTGTGATATTCATCTATCCATGTTGTAATATTTGTCATTTGCTTTTAGGAATTTTTCCCGCCAGTTTTTGTTTGGCTATTTGCCAAAGTCGTTTAAATTCTTTGGGAGTTTGTTTTTTAATATTATCTCCTGCATGATCTTCGATGATTGAAAATCTGTCTAAAAATTTTATATTAGTTTTTTGAAGAGCTGATTCAGGATTTATTTTTAAAAAGTTTGAGAGATTCAGAAGGGTAAAGTAAATATCCCCAAATTCATTTTTTATTTCTGAATCATTATTACTTTTAATTGCTTCCTTTAATTCATTAATCTCTTCTTCTAACTTTTCAAAAATCTGATCGGTACTCTCCCATTTAAAACCATATTCTTTAACAACATTTGTGATTTTATCTGTTCCAACCATTGGTGGTAAATTTTTGATTTTCATATTTAAATTTTTACTAATTGATCCTTCCATATGAGGTGTTTCTTTTTCTGAATTTTTAATGTTTTCCCAAATCTGTTGCGATTTTTCTAGAGATACTTTTTCTTTTTTTTTAAAAATATATGGATGTCTATTAATAATTTTCTTGTTTAGATTCTTTATAACATCATGTAGTTCAAATTCTTTTTTTTCGTGACCGATTTCAGCATGAAGCATTACTTGTAATAAAAGATCTCCTAACTCTTCACATATGTTATCCGCCTTTTTTTCATATATCGCTTCTATAAACTCATTACTTTCTTCAAGTAAAAATGGGATTAACGATTTATGAGACTGTATTTTTTGCCAAGGGCATCCCCAATTTTTATCTTTTAATGATTTGATATTAGATATTAATATTTTAAAGCTTTCTAAAGTCTTTAAATCGGAATTCTTTTGTAAGTTATATCTATCGTTTGAGGGCATAGGATATATTTTATTAATTTAATTTTGCCTCAATCATGAAATATTTAAATACTTAGTATAAATATTTCAACTTCATCTATTAGAATGATTTATTATAAGGGCGATTAGCTCAGCGGTAGAGCGCCTGCCTTACAAGCAGGATGTCCCTGGTTCGAACCCTGGATCGCCCATTTGTTTTTTTTCTAATGACTGAGATCGTCAATCTTTCAATCAGTCAAAACGCTGCTTCAGAACTATCTAGGCAAGCTTCTTTTGGAGGTTCTCCAGGAGAAATGTCGATTGATTTGGTAGAAGATAAAAATTGTTCCGAAGGATGGATGCATATTCAATTAAGGCCAGGTACATGTAATGGATCCCCTATTTCAAGAACTGAAGGAGTAACTTTATATGCGGATGTAAAAAAGTTTAGTTTACTGAAAGATTTAAAATTAGATTATTACGGTGATTTGAGCGGTGGTGGATTTCTTATTTCAACACCAAAAAATGCAAAGCGTTGCTCTTGTGGTGCTGGCTTCAAACTTTTGTAGAATGAATGTGTCTTTTTTTGCAAACTAATATTATTTTCATTAATTGGCTGCTCTCAAGATAAAATAAACAAAAAGTTTATTGAAATAAAATTTGCATATGACAGAGATGAATGATCAATTATCTTTAGAAAATTATTCACCTTTTGAAGTAGAGAAAAAGTGGCAAGAAAAATGGGAAAGTCTAAAGGCGTTTAGTCCTAACCCTCAGGATGATGGGGATCCTTTTTGCGTTGTTATTCCTCCACCAAATGTAACTGGATCTTTGCACATGGGGCATGCATTTAATACGGCTTTGATAGATGTTGTAGTACGTTTTCAAAGACTTTTAGGTAAGAATGTTTTGTGTTTACCGGGAACTGATCATGCTTCAATAGCTGTTCAAACTATTCTCGAAAAACAATTAAAAAGTGAAGGCAAAACAAGCGAGGATATTGGAAGAGATGAATTTCTTAAAAGAGCATGGAACTGGAAAGAACAAAGTGGTGGAAGAATAGTTTCTCAATTAAAAAGGATAGGATATTCAGTTGACTGGACTAGAGAGAGATTTACTCTTGATCAAAAATTAAATGAAGCAGTTATTGAGGCTTTTAATATTCTCTATAAAAAGAATTTAATCTATAGAGGTGAATATTTGGTCAATTGGTGCCCTGAATCTCAATCTGCCGTAAGTGATCTTGAAGTTGAAATGCAAGAAGTAAATGGTCATTTATGGCATTTTAAGTACCCTTTAATTTCTGAAAGTGGTGAACACTTAGATAAGTACTTAGAAGTTGCAACAACAAGACCAGAAACTCTTTTGGGTGATACTGCTGTGGCAGTTAATCCTGATGATGATAGATATAAAGAATTTATTGGTGTCAAAGTAAAAGTTCCTTTCGTTGATAGAGAAATACCTATTATCGCTGATTCACATGTTGATAAAGATTTTGGTACGGGTTGTGTGAAGGTTACTCCAGCCCATGATCCAAATGATTTTGCAATAGGAAAAAGGCATAATTTAAAACAGATTAATGTAATGAACAAAGATGGAACTTTAAATATTAATGCAGGTATTTTTCAAAATTTAGATAGATATGAAGCTAGAAAGAAAATTATCAAAGAATTGGATAACTTAGGTCTTTTGACAAAGATAGAGGCTTATAAACATACTGTTCCTTTTTCTGATAGAGGTAAGGTGCCAATTGAACCTTTATTGTCAACACAATGGTTTTTGAAAATGGATGATATATCACAAGGATGTCTTAATGAAATTGATTCTAAAAAACCATCTTTTATTCCTCCACGCTGGGAGAAGGTCTATAAGGATTGGTTAGAGAATATTAATGATTGGTGTATCAGTCGGCAACTGTGGTGGGGGCACCAAATACCAGCCTGGTATGTTTTAGATGAATCTCAAGACTCAATAGAACAAAATACTCCATATATCGTTGCAAGAAATGAAGAGGATGCCTTAATCGAAGCTAATAAAAAATTTGGATTAAATATTAAATTGGTTCGTGATAAAGATGTTTTGGATACGTGGTTTTCAAGTGGTTTATGGCCTTTTTCAACCCTTGGTTGGCCAAATACAAATGATCCGGATTTTAAAAAATGGTATCCAAATAGTGTTCTTGTTACTGGTTTCGATATTATTTTCTTCTGGGTGGCAAGAATGACAATGATGGGGAATACATTTACAAATAATATTCCTTTCAAGGATGTTTATATTCATGGTCTAGTTCGAGATGAAAATAATAAAAAAATGAGTAAAAGTTCAGGTAATGGTATTGATCCAATACTATTAATTGATAAATATGGTTCTGATGCTCTACGATTTGCTTTAATTCGAGAAGTTGCAGGTGCTGGACAAGATATCCGGCTTGATTTTGATAGGAAAAATGATACGTCTTCAACTGTTGAAGCTTCAAGAAATTTTGCAAATAAATTATGGAATGCAACTAAATTTGTGTTAATCAATAAAACTTCTAATAATAATTATTCGCTTAATGAGAGTGATGAAAATTCTTTAGATTTATGTGATAAGTGGATTTTATCGAAATTGAATCAGGTAAATATAAAAGTCGCTGCTTTGTTGAAAGAATATAAATTGGGAGAATCTGCGAAACTTCTATATGAATTTACGTGGAATGATTTTTGTGACTGGTATGTAGAATTTGCTAAACAAAGGTTTAATAATAAAGAGACTAAAAATAGACAAATATCTGAAAAAGTTTTAATAAAAGTGCTCAATGATATTTTGGTAATGATTCATCCTTTTATGCCGCATATTACTGAGGAACTTTGGCATGTGCTGCAACTAAAACCAGATAATGCATTATTATCTCTTCAAAAATGGCCAATTCACGAAAATAAATTTGTTGATAATAAGCTGAATAATTCCTTTCAGCAACTCTTTGAAATTATTAGATTGATTAGAAATTTGAGAGCTGAATTAGGTCTTAAGCCATCAGAAAAAGGTCCTGTATATTTAATTTCAGACAATGATGAATTGATTGATTTTTTAAAAGCTTTAGTTGATGATATTCAAACCTTAACTAAATCTTCTGAAGTATTTATTTTTAAAACTAATGCTGTTGATAAAAAAGAGTTTGCTAAATCTTTTTCAGGAATAATTAGTGATTTAGAGGTTTACTTACCTTTTCAGGATTTTGTAAATATAGATGCATTAAAGGAAAGGTTAACCAAGGATTTAAAAAAGGTAACTATTGAATTAGAAAATTTAAATAAGAGATTATCTAATAAAAATTTCGTTGATAAGGCTCCAAAAGACATTGTTGAGGAATGCAGATTCAAATTAAATGAAGGTTCAGTACAAAAGGAAAGAATTACTAAAAAACTCGAACTTTTGAATTAAGAATGAATATATTTCTTGAAAATATTTATAATTTGTCTTTTTTTTTTAATACTGGTTTTGGGATCTTTTCGTTTGTTTGTATTTATATTTTAATTGTTTTATTAATACTTCCAGCCTCTTGGTTATCTTTATTATCAGGTTTTTTATATGGCTCATATTTAGGATCAATTATCGTTTTAATTTCCGCTTCCATAGGAGCATCAGTTGCTTTTTTTGTATCAAAAAGTTTTTTTGCAAAAAAGCTAAAAAATCTTTTTAGCCGTTATCCAAAATTAAGTGTCATGGAAAAAGTAGTAGAAAAAGGCGGACTTAAATTAATTTTTTTAGCGAGATTATCGCCGATATTTCCCTTCAGTATTCTTAATTATTTTTATGGTTTGAATAATGTTAAATTTAGAGATTTCGCTCTTGGTCTTCTTGGAATAATTCCAGGAACTTTTCTTTATTGCTCAATAGGTAGTTTGGCAAAAAGTATCCAGGAGTTAAAAAATGTGCAATCACCAAATAATGTATATATCACTGTCGTTGGAATTATTTCAACTTTTTTAGTTGTATATTTCTCAGCTAAATACTCCAGAGAATATTTTGAAAAATCTTAAAAATTTACTCTTTAATATTCCAATCTCTAATTGATGCAATTAAGATAAACCACAAAAGCCTTAATTTACCTAGTAAAGTTTTGTTGGCTGCTAATTCGATATATTTTGCCTGTCCACAAGGTGTTTTTATGAAGTTGAAAACTGTTTTCTTCGTCATAAGTCTCTCAAAAAGTCCTGATTATTATTCTTATATTTTATAGCCAAGATTTTTATTTTTTTTATTTAAAAACCACATTTTTCTTTGACTACTTTGTTGGATATTATTTTTTAAAATTTAAATTTTTTCTCCATCTTTAAACCCTCTAAAGCATTTGAATCTAGGAAACCTAAGACTAAAAGCCACCGCATCCTTGGATTTAGTTTTAGCATCAGCTCTGATTTCTACAAGTTGACCAACGAGATGATTACGTTTTGACCAATATTCTTCACGTTGGATATCACTAAATCCGCTTCCGCAACTAAGACTGTATTCATACCCATCATCTTCTCCTTCTACCAGGATTGCTCCCAGTCTCCCTTTGTTGCGACCTGTACCCTCCTCAATCGATACAACTTTTAAAGTGACTTCAATGAAAGGTTTTGCTTTTAACCAACTGTGTGTTCTTTTACATTCATACATAGCATCAGGATCTTTTATCATTACTCCTTCATAACCACCTTCCACAGCAGATTTATTCAACTCTACAAATCTTTTCTGTCCTTCAATAGTGTCGAGATCTACATTTTCCCATTCAAGTGTTTGTATATGTTTTAGAAGCATAGAATATTTTGCTACCCATTCTTTTACTAATAAACTTCTTTTTGTTTGACTAGTGTTCCATCTACCTTTTTGAAAGTTTTCAAGGGGACATAAGTCAAATAGGTGGAGAACTGCGTCTTTGGTTTGTTTGCCATCTTTTCTATGTACCTGTTTCATTAAATCTTGAAAGTTAGCGCTCATCACTTCACCATCTAGTACTAAGTCATAAGGCGCTGGGTCTTCTTTTAAGGCGTTTTCTATTTCTGAGATAATATGACCAAAGTTATGAAATTGTTTCCCATTACGAGAAAACATTTCTACTTTATTTTGTCTAATAATAGTTAAGACTCGTACACCATCTAACTTAATTTCAATTTGCTTTTTTCCTATCATTTTTTTTTCGTGATTTGCACTGTCATGAGCTAAAGGACAAGAAAAAATAGGAATAGCATATTTGGGAAATTTCTTTGCTATCTTGTTGATTGTTTTTTCAGATACACCACATCTAAGATCTTTAATTAAAACTCGTCTATAAAATCCATTCCACTCTTCTTTTGTTGCAGATTCCATAGCTGTAAGAATTGCATCGCGAGCAGCGTGACCAGTAAGTTCTCTTTGAATAAGCTTATTGGCTAATTTCCTAAAATCTTCCCATAAAAAATTTTGACTTTTATCATTCTCTTTCTCAGGGACAATTTTTACACCAAAGGTTACTAATGGATCAAGTGCCATACGTATACCTTCAAAAAAATCATCTAGACCTTCTTCCATTGCTTCTGAGATGATTTTTTCTTTATCTAATCTACTTGGGTGTAATTCTAATTGATGTATTATCTCTTCTTTAAACAATTCTTTTTGCCTCACAAAAAATTATTAATTCACTTTTGCTATTCTGTCTATTTTCCAATCATTATTAGTTTTTGCGAAAGTAAAGTCTAATGGGAGCTCATCTTGTTTATCTTCTGATTTTAAATTCAAAGTTATTATGATTTGATCTTCTTGTACTCTAGGTCTTCCTGATTTTAAATTTCTGTATTTATTGAGGTTTAAACTAGCTAAAAATTTAAGAAAGTCTTGTCTCTTTACATGAGTTTTATAAGTTTTTGTAGTCAAACCATACGCTGCATCAATTCTTCCTGCAGCTATTTGATCAAAAAACTTTCTTACTAATGGATTAATTCCTCTGGCGCTTATAACTAATTTGACCGCATTAAAAGTCCAAAAAGAAACAAGTACCGCTCCGCCAATTAATAATGCTTTGAATCCTATATCTTTAACTAGTGTTGCATCCATGTTGATTTAAGTTTTTTATTACTTTAAGAAAAGAAATCGTTTTTGATGGCTTTTTTTGTCAAAATAATACTAATTTTAATCCATAATGCCAGTAATTCCTCTTTTACCTTTATTTCATAAATTTAATAGTCAATATTTTGAAAATTCTCTGGCGGTTAATAATCAACCTTTAGTAAAAGTTAGATGGAGTGATAATAGATTAAAAACTACTGCTGGTTTTTATAAAAGAAAACGAATTAATGGTCTTGTAGATTCTGAAATTATCTTATCGAAACCTATTTTGAGTAAATTATCTACTAGTGAAATAAACAGTACTTTATGTCATGAAATGATTCATGCATGGGTAGATAGGATATTAAAAAAAAATGAGATACATGGTCCAAATTTCTTAGAAAAGATGAATGAAATTAATGAGAAAGAAAAGAATTTTCAAATTTCTGTGAGGCACTCATTTCCTATTGAAAGGAGAGAATTAAAATATATAGGAACTTGCCAAAATTGTGGTGAGAAATTTTTCTACAGGAAAAGGATAAAGAATATTGCCTGTAAAAAATGTTGTGTAAATTTCTTTAATGGATCATGGAATAAAAAGTGTTTAATTTTGTTTGATTAAAAATATAAGATGTGATTTTGTTTCTATATTTGGAATTATTTATTTTTTTAATGTAATTTATATTTTAAAAAGCATAATAATTTATGGATTCAAGGAGAATTAGAAATCTTAGAAATAGTTTTGATAAAAACATTGTTGATAAACAGGTTGATAAAATTTTCGAAACTGGAAGACAATTTGTTGATGGAGTATCCGGGGCTAGGCCAGGAAAAAGAAGGAACTCAGATTTTCAAGGAATAACAAGTAAGAGTGTTAAAAAAGTAGGAAGATGGGTATCTGAAAAAGTGGATTTATTTTTTGATGAAGATAATGATGATTGGAATGATGAGAATTTTTACACTGAAAATAGTGATATTAAGACATTTTCCAGAGAATCAAATTCTTATGAATCAGCTAAACAGTATTCAAAAAGACCTTTAAAAGCAATATCTTTAAGGCAACCAAAAAATTTACAGACAACTGAACAAAAAAAATTACCTTATGCGAAAGAGAGTAAAGATGAAGATTGGCCAGATGAAATGGATTTCAAAGTTGAAAGATGGCAAAGAGCTTCAGAAAAAGAGAATACTACATCACCAGTTCAATCAAACCAACAAGGTCAATCAAAATCAAGAAATCTTCCTAGATCAAGAAGAAGAAGAATATAGTTTCTTAAATTCTTTTATTCCTGAATAACCTAATAAAGTTTCTAAATGTGGATTGAAGACTTCTCTAATAATTGTTAGGGGCTTTTTGTCTCGAAAAAATCTATAATTTCTTGACCAGAATGGGCCTTTAAAAGAAAATTGATCTTCTAACCAATTTGAATTAACAATTGAAATTCGATCAACTTCTCTAAACAACTCTGATCTGTCTTGTGTCAAATTCTTCCAAATTGGTTCTTCTTTTGCTTTTAAATTTTCATTTGCTTGTTCTGTATTCCACCAACTTTCAGCCCATGCTAGATTCTGATTATTGTTTTTAATCCATACTTGTCTTCTAATTAAAGGGCCATTTAACTGATTTAATTCTTTAGGACCTTCTGCTATGAATAGAGGATCTACTTGCATTGAAATTAATTGAATTTTCGTCTCTTGATTGGTTAAAAGCTGCAAATGTCTTGTTGGACTTCCATCTCCAAGCAGCATTAATTTCCATGGACCAGATATTTTTGGTAATGAATTTTTCACTAAAAAAGTAGAAGCTTTTTCTTCCCATAAAATTTTTGGTGAGTTAAAAAGTTTATTATCCAGTGCTCTTACAGATTGCTTTTAAGATGATAACTTTTTTTTGACAAAAATATTTGCCTTTTCTTTCTTTATTTCTCTTATTTTTAGCCAAACAAGTAATGCAGTTAAATCAGCTTTGCTTACTCCAGGAATTTTTGAAGCATCACCAAAATTTTTTGGCTTTATTTTATTCAAATTTTCTCTAGCTTCTAAAGATAGTGTATCTATATTTTCATAATTTATTTCTTGCGGTAGAGATTTACAGCTTTGGCGATTTATTTGTTCAATATTGTTTTTTTGTCTTTTAAGGTAACCTTCGTATTTAATATCTATTTCAACACCTTCCTGTATTGATGAGCCTAAATTTTTTTCATTCAAATTATACTTGATTAGATCTGAATAATGAAAGTTTGGTCTTTTTAAGAGTTCTTTCAAAGTTGTTGAGCCTTTAATTTTTGATCCCGTGTCTAATTCTATTTTTTTTGATATTTGATCGGTATTTTTTAAACGGGTGTTTTTTAATCTTAATTTCTCTTCTTCGAGGAGTTTCATTTTTTCTTGATATGACGTCCATCTTTTCTCATCAATTAGACCTATTTGATAACCTAATGGAGTTAATCTTCTATCTGCATTATCTCCTCTAAGAGTTAACCTATATTCACTTCTACTAGTAAGAACTCTGTAGGGTTCTTTGAGGTCTTTAGTAATTAAGTCATTGATCATTGTTCCTATATAGCTGCTTTCTCTAGTGAAGATGATTGGGTCTTTTTTGTTTAGTTTTCTTGTCGCATTGACTCCTGCAACCAATCCTTGTGCTGCTGCTTCTTCATAACCAGTAGTTCCATTAATTTGTCCAGCGCTAAACAAATATTCAATTTCTTTTGTTTCGAGTGATGTTTGGAGTTGTGTTGCAGGTATATAGTCATACTCGACAGCATATGCTGGTCGCAACATTTTACATTCACTTAATCCTGGTAAGGTTCTTAAAAGTTCTAATTGAATATTTTCTGGTAAACCTGTAGAAAATCCTTGTACATATATTTCAGGGGTATTAATTCCTTCTGGCTCTAAGAAAATTTGATGTGATTCTTTATCAGCAAACTTAACTATTTTATCTTCAATTGATGGACAATATCTTGGCCCTTTACTATCAATAAAACCGCCGTAAATGGGAGTTAAATGTAAATTGTTTCGAATGAGTTGATGTGTTTTAGCAGTTGTTCTTGTGATATGACAACTAACTTGGGGCATATTATTTTTGATATCTGGGTCAAATGAAAAATATTTATCTGCTGCAGTACTAGGTTGAATATCTAATTCATTAAAACTTATACTTCTTTTATCAACTCTTGCTGGAGTGCCTGTTTTTAAACGTTCTGTTTTGATACCAATTTCGTGCAAATTTTGAGTAAGACCTTTTGCTGCTTGTTCGCCCGATCTACCAGCTGACATTGATTTATTTCCTATCCATATTCTTCCTTCTAAGAACGTTCCAGCTGTGATGATAACTGATCTTGCTGAATAATAACTACCAAAGAAAGTCCTTACACCCTTTATTCTTTTTTTTAAACTTTTTTTTGAGTTCAATCCGATTTCTTCAGTTTTTGCAATATCCAGTTCAGTAATCATTGCTTCTTTTAAAGATAAATTTTCTGTATTTTGTAGTATTTCAATCATCTTTTTTGAGTATTCTCTTTTATCTGTTTGAGCTCTTAATGCCCATACAGCTGGGCCTCTACTTGCATTTAATATTCTTTTTTGTATAGCTGTCTCATCGGCTAATTTACCAATAATTCCACCTAATGCATCAACTTCATGTACCAACTGACTTTTTGCCGGCCCGCCAACTGCAGGGTTGCAAGGTTGCCAGGCAATTCTATCTAAATTGATTGTAAATAAGGCTGTTGAAAATCCTAATTTTGCGGTTGTTATAGCTGCTTCGCATCCTGCATGTCCTCCTCCAATAACGATAATGTCAAAAGATTCATTTGTTGAGTGATGATCTTGCATTTTAGGATCGATTTAATTAGCTAAATTCCTAAATCTCGTAAATTGAGGTTCGAATAATAATTTAACAGTTCCTACGGGTCCATTTCTATGTTTAGTGACAATGATTTCTGTAATTCCTCTATCTTCAGTCTCTGGATTGTAGTATTCATCTCTATAAATCATTAATACTAAATCTGCGTCTTGTTCAATAGATCCTGATTCTCTTAGATCGCTTAACATTGGTCTTTTATTTGTTCTAGACTCTACTCCTCTACTAAGCTGAGATAAAGCTACTACTGGTACTTTTAATTCTCTAGCCATGCTTTTAAGACCTCTTGTTATTCGTGAAAGTTCTTGCACTCTATTATCAGGGGTTGATCCTTCCATTAACTGGAGATAATCAATCACAATTAATCCAAGTTCTTTTTTTTGTTCAGCTATTAATCTTCTGCAAAGAGATCTCATCTCTAAAACACTTAAGTTAGGTTTGTCATCTATAAATATTGGTAATTGACCTAATGAATTGATACCTTCTCCGAGTAATGGCCATTCATCTTGTTGTAATCTTCCTGTTCTTAGCCTGCCACTCTCGATTCCAACTTCCATAGAGAGTAATCTATATGTCAACTGTTCTTTACTCATTTCAAGGCTAAATACACACACAGGTAAATCTTGAGATTGTGCAACATTTTTAGCCAGATTAAGAACTATTGAAGTTTTCCCCATTGAAGGTCTTCCAGCAACAATTATTAAATCACTTCTTTGAAAACCTTGAGTCATCGCATCAAGATCGTAGAAATTTACAGGAATTCCAGCTACTGAAGTACCTAATGATCTTGACTCTATTTCATTGAAAGTACTTGTAAGTATTTCAGCTGCTTGGGTCAGACCTTTTGAAGGTTTTTCTTGACTGATTTCAAATATTTTTTGCTCTGCTTTATCTAGAACTTCATTAGTATCTTGCGTTTGATCAAAACCTAGTTGAACCACTTCATTTCCAGATCTGATAAGTTGCCTTCGCATGAATTTGTCATTAATTAAATTAGCAACTTGTTCTATGGAAGCTGTAGATGAAACATTTTCAACTAGTTCTACCAGTTTGCTGTTTCCTCCAATTTTTTCTAGTGATCCATTATCTGCTAACCAAGCACTCATTGATGTTAAATCAGTCGGTTTACCCTGGGTATGCAACATTAATGCTGTTCTATAAATCTCTTGATGGGCATTTATATAAAAAGCTTCAGGTTTAATTAAGTCTGCAATCCTTCCGATCGCGTCTGGATCCAGAAGTATGCCACCAAGAACAGCTTCCTCCGCTTGAACGTTTTGAGGAGGTACTAATCCAGAATTTTCACTATTAAAATCCTTTTTAAAATTTTTATTTTGCCCATTATTTGGAAAAGGTACGGAAACCATATCTTTAATTGCTTAGATATATACTCTGGCTACTTTTCAAAATAATGCAACAAATTGATTAACTTGTTACTTCAATATTTACTTCTGCATTTACTTCTGGATGTAATTTTATTTTTGCAGTAAAGGAACCTAAATTATGAATATCAGGAACAGTAATGTTTCTTCTATCAATTTCTTTTTTAGTTGCCGCTTCTATTGCTTCGGCAACATCCCCATTGGTAACCGTTCCAAAAAGGACACCATCTTCTCCAACCTGTTTTTTGATAGTGAACCTACCTATTGTAGATAACGCAGTTTGGAAATCTAAAGCTTCTTGCTTTAATTTATCAGCAGCGATTTTTTCTTTTTCTTTCTTCCTCTCAATTTGTTTAAGGACTGCTGGTGTTACATTCATTGCCTTGCCAAAAGGTAATAGAAAATTTCTTGCGTATCCAGGTGCTACTTCAACTAGATCACCTTCTTTGCCTAATGATGCGATTGATTCAGTTAATGCAACTTTTACTCTTTTAGCCATGAAAATATTGAACAATATATTTAATAATAAGACCTAGAGGGTAACTTTACTTTTTTTGCAAGACCAAATTTTGCAAGAATCTTAATATGTTCCCATGTTATGTCTATCTGACCTCTAAATAATCCTTGTTTTGCTGAATTGGGAAATGCATGATGATTATTATGCCAACCTTCTCCAAATGTTAATGCAGCAACCCACGCATTGTTTTTAGATGAATCACCACTTTCAAATGGTGCTTTACCCCAACAATGCGTCGCGGAATTGACTAGCCAAGTTACGTGATAAACAACTACAAGCCTCAATGGAATTCCCCAAAGGACTAGAGCCCATCCTCCTACTCCTAATTTTTGACCTATTGCGTACAAAGAAAGTCCAATAGGAATTTGTAAAAATAAAAAATATTTATTCAGAAATCTATAGTATGGATCCTTGATTAAATCTGCACTTAGTTTTGGAACAGCTTTTAGTGCTTCAACGTCTTTAAACATCCAACCCATATGGCTCCACCAAAACCCCTTTTTACTATTGTGATGATCTACTTCAGTATCTGAAAAAGAGTGGTGGTGCCTATGTAAACCTACCCAATCAATTGGTCCATGCTGGCAACTTATAGCTCCACAGGTAGCAAAAAATCTTTCTAACCATCTTGGAACAATGAAAGATCTGTGTGATAACAATCTGTGATATCCAAGAGTGACCCCTAAACAAGCAGTTACCCAGTAAAAAAATAATAATGAAGTGACTGCAGGAATACTCCAAAATTTTGGTTGTATAGCTACAAAAGAAAGAATATGAATTGCAACCATGAAAACTATTGTTCCCCAAGTTTTATGTAGTCTTGGAGGATATCTTTTTGAATGACTGGAAGGTTCCAGTAATTTTTCTGAGAGTTCTATAACTTTTTCAGCTGGAACAGGTTTTTTTAATTTTGCTGTTTCTTGGAAAATTACTGAATTCATGATATTGAAATACTATTTTCAAAATTACCGATATGTAATATTATCATACTATATTATTGATAAGTTTAATTATCTGTGAGTCTCGGATATCGCGATAAATTATCTAGAGGTCGAAGGGCTATGGCTCATTTGATACACCTCTGGCATGAAAGAAATGGTTGGTCTCATAGAGTATTGCCATTACTTTCAGAAGTTCTGGATTTAGGTAAAGTTCATAATTCGCAAATTTCTAATCTTAGGAATGGGAAGTTATCTTCGCCAGGTCCTGAAGTTTTTCTTGCTTTAGCTCAAGTTAATACGATTCTTGATCAAGGTATTGAAAAAATCAGGGATCGTTTTGAATGTGATTACCCAGAGTTATGGAAATCTTTGGAAGAGTCTGCATTACCCCTAAAAAATGATTCTGGTAATCCATTGTCGGCCGGGGAGTTATTCGAGATATTTTCAGGATTGAAACCTCTACCTTCATCTTTTGACTGGTACATAGAAGACGAAGAAGCTTCTGCTTTAAGTGATGCTCTTTCAGTGCATTTTTGTCAGAATAAGGCTTGGAGATCATGTAAAATGCAGGTAATGGCAGCCTATGCTGTCAATAAATCTGCCCGTAGAGAACGTTTTGCTGAGGTAATTGCAGGAATTAGAGATTATACGGCAGAAGAATTAGATGGAGAACTTCTTGATTTATATGAGGCTTCAAAAAAACTTTCTTATTTTCAGGGCAGGGGACCTAATGCTTTCCTCGCAGAATTAAGAAATTTAGCTTCTGAAAAATAACATGAATTTTCATAATAAATGACTCTTTACAATAACTTAAAACTGGCTGAAAACGCTGTTCTTACTGTCGAAGAGAGTTTAAGTGAAGTTTTCCAAGAAAGGTCCAATCAGGTTTTCCAGAAATTAGAAAATATTTTGACAATTTTTAAGGAAGAAAGAGTTTCTACTAGTCATTTCAATCAATCTTCTGGCAGTGGTCATGATGATATATCTAGAGAAAAAATTGATGCGGTTTTTGCAAGATTGTTTCTTGCTGAAAAGGCTGCTGTGAGGATGCAATTTGTAAGTGGAACCCATGCAATAAGTTCTGTCTTGTTTGGAATTCTTAGGCCAGGGGATCTCATGTTATCTCTTACAGGACAGCCATATGATACGTTAGAAGAAGTCATAGGAATAAGGGGAGGAGGAAAAGGATCACTTAAAGATTTTGACATTGAATATAAGCAAGTAAATATCTGCGAGAATTTTGATACTTTTGAAGAAAAAATTGTTCATTTTTTTAAAGAAAATTCATGCAAATTAGTATTCATACAAAAAAGTTGTGGATATAGTTGGAGAAAATCTCTTACTAATCATCAGATAGAGAAAATTTGTAGTCTTATTCATTCTCTTGATCCTAACTGTATATGTTTTGTTGATAACTGCTATGGGGAGCTTGTTGAAGATAGTGAACCAATTTCTAAAGGGGCAAATATAATTGCTGGATCATTGATTAAAAATTTGGGAGGAACAATAGTTCCTACTGGTGGTTACGTTGCAGGAGATGCAGAGTTGGTTGAGATGGCATGTTCTAGATTAACCTCACCAGGCATTGGTTCTTCTGCAGGAATAAATTTTGGACTAGGAAGATTAATTTTGCAGGGTTTGTTTTTAGCACCACAAATTGTTCACGAATCACTAAAAGGTGCTGATATGGTTGCAACAGTATTTAAAAATTTGGGATTTAAGGTTTTACCAGAGCCAGCAACTTATAGATCTGATCTTATTCAGTCAGTAAGATTGAATAATCCTGATTTAGTACAAAAAGTTTGTCAATCTTTTCAAAATTCCTCACCAGTAGATTCTTTTCTGAATGTTGTTCCATCATCAATGGATGGATATGATTCAAAATTATTAATGGCAGGAGGTACCTTTATTGAAGGTAGTACAAGTGAATTTTCTGCTGATGCCCCTTTAAGAGATCCTTACAATATTTTTGTTCAAGGTGGTTCTCACATAGCTCACATCAAAATTGCATTAATTCGATTATTATCTGAACTATTAGAGGAAAAATTAATTTCAAAGGATTCTCTACTTCCTTTATCTATTTATTAATCATGTCTTACAAGTTTCCAGACAACCTCAACTATGCTGATACTCATGAATATGTCTTGAAAGAAAATGGATTATTAAAAATTGGAGTTAGTGAATTCGCTATTGATCAATTAGGAGATATTGTTTTTGTTGAGTTAGCTGATGAGGGTGCGACTTTAGAGAAAGGCGAGACTTTTGGAACAATAGAATCAGTTAAGGCCGTTGAGGAAGTCTATTTGCCTTTTTCAGGGAAAATAGTATCTGTAAATGAAAGTGTTATTGAGAACCCTGAGCTTTTACAGTGTGATCCGATTGGAGAAGGTTGGTTAGTCATTTTGGAACCAGAATCAAAAGCATCAATTGCTGATTTGATGACCTCTGAGGAATATCAATCAAAGGTTGTACCAAAATAAGGCAAACTTTTTAAAAAGAGCTATTTTAAAGAAAAATATTTTAATATGACATCTAAATTTGGGTCTGATTTGTTTATAGATAGGCATCTTGGGTTAGGAGATAATGACGAAATAATTATGCTGAACAAGCTTGGTTTTAATAATATTGATCAATTTATAAATCAAGTTATTCCTGAAGATATTCAGCTTAAAGATAAATCTTCAGAAATATTTCCCCAAGGTTGTTCAGAAATTGAGGCTTTAAATGAATTAGAAGAGATTGCGAATAAAAATACAAAAATGAGATCACTTATAGGCCTTGGTTATTATGACAATCATATGCCTAAAGTAATCCAAAGACATGTTCTTGAAAATCCAAGGTGGTATACGTCTTATACTCCATATCAAGCAGAAATTGCACAAGGAAGATTAGAAGCTCTATTTAATTTTCAGACTATTGTTTGTGAACTAACAGGATTCCCTGTCGCTAATGCATCTTTGTTGGATGAGGGTACTGCTGCGGCAGAAGCCATGGCCATGAGTTTTTCCGCAAGAAAAAATAAATCTTCAAAAGTGTACTTAGTCGAGTCAAATGTTTTTGATCATACTTTTAATGTTCTACAAACTAGAGCAAAACCTTTGGGAATATCCTTAAAACGCTTTACTCAAAGCAACCTTCCTAATCATGATGATGTTTTTGGAATGTTGTTGCAATTACCTGGTAAAAATGGGCAATTATATGATCCCACATTTTCAATATCCCAAGCACATAGATCAGAAATTATTGTTACGGCATGTATTGATCCACTAGCACAAGTTTTGATTAAACCAATTGCTGAATTTGGTGTTGATGTAGCAGTGGGTAGTATGCAAAGATTTGGTGTACCAATGGGTTTTGGTGGCCCCCATGCAGCGTATTTTGCTTGTAGCGAAAAATATAAAAGGCTGATACCTGGAAGAATTGTTGGCCAAACTCTCTCTAAGAATGGAGAAAAGTCTTTAAGACTAGCATTGCAAACAAGAGAGCAACATATTAGAAGGGAAAAGGCCACCAGTAATATTTGTACTGCTCAATCTTTATTAGCCATAATTTCTTCTTTTTATGCTATTTATCATGGACCCTCTGGATTAACGCAAATTGCTAAGAGATTAGTTGAGTTGAGAATAAATTTAGAATCAAGTTTAGCTGCTTTAGGTTTTGATATTCCTGATGGGATTAGATTTGATAGTGTTGATGTTTATTCTGAGCACTCCCAGAGAATCCATAATGAAGCTTTAAAAAATGGCTATAACTTAAGAATTTTGCCGTTGGGATCAACTATTGAAAATTCAACTGGCTTTGGGATCTCTTTAGATGAGCTTAGTAATGAAAAAGAAATAAAAGATATTTTGACTTTCATAGCAAACCTTTTAAAAAAAGAAGAAGATTTAGAGCATATAAAATTTGATAAAGAATTTCATCTTGAAAGTTTAGCTTTGAGATCCAGTGCATGGATGCAGCAAGATATATTCATAAATTATCAAAGTGAAACTGAATTAATGAGATATATATTCCGACTTGCAGAAAAAGATTTTTCTTTGGTAGATGGGATGATGCCATTGGGAAGCTGTACCATGAAGTTAAATGCTGCAGCAGAGTTAAATCCAGTCTCTTGGGCTAATTTATCTTCCATGCATCCTTTTTCCCCGCCAGATCAAACTAAAGGCTATTCAAAAATTATATCTGACCTAGAAAAATGGATAAGTGAGATTGTTGGTTTAAAATCAGTTTCTTTTCAACCAAATGCAGGCTCTCAAGGAGAGTTTGCAGGTTTATTGGCAATTAATTCTTATTTTGAATCAAAAGGTGAACTGTCAAGAAAAAAATGTTTAATTCCAAAAAGTGCTCATGGAACAAATCCTGCTAGTGCAGTTATGGCAGGTTTTGACGTGTTAACTGTTGAATGTGATGACGAAGGAAATATTGATTATCAAGATTTGTCAATCAAGGTCAAGAAATTTGATAACCAAATAGGGGCTCTTATGTTGACTTATCCCTCTACTCATGGAGTTTTTGAATTACAAATCAGAAAGATATGTGATTTAATTCATTCTGTGGGAGGATTTGTCTATTTAGATGGAGCAAATTTGAACGCTCAGGTTGGATTATGCAAACCTGGAAACTATGGCGTTGATGTTTGTCATTTGAATTTACATAAAACATTCTGCATTCCACATGGAGGTGGTGGTCCAGGAGTAGGTCCAGTTGCTGCATCAGAAACTTTAAGCCCATACCTTCCTACTCATTCTTTAATGGATAATAATTTATCTAATAGTTTTAATTTCGTATCTTCTGCCAAGCATGGGAGTGCAAGTATTCTTCCAATAAGTTGGATGTATATAAAAATGGCAGGTTTTAGTGGGTTGAGGAAAGCAACTTCGCACGCAATTTTATCTGCAAATTATATTGCGCATTCCTTAAAACATAAATTCAAGATTCTCTATAAAGGAAAAAATAATTTTGTCGCACATGAATGTATTTTAGATTTTAGGGATTTAAAATCCAAAACTGGATTGAGTGTCAATGATTTAGCTAAACGATTAATTGATTATAGTTTTCATGCTCCAACTATTAGTTGGCCTGTTCCAGAAACCATAATGATAGAGCCTACTGAAAGTGAAAGTTTGGCAGAAGTAGATAGATTTTGTGAGGCTATGCTTTTGATTGGAGAAGAAATCAGTGAAATAGAAAATAATCATGCATTAAAAAATAATAATGTAATAAGCAATGCTCCCCATACGCTGAAAGAGTTAATTGCTGATAATTGGCAATACCCTTATTCAAAAGGAAAGGCTTCTTTCCCTTATAAAACTCCAACAAATATTAAGTTTTGGTCTTCAGTTTCTAGGATCAATAATGCATATGGCGATCGTAATTTAATTTGTTCTTGCAATGTAAATCAAGATGAGACTTTAGAAGAAAAAAAATGTGCTTAAAGGACTAGCGTCCCTTTATTTACTTAGTTATTATCAATGTGAATAAAAATTTAATATTTTCTTATAGAATTTTTTTAAATTTTTTTATTAAAATATTCGAGCATCAAATTTTTTGGGGTATTTGAAGCTATGACAAAAGATTTTAAATCTGGCAATGTTAAGCAACTGCCAGTTAAAAACGTCAATTTACCAAATTTTATAAATAATTTTTCTGGAGATAACTCAAATATTTGTTCCATTGAGGGCACTAATGTTATTAGAGTACCTTTTGGTAAAAAATTCTCAAAGAAAAAAAGGCCTGAAAAGAATCAAAATATAGCTACCTTAATACTTCCTTTAAGTTCATATAGTAATCCTACGCCCCCACACGTAGCATAATAATTTAGATCAAATTTAATCTATCTCTTTGAGCGTATCTGAATAATAATTTTGCAGTTGTAACGTTGCTTGATTCCAATCCCATTTTTCTGCTTCGTTTCGTGCCTCTTTTCTCATAATTTCTCTTTTATCTTCATTCTCTAGAATTTTTTTTGTTGCTTCAATCAAACTTTGTACCCCATTATCTTTTTCATCTGGATCATATAAACAACCATTAATCCCATCGCTAATTATATCTGGAATCCCCCCCTTGTTGGCTCCGATAACTGGACATCCTGCGGCCATTGCTTCGAGTAAAACTAAACCAAGTGTTTCTGTACTAGAGGGAAATAAAAATATATCTCCAGAGGCATAGGCGCTAGCAAGTTCATCACCAGATAAATATCCTATGAAATTAGTCTTGGTATTTTCGAAGATTTTTTCAAGCTGGTTTCTATACGGCCCGTCACCTACAAGTGCTAGACAAGCATTAGGGATACTTTCTAAGACTGGTTTAATTCTTTCAATTTGTTTTTCTGCTGATAATCTTCCTACATAAATCAATAAATAATTAGCATCTTTATATTTTCCAAATAATTTATCTCTCATTTTTTCACTTCTTAAATCTGGCCTGAAACTGTAAGTATCGACTCCTCTTTGCCAAAGAGCAGTCCTTTGAATACCTTTATCTTTTAATTCATTGACCATAGCGGTGGAAGTACACAAATTTAACAAGGCTTGATTATGAGCTGCTTTAAGTAATTCCCACAAAAGTGGCTCTAGCATACCCATACCGTAATGTTCCAGATATTTCGGAAGATGAGTATGGTAGCTAGCAATTAAAGGAATATTATTAGTTTTCGCCAACCATATGCCACCTAAGCCAAGTACAGCTGGATTAACAACATGAATCAAATCTGGGTTAAATTTTTCTAACTTATCTGAGACTGCAGGACCTGGTAAACCAAGCTTCAACTCTGGGTATAAGGGTAATGGCATTGCAGCAACTCCCACTACAGTTGCTCCCATATATGATTCTGGACATCCCTCTGGACAAAAAATTATAACTTCATCACCATTTTTTATTAAAAATTCAATTGTTTTAGTCAGTCTTGTGACTATGCCGTCAACTTTAGGTAAAAAAGTTTCAGTAAAAAATGCAATTTTCACTTTCTTAAGGTAACAATTTCAAGAATTTTAATTAGTCTTTATAGCCTCAGCTTGTTTTTTTGTCCAGGATGAAATACAAGGTATGCGATTAAGATCACATCTATTTGAGTATTTTTTAGCAACTTCAACAACTTCTTCTAATAAGCCATTATCAAGAGTAGTTGGGTTTAAACCTAATTCTATAAAGCATTTATTATCAACAATTAGATCATTTTCTACCGCTTCATTCCTTGGATTTGGTAAATAATTGATATCAGCTCCAGTTAGAGAAGCAACTTTTTTAGCTAGTTCTCCAACTTGATGACTCTCAGTCATTTGATTAAAGATTTTGACTCTTTCTCCAGATTTTGGAGGATTTTCAAGAGCAAGTTGTACGCATTTTACAGAGTCTTTTATATGAATAAATGCTCTTGTTTGCCCTCCTGTCCCATGAACACTTAATGGATATCCAATTGCAGCTTGCATTAGAAATCTGTTTAAAACAGTTCCATAATCTCCGTCATAGTCAAATCGGTTTGTCAATCTAGGATCTTTTAAAGTTGCTTCTGTATTTGTTCCCCAAACAATGCCTTGATGTAAATCAGTGATCCTTACAAGATCATTTTTGTTGTAGTAAAGAAATAATAATTGATCCAAAGTTTTAGTCATATGGTAGACACTACCTGGGCTTGCAGGGTGTAATATTTCTTCTTCAAAGCGGCTTCCATCAGGTTGTGGAACTTCAACTTTTAGATAACCTTCTGGAATTGTTGCACCTCTATGTGATCCATATCCGTAGACTCCCATTGTTCCTAAATGAACAACATGAATATCTAAATTACTCTCTACTATTGCAGCAAGTAGGTTGTGGGTGCCATTAACATTATTATCTACTGTATATCTTTTGGTAAAACTCGATTTCATCGAGTATGGTGCTGCTCTTTGCTCTGCAAAATGGATCACGGAATCTGGTTTTTCATCAATGAGCAAATTGAGTAATTTTTGATATTGCTTAGAGATATCCATGTTAAGAAATCTCATAGGCTTGCCTCCAGTCTCTTCCCATGCAGAAAGTCGTTCTGTTATAGAAGAAATTGGAGTTAAAGATTCTACCTCTAGATCAATATCAATTTTTCTACGACTTAAATTGTCGACAATAATTACATCATGATTTTGCTCTGCTAAATTCACCGCACAAGGCCAACCGCAAAAACCATCTCCACCTAGAACAATAACTTTCACTCAGAACTCCAGAATTAAAAGATTCATAATATATTTATTAAATTACTACAGCGTGCTTCCACTTTGCGAAAAAACATTGTAAATAGTTTCAAATCTTCTTTCTAAATACGATAAATAAAAGCAAATAATAAATTTTTACTTTCTTTTTAAACTTTTCTCAATTTTGAAAATTAGATAGATATATTTTTTTCCGGCGAACTTGCTACTGCAAAGTCTTGTTTTTTAATTCTTCCTGCCAGAAAAGCCTGCCTGCCAGCTTTCACACTATAATTTATCGCTTGAGCCATTAGAGGAGGATTTGCAGCTTGTGCAATTGCACTATTGATTAAGACACCATCAGCTCCAATTTCCATAGCTTGAGAAGCTTCACTAGGCACCCCAATTCCAGCGTCAATTATTACTGGCACTTTTGCATTCTCAATAATAATCCTTATATTTGATAAATTTAACAAACCTTGCCCGGAGCCTATGGGAGAGCCCAATGGCATTACAGTTGCACAACCTATTTCTTCTAGTCTTTTTGCAAGAATAGGATCTGCATTGATATAAGGTAGTACAGCGAAACCCTTTTTTATTAAAATTTCGGCTGCTTTAAGAGTTTCTATTGGATCTGGTAGCAAATACTTTTTGTCAGGAATAACTTCTAACTTCACAAAGTTATTTTCTTCTTGACCAGATAATTTTGCAAGTTCTCTCCCTAAAATTGCTATTCTGACTGCCTCATCGGAATTAACACAACCAGCTGTATTAGGAAGCATCCAGTATTTTTCCCAGTTGATCTTTTCCAGTAAATTTTCTCCGGTCTGATCATTTTTAATTCTTCTAACAGCGACAGTTATAATTTCCGTTTCAGAATTTGACAAACTTTCCACCATATCTTGAGTAGATTTATATTTGCCAGTACCAACCATTAATCTACTGGAAAATTGTTTTCCACCAATTAGTAAAGAAGAATAATTTTCCATATTTAGAATCCCTTATCTTTAATACCTTTATAAGGTTCATAATTGTTTCTTTTTTCCAACTCCTTACTTTTTTTAATTGCTGTTTTGTTTTTTGGATCTATCACCAAAACCTTTTGATAAGTTTCATATGCCAAGTCGTATTCAAGTAAACGCTGTTGTGCTGATGCGAGGTTATTTAGGGCTATAGGATATTCTGGAAGTGATTTTATTGCAGATTTGTAGTGTTTAATTGCTTTCTTAAATTCATTTTGAGCAGCATAAGAAAATCCTAAAGCATTATTTATTATCGCTTTGGCTTCATCAGGTTCATTTTCATAATTTTCAATTGCTTTTAAAAAAGTTTTAGTAGCTTCAGAATATAATCTTTTTTTTATCTGAATAGACCCAAATTCATATAATTCTGTAGCTTGAGTGAGAGAATCTAAACCTTTTTGCTCGAATTTTACTAAATTTAATTCTTCACTTCTTGTTTTTAGAAATTGTCTGAATACAAAAATAGAAATTATTATCAATACAACAAAAAGAATTATTAAATAAGATTGAAAGGAAGAAATTTCCATTATTTATAATTACTTTTTTAGATTATATTCTTTTTTTCTACTTACTAACGGAAGAAACAATTTCTTCAAAACACTTAGGATCGTTTAAGGCTAATTGAGCAAGCATTTTTCTGTTGATGATAATTTCTGCATTTTTCATCCCATTTATTAACTTGCTATAATTTGTCCCATTTATCCTCGCAGATGCGTTAATTCTAGATATCCAAAGTCTTCTAAAATCTCTTTTTCTTCTTCGTCTATCCCTATAAGCATTACAAAGAGCTTTCATCACTCTTTGGTTTGCGGTTCTGAAAAGATTTTTGTTGCCGCCTCTAAAACCTTTTGCAAGATTTAAGATTTTGTTTCTTCTTTTTCTGGCTATGTTGCCTCTTTTTACCCGTGCCATGAATATCTAATAAAAATTGGTTAAAGATTTATGCGTATGGAATCATTAATTTTACATTATCAGCATCTCTTTCATCAACTACGGCTTTTGTTGATAGATGTCTTTTTAATTTTGAGCTTTTATGATCAAGTAAATGATTATGGAAAGCTCTTCTTCTCATGAATTTACCCGTCGCAGTAGCTTTAAATCTTTTGGCAGCTGATTTACGAGTTTTTAGTTTAGACATTTAAGTCAAATGTGTTTAATTAGGATAATCTAAACCTTTATACGCATTGGTGCAAATTAAAGTTTTTAATTGATAAGGAAAGTTCTATTTTATGAAACTTAAATTTGCCTTTTTAAACTTATTTTTAGGCTTTATTTCTCTTTTAATAGTAAACACTAAATTTATTTCAAATGTAAAAGGAGAAGAATTGTTAAAGGTTGAACTACATAATGAAATTAAAAAAGGAAAATTTTTAATTGGTTTAAAGCAATATTTAGGCGGGGATAATGATAGTTTTTCGGAGAAAAAGAATATAAACTTTTCAACTAATAAAGGTTTTTTAAACTTGATATCGTCCAACGGTATTAAACATAAATCAAAACAAATAAATATTACCTGGGCGGATATTCCCGTCAAAAATCCAAAAACAATTGAAAGAATTGTTTTTGGTCCTTTTGCTAGCTATGAATCGGCAAAAAAACAATCAGAGAAACTTAGAGATCAAGGATTTGAGACTACTGTTGCCTACCCTAAAAATTGGGAAGTATGGATTCCATTTCAAGATGATCTGCCAGAGTTTGAATTGAAAAATAAGATTTTCAGAAAAATAAAAAATTTTCAAATTACTCCTGTTCTTAGAAATGACTACAGTCGTATGAAACTTGAAGGTCCCATATATATTTATTCTGAAGAGAAAATAAAAATAAATGGTGTTAATTTTGGCAAAAATTTTTATTTAATAAAGGATTTATATGGAACTTGGACCTTAGTTCAAAAAATTGAATTTGATGACTATTTGGCAGGTGTTTTGCCATATGAAATTGGACCAAATTCTCCTTTAGAAGCACTCAAGGCTCAAGCAGTTATTGCAAGAACTTGGGGCATATTTAATTCTGATAGATTTAATATGGATAAATATCATTTATGTATAAGCACTCAGTGCCAAGTTTATAAGCCTTCTGAAATTTCATATAAAAATGTACAAAAAGCCATAGACGAAACTTCAAATTTAATTCTCACTCATGAAAATCAACCAATAAATGCTTTTTACCATGGCTCTAATGGTGGAGTATCTGCTACTGCAGGCGAGTCTTGGCAAATTCAAGATTATTCTTATTTCAATTCAATCATTGATGGTTCTAAATCATTAAATAAAATTTTTAAACTTCCAATTACAAATGAATCTTATTTAAATAATTTTTTAGATTTTGATAAAGAACAGTTTTATGGGAGTAATCATACTCTTTTTCGATGGAATAAGAAAATTTCTAAGCTTGAAATTAAAGAAAAGTTAATTAAAAACAAACTTATAAATATTAATGAAGATGTTTTGGATTTAAATTCTATTGAACGTGGGTCTAGTGGCAGAGTGACAAAATTGGAAATACAGACGGACAATGGTAACAAATCTATTGTTCTTGTTAAAGATGATATTCGACGGGTATTAAATTTTATACCTAGTAATTTGTTTACTATTAATAAATTAAATGATGATTTATGGCTTTTGAGAGGAGGAGGCTTCGGTCATGGTGTAGGTTTATCTCAGTCAGGAGCAATTGAAATGGCTAAATTAGGATTCTCTTATGAACAAATATTGAATCATTACTATCGAAATGCAAAACTAAAAAAATTTGAGATATTGTCTCAATGGAAGTTAAGTAATTAACAATTTACTTTTATGAGTAAGGGTTTTTATAAAAATCGAAGATTGAAGTCGTTTATATTTCTTAGTGCTTGTTTTTTAGTAGCTTTTATTCCTCACGCTAACAATATCGAAAATTTCTTTTACATAAGATTGACTCTTTCTTTTGTGATTGTTTTTTACGGTTTAATAGTTATTTCTAGAAATTTCAAAAGGAATAATGTTTCAAATACTTTAAGCAGAAGAATTAGCAATAAAGAGTTACCTGTGCTTGATATTTTAGTCGCAGCTAGAGATGAAGAGAATGTCATATCAAGATTAGTTGAAAGATTATTTAGTTTAGATTATCCAACAAATAAATTAAATATTTACATAATCGATGATGGTAGTTCTGATAAGACGCCTTTAATTTTAGATCGATTATCTAGACAATATGACAAGCTAAAAGTCATAAGTCGTTCTCCAAATGCAGGAGGAGGAAAGTCAGGAGCTTTGAATTATGCCTTGAAATTTACCCATGGTGAATGGTTATTAGTTTTGGATGCTGATGCTGAATTAAAACAAGATTCTTTGATAAGGTTATTTAGTTTTGTAGAAGAGGGTGATTGGTCTGCAGTTCAACTAAGAAAATCAGTAACAAATGTAAGTAAGAATTTTTTAACTTCCTGTCAGTCAATGGAGATGGCTATGGATGCAATCTTTCAATATGGAAGATTATCAGTTGCTGGAGTTTCCGAATTAAGGGGAAATGGTCAATTAATTAAGAAAGAAACATTATTAGCATGTGGTTCTTTTAATGAAGATACAGTTACAGATGATCTTGATTTGAGTTTAAGATTATTATTATCAAAATCTAAAATTGGAATCTTATGGGATCCTCCAGTCATGGAGGAGGCAGTTGAGAATTTAAATGCTTTATTAGCGCAAAGGCAAAGATGGGCAGAGGGAGGTTTGCAAAGATTCTTCGATTATGGAGATCAATTATTTACTAATAAAATTGATTATTTGCAGAAATTTGATTTAACTTATTTTTTCATCTTGCAATATGCATTACCAATCATTTCTATTTTTGATTTAGTTTTCAGTATTGCTTTTTTAGATTCACCAATTTACTGGCCAATTTCATTTACAGCTTTTATGTTATCTGGAATTGCTTTTTGGTACGGTTCTTCTTGTAAAAGTGAAGTACCTGTATTGCAAAAAAGCAATTTTTTGATGGTATTTGTATCGGTTTTTTATTTATCACATTGGTTTTTAGTAATCCCTTGGGTAACTATAAAGATGTCTATTTTTCCTAAAAAGATACTCTGGCGAAAGACTCTTCATACTGGAGTTTAATCTATTCATCAAGGTCTATAATTTCTCCATTAAAAAAATTTGCTAAGTTTTTTGAACTATCATCATAAGTTTCCTCGTGAGATATTTTTGTTGACGAATTAGTTTTTGGTTCTATTTTTTTTATTGGTCGGAAATTATTTACTTCATTTTGGGTTATTTCTGGAGTGTTTGTTGGGTTACTTTTATTTAATTGTTTGGTTGAAAAATTAAGTATTATTCCATCTCCAAATATCTTTTTTACAGTATTTTCAATTATAACTTTTCTGCTTTTTATCATACTTTCCCAGTTTGGAGATAATGCAATTGTGATTTTCTCCGAATCAAAACTTTCAAGTTCGGCTTGTTGTGAAAGTAACATTCTTGTTGATGGTAACTCTACTTTAGAAAGAATTAATTCCCATTTATCTTTTAAATTTGATCCAGGATTATTTTGGTTATTTTCAGAAATATTTTCAATAATTTCTTTTTCAAGAACTTCAAATTTTACTAATTTTTCGTCTTTTTTTCCGATCAATTCCTTGTGAGTTTTCTCTTCTTGGATACTTGGTTTTGGAATCTCATCTGAAATATTTTCTTTATTAATTGGAATGTTTTTTTTACTTTCATGCTTCTCCTCAGTCGTATTATTTTTACTTTCTTTTTTATTTTCAAAACTATTTATCTCTTGACTATCCAGAAGACCAGTTAAATGTATTTCAAACCAAAGCCTTGGATTATCACTTGATTTGATTTGATATTCAATATTTCTCAGATTATAATGCCAATTAATTATTGTTGATTTATTTATTGTTTTTGAGATTTTATCTAACTCATCTCGAAATTCATCAGACGTATAATAAAGATCTGAATATTTATTATTAGTAGTGTGTAATAGTAGATCTCTTGTTATATTCAATAATCCGATAATTATTTGAAGAGGTTCGTTTCCATCATCATATAATTTGTTGCAGGTATCAATTAATGACTCTGGATTATTCTCAACCAATGATTTAATCAGATTTGTTAATTCACTTTCTGATACTTCTCCTAGGAGGTTTTGGATATTATTAATTGTTATCCCTTCTGGTAATAGATTCAATTGTTCAAGGAGGCTTTGTGCATCTCTCATACCTCCATTAGACCTTTTTGCAATCATTTTTAACGCCTGAACTTCGTACTTAATAGATTCTTTTTCGGCGATTTCTGATAAATGTTGAAAAATATCACTAGGGCTTATTCTTCTAAAATCAAACTTTTGGCATCTACTTTTTATTGTATTTAATACTCTCTCAGGATTTGTCGTCGCAAGTATAAATACTACTCTTGAGGGCGGTTCTTCAATAGTTTTTAGTAAAGCATTTGAAGCTGCCGTTGAAAGCATATGACATTCATCAATTACATAGACTTTCCATCTCGCTTGAGTAGGTGCAAATCTCGCTCTTTCTATAATTTCTCTTATATTTTCTACTCCTGTATTTGATGCTGCATCAATCTCGATAATATCTAGAGCGCTCCCATCTGTAATTTGTCTACATAATTCACATTTACAACAAGGAGTTATCGTAGGTTGGTCGAATGCTTGGCAATTTAGAGATTTTGCAAATATTCTTGCACTTGATGTTTTTCCAGTGCCTCTTGGACCATTAAAAAGATATGCAGGAGCAATTTTTTTTGTTAATAGAGCTTGTTTGAGTGTAATGGATATAAATTTTTGCCCAACCAGTTCGTCTAAGTTGTTTGGTCTATATTTTTGATGAAAAGGTTTATGTATATTTGGCATTTATTTTTCATTAATTAGAAAAATTAGGGATTCAATTAAAAAAATTAAACTCTAATTTTATGCAGATTCTTTAATGATTCTTTTTGATCCTGAAGGTAGTTTAACAATTTTAGATGAGAACAAATTATCTACCATTTTTTTCGTAATTGTGAATTCTTTGACATTTTCTTCAGAAGGCAAAGTGTACATTATGTCTAGCATTAGCTCTTCAATTATTGATCTTAATGCTCTTGCACCTGTTTTTCTTTTGTATGCTTCATTTGCTATCGCTTCAACAGAATCAGGCTCAAATGATAATTCAACATTATCCATACTTAGCAAAGTTTTGAATTGCTTTACTAATGCATCTCTTGGTTGAGTTAAAATAGATTCTAAAGTTTCTTTAGAAAGACGATCTAATACAGCACAAACCGGAATTCTTCCAATAAATTCTGGAATTAGGCCATATTTCACTAAGTCATCTAATTCTAAATTTTTCAGGGAATCTCTTGGGTCTACTATTTTTTTCGTATCAACTTTGTTTTGATCTGAATTGGCGGTAAATCCTATAGAGTGTTTACCCATACGCTTTTGAACGATATCCTCTAAACCTATAAAAGCTCCCCCACAAATAAATAGTATTTGACTCGTATCAATTTGGATGCAGTCATGATAAGGATGTTTTCTTCCGCCTTGAGGTGGCACATTAGCAATTGTTCCTTCAAGCATTTTTAATAATGCTTGCTGTACCCCTTCACCGGAAACATCTCTAGTAATTGAAGGATTCTCGCTTTTTCTTGCAATTTTATCTATTTCATCAATATAAATAATTCCTTTTTGAGCTAGTTCTACATTCATTTCTGATTTCTGTAGAAGTCTTAAAAGTATGTTTTCAACATCCTCCCCAACATATCCAGCTTCTGTCAAAGTCGTTGCATCAGCTACTGCAAAAGGAACATCTAAAAACTCTGCTAAAGTTTGCGCCAATAATGTTTTTCCACTTCCAGTAGGGCCGATGAGTAAAATATTTGATTTTTGTAATTTTGTTGCTTGTGAATCAGTTGAATTGCTACTTTTACTGTCTTCTTTAACTTTCCAAGCTAATCGCTTGTAGTGATTATATACGGCTACTGATAATATTTTTTTTGCAGATTCTTGTCCAACAACTTGATTATCTAGAAAACTTTTTATTTCTAATGGCTTAGGAATTGAGGTTAATTCTAAAGGAACAGATTTTTTTGGATTATCAGTTGGTAATTTCTTTTTTACTTGTGGAGAGTTGTTTGTGTTCGCTTGATTATCAAGTAGTTCTTCATCGAGAATCTCATTACAAAGGTCTATGCACTCATCACAGATATAAACCCCAGGACCAGCTATAAGCTTTCTTACTTGGTCTTGTGACTTCCCGCAAAATGAACATTTAAGATGGGCGTCGAATTTAGCCATCGATTATCAGTTTTTAAAGTGAAAGGTGTTAAATATTCCCTATTCACTAGGATTGCTCATAAATATCGATTCGTCATCATATTCTTAAAAAATCAGAACCCCTTGTCACTTTTTGATAACTTTATCAATTAATCCATATTCGACTGCTTCTGAGGGGGACAAAAAGTAATCTCTTTCTGTATCTTCATTAATTTTTTCTAAAGGTTGACCAGTATGTTCAGCTAAAAGTGAATTTAATGTCTTCTTGAGAAAAAGTATTTCTTTAGCTTGTATTTCAATCTCTACTGCTTGACCTTGTGCACCTCCCAGAGGTTGATGAATCATAATCCTAGAATTAGGTAAAGCCAATCTTTTCCCCTTTGCTCCTCCAGAAAGTAGAAATGCCCCCATACTTGCGGCTACTCCAAAACATATTGTCACTACATCAGGCGATATTTGTTGCATGGTATCATAAATGGCCATTCCTGCAGTAACTGAGCCTCCAGGAGAATTGATATATATTTGTATGTCTTTTTCGGGATCTTCAGCTTCAAGAAATAATAATTGTGCAACAAGGGAGTCAGATACTTGATCATTAATTCCAGTACCTAAAAATATTATTCTTTCCCTCAATAATCTTGAATATATATCAAAAGCTCTTTCTCCTCTACCTGATTGTTCTATCACGGTGGGAACAGCAGCAATAGTTTTATGATTACTTTCGTAAGAACTTATTGAGCTTTGGATTAAATGTTTTTTTTCTGAGTTCACAAATTAGTTTTTGTCTTATAAATAATTTAGGGGGTTTTTGTTTAATTAGTAGGAAATTTCATAAATTATTTTTTTTCTTTTTTATTTCGAGTTTTTGTAGTTCCTGTAGTTTTTGTAGTTTTTGTAGCAGTTTTTGCGGCTTTTGATGTTTTGGAGGTTTTTGTAGCTTTAGAAGTTTTTGTAGTTTTTTCTTTTACTTCAGAATTTTCTTCAAGCCAGGTTATTAATTTTTCTTTGAGTAGATCGTTACTTACTACTTCTGTTAATCTTTTAATATCCATTTGTTTTGAAGATTGAGAGATTGCATCTTCATAATCTTTCATTTTTAAATCAATTTCATCTTTCTCGACTTTTATGTTTTCTGTTTCAGATAATGCTTTTAAAGCTAAATTTCTTTGAACATTTTTTTCAGCTTGAGGCCTTGTGGACTCTGCTAATGACTTAACTAATTCCGGAGTGAAAGTAGATTTTACGTCAAGACCTTGTTGAGCAAATCTTTGAGCGGTTTGTTCAATATTATTCCTAACTTCTATATCAATCATAGATTTTGGAATTTCAGCAACCAATTCGTCTGTTAAGGCATCTAATAAAGCCTCAATTTTGATATCTTTTTGAGTTTTTTCAAAATTGTCTTTAAGTTGCTTTTCAATATCTTTCTTTAACTCTTTTAATGATTCTTTGTTGCCAGACTGTTTTGCAAAATCGTCATTAAGTTCGGGCAATTCTTTTTCCTTAAGATCCTTAAGATTTACTTCAAAAATTGCTTCTTTGCCTCTTGAATCCTCATGAGAATAATCATCAGGAAATTTAAGGTTAAGAGTTTTAGTATCACCAATTTTCATCTTTACGATTCCCTCAACGAAACCGGGAATCATTTTGTTCTTTTCTAACTCAAGATCCATTGATTCACTTGTTCCACCATCAATCTCTTTACCAGAATCTTTATATTTTCCTTTGAAACTAACTACAGCAATATCTCCTAATTTTGCTGCTCTATTGGTAACTGGAATAATGTTTGCAAACTGATTTCTAGATTTTTCTAGCGCTTCATCTATTGACTTAGGATCAAATTTTGTATTTGATATTTCAACACTTAGTCCTTTGGATTTTTTAAGTTTTAATTCTGGGGCAACATCAGTTTGAAGAGTAACCTTAAGTGATTTTTCAGGACTAAACTTTGCAAGTAAAGATTCAAATCCATCTACCAATTCTGGCTCACTTAGTGGCTCTATAGATTTTATTTTTAACGCTTCTTGCCATGATTTATCAATAATTTTTTCCAAAGCAGAGGCATGTAATTGTGTGATGCCAATTCTTTGGATTAAGACTTGTTTAGGAATCTTACCAAGTCTAAATCCTGGAATTTTAGCCGAACGACTGATAGAACTGATTGTTTCATTTACACACGTTTTGCATGTCTCAGATGGTATTTCTAATTCGAATGAAATTCTACTTTGAGGCAGAGGAGTTGTTTTGACTATTAGAGCATCTTTAGCCATGTTTTTCTAATTTATTACTATGAGCCGAACCTTAATTATTTCACATTATGTGATTTCCTTGAAAGTTAATTTTTTGATAAAGTAAAAAAATAGTCAATCTATTTATAAAAATCATTTTAAAGTGTGAGACAATCTCCGTATTTGCCTAATAGGCCATTAAAAGTTGCTGTTTTAGGTTCTTCAGGTGCTGTAGGATCTGAATTGCTAAAAATTCTTGAACAACGAGATTTCCCAATATCAGAATTGGTCTTGCTTTCCTCAGAGCGGTCAGAAGGAAAAAAAATTATTTGGAAAGATGAAGAATTAGTTACAAAAAAAACAACTAAGGAAGAATTTAAGAATCTTGATTTAGTTTTGGCTTCAGCAGGCGGAAGTATTTCAAAAAAATGGTTGTCTACTATTATTGATCAAAATGCTTTGCTGATAGATAATTCAAGTGCTTTCAGATTAGATAAGAACGTTCCTCTTATAGTCCCTGAAGTTAATGCTAGTGACGTACTTAATCATGATGGGGTAATAGCGAATCCAAACTGTACTACCATTTTGTTGACATTAGTTTTAGCTCCATTAAACAAACTTTCGACAATTCAAAGAGTTATTGTCTCAACATATCAATCTGTCAGTGGTGCAGGCCAACTGGCGATGGAGGAACTGAAACTTTTAACTGAACAATATCTTCAAGGAAATCCTCAAAAAAGTGAAGTTTTGCCATACTCCCTTGCTTTTAATTTGTTTTTACATAATTCCCCTATACTTTCAAATAATTACTGCGAAGAAGAGATGAAAATGGTTAATGAGACAAGGAAAATATTAAATATTGCTGATTTAAAGCTCTCTGCTACATGTGTTCGAGTCCCAGTACTGAGAGCACATTCTGAATCGATCAATATTGAATTTGCCGATGTAGTTGAGCCTAAAGATGCTCTTGAAGAATTAAAAAAATCTCCTGGAATTGAAATTATTGAGGATTACAAAAATAATAGATTTCCTATGCCAAATGACGTTATGGGAAGGGATAATGTTGCTGTTGGCAGGCTAAGAACTGATATAAGTCAGCCTAATGGATTAGAATTATGGTTATGTGGAGATCAAATAAGAAAAGGAGCAGCTCTTAATGCTGTTCAAATTGCTGAGTTATTAATTCCAAAAAAATGATTACAGACAAAACTAAGTGTAATAATCCACTATTTGGAAAAATTTTGACTGCAATGGTTACTCCATTTACTGAAAATGGAGATGTAGATTATGAACTAGCTATAAAACTATCAAATTATCTTTTTGAGAACGGTTCCGATGGAATTGTTCTATGTGGTACTACTGGAGAATCTCCTACTCTTTCATGGGCGGAACAGCATGATTTATTTATTGCGGTAAAAGGATCTTTGGATGCAACCTGTAAAGTAATAGTTGGCACTGGTAGTAACTGTACAAGCGAGGCTGTGGAAGCCACAAAAAAAGCCTACGACTCTGGTGCCGACGGTGCTTTAGTCGTTGTTCCTTATTACAACAAGCCACCTCAGGAAGGTCTTTATAAACATTTCAGTTCTATTGCTAATTCTGCAAAGGATTTGCCTCTTATGCTTTATAACATTCCTGGAAGGACAGGTTGCAATTTATTACCTGATACTGTGAAGAAACTTATGTATTTCTCAAATATTCTCAGTATTAAAGCTGCAAGCGGTAGAATAGAGGAAGTAACAGAATTAAGAGCCATTTGTGGCTCTGAACTCTCTGTATATAGTGGCGACGATTCATTGTTGCTTCCAATGTTATCTGTAGGTGCTGTAGGAGTAGTAAGCGTTGCAAGTCATTTGGTTGGATTGCAATTGAAAGAGATGATTCATTCCTTTCAAAGTGGAAAGGTCTCCAATGCGCTTGCTATTCATGAAAAACTTCAGCCCCTTTTTAAAGCACTCTTTATGACTACTAATCCAATCCCAATTAAGGCTGCTTTGGAGCTTTCGGGATGGGATGTAGGTAAACCTAGAAGTCCTTTGTCACCATTAACCAATGACATGAGAAAGAAACTATCTATTATCCTGAAATCCCTATAATAGGGATTATATTTAACTTGATAATTAAATTTAAATAAACCTTATTTGATTACAAGCAGGCCTTCATAAATTTCAAAATTATGCAATCAAGTACAAATTCAACTGTAAATAGATCTACTCATGATTCATCTAGATCTAAGAGTAATACGCCATCTCTACGAGTAATACCTCTTGGTGGACTACATGAAATAGGAAAAAACACTTGCGTTTTTGAATATGGTGATGATTTGATGCTTGTTGATGCTGGCCTAGCTTTCCCATCTGATGGTATGCATGGCGTAAACGTTGTTATGCCTGATACAACTTTTTTAAAAGAAAATCAAAGAAGAATAAAAGGTATGATTGTCACTCACGGGCATGAAGATCATATTGGAGGTATTTCTCATCATCTAAAGCATTTTAATATTCCGATTATTTATGGTCCAAGACTGGCAATGTCGATGCTTAGAGGAAAAATGGAGGAAGCAGGGGTATCTGATAGAACAACTATACAGACAGTAAATCCAAGAGATGTTGTAAAAGTAGGCCAACATTTTTCTGTTGAATTTATTCGAAATACCCATTCTATTTGCGATAGCTTTTCTTTAGCAGTTACAACACCTGTTGGCACAATTATTTTCACGGGAGATTTTAAGTTTGATCATATGCCAGTAGATGGAGAGCAATTTGATATTGAAAGAATGGTGCATTACGGAGAGAAGGGTGTTTTATGCATGTTCAGTGATTCGACTAATGCGGAAGTTCCAGGTTTTTGTCCTTCTGAGAAGACTATCTATCCCTCTTTAGAAAAACATATTGCAGAGGCAAAAGAACGAGTTATTCTTACCACTTTTGCTAGTTCTGTTCATAGAGTGACAATGATCTTGGAATTGGCCATGAAACATGGAAGAAAGGTCGGTTTGTTAGGTAGATCAATGATAAATGTTATTGCTAAGGCGAGAGATATTGGTTATATGAAATGCCCAGATGATTTGTTTGTTCCTATCAAGCAAATTAGAGATTTGCCAGATAGGGAGACCTTATTATTAATGACGGGAAGTCAAGGAGAACCCCTAGCGGCGTTAAGCAGAATCTCTCGTGGTGAACATCAGCATGTCCGTCTTAAGACTACTGATACTGTAATATTCTCAGCTAGCCCAATTCCTGGTAATACTATTTCCGTTGTTAATACAATAGATAGATTAATGAAACTGGGAGCAAAGGTTGTTTATGGAAAGGGTGAGAATATTCATGTTTCTGGTCATGGTTTTCAAGAAGATCAAAAGTTAATGTTGGCACTAGCAAAACCTAAGTTTTTTGTTCCTGTTCATGGAGAACATAGAATGCTTGTTTGTCATGGCAAGAGTGCACAAACTATGGGGGTTCCAAAGGACAATATTTTAATTATTGAAAATGGAGATGTAGTTGAGTTAACACCTAATTCTATTCAAAAGGGTGATCCTGTAAAAGCTGGTGTTGAACTGCTTGATAACTCACGAAACGGTATCGTAGATGCTCGAGTATTAAAAGAAAGGCAGCAATTAGCTGGGGATGGTGTAGTAACTGTTTTAGCTCCTATTAGTACAGATGGGAAGATGGTTGCGCCTCCCAGAGTTAATTTAAGAGGAGTTGTTACTACTGCAGAGCCAAGAAAAATGTCTATGTGGACAGAACGAGAAATAAGCTGGGTCTTAGAAAATAGATGGAAACAATTATCCAGACAAACTGGGCCGAATAATTTTGAGGTAGATTGGATTGGTGTACAAAGAGAAATTGAAAATGGTTTATCGAGAAGAATGAGAAGAGAATTACAAGTTGAACCACTTATTTTGTGTTTAGTTCAACCTGCTCCAAGTGGAACTCGTGCTTATATCCCAAAGATTACCGAAGAGCAAAATTTCTCCAATAGAAATAGAAATAATAATAATTTCCATAAGAAATCAAACAATAATCATCCTAATAGTTCAAATAACCCACAAAATACCCAAAAAAGTCCAAAAGTTTCAAAGAATCCATCAGCTGAGACTGCTACAGAAGATTCATTTGAAGGTAGAACAAGAAGAAGAAGATCTGCTGTAACATCTTAACTTTTTTCAAATTTTATATAGTTTTTATCCCAAACAATTTTTAAAAACTCTTGCAGATTAATTTGACCTTTATTTTTTTCATAAATTGAAGTTGCTAATTTTGTCAGATTTTTAGAACTACATTGCTTTGCAGATATTTCTTTTAAAAATCTATTTAAGATTGTGCACCTCGCTTCAATACACATACCATTTAGGAGATTCCTATCGATACCTTTTACATCTTTACAATATAAATATGCTAGTTCACTAAGATCATTACGTTCATTATTGTATTTGCTCATTTTTTGGGAAAAATTATTTATCCTTTCAGAAGAACCAGGATAGATGACTTCTAAAGTAGGAATAATTTTTTTTCTTACTAAATTTCTTTTTAATTTAAGATCTGAATTTGTAGGATCTTCCCAGACTGGGATCTTCATATCATTGCAAAATTGTTTTGTATCTTCCCTATTGAAAATTAATATTGGTCTTACTAAAAAAATTTGATTTTCTATTAATCTTTTACTCTCAATATTACTAAGACCTGCAAAATTGCTTCCTCTAGATAAATTGAGGATAAATGTTTCTGCATTATCACTACTCGTGTGACCAGTTAATAAATAAATATTATGTTTTTGCTGGTTTGTATTTAATAAAGTTTTGGCTCTTTCACATAATTTTTTATATCTCCATTCTCGTGCTTTTCCTTCTGAAGAAACACTTTCTTTATTTGCTTGATCAAAAGAAAATGAAATATTTTTATCTTCGCAATAATCTTTTAATTCAAGAGCATATAGTGATGATTTTTCGTGCCACTGATGATCACCATGCCAAACACTAATAGACCAATTATGCAGTTTTTTTAGGTCATTAATTAGGGTTAATAAGGTCATTGAGTCTTGACCCCCTGAAACACTTATTAAAATATTGGATCCTTTGGGAATTAATATTTTTTTGGTAAGAATCTCCTTATGAAGCTGATGATGCCATGATGACCAATTTTTCTGAGTTAATTTTTTATCAGTCATTTTGTGTTGCTCAGATAATATTTTTTAAAAAATGCACTGTTTTACTAAAACAATGTCACAATCGGGTAATAAATTCATTAAGTAAATGAGTCTGATTAATCTTTTGCCACAAAAAATCAAAGAAGAGTTAAGAAGCAAATCCTTACTCAAAGTTATTTCAGGATTGAATAATTTCGATGTTCAATCTGTGAAAATAATTGTTGAGGCTGCTTCATTAGGAGGTGCAGATCTTGTCGATATTGCTTGTAAACCTGAACTAGTTGATTTAGCACTTAAGAATTCAACACTACCCGTTTGTGTTAGTTCAGTAGTGCCTCAATCTTTTCAAGATTCTGTAAAAGCAGGAGCATCATTAATTGAAATAGGAAATTACGATACTTTTTATGAAAAAGGCATTAATTTTTCAGATAAAAAAGTTTTAAACATTACAAAAGAGACGAGGGATTTATTGCCTAATGTTCCTTTATCAGTAACTGTTCCTCATACTATGCCTATTGATAAACAAGTTGATCTTGCGATAAAGCTAGTGGAAGAGGGTGTAGACATTGTTCAAACAGAAGGTGGTACCAGTTCTACACCTTACTCTTCAGGAATTCAAGGCTTTTTTGAAAAATCAGTACCAACTCTTGCAGCTACCTATGCTATTCATCAAGAATTTAAGAAACAATCTCTGAATATACCAATCATGAGTGCCTCTGGATTAAGCCAAGTAACTTGTCCACTAGCAATATCCTCTGGAGCCTCAGCAGTTGGCGTTGGATCTGTAGTTAATAAATTAGATGATTTAATATCGATGATTGCGGTTGTTAGGGGCTTAAAAGAATCTTTGAAAAATGCAATAATTGGAGAAAAAAATTTCTTAGTATAGTACTATCCTTTTGCTACTAGGTTGATGAACAACTATAAGCTTCAAGCTCCTTATGAACCAAATGGAGATCAACCAAAAGCTATAAAAAAATTAGTTAAAGGCGTCAATACTGGTAAAGAGTTTCAGACTCTTTTAGGAGCTACTGGAACTGGTAAAACATTTACTATAGCGAATGTAATTCAACAAACAGGAAGACCAGCACTTGTATTAGCTCATAACAAAACGTTAGCTGCACAACTATGTAATGAATTAAGGGAATTTTTTCCAAAAAATGCTGTTGAGTACTTCATTTCTTACTACGATTATTATCAACCTGAAGCTTATGTACCCGTAAGTGATACTTACATAGCCAAAACGGCTTCAATTAATGAAGAAATAGATATGCTTAGGCATTCTGCAACACGCTCATTATTTGAAAGAAAAGATGTAATTGTTGTAGCCTCAATAAGTTGTATTTATGGTCTTGGTATACCGAGTGAGTATTTAAAAGCTGCAGTTAAATTTGAAGTGGGAAAATCAATAAATCTACGTTCTTCTTTGAGGTCTCTCGTTGAAAATCAATATACTAGAAATGATATTGAAATTACTAGAGGTAGATTCAGAATTAAAGGTGATGTTTTAGAAATTGGTCCAGCTTATGAGGATAGATTAATTAGAATCGAATTATTTGGTGATGAAGTCGAAGCTATTAGATATGTTGATCCTACTACAGGAGAAATACTTGAAAGTTTGGAACAAGTTAGCGTTTACCCAGCAAAGCATTTTGTGACCCCAAAAGAAAGACTTGAGAGTGCAATAAGTGCAATTAGAAGTGAATTAAAAACTCAACTTGACAAATTTACATACGAAGGAAAATTACTAGAGGCTCAACGTCTAGAACAACGCACAAAATATGATTTAGAAATGCTCAAAGAGGTTGGTTATTGTAATGGAGTTGAAAATTATGCACGTCATTTATCAGGCAGGGAGGAAGGTTCACCGCCAGAATGCTTAATAGATTACTTTCCCAAAGATTGGTTGTTGGTAGTTGATGAGAGTCATGTAACCTGTCCTCAACTTCATGCGATGTACAATGGTGATCAATCTAGAAAAAAAGTTTTAATAGACCATGGTTTTAGATTGCCCAGTGCTGCAGATAATAGACCTTTAAAATGTGAAGAGTTTTGGGAAAAATCAAAACAGACATTATTTATAAGTGCAACTCCGGGTCAATGGGAATTAGATCAATGTAATGGTGAATTTATTGAGCAAGTTATCAGACCAACTGGGGTATTAGATCCTGTAATTGATGTAAGACCTAGTGAAGGCCAAATAGAAGATCTGTTATCTGAAATAAGAATTAGAGCTGAAAAGAAACAACGAGTGTTAGTGACAACACTTACTAAGAGAATGGCTGAAGATTTAACTGATTTTTTATCTGAAAATAAAGTAAGAGTTAGATATTTGCATTCCGAAATACATTCAATTGAAAGAATTGAAATTATTCAAGACCTCAGAATGGGTGAATATGATGTTTTGGTAGGAGTTAATTTATTAAGAGAGGGACTAGATCTTCCTGAAGTATCTTTAGTTGCCATTTTAGATGCTGATAAAGAAGGTTTTCTCAGGGCTGAAAGGTCATTGATTCAAACAATAGGAAGAGCTGCAAGACATGTTGAAGGTGTTGCCTTGCTTTATGCAGATAACTTCACAGATTCAATGAAAAGAGCAATAACAGAAACTGAAAGAAGAAGAACTATTCAAAAAAAATATAACCAAGTCAATGGTATTACTCCAAAACCTGCAGGCAAAAAAATAGAAAATTCAATATTATCTTTTCTAGAACTTTCCAGAAAGCTAGATGCTGGTGGTTTATCTAAAGATTTAATAAATATAGTTAATAACAAAACTGACGCAATTCTCAGTTCCACCGATAATCAATGTTTGCTCGAAGAATTGCCTGACTTAATAGAAAAGTTAGAAATTAAAATGAGAGATGCTGCAAAAGATTTAAATTTTGAAGAAGCAGCAAATTTGAGGGATAGAATCAAAAAATTAAGACAAAAATTGGCAAGAAATAATTAAAAAGAACTTATTTTTCTAATTCGAAATGATTATGAATCGCATTAACTGCTTTGTCACAATCTTTTTCTAAGACAATACATGAAGTCCTGATTTCACTAGTGGCAATCATTTCAATATTGATATTTTGGTCAGCCAATGCTCGAAATATTTTTCCAGCCGTTCCGACCTTAAATGCCATTCCCGCTCCTACAGTACTTACTTTGGCTATAGCAGGGCCATCTTCAATGTATGATCCGGGTAATTTTTTTGTTAAGGCCTCAAAAACTAAGTTAGATTTTTCTCTATCTTGTTTATTCATTGTAAGACTAATATCCTTAGTTTTTAAAGAGGAAATTCTTTCAGACTGAACGATAGTATCGATAAGTAAATTATTTTCAGCTAATGCTAAACATATCGACGCTGCTACACCTGGACGATCAGGCAGTTTTCGAAAACTTACTTGAACTTGGTTTTTATCTAATGCAATTCCTCTTACTTCAGGTTGATCTTGTTTTTTATTGATTGGATTAATAAATATTTGTGTATCGGATAACTTAAATTTCTCAGCAACAAATCTAATAGCTTTTGGTATATTATTGATTTCAATTACACAGCTGACTTTAATTTCACTAGTAGCTATTAACCTGACATTTATATTCGCTTGAGATAAAGTATTAAATAAATCAGCGGAAACACTAGGCCTGCCCATAATGCCTGCTCCTTGAATACTTAATTTAGTCATGTTTGTTTTTAAGTTATATTCCCCTCCTAATTGACTAGTTATAAGTTCACATTGTTCTGCAGTCTTTTTAACTTCTAATTCACTAACAGTAAATGTAATATCGTTTTTATTTCCATCATTTGTCGCTTGTATTATTAAATCTACACTTATATTTGCTTCTGAAAGTTTTTCAAATATTTGTGCAGCAATCCCAGGCCTATCAGGAATATTTGAGAGACTGAATACTGCTTGGTTTTCTAATATCTCAAGACTATTGACTGTTTTTGTTAATTCTAAGCTTCCTCTTTTTAGCGGGAGAGGTTGGATTTGACTCTCTAAGAGAGTCCCACTTGAGTCACTTTGGCTTGATTTGACACACAATTTAATTCCATAATTGCGAGCAATTTCTACTGCTCTTGGGTGCAGAACTGAAGCACCTACGCTTGCAAGTTCAAGCATTTCTTCGCAGCTAATTTCATCTAAGAGTTTTGCATTAGGAACAATCCTTGGATCAGTAGTAAGAACCCCTGGAACGTCTGTATAAATTTCGCAAGTTTCAGCTCCTAAAGCTGTTGATAAAGCTACCGCGGAAGTATCTGAACCACCTCTACCCAAAGTTGTAATTTCCATTGAACCCGTATGGCTTAATGTTGTTCCTTGAAATCCAGCCACGACAACTACAAAACCCTGATTTAAATAATTTTGGATCCTTTCTGTTTTAATATCCAGAATTCTCGCTTTCCCATGAATTGATTCAGTAATAATTCCAACCTGGCTACCAGTCATTGAAATTGCATGTATTCCGTATTCGTTTAATGCCATTGAAAGAAGAGCTATGGTTACTTGCTCTCCAGTTGAGAGAAGCATATCCAATTCTCTTCGATTAGGATTTTTACTAATTGATTCCGCTAAACAATTTAAATCATCTGTAGTTTGCCCCATCGCAGAGACAACTACGACAATTTCATTTCCTGCTTCTTTACTTTGACAAATGCTACTTGCAATATTTTTAATTTTTTTTATATCACCGACAGAAGTACCGCCAAATTTTTTTACTAGTAAAGCCATACTTAAATCATAATGTAAATTCTTAAACTTATAATTTGGTTAACTTAAATTAATTAATTTCTCTGTAAAAACATTTATAGGATTATTACCTTGTTTTAGTAATGATTCAATATCTAGTAAGTTACTCATTAAATTAATTAAATATTCTTGAGATAAATTTTTAACTTTTTTTCGAATAAAAAAAATTCTTTTTGGATTAGAAATGCCTGCAAGATTACAAATCTTTTCTGCATTATCGTTACCTGAATTAACTGCAAGTTTTATAATGGTATGAATTCTTATTTGACTAATTAAACCTGCATTTAGTCTTAAAGCAGGTTCTCCTTTCTGTAAAGAGTAATTTATTTCAATGAGGCTTTCATTAATATTTTTTTGTAAGAGAAGATCAATGATTTTGAAAATATTGGATTGATGATCACTAAATATTTTTTTTACATCAATACTTTTAAGAAAAAGTTGTGAATTCGAATCACTTGATACGGCAGAGAGATATGTTTTTGCTTTGGCTAATTCATTTATTAGTTTGAAGCTGTCATTACCAACTGAATCAATAATTAATTCAGCTGCATTTTTATCAATTTTGATATTCATTTCATTTGCTGCATCTTCTAAAAATCTTTTTTGTCCCTCATAGTCCCAGATTTCTGGTAAAGAAAATGATTTTTCTTTGGCTAAATTATTTTTGATAAGTTTTTGTAAAAATTTAGTACTCTTTAGTCTTGAGTCTGGTTTTTTTGTATTTTGCAAAATGAAATAAGTATTTTGAGGTATATTGTCATGAATTTTTTCAAATTTAGTTCTTAGATCTTCATTTTTGGCAGTAAAAATGGGATTATTTTTCAATGTAACGATTCTGTATCCATCTCCAAAAGGAGGTGTAAGAACTGCATCAAAAGCTTTATTGACTTGCTCATCATCATCTCCATTTAAATTAGTTACGTTTATTTCTTTCCATTCTTTGGATACTTCCTTATCAATCAATTTTTGAATAAATGTATTTTGAGCATTTAGATCATTTCCCCATAATATTTGTATTGGCATAATAGCTCAATAAAAACCATATATTAACTATGATTACTTCTAACACAAATTAAATTCAATGGTAATAGATCATCCAATTTTTTTGGAAAGCATCAAATTCATAAGATCTCGTTTAGTGGCCAATGATCTAAATTATTTGGAAAAAAAAGTTTTAGAGAGATTAGTCCATACTTCAGGGGATTTTACAGTTCAAAATCTTGTAAATTTTAGTGAAGGTGCTTGTGAAAAGGGTCTTCAGGCCCTTAAAAATGGTGCTCCTATTTTAACTGATACCGATATGGCAGCAGCAGCAATAAAATCCATGGCAGAAAATACCACTAGGAGTAAAGTATTCACCGCTAGAATGTGGTTTGGAAAAAATAATCATACAAACTTAACTAAAACTGCATATGGCTTAAGTGAAGGTTGGAAGGAGTTATCCGCTATAAATTCTGGAAGCAAATCTCCTATTGTAGTTATTGGCAGTTCGCCTACAGCGTTAACTTATTTAATTGATATTTTAGAAAATGCAAAAGATTTACCTAGTTTAATTATCGGAATGCCTGTTGGATTTATTGGAGTAGAGAATAGCAAAAACAAACTGATTTCCACTGATCTTCCTAGAATTGTTTTAAATTCAACTAGAGGAGGTGCTGCTATGGCAGCTGCTGCGGTTAACGCCTTATTGAGGGAAACAATTTAAAAAGTATTTATTTTATAAAAATTTCAAAAATCTACTTAATATCATAATTTAATTTGTTATTTTCTTCTAAAGAATTTAAAACTGATTTTGCTTTTTCTATAACTTCTTTTGGAACTCCTGCTAATTTAGCTGCTTCTATGCCATAGCTTTTGTTTGAGCCCCCTTTAACAATCCTGTGGCTAAAGATTAGCTGATCGTTATTTTGTTCTACTAAAACTTGAAAATTTTGTATATTCTTATTTGAATTTTTTAAATAATTCAGCTCATGATAGTGGGTAGCAAAAATAGTATTACATTGAATTTTTTTTGCAAGATATTCACTTACTGACCAAGCTATTGAAAGTCCATCAAAAGTAGATGTCCCTCTGCCTATCTCATCAAGTAAAACTAGTGAGCTAGAAGTTGCCTGATTTAAAATTGATGCTGTTTCAGACATTTCTACCATAAATGTTGATTGTCCAGATGATTGATCATCAACTGCCCCAATTCTTGTGAAAATCCTATCTGCAATCTTGATTTCAGCATTGTTGGCAGGAACAAAGCTACCAATTTGTGTGAGAATTTGTATTAAACCAAGTTGTCTGATAAAGCAACTTTTTCCGCTTGCATTGGGACCCGTTAATATAATTAATTTTTGATTAGCCTCAAAAGAGATATCGTTTGCTACAAACTTTTTATCACTTAACAATTGTTCTACAATTGGATTTCTTCCTGCGATAATTTTTGTACTATTTTTTGTCATTGAATCATTTATTGGTATTAATGAAGGTTTTATAAAATTGTTTTCTACTGCAGTAATTGATAAACCAAGTAGTGCATCAAGAGATGCTATCGATTTTGCGATTGATCTTATTTGTTTCGTTTTTTCAGCAACTATATTTCTTAATTCGCAGAAAATTTCATATTCTTTTGATGAAGCTCTACTTTTTATTTGGAAAATCTTATTTTCTTTATTTTTAATTTCTGAAGTGATATACCTTTCTTCATTAGTAAGTGTTTGCCTTTTGATCCAATGTTGTGGAGCTAAATTAACTTTTGACTTATTTATAGAAATGTAATAACCAAAATTTTTATGAAATTGAATTTTTAGGTTTGAAATTTTGCTAATTTTTCTTTCCTTTAATTCCTCTTTATTTAGCCACTCAGAGTAATCATCCATTAAGTTGCGTAAACCATCTAATATGTTGTCGACACCATCGTGAATCATCCCTCCTTCACTAATATTTAGAGGAGGATTTTCTACTAGTTTAAAACTTATAGTATCAGCTAATTCTAAGAGTCCTTCATCAATATTTTTTAATTGATAAGTCCAATCTGGGAGATCATATTTAAATAATTCAATGATGGATTTTAGTCTAGGCAATTTTTTTAAACCTTCAGCTATTGCAATTAAGTCTCTGGGACTTGCATGACCTGCACAAGCTCTACCTGCAAGTCTTTCTAAATCCCCCATTGCTCTAAGTAAATTTTGGGTATCTGTACGTAATTTTTTAGATTCAATAAAGTTTGTAATTATATTTTGTCTTTTATAAATTTCATTAACGTTTAATAGTGGTGAATCTATCCATCTTCTTAAACACCTTGCACCCATGCAAGTATAAGTTCTATCAATACTCCATAGTAGCGAACCTACATAATTGTTTTCCCGTTGTGTATTTTTGATTTCTAAGTTTTTTTGAGTTTGATAATCAATAATTAATTTGTTGTGACCATATTGGATTTGTGGAAAGTCTAATGAAATTTTTAAAGAAGAATCTTTATCTAAATTTGAAGGATTAATTTTTTCTAAATAATTTAATAAACCTCCAAGTGATCTAGTCGCATTCTTTAAATTTTTAAGTCCTATTCCCTCTAGGTTTGCAATTTGGAAATAATTTTTTATTAGATAATTTGCTTCATTAATTCCAAAATTAGTCTCTTGAGAAACAGTATATGTAATTTGACTATTTCCTTTAATTAATAAATTTCTTACTGCATTGCTTCCTACAATGATTTCTGAAGAATCTAATTTAATAATTTCATCAAATAGTTTTGACAGAGACTGGCCTTCTAAAGTTATTAATTCTCCTGTGCTCACATCAGCTTTTGATATACCCCATTCATAAGATTCATCTGAGTTTTCTTCTGATAAGTAAATAGCAGTAATCCAATTATTTTTCTTTGCTATCAACATCCCCTCTTCAATTACAGTTCCAGGAGTAATTATTCTTGTTATTCCTCTCTTAATTGGAGTCCCATAATTTCCAGAACTTTTTTCTAATTGATCGCATATAACCACAGAATAATTTTTTTTAATTAAATCAGCACAGTATCTTTCCATTGCATGATGGGGAACTCCTGCCATAGGGATCTTACCAATCTCTTTGCCAGCATCTTTACTGGTAAGTGTTATTTCTAAAAGATTAGATATTAATACAGCGTCCTCAAAAAAACATTCAAAAAAATCTCCTAATCTATAAAGTAATAACCTATCTTTATTTTCTTCTTTTAGAGTTACATAATGCTTCATTACAGGAGTTAATTTCAGTTTTGAAACTGTTTTATAGCTATAAGATTCTTCATTGATGCAAACATTTTTGTTACTTGAAATTAAATCAGTCTTGAATTTATTTATTAAATTAGTTGAATTTTTTCTTTGTCTGGGTCTTTTTTGCGATTCTTTTTTTAAATCTTCCAAAGATAAATCTTCTGGAATTTTTGTTATTTCTTTTTGTTCATTATTATCATTACCAATCGCAAATAAATTCTTTTGAATTATCGTATCTTCTTGCATACTTTTTTAATTCCTAAATAGATATTAGGTAGAAAATTTTTTTTTGCATTTAAAGTGCCTAAAGTATGTAAATTTTCTCTAAAAATTATCATTTTCATGAGATTATAGTATTTATAATATTTGAAACCTAAGACTAAATTATGCAGGCTGTTAACTTTTTCTTCGTAAATGCTCTATTATTTGCTTCTTTAATTGCGGTAGTTGGAGTACCCGTTTTATATGTGACCCAACCTTCTACTGAAGAAGGACAGCGAGAAAGTAGGAGAAAAATTTATTCTATTGCTGCTGTTTGGGTTGTTTTGGTTTTTGTTACAGGGATAGTTTCTTCATTAGTTTGAACTTAATACCTTTTCGTGAGAGTCTATATAATATATCTAAGTAAAATTTAATGGCTATTTTTGAGGGTTCTTTTACTAATGCCTCTACTTTAAAAGTTGGGATTGTAATAGCAAGATTTAATGATTTAATTACAAATAAAATTTTATCTGGTTGTCTTGATTGTTTAAAAAGACATGGTTTAGATACTTCAGAATTAAGCAATCAAGTGGATATAGTTTGGGTTCCAGGTTCATTCGAATTACCAATCGCAGCTAAAACCCTTATGAAAAAAAAGAGTTATGACGTTGTAATTGCTCTTGGGGCTGTGATCCGTGGTGAAACTTCCCACTATGATGTAGTTATATCTGAGGCGAGTAAAGGTATTTCACAAGTTTCAAATGAAAATAATGTTCCAATTATTTTTGGGGTTTTAACTACTGATACTATGCAGCAGGCTCTAGAAAGAGCAGGGATTAAAAACAATCTTGGTTGGAATTATGCTTTACAAGCAATTGAGATGGGATCCTTAATTAAAAATTTAAATTAATTGAAAAAATTTAATTATTTCTATCATTGATCCCTTCTTTGAGATAAAATAAAAAAGTTATGCGGATGTAGCTCAGTGGTAGAGCATCTCCTTGCCAAGGAGAATGTCGAGAGTTCGAATCTCTTCATCCGCTTTTAATGTTTGTATCATTTAAAATGTTCTCAATAAACTTCCGTAATGACAAGAGTAATTTCTATTGAGGATTTAAAGGGATTATTTACTAAACCTTATGGTGCAGATGCACCAACAAAACAAAAATGGGCTGAATTTTATAATGAGAATGTTATTTTTACAGACCCAACTCAGGAAACAGAAGGTTTAGATTCTTATGTTAAAGCTCAAGAAAAGCTAGTTAAAAGATGTGATGATGTTTTTTTAGAAACTCATGCAATTTCCATAACTGGGGATTGTGGATTTGTTGAATGGACAATGGGATTAAAAATTATGGGTAAAGAATTTATTTATCCAGGAACTACTCGTTTATTATTTGGTGAAAATGGATTAATAAAAGAGCACAGAGATTACTTTGATTTTTGCGGCCCAACTTTTGGACCAGTTCCTATTTTAGGACCATTTATAAGATGGCTTTATAGTAAATTTGTATCTTGATTTTGTTTTTTTGTAGAAACAGAGTGCTTTATATTTCACGAATCAATAAATTTTGAGAAATAACTTCTTTAAAATCAAATTGAGAATAAAATAATTTTTTATTTGTTGTCATTAAATATAATTTTTTTGTATTTTTAATTTTTTTAGAAGATAAAAGATTGTTTAAAATTAATGTGCCGAAACCTTTGCCTTGGTGATTTTGATCTATAACAATATCCCAAAGGACTCCGCGGTAAATGCCATCAGTTAAAGCTCTACCAAAACCAACTATTTCCTTGCCAACCCAAAGACTTATTACGACATCACTGTTAGCAAGACATTTTTTTAAATCATTAATTGTTCTATTTTTTGCCCAAAAAGTATTTGTATTTAGTAATTTTTGTAGCTTAATTAATCCGTTTGTTGGTTTGAGATTAGGACCTAATCCAAAAACCCTTAATCCTAAAGCTCCTTTGGCATGTTTGATGAGAGATATTTCTTTCATTTATTAAAAAGATTTTTGAAAAGTGATGTCAGCTAGGTTATTTTTGTGACTTTAATCTAAATACCCTAATCGATCGTTTCTATAAAATAAAGAGATAATAGTTTTCTTCATTCTGTTGTAACGCACTAATTTATAATGTTTGTAATAAGATGAATTTTTTAAGGACTTTGACTTATGCTAAAACTTTTGTTGGGAGATCCGAATACACGAAAGTTAAAGCGCTATCAACCAATAGTGGAAGAGATAAATTTTTTAGAAGAAGAAATTTCTCAATTGAATGATGATGAGCTTAGAAAAGAAACTCAAAATCTTAAATCAAATATTTCAGCAGAATTAGATTTTAAAAAACAAAAAGAACTCCTAGAAGAATTTCTTCCTAGGGCCTTTGCAATAGTAAGAGAAGCAAGTAAACGTGTTCTTGATATGCGACACTTTGATGTTCAGTTAATAGGTGGGATGGTTTTAAATGAGTGTCAAATTGCTGAGATGAAGACTGGAGAGGGAAAAACTCTCGTCGCAACATTACCATGTTTTTTAAATGCTCTTACGGGAAAAGGGGTTCATGTTGTTACTGTCAATGATTATTTAGCTAGAAGGGATGCAGAGTGGATGGGACAAGTTCACCGTTTTTTAGGTTTATCCGTTGGTTTGATTCAGCAAGATATGAATCCAGTTGAGAGGAAGAAAAATTATGACTGTGATATTACTTATGCTACAAATTCAGAATTAGGATTTGATTATTTAAGAGATAATATGGCTACCGATATTAGTGAGGTAGTTCAAAGAAAATTTAATTATTGCGTAATTGATGAGGTTGATTCGATATTAATTGATGAAGCAAGAACGCCGCTAATCATTTCTGGCCAAGTTGAAAGACCACAAGAAAAATATCAAAAGGCTGCAGAATTATCTCTGGCATTAGTCAAAGCAAAAGAATTAAGTAAAGATGGTATTGATCCAGAAGGTGATTATGAAGTTGATGAAAAACAGAGAAGTTGTATATTAACTGATCAGGGTTTTGCAAAATGTGAAGAGTATTTGGGAGTTAATGATTTATATAATCCTCAAGATCCTTGGGCGCACTATATAACTAACGCTTTAAAAGCCAAAGAATTATTTATTAAAGATGTGAATTATATTATTAAGAACGATGAGGCTGTCATAGTGGACGAATTCACTGGTAGGGTAATGCCAGGAAGACGTTGGAGTGATGGACAACATCAGGCAATAGAAGCAAAAGAGAGTCTTCAAATTCAGCCTGAGACTCAAACATTAGCTTCCATAACATATCAGAATTTTTTCCTTTTATATCCTGGTTTAGCAGGAATGACAGGAACTGCAAAAACGGAGGAGGTTGAATTTGAAAAAACTTATAAATTAGAATCAACAGTTATACCTACAAATCAAATAAGAAAGAGACAAGATTGGTCTGATCAAGTATTTAAGACAGAGATTGGTAAATGGAAAGCCGTTGCTAAAGAAACTGCGCAAATTCATAGAGAGGGCAGACCTGTTTTAGTTGGTACAACAAGTGTTGAAAAAAGTGAATTATTAAGTTCACTTTTATCAGAAGAAAAAATCCCACATAATTTGTTAAATGCTAAGCCAGAGAATGTTGAACGTGAGGCAGAAATTGTTGCTCAAGCAGGAAGAGCAGGCGCTGTTACTATTGCGACTAATATGGCTGGAAGAGGAACAGATATAATTCTTGGCGGTAATAGTGACTATATGGCAAGGCTTAAATTAAAAGAAATTTTAATTCCTTTGTTAGTCAAGCCTGAAAATGAGCATAAGCCACCAATACCTAAACAAAGGAATTCAAAATCTAAGGTTGGTTTTTCTAAAAAAGTTGGTTCAAATTTGAAAAAGAACATTTCAAATTCTTCAACAAATCTTTTTCCTTGCAAACTAGATGAAGCAATTGAAAAGAAACTCTCTCTTTTATCTGATGAACTTGTTAAAAATTGGGGAGAAAGACAACTTTCTGTCTTAGAACTTGATGACAGAATAGCTACAGCTGCAGAAAAAGCACCAACTGATGATGAATTGATAAAGCTTTTGAGAGAATCTTTGTCTGATGTAAAAAAAGAATATGAAAAAGTTTTGATCTATGAAGAAGAAAAAGTAAGAGAAGCTGGCGGTTTACATGTTATTGGTACTGAGAGACATGAATCAAGAAGAGTGGATAATCAACTTAGAGGAAGAGCAGGAAGACAAGGTGATCTTGGAAGTACAAGATTCTTTTTATCTTTAGATGATAATTTATTAAGGATTTTTGGAGGTGATAGAGTAGCAAATCTAATGAATGCTTTTAGGGTTGATGAAGATATGCCTATTGAGTCTGGAATGCTGACTAGGTCTCTAGAAAGTGCTCAAAAGAAAGTTGAAACCTACTATTACGATATTAGGAAACAAGTTTTTGAATATGACGAGGTAATGAACAATCAAAGAAAAGCAGTTTATGGCGAAAGACTAAGAGTATTGAAAGGAATTGATTTAAAGAGACAAGTAATAGGATATGGAGAAAGGACAATGCTTGAAATTGTAGATGCTTATATTAATCCTGATATTCCTCCTGAAGAATGGAATATTGATCAATTAATTTCTAAAGTTAAAGAATTTATATATTTATTAGATGATCTTAAATCTGATGATATTAATTTACTGTCAATAGAAGAATTAAAAAACTATCTTCAAGAGCAGTTACGAATAGCTTATGATTTAAAGGAATCACAAATAGAAAAGATTCGTCCAGGATTAATGAGAGAAGCTGAAAGATTTTTCATTTTGCAGCAAATAGATAATTTATGGCGAGAACATCTTCAATCTATGGATTCCTTGAGGGAATCAGTCGGATTGAGAGGTTATGGTCAAAAAGATCCATTAATCGAATATAAAAACGAAGGATATGACATGTTTCTCGAAATGATGACTAATATGAGACGAAATGTTATTTATTCAATGTTTATGTTTCAACCTAAAACTGAAGTTAGTGAAAAAAATTAAATCAATATTTAATCATCTCCAAGAAATTCAAAAATTTCTTTATCTTTAAGATTTTGAGAATCACCGAGTTTAGAAATATCTATAGATTCTGAGCTGGCTATACATTCTAAAGTTTTTTGTAATTTAAGAATTTCATTTTCAAGAGAATCTATCCTATCCATTAAATTTTTTATCACATTAGCTTCTGCATCTGGTAATGCAGAGTGAGCTAATGGATTTACTTTGACACCACTTTGATGCACTACCCTGCCAGGGACTCCAACTACAGTGCTGTTCCCCTCTACATTTCTGACAACTACTGAGCCCGCACCAATCCGGGTATTTGATCCTACCGTGATGGATCCAAGAACTTTTGCGCCCGCTCCTACTACAACATTTTCCATTAAGGTGGGGTGTCTTTTGCCATGGCTTTTACCAGTACCCCCTAATGTCACTCCCTGATAGAGCAAACAGTTATTTCCTATCTCAGCAGTTTCACCAATTACAACACCCATTCCATGGTCTATGAAAACCTTTTTTCCAATTTTTGCCCCAGGATGGATTTCAATACCTGTTGCTAGCCTATTAAGATGACTGAGTAAGCGAGGAATCAAAGGAATCTTTAATTGCCATAATTTATGCGTAAACCTATGTATAACTATTGATTGAAAGCCCGGGTAGCAAAGAAATATTTCTACTATTCCTCTTGCGGCGGGATCTCTCTCTCTGATAATTTCTATATCTGATTTAAAAGTTTTCAATACCATGGTTTAATTAATAACTCCTATTTCTTTTTTTAATTGATTTATTGTTTCGATACTTAAATAATTTTTAGCACATATTATTTGAGGTAATCTCATCAACTGAGAACGATTTTTTAATAATGTGTTTTCTACAACTGATAAACTCGGTCCATCACATACTATATGGTTTGAAGCCTTTAAAAGTGAGAGTAATCTACTGTTATTGTCTGAGATTGCCGTCATAAGGATTAATTCACTACCACGCATGCTATGTATGATGATTTCTGCTGCTCTCAATAAACCAGGACTTATGCTAACAATACCTACACAACTTCCAGCATTTAATTCCTTGAGAATTTTTAATTCCTTCTGAAAGTCGCTCAAGTCAACTGCAATTGCGCGAACTCCATGTTGCTTAGCCACTTTTTCTAGAGGCTTTAAAAAATATCTGCTTGTAACAATCGTACCATTATTTGAATTACTCAAAACTTTTTCTAATTCTTCCATAGGAACAACTTCTACTGGCACGTTAACTGTTGTAGAAAGGTCTTCGGCTATTAACATAGAAGCTCCAATATCTTCTCTAGGAGTACTTACTATGATTCTTGATCCGCACTTAATACGCCAATCAATTTCATTGTTCAATATCTCTCTAGTCTCTTGTAAAGTGAATCCAAGACTTATTAAGTTGTCAATTACCTTCTTTGCTTCTTGATCAGGCGCTTTACTTATTTTATCTTTTGAGTAAAGTGATTTTGTAAATTCTCTTTTAGTAAGATTATCTCTTACGTAGATTCCTGATCCAGCTATTGCTTCAACAACTCCATCTATTTCCAGTTGTCTGTAAACTTTGCTTATAGTATTCCGATGAAGTCCAGTCTGCATTGCAAGTTGCCTCGTACTGGGAAGTCTGTGTCCTGGAGGATAATGTCTTGCTGCAATTGCGAAACAAATTTGATTATTTAGTTGAGTAGATGCTGGGATATCACTGTCTTGTTGAATATGAAATCTCACTTTAGAAAAATCCTGACTAATTTAATTTTTGATTTAGTGACACTTTAACATTTGTCATATTTTTTGATAACAATTTATCACCCATCATCTTTTTTAATAAGAGGAGTTTTGCGAGGGCTTAAAAACATAATCATGTTCCTCCCTTCTCTTTTTGGTTTTTGTTGAACTTCTGATTGCTCTTCTAAGTCATTAGCCATTTTTAAAAGAAGAGTCTCAGCTAAATTTGAGTGTTGAATTTCTCTTCCCCTAAAAATTACAGTGCATTTTACCTTATCTCCCGATTTTAGAAATTTAGTAGCTTGACCTATCCGAACATCATAATCATGCTTGTCAATTTTATACCTCATTTTTACTTCTTTAACTTCTGTTTGATGAGATTTTTTCCTTGCTTCTTTAGCTTTCTTTTCTTGTTCAAATTTATATTTACCGTAGTCCATGATTCTGCAAACAGGAGGATTTGCTTTTTCGCTCACCAAAACCAAATCAAGTTCTCTTTGAGATGCTATTTCTAATGCTTCTAATCTATCTATGACGCCTAATTGTTTTCCATCTGAATCAACGACTCTCAATTGAGGATATTTTATTCTTTCATTTATATTTGGTAGCTCTCTAACTGGAGCTCTTCGGTCAAAGCGTGGGCGTGGGGGCATTCAGTTAATTAAATAAATTGATTGGATGATGAACAAAATCTATTTTTGTAAAGTTAGCTTAAAAAAGACTCTATTTTAATTATTGCATCTTTTAGCAGGTTTTTGTTGTTAAGCCAAATAGGATTATTTTTATTACGAAACCAAGTTTTTTGTCTTTTGGCAAATTGGATTGTTTTTGTCGCAGTCAACTCAATCGCTTTGTCAATTGTTGAACGGTTATTTAAAACATCCCTAGCTTCTCGATAACCAATGGTTTCTAATATTGGTAAATCAAATCCGTATTTAGAGATAAGGTGGTTCGTTTCCTCAATAATTCCAGATAAAAACATATTTTTTGTTCTTTGAAAAATTCTTTCTTTTAAATTATCTCTATCTAATCCAAGCTCTAGGATTTTCCAGTTAGGCGGTTTTTGAACTTTCAGAGTTGACAAAGGTTTACCAGTTACGTAGAAGACTTCTAAAGCTCTTATTGTTCTAATGTGGTCAGCAAAATTGATTTTTTTTGTTGATAATGGATCACAATTTTTTAACAGGTCCCAACATTTTTCTTGACCAAGTTCTTCTAATTGTCTTCTCAAATTATTTTGAGGAGGGACATCTGGTACAAAAAATCCTTTTGTTATTGAGTTCATATACAACCCACTTCCTCCAACAAGAAAAGGTAAATTATTTTGTTTAATTTCTCCCTTAATAGATTTTTGAGCAATTTCTTGAAATTGTTTTACATTAATTGGATTTATTGGCTCCTCAATATCTATTAAAAAATGCTTTATTTTTTTTTGTTGGATTTTAGATGGCTTGGCTGTTCCAATATCCATGGACTTATAAATTTGCCTTGAATCGATATTGTGTATATGAGTTTTAAAATATTCTGCAATTTCAATAGCTAAATCTGTTTTGCCACTTGCAGTAGGCCCAATTAAAATTATTACATGAGGTAGATACGAAGACATATGAATTTCTGTAGAAAATAATATTAGCTATATAATTAAAGTGATTAATTTTTTCATTGATTTCGAGCCTTTATCTTATAGCGGTGGTAAATTTAATGAAAGACCTTTTAAAAATAACATTTTAAAAGTCAAAATTTTTTTTTATAATAAATGAGTGAGGACATAAGATCTAATAAAATCTCAAATGATTATGGTGCTGAACAGATACAGGTTTTAGAAGGGTTAGAACCAGTTCGTAAACGCCCTGGGATGTATATAGGTTCAACAGGACCTAGAGGATTACATCACTTAGTATATGAGGTAGTTGATAACTCGGTTGATGAAGCTCTTGCAGGACATTGTGATCAAATAGAAATAGTTCTGCGAGCAGATGGTTCTGCTTTAATTTCTGATAATGGACGAGGTATTCCAACAGATGTTCATCCAAGAACAGGGAAAAGTGCCTTAGAAACTGTACTAACTGTTCTTCATGCAGGAGGTAAATTTGGAAGTGGTGGTTATAAAGTTTCAGGAGGTTTGCATGGAGTAGGAATATCTGTAGTTAATGCTCTAAGCGAATGGGTTAATGTGACTGTTTATAGGGATGGAAGTGAATTTAATCAAAGATTTGAAAAAGGTGTATCAAAGGGTGAATTGGAAACTAAAAAGCAGACTGGCAAACCATCTAAGAAAGGAACTACTATTTGCTTTAAACCCGACAAAACGATTTTTACTGGAGGAATTGAATTCGAATATGCTCTTCTTTCATCTAGATTAAGGGAGCTAGCTTATCTTAATGGTGGAGTAAAAATTGTTTTTAGAGATGAAAGAAATCAATTATCAGATGGTTCTTTTAAAGAAGAAATTTATTTGTATCAAGGAGGTATTAAAGAATATGTTGAATATATGAATGCTGAAAAAGATTCTATTCATCCTGAAATAATTTACGTTGATTCACAGAAAGAAAATGTATATGTTGAGGCAGCTTTGCAATGGTGTTCAGATGTATATTCAGATAATATTTTAGGATTTGCAAATAATATCAGAACTATTGATGGAGGTACTCATATTGAAGGGCTTAAAACAGTTCTGACCAGAACTTTAAATAATCTTGCAAAAAAGAGAGGCAAAAGAAAAGATATTGAAAAAAATTTAGCTGGCGAAAATATTAGAGAGGGTTTGACTGTTGTTTTATCAGTAAAAGTTCCAGATCCCGAATTTGAAGGGCAAACAAAAACAAAATTAGGAAATACTGAAGTACGGGGAATTGTGGATTCTCTCATTGGGGAGGCTCTCACAAAATATATGGAATTCAATCCTGGAATTTTGGACTTGATTCTTGAAAAAGCAATTCAATCATTTAATGCATCAGAAGCTGCTAGAAGGGCTCGAGAATTAGTAAGAAGAAAAAGTGTTCTAGAAAGTTCTACATTACCGGGTAAATTAGCAGATTGTAGTTCTAGAGATCCTTCAGAATCAGAAATTTATATAGTAGAAGGAGATTCAGCTGGTGGATCCGCAAAACAAGGACGAGATAGAAATTTTCAGGCTATTTTGCCTCTCAGGGGTAAAATTCTTAATATCGAAAAAACTGACGATACTAAAATTTATAAAAACACAGAAATACAGTCATTAATAACAGCTCTAGGATTAGGAATAAAAGGAGAGGAGTTTAACGAGAGCTCTTTGAGGTATCATAGAGTTGTAATTATGACGGACGCTGATGTTGACGGTGCTCATATAAGAACTTTATTGCTTACATTTTTTTACAGATACCAAAGAGAACTTGTTGAGAAAGGTTTTATATATATTGCTTGCCCCCCTCTTTATAAAGTTGAAAGAGGTAAGAATCATAATTACTGTTATAACGAGAATCAATTAAAAGATACAATTAAAGGTTTTGGAGAAAATGCAAATTATAATATTCAAAGATTTAAGGGATTAGGTGAGATGATGCCTAAACAATTATGGGATACAACTATGAATCCTCAAACCAGGATGATGAAAAGGGTTGAAATTGAAGATGCACTTGAAGCTGACAGAATATTCAATATATTAATGGGAGATAAAGTTGCACCAAGAAGAGAATTTATTGAAACTCATAGCAGTAACTTAGATATGGCTACTTTAGACATATGATTAATAATGTTCTAAAGAATTTTTGCTTAATTACTTTTGCATTAATTGCTCCAATTACATTACCTGCTGGTGGGATCCAAAAAAGTTTAAATCAAAATAAGTTCCCCAATGATACAAATGAAATTATATTGAGTTCCAATGCTTCTCTTTATTCTTCTCCTGAGATTTATGCTAGTGAATTATTAGTTCTTGATGTAGGTACAACTTTATCAGTATTACGTAATTGGAAAGTCAGCAAAAAAGAAACTTGGGTCAGGGTTGAATTAGCTTCTAATAAATTTTTAGATGATCCTAATAAGATTTTAAAAGGATGGATAAAAATGTAAATTTTGGATTTTAGTTCAATAACTATAATTTTACTTGGCAGTACTTTTGGATTAATACTAAGAATATTTATACAAAATAAATTTAAAAAAAGTATAGGTTTTGATATTCAAAATACTACAATAGTAAATTTTATATCTTCTTTTTTATTAGGCATTTTAGTAGCTTTAAATTTTATTAATAACGAAATATTAGTATTATTTTATAGTGGTTTTTTAGGATGTTTTAGTACATTTTCTTCCTTTATATATCAACTATTTGACTTATTTAAAAAAAGAAAATTCCTAAGATTATTTTTCCCCATCAGTTATTATTACATCTGGTTTATTTGACAATTGTTGAGATATGAGCAAGGGAATTTCATCCTCAAAAAACAAAGTTGCTTCTTCCCTAGCAAGTTTTAAAACATTTGCATGATTTAAAAATTTTTTGATTAAATTAATTCTCTCGGCTTTACTAATTTCTGATGAAAAACTTGAATGATCCCAAAAGACTTCTCTCCAATTCAAATCAATAACTATTTTGACTTCAAATTTTTTAGCCTGTTCAAGAATAAAAAAAATAGTCTCTGCTGATATTGGAGATGATAATAAGATCGTTCCAGCAACCAAATATTTTGATTCTAGAAAAGATGCCTCCAAGTTTAAAATTTGTTTTTCGATTAATTTCTTTCTAAGAACTTCATCTGCAAAGCATGAATGAGAACTTTCCTCAAAGCCTGAAAAAAAACGATCTCCAAATTGATCTCTATCTACATTAACTACGCGAGTAGATGAATTATCATCTACTTGCAAAAAATCTAAATTAACGCCCAATTCATTAAATTGCGTAATGAATTTTTTTCCATAATCATCAGTGCCCAATCTTCCTATAAATATTGAATCTATTTTTAATTTTCTTAATGCACAAGCAACATTAGCAGGCGCACCACCCAAAAAATCTGTAAATCCCTGATTTGACTTATTTCTGATTCTGTCAATTAATGCCTCTCCAACACATATCACCTTTTTCTTTTCCATAAAATGAACGCTTTTTCTTAACTAAGAATAATTTATTAAAAACGAATTATTTTTTTTTGAATTAAAGTTTAATCAACAACATATTTATGGTGTCTTTAAATAAATCTGAAACTTGGAAGTGGAAAAATTGGGAAATTTCTTGGTCCTTATCAAAAGAATCTTCTTCCAAAAAAAATATAAAAATTTTATTAGTTCATGGATTTGGGGCGTCAAAAAACCACTGGAGATATAACCAAGATTTTCTTGGGGAATTTTCTAAATGCTACGCAATTGACTTATTAGGATTTGGGAAAAGCAGTCAGCCTAGTGCTTCGTTAGATTACGAACTTGAAAAAGAAAACTCAATTAAATATTCGTTTGACTTATGGGGTAATCAAATATCAACATTTTGTGCAGAGGTAATAAAATCTCCTGTTTACTTGGTAGGAAATTCAATTGGTGGTGTTATTGCATTGAAAGCTGCTGAAATCCTCAAAGACAATTGCAAAGGTATTATTTTGATTAATTGTGCACAAAGAACTATGGATGATAAACGTTTAAAAAAAAGTAATATCTTGATGAATCTAATGAGACCCGTCCTTAAAACGATTGTCAGACAAAGAGTAATTAGTAATACACTTTTCACAAGAGCTGCTAATCCGAAAGTCATTAAGAAAATACTTGAACAAGCTTACCCTACTGGAAAAAATATCGATAAAGAATTGATTGAAATACTTTATCATCCCTCTCAAAGGAAAAACTCTCAAGAAGCATTTCGTGGTTTTATTAACTTATTTGATGACTATCTCGCTACAGACCTTTTCGATAAAGTTGAAGCTCCAATCCAATTAATTTGGGGAGAAAAAGATCCTTGGGAATCTTTAAATGAAGCAAGAGAGTGGAAGAAAAAATTCAGAAATATTAAAAGATTAGATATTATTAATGGGGCCGGTCATTGTCCTCATGATGAAGAACCTGAAAAAACAAATAAGTTAATTAATGAATTTATTCAAGAAACAAAATAAGCTTCTACATTATCACTAAGTCTTCTCAACCCTCTTAATCCATCTCGCTCAAGGTTTCTTACTCGATCTCTACTTATCCCTAATACCCTACCAATACCTGTAAGCGACATTGGCTCATCACCATCCATTCCGTATCTCATTCTTAAAACCCTACATTGCAAATCAGGCAATTGATGTAAAAGAGAATGCAAATCCCCTCTCATACAATCCATTTCTATTTGTTCGTCTGGCAAATCCTCGCCCCCTGCCAGCAAATCTAATAAAACAGTATCTTCTCCATCGCCAACTTTGGTTTCAAGACTAACTGGCTGTCCAGCTTTGCACATCAAATCTTTAACATCATCTTCAGGAAGCTCTACGTATTTAGCAAGTTCAGTTACGGTTGGAGTCCTAGACATCTCTTGACTGAGCTCTCTTTGACCTTTTTTTAACTTATTCAACATTTCAGTTATGTGAATTGGTAGCCTTATCGCACGACTTTTTTCCGCTATTGCTCTTGTAATACCTTGCCTAATCCACCAGTATGCATATGTTGAAAACTTATATCCTCTGGCTGGATCAAATTTTTCAACTCCTCTAACTAGTCCTATAGTTCCCTCCTGAATTAAATCCAAAAGTTCCATGTTTCTTTTTGTATATTTTTTTGCAACGCTTACTACCAATCTTAAATTTGCTGCAACCATTCTTTCTTTAGCTCTCTGTCCAGCTCTCAATCTTTTTTTAATTATGGAAGCAGAAAGGTTTAACTTGGTCGATAATTCATCAATACTAGGCTTATCTCCTGTTAATTCGATAATTTCTAATTCTGCTCTTTCAACTTCCATGTACTCTTGAACTTGGCGACCCAAGGTAATTTCTTGCTCATGCGATAGTAATGGAACTCTTCCTATATCCCTCAAATATGATCGAACAAGATCTACATCATTACTAGATTTAATACTTGCGATTGAAGCTAGTTTATTTTCACTGATTGTTTCAGAAGACATGAAGATTGAATGATGTTTTGTAAACAATACCATTAAGAAATGTAAAGTTAAACAAAAAAATCCACAATTTTACAAAAATGAGAATAAATACCTAATGAATTTAGACTAATGAAGAGCTTAATAGCCATTTTGCTGTACTTAGATAAATAAATACACCAGCAATATCAGTTACGGTTGTAATGAAAGGGGAGGACATTAAGGCTGGATCCAATTTCATCCTGTCAAATAACAAAGGGAGAATGGCTCCTGTTGTAGCGGCTAAAGTTGTTATGGATATTAAGCTTATTCCCACCGCAAATGCGATTAAAGGCCCTTCTCCTTGCCACCAAGCGAAAGGAAACACTACAAGCATCATAAAAACACCTAGAAGAGCGCCTGTTATTGCCTCCTTAACTACTGCCTTTATTGCACCAAGAGACTTCAGTTTTTGAGTACTTAAACCTCGAATGACAACTGTTGAACTTTGAGCGCCAACATTCCCCCCCGTACCTATAAGTAGTGGAATAAATGCAGCTAATAAAACTATTTCTTTTAATATTTGATCATTCATAGCTATAACTTTTGTTGTTAAACCATTTGCTAAAACCAAAATTAATAACCATAAAATTCTTCTTCGAGCAATCGTAAACAAACTACTTTGGAAGTAATCATCTTCATCACCAGGTTGTACTGCCCCCGCTGCATAAATATCTCTTGTCGCTTCTTGTTCTATAACATCAATTAAATCATCGACGGTGACTATCCCAACAAGTCTTTTTTCCTTATCAACGACTGGGAGAGCTAAAAAATCATATCTTTGTATTGCTCTAGCAACCTCTTCTTGATTCGTATTAGTAGCGATATTAACTACATCTCTTGTCATAACGTCTCCAATTGGCTTAGAAGGATCAGCAGTTACAAGGTCTCTTAAAGAGAGAATACCAGTTAAATGTCTTTCTTTATCCGTGACATATAAGCTATAGATAGTTTCAGTAAATGGGGCTCTTTTTCTAACTAAAGAAAGGGCCTCAGCGGCTGTTTGCATCTCTTTAAGATCTATAAATTCAGTTGTCATTAATCTTCCAGCAGTTTCAGGCTCATATCCAAGTAATTCAGCTGTTACTTTCCTTTCACCAGGGCTAAGAGCAGATAAAAATTTTCGTACAACTTTTGCAGGTAATTCATCAAAGAGTTGAACCCTATCATCAGGAGACATTTTCTCAACGATTTCTAAAACTTCTCCTGAACGAAGTCTTTCTAATAAAGTTTGCTGAACTACTGGATCTAAATATTCATAAACTTCAATTGCTTCATTTTTCTTTAATAATCGAAATGCCAATGCTTGCAATATAAGTGGAAGGCTTCCAATAGCATCAGCAATATCAACAGGTTGGGATGGCTCTAAAAGTAACTTTGCCTCATCATAATTTCCTGCGATGAGCAATTCCTCAAGTTGAAAAGTAATATGCTCTCGTGTACTTAAATCTGAAGATAACGATGTAACTGTTTCAAGATTATTTTCATTCATAAATATAATCCCTTATCAAAGTAACAACACTATTATATGAAATCTAAGTTATTTTTCTACTTATCCAGAACCCGAAAAGCATTGTGAATAAATTTACGATAATGATTAAATTAAAAAAAATTATAAATTTTATCCAATCCCCTTGATTTAAGATTGTGTACAGAAAATATATAAATCCGCTAAAGGATGTAAAGCAAGAAAAAAAACCACTCAATAAAATTTTTTCACTTGAATTACTTAATCTTCTACTGATAAAAAAACCCACTAAAAATGATCCGATTATTGAAATAAAAAAATTATTATTTATAGTTAATCTTAAAAAAGTAGCTAGGTAAGCGGCTAAAAGAATATAAATAAAATTATTTATTTTCACTTTAAAAAAACTGAATAAGAAAATAACCTAAATAAAAGAACATGAATGAAAAAATTATCACTTCAATATAGTGGAAAAATAATCTTAGGAAT